>CAVQND010000007.1:0-441846 GCA_963713735.1 uncultured bacterium
GGCGTGGCCATCCGCGTCGGCAGTTACCTGGATCTCTCCAAGCAAACCAAGCGTCGGCGCTGGCAACACCTCATCCATTGGCAAGAGCGCATCAGCGACGACGCCTTTCACTATGTGAGCGAGCGCTTCTACCTGGAGGACTTGCGCCAAGGCCTGGCCGGGGTGAACAAGAACCTCAAGGCCAACAAGGCGCTGGAGAGCTGTAAAATCAACGGCCTGCTGCTCCTGAGTTTGGACGCCAACGAACACTTCCACAGTCGCAGTCGCTGCTGTCCGTGCTGCTGCCAGAGGGAGATTCAAGAGACCGACGACCAAGGCCAAAAACACACGGTGATCGAATACTACCACCGGTATGTCTTTGCCCAGATCAACGGGCCCAAGTTCAACGTGCTGGTGGACGTGGAGCCTATCGGTCCCGGGGAAGAGGAAGCCCAGGCCGGCCTGCGCCTGCTGGGGCGGATTCGCCGGCTTTACGGCGTGCGCTTTTTCAACGCCGTGACCATTGACAGTTGGTATGTGCAAGGCCCCTTTTTGAAGGCGGTGGAGAAGCTGGGCTGGGCCTGGATCGTCGTGCTCAAACAGGAACGGATGGAGGTCTTGCAAGAGGCGCGCGCCCTGAGTGCCGGACAAGAACCCGCTCTGGAGTTTGACGACGAAACCCGTGGCCGGCACGTCAAACTCTGGGAGGTCAAAGACCTGAACTTCAGCAAGAGCTACGGCCGCAAAGTGCGGGTGGTCCACTCGCAGGAGACGTGGATCCAGCACAAGATGGTGGGCGGAAAAATGACCCATCAACCCCAGACCAGCGACTGGTGGTGGATGGCATCGGAGGGCTTGGCGGGCTATCCGGTCCAGGTCGTCTATGAGGGCGGTCACCGGCGCTGGGGCATCGAGAACAAGGCGTTCAATGAGCTGACGCAATTCTACCACCTGGAGCATTGCTACCATCACGAACCGGTGGCCATGTTGGCGCAAATGCTGATTTTAGTCCTAGGTTTCGTCCTCTTTAGCGCCTACGCGGTGCTCCACAGTCAACTGGTCCGGTTGGGCCAGGTGAGCCTCAAAGAGCTGGCGCATGACCTGGATCTGGCTTTGGAGGAGGACTTGCCTTGGGATTTGTGGTTTGCCTGTGGCTGACGACCGCCTGGGCGAGCGCTTTCGGGGTGTTGCTCTTTGCAAACTGGCCGACGCAACAAGGAGGACTCGGGGACTGCGGGAGAGGTGTTGTCTCGCGCGGGCTCTGCCCGGCCGCCCCTCCATCACGACAGCGCTCGGCGCCGACAAAAATCTGGGCCTCCGAAAGTAAAGCGGCGGCGCACCCCACCTTGCGGAATTGCTGGCATCAATGGTCCTGTGTTGCGTGCCGATGTGCCTCGGCGTAATGTGATGCAAGCTATGATTGGCGACATTCGTAAACGCGCTCATGCGACTCCGTTCGTGCCGTTCACGATCCACTTGGCGGATGGCGGACAGGTGCGGGTTCCGACCGTCGATCATATTGCCGTTTCGCCGGCTGGCGGACGGGTTGTCGTGTTTGGTGAAGACGAGCGTTACGACGTTATGTCGGCCCTCATGGTCACTCGTCTTACTGTGGATCGGGAGCAGGCCCCGTCGGCGCAGCCGGAGTGAAACCGCCGAGGGAGGCGGCCGCAAACCATAGCAGGGTTCGTTTTTTCTGCGTTGTCCCTCCGGGACAGAATCGAACCGACGGGCGCGGGCTGGATGCGGCCCGGGTTCGCGCCCCGGAAAAATCTGGGGTGCGCCCGTAGGAGACGACGTAAGGAGTCTCTAATTGAGTTTGGAGCACAGCGAAAGCCTGCTCCCATCGGAAGCCATTGATCAGAGACTCCTTACGTCGTCTCCTACAGTCAGGGAATGGGGCCCGTTTCGGCGACTTTGTCACTGGCCCTGGGGGGCGGGAGCGTTGGACCTCTTGGAGGCGGGCAATCGCACCCGGGCGGCAATGCTCTTGATCGCCAGGGAACAGTTAGCCTGGATATTTCACAGCCTAAGAGCGGTACTGGGCTGCCAAAGCTACGTAGCGCAGGTTTCCAACCTGCTGTATCGCCGACTTCCAGTCGGCAGGCTGTATCTGCTTGGCCCCATCTGCGGATTGGAAATCCGCGATACAGCAGGCTGGAAGCCTGCGCTACACCTTCCAGCCGGCGAAACCCTGTGAAATATCCGGGTTAGGATTTCTCAACGGGTCCGGCGGACCTCGCCCTGGAGATTTACCACCACTTCTCTGGCCTTGGGCGGCAGGTCCGCCGCCACCGAGCGTCCGCCCGGCCAACGCACCCAAATCTGCGTCGGCTCGGTCGGCGCGCCCATAACTTGGACCGTGCTATCCTGCGACCAGTAACCGGAGCCGCCGTGGATTTCCCGGGCCGGCCCGAACCTGGGGCCGAACTTGAGGCGCAGGACCGCCCCGATGCCGTGCGGGTTCCTTTCCGGGCCCTGCAAGCGCACACGCAAGCCGGGTTTGGCTCCGACGTTGTGAAAGAGCCGGGTCTGGGCGCCATTCTGGCTGACCACCAAATCGGCTCGCCCGTCTTCATCGAAATCACAGACGGCGGCGCCGCCTTGCTGGCCATAGACCTTCACGCCACTTTCCTGCCCCGGCACCGCCCGGAATCCGCCATGCCCATCGCCCTGGAGCCACAAGCCCCGTCCGGCGTCGTAGCGGGAGGTGCCGCTGGCCACCGCGAAGAAATTCTGGCCCAGGAAAATGTCCTCGTTCCCATCGCCATCATAGTCCGCCACGCACACCGCGAAACAAGGGGCAAGTTGGGCCTCGAGCGGCAGCACACGGGCCTCGAAGTGATCCCCCCGATTCAGGAAGACCGTGGTCTCCAGCCAGGCGGCTTCGCAATAGCGGATGGCGGCGCGGCGGTCGCCGATTACGTCGTCGATGCCGGCCTCGGCCCAGGCCTGGTGCGTCGGAAAGCGCCCGACCAGGAACGGTATGGCCTGGGTGACGCTATCGAGCGCCTGGCTCGGCACGTACCTGTCCATATCCGGCTCGAAATGGCTCTCGAGCAATTGGACGCTGCCGTCCTGGGTGAAATCCCCGTAATAGATGCGCAAGGGCCTCTTCCGGTAGCGCTCGTACTTGCTGTTCCGCCCCCAATTGGTGGCGATGATGTCCAGGCGGCCGTCCCCATCCACGTCGCCCGTGGTAACCCCGTTCCACCAGCCGGTAAGAGTGTCGAGGGTCGGGTGTCGAGGGTCGGGCGCCGAGGGGCGAGGGTTGGGGGCTGCGGATATGGTCAAAGGCGGGTTCCAGGGGACTAGCGCGCCATGATCGTTGTGGAAGATGCGGATCGGTCCCCATTCGCAGGCGAGAATCAGTTCCGGCCATCCGTCCCCGTCCAGGTCGCTCCACACGGCCCCGCTCACCAGCCCCACCTCGCGCAGCCGCGCAGTGTTGGCTTCATCCAACACCAGCTTGCCCCCCCGGCCATGGTAAAGCCGCGAGCTGGCCGGCGCCGGATACTGCCCGCCTTTGGCCCGCCCCCCTACGAACAGGTCCAGTTCACCGTCTCCGTCGTAATCAGCCACCGCCAGCGGCCCGACACTCGAATCCCACGCCCCCGCAACCTCAGCCTCCCGGTCCGCCCCCTTCTGATAGGCATGGACGGCCGCGCCGCTCGCCTGGCCATCCTCGTAATTGGCGCTGCCCACCAACACCGCGCCCGTCCCCCAACCCACAATCGCCGTTTGGTCGCGCCCGGCAACTCCCGTCCAGGGAGGCTGGCTCGACCGCTTAAACCCGCCTTTCCCGTCGTTCTGATACCTGGCCAACTGGCCGCCTTTGCCGCTGCCGATGATCAAATCCTCCCTGCCGTCCCCATCCACGTCCCACCAGCAAACTCCCGGCCCCAACTGGCTCAGTCGTTTCGGCAACGAGGGCTGCCGCTGGAAGTCATCAAAGGGCTCGTCCTGGTGTGTATGGCCCAACCGTTCGCTCACATCCTCAAACACAGGCGGCACGGGCTGCGGCGGGTGGGTGGCCGGAGGCTCGACTGCGCCGGCCTCGGCGATTTCGTAAAGGCAATTGGGCCGGGCCTCGGCCACCAAACTGCGTTTGCCGCTGCGCCAGGCAACCTCAATCCGCAACCGGTTGGTCAGGCTCCCGGCGGCAAAGACCCGCATCGCGTCGTCGCAGGAGAGATAGCGCCCGCCGCACATCATTTCCTGGCTTTGCGCCACCGGCCCGCCGGTCACCCGAATTCGCGCCCCGATTCCCCGCGTGTTCGGAGGCAGGCCGCGCAGACGCACTGCAATTCGCGGGGCCGAGGTGTTGTTTCGATACAATCCGGCCGCCTCGTTGAGGTTGTTGACGATGACATCCAAATCCCCGTCATTGTCGAGGTCAGCCAGGCATGTGCCTTGGGAAATCGTCGCCGCGTTGAAGCCCCATTGTTGCCCGACTTCCTCGAAGCGCAGGTCGCCGCGGTTGCGGAAGGCCAGGTTGGGCGTGGCCAACGGCGGAAACATCTTGCGCAACGCCAGGTCCTCGACCGAGCGGACCCTCTTCGCGGCCGTGGCTTGCCGGATGCGGTCCTGGGCGTCCAGGTTCATGTTGTCGCGCACAAAACCGTTGGGGATCAACACGTCTTCGTAGCCATCCAGGTCCACGTCCAGGAAGATCGGCGCCCAGGACCACTCGGAGGCCTCCAGGCCCGCGTATTGCGCTATCTCGGCGTAGGTGCCGTCGCCGCGGTTCAAAAACAGCGTGTTGCGCGGATACTGGATGCGCTCGGCGATCGAGTCCATCATGGCGCTCTGGGCATACATCGAGTTGCGCTGCGTCAGGCGCCGCCGATGGTCGCGGCTGAGCATGTCCACCACCATGAAATCATCGTAGCCGTCGCGGTTCAAATCGGCGACATCCATTCCCATCGAGGAGAAGCTCGTCTCGCGCAGGGCCAGGCGCGGGGCCGCGCGAAAGCGGCCATGGCCGTCGTTGAGCCAAAAGCGGTCCGGGGAGAGGAAGTCGTTGCAGACGTAAAGGTCGGGCCAGCCATCCCCGTTGAAATCGCGAAACACGACGGACAACCCCCAGTCGAAGGGCGGTGCGGTCAGCGGCTTGCCCTCCTCGTCCAGAAAGGTGCCGCCGGTCCACGAGACCGCCTCGAAATGGCCCTGCCCGTCGTTTCGGAGGAACACGTCCGGCTCTCCCAGTTCTTCCCGGCCCAAACGGCCCCGGCCTCGCTCGTCCAATTCCGTTTTGAAGCGAAAGCGATTGGTCCATTCCGGGTCCGTCGGTGGCCGGCCGTTGATCAGGGCGACCTCGGCCTGGTTGTTGACCATCCTCATGCTGAACCGGGTGCCCGGAGCGTCCATTATCGTCGAGGCCCGGTAGTTGGCGATGTAGAGGTCCAGCCGGCCGGTTCCGGCGGTGTCCGCCAGGGCCAGGGAAGTGCCGCCGCGCCCACGATTGAGCACCTGCGGGCTGTGCCAGAAGTGTCCCCGGCCGTCATTGATGAATATATGCGTGCCCTGGCCGATGGAATTGACCAGCAAATCCAGATGGCCGTCGCCGTTGAGGTCCGCGAACACCGCGCCCGTGGCATCGAGGTTCGAGCATGTTATTCCGGCGCGCTCGGTAATGTCCTCGAATTTCCAGTTGCCCAGATTGCGATACAACCGGCTGCCACCGCCCAAGCCGCAAAAGAACAGGTCGCACCATCCATCTCCGTCCACGTCCCCGGCGGCGACGCCCGAGCCGTTGGGCAGGATTGTGTTCGTGAGCGAGCGCGACTCGGGCAGAGAATTGGTGAACCAGATGCCGGTTTCCTGCGGCAGGAGACGGGTAAACCCCGCCCGGCCACCGGGCGGAACCGTCAGAGGCGCAAACCGATAGCCGGGCCCCTCCTGCCAGGTCTGGGCAATGGCGAGCGTGTGGAGCAGGAGGGCCGCGACCAAGGGCAAATGTCGGTTAGGCTTCAACAGGGCAAATGATAACCGCCCCCCGGCGGGGCAGCAAGCTTGGCCAGACCCCAGTTCCCAAGCAATCCAACGTCCGAGGGGCGAGGGGCGAGTGTCGAGGGCCGAGGGTTGAGGGGCGAGGGACGGCACTTTGTTGGCGCAAGACAGGACTCTTCAACGCCGCGCCCCAGACACCCTCCTCCCATCCCCGGGTTCCGGAGCTTGGAGCTTTCCGCTGCCAAACGATTCAACCGACGAGCACGCGCTGAAAGCGCACCGCATATCAGCCCAGGGTAACACCCTGGGAAGACCGGCCCCTCAGCACACTCCGGCGCCCTGCAAGGGCGCAGGTCGCTGTCGTCGATGTCTGGATCACCGCCTCCGCCCTTGCTGCGCGCGAGTTTGAACAGGAGCAAACAGAGAGAACGGAGATTGGCTGTTCTCCGTTTCCTCCGCTTCCTCCTGTTCATTGCCAGGCGCCGCCGGATGCGGAAAGAATTAGGGCGCGGTGTACGGTTCAGGCAGGCGGAACGTCCAAGTCCTTGCAGATTTTCCGTGCGATGAACTCGATGATTTCGCGATTCCAGCCGCTTCATGCCGGGCCGAGCGCCAGCGGTTCACGAATGACCTCCTGCCCGCGCAATTCCTCCTCAGCCATCTGGCCGTTGGCTTCCAGAACCATTCTGGCAGCCGCCAGCAGATTAGCCCGCGCTTCTTCCAACGTCGCCCCTTGCGTATTGGCTTCAGGCAACTCCTCCACGAACGCCGCATAGCCTTCAGGAAACCGGCGGAAAACAGCGGTGAGTTTTAAGCTCATGCAATTCAGAATACGCTGTTATCGGGAGGTGGACAAGCTCTGGGCATCCGCGCCGCAACGCTTGCTATTGTTCTCCAGCAATGCTGAATGCGCAGAGACTTTGCCGTCAGGGCCGCCTCCTGCGGGGTGAGGTTCCAGCTTGTCATTAGGACACTGCCATAATTCTAGGACCGACCTTTCATGCAGCGCAAGCGGAAGAGCGCTCACTCGACCCGTTTGTTAGCCGTTTTGTGCTTTGGACCACGCATGCGACTGTAAATCCTGCTAAGCACCGATCCTGCGTGAAAGAGGTTGATACTGAATCCAAAGATTCCCGGCTTTGCTTCAAACACTTTTGCGCATTCGACCGCTTGGATCTCATGCTTTAGCTTATACGCGGCCGAGAAAAAGTCTTCATCGGCATCCAGCACGGCCTGCACTAACTCGTCAAGAAGGTGCTCGAAAAGTAATTGCCCTCCGTATGCTCCGGTCACCCTACGACCAAAATTGATAATGAGCCAAGGATGCTCACGCGGATCAAAGGCGGCGAAATCTCTGTCAATCATAAGCAAAGCTGGCGCGTTACAGACCTCAGCCATCTCCTCCTCTGTCCACTTCTTTGCTTGCACCTCCTGCCGGACGGTGTCAATATCCCCCGTGAATGGCCTTACTAAGGCCGCGCTGTCCCGAAGATTACGCGCAAAGCGCTCAAGATACAGATCCAAATCACGCGCGAAATGCGTCTGGGCTTCAATGTAGTCCTCAACCAGCAAAAAGAAGACGCATCGGAACGGGGCCTTGACCGCGGCCATGTAGCTGTGCGTGATATGCATAGGTGATGTTCCCCTTTTGGCTAACTTTGGGATTAAGTCCAAGTTGTTTGGAGGCACTCAAAAGTGCTCGTCATAACAAATGCATCGTAAAGCCTCCCGGCTCGATTGCAAGCACAAATTATGATCCGAAATGTTGAAACGACAGACGCTACAGCCCCTCCCAAGCCAAAGAAATTTGTCGATCGCGCCTGTGATGAGCTGCACGTGCGCCATTATTGCCCCCGCACGGAGCAATCTTACGTCGCTTGGACCCGACGATACATCCCTCTATCAAAAACACCGCCTCCTGCGTATGGGCGCCGGCGAGGTCCGCGCTTTCCTTGAACACCTGGCTTTCGTAAGTAAGGTCCGCGCCTCCACTCAGAACCAAAACTTCAACGCCCTGGTCTCCATCTATGACAAGTACATAGGCGTCTGGTAGCAAATGGCTTTTTTACCGCGCTGCCGATCCTGAAAGCGTCCTAGAATTGCGACAATTCATGGGTGATTCGCCTGTTTCTCCCTTTCCAACGCGGCAAGAACCGCAGGGCGGACTCCCACCCTGCCGGATTCATCCCGGAGGGATGAAAGCGGGTAGCCGGGGGTCGAAGCGTAGCGAGACCCCCGGTTGGACGACAGCGTGGGGCCGCATCCCGGAGGGATGCCAGAAGGCGGCCCACACCAGGCGCATGTTTCTGGCACCCCGTTCCGGGGTGCACGACTCTAATCGCCATCGACCGGGGGTCGCCACTTCGCCGCGACCCCCGGCTACCTTCTGACAACCCTCCGGGTTGCAACATTGTGCCGGACATTGATTGGCTGTGTAAGGTCTGGCACATTTGTTCCGAGGAACCTTGATGCTGGAGGCGGGATGAACTCCGGTGTCAACCAGTTTGGCTCCTGCTCAATCTGCGCGCCAGGGCGGGAGGGAAAAAACGAAGTCCGAACCAGCCATTTTCGACCAAAACCGCTCTGCCACCCAACTGCTGGCGGACGAAGAACGAAGTGGGATGGCCGAAGCCGGCCCCGCGAGTCCTTCGCCGGCAGGTTTTCTTGAGGGGCTCCCGGGGATGGCGAGGCATTGGCCTCGTGTTGATTAGGCTTCAATCGGGCATACGATAACCGCCCCCCCGGCGAGGCAGCAAGTGCGATCAGACCCAAGGCGCCATCACTTCAAGTTCAGGCGCCGCGTGCGCGAAGTGTCCAGGAAGGTCATCGCTCGTAGTGGCGCACACGCTCCACGGCCTCTTCGAGCGGCGTGGAGGGAACCTGGCCGGTCCAGACCTTGTGTTTTCCGCGCTTGACGATTTTGCCTGGGTTCGGCTCGATCTCGAGGATGATTCTCCCGGGCGTGGCCGAAACCCTAACCCGGATATTTCACGACCCAGGAATGGAACCGGGCTACCGAGGCTGCGTAGCGCAGGTTTCCAACCTGCTGTATCGCCGACCTCCGGTCGGCAGGCTGTACCTGCTTGGCGGCATCGGCGGATTGGAAATCCGCGATACGGCAGGCTGGAAGCCTGCGCTACACCGTCCGGCTGGCGAAACCCGTGAAATATCCGGGCTGAGCTTCTGCCCGGGCGGGATGCCTGCAGCCCAGCGCAGATCGCGGGAGAGCACGATTCGACTTGAAGCATCCACTCGTATGGTGGCAGTCATGCCAAAACTATGGCAACGTAATGGCATGAAAGCAAGAGCCACAGCCCATCCCCAAGCCCGCCTGGGCAGACTCGCAAACAACTGATCCGGCTGGACGCTCAACGAGGCGGGCGCTAGCCTCTCCGCGTTGCGCAGAGGCACCCCACAGCGTAAACCCGCGTTGACGACGCCAACTCCGGCGGCAACCACCGGGGGCGGCGCCGCAAGCCCGCGCCGCCAAATCTGCTTCCGCTTGCTGTCTGCGGTGGGAATCCCATTGGTCTTTTTCCTGTTGGCCGAAGGTGTCCTCCGGCTGGCCGGCTATGGGTATTCTCCCCATTT
Source organism: uncultured bacterium (assembly GCA_963713735.1). Taxonomy (GTDB): domain Bacteria; phylum Verrucomicrobiota; class Verrucomicrobiia; order Limisphaerales; family UBA8199; genus CAVQND01. The sequence continues at coordinate 9,523 of CAVQND010000007.1, forward strand.
CTTTCAGAAACGGCTCATCCAGGGGCGCGCCAGTTGGACGGACAACCAGGACTATGGCCGGCGCTTCTTTCCGCCCGGGCTGGTTCGCTATCCTCGGCCCTTCACGATGCCGGCGGTGAAACAACCGAACACACTGCGCATTTTTGTGCTCGGCGAGTCGGCGGCTATGGGAGACCCGGACTTCAAGTTCGGCCTGCCGCGGATGGTGGAAGTGCTCTTGCGCGAACGTTTTCCCAACCGGCAAATCGAGGTGATCAACGCCGCGATGGTGGCCATCAACTCCCATGTCATCCTGCCGATTGCCCGGGACTGCGCCCAAAAGCAGGGAGACCTGTGGATCGTCTATATGGGCAACAACGAAATCATCGGGCCTTTCGGCTCGGTCTCGGTCTTCGGCGCGCGGGCGCCCGCCCTCCCCGTGGTGCGCGCCACGTTGTGGGCCAAGGCGACGCGGCTCGGCCAGTTGCTGGACGGGACGCTGGATTTCGCGCTCCGGCGGAACCAGCCTTTGCCGGAGTGGGCCGGGATGGCAATGATGGCGGACCTGAAGGTCCGTCATGATGCGCCGGCGACCGCCAGGGTCTATCGGCATTTTGAGCGGAACCTGGCCGACGTGCTGGCCACTGGCGCCCGCGCCGGCGTGCCGATAATTCTCTGCACCGTCGCTGCCAACCTCAAGGATTGTGCCCCGTTCGCCTCGCTCCACCGGCCGGGCCTCTCTGCCACTGAGTTGGCCGAGTGGCAGACCACATACGCTGCGGGCGTTGCGTGGCAAGACCAGGGCAAACTGGCCGAGGCCAAGGTGGCTTACGAAGGGGCTGCCCGGATTGACGGCGAGTTTGCCGACCTGGCCTTTCGTCGGGCGGAATGCTCTCGCCTGCTGGGGCAGGATGCCGAAGCGGCCACTCTATTTCGCCTGGCCCGCGACCATGATGCGCTCCAATTCCGCGCCGACGGGCGCATCAACGGAATCATCCGGCGGGCCGCCGCCGCATTCGCCGCCCGACGCGTGAGCCTCTTGGATGCCGAGGAACTCTTTGCCGCCAACAGTCCGCACGGTTTGCCGGGCGCCGACTACTTTTATGAGCACGTCCACTTGACCCCGGAGGGAAATTATCTCCTGGCCCGCGCGGTGGCGGAGCAGGCTGCCAGGGCGCTCTCGTTGGAAGCACCCGGCCAATGGGTTTCGCAGGCCCAATGCCTGCGGCTGCTGGGATTGACGGAGCGGAATCGCTACGAGGCGCTCGAGGTGATACGGGAACGTCTTGAGGGGGCGCCCTTTACGAGCCAGGTCGGCCACGCCCGCAGACTGCAGGGCATCAACGAGCAACTCGCCCGATACCGGCTCGCCAGCAAACCGGCGCAGGTCCGGCGCGACATCCAGCAGGTTTCAGAGCTCGTTACCCGTTACCCCAAAGACCCCGACCTCCGTTGGAACCTGGCTGCATTGCTGGAAAACGGCGGGGACACGGCGGGGGCCGAGCAACAGTGGCGGGCGTTGATTGAGATGCAGCCCCAGGCCGCGTTGCCCCGCATCAACCTGGCCAAACTGCTCGAGGGCCTGGGCCGCCAAACCGAGGCCTTCACGCTCTACAGTGAGGGCCTGCGCATAAACCCCGAGTATTACCCGGCCCGCTACGCCCTGGGATTGCTGTGCGTGCGGATGGACTCCCTGCGGGAGGCAATCCACCACTTGGAACTGGCCGTGCGACAGAAGCCACGCTCGCTTGAAGCCCGGCTCGCTTTCGGCCAGGCCCTGGCCCGGGCAAACCGGCCGGCTGACGCGGAGAAGCAGGCCCTCGAAATCCTTCGCCTCGACCCGAATAACGCGCCGGCCCGGGCCCTGCTCAACACCCTGCGCCAGGTGAAGTAGCCGTCTCGGCCAATTTGCGCACAAGCAGGTCAGTGTTGTTCAATGGTTCTGGGTCTGCACGGGGATGACGCCCAGATCGATGTTTTCGGCGGATTGACCGTCGGCAGGCTCGGGCACGGTGACATCCTGCTTGAACGATCCGATGGTATGGCCCAGGACTCCTCGGGATAGATCAACCGCTGCATCGTTGAGTTGGCCGCTGAGCTCGTAATCGCCGGGCGGAACATCCTCCACGGTAAAGGCGCCGTCGGCCTTCACGTCCAATGGATAAGTGCACACGGCGCGAATGCGGGCGCGTCCTGCTTCGGATTTTGAATACTTGCCGTACCATTCGGCCCGCGCCAGCCCGCTTAATCCTGCCGGAAGGGGAAGCCTGGTTTGAAGCATGGGAACAACCAGTTGTTTGGACCAATTGATGGTCTGGCCCGGACTGGACAACACCAGCCGTCCCGAAAGGATGTCCCCGGTGCCTCCGATTTGCACAATGGTGGTCGCGCCGGGCTGGATTTGCACCGGCGTTCGATGGTTGTATGGCACATTGAGTTTGGCCAGGTAAAGGTTGAATTGGCCCGGGGGCGCCTGGTCAAAAACGAAGTTCCCCTGCTCGTCGGTTTTTGTTGTGTAGGCTCCGAGACTCAGAATCAGAGTTTCCTCGAAACCGGGCCCCGGAGGCGCGGAAAGGTAAATTGGCTGGCCGGAATTTGGCTGGGTCGTGAGTCGGAGCACGCCTTGGATGCGGCCCCACGGCTGCAACCGGATGGAAACCGAGTGGTTGGTTGGAGTGACGGAAGTAGTGCCAAAGCCTTCCTGGTGAACTGCCGCCACGGCGCGCGCCGCCAGACCGGCCTTGAAGGAAAAGTGTCCGTCCGCGTCGGTCCGGGTCGTGACGCCGTCTCTCGAACTCAGGAACCTCGCCCTTCCCATTTCCACCGGGTGTTCGCCACAGAGGGCGACCTGCACGCCCGTGGCGGCGTTGCCATCCGGAAGGAGTACGACGCCCTCAATCGCATTCGTCGGCAGGTTTCTCTTCAACTCGAAATCGCAGGTCATATTGACGGCACTGGCATCCAACGGCTGCGATGTGGCCGATTCGTAGCCGTCGGCCTCGATGCGCACGACGAGCGGCTGGGAGAATTCCGTGAAGGTGAGCTCGAATTGTCCATTGGCGCCGTAGGCGGTCTGAATTCGGTTGGGGTCGGGGATAGCTTTGAAGGAGGCGATGGGTTGTTTGGTCTGGGCATCAGTCACGCGGCCCGCCACGGTTAGCTGCGGGTGCAGAGTAACGGTGTGCTCCTGGCCGTTGGCGATGAGGGTAACATTGCGCGAGGTAAAGTAGCCGTCTTTCAGGACGCTGAAACTGATGGGCTCAAGCGGCGCGGAGTTCCACTCGAGGCAGCCGCCCGAATCAGTTGATCCGCCCCACCCGAGCGTGTTCGGCCCCTGCCACTGCTCCAACCCGACGCTGGCGTTGGGAATGGGCGAGCCGGCTTCATCCAAGACACGAAGGCGAAGCACCGCGCCCGGCTTGAGTTGAACGGCCAGCGGGGCGGTGTTGGAGGCCATCTGCACCTGGATTCGCTGGGGAGCGAAGCGGTCGGCGGTGATGGTGACAGAATGCTCTCCCGCCGGCAGGGCGGACAGCGCGAAGGACCCGTCTGACTCGGTGGCAACAGTGTGACTCTCCGGGAAGAACCCTCCGAGACCCACCTTTGCCCCGGCCACCGGGTAGCCGTTTTCATCAGTGACAACGCCGCGCAAAGTCAAACCCGCTTTGAGAACGAGCACGGCTTTTCCGTCATGCAACTCATCCAGTTTGAGCGTGGCTGGCCCGGGAGACATCCGCGGGTCATCGTCATTTTGAAAGTTCGCCGTTGGAAAACCGGGATGGGTAACGGTGATATGAAAGTCGCCGTTGGTGGGAGCGCTTCCGAAAGTCCAATGGCCCGCGCTGTCGGTCGTGGCCACGGCATCATCGCCGGGAAGGCCGGGCCGTTCGCGCTGGAACTCGCGGCCGGAGTAGTCGCCAGTGCCGTAACAGGAAATCTGGATGCCAGCGCCCGCGACGGGTTGCCCCGATTCGTCCTGCACCACGCCGCCAATCCGGGAGCCGCGCGGAACCTTCAAGACGTAAGCGTCGGGCACGGGGTGATCCAATCCTCCGGCGAGGCACCTCTCCGCGTAACCGTCCGCTAACACACCCACCATCAACATCAGGGGATGGGAGTAAGGAAGCTCAATATCGCAACGGCCTTCGGCATCAGTCAGCAAATTGGTCTGTAGATCAACCCTTTGCGGACGGGCCAGCACTTGATTCATGTCTTTCACGCTGACGACCATAATCCTGGCCTTTACGATCCCCATTCCGGTTTCGGCATCAATGGCCTGGAAGGGGAAGCGCCAGGTGTTTTTGGCCTGGCGCTGGGTGGCGGCGGCGCTTGGCTTTGCGGCGGGCGCCGCGCTCGGGACAAGCTGGGCGGCGGGCGGAGCCACGGACGGCCGGGTTGGCGACGTCCAGGTATCGGCGAGCAATAATACGGCTGAGGCCGCGGCCGTTGCGGCCGCGGCATAGCCCGCCACAACCTTCACTCTCGCCCACTGCCAGGCCCGAAGTGTTTCGGCGGCAAGGACGGGCAGCGTTGCGGCGGAAGAGGCCGCGTGAGCCAGCGCTTTTGCGCCGACGGCGCCAGCCAGGCCGGCGGGGGCAGCCTCGGCGCGATGGCCGGCCAAACCAGTGGCGAGCACGGCAGTCGAGATGGTGAAACCACGATGGACGAAGAAGGCGCGGAGTTTTTCCAGCGAGCGGCCCACGCGCTTTCGGGCCGCCTCCTCGCTGATGCCCAAGGCGCCGCCGACCGCGCGCAGAGGTTCGTCTTGAAAGAATCGCAGGATGACCGCGTCGCGATCGGTTTGATCGAGTTGTTCGATGCCTTCGTCGAGCAGGGGCGCCATCCGGCGCCAGGTCTCATCGGCCGAAGAGGATTGTTGCATTTGAAAGGCCTCCTGTTCGCGCCGTTGGCGGCGCAGTTCTCCGCGCAAAGCGCGGGCGGCTACGAAGCGGGTGGTGCGGTAAAGCCAGCCGCCGAGCACCAGGTTTTTGGTTCTGCGCAGCGTGGCGGCTTTGCGCGCCAGCAGGATGAACACCGCCTGGGCCACTTCCTCCGCCAAAGGCGTGTCGCGCACCTGGCGCAAGGCGGTCGAGCGGACGAGGTTCAGGTACCGGCTCACCAGCGACTGGAACGCCGTTTCCGAGTTCCGCGTCACATATTCTTCGAGCAACTGCAAATCGTGCATAAAGGTGCTGCTTCACCTGATTATCCCCGCCGCCCGCACGAAAGCGGACAAAAATCTGTAACCCGTCAGGTCTGATGCACTGAGCGCACCGGCTGTAAATTCCCCCTCACCCCGGCCCTCTCCCCCGGGGAGAGGGCCGGGGTGAGGGGAGATTGGCTGCCCGACAAAGCCGGTTCCCAATGGCCGGTCCGTCCCCCACCTGAACACTTACGATGTGCGATTATGGCGCAGGGATTTCGGCGGTTGACGAGGCCTGAGCCAGGCCCATATCGCGCTCCGTCCTGAGCCTGAGTTGGCCGCAGGCGGCGTTGATGTCATGTCCCTTTTCCTGACGCAGGGTTGCGGCGACTTGTTCCCGGCTCAGGGCCTCGAGGAAGGCCCTTTGTGCTGCCGGGGACGGGCGCTGCCAGGGCAGGCCCTCGACGTGATTATAAGGGATGAGGTTTACCTTGGCGTTTAAGCGGCGCGCCAGGGCGGCCAAAGGCTTGGCCTGGTCCAAGCCGTCGTTCACTCCCGCAATCAGGATGTACTCGAAGGTAATCATGCGGCCCTTTTCTTCCTGGTAGTATTCCCCGGCCGCCGCCAGTTCGCGCAACGGATACTTGCCGTTGATCGGCATGATTCGGCTGCGGATTTCGTCGGTGGCGCCATGCAGGGAAATGGCCAGGCGAAGCTGGAGGGTTTCATCGGCCAGCTTGCGGATTTGCGGCGCAAGGCCGCTGGTCGAAACGGTCATTTTCCGCGCGCCGATGCCCCCGCCCCACGGCGCATTGAGAATCTTGAGGGCCTTCATCAGGTTCTCGTAATTGGCCAACGGTTCTCCCATCCCCATGATGACCAGGTTGCTGACCAGTCGAGAGTCGGGCGTGGCGGAACTCCGAGGGCCCGAGCCCGGACTTTGGGCTTCGGGCTTTTCGCTATGGCTCCATCGTTCCACGGCGATGACCTGGTTTACGATCTCCTCGACCCGCAGGTTGCGTTTCCACCCGGCGAGTCCGCTGGCGCAGAACTTGCATCCGTAGGCGCACCCGACCTGGGTCGAGACACAGAGGGTGTGGCGGTCACTGGAGTCCCCATAGAGGGCCGGGTTGGCCGGCATGAGCACGCTCTCGATGAGGCTACGGTCCTGGAGCCGCCAGAGGAATTTCGCCGTCGTATCTTGCGAGCCCTGCTTGCGGACCAATTCGGGCGTGTGCAGCGTGAGATGACCTCGCAGTTGCTCCCGGAGCGTCCGGGGCAGGTTCGTCATCTCCTCCCAATCGGCCGCCCGGTGGACATAAAGCCATTCCAGCAACTGCCCCACACGGTACGACGGCTGGCCCCAGGCCTGGAAAAGGCTCTGCAACTCATCGGCGCTGTGCGCTCGGACGTCCGTCAACATCCCTCGAACTTAGCCCGGTTGCCTCAAACAATCCAACCCAAGCTGTTAGCCCTGATGTTTCACAGCCTGAGAGCGGTACTGGGCCGCCGAAGCTACGTAGCGCAGGTTTCCAACCTGCTGTATCGCCGACTTCCAGTCGGCCGGCTGTGCCTGCTTGGGAGCATCTGCGGATTGGAAATCCGCGATACAGCAGGCTAGGAGCCTGCGCTACGCCTTGCAGTTGGCGAAACCCGTGAAGTACCCGCTAGGGCACAGTGATTTTCCAGATTCGCCCGTTGGTAATGTAAAGCGTCACTCCTCCCGAGATTGAGATATTGGTGGTGACTCCGTTGCCAGCCAGCGCCAGCCGGCTGGCGGGGGAATCGCTCGTCAGCCCCATCCAGCCCCAGAGCAGTTGGCTGAAAATGGCGTAGCCCTTGGCCGTAAGGTGAGAGCTGTCCTGGTAAAGCCCAAGCAGGACCCCGTTGTCGTAGCCTCCCCAGGCCGCAATTGATGCCGCCTGGCCGTCAAAGTAAGGGATGCCGTTGGCGAAACAAAACTGCCGCTCAAAACTGTAGGTGTAGGAGCCCGAGACCACATGCGCAGCCACATCGACCACGTCGGCTGTGGGGAAGCCGCTTCGCACCATGGTCAGCGCTGCAACCAAATCCGCCGAGCGCGAATCATCGAATCCTCCCGTGTGCAGTACCAGGTCGGGCTGCCAGGCCCTCCAGATTGGGAAAACTCTGTTGGTGTCGGTGTAGCTCCACCACTTGCCCGAGCTTTGATGAGAATACTGGCACAGAACCACGCCGTTGGTGACCGTGCTGTCCCATTGGGCATGTCCGACAATCGGCGTCCAGCCCGGGCTGGTGGCTCGCACCCGCACCTGCGTTTGAACCGGGCTGCGATTGGTCCACCATACCGTCCTTCCCTCCCAACCCGGGTTCAACGCGCTGGCTGTGGCCACCGAGGTCCAGGTGCTGTCCAGATTCGTGAAGCTGTAGGCCCAGGCCCCATTGGTGCGAATTTCCAGGTCGAAAACACCGCCGTTGGGGTTCGCCAGATAATGAACGCCGCAGATGTCCGAAACCACCGTCTGTGACGGGGCAGTGATGCTGCCGGTGTTGGTTAGCACGAAATAGGAGCCATGCCAGTTGGTATCATCTCCAATTACGTAGAGGGCCGTGTCCCGGCCGCTGCTCGGGCCGTAGTCGATGAGCACCGGCAGGTTGTACAGCACATCGGATGCGTAACCGGCCAGGGGCTTGCAGGCCAGCAGGTTGGTCACGAAACCGCCAAACTCGGAGTCTTCCGCCCAGCCGTTGCCCACCACGGCCAGAAACAGAAGACCATTGGTCGAGAGTTTTGCCAGGGTATGGGTCCAGCCAAAGCGGTCGATGCCGTACGCATCAATATTGCCGCAAGCGATGCGCAGAGAGTTGTCCAGTGTCAGATTGGTCAGCGAAACGCTCTGCACGCCCAGGTGGCCGGCGGCGATGTTCAGGTTGGTGAGGCCGGCGCCATTGCCGGCAAAAACACCCTGAAACTGGTTGGCCGGATTGGTGGCAATAATCGGGCCGCTCAGGTCCGCGTTGAGCGCGTAAAGTGCGAATGGAGACGCCGTGAGCGGCTGGAGCGGGGTGAGCGCGGTAAAATCCCCGCCGCCGTTGGTCCGCACGCCAATTTGCAGCCACTTGGCCCGCCCGTCAAAGACCCCCGCCCCAAAGTCCAGCGAGACGGTGAAAAGACCGCCGGTCACCTCAACGCCGTTGGTCGAAAGCGGACCCGCCACGCTATTGCCTTCGGTGGCGGCATCCCAAAGGGTGAATTGGAAGTCATAGAGGCCGTTGGCAGGCCGGCCCCCAGCGGCCAGGTCGCCCTGGTAGGTGAACGCCGTGCCTACCGGGGCGGCCGCAATCGCGCCGCCGGAGACTGCAAAAAGCAGGACGGCGGTGAAATGGCCCCAAAACGCGCGCTGTATCGGATTCCGCATAACTGAGAGGATTCCGCTCGTTTCCATAAGGCGAACGAACGTCTCATCGCTTCACCGCTCCTGTCTTCCCCCGGCGGGTCGAGGGCATTCAACCAGTTGGCCTGCGCGGTTGGCAAGCCAAAAGCTCGTCGTTCACTTCGAGTTCAGGGCCAGCGGCAAAGTTCTCCGCAAACCATTGTAGGAGACAACGTAAGGAGTCTCTCAATGAGTTTGCGGCAGAGCGAAAGCCTGCTCCCCTCGGAGGCCTTTAATCAGAGACTCCTCACGTCGTCTCCTACGGTCAGGGAATGGGACCCGTTTAGGCGGCCTTGTCATTGGCCCTGGCTGAAGTTGGAGCTGGGTTGGACCTATTCACCCTTGGGCGCCAAGTCGTAGCGGACCTTCCGGCCCTCCCGCAGCTCGTTAAATCCGTCGGCGGCCACAACCTCACCCGGGGACAAACCACTCTGAATCTCAACCCATTTCCCATCCTGCACCCCGGTGCGAACCCGGCGCAGGGTTACCGTGTTATCCGATTGTTCAACCGCCAAGACGAACCCCGGCCTTTGAGTTGACCTTGAGGTCGGTCTTTTGGTTTCCGTGAAATGCGATTGGATCACATAAACGAACGCTGACTCCGCGTCGCGCTGAACCGCCTCAACCGGCAGGAGCGTGACCCCCTGTTTCATCTCCAACAACATGCGGATGTTCAAAAACAGGCCGGGTATCATCAGGTTGTCTCCTTCAGGGATCAGGCTGGCCCTGCATTTCAGAGTGCCTGTCGCCGTGTCGATTTGATTATCCACCCCCGCCAGGAAACCGTGGCCAAACTTCTTGTCCCCCGCGCGGTCGTAAGCCTCCACCGTCAATGCCTGGTGGGCGTCGAACTTCCGGATCACTTCCTGGCAGTAATCCTCAGCAATCGAAAACATCACGGAATTTGACGACTCCACTGTACCAAGAGACCCCAGCCAGGCCCCAATGTCACCTTTGCGCGCTGTTGTTGCGGAGATCCTTACCGGGCCAGGATTCCGAGTGTCCCCGCGCAGTTGGAACGGCGGCAGCTCGAGGAGCCGCTTTTCCAGCTCGGGATTAAGCCTGACCCTGGCACGGAAGGGCACTTTCGCGCGCGGATTGCCCTCGGGCAACCGCTTGCCATCGGCGTCGGTCGCATAATGCCTCCCCGCAATTTCGTTCAACGCGGGGTTCCGGCTATCGTATCGAATGGTGGCCTCGGCGATTTGGTTGGAATCGACCAGTTGCTGGAGCCGGTACTGCGAGAGGGTCTCCGCTGCAGGTCCGGGCGATTTCAACAACACGTGCAAGCAAAACCATAGGGCCAGCGCCGCCGCTATGCCTGCCGCAGTGCCAGTATAGGCGTACCTGGGCCAGCCGCCCGCGCAGCTCCCGCTTCGCGCGTTGGACGGTGTCGCCATTTTCAACGCATCCGGTTTCTCCGTTTTCTCTGTTATCTCCTGTTCAACTCCGCCTTTCAACGCGTCCGGGGCCGCGGTTTGAAGGATCGTTTCCACCGCGCTCTTCACCTGGCTGACCTGCTGGTAGCGGCGCTCGGGCTCCTTTTCCAGGGCGCGGAGGACGACCTCATCCAGTCTTACATCGATTTGAACTTTCCTGGACGGCGGCTCGAGGCGCTGGCCAGGCAGTTCGCCTGTGAGCATTTGGTAGAACACAACCCCCAAGGCATAAATGTCCGCGCGATGATCCACCTCGCCCGGATGCTCGGCCTGTTCCGGCGCCATATATCGGGGCGTCCCCATCACCTTGCCCGCTCCGGTGAGACCGGGGGAACGAGCCGGCCCGGCGCCTCCGGCCGGGGCGGACTCGTTCCCCGACGGAACGCCGGCTTCAGCCGGCAGCAGCGTTCCGGGCGCAAGGCCTCCGGGCGCGGCCAACTCGTTCCCTCTCCCCAGCAGCTTGGCCAAACCGAAATCCGCCACCTTGACGCGGCCCTGCCGATCCAGGAGGATATTCTCAGGCTTGATGTCGCGGTGGACGATGCCCTGGTCGTGCGCATATTGGAGGGCATCGCAGAGCTGCGGCACGATCGCCAGCGCCTCGCGCGGAGACACCCGCCCGCCGCGCATCAATCGGCCCAGGCTCACCCCGTCCACGTATTCCATCAGGAAGTAAAAAAGCCCGCCCATCCGCCCGGAATCATAGATGGTCACAATGCCCGGATGATTCAGCCTGGCCAGCGCCTTGGCTTCCCGGGCAAACCGCTCCGCAAAAGCCGGGTCGCCGCCAATGCCTGGCGGCAGGAGCTTCAAGGCCGCAATCCGGTCGAGTTCCTTCTGGCGGACCTTATAGACCACGCCCATGCCGCCCTGGCCAATGACCTCGAGAATCTCGAGCTGCGGGAAATGCGGCGCCAGTTCCTTGGCTGAGGGCGGCGGCGGCACGGCGGCGGCGCCCGAGCCTGTGAGGCCGGTTTCGGAGTCAAGATTCAGAGCACCCAGGCAGCGAGGGCACAACCCCTCCGGCGCGTCTTGCGGCACCGGTTGCCCGCACTTTGGACATCGATAGGTTTCGTTCATCGTCTATTGATTAAGCCCTCGCCCGGGTTTGTTACGCACATTCGCGCCACTTAGGCGGCGTAAATAAATAAAGGTATCAAGTTGGTTCACCCGTGAGGCTCGATGGTATAGTTCCACTCACCATGGAACTTGTTAGGCTTTAGGTTCACTTGCTTCATCTGCTCGCGTGAGACTTTTCTACCCGTCGGATACTTTCGACGATCCAGCCGGCAGGTCACCGTCAATCCTTTGGCCGTCGTTGTGCTGGCAATCAGGTTCACGACCGTCTGGTAATCTCGCAACGGTTCACCGCGCCAGTTGGACGAAATGAACGAAAAGAGTCGGTGTTCGATCTTGTTCCACTTGCTGGTGCCGGGCGGAAAGTGGCAGATGGAAAGGCACAGCCCACTTTCGTCGGCAAAGCCCTGCAACTCGAGTTTCCAGAGTCGCCAGCCGCCACCCATTGCTGCCTCCGCCATCGGCGGTGATCCACAGCGTCCGGACCGCAGGATAAAGTCTTCGCCCTTCAAAGCGCCACCACCCACGAATCGAGGCCACCGCAAAGGCCCCCGTGTCATGGTCGGTGCCCACGTTTACGAATCCGCTGTTGCGCCCCAAGTCATAGATGCCGTAGGGATAGGCGCGAGGCACCTCGGGACCCGGGAAGTCGTGCCCCTTGACCCGTTGCGGTTGTTTCGCCACACGCCATTGTTGGCCGCTATTGGCGTAGTTGCCCACCAGTTCCTTCTTCTTGGTGTCCACCGAAATGACCGGCTCCCCCGCCGCCAAGGCCCGCTTCACGCACCGGTTGATATGCCGAAATTGGGCGTCGCGGTCCGGGTGGTCCTCCCCTTCCTCCAGCTTCCGATTGCTCTGCAAACTGTAGTCCTGCTCGTGCAGCAGTTGGGCCACCCGCATGTGGCTCACCGGATGAGCTTGCTGGCTTAACTCCTCGGCCAGGGTCCGAGTGCTCTTGCAGACCCAGCGCAAGGGAGATTCCGGATCGCCGCGAGTTCCGCCCTCAATCAAATCGTCCAGCGCCGCCACCAGCCCGGAATCCAACACCGTGAGGTTCTTGCGTCCGGCGCCCGGGCGCCGGATGCGCTCCGCCAGCGAGGAGTCGCCCCGCTCGATTTCGCCAATACCCTTGAGGATGGCTTTGCGGGACAAGCCACAAGCCCGGTGAACCACGCAGACACCGCCATAACCCATCTGCATAGCTTCATTGGCGGCGGTAAGGCGCCGGGTCCGCTCATTTAGGAGTGGCCAAATGGCCCTGAACTTCTGCGTCAGCGCGGCAATAGCACTCATGTGCAGCTATCATACCACGATTCTCAGAAGTTGATACCTTTATTTATTTACGCCGCCTTAGCCCGGATATTTCTCGGGTTTCGCTAACCGCAGAGGTCTGAGCAAACAATCAGCTTTCCGCGCGTTTTAAGAAAATTTCTGTTGGGCTCGCTATTGAACGTGGTAGCGGATCGGCAGGCGGAACCGGTCCAGTGTGACGGGCCCCATCTTGTTGAGGTCTTCGCACAGGCGGCGGGCGGCGTAGTCGATCTCCCGATCCGTGAATCTTCTCAACGTCACGTCTAACTGCCCGCCTTCCAAGTTGAGGTAGCCGGTCCTCTCCACAATCATCGCCAGCGCCGGCACGACCTCTTTCTTCCGGTCATAATGGTTCAACAACAAGCGGCACATCTGGGCCTGGAGGTTGCAGGCAAACACCTTGATGCAGTCCAGGAATCGTTTCTTCTCGTGGTTGAGTCGCACCAATTTTTCCCCGCCATGAGCCTGGTCGAAGCGGATCTCGGCCGGCAGTTTGTCCAATTCCTGATCGGTTAACAGGATCGTGCTCTCGGCCACCGCGATGTCGTCCAGCACCTCCTTCTGGCTCCGGGGTGCGGGCCGGCGTTTGTGGGCCGGCGGCGGCGGCGGAAGCATGTGGTTGGCTAATTCAACCTTTAAGCGGTTTAATTCGCTGACCAAGCCCGCTCGCTTCCGCTTGAGTTCCCGGATCTGCGGGTTGTCCACCATCGGTTGCTCTTCCAACTCCTCGGCGACGTAACCCGGCGTGTAGTCGATCAGGTGCTTGTGTAGCAGCTCCTTGATGGCATTCTCCTCTCCCCAGCGCCGACAAATCAATTGCACAATGGGCTCCGCCCCGATTTCCTCGGCGGCGCCGTTGGTGTAAATGGCCGCTCGCTTCTTGTCCCTTCCATTTTGGATCACCACGGCCCGAATCTTGCCGTACTTGCTCATCGTGCGCGTGGTCTCCAGGTAGGGGATCGCTTCGGCCTTCCGGATCTCATAAGTCACCTGCGCCACCCGGTTGAATTGCTCCTCCGCCAGATCGTTCACCCATTTATCGGAATATTTAGCCCAACTGATGAACAGCGCCCGCCGTTTTCCTGCTCCCTCATCCCGGCCGTCCAGGTAGCGGTAGAGCTCCGCGCTGTAGCCCTGCCGATCGAAGACCACAATCAATTTGTCCAGCCGCTCCTGACTCACTCCCGCTTTGGCCCCGAGCTTTTTGGCTTTCTCGATCAACTCCGGTATCTTTTGCAGCAGGTCCTCCGGCAGGACCGGATTAGGAACAGCCACGGGCTGAAGTGCTCATCCACGGCCAGAAAATTGTAGCTGCCTTTCATCGGCATCTGGCGCACCCCATGCCAGCCCTTGCTGATCGGGTATAGCCCATAGTAGGGCATGAAATGGCCATCAATATACATCACTCCCCACGCGGCCAGGCCGGACTTCAAATAGGCGAGGGCAAACTCGTCGATCAAGGCTTCGCCTTTGGCCAACTTTCTCACCTTGTGCAAGAACCGCCGCAGCGTGAACAGGCTCGGACTTTGCGTGCGCCCCATCAACACGCCAAACTCTTCGGCGTAGGCACGCTTGAAGTCCTCCAGCGACCGAAACCCAAACACATCCATGTAAAACAACGTCAGCCCCAACTCTTTCAGGCTGTAACCTTCGTGGGTCGCAATCGTGATGGCTCGGCTCAACGTCGCAACAAAATCATGGCGCGCCAGAAACGGCGCAAACAGCAGCCCGCCAGCATACGCGTTGTAAGCGCCTTGTTCCAAATGATCCAAATAGACTCGCTGTGCCGGCGAATAGTGATCTCGCCGCCATCCTCTCCCCAGGTCTGCGACTCCGGCCCCGCCTCCCGCAGCGTTGTCGTTTCCCGTTCCGCTTTCCTGTTCCCGCACGCTGCTGGTGCCGACTTTCTCCACGGGTTGGGCGTCAAGACCGCCCAAAGGCAGAACCAACTGCGGCTCCGGCTCGAGGGCAAAAAGCTCACCTTGGATCACTTTGTCGCCCACGCCCCTGGTGGTCGGTTCGCCCAGCCCGTTTTCCTCCAACACTTGTTGGATGCTCGGCACGCTCACCGCTTCATGCCAGGCTTCCAGCAATCGCTGCTGAATCGTTTCCAGTTTCCAGATGCCTTGCCGCAAAACGATCAGCAAGATTTTCCCGCGCAACTCCGGGGTGAGCTTCCACCGACCTTTGGGACCCCGGCGCTCCGACATCAAACCCCGGATTCCCTCGTCAGCAAAATCCTTCAGGTATTTCTGTACCGAGTTGACATGCCGTCCAAACGCCTCCGCCAAATCCTCCTCCGTTCCCAACCCGCACTCGTACAACTGCGCAATTGCCAGCCGAACGCACCCTTCATCGCCTGAGTGCCAACTCATATACGGTTTGCCCTTCACGAGCACGCGAGTCCGCCCATTGCCCTCGACCACCTGGATGGACCTCGCTGGCCGCCAGCCCGGAAAGTTGACATCATCCATCGCGCGAGTCCTTTCTGGGTACCTCATACCAGAAAACGGCCCGGCGAAAAACCCACAAGAAATTATTTTAAATCAGCCCCATTGTAAGTGCTTGCCGCAACGTGACTTACGAAGGCACCTTTTTCAGCCTGATCGTTTGCTCAGACCTCTGAACCGGAAGGCGTAGCGCAGACTTCCAGTCTGCTGTATCGCGGATTTCCAATCCGCAGATGCGACCGGGCAGGTACAGCCTGCCGGCTGGAAGTCAGCGATACAGCAGGTTGGAAACCTGCGCTACGCAACCTCGGGAGCCCGGTACCGCTCTTAGGCTGTGCATTGTCCGGGTTAGCTTTCACCCAGCATCCCAACCAGGTAACGCAGTTCGCTTTCGACTTCCTCCGGCCCGGAGACCGTATCGGCGACCGCCGCCCGGAACAGTTCGCGAAACCGCTTCCGCAGCCGGTGCACGGCCACCCGCGCGGCCCCCTCGCTCAGGCCCAGCGCCGCGGCCAGGGCGCCGTATGCTATCGCGCCCCGTTCCGCCATCAGGACCCCTTTGAGCCGCTCGAACTCCGCCGCTTTGCCCGCGGCCGCGTGCTCGGCCCGCAGCCGGCCCAACGTCCGTTCCAGCAGCGTCATGGCCCAGCGCCTCTCGTAAAGGCGGTCCGGCGGCAGCCCGCCGCCCGGCTCTGCCTGGTAGCGCTCCTCAGCCATCGCGGTGTCCAGCGACAGCGGTGCTATGTCCGCCGCCGCGCTTGAGCCGCCGCGCGCGGTCCCATTCGTTGGCGAGAAACCGCTTCAGCGCCACCCGCAGAAAAGTGCGGAATCGGCCCTTCTCCCGCGCGGCCGCCGAAAGGTAGTCCTTCGCCAGCAGGCGCGCGAAGAACTCCTGGGTCAAATCCTGGGCGTCGCAAGGTGAGTGCCCCTGCCGGCGGACGAAGGCATAGAGCGGATACCAATAAGCGCGGCACAGGGCCTCCAACGCCGCCGCCGAATCTGGGGACGACTTGTCTTTGGCCGCCAGCACCACCGACCAGTGCGTGGTGACAAACAGCGACCGGGCCTCGGCTGATGGCGCGGAATCTGACACGCGATTCTCACCCCCAGATTAAGCGTTGCCCGCCGGTTGTTACAGCAAAAGAAGCGGCCCAGGTGGGGCGCGGGCGCATCTTGCCAGCACCACCGTAGCGCAGACTTCCAGTCTGCTGTATCGCGGATTTCCAATCCGCAGATGCGGCCAAGCAGTTACAGCCTGCCGACTTGGAAGTCGGCGATACAGCAGGTTTGGAAACCCGCGCTACCAACGCGAGCATCCTGGCGACTGGTGGTGCTGGCAAGATGCGCCCGTCTTGTGGGCAAGAACAGTTACGAGCAAAAGAAGCTGCCTCCAAGACCCTTCACTTGCGCTCAGTCATCCTTTCCACCAGGACCTCCGTCGTCCGAGTGTCTCGCATCTTTTGCACCAGGACCGGGCCTTTGTCACCGAGCGTCTCGGTGGCGAGTTTGCTCAGTTCCTCCTCGATGGCCCCTCGCATTTGACTCTGCTTTTCCTCTGCCGAGCCGGTTAGGCTGTTCTCCATCTCCGCGAGCCTCTGGTTGAGCACCTTCCCCTGTTGCTGCAATTGGTCGAAGAAACGGCTGGCGTCTTCGATTGAAATTCCGACCGATGCCGCAAGCTCCGTGATGGTGGCCCGCTCTCGCGCGGTGTCTTCGGCTTCCAGGTAGAGTTTCTCTTCCGTGCCGGCCAGCGGCGAACCAATATGCTGGGCCTCCCAATGGTCAAAGTGGCCGTCTTCGGAAGCGACTTCCACGACGCGTCCGTCGCTGAACCCGTAAATCCGCACGTCACTGCCATCCCCGGGCTGACGCCCAACATCTCCGCGCAGTACCAAGGCATCCCCTAGTCTTGGCGCCTCATCCCGGGCGAACTGGAACGTCTGTAGTCCGGCCATCCTCCGCCCGGCAACCGTTGGAAAATAGTCTTGAAGCTCGTCGAGGCTGCCGGGGGGTGGTTGGTTGGGGTGAGTCAAGGCATACTTGTGCAGGGCAGGCCCAAGGGCGGGCAAAATGCGTTTCATGGCTTCAACCATTTCAGCGGACAACGCTGTCTGAAGCTCGGCCGGCGAGAGTTGGCTGTTCTCATCCTGCAACCTCGCAAGCAGGTTCGTTTGTTCGGCCAGCGAGCGTCTCTCGTTGCGCAGCCTCAACAGCTCGCGAAGCTGTTCCCCCGTGAGCGCCGGAGAGGCCTTGGCCTGGGCAACGAGATTGGAGAGCCGTCCATTTTCCTCGGCCAGGAGCGACAAGCGGCCAGCCTGTTGCTCCAAAGCGTCCCGCCTCGCGCGCAACCCAAGCCGGGCATGATGTTGCAGCGCCCACGGCACCCCTGCGCTAAGGGCAACGAGCGCGCCGGCGAGGCCGATTCTGAGTGCGGTTCTCATTGGTCCGGTGGCGGCCCGACGATGTGCCGCTTTTCCCAAGCATCATAATTACCATCGGATGAACGGGAGATTTCCGAATGCCCGTCCGCAAAAGCGTAAGCCCTCCACCACGCGCCGTCGTAGCCGCGGCGTGCTTGCTTTTCCCGCAGGACCACGACCAGGGACGGAGAGGCGATGTTCGTGGCCGGCCCACGATAGACAATCTCAAACTGGCCGGTCGTAAGGTTGGTTTCGGTCGTGGCTTCCTCCGGCGGAAACGGCCGCGTGGACTCCGCCGACAGAAACGGCCGCGCCTGGTCGAAGCTGGTTGGAAACTGGTTACGGTTTTCGTTGGCAAACGCGAGAAACGCCCGGAGCCAGCGCCCGGTATAATTCATCCGGGCTATCCCCAGCTCCTTATCCTCCTCTTTCATCTCCAGAATCGAGCGGGACGCGCTCGGCTGCTGTGCATTGCCCGCTCGCAAGCGGCGGTTTTCATCCAGGCTTGCGGCGAGGCTGTTCGTCTGCTTGCGAAGGGACTCAATCTCGTTGCGAATGCTCGCCAGGTCGTCGAGGCTGTTTACGCGGGGGCTGCCTTGCACAAGGCCCGCCAACCGCTCGTTCTCGGCCTGTTGCCGGGCCAACTCGGCCGACTGCCGCCCCAGAGACTCCTCTTGTGCCCGGAGGGCGGCCTGCGCCTGACGCTGAATCACCACGGATGTCGCCGCCCCAACCAGGACGACGGCAGCGAGGACACCTGACTGGATTTTTGTCATAGTTGCCATTTTGAGCAGGGTTGCTGAGAGTCCGGCCCCGGCGCCCGCGCCGGCAAGGGCGGCGCCCGCAATGCTCGCCGCCAGTCCACCGGGCGCCGCCGTCATGGTTTCCGCCGCCAGCACCGTCCCCAGCGCCGCGGCGGACAGGCTCACTCCCCGGCCCCTGAGCAGCCCGTGCAGTTTCTCGACCGCGCGCGCCACCCGCTTTCGCGCGGCATCCTCGTTGCTGCCCAGCGCCTCGCCCACGGAACGAAAGTCACGCTGCTCGAAAAACCGCAGCAAGATGGCAGTGCGATCCTCCGCTTTGAGCTCCTCGATCGCTTCGTCCAAAAGCGGCGCCAGTTTTGCCAGGTTAGACTCCGAGTGATCTTCCATCGAGCTCATCTCCATCGCCTGCCTTTCGCGTTTCTGACGACGGCGCTCGCGGCGCATGAGCGCCCGGGCCGCGTAGCACGCATCGCGGTGCAGCCAGCCGCCCAGCATCACCCCCCGAGGCAGACGATGGGCCTTGCGCGCCAGGTTGAGGAACACCGTCTGGCTCACATCCTCCGCGAGCTGCGCGTCCCCGCCAACCAAGCGCAAGGCCGACGAATATACCAGGTCGAGGTAGCGCGCCACCAGCTCCCGAAAGGCCGGCTCCGACCCGCTCCTGGCGTATTCCCACACCAATGTCTGGCTGTCCGTCATCTTCAATCCATTAATAAAATGCCGCCCAAAAGCCAAACCGGACAACCATTATCACGAAGCCGGTTGACTTTCGGCAGCCGCCAGGCCAACAGCAGCGAGAATTGACCGCCCTTCTTAACTGCTTAGCGGATTTCCAGGGAAGGGTTCAGCGCGTGCGTTGGCAGCCGCTCCGGGTGAGGTTGGCGCCTTCGGACAAGTCTCTTCCACCAATTCCAACGCTCCCGGCTCATTCACCCCCGACATGATAAGTCTTTTCCACCACATGCGACGCGGCAGGCTCAACCACCCCTTTCTTAAACCCTTCTTCAACGAGCTTTCCGCCGGGAACCTCAAGTGATAACGGCGCAACGATCGAACTGACGCCTATCTCAACAATGCCCTTCTCACCGTTATGGTACTGCTCCTGGTAGGCCGGCAAAGTACTGTAGGTGGGATCCGAGTAGAGTGACTTCAACTGGTCCGCATTAGGGTTGACAACAGGCTCTCCAAAAATCCAGGTTTTCACCCAATGCCAAAAGCCATGTGGCTCGGGATTTTGGTTTTCTGAGGGTGGGTGGCCTGGCCCGGTCCCCGACGGATCGGTCACATTCACCGGGTCATACGAAGCATACGCGTAAAGGTTGAAACCGCCGCAGGCAAAACCAATGGGGTCGCGGGACGTCCAGCGACCGGTTCGCGAATCGTAGTCGCGCGCACCGAAGCGGACCAGGCCGGTGTCGGGGTCATAGAGCCCGCCGGCAAAGCCAAAGGGCTGGAATCCGGGATTGCTGTCGGAAGCAACCCGACCGAATTCGTCGTAGTCGAGGGCCTGGGCCACGGTTCCGTCCAGAGTATTGATGACAAAGCGAACGCTGCCGCGCTCGTCGCTGATCAGGGCGTAAGCATTCGTGCCGTTCATCATGAACGACGGGGTTGAACTCTGGTCCGCAAAGACAAAACAATTCGTTGCGACAGAGGCCAATTCGGCCACTGGGCGGTCATTGGTGTCGTAAAGCCAGCCTTTCTGGAGGACGCCATTGACTTCCTTGCCTATCCGCCGGCCGAAGCCATCGAGCACATAGTCCAGCGTCAGGCCGCTGGGAAGGGCGACCCTTGCCAACGCGCCGCGGAGGTCATAAGTGTAGCGGGTGGTTTGTCCGCCCGTGGTGGCGGTGAGCAGAGTCCCGTTCGGGCTCCAGGTAAAACCGGCGCCCGCGTAGGTCTGCACGCGGTCCTGGGCGTCATAACCGGCGGTCTCGGAGTTGCGCGTGAGGCGGTTGCCATTGGCGTCATAAGTGTAGGTGGCGGCCAGCGCGCCGTTGAGCCAGACTCGGGACAGCCGGCTATCAATGTCGTAAACAAATTGCCAGGTGCGGCTGACGGCGCCATTGAGGCTTTCCACCTTGTTGGTGATCCGATCCAACGGGTCGAAAGCCAGCGCCACGGACCAGAAGTTGGCGCCGCCCACCGTGACGGAGTAATTGGTCATGCGCCCCAGATCGTCATGATGTCGCTGGTCTTGAACCAATCCGATGCTGGTGGCGACGACGAAACCATTGTTATCGCGCGTCAGTGCCAGAGGGCCGGCGTTAGTGAGGAACCGGTCGCCATCATAGCTGTAGGCAACCGCGAACACGCCGTCAACGGTTTGGACTGCGGGCAGGAGGTCGGCGTTGTATTGCACGCTCACACTGCCATTGACACTCCCCGACCACTGGACGCTGGCGAGCAGGGAGCCCTGGTAAGTGAAGCCCATGTCATCACCCGTGCTGGAAGTGATGCCGGTGAGCTGTCCAGAGCGGGTTGAATAGCCGTAAGACAAGGTGGGTCCCGAGCCCAGCGCAATACTGGAGGGGTTGTTATCGGGATTCCAATTCAGGTGCACCACCTGCCCATCGGGCAATTGGACCTGCGCCAGGTTGCGCCGGGTGTCGTAAGCAAAATGGATGGAGTCATCTTCGCTCACCAACGGTGGGGTGAAGCCTGTCAACTGCCCAACGGCACCATAACTGAAAGTGTAGGCCGGATGCCCGGGGGGGGTGATCGAGGAGACGTTGTCTTCCGAGTCGCATTGGAATGTAGCGACACGGCCATCGGCCAGGGTGAACTGCCGCAACCGGTTGGCCGCGTCATAAGCGAAGGCATTGGTGCGGCCCAAGGCGTCGGTGATGAGGCTCAAGCGTCCCAGCGAATCATAGCCGTGCATTAA
The DNA here is from genome assembly GCA_963713735.1 of uncultured bacterium. GTDB lineage: Bacteria > Verrucomicrobiota > Verrucomicrobiia > Limisphaerales > UBA8199 > CAVQND01. The sequence goes on from CAVQND010000007.1 coordinate 30,406, forward strand.
AGTGCGGGTGCCCTCCGCCGATTGATCACTGACCGAGGTGAGGTGTCCGCCCGTGTCGTAGCTGACGGTCGTCGTTGCGAGGCCGGGTTGGGATTCTGAGCTCAGCCGCCCTTGCGTGTCCAATTGCACCGTGATCCGCCGTCCCTCCGGAGTAAAGACGACGGACGTGAGGTTTGAACCGGTGAACAGGTTGGTGTAGGTGTGCCCATTGACGGTGTAAAGATTGGTCCAGCCGCCGATGGCCAGCGTGGTTAGCGAGTTGGCGGCGATGGCGTAGCTGGCGCTCTCCTCCCAGGTCAACCCGCCGGGCACTTGCAGCCTGGCGCTGGCAAGCAGGCGCGTTTGGCTGGAAAAGCGGGGATCGCCAATAAACGTTGCCAGAAAGACACTGCCGTCGGCATTGGTTAAGGGCCCCATCCCCGGTTATGGCATCGGCTTCCCAGTTGGTGATGTTGAGCGCTGAAACGCTCTCGGTGAGAGTCGTATTATTGCCCAGGAGCGCGAGATCACGCGTCTCCACATTCGACAGCGTGGTGGTCGCTTGGACATAAACATTGGTGCCATGGTCAGCGCGAGAAAAGTCCAATCCACCGCCCATCGGGTCGCGGACTTGGGCCACCAGGCCGTTGGTGTCGTAACTCACCGTGTAGGTGTGGTTGAGCGGGCCGGTGACAGAGGTCAACAAACCGCCCGTGCTGTGAGTCAGCACGGTGGCTTCCCCGGCCGGATTGACGACTGCGCTCAAGAAGCCATTCCCATCGAGGGCCAGCGTGGTGCGCTGGCCGTAAGGTCCAACGATGGCCGCGGGCTGGCCGGCGCCGTTGCGCGCAATGTGTGTCACCAGGCCGTTGGCATCGCGGAGGTCGGTGACCAGATTGCCGGCGTCATAGGTGAACGACCAGTTCGTGGTGCCCGTCAGCCCGTTGAGGGTGCGCAAGTGATTGCCCCGGGCATCAAACACATATACTTCGCTGGCGTCTTCCGAGGGGATTTGCAGCTCCTGGCCGGTAAAGCCCGAGAGGGACGGGGCGATGCGCAGGATGCCGACAGACCGAGGCATCGATCAGAGTCAAGCTGTTATCCGGACCCAGGGCCAAGGTTCCGATGCCCGTGAAGCGTGTGTTGAGCGGATTGCCGCCGTCCAGCGCCGTAAGGGGTGCGCTTTCAGTGGCATACGATCCCCTTCCGGCCAGTACCTGCATGATGCCGTTAGGCGTAATGCGCCAGACAAAGCTCTCGCTAATGGCGCCAGCAAAGCTTTCCGTGAATAGCACCGACCCATCGGCGGCGACCTGCAGGCCCGTCACATTGCCGCCCACAAAGAGGGGGAAGGAGTTGGAGCTGGCGGCCGCATGGCCTTCGTCGCCGTGCCAGGGCGGAGTTAACGCGGTACCCTCATACTCGTGGCCGAGATAGCTCAAAGGCTCGCCATACATCACGATCCCGGTCAGGCCGCCGGTGGTGATTTTGAAAATGCCGGCCTCGTTGGTATTCCCACGGCTGCATGACACGTAGAGCGTGCCATCCGGCCCCAACGGCGAGGTCGTTCACCGGGTCCAGGCGCGTGCTCGCGGCGGGCTGGCCCATCAGGAGATGCCAGTCTTCTGCGGGATGCAGCGGGCCGGCTTGACCCATCAGCGTGTAGATGCGCCCATCCGTTCCGACTTTGCGAATGAAACTGTTGAAGGCACCGTTGAAATACCAGCCGTCGTCGTAATACACCGTGCCGTCGGAGGCAATCGCCAGGCTGCCGCTGCCCCCCGAGGGCTGGCAGTAAGCGGCCCGCGCGACCGTCCCATCGGGTGGAAACAGGACGGGTCCGAAGCCCAGCACCACATGCAGGATGCCTTGCGGGTCAATGCGGAAAATCGGCCGGAGGCCCCCGTTGCTGCGGATGTAAAGCGAGCCGTCCGGACCAACTTTCATGACGTCCGCATAATACCCCGCATCCGATTTGAGCGCGGATTGGCCGTCCGCCGCCGCCAAGCCCGCGGCGCTTCCCAGGTCTATGAGTCCGGGCTGATAGGCGCCGCCCGAGAGAAATGAATACTGTCCGGCGGGGCTCCTCTTGAAAAGCCGTGTCCCGCTGTCCGTGAAATCGGACACGAAAAACAGCGTGCCGTCCGGACCCGCCGCGACCGAGACGGGAGCATAAATTCCCGGAAGCGTGTTCTGGTCCAGCAAGGGTTGCACCCCGTTGCCCAGACGTTCTGGTTGCAGCACCGTGCCGTTGCCAAGGTAGAGGTAGCGTTGCACCGGATCGTAGCGGTGATGGGGCGTGAGACTCCAACCGCCCAACCCCAGGCTGCGGTGGTCCGGGATCGTCAGCGTGCGCGTGAAGGTCGTACTGTTCATGAGGCTCCCGCCGGCGTGGCCCGGACTGAAATTCGTTTGCCCAAAAACGTTGAAGAGGAACGAAGGAGAAGGAATATAGTTGACGGGCAAAAGCCGAAAAATGGCCGGCGTCAGCCCGTACTCCAGCGGGTAGTAATAGTCCAGCTCGACGGTGGCGTCCCGCGAACCACCCACAAAGCGGCCATAGGCGTCGTAGCCGTCCCAGGAAATGATCGCGCTGCTGCCGGGGGTCAAAGGGCAGGGCACGTCCTTGACCACCCCCGCAATTTCCGAGCGCAGCTCGACCCCCGTAATCCCATCGGGCGCCACCGCGGGCAGAAGCGGCACCACCGCCTGGGCCAACTCACGATAGTCGGGCACCCGGGCGCTGGAGTAGTGCAGCGCCATCGGCACACCGACCAGCGGGATGGCTTCCTCGAATACCTGGCTGGTAAAATTGACCGTGCCATAGTTGTCGGGGGACTTGTCATTGGGGCTGGGTGTGGGTTTGTCCCCTGGTATGGGCGGTTTGGTTTGGGGAGTCGTCGAGAGGGCGTTGTTGAAGTCCACCGGACTGAAATGCGCCATCGGCATCCGCCATAACGTGCTGCCTGCGGCATAATCAGCGGCCAACTGCTGCAACTCGGCGGTGCTAAACTGATTGGTCGCCAGCGCGCCACTGTCGGCGGCCACGCCGCTTCCGGCCAAGTCCACCTGGGCCAGGCCATTGGCCACACCCAGAATCTTGATCACCAGTCCATTCTCCTGCGGCACCCAGGCGGCTTGCTCCCAGTCGTAGTACCCGCTGGGCACCAGCGTGCCGACCGGGAAACCCAGGAAGTTGTCCACGTAGCTCCACACCGGTTGGTTAAAGCGGATCGAGCGCGCGCCCACGCTCAGCGCCTCGTCGGCGCTAAAATCTGCGCAAAAGGTGTAGGCGCTCGAGGGCGGCAAAGGCGCGGGCATGGCCGCTGGCCCATTGGAGCCAACGGTTACCTCCGTGATGCGGAGGGTGAGCCCATCCACCGGCTGAGTGGAGCCATCGGGCATCAGCAGGCCCGCGGTAGTGCCGGCGGGCAAAAAACACCCGGGTGGTGCGAGCCCGGACGCGTCCACCTGGGTACTGCCCGAGGCCATTTGGGCCGGCCCATTGGAGCTAAAGCTCACGGGATTGGCCATCGGATCCAGCGCGATCATCACCACGTCCTTGAGGGTGCGGAAATCCTGGAGGGGCGCCTGCACCTGCCGTTGCGCCGGGCAGTAGCCGATGGCCTCGAAATCCACCGTGTAAAGCCCGGCGTTAACCGCCAGATCGAACATTCCATCTTGCCGGGTGAAGGTGTAGCCGTATTCCGGGTGGTTCAGGACGCACACGCGGACGGCGGGCAGCGGAGAGTTGTCACGCTTCGTGACCTTGCCCCGCAGCACCGCGGCGCGGGCCGGCGCAATGGTGCCCGGCGAGACGCCGATCTGGACCGCGTTCGAGCCCGTATAGAGAAAGGCGGTTGAAGAACCCAGGTCGTTAAAAGTGTTCGGCGCCAGCGGCGGCGCATTGCTGGCGGGGTCCGGCGGCGTGGAAACCCCAAGTGCCCCGCGGCTGGCCAGGCGATAGAAGGACGCGCCAATGGCCGCGTCGCGGTAGATCCAGTAGCGCGCGCCGAAAATGGACGGCGCGTCCGGCACGTCCAGCCAGACATCGGCCGGGGTCAACGCGGGAGCTGTCTGGAGCACGTTGAGGTTGGTGCTCGCTGGCCAAGTGATCTGAACCTGGTTGGTTCCCGACGGCTCAATCGCGAGCGCCGGGCCGGTCTGGGCCGCCGCCCGCAGACCGAATAAGAGCGCGGCGATCAGAGAAACCTCCGTCGCCTTCCCAAGAGCAGCAGGGGGGGTAAACATACAAGTGTTTTGGTCGTGCATGGGCTTCGTTTTATTCTTGTGGCATGACATGCCAGCATGACAATAAACGCAGAACCTTGCGGGCGCTATTGGGGGTTCGCCCCATGCCAGACTGGATGAATCCAGCCCCGACATCGAAACCCTGTAAAATAAGGCGAAAAGCGATGCCCGGCTGCCAGAGAGAGCGCCTGCGCGTCGGGTTCGTGAGGGGTTCAACAAGCCTGTTTTGGCCCTCTCGGGGTTCAACAAAGGGATCAACATTCCCATCCCGTGGCCCTCACGACGCCGTGGAGGATGAACTGGACGATTGCTCCAAAACTCAACTAAACCTGCGGCTTGACGCCCTCTGACAACTTCAACTTCAATCTGCAGCGAACCGGATGGAAACCTCCCCAATCAGGCCCGAGGGGGCAGGCTCCCGAACCACTCTCTTTTCCTCGGGGGCCGGGAAACGATCGCCGTAGGCGGCTCGCAAGGGTCGGAGGTCCTCATCAGGTGTGCCGAGGAACAAATTCAAGGGCTCATTGGCCACGGTGATCGAAAGGGAATTGGCGCCCGGCTTCAACCAGGGGGTGATGTCCACCTCCGAAGGCAGGGTCCACAGGTGCCCGGCGAGTTGGCCGTTGATGCGGACATCGGCAACCTCGCGTATTTGTGAACAGCACAGGCAGGCGCGCCGGCCGGCGGGATGATCCCAGGGAAATTCGGCCGTGTAGGTTCCAAGGCCGGAAAAGAACCTGCTGTCAGGCCAGTCGGTCCAGGAGACCAGGTTGGTCACCGAACGGGGGTCTGGCGCGTTTGTCCCGGTGAACGCCAAATGCCAGATGGGCTTGATATTCTCGGTCTGGAACCGCAATTCGCGTTGAAAGCCGGCCGCGTGTCCCCGCCCGAATACGACAAACACCGAACTCCGGGGAGCAAGGTCGAGCGGCAGCCGCCGCGAGCCTGCGCGGCCCTCGGCCACCCTCAAATTCGAGATAGCGCCGTTCATAGGCTCCCAGAGCCTCGGCCGTCCTGCTCTGCGCACGGAAGTCCGCCTGGAACGCGCAGGGATGCTCACCGACATTCGCCAGAAAAAAACGTCCAGGACCCCGCGCGACAATGCACGAAGCCAACCTCAGGCTGCGGTGGATCAAAGCGGAGATCGGGTGAAAACTCCTGCAACACTGCCCGCAAACCCTTGTTCTCATCCGGGACATAAATGATCTGGCCGAGCCCGAAGCGGCGTCGCCAGGGGCGGGTCGTAGTTGGGGAGTTGCCGAAAAGCGGCTGGTACAAAGCGCGGGACTGCTGGGGCCCGCCGCGTCCGGGCGCCCCATAAACGTGCTCCGGCAATCTGCCCGTCGCGATAATCGTCCCACCCGAGCGGCAGAAGCCGATCATTTTCGCCAACGCCCCCGCCTCCAATCCGAAGAGTCGCGGCCAGATAATCACTCCGTAGCTGCCATCGCCCGCGTTCAACCGGCCGTGGCACAGGCGGGCCAGCCGGTTGATCGAAAAGAAATCAACTCCGTCGTAATTCAACCCGCACTCAAACAAAGTCGCGACCAGGTCCAACCGGTGCCGGAGCGCGGTCTGGAGACCAAACTCGCCCGTCTTCTCCCCGGAAACGAAGTGGTCGCGCAACTCGAAGCCCAGGAGCATCTGGTCCACTTGGCCGAAAGCGAACTTGTCCTCGACGGGCAGATAGACCGCTACCTCGGCCACCGGGCGGCCTTGCCGGAGCATCCATTGACAACGGGCGGCATAGTCGGCCAGGTAACGGAACCAAGGCCACTGGGGATTGTTTTGGTTGAGCGCCGGTCCGTAGTACGGCAGCCAGCCGGGGGCGCCGGCGGCGCGCGGAGAGTAGGCAAAGTCAACGCAGGTCAAATCGTTGACCCCGGCCAGGAAGTGCAAGTCGCTGGCGAGCTTCATATCGCTCAGGCTGTCCCCCAGCCGGTTGGGCAGGCCCAGCCAGGTCCAGGCCTCGGCGCCGATGACGCGCTTGCCGGCCAAATGAGCGCCGGACGCCGCCAGGCGCGACAAAGAAAATCCACGCCATTCGTATTGTTCGCCGGTGGGGACATCCAGGTAGCGGGCCGCGGTCAACGGGTTGGGCGGTGTCCCATAGGCCTCCATTTCGAACCTGACGCCGCAACGGTGGGCCCATTGCAAGGTGACCTTGGTGAACCGCTCCTCAGTGAGTTCAGCCAGGGTCCTCCAGAGATCAAACCGAAGGTCGGGCGATTCCGGGGAGGCGTTGTCAAAGAGCTTTGGCAAGCGCGGCGGCAACGGGTAACCCCGCCGGCGGCGAAAGAGCGTCGGGAGATCCTCGGTCCAATTCCCTCGGTACACCTCGAGGCTGTCGCAGAAGACCGACTCGATGGACCCGGCAGCCGCCCCAAGCATCGGCCCGACCACCGTGTCCAGGTAACGCCGGGCCGCAGCCTCGTTGTAATGGTCCAACACCAGTCCCTCGCCTCCTAAGGCCGGACGCTTGACTTCCATGCCAGTGGGCCCGGCCACGTAAAGCGTCAAGGGACCCTCGAAATCCGGCGGCAGCGAACTGCCGGCGGCGATCAGTGCGCGAGTGATATCGTTCGAGCCGCAGAAGGCGGCGACCAGCCGTTCACCCTCTCGGAGCTTGGGCAGGGCAATCGCCGCACCCGGCCTGGCCGCGGGCACAGCGACTTGCCGAACTCGTTGGGCCGCCTCGGCCCGGCTCACGCCGGGACCGCCAAAGGGCCAGCCAGTTCCTCCCGCCACACTGAATCGAAGGCCCAATTGACGGGCCTGGCGAGCGGCATAGCCGAGCGTCGTCAGGAACTCTGCAGACAAAAACCGCTGATTGTGAACCCCATTGCCCTCCGCGGCTACGGGGTAGAAAAGAAAGAGTGTGACCCCGCCCACGCCCGCGTCCTTGAGCAGGTCGAGTTGATAATCAATTTCCCGCGGCTCCCAGGCCGGGCCAAAAACACGCCAGAACATCCGGGGACGCACTTCGGCGGGCGGGGTGCGAAACGCAGCCGCCAGCGAACCGCTGTCTGGCTCCCCGGCCAGGACCGCGCAGGCACTCAGACAGAGGAGCACGGCCCGGCGCAGACCCAACGGCCACAGCGCGGCGAGCCCGCAACCGAGGAAACGAATTAACCACGGATGACAGGTATGAACACGGATTTCCTTTATCTGTGCCATCGGTGTTGAGGCGGGCAGGTTCAACGGTCAAGATTCAACCAGCGAATCAAAGTTTCTCTGACCCGTTTTCACCGGGCAGCGTTCTTTTCATCCTCGGCTTCCATGGCGTCGAGCATTGGGAACCGCTCCCGTGCCCGTTGGTCACACTCGGCCAGGGTCGCGGCTTCCGCCCCTGCTTCGATGAGGCAGCGCATGATTTCCCGTCGTGCTTCGTGCGAGAGCTTCGGTATTTCTGGAATGATGTCTGCACTGCTCACATTCAAACAGTACACAGCACATCGGAGTCGGTCAACATTTTGCGCCCAGCGGTTTGCTTTTAAGAGTGGCTGGGATGGCGAGCGAGCCACGTCTGTTGCGGGCTTGTGCCCCGTTTAGCAATACTTAATCTCGCCTCCGTTTATTGGCAAGCCTTGACATATCCTGCCAGCGGATTAACTTGGAGGCATGAAAGCAGTGACCATCAACATTTCATTGAATCCAGAGCTGGCCGAATTCGCGCGGGCGGACTCGGAGGCGCGGGCGTTCGATTCCATGAGCGAATACATGCGGGATTTGATCCGCCATCGTCGCCAGGAGCAAATTGAGGCGGATGTGGCCTTTTTGGAAAAAGCCATCGAGGGCGCGCCGCTGGGCGATCCTTCGGATGAGGAAATGGCCGAAATCTACGCCGGCATCAAAGCCCGTCGAAAGAAAAAGCATGAAGGTCGTCTTTGACGCGGGGGTGGTGTTTTCAGGCGCCGGCTGGCGGGGCGAAGCGCATCGTTGTTTGCTGGCAATGGCTCGTCGCCGGGTCATTGCCTATGCCACCGAGGAGACCCTCAAAGAATTGAGCCATCTGCTTGCGGATCGTGGGGACAGGGCGAAGCATCCGCCGGCTGCCACATTGTCCTGGTATCAGGACAATGTTAAGCGCGTTGAACCTGCGCCGCCGGGCAAACAGCGGAGCCGCGATGTGAAAGAGGATCCGTATTTGGCCTGTGCGTTGGGAGCCGGAGCGAAGGTCATTGTCACGCGGGATCGCGATTTGCTGGCGCTGGGAAAGCCCTTTGGAATTCAAACCATTACGCCGCGTGACTTGCTGGTTCGCTTATCAAGGCCGCTTTGAACGCGTGGACGTGTCCATGCGCGCCAAAACCCACGCATATGCCTTGACCCATATCTTCAGTGCCGGTATATGGCATGCGTGCCGATATTGGTCGTAACAACCAGGTCGCCCTCGATGTAGAACGTGATCCGCAAGTCCCCCTCAACCACCACCGCATAAACTGTCCGGCTGAAGATTGCGGAAAGGCGCTCGATCTTATGAGTCCCCAGTCGCGGATCAAACGGATTGACCTTGAAAATCAGCCGGGTGCGACGCGCCGATGCCCATTGCTGGCGCGGGAGTCCTCTGACATTACGCCAGGATTGAGGTTGAGCAACGTAGTGATAGGCCATCACGCAGGCGGTTGGTCAAAGTGCTCGTCTCGCATCTCGATTCCCCGTCCATCCTCGGCTTCCTCGAAACCGGTCCAGACGTCCTCAGGCACCTCGGGATGGGCCAGCCTGCGCAACTGACGTTCCAGCGCCTCCAGTAGCTCTTGACGGCAGGAACGTGTGCCGGCGATTACTTGATCGACAAGGTTGTTGCGCTGATCACGCCACTTGGCGATTTCTTGCGGCTCGCACTCCTCCGTTTCATACCACGCCGCAAGAATCTCCTCGATGCGTTCGTCACGAGGCACCGAACACCTCGTTGAGAACCTCAGCGCGGCGCGCTTCGGTCATGCCACCATAGAAAACGCGCTGCTTGTCATATAGACCCTCCAAGCTCGCCTCCACGTCCGCCAACTTGAGACCCGCTTGCTCTGTGAAACCCTGGTCGCGCATAAGACTGACATATCCGGAGCATCCGGAACCAGAGGGGAATTATGAGACAAAGGTTGGGCTGGCGCGCAGCCATGTCGTTTGCGTTTTCCTCGGCCAGGAATTCCACGGCCTCCAGGCGCCTGCTGCGCGGTGGTTGCAGCACCGAAGCTTCTTTCATTGCCTAAACTACGGCGGTTTCGCCCCGGGAGTCAAGCCCGGCTCGAGCGGAATTTCGGGAGCATTACTTTAGCGCATAAGCGTTCGAGCTTGACCCCACTATAATGCGTGCCAGATTCCTTGGGTTGAAAGAGGCCAGTTTAGCTCAGTGGTAGAGCAACGGTTTTGTAAACCGTCGGTCCTCGGTTCGAATCCGAGAACTGGCTCCATTCGGCAAATACGAGCCTTGGGGGCTGTAGCCGGATATTTCGCAGCCCGGCATGGCCGGAACCAAACCGGCCATCATGCTGGGCGTGGCCACCACGCGCCTTTGCCAGACGTGACAGACTCTCGAATAGATGAAATCAGGACCTTGCTGCCGCAGGGGATGCTGTCGGATTGGGTGCGGCTGGGTTCGAGGCTCGTCCGGCTCATGCGCGACCGTCTTCATCCCGAGGTTCACGACGCTGTTCTGGAGCGGCTGCTCGGGCAGGCGCGGGCCTCGGTGGCTTTGCGGGAACAGCGCCGCCGGCGCGTGCCCGCCGTCAGCTACCCGCCCCAACTGCCCATTACCGCCAGGAAAGATGACCTCCTCGCCGCAATCCGCAGCCAGCAGGTCGTGATCGTTGCCGGGGAGACCGGCTCGGGCAAGACCACGCAGCTTCCCAAGATGTGCCTCGAGGCGGGTCTGGGCATCGAGGCCAAGATCGGGTGCACCCAGCCGCGCCGAGTGGCGGCGCTCTCGATTTCGCGCCGGCTTGCCGAGGAACTCAGCGTCGCCTGGGGCCGTGAAGTCGGCTGCAAGATCCGTTTCGACGATCACTGCGGCCCGGAGACTTGCATCAAGCTGATGACCGACGGCATTCTCCTGGCCGAAACCCAGGGCGATCCGCTGCTTTCGGAATACAACGCCCTGATCCTCGATGAGGCGCACGAGCGGAGCCTGAACATCGATTTCCTGCTGGGTTACCTCAAGGGCCTGCTGCGCAAGCGCCCCGGCCTCAAACTGATCATTACCTCCGCCACCATCGACACGGCGGCTTTCTCCGCGGCCTTCGACCACGCGCCCGTCATCGAGGTCTCGGGCCGGCTCTACCCGGTGGAAACGGTTTATGCGCCGTTGGACAGCGCCTCGGAAGAGAGGGGCGAGCTCACCTATATTGACGCCGCCCTGGGCGCCGCCGAGCAGGCGCTGGGCGAGCCCGGCCAGGGCGACATCCTCATTTTCATGCCGGGGGAGCGCGACATCCGCGAGACGACCGACCAGCTCAAAGCCCGGTTGGAAGAGCGGGCGGAGATCATCCCGCTATTCGGCCGGCTCAGCTCGGGCGAGCAGCAAAGGGTCTTTGCCCCTGCCGCCCGGCGCAAGATCGTAGTGGCCACGAACATCGCCGAGACCTCGCTCACTATCCCCGGCATTCGCTACGTCATCGATTCGGGGCTGGCGCGCGTCAGCCGCTACAATCCCCGCACCCGCACCCAGCGCCTGCCCATCGAGCCGATTTCCCAAAGCAGCGCCAACCAGCGCAAAGGACGAAGCGGGCGCGTGCGCAACGGCGTTTGCATCCGCCTCTACTCGGAGGCCGATTTCGCCGCGCGCCCGCTTTACACCCAGCCCGAAATCCAGCGCGCCAACCTGGCCGAAGTCATCCTGCGCATGAAGGCCTTCCGGCTCGGCGAAATCGAGACCTTCCCCTTCCTCAATCCGCCCGCCCCCGCCGCCATTCAAGGCGGCTATGCCCTGCTCCAGGAATTGGGGGCGGTGGATGAAGCCCGCGAACTCACGCCCCTGGGACACGACCTCGCCCGTCTGCCCATTGACCCGACCCTGGGCCGCATGCTGCTCCAATCCCAGCGCGAGCACGCCACACGCGAGCTGCTCATCATCGCCGCCGGACTCAGCATCCAGGACCCGCGCGAGCGGCCGCTCGAGCAAAAGGAGGCCGCCGACGCCGCCCACAGGCGCTTCGCCGACCCGCGCTCCGACTTCCTGTCCCTGCTCAATCTCTGGAATGCCGTCCACGACCAGTGGGAGACCCTCCGCACCCAGAACCAGCGCCGCAAGTTCTGCAAGGCCAACTTCCTCTCCTATCCGCGCATGCGGGAATGGCAGGACCTTCACGCCCAACTGCACGAAGCCCTCGAGGCCCTCGAGGAGCTGGGAAGACTCCGCTTGAACGAGAGCAACGCCGCTTATGACGCCATCCACCGCTCCATCCTCGCGGGCCTGCTCGGCCACGCCGCCACCCGCATCGAGGGCAATATCTTCAAAGGCGCCGGCAACCGCCAGATGACCCTTTTCCCCGGTTCGGCCCTTTACCGCCGGACCAAAACCCGCCAGCAACCTGCCAGGACCAAAGGCACGCACTCGAAGAAGCTGCCACTGGACGAATCGTCCGGCGCCCAGCCCGAGTGGATCGTTGCGGGCGAAATCGTCGAGACCTCGCAGCTCTTTGCCCGGACCGTGGCGGGCATTGACCCGAGGTGGATCGTGGAACTGGCCCCCCACCTCTGCCGGGTCACCTTTCACGACCCGCACTGGAGCCCGGCCGCCGGCCGCGTCCTGGCCGAGGAGCGCACCACCCTCTACGGCCTGGAAGTCCATAGACGCAGGGTGGCTTACGGCAACATCAACCCCAGGGAAGCCACTCAAATCTTCATTCGCTCCGCTCTCCTCGAAGAGCCAACCCAACCCAACCCACCCGCAGACTCCGGCGGCCGGCTCACAGGCAGGATGCCTGCGCCACTCGCACCGGGAACCCCGTGCGGCCAGGTGGCAGACCGGAACGCCGGCTTCAGCCGGCAGCAGAGCTTCCAACTCGACCGGGGAACCTCACGCCACCCGGGCGCAGACTCGGCCTATCCGCCGGACTCCTCCGCCAGAAACTACCCATTCCTCGAGCACAACCGCCGGGTCCGCCAGAAGATCGAGACCTGGCAGACGCGCCTGCGGCGGCACGACCTGGCCGACCTGGACCAGGCACTCTTTGACTTCTATGTCAAGCGCATGGAGAACGTCTCGTCGTGGCTCGACCTGAACCGCTGGCTGCGCGACCAGGAAGACCCGAAATTCCTGTGCGTGTCCGAAGCCGACCTCACTGGCGGGCTGGATTTGAGCTATGACGCCCAGGCCTTTCCGGATTCCGTGCCGCTGGGCGGCAAGTCTGTGCCCGTTAGTTATTCTTATTGCCCGGGCGAAGAGCGGGACGGGGTGACACTCAAGCTCGAACCGGCCCTGGCGCAGACCGTTTCCCCGGCGAGCGTGGAATGGGCCGTGCCCGGTTTGCGTGAGGCGCAAGTCGGCGAACTGCTCCGCGCGCTGCCCAAGGGCCTGCGCCGCCAGTTAATGCCCTTCCCGCCAAAGGTGGCGGAGATTGCCCGCGACCTCCGCCCCGGCGACCAGTCGCTCCTGCACGCCCTCTCGAGGTTCATTCACCGCCGCTATGGCGTCGAGGTCCCCGTCTCCTCCTGGCCGGCCGAGGCCCTCCCGCCCCACCTCCGCCCGCGCCTGGAGGTCGTCGGCCCCGGCCTCGCGCCCGCCCTGGCCGGGCGCGACCTGCTCCAACTCCGCCGACAGTTGGAAACGGCCAAAGCCGAACCGGCCGGCGACCCGCCTGCCTGGGTCCGCCTGGCCCGGCAATGGGAACGTTTCGGATTGACTGGCTGGAACTTCGGCGACCTGCCTGAGCGGCTGACCGTCGAGGAAAGCGGCACGGCGCCCCTTTACGCCTGGCCCGGTTTGCACGTCGAAGATGGGCAGGTGAATCTGCGGCTTTTCCACAGCCCGGACTCGGCGCGCCAGGCCAGCTTCGGCGGCCTACCACGGCTCATCGAGTTGGCCCTGCAAAAAGACCTCGCCTGGCTCCAGAAAGACCTCCGCGCTCTTGCCCCTTTGGAACCGCTCTTTGCTGACCTCTGTTCCGCCGAGGAACTGCAAACCGCCGCCTTGGTCAATCTCAAACGCCACATCCTGCCCGCCGCGCTCCCGCCTGCCCTGACCGAGTCCGGCTTCCGCGCCGCCCTCGATCAGGTCAAGGGCCGGTTGCCGGGCCTTGCCTGCCAACTGATTGCGCGCCTGGAGCCGATCCTCAAACTGCGCCGGGAAATCCTGCGCCGCAGCAAACCCGCCCCGGCGCCCGCCCGTCCACAGACCCTGGCCGACCTCAGACATTCCGGTGTCCAACCCGTCCCGCCTCGCCAATCCGACCCGGTGGCGTGCGAATTGGAGGCGCTCCTGCCCCGGGATTTTCTGGAGACAATTCCTTTCGAGCGACTCCCGCAGCTTCCCCGTTATCTCAAGGCCCTGCTCACCCGCGCCGAGCGCGCCGCGCTCAACCCGCTCAAAGACCGGCAACGCGCCCAACAAGCTGCCCCCTACCTGCAAGCCCTGCACCGGCTCCAAGCCGCCCCTCCGAAATCCCAGGCCGCCCGCCAGTGCCTCGAGGATTTCCGCTGGATGATCGAGGAATTCAAGGTCTCTTTGTTCGCCCAGGAACTGGGCACGGCATTTCCCATCTCGGCCAAGCGTTTGGACCAGCAATTGGAACGAATACGAGAGACGGCGTAGTGCTCGAGGAGAAATGAATCCCGATTTTCGTGTCGGCGGGCGCAGTCAAAGCGCGGGAATGCCTCGCACTCCAGACGCTTCGCGATGCGCGAGCCGGCCCATGAACTGGCGAAGCCTTTGGAGTGCGCGGCATTCCCGCGCTTTATGCCTGCCCTTGCTGGGCCACCCGCCCTTGACGCGCATGCTATCTTGTCGCCCAAATGCGACGAACAGATCGTGAAATTGCCGACAGGAAGGAAATGGAGGAGATCATCTCCCGGTGCCAGGTCTGTCATTTGGCCTTGTCCGGCCCCGACGGCCGGCCTTATGCCGTGGCCCTCAATTTTGGCTACGCCTCCGGCAACCCTCCGGCCCTCTATTTCCACTGCGCCCGAGCGGGCAAAAACTCGAGCTTATCCGGCAAAACCCGCGCTGTGCCTTCATCATCAACCGGGCGATCGAGCTGGTCACCGGACCGATGGCCTGCGATTGCAGCACGAAATACGAGAGCGTCATGGGGAGTGGGGCCATCGGGATCGTCGCCGACCCCGCCGAACGACGGGTCGCCCTGGACCGCATCATGGCCCAATACGGCAACCACTCGCCCAACTACGGTTCCGAGCTTCCCGAGGGACCGCTCATTCTGAAGCTGACCATCGAAGAGCTGACCGGCAAGCGACACACTTGAGTTCCTGTAACTGTTCAGGTCTGGCCCACTGAACGGGCGCAGATCAACTTTTAAGCGCCTGGCTGCCCAACAAAACCAGTTCCAAAAAACAGATCTGCGCCCCAGTTAGCCCGGATATTTCACGGGTTTCGCGAGCCGGACGGTGTAGCGCAGGCTTCCAGCCTGCCGTATCGCGGATTTCCAATCCGCCGATGCCGCCAAGCAAGTACAGCCTGCCGACCGGAGGTCGGCGATACAGCAGGTTGGAAACCTGCGCTACGCAGCCTCGGTAGCCCGGTTCCGTTCCTGGGTCGTGAAATATCCGGGTTAGAAGCCCCCGGACCATGGCCCCGGCTATTGTCTGAGCCGGAAAAACGTGGTGTTCGTGACGGTGAGCGTGCACGGACCCACGGTGATCGGTCCCGGCAGGTCCGTCCAGTTTGCGGCGCCCGGGCCGAGGCGGCCTGCCTGCTGCAGGGCAAGGCCGGTTCCATTCCAGTAGAGCGTCAGAGTTCCGCCCGACAACCGGCAGCGTAGCTGGGGCGACGTTGTCGTGAAACTGCCGTCGTAAGTGTAATCGAGTTCTCCCACGGTGGACCTGGCGCAAAAATAGTAGGTCGTACCGGGTTGGAGTCCGGTCAAGGTTACGACAGCATCGAGGACCGGTTGCGAGTTCGTCGCGGAAAAACTGCCGTAGCTGGTGTCCAGGCCGTACTCGACTACCGTGGTGGCCGGGGCGGGGGTCTGCCAGGTGACGTTCGCCGTGGTATTGTCAGGCTCGACCTGGACATTCCTGATGAATCCCGGCAGGGGCAGGATGAGCGGAGACAATTTCACCACGTCCGCCACGGCGACTCGATTGGTCTGGCCCTGGGCGCTCACGACCATGTCCAGGACATTGGTTACGCCGGGGTTTAGCAGCGGCGTGCCCAGATACACCCACTGGCTAGCCGGCAGCGGGTCGGCAAAAAACACCGACAGCACATTCGTGCCGCCCGCCAGCAGATCGAACTGGACCTGGCCGGCCGGATTCCTCACCGCCGGCACTTGGACAAACGTGTTATAGGAGCCGCCGCCGTGATGGGCAACACCCATCTGGCCTGCGGCGTCGCGTTGGTGGCCAGCGACGAGATTCGCGCATCGATGCCCCAGCAGCCGTCAACCGCAATCGAGGTCCAGTCACCGCTGACCTCCTGGTAAGCCGAGTCCAGATTGTCTATGAACAGGTCGTCCGGCACATAGCGCACGATGCGCGTCGTCAGGTTCCCGGCCAGGTCCGTCACGGCGACGCCGTACTTGGCCAGCATCCCGTGCGCGAACGGGCAAGACGGCCATCCACGAGTTCGCGATCCGACTCGATGGCACGGGACAATTTGGTACTGCCCGTAAAGGTCTTTGACCGCCACAAACGGCTGGGGCTGGAAGATCGGTTTGTCGGTGTGCAGCAGCAGCGTGACCGTGTCCCCCTCGAACCTGCTCGGAAATGTCCAACTGCGGCGGGGTCCGGTCGGCCAAGCCCCGCCATCGCTGCATGGCCTCGATGGCGGTGCAATAAAGAAACGGAACCGTCGGATAATTGGTAGGCGGCGGCGTGCGCCAGTTCATCGATCCTGGGCCAGGCTGGAAAGAAAATCGTTCTCCGCCAGGTGTGCCCAGAGCGAGGCCACCTGGTCTGTGCCTGCGGCGGCGGCGGCGAAGATCTGGTTCATCAGTGTCTGGGTGACATTCTGGAGCTTGACCGAGCGCACGTTCCAGCCGGGGCTGTCGCCGGGCACCTGGTAATTGGTCGGCGAAGGGTTATAGGGGATAAAATCCAGCGGCGCTTGGGACCAATCCATGACATTGAAAATCACCCCGTTGGTGTACCAGGGCCAATAGGCCGGGGAGTTATCATCCATGCTGTAAAGCAGAAGTTGGTTAAGGTAATTCTGCCATTCGTTGTCCATGTAGTGCCAGCCGCTGCGGAAGGAGACCGGGAAAACCTCCTCCTCGAGCAGGCTCTGGGCCAGGGCCTGGTCAAAGTCCCCCCGGCATACATGGAAGCTCTGGGCCTCGTTCCAGTAACAGACCCCGGAGTCGCTGTAATCGCTCCAGTAAAAGGTGTGGTAGTGCAGGGTCAGCTCGTCCCCGAATTGACGAAGCGCCTCGCCATGATACTTCTGCATCAGGTAGAGCGGCATGAGATTGACGATCGGCACATCGGTGTTGTCCGACTGGCCATAGACGCTGCCTACCAGCATCCACCACGTCATCTTGAGCGGGTGGCCGTTGGAATCCGCAAACTGCTGCCGAAACGCCGGGTCCATGACCTCGTAGGCGTTTTGATTCGTCTGGGTGTAAAGCTCGAGGCTGAAATGATTGTGGTAATCGAACGGATTGATCCCGCCCGGATAATTCCAAACCGCCGTATCAGACCCCAGCACCAGATAGACATTTCCCGGCGCCCCTCGCCCGCAGGACAAGGCAGCCCACAAGACCAGCGCCGTGGCGCCACAACCTGCCAATCGAAGCTTCATATCGCGTGTTTCCTGGCGAGGATGCTCCCTCCGGCGCTCACAGCCAAGGACAAAGGAGCCGGGACCCTCCTCGTGGGCGCATCCCGACACTGTCCCCAAATCCCGCCTCACCGCGCGGAGCGCGGCACTCTCCCGCCCCGGAGGGGCGGCATGATAATAGCCCAGGGCAAGGCCCGCCGGAGCGCAGCGCAGGCGGGCCGCCGCCCTGGGTACTCGGCAAAACGAATCCACCCCCTCCCATGCGCTCCGAGCGCATGGGAGGGGGGAAGGGGAGTGGGTTTTCCTCCCCGCTCGGAGGCAGTGTCGGGATGCGCCCTCTCCTCCCCGCGAGCTCGTAGCCGCTCAGTTCACCTGGCCAAGTCCAATCGTCCCTGTAACAATGGACTGGACTGAGGCACCGTTTGCTGTTGCTCTGGTCCAAGGGGATGAACCACCCTCAGATTGCTCACCGTTACTGCGTTTTCCCTTCCGTCCTTTTCTCTGCGGCCGCGATCTCATCCCAGGACGGGGCGCGCCAGAGGTGCGCGGTGCGCGGATAGGTGATAGATAGCAGCGAGTCTCCGCTCGGCTGGAACCGCAGGCTGCCAACTCCTCCGCTCCCGCCTGCTCTTAGAACCAGGACTTCGCGACGGGTTTCCAGGTCCCAAATGAGGATTTCACCATCGCCCGTGCCCGTGGCCAAGCGGCGGCCATCGGGCGAGAAGCAAACCGAGGAAAGCGACATAAGTTGGCCAGGCAAGGTCGTGATCTCCTGCCGCGTACGCAGATCGAACAACTTGCTCGTATTGTCCATACTGGCCGTGGCTAACACGGTGCCGTCGGGAGAGAAATCGAGGCCTGCTACGAAGTCGCGATGCTTTTGAAAGCGCGCCAACTCCTTTCCCGAAGCCAGGTCCCAGACCAGGACTGTCGGCTCGCTCCGGATGGGGGCGGTGACGGCACCGAGGAGGCGTTCGTGCCGGGAAAAACGCAGCACCCCGAACTTCCCTGCGGCAAGCAAGAAGCCCGGTCCCGAGGGGTGGCGTTTCAAGTCCCACACCCGGAGCGATTCGCCGTCAGCGACTGCCACCCACTTCGCCTGGTCCGAGAAGGCCGTCCCCCTAAACCCTGACCCGTTGGTCTGCAGGCACACCGGCGGCGAAACTGCCCCTGCCGCAAGGTCCGCCAGCCATAACCCGCCTTCTGCCGTCATCATCAGAAGCGTGCGGCCATCCGGCGAAGGTCTGCGGCCAACAACATTCGGGACCGGATAACTGGAGAGGCGCTGGCGGACCTCGAGCGTCTGCCCATCCCAGACGGTGAGAATGTTCGAAGGACCAACACTGAACGGACAGACTCCCGACAGGAAGAATTCCGCGCCCTCGGCTGACACGACCTCCATGGGCTTTGACCGGGCGGCGATCGGCCAGAGCCGCACCGAATGGTCCTTGGACCCGCTGACCAGTCGTTGGCCGTCAGGGGTGAAAACTACCGCCCACACCTCTTCTTCATGGCCGCGCAGCTTGGCCGTCTCCTGCCAGTCGCGCGTGCGCCAGACTCGGATGCTGTGGTCAAAGCCGGCGCTGGCCAGCCATTGCCCATCCTTGGAAAAAGCCAGGGAAACGACACCCTCGGTGTGGTTGGTCAGGACCTTGATCTGGCGCCAGTCGTTGATGGAGTAGATGCGGATGGTGGCATCGTAGCAGCCAATGCCCAGATGCTTTCCATCGGGTGAGAAAGCCAGCGGTCCCGGCGTCAACGGAATTCCCTTTTCGTCTCGTAAGGGGAGCGCTGACACCATGGCAGTGCGGCTGGCGGAGCCAACGTCGAACAACCCAATCTGCACCAGGCCGTTGGACCCACTGAACACAGCGAGCGTCTGCGAATCGGGCAGCCAGGCTGCTGTATTGTGTCCCCAGCTCACCGCCTGACATGGCAAGGCGCACAAACGCTTGCGAGTATCCAGGCTCCAAACTTCGCCTCCGACGGCCAGGAGGCGGCTATCGGCGGAGAATGCCACCGATTTCCTGTATAACTCTGCCTCCGTATTCGTTGCCGTCATTGCCCGGTCCCATCCCGGCGCATTGAAAAGGGCAAAACCATTGGTCCAACTGCCGGCGGCCAGCCAGCGCCCGTCCGGAGAGAAGGCCACGCTGGAAACCGGACTTCCACCCAGCGATAGATTGGTCACCCATTGCCCTCCGGTCCCTGCGGGAGCCAGCGCCCAAATCTTGAGCAGTCCGTCCCAGCCCCCCGAGGCCACCCACCGACCATCGGGAGAGACGGCTACGGATTGGACGATGCTCTCATGCTCGCCAAGCGTGGCCAACTCGTCGCTGCGGCACTGTGCCCACAGGTAACGCCATTCCCATCCGCGCAGATCGCGCCCGCCTGCTTTGGCCGGTCGGTGCTGGTTCAGGAAGCTCAGCGCCCGACCGATGTTGTTGTGCTGGAGGGCCTCGCCGGCGAGGACCATGTCGGCGTCGTACAGGTAGGCCTCGGCCCGCTGCCGCTGCTTTTCGGCGCGGCTGAACCCGTAGCCCAAGGCTGCCGCCAGCGCGGCCAGCACCAAGGCCACGGCGCCGCTAGCCAGAAGCAGCTTCTGTCGGCGCTCGGCCTGTTCCCGCAGCCTTTCCCGCTCGGCCCGCTCGGCCTGCTGCCGGGCCACTTCCGCCTTCCGTTGCTCCCAGGCGCGCAGGTTCTTCGCCAATTGGCCCGCGCCGGCAAAACGATCCTGGGGGTTGCCCGCGAAGCAATGCTTCAGATCCTCACGGAGCAGCGTATCGGCGACCTCTTGCTGCCAGTCGGTGGTGACAGGTCGCGTGAAATCCCCGACGAGCAACTGGTAAAGCACCACGCCCAACGAGTAAATGTCCGAGCGCGTCGAAGCCGGTTTGCCCGCCAACAGCTCGGGAGCCATGTACATCTGCGAACCGGTTTGCGACGAGGAAGGCTCGGCGACGATAGTTTGGGTAAAGCCCGCTCTGGTGACGCCCTGGAGCGCCTCCTCCGAGACGACCTGCCCGATGCCGAAATCGGTCAGCTTGGCTGAAACCCGTAGCTGCGCTCGTGAGAGCGCGGCTGACTCGCCGACGCTGCCTCCTGCCGGGGCTAAGCTGCTTGATTCCAGCCGCCGACTCCCGTCGGCAGCTACAAGAATGTTCCCCGGCTTCACGTCCCGGTGAATCACTCCCGCATCATGCGCGGCCTGCAACGCATCGGCTATCTGCGCCACAATCTCCAACCTGGTTCCCAACGGCACTTTGTCTGCACCCCCTTGCTGCTCGCACCAGGTCTTGAGATCTTCCCCCTCCACATGGTCCATCACCACATAGAACGGCGGTTCCTCGAAATAAACCTCCAGCAACCGCACGATGTGCGGATGGTCTCCAATCCGCTCCTTGAGCACCCGGAACAGCGTCATCTCCCGCTTCAACGAACGCACCCGGTCCGCCCGGAAACAGAACTTGAAGACGCGCCGTTCCTTGAGCTTCTGATGCCGTCCCAGCCACACCTCGCCAAAACCGCCCTCGCCCAGTTTCTTTTCCAGCACCCATTGCGTGTTCGGCACCACCTGGCCCACCGCCGGACGCCAGCCCAGCACCGCCTCCCCTTCCGCGGCTTCCACCCGACGCGCCTTTTCGGAAGTCGCGGGCGCCTTGATGGCCCCGGCCCCAGAGCACCGCACTTCGCAAATCTCCAGCGGCTCATCGACGCCCTTGAGCTCAAACCGGCCATGGTTCAGCCAGCTTAAAGAGCCGACGCCCCCAACCTCCTCGCCTTTGAGTGACTGCCGCGCGCTGTCAAACACCGCCCGGGTCAGCAAAATCTGGCCCCCTTGCGCCAGCCCCATCACGCGCGCCCCCAGGTCCACATTCAGCCCGATCAAATCCTTGGGCCGTTGCTGAGCGGCCTCCTGGATCAGCACCTCGCCCAGGTGCAGCCCCATCCGGTCCTGCACGGCTACGGGTGCCTGGCGGCTCAATTCCCGCAGCCGCTGCTGGAGCACCAGGGCAAACTTCACCCCCGCCGACGGCGTGGCAAACACCAGGAAGAACGAATCGCCGGACGTGCTCAGCTCCTCACCGTCGGGGAATTCCTGCAGCGTCGCCCGCACCAAAGCGTGATGTTGCTCGATCAGTTGCGCCCCGGCGTGATCCCCCAACTGCTGCTTCAGGGCCGTGGACCCCACCATGTCGGTGAAGACCAGCGTGACCAGCCCCGTCCGATGTCGGCGACCGAACGCCTCAACCTGCACCTGGCTGGCCGATGCGCCTTGGGGATTCATTGTGCCGCGAGGTTACCAGAACCGGATTCCAAGGGGAAGCGCAAACGCAGTGGCCGTCGCCCGGGCGAAGATGGGCAAGGCGGATTCAAACCATGTCAGAACCGCAAAAAGAAAGCCAGGAACGCTCCCGCCACGCCGATCGCCACCACCCACCAGAACCAATGGAGGTCTCGAGGCCTCGCCCGCTTGCAGCTTCCGAACTCCCGTTCGATAAAGTCCCGGTAATTGAACTCTTCGTCCGGGAGGTCCAATCCCCCTGTGCGCGCCTCCTCCGACCAACCCGTTCGGTCATCCGAACCGCATTCGGGACAAGCTTTGGCGTTGGGCGGCACTTCTGAGCCGCAATGTGGGCAAATCTCAGGGGCCACGAACTGAATGTAGATCGGGGACGGCAGAGTGTCGAGGGGCGAGTGTCGAGGGGAGCAAGGGCGCGCGCATTCTCGTGTTTTTCCGAATCGGCGCGCGCCCTGAGGTACTGAGGGTTATTGAAAATTGAAAATTGAAAATTGGTCATTGGTAATTATACACAACGTCAAAAGTATTGCAGCATAAGCCGCGAAAGGGCCAACGTTCATGGGATGTTGCCGTTCAGGAAACCGCGACAAATGCGACGCTGTATGTAGTTACCAATGACCAATTTTCAATAATCAATTCTCAATCAGGTTCTCCCCAAAAAGACCCTCCTGGAAGAATCTGAGGTGCGCACGGCAAGAGCCACCCCTCGCCCCTCGCCCCTCGACACTCGCCCCAGAGTTTTCCGTGGCGCTCAGCGCGGCACCATCTGCGTGAACGGCGGGACGTAGGCCTGGAGCAAGACCAGGAGACCCATCAGGACCGCCAGGGCGATGCTGTGAAAAAAGACATAGCGCAGGATGCTGCCCTCGTGTCCGTACCAGTTGGTCGCCGTGCTGGCCACGACGATGCTCTGGGCATCCACCATCTTGCCCATCACCCCGCCCGAACTGTTGGCGGCCGCCATGAGAATGGGGCTCAAATGCGCTTGTTCGGCCGTGATCCGCTGCAAGCTGCCGAACAGGACATTGGAGGCGGTGTCCGAACCGGTCAGGGCCACGCCCAGCCAGCCGAGCAGGGTGCCAAAAAACGGATAAAGGACACCGGTCCGCGCCAGGGCCAGGCCCAGCGTTGCGTCGGCCCCCGAGTATTTCGTCACGTTGCCCAGCGCCAGCATGGCGGCAATGGTCAAGAGCGAAAGGCGGATGCGCCAGACCGCTTCCAGGTAAGTCATTCCCAGGTCCCGCAAGCTGAATCCCATCGTCAACCCGGCGACAATGGCCGCCATCAGGATGCCGGTGCCGGTGGCGGAAAGGAGGTTTAGCCTGAACTGGGCTGCCTCGGGTTTGGCCCCCAGCGGGGCGACCGGCGGCACCCGCTGCACCGCCTGGTGGAGGTGGGGCACATCAACCGTGATCGAGGCCAGTTTGTCCAGCGGGGCCTTGAACTGGGGCAACCCCCAGATGAGGATGAACAGCGTGAGAATCAGCCACGGCAGCCAGGCGCGAAAGACCTGGCCGGAGGTCCGCGCGGCACGGGCGCCCTGGCCGGCTCCATCGACGCCCGATTCGCCCCTCAAGGCCCTGCCGGCGCTGTCCCTTGGCTGCCAGACACGCAGCAGTCCCACCAACGCCCCAATCGAGCACGCCCCGGAGACGATGCCGACGAGCCAGGGCCCGTGAAAATTGGAGACCAGGAACTGAGGCACCGCAAACGCCAGCCCGGCCGTGAGCGCCGCCGGCCATACCCCCAGTATCCCCCGCCATCCGGCAAAGGCCCCCACCACCCAAAACGGCACCAGCATCGAGAAAAACGACAGTTGGCGCCCGACCATGGCTGAGAGCTTCAGCGCATTGAGGCCCGTCACCTGTTCCAGCGTCGTAATCGGAATGCCCAGCGAACCGAAGGCTACCGGCGCCGTATTGGCGATGAGCGCCAGCGCCGATGCGTGCAGCGGCTTGAACCCCAGTTGAATCAGAATCGCGCCCGTAATGGCCACGGGCGTGCCAAAACCGGCGATGCCTTCGAGAAACGCGCCGAACGAAAAAGCGATGAGAATCACCTGCACCCGCGGATCGGGCGCCAGCTTGGCCAGGCTGTCCCGCAGCACCTCGAAAAGCCCGCGCTTGACCGTCAGTTGGTATAGGAAAATGATGTTCAGGACCAGCCATCCAATGGGAAACAGCCCGAAGGCCGCCCCATAGATCGCCGTCGCCGCCCCGGCCTTGGCCGGCATCCGGTAAACCCACAACGCTATCGCCAGGGCCATTCCCAGGCCCAGGAGCGCCGCCAGGTGAATGCGAATCCGCAGCAGCGCAATGGACCCCAGCAGCACCGCCACCGGCAGCCCCGCCACCACCGTTGACCAGAATGCCTGGCCGAGCGGATCGTAATTCTGCAGCCAGGGCGTCTCGCATCCTCACCCAACCGATTGGTTCCACCAATTCAGGTAGCGTTCGTTCACATGGGCGACCGGCAGGGCCACGAACTCCGGCGTGTCGTAGGGGTGCTCTGCCACGATCAGCCTCTCCAGCGCCGCCAGTTTCCCGGCGGTGGTCTTGAGCACGACAAGCACCTCGGTTGCCCGGCTGATCTTGCCCTGCCACCAGTAATGGGACTTGAGTTTTGGAACCAGATTGGCGCAGGCCGCCAACCGCCCCTCGAGGGCCGCCCGGGCCAGGCGCCGCGCCGTTTTCATCTCCGGCGCCGTCACCAGCACGAGGCACACGTTCTTTGCAGCTTTCATGCGTCTGTTTTGCCAATCCGACATCCAAGGGTCGAGTGTCGGGTGTCGAGGGGCGGCACTTCCTCCCCTCGACACTCGACACTCGACACTCGACACCCGACACTCGACACTCGACACCCGACACTCGACACCCGACACTCGACACTCGACACCCGACACTCGACACTCGACACCCGACACTCGACACCCGACACTCGACACTCGACACCCGACACTCGACACTCGACACCCGACACCCCACACTCGACACCCGACACCCGACACTCGACACCCGACACTCGACACTCGACACCCGACACCCGACACTCGACACCCGACACTCGACACCCGACACTCGACACTCGACACTCGACACTCGACACTCGACACTCGACACTCGACACTCACACTCGACACTCGACACTCGACACTCGACACCCGACACTCGACACCCCACACTCCACACCCCGACACTCGACACCCGACACTCGACACCCGACACTCGACACCCGACACTCGACACCCGACACTCGACACCCGACACTCGACACCCGACACTCGACACCCGACACTCGACACCCGACACTCGACACCCGACACTCGACACCCGACACTCGACACCCGACACTCGACACCCGACACTCGACACCCGACACTCGACACCCGACACTCGACACCCGACACTCGACACCCGACACTCCACACCCGACACTCGACACCCGACACTCGACACCCGACACTCGACACCCGACACTCGACACCCGACACTCGACACCCGACACTCGACACCCGACACTCGACACCCGACACTCGACACCCGACACCCGACACCCGACACTCGACACCCGACACTCGACACCCGACACCCGACACCCGACACCCGACACCCGACACCCGACACTCGACACCCGACACTCGACACCCGACACCCGACACCCGACACCCGACACCCGACACCCGACACCCGACACCCGACACCCGACACTCGATTTATGAACGATACTAAAGTGACTTTTGTCAAGGAAGACCCCTGGCGGATTTTCCGGATTATGGCCGAGTTTGTCAATTCCTTCGAGGTACTCTCCCAGACCGGGCCGGCGGTGACCGTTTTTGGCTCCGCCCGTTTGTTGCCCAAAGATCCTTATTACCGGGCGGCAGTCGAGTTGGCCAAGGGCCTGGCCAAACATAACCTGGCGGTGATCACCGGCGGCGGTCCGGGCATCATGGAAGCCGCCAACAAAGGCGCCGCTCTGGCCAAGGGAAGGTCGATCGGCCTGAACATTGAACTGCCGCGCGAGCAAACGGCAAACCGCTTCGCCAACATCCCGATCAATTTTCATTATTTTTTTGCGCGCAAGGTCTGTTTTGTCAAATACAGCGTCGGGTTCGTCTTCATGCCCGGCGGGTTCGGCACCCTGGACGAGTTTTTCGAAGTCATAACCCTGGCGCAGACGCAGCGGATTCCCCAGTGCCCGCTAATCCTCTTCGGGACAAAGCACTGGAAGGGACTCATCCGGTGGATGAAAGGCCACCTCGAGGAGACCAAGTACATCAGTCCCGGCGACCTGGAGTTGTTTAAGATGACGGACGACGTCCAGGAAGCTCTCGACACCATCCTCGAGGTACGAACGCCGCATCGGTCCCCCGGCGATCGTCTCCAAGGCGTTTGCTTAGTGGGTTCTTCGCTTCACTCCCTGGCCCAGCGCACCCAGGCTTGGGGTGCGTTCGTATTCCAAGCTTCCGTGGAGAACGGGCGGCTCCATTTCACGGAGCCGTCCGCATAGAGGATGTTCACGCCGCGCCGGTGGCCGCAGTAGGCATTGTTGACCATATAGTCGTGGGCGCCCACGAAGTCCATCAGCAGCCACGTGTTCGCCGGTTCCTTCAGTTCCGAGAGTTTCCGGCCGCTGAGCTTCCGGTTCCAAACGTAGTTCAAGCCGAACCGTTGCAGGTCGGAACTGCAGGTGGGGCAAGTGAATATCCCGTCGTCTTTTCCCCCCAGGAGCACGCGCAAGCTGTTCGGATCCGTCCTCGGATGCTGCGGATAGAACGCCGCCTGAGGCAGGTGGCCGTGTCTCGATTCGTAAGCGTTGAGGGCCTCAAAGAGCTGCCGCATGTGCTCCTGGCACTCGGCTTGCCGAGCCTCACTGTCCACCTCCGAGGCGAAGCACACACTCGGCTGGGAGACCAAGACCTTCAACGCCAGCACGTCACCGAACAAAGGCGGCAACTGTTCGCCGGGAGCTGCGGTCCATGAGCGGGGCTGCCACGGGGGCAGATCGCGCTCGCTCCTGGCATCGGCCAGCGCTGTGTCTGCCGGCTCTTTTTGCCCCCGCCCGCTGCGTTTGTTGCCCTGCAAGACCGTGCGGGCGCCCCGGTCGCCGATCGGCTCGTCCACGTGGTCGAATTCGTTCTGCAACAGGAAGGTCTTGCGCGCCGTGTCGGCCACGCTAATTCCCTTATAGGTGGAGGCCAGGAAGTTCTCCGCGACCATCGTGTGCGACGTTCCGGCGCGCCCGTGGCCGCCGCCCACACTGATGCCGGCTTCCGCTCGGGGCCGGACGGAGTCGAACCCGGTGCGATAGCTGTGGGGCGAGCGAATGCGGTTGCGCACGACGTAGTTGCCGAAGTTCGGATAGCCGACATGCGCGTTGTTCCCCTGAGCGCCGGGCGTGCCGAGCCAGAGCGCAGAGCCGTCCATCCAGCAATCCACGAACGTGTTGTACCAGGCGGGAAAGAATTTGCTCAGCCCCTTGCCGAGGCCTCTCTCGTCCACCGTGCTGGCGTCTTCGCCCCACAGATCTATGCCTTTGGCGTTTTCGTCACGCTGCATCTCCACCTGGTTGGCAATGCAATCCAGCCAGAGCGACATGCGGCAGGGCGTGTTGTTCAGGTTGGCGAAAAAGGCGTTCTCGACAAACTGTGGCGCGACGACATACTCGGTGGTTGCGTCCGGCGCCACGTTCCAAGGTTTGTCCACGGTGAGCGTGTCGGCGCTATTGTCGGCCACCCGCCGGTATTGGCCAAAGCCCCGCCCGGAGATGACCAGCACTGTCGCGTCACGATGGAAGCCGGGCTTCCAATGTTGCCGAGTGTCCGCCAGCGTGGTGGCCGAACCACCGGTGGCAAAACTCACGGTCTTGGCCGCCTCGACGCCGCCGTGGACCAGGTAAATCTCCTCGGCGTTTTCCCACGTGCCGCGAAAGGCCTGGTGAACTTCATTGAACCGGATATAGTTGTGCCGGCCCATGCCGAGGCAGATGCGCCCGGGCGTGTCGGTGAGGAGGTTCGCGTCAATCAGGCTTTGGCTAAACGCACCGCTGATCGTAACGACATCGTTGACCGCCCCGCCGTGGAAGGCGTTTCCGATGATCTCCGTGCGCACGGCTTGCCCCACGCCGCCAATGCCAAAGCCAGCCGAACCGAAAATCTCGTTGTTCAGCAGCTTGACCCGTTGCGCGCCGGGTCCCGCGTGGAAGGCGCACAGATAGAGCGGACGGCGCGACAGCACTCCTCCTCCAGTGCGCGCAGACGGCAGTTGCCGACCGTGACGTTCCGGACCTCGCCGCCCAGCGGGAAGGGTATCTCGTCGGGAACAGCCTCCACCAAACCGTAACCGCCCACTCCTTGCCAGGTGGCGCCCTCGACGGTAAGCGATTCCAGGCCCGTCTCGCTCCGCAGCCGCACCACGGCCGTGGGCGGCTTGAGGCTATGGAACCAGGCGACCCGATGGGCCGTGGCGGGGTCCCCGAAGCCCTGGAGAATGCTGGTGTCCCGGCTCGCGCCGCGGAGACGAACCCCGGAAGGAACCAGGATGGTTGAGTCCGTCGGGTAGGTTCCGGGCGGGAAGAAAACGGTGCCGCCGCCGGCCTGTTTCGCCGCCGCCACTGCGCTCTCAATGGCCTGGCGGTCGTTCGCCAGCCCGTCGCCTTTGGCGCCCTGTTGGCGCACGTCGAAGACCCGCGTTGCGACCCCAGGCCGCGCGACCACTTCGAGGTTGCCGGCCTTTTGCCAGCCCCACGTTCCGCCGTAAGAATTGTGACAGAACACCTCGTAGTGTCCGGGGACAGCCTCCGCGGGAACCTCGAAGTACACCAGGCGCTTGTCAGCCGTGCGCAACGCGCGGGCTTCCACGATGGTGCGCGGGAAGAGGACTTCTGTCCCGCGTTTCAGGACGAGGTTCGACCGCCGGTATTCCACGCGCAGACCGAAGCCAAATACATAGACCAGCGCGCCCGGCTCAGCCTGGTCTTCGCTCACCCAAAGAGGTCTGGCCACGTTAAACAAGTGCGGTTGGGAGAAGCCCTCCGGAGTCTTGACCCACGCGACGGCGCCATTGAGCGAGGCCGTGATGACCTGGTTCTCGACATCCAGAGCGTCGGCCCGCCGCGCGCCTTCCGGGGGCCGGACGGGCAACGCG
The DNA here is from genome assembly GCA_963713735.1 of uncultured bacterium. Lineage (GTDB taxonomy): Bacteria > Verrucomicrobiota > Verrucomicrobiia > Limisphaerales > UBA8199 > CAVQND01. The sequence goes on from CAVQND010000007.1 coordinate 58,970, forward strand.
GGCAGCGCCTCATCCAGTCGGGCCGCCGTCTCGCGGACGAGGCGCTCACCGGAGGGCGGTTCCCAAACCCACACCTCGGTGCGGAGCGGATCGAAGTGTTCCCCCGTGATGATTTGGGGGCTGAGGCCGGGGTAGTCCGGAAAGACGTGGGCGATCTCCGGCGCATCGCCCGCCCGGACTGCGGCGGTTGTCCGCAGGAAAACCAGACTGAGGATGCACAGTGCAACGAGCCTTCGGGCGGGGTGGATCATGGGAGTATTCATGCGCTGCGAGTCATTGTAGTAAAGCCTGTTGCCTGGTCATTTGTGTTGCTCCTGCCCGGCAATGTCTGCCCAGTCGGGGTACTGTACCCGCCGGCCGCCGGCGTACTCCCACCAGACTTTGTCCCAAACCCACTTCCCGTCCGGCTCCTGCCTCAAGCCCTCGAGGACCACACGGTCTGGCGCCCCGTTCCGCTTCACGAACTCCTGCCCGAAGCGCGCGGCGACCGCATGGCCCGGCGCGCCGTCGAGGTGGATATAGGCGCCGATGTAAAGCTGGTGCGAGCGGTGCCTCATCTCCGGAGTGAACCACGCGAAGGGTGCCTCGCGGTTCCCGCGATAGGTGCCGAGCGTGTAGGCCCACAGGCTATCCAGGTCCTTTCGATTGGGCGTCGGCAGGGTGTTGCCGGGCCAGCCCACGGGGCACTCGCCGGCGAGGTCGAGCCCCAGGCGGGCGATGTCCCGGTAAAACCGCCAGTAGTACGGCTGAACCGGGCGCGCCTGGCCGCCGGTATAATCAACGCCGCTCAGCGCCGAGTAGCCGCCGTCCTGGAAGACGCTCGAAAAACCGAGCCGCTTCATCATGACGAGCGACTTGTAGATCACCTGGCTGTACCAGCCGCCGGCAGTGAGCGACATGGGCGTCCAGTTGTAGGGCGTGCGCTGCGGATAGGAGCCGTCGCGCGCGACGCGGATCCAGCCGGGGTGCTCGCGGATCAGGGGCAGGCCGCGCGCTTCCACCAAGGGAATCGCGGGCGGATAGGTCTGCTGCTGGTAGCCGTAATAGGGCGTGTGGAACCGGGTGGAGAGGACGTTGGGCAGAGCCTGCTTCACGAACTCCGGCCGCACCCAGTAGCCATATTCGACCCCGGCCGCCGCGAAGCCCCGGTTCATTTCGAGAATCGCCCGGTTCAGCGGATGGTCCGGTTCCAGGCGAATCGCGTCATCCACCGTGTAGGGCGAGGAGGTCCAGAGTTCATGGCAGCCGCCGACCCGGTCCGCGCCGGCCGCTTTCGCGCGCGCGGCCGTCTTCGCCCCCCACTCGGCCAGGAGCCTGTACCGCTCACCCTCGGAGACGGCTCGCAGCACGTCCCGGCCCGGCCCCCAGTAGTCCCAGGCGTAATCCATGCAGGGCAAGTCGCGCTTCAGGCCGTAGAGGTCGGCGAGCGCGCGGCGGTAGTGGAACGTGGCGTCCATGAACCGTTGGGGCGCGGGCGGGGTTTCTTGGCCAGTCCGGCTCGGACCCCAGAGCCACTCGAAGGTCTCCACCGCCAAGGGGCGGCCATCGGACACGACATCGACGGCGTAGTTTGGCCAGAGGCCGTCGTGCCCCTGCGCGGCGTAGTTCCGCCAGGAATAGGAGGCGGCGAAGTGGTAACGCCGGGGCGCGAGAATCAGCGTCCCCTTCGGGAAATGGGCGAAGAGGAAGGGCATCACCTGGGTCGCGCACTCGGTCGGGTGGAAGCCGGACGAGCCGCGCGGCGAGCCGCAGCCCTTCCCATCCTTGCCCTTCTCCCAGTGTGTTTCGAGGAGGAACGATTCATCCGACCAACGCAGCTCGTAGGTGACCGCGCCCGCACAGGACCCGTCCGCGCCAAAGCCGTCATTCGGGCAAACCGCGAAACCGTCCTTGTAGTAAGAGGGCAGCTCCAGCTCAATCCGGCGGGCCAGGCCGCCGTACTTCGTCCCGCCCAACTCGCGCGTCACCGGCGTCCAGGTCTCCCGCACGGTGGCCCAGATCCAGACATCGTGCGAAGTGCCTTGCGGGACGCCGGGGCCCGAGAGCGGGATGCGGTAGTCGAGCGTGATCCGGTTGGCGGAGATCGTGTGGCCCACCCAGGTGGCCGCCATCTGTCCCTTGCGCAGCCGGTAGTCCAGGTTGATCGGCGGCCCGGCGGCAGGGCGGTCGGCCGTGGCGGGCAGAGGCTTGGGAAGGCCGAGAGCGTCCAACTCGGCGAGATCGATCGCGTTCCCGTAGGGCCTCGGGTAGAGGAGATGCGTGCCGTCGGCCGCAATCCAGTCGCGCGCGCGGGCCAGCTCGAGGTCGAAGACCAGCCGGTGGCCGTTCTCGAAAAGGACCGTGAGCGCGTGCGGGAGATGGAGCGCCTCGAAGCCCGGCACCTGGATGTCGGTCGGTCCCTCGGTCACCTTTGGCGCCGCAGTCGCGCGGGGCTCGACGGCAATCTCATTCGAGAGCGCGCTCTCCTTCCCGTCCCGGAGGACCGAGGTGACGCGGTAGCGGTAGGCCAAGCCGTTGGTGAGGCCGGTGTCCGTGAACGTCGTACCCTCAATCGTCTCCGGCGTGACCGGCTCGAATCCGCTCCCCTGCGGCGCACGACGGTACACGCGGTACCCGGCGAGGTCATCCTCCAGGCCCGGGTTCCACTCGAGGAGCGCCTGGCCATCGGCGGCGTCGGCCGTGAGCGCAGAGGGTGACCGCACGGCAGGCGGATCGAAGGAAGGATTGGCGGCCGCGGCCTCCGCTGCCGCCAGGTTTCCGGTGAGAGACGCCGCCACGAGGCTCAAAAGGAAGAGGACAGGACGGACTTTCATAGTTGTGGCTTTAGATTAGTTTGGGGCCTTCCTCATTTTCAACCCTCAATCCAGGTCTTTGACGCACCGGAAGCCAATGGTGGCGCACCAATCCAGGCCGGGCCACAGGAGAAGGAACTTGGTCGCGAAGTTGGCCGGGCGCGGGCCGCCGTCCACATACCAATTTGAGCCGCGCGCCGAAAAGAATGAGCCGCCCCGAATAATGCAAAACCGCGTCCGTCCGTCGGTGCGCTCGCTCTCCGTCCAGTGCCAGACGTTGCCGCACAGATCGTAACAACCCACGGGCGAGCGGCCCAGGGGGAACGCTTTCACGGACGTCGTCCCGCCGGATTTGGCGTCGTTGCAGCGGCCAGCTTGCATTTCGTTGCCCCACGGATAGACGCGCCCGTCACCGCCTTGCGCGGCGTATTGCCACTCTTCCTCGGTCGGCAGCCGCTTGCCCGCCCAGCGGGCGTAAGCGCGGGCGTCGTCCAGGTCCACATACACGACCGGGTGGTCTTCCTGCCCGGCGGGCGGCTGGCCCGCGGTCCAGTGCTTGAGGAAATTCTCGGCGTGCTTGGGTTTCCATTTCGTGACCTTCAGAAAGCCCGCGAACTCCGCGTTGGTCACAGGGGTGAGGTCGATGGCGAAACGCTTGAACTCGACACGCCGGCGGAACGTCACGGTGTTGAATCGGTAGGAATCCGCGAGGGCGTGCCCGCGGGGTGGCGCTGACTCGTAGTACCCGCACTCGCGCTGGCGCATCTCGATGGCCAAGCCCAGCGTGGCCGGAGGAACTTCCGCCATGCCCGCGGGCGCCTGCTTCGCGCGCGCGGTTGACGCCACGGCAATAAGGCGTGTTTCGCGATGAGGCGCGGCCGCGTCGAAATCAGCGCGGGCGTTGATTTGGCGCTGCCGCTTCAAGAAAGCACCAAAGTCACGGCCCAGTTGGGCGGGCGTCCCGGCAAGGATGCAACCGATGCCGCGCGGCGGGAGGCTGCCATCAATCCGCAGACGGCCATCGAGCGTCTCCGGCCTAAGTTCCTCGCCTTGGATCAGGTCATAGTGGCCGTGCGCCACTTGGTGGCCGCGCGCCATCGCTTCGCCCGGTCGCGCTTCGATCTCCAACAACCGCCCTGACACCGGTTCGCTGTTACGGTTCACCAACGTCCACAGCCGCAGGCCGCATCCTTCCCAAAGGCTGGCAAAGAGGCCAGGCTGGCTGGTGGGGACCAGCGGCGTCCACTTCTCACCGGAAAAGAGCGCGGCGTAGCGCCGCTGAATCGGCAGCATCGCGCGCAAGATCGAGCGGTCGCGCGGGCTCCAGGGGACCCACGACCCGAAGACATTCTCCCACACCATCAGGCCGCTGCCGTTCATCCAGGCGGTGTGGAGTTCGGCGGTGTGGTCATGGTCCCACCGCTTGATCTGATGCTGAATATGGCGGCGCTCGAACCATTTGTTCCGCAGCACGCCCGGCACTTCGCCATCGGTGAACCATTGCGCCCAGGAGGCATGATGATCATGGATGTTCTCCAGCGGCAGCGCCCCTTCTCCTTCCAAAACCACTCCGGGCCGCGCCGCGTCGAGCCGGGCCGGAATTCGCCGGCGCCTTTGTTCATTGTGTCCAGGAAGATGCCGTCGGCCTCGAGGGCGGCGACCAGTTCGGCGAGCATTTCGAGATCGTTCTTGCGCTCCCGGCGCGTGCCGGTGTCCCACGGGTTGTAGTCGAGGAAGACCTTCACGTTGTGCCGGTGGCAGCGGCGGCTCAGGTCGCGCAGGCCGTTCAAGCCGCCCGGCAGGTCGCGGTAGAAATCGAACTGGTTGCGGGCATCAACGCCAATTCGCGGATAGGCGTGCCACCACACCAGGCTGTCGTAGCCGCCAAACTCGCGCCGGCCGTGGTCAAGGAAGGCCTCCACCGTCCAGGCGCCCCAGCGCGGCTCGTAGAAGGTCTCGTCGCACATCATCAGAAAGCAGCAGGCGAACGACGAAGCCGCCCAGGCGAACTCCGGCTTCCGGTAGAGCGCATCGCTGTAGTTCAGCCGCCGCTTCGCCTGCTCCCGCCAGAGCACCAGTTGCTCGCGGAATGCGGGCCAGTCTGCCGGATTGGCGGGCGCGGGGATGATATTCCGGTCCGGTTTGAACTCCCAAGGCTTTGACTCGACTGCCGCCAGGACGGGTAACCCCCGCCAGACGGCGACGGTGGCAGCACCGGTTATGCTTCGCTGGAGAAAGGAGCGACGCGACAGCTTCATAAGGGGGTGGAGCGGGTTTGCGGGTTTAATCGCCCATCAATTCATGGCGTTTTCACCCTGCTGCCTCATCCTAACGCGATTCCAGCACGAGCAGCCAGTCATTGGCGCCGGCGCCGTTATCTCCGGGGGTCTGGACGGTTTGTTGGCCGCGATTTGGCAGCCTAGCGCCATGCGGGAGGAGAGGGGCATCGTGGGCGGGGTTGAACCACTGCGCTGTCACCGGACCGGGAAAACCTGTGAGGTTCAACGTGAGACTGCGCGGACCCTTGCCGTCGGCGGGGATGTAGAGCAGTGCGAGGCTCCCGTCCGAGGCACGGGCCGCCGTGATGCGCGCCGCGCCATCGCCCGCGCCGGCGGTGACGAGTTTGCCTTCCGTATCGGGGACAAGCTGCTGCCACCGGTGCGTCGCGAGGAACTTCCCCAGCCGGGCGATGTCACGGCTGCCCGTGCTGTCGAGGGCCTGCTCCCAGGTGTTGGTGTGCGGGAAGAGCGTCGGCCCGTCGAAGTGCCACATCGGATTATTGCCGAAGAACTGGCCGCACGCGCCGCACAGCATCGCCCACCAGGCCTGCCGTCGGATTTGCTCCGGCCTCGAGCCGTGTTCGCCTTCGTAGGTCGTCTCGATGAGCACGAACGGCCGGGCCGGTCTCCGGTCATAAGCCGCCAGCAGCGGCCGCCAAAGGTCGGGTTGGTAACGGTACACCGTATCCACCGCGAGCCACGGTTGGTCGCCGAAGGTGTCCAGCGCCGAGGTCTGGCCGCCGTGCGCGGTCATGATTTGCCTCGCGCCGCCCTCGCGCAGGCCCAGGGCCAGTTCGTTGCCTGTCCACCGTTCAGCCTCCGCCAACGCATAGTCGCCGCCGACCATCCAGACGATATTCGGCAAATCCTTGAATCGCTCCCCGACGAAGCGCCCGTAACCCCGCAAGGCTGCCGGTCCCGCCGCTTTGATTTCCTTGAAAAAACCCTCGTCGCCCCCGCCCCAGCCGAGATACGCCGGGCACAGCCAGACGGTGAACCCGCGTTGGCCCGCGACCGCAACGGCCTGGCGCGCGTAGTCAAAATAGGCCGGGTTGGGCTGCGTGAAATCACCAGGCTTGAGGAAGGGCGCGACGCCGTCAATCTTCGCCGGAGCCTTCGAGGCAAACTTGTGCTCGATGAGGTTGACGATGATGGAGTTGAACCCGCGCTGCCGGCGGTCATCCAGATAGCGGGCGACACCCTCCCCGGTCAATTGCGCGACCAGGGACCACGCCGCGTCGCCGATCACCAGAAACGGTCTGCCGTCCGCATCCACAAGCTGCCGCCCGTTCTGGCTTACCCGCAGAGGGAATGCTGCCGGCGCCGCGGCGGGTGGAAGTGGCACTTGCGCCGGCCCGATCACCGAGGCGCACAGGAGCAAGAGCAAGGAAGCTAAGTTCGGTTTCATGGTCTTCTGGCAATAACGGCACGTCACCCATGCCACGTATGTAACACAGGCGCCGACTAACGTCAAAGTCCCCGAAAATTGGCCTTGACACTTTTATGTTAATGTATTAATGCTTTAATACACATAGGCGAACAGGCGCCCGGTTCCTCCGGCGGTTTGTTCCACGGTTATGCAATTGAAAATCTCAGTGCAGGATGGCGCGCCGATCTATCAACAGATCGTCGAACAGGTGAAGTACCTGGTGGCTGCCGGGCGGCTCAAGCCCGGCGATGATGTCCCGCCGATCCGCGTTCTGGCAGAACAACTGCGGATCAATCCCAACACCGTGGCGCGCGCCTATCTCGAACTCGAACGCGAGGGGATCGTCACCATGCGGCAAGGTTTCGGCACCACGGTGACCCAAGTGAAGACGCTCCTGCCCCGCCGTGAAAAGCTCCGCATCCTGGCCGAGCCTGCCGACGTGCTGTTGACCAATGCGCGCCACCTGAACGTGGGCTTGGAGGAGGTCATCACCCTCCTGCGCGAGCGGGATGCCGCCATGCAACCGGAATCATCCAAATGAAATTCCCCTCTCCCTCATCGGCCGAGGCCGTCATCGCCGTCAGCGGTCTGTCGCGCCATTTCGGGCCCAAGGCGGCGCTGGACGATGTGTCGGTGTTCGTCCCGCGCGGCAGCGTGCTGGGGTTGGTGGGCGAAAATGGCGCCGGCAAGACCACTTTGATCAAACATCTGCTGGGCTCGTTGAAAGCCCAGGCCGGGCAGCGTCCGGGTTTTTGGCCTCGATCCGGTTCTCGATCCCGTGGGTGTGCTGGGCCGCGTGGGTTACTTGTCGGAGCGGCGCGACCTGCCGGGCTGGATGCGGGTGGACGAGTTTATGCGCTATACCCGGGCCTTTTATCCGGGGTGGGATGAGGAATATGCCGGGCAGCTCTTGGAACAATTCCAACTGGACCCGGCCCAGAAGATCAAGACCCTGTCGCAAGGCCAGCAGGCCAAGACGGGTTTGCTGACGGCCCTGGCGTATCGGCCGGACCTGTTGATTCTGGACGAACCCAGTTCGGGTTTGGACCCGGTGGTGCGCCGGGACATTCTCGAGGCGATCATTCGCATGGTGGCCGAGGAGGGTCGAACCGTGTTGTTCTCCTCCCATCTGCTCGACGAAGTCGAACGGGTGGCCGATCACGTCGTCATGCTCCAGCGTGGACGCGTCGTTTTGAACGGTCGCACCGACGAGGTGCGGCGCGGCCATATTCTGGCGGTGCTGGTCTTTGCCAGGCCGCCCGCGACGGCCCCGGTTGTGGCCGGGGCGCACGCGGTCGCCGGATACGGTTCCGAATGGCGGGTGTTGTTTGGCGGCTCGCGGCTCGAACTGGAAACGGCTGCCGCCTTGATTGGCGCCCGCGTGGTCGAGGAACGAACCCCCACCCTGGATGAGATTCTGGTGGCGCGCGCCGGTGGAAAGGGGAGTTGACGTATGACCGTGGGCAGACTTGCGTGGCGCACACCAACCGGCGCGATGCTCTGGGAAATCTGGGGCCGGCACAAAGTGAACTTCCTGGGCCAGGGTGTCGCTCTGGCAGCCAGCGCGTTCTTTGTCCACTGCAAAGAGCATGGCGCCTCCAACAGCTTTGGGGAAGTCCTGGCCCAGCTCTCGTGCATCTGCTTTCTGGGAGCTTTGCCTTGTCTGCTGGTTTGTTTCGGCCACATCGAGGTTGATGCGCGCGGAGTGCAACTCGCCTTCCCGGGCCGGCTGCTGTTCAAGCCCGTCAGCACCGCCCGACTCGTCCTGGTGCCGATGCTCTTTGGCGGCGCGGTCACGGTGACGACCTTCGCGATATGGACAGAATTGGTGTTGCGTCACTTGGTCACTATCACCGCATCCGACCTGCTTTGGATCAGCACCGTGCTGCTCTCCTTTTTGTGGTGGATGCAGGCCCTCGCCTGGGGCCTTTCGTTGCTTAAGGGCAGAATGCTGGTCGTGGTTATCGTGGCGGTGATTCATTTTTTGGCCTGGCACCTGCCGCAGATGCCCACGAGTGCGCTGTCAGCGTGGCAATGGCCAATTCTCGCCACTTTGCTGGTGTCCGCCGTGCCGGCCGCGTGGATCGGCCTGAAACTGATGCGACAGGGAAGATGGGAAGGCCCATCCCGGATTTCCATGCTTTGGAGCCGCCTGCGCTTTGCGCGAGCGCGCGGTCGGCGCAAGGAATTTGCTTCCGCCTTCGGCGCGCAATTCTGGCTCGAATGGCGCAGGCAGGGGTTGCTGCTCCCCGGCATCTCGGGCGGGATGGCATTCCTGCTTTTTCCGTTCATTTTGAAATGTTTCCAATGGGCGGGCGCGGACACCGCCCCGCCCGGGGTGACTCTAGGCGTGCTGATCCTGCCTCTGGTGTCTTCCGGGTTGCTGGCTCCCGCGCTGGCAAGGTTCGATCGCCTCCGTCCAACGGCTGAACTGCCGGTCTATATCGCCGTTCGGCCCATGACCAATGGCGGTTTTGTGATGGCGAAACTGGCGATGGCTTTGGCCACGAGTGCCTTGACCTGGCTGGTCACGCTGGCCTCAGCTTGTTTCTGGCTGGCGCTCATCGAAAAGGCCACCCTGTTTTCAAAGGCCGGATTGGTCACGCCCTATGGGACTTTGGCATTCATGACTGGCTGCGTGCCGCTGTGGCTGCTGCTGGTTATTTGGACCTGGAAAAATCTGGTGACCGGGATCGGGGCGGGTTTGACCGGACGCGGCTGGATTGTCGCGGCGTTCAGCCTCTGGACGCTTTACGTCGTCTATGTGGGCTCTTCGCGCTGGTTGCGACCGCCTGGACCAACGCGAATTTCAGGGAAGCATTGTTGCATTGGTTGCCCGGAATTCTGATCGTGAGCCTCGTGGCGAAACTCGCCGTCTCAATTGCTGCTTTTGTCTGGGGGTTGCGTCGAAACGCCATCACGGCCGGCGCCATCGGTTGGATTATCGGCGGCTGGTCGGTGTGCGGCCTTTTGGTGGCCGGCTGCGCGGGCCATGTTTGCAACACGATCAACCAACCAGACCTGTGGATTTGGATCGCACTCGGTGGGTTCCTGGTTCTTCCGCTGGCCAATCTGGCCATTGCCCCGTTGGCACTGGCCTGGAATCGCCACCGTTGAACTGCAAACCGTTAATTGCGGCGGCCGGCCCTGCATCCACATCGTGGTTGATTATCATCCGTGTTGCGGCTGATTATACAGCACACCAATATTAGGAGCGGTTTCTCTGCGTCAGATAAACAAGACGGTAATTGACTTAGTGTCGGCAATACAGGACATTATTGCCATGTCGAAAACAAGCTCCCTCCCATTGCCCGCCGCCCATGCGCTCCGCAAGTTGGGCCGCGACCTTGCGCTCGCGCGGCGCAAGCGCGGCATCTCCACGAGCGACATGGCGGCGCGTCTTTTTGTCAGCCGCGATACGCTCTGGCGGCTGGAGCGCGGCGATCCCACGGTGGCCCTCGGCACTTTGGCGACTGCGACTTTTGTTCTCAAATTGCACGACCGTCTAGCGAACCTCGCCGCACCCGCCAGCGATGAACTCGCCCTTAGCCTCGATGAACGCCGCCTGCCGCAACGCATCCACCGCTCCCGCTCATGAGTCTCGAAGTTCATATTGATTGGAACGGACAAACTCATCTTGTGGGGCGGCTCTACGCGGCTGAACGGGGTTCATCCGTCTCGTTTGAGTACGAGACTGGATGGCTCCGGCGTGCCGACGCCTTTGCCATTGATCCCACGTCGCTTCCGATGCAGCGCGGTGTGCATCATGGCGCGGCGCTCTTTGGGGCGATTCAGGATTGCGGGCCCGACCGCTGGGGGCGAATCCTGATCGAGCGCGCCGTTCGCAAGAAAGTTCTGGCCCAAAAACCCTATCGCGACATTGATTACGTGCTGGCCCTGGACGATGTCGCGCGTGTGGGCGCTTTGCGTTTCCGGCTCAACGGCGAGGGTCCTTTTCTCGCCGCCACAGCCGGCAGGTTGCCGCCTTTGCTGCGCCTCAACGCGCTGCTTCGCGCAACGGACGCCATTCACAGCGAAACTGAAACCGCTCAGGATTTGCGGTTTCTCCTTGGCGCTGGTTCGCCGCTCGGCGGTGCGCGCCCCAAGGCGGGTGTCAGTCTGGCGGATGAACGACTCGCCATCGCGAAGTTTCCCAAGCCCGATGATGCGCGGGATATTGCGGGGGGTGAAATTCTCGCCCTGACGCTTGCGGCACAGGCGGGCATTCAGGTTGCAGAACATCGGCTCGTGCCGGCTGGCGGACACAGCGTGGCGGTCATCACCCGGTTTGATCGCGCGGGCAGAGACCGCATTCCTTTCATTTCCGCGTCGAGTCTCCTGGGCCTGCCCCAAGGCGATCCGGGTGCTTACACGTTACTGGCTGACGGCATCCGTCAATTCGGCAACGATGTCCCCGGCGACCTGCGCGAGTTGTGGCGGCGTCTCGTCTTTTCGCTCCTTGCCAGCAACTACGACGACCACCTCCGCAATCATGGTTTCCTGATGCGCGAGCCTGGACGCTGGTCACTTTCGCCGGCCTACGACCTCAACCCTGTGCCGGAAATGGATCGTGTCCGCATGAGCAAAACCGCCATCACCGAGGGTCAGCAGGAACCGGCCATCGCCAGCGCGCTCGCCGCCGCGCCGCGCTTTGGTCTCAAGGCAACCGAGTCAAAGAAGATGCTCCGCGAGGTGTTCGCGGCTGTTTCCGGCTGGCGCAAAACCGGGCGGCAACTCCGGCTCAAAGCATCCACGCTCGATGCCTACGCAAGTGCCTTCGAGCATCCGCTCATGAATGAAACCAGGCGCCTGCTTGGCAAATAACTCAAGCTGCTTCCTCCAAAAAACCTGTGGGTAAAAAACAGCCTCCAATCGCTGCAAGAGGCCGCCGGACAGCCTATCGCGGCAAGAACTGCGAAGCGGATTCGCGGTCTGCCGGATTCCATCCCGGAGGGATGAAAGAAGGTAGCGGATGGAGCCTCATTGAAACCACTCGGGGGCCGCACGGGAGAAGAATTCCCCGAGCTCGATGCCGGTCGCGCCGACCAGCCAGGCCTTGGCCTTGGGGTAACGATTGCGAAACGCGACCATCCCACTGACTTTGTCGCCGCGACCGCTTTTCACCTCGACCGCCCAGTCCTGCGTGCCGTGGCTGACGACGAAATCCACTTCCTCGGTCGCATCGCGCCAGTAGGTCACACTCCAAGCCGAGCCCTGCAAGCCGTTCAACAAGTGCGCGCCCACGGCGTTTTCCACCAGCCGCCCCCACCACGAGCCGTCCGCGAACGCCTGCTCGAAGGATTTGAGGACAGTTGCGCTGACCAGGGCGTTGTTCCAGAGCACCAGCTTGGGGCTGCTGCCGCGCTTGCGCCCCTGGCCCTTGGAGAACAGTTCCAGCCCGCTGGCTAGAAACGCGGTTTCCAGCAGACGCAGGTAGTGGGCCAGCGTCACGGTGTTGCCGGCGTCGGTCAGTTGTCCGAGCATCTTGTTGTAGGAAAACATTTGCGCGGGGAAATGCGCTGCCAGCGCGAAGAGGTGTCGCAACAGCGTGGGCTTGGTGATAGTCTGCATTTGCAGCACATCACGCGCGAGCACGGTTTCGATAAGGGAATCGCTCACATAGCGCTTCCACACGGCTTCGTCTTCAACCAAGGCCGCCGCTCCGGGGTAGCCGCCAAAATAGATCCACCGGTCCAGCGTCCAGGCGAACGCCGCGCGGCATTCGGGCCACGACCAATGCGTGCAGCGGTGCAGGAAGAACCGTCCCGCCAGGCTCTCGGTCAGGCCGCGTTGCACAAGCAGCGCCGCCGAACCCAGCAGCAGCGGCCGGATCTTGCCCCCGTTCGCCAGTTCCTCGTCCCAGAGGCGTTTGATAACTTCGCTCCAGCCGGGCACTTTCTGGATTTCGTCCAGGACGAGCAAAACCCGCGTCCGCGCGGAAGCGGCCTTGGCGCGGGCCAGCCGCCACTGGGTTTCGATCCACTCCGGCGGATGCGGCAGCGCCGCATCGGCGGACGCCACCACGCTCGGCCAGCCGAGGCGCTTTTCGACCTGGCCTGCCGCCGTGGTTTTGCCCACTTGGCGCGGCCCCACCAGCACCTGCAACAAGGGGAGCTTGCGCCCCAGCGCCGCCATGATCTCCCCCACGATGGGCCGTTCGAATCTCATGCCGCCGAAAATAGCACAGGCCCTCCCGCAGAGCAAGAATACTCAGTCAGTGAGTAAGTTTACTCAGCCGGCGGGTGAAGACAATTCATCCACCCGTCCGATGCCCGGCCCGTTCAGGCCTTTTCGGCGGCGGGCGCCGGAGCGGGCGCGGGAGCGGTGGCCGGAGCCGTTGCCGGTGCGGCCCGGCCTTCCCACTCCTTAACCAGCGTCGCCCCTTTGCCCAGGCGCTTGCGCAGGTAAGTCAGCTTGGCGCGGCGGACCGAGCCTTTGCGCTCGACCTCAACCTTCTCGACCCGGGGCGAATGGACCGGAAAGATGCGCTCGACGCCTTCCCCGTAACTGATGCGGCGGACGGTAAACATCTCGTTAAGGCCGTGCCCCCGGCGGCCAATGACCACGCCGGTGAAGATCTGGATGCGCTCTTTGTCGCCTTCCACGACCTTGGTGTGCACTCGCACCGTATCGCCCACCCCGAAATTCATCGGTTCTTTGCGAAACTGTCCCGATTCAATTTTATCAAGTAATGCCTGGTTCATAAAGTCACAACAGGTCCGGTCGGCGCGCTCGCGTTCGGAGCCGGGCCTGCTCGGCCCGCCACCGCGCAATGTCGGCATGGTTGCCCGACAAGAGCACTTCCGGGACCTTCATGCCCCGGAACTCGGCCGGGCGCGTGTATTGCGGATACTCGAGCAACCCGTGGCTGAAGGATTCCTCCTGCGCGCTTTCCTGGTCCCCCAGCACGCCCGGCAATAACCGCGCCACGGCGTCAATCACGACCATCACCGGCAAACCGCCGTTGGTCAGCACGTAGTCGCCGATTGACAGCTCATCGTCAGCCAACTGCTCGCGCACCCGCTCGTCAAAACCTTCATAGTGCCCCGAAACCAGAAGCAGATGCTCCTGCCCGGCCAACTCCCAGGCCACCGCCTGGCTGAAGGTCCGTCCCGCAGGTGAAAACAATATGACACGAGTTGACTCGCCCCCCAAATCTTCCACCGCTTCAAAGATCGGTTCGGGCTTGAGCAACATGCCCGGCCCCCCGCCAAACGGACGGTCATCCACCGTCTTGTGGCGGTTATGGGCATAATCCCGCAAATTATGGATTCTTAAATCCAACCGCCCCGTCTCGCGCGCCCGTTTGATGATGCTCTCATCCAGCGGCCCCGCGAACATTGCCGGAAACAGGGTGAGCACGTCAATTCTCATGTGTGTTGGGGCCCGGGGCGCCAACCCGCCGACGACCGGAGCGCCGGGCAGCCGGCCCGAACTCAGCCCCTGGCCTGGCTCAGGGCGCCGGCGGTTCTTCGACGATTTCCAGCGTGCAGCGCAAGCCCTTGCGGGCACTGCCGGCCAGCAACAGCGAGCGAATCGCGTTGATGGTCATCCCTTGCCGGCCAATGACCTTTCCTACGTCCTGGGGATGCAGGCGCAATTCATAGACCGTCGTGCCCTCGCGTTCCACAGGGGTGACCGTGACCGCATCCGGATGCTGCACCAGCCCTTTGACGACGTACTCAAGAAAGCCCTGCATAAGCCAGCTTGGGGTTACGCCGGGGCCGGGGCCGCGGCTTTGCCTGCCTTCTTGATGAAACTGGCCACGGTTTCAGTCGGCTGCGCCCCTTTGCTCAGCCAGTACTTGGCCCGCTCGAAATCCAGCGTGAAATTGTCACCCTTCCTGAGCGGGTGATACGTCCCCAATTCCTCGATGAACTTGCCATCCCGAGGACTGCGCGCATCGGCCACGACAATGCGGAACACCGGCGTGTTCTTCGTCCCGACCCGCTTCATGCGAATTCTAACTGCCATAAATCATCATTTCGCTTGACGGCGGCAACGGCCTGTCCGGCGCCGCCGTCCAGGCGCTCAGAAAAAGAGAGGGGAGCCTAGTCCCGTCCGCCGCGCTTTGCAAGCCCTCTTTTTGCCTTTTTTTACAAGGAGGGCAGGGCCAGTGACAAGGTCCGTCGAGCCGTCTCGGGCAGGCCGCTTTGGAGTGCGGTGGCAAGCGGAGCGCGACACCGCTTTGGCTTGGGCGGCGTCTGGCGTTCTTGGACGTCCCGGGCGGCCGAAGGCGCCGTCGCCGCTTCGCTCTGCCGGCGCACTCCAGGAGACCACCTTGCCAACGGCCCTGACATGCCGCTCCTGACGGAGATATTCAATGGCTGAGCGGGAAGATTGTCCGTTTGCGAATTCTCGAGGGGGAGAACGGCGTGATGGACCGGTCCGTGCAGCCGGGTGCCCGGCTGGCGGCAGTCGCCGGGGCGCGATACTCCGGCGCGCTTCACGGCAGAAGCGACCGTAAGTATGAAGTCTCCATGTCGGTGTTGTAGGGCTGGTGGTCCGCATACCACCGGCGCAGGACGGCATCCGAGCGGGGGTCAAGGAACTGCTTGGTGGTCAAACCCTCGACGTGCCCGTCGCAGAAGACCACGTTCCACCGGTCAGCGTGGCGCTGCCTCTGGAACCGGAGTCCGGTGGCGTCCCCAAGGCGCGCCCCGAGGTCGAGCGGCCACACCACCAGAGGCTCGCCCCCCATTGGCCACAAACTGGCCGGTCCGAACGGCAGCCACGGCGGCCCGAGCCGCTGGGGACCCGCGCCCATCACCGGACCCCTCGTCACCAAAGGCGCGTCCGCTATGGCAATCATGTCGCTCGGGCACGCGATGTCCCCCTCATGGACGGGTAACCAATTGGTGTGCGTCACCAGGAGGCGGACGCCAAGACCCATGCCCCCGAACCCTCCTGACGTACCTCACGGAGTCATAGCCCACCCCGTTGTACCCATAACTGCCGGCGAAGACCCAGTTTGGGGCCGAGCCGGCCAGGAACTCCCCCCCAAGCCGGCCATAGTCGGGGCAAATCTGAATGCCCGCCGGCTCCGGTTGCCCCTGGCTCACCGTGGTCCAGTTGTCCTTCGTGTATGGTTGCAACTGGCGGAACCGTGGCGGGAGGAAGTCGGGCGCCGGTGGCAAGAAGGTGGGATGAATCGGATAGCCCTTGAAATCGTCCACGTACATGCGCAGCCCCAGGCCGTATTGGTGGAGGTTGCCTTTGCAGTAGGTGGTTCGCGCCTTGACCTTGGCCCTGTTGAGCGCGGGCAACAACAGGCTGGCCAGGATCGCTATCACCGCGATGACCACCAGCAGTTCGATCAGCGTAAAGGCCGGCCGCACATGGGCCGCTCCCGCCCCTTTCGCCCCGAGCGGGCCGCCATAGTGTCCGCAATTTCTCCCGAGCCTCATAGTCCTTACGTCGTCTCCTACAGGGAGAGAACGGCGCCCTTTTCGGCGACTTTGTCAATGGCCCTGCGCCGCCGGCTGCGGGACAAAATAGCAACCATTAGACCTGTTCATTTCCGCGTATTCCGCGTGTCGGGCGGTTCATGGTTTTTGAAATCCGGGTATTGACTGGCGGGGCGAACCTTGTATCATCTTATCCTGATACGTCAATATGAGATATTTAACTGCGGTCCGTTGAACCTAATGCCATGAGCAAGAACTTTATCTTTTCTTCCGAGTCGGTTGGCGAAGGCCATCCCGACAAAGTCTGCGATACGATTTCCGATGCGGTGCTGGACGCCTGCCTGGCCCAGGACCGCGCACAGCCGCGTGGCGTGCGAGACTTACGCCAAGTGCAACCTGGTCGTGGTGGGCGGCGAAATCACCACCCAGGCCAAGCTCGATTACAACCAGATCGCCCGCCAGGCGATCCGGGAGATCGGCTATACGCATGAGGACGACGTGTTCCACGCGGACCGGGTCCTGATTTTGAACGCCATCACCTCGCAGAGCCCGGACATCGCGCAGGGCGTGGACGCCCGGGCGGCGGAAGGGAAAAAGACGGCGGAGCAAGGGGCCGGCGACCAGGGGCTGATGTTCGGATATGCGACCAACGAAACGCCGGAGTTGATGCCGGCGCCCATCATGTATGCGCACACGCTCGGTCGCGAGTTGACGCGCGTGCGCAAGAGCGGCGCCGTCAAATGGCTGCGGCCCGACGCCAAGACCCAGGTCTCGGTGCAATATGTGGACGACCAGCCTGTTCGCATCACGAATGTCGTCGTTTCGACCCAGCACGCCGCCGGCACCACGCACAAGACGATCGAGCGATTCATCATTAACGAAATCATCAAGAAAGTGCTGCCGGCCCACCTGCTGGACAAGAAGACGGTTTACCTGGTCAACCCCACCGGCCGGTTCGTCGTCGGCGGGCCGCAGGGTGACACCGGGCTGACGGGGCGCAAGATCATCGTCGACAGCTACGGCGGGATGGGCCGCCACGGCGGCGGGGCCTTCTCGGGCAAAGACCCGTCGAAAGTCGATCGGAGCGCGGCTTACATGGGCCGCTATGTGGCCAAGAACATCGTCGCCGCGGGCCTGGCCACCAGCGCCGAAATCCAGTTTGCTTATGCCATCGGCCACCCCGACCCGGTCTCGGTTTGCATCAACACCTTCGGCACGGGTGTCATACCCGACGTGGAAATCGAGCGGGCCGTCGGCGAGGTCTTCTGCTTCAAACCGGCGGCGATTATCAAGCAGCTCAACCTGCTCCGCCCGATCTATTCGAAGACGACCAATTATGGCCATTTCGGCAAGACCGATCCGGAGATCACGTGGGAGTTGACGGACAAAACCGACGCGCTGCGCAAGGCGGCCAGGCAGTCCGTGGCTGCGGTCGCGCCGGTGACGTTGCAGAAGGCCGCCGCAACGCCCGGCGAGCAGGGGGCGTCCCGGCGCGCCCTCCGGCCCCGGGCCGGCGCTTGAACCGGCCCGGAACTCAAAATCAACCGAGCAATACCAGGTATGCCAACTTTGACAAAAACCAACGGCAGAAAGAGCGCGTCCGCCAGCCATAAGGGGCCGCGCGGCCCAAGACTACAAGGTCAGAGACCTCACCCTCGCTGAATGGGGCCGCAAGGAAATCTCCGTCGCCGAGCAGGAAATGCCGGGGCTGATGGCGGTTCGCGCCAAGTACGGCCCGCAGAAGCCCTTCAACGGAGTTCGCATTTCCGGCTCGCTGCACATGACGATCGAGACGGCGGTGCTGATCGAGACGCTGGTCGAGTTGGGGGCGTCGGTGCGCTGGGCGAGCTGCAACATTTTCAGCACGCAAGACCAGGCGGCGGCGGCTATCGCCAGGAGCGGCGTCAGCGTCTTCGCCTTGAAAGGGGAATCGCTCGAGGAATACTGGGGCTTCACGCTGGCCGCCTTGACGCACCCGGGGGGCAAAGGCCCGCAACTGGTGGTGGACGATGGCGGAGACGCCACGCTGCTGCTCCACAAGGGCCATGAAATGGAGCACGGCAGCGATTGGGTGAACACCCCCGGCAGCAGCCACGAAGAGGAGGTGGTCAAGCAGCTCCTCAAACGTTGCGCCAAGGAGCGCCCCGGCTGGTTCACCGAGGCGGTCAAAGAGTGGAAGGGCGTCAGCGAAGAGACGACCACCGGCGTGCACCGGCTTTATCAGATGCTCGAGGCCGGCCGGCTCCTGGTCCCCGCCATCAACGTCAACGACTCGGTCACCAAGTCCAAGTTCGACAACCTCTACGGTTGCCGCGAATCCCTGGCCGACGGCCTCAAGCGCGCCCTGGGCGTGATGATCGCCGGCAAGACCGCCTGCGTCTGCGGCTATGGCGATGTCGGCAAAGGCAGCGCCCACTCGCTCCGGGGCTTCGGCGCCCGCGTCATCGTCACCGAGATCGACCCGATCAACGCTCTCCAGGCCGCCATGGAGGGCTTCGAGGTCGCCACCATCGAGGACACCCTTGGCCGGGCCGACATCTACGTGACCTGCACGGGCAACTGCAACGTCCTGACCCTGGAACATATCCTCAAGATGAAAGACCAGGCCATTGTCTGCAACATCGGCCACTTCGACAACGAGATCCAGGTGGACCGGCTCAACGGGGCGCCCGGCGTTTCGCGCGTGAACATCAAACCCCAGGTGGATCGGTACGACCTTCCAGGCGGCCGCAGTATTTACCTGCTCGCCGAGGGCCGGCTGGTCAACCTCGGCTGCGCCGAAGGCCACCCCAGCTTCGTGATGTCCAACTCGTTCACCAACCAGGTCCTCGCTCAATTGGACCTCTGGACCAACCGCCAGAAATACAAGCCGGCCGTCTATCGGCTGCCCAAGAGGCTCGACGAGGAAGTCGCGCGCCTGCACCTCGAGAAAATCGGAGTCAGGCTCACCAGGCTCACGCAGAAGCAAGCCGACTACATCGGCGTGCCCATCGACGGCCCTTACAAGGCCGAGCACTACCGGTATTAAAGTGGCATCCGCTTGGCGCCGGACGGCGGCGGGTTTCCAACCGGGCATCCAGGCTCAAAGGTCCGGAGCCAGAGCAAACGACGAGCCAAGCGCCTCCTGCCAGGGCTGGCTTTCGACCATTCCCACATCGCTGGATTTGTTCAACCGGCTGACGACGATTCCCCCTCTCCCCGAGGGAGAGGGCCGGGGTGAGGGGAAACGGGACGCTCGAGGTGCGGCACTCAAGAACAGATCTGCGCTCGTTCAGCGGGCCTGACCTGAAAAGTTAGCAGGTTTCAGGTCCTGCGCCAATAACTCGCGGATGCCGGCGAACATGATTTCGGCCAGTTGTTGTCGACCCTCCTGTGTGAAATGGACCATGTCAATGAACCTTTCGTGCTGCCCATCCAGGCTCCGCTGCGTATCGATCTGGAGGACATAAGGGTGCTGCCGGGCCACCTCTCGGACCAGGCGGGAGTGCGCCTCGTTGGCCTTCATCGTCCATTCCACGGCCCCAAAGGTGCATCCATAGAAATCGCGCAGGTCCCGGGGACTATGGTCATTGATCGCCAGTGAAAAGTTCGCAATGGCCAGTCGAATGCCCTTTGCCTCGGCGGCACGCGCCAACTGGTGGTAGGCCTTCGCGAATTCGGTCTCCATCACATCGCGGACCTTCGGAGGGCCGTGCCCCCCTTTGGGAATTCGAGAGCGCCGGAAAAGGAGCATTTTCATGCGGTATTCACAAGCCGCAAGCAGGTTCAGAGGGCGTGCCTGGAAGACCGGCGGGGTGGTCCCGATAGGGGACGGCAGCGAGGGAATCAAGAGGCCAAAGCCATTGAAACCGTGGTAGGAAACAATCAAATCCGGCTGCAGTGGCAGAATATCCTGCTCGAGCCGGTCCACGTTATCTCTGAGGCTGTAGCCCGGAACACCGGCATTGATGACCTCAACGGGCCGCGGCGGTCTTAGCCGTTCCCGGATTAGCGCTTCCAGCAGCTCAGGCCAGGGTTTGTCGCCGGCCCTTAGAGTGTAACCAAAGGTGGTGGACTCTCCTAGTGCCACAATGCGGTAGGCCATGCCTTTTTCGGTTGGAATCTCTCGACCGCGGAACCCTTTGCTGTTGATGGCGACGCTGGACTCGAAGAAGTGGGTTCCGCCGTTTGCCCGGAGCCGGAACGCGGGGCGGCCGCCTGTGAAAACCAGCACGTCGTTGGCCATCCGGTTGGCCTCCTCGAGAAAACACTCCCACCAGCGGGCGAACGCCACCGGATCCTTCCTTGCGGCCGCATAAGAGAAACTCCGTCGGCTCAACTCGACCTGTGGCTGCAGCTTCGGCGGCGGGGCAATGAACTGGTCAACCACCGGCAGACCGACCAGCAGCAGAATGACCACGGTAGCCGCCTGAATACCCAACTGCGGCAGGCGGAACCAGGCCAGAACGAGAACCAACCAGGCCAGATTGTCCAACAATCCCAAATAGAATCCTGCGCGCAGATTCTGCATGTACGCCGCCGCCAACCACCCCGCCCCAGCCACCGCTCCGCAGCCCAGGGCCGGCGCTCTCCAACGCACCTTCAGGAGAGGCTTCGCCTGCACACTCGCTGGCAATATAGTTGCCGCAGCTACCCATCCCATCAACGCAAAGTAGCCGTTCCAGTAGGCCGCCATACGCGGATCGCCGCCGAGCCGATGAAACGAACTCGCCAAGACCTGGCTGGCAGCCAACCAGCCCACTCCCATCCCCCAGATCCAGGTTCGCCGCCACCGTGCCGTGGACGAAACCTCGGCCGCAATGGCCCCGACTCCCAGAAGCCCCAGCCCCGCCGTCCCGAGGCAGGGAAAGCCCGCTCTGATGCTCGCCGCGACGGCGCAGCCCGCAACCAGTCCCAGACCTGCTCTTGTCCAGATGTTCCGTTTCATACCCCGCTAATGCCGGGAGCCAATCAGAAAGCTCATCGATTCCCGACGACATATCCATACAAAACATCCCCGTTATGTGGATAGCTGGTCGCGTCGCCGACAACAGCGGACGCGCACGCGCTCAGGTGTCGAGTGGGCCCGTACTGTTGTGTCAGGCTCTTGGACGGCCCAGAACGCGGTTAAACAACCCTGACCGTGTTACGGGTAGGCGTTAGCAGTACGGCATTTTCGGCAGGCGGAAAGTGCATGGAAGCCTTAATTCTACTGGGGTTTTTGAGGACTGGAGCGGGTGATGGGAATCGGACCCACGTGGCCAGCTTGGAAGGCTGGTGCTCTACCATTGAGCTACACCCGCGCCGGCACAAATACTACCGGTCTCCCGCGCGTTGTCAATCGCCTCTTGGCCGCCAGGTTCGCCCAGGCGCAGGTCTGTTTTTGGGGATTGGTTTTGTTGGGCAGGCAGTCTCGACAGGGCCGGGCCGGGCGCGGTAGTTTGGGGTGATGATGCGATTGCTCGGGCTGTGCCTGTTCGCCTTGACGCTGGCCGGGTGCAAGAACCTGGCGTGGGGTCCTTACGTGTCCCCGCGCGTGAAGGGCCAGGTGCTGGCGGCGGACAGCCGCCAACCTCTGGCCGGCGTGAAGGTCACACGCGGGCGGCCCGAACCGGCGCCTTTGGCCGGTTGGTCCCCGCGCGGCGGCGAGTTGCTCGTCCGCAAACCTCCGACCCTCACCGGCCCGCGCGGAGAATTCGTCCTCGAGAGCGAGCGCGTCCTGACACCGGTTCGGTGGGGCGGGTGGAGTTCGGTCCACCTCACTTTCGAGCGCGCCGGTTACCTGCGTTTCCAAACCAACTATCCCCTCTCGAGCCTGGCCGCCACCAACACGTCCGAGGGCGTGCCGCTGCTGGAGGCGGGCCAGGTCCTCTTGCAAAAGGCGCCAGGGCGGGGCGGGCATGACCAGTGACAAACTTTTCCGCAAACCATTGTAGGAGACGACGTAAGGAGTCTCTGATTGAGCTTGCGGCGCAGCGAAAATGCTCCCCTCGAAGGCCTTTGATCAGAGACTCCTTACGTCGTCTCCTACGGTCGGGCAATGGGGCCCGTTTTGGCGCCTTTGTCGCTGGCCCTGGCGGGGGAGGCGCCGGTCAAACATTTGATCTGGATCATCGCCCGTGAGGCGGGCATTCTCAAGATGGTTGCAGTTTCAACCGACCCGACACTGAATATGAAACGCTGGCTCTCTCTTCCCAAGGCACTGGCCCTCATCTGGCTCGCCCTGCTCGCCCCGCTCATGACACCGGCAGCGGAACCGGCGCGCGTCAATGTCATTCTCTGGTTCGATACCGAAGATTACCTGCTGCCGGCCGATGACGACGCCTGCAAGCAACTGGCCGAGATGCTTACCCAGCGGGACATCCGGGCGACTTTCAAAGTGGTCGGCGAAAAGGGGCGGGTCTTCGAGCAGCGCGGCCGCCGCGATGTCATTGAGGCGCTCCAGAAACATGTCATCGGCTACCACGCCAATTTCCATTCCGTGCATCCCACGCCCTCCGAGTACCTGGCGGACTGCGGCCTGCTGGACGGGGTGGCCGAATTCACGCGGCGCGAAGGGGGCGGAGCGCAGGACGTGCGGCGAATCTTCTCGGTCCCGACGCTGGCGTGCTACGGCCAGCCCGGCTGATCGTGGGCTCCGCAGGCCATCGCCGCCCTCAAAGGCATCGGCGTTGCCCCGCATGGCGTCCCTTGTTACGTGGACGAGGGCGACCATGTGGGCCTGGACGAGAAACCGTTCTGGTACGCAGGGGCGCTCAATGTCTATCGGATGGGCGCCAATTGCACGCGCATGGACCTGCATGACCCGGCCGATGTCGAGCCGGGCAAAGCGCGAGTGTCGGCCATCGCCAACCGCTTGCGCCGCGAACCGGGCGGCGGCCTCATCAGCATTTATTACCACCCTTGCGAATGGGTGCATCGTGAATTCTGGGATGGCGTCAATTTTCGCCGGGGCGCCAACCCCCCCCGCGAGCAATGGCGACGCCCCCCCCAGCGCACCGCCCAGGAAACCGCAGCCGCCTTTAGCCGTTTCGGCCAGTATATCGATCACATCCGCTCGCTGCCCAATGTCCATTTCGTAACCGCGGCGGACCTGCCGGTCCTCTACCCGGACGCCATCCACGCGGAGGGCGTGCCCGAAAAAGACCTGGCCGAAATCGCCTCCCGCCTGCTCTCAACCTCGGCCAAGGGCCTTGATTTTCTCGTGCTTGGCCGCCGCGCCTATTCCGTCGCCGACCAGTTCGAGTTGCTGACGCTCGCCGTGGGCAAGCTCAGCGCCGGCCAGGAGTTGCGCTTCCCATTGCGCCCCGAGGGGCTGCTGGGCCCGGGGAGTCCGCCGCCGCCGCCTTGTGAAAAGAGGCCCCTCGCCTGGCTGGCCTTCCGCGACACCACGCATGACGTCCTGGACTTCATCCAGACCCAGCGGCGGGTCCCCTCGCGCGTGTTCGTCGGCGCTGACGCCGTCCCCCCGGCGGATTTCCTGCTGGCGCTGGCTGCGGCGTACGACGGCTACCGGAACCGCTGCCGCCTCCCGCTGGATCAGGGCTTGGCGCTGGGAAATAATCCCGAACTGCTTCCCGCTCGCCATGTCGCTGCGGATACCCCCGGCTTATTCGGGGGCTGGATCATCCATAAAGAGGGCTTTCGCGCCCCGAAGATTGTCGCGATGGCCCGCCTCCAGGCCTGGACGTTGAAACCGGCCATCCGCGCCGATGCGGATGGCGTGCCGACGCATTGAATGTCTCCTACGATGCCGTGGTGGTTGGTTCCGGACCCAACGGCTTGGCCGCCGCAATTCGCCTCGCCCAGGAGGGGTTGTCGGTCCTGGTAGCCGAGGCCAATGACACCATCGGCGGCGGCGCCCGCTCCGCAGAATTGACCTTGCCGGGTTTTGTGCACGACCTCTGTTCTGCGGTCCACCCCATGGCCGCAGGCTCCCCTTTCTTTCGGAAACTGCCGCTGGAAAAGTACGGGCTGAGCTGGATCGAACCGGAGTTGGCCCTGGCGCACCCCCTGGACGACGGCACGGCAGCAGTCCTGGAGCGCTCGGTCCGGGCCACCGCCACCGGGTTGGGCCGGGACCAGGCTGGTTATGAGCGCCTGATGGGACCGCTGGCGGCGAACTGGGAGGCCCTGGCCGGGGAGTTCCTGCAGCCGTTGCTTCACCTGCCGCGGCATCCGCTCCTGCTGGCCCGCTTCGGCCTGCGCGCCGTTCGCTCCGCAACAGTCCTGGCCCGAGGTTGGTTTGCCGAGGAACCGGCGCGCGCCCTCTTGGCCGGGCTGGCGGCCCATTCGTTCCTGCCGCTCGAGGAAAGCCCCGCCGCCGCTTATGCCCTGGTCCTCGGCATGATGGGCCACGCCGTCGGTTGGCCCTTCCCGCGCGGCGGCGCCCAGCGCCTGGCCAACGCCCTGGCCGCCCGCCTGCGCGCCCTCGGCGGGGAGTTGGCCACACAGGTGCGAGTCGAGAACATTGACCAGTTGCCCCTGGCGCGGGCGGTCCTGCTGGACCTCACGCCGCGGCAGGTCCTGCGCCTGGCCGGCCATAAATTGCCCGTCTCCTACCTGAGCCGCCTCCGGCGGTTTCGCTACGGCCCCGGGGTCTTCAAGATCGATTACGCCATGGACTGGCCAATCCCCTGGAAGGCCGCCGCCTGCGCCCGCGCCGGAACGGTGCACCTGGGCGGGACCCTCGAGGAAATCGCCGCTTCCGAGCGCGATGCGGCCCGAGGAGAGCCTCCCGAGCGGCCTTTTACTATCCTGTCCCAGCCCAGCCTTTTCGATGCCACCCGCGCGCCCCAAGGTTGCCACGTCGCCTGGGCCTATTGCCATGTGCCCAACGGCTCGGCGTTCGATATGACCCACCGGATTGAAAGCCAGATCGAGCGGTTCGCTCCCGGCTTCCGCGACCGCATCCTCGCGCGCCGGGTCATGAATTGCCAGGAATTGGAACGACAAAACGCCAACCTGGTCGGAGGCGACATCAACGCCGGCGCGGGCGATTGGCGGCAATTGCTGGCGCGGCCTGTTCTGAGCCCCACCCCCTACCGCACGCCGACCCCCGGCCTCTATATCTGCTCCGCCTCGACCCCGCCCGGCGGCGGCGTACACGGCATGTGCGGGTTCCATGCAGCCGAAGCAGCACTCCGTGATCTCTCCAGGAAAAAGGCGGACCAGAAGCAATTGAAGCGGGCGATCAGGCCGCTGCCAGTTGACGGGCATGGCTGACATCGCGCCCGGTGACAGGCCGCAGTTGCGAAGGCAAGACCGTGGCCACGGCCACGGTCTTACCGGTGAGAGTAATGAACTCGACCTCGTAGGCGGCTCCGCCGCGGTGGATGTGAACGATGGTGCCCACATCGCCGGCTTGCAAGCCCCCTTCAGGAATGTCCTGCGTCAGCACGACACAATCATGTTCCTTAATCATAATGCCTCAAGAGGATACGCGGTAATCAGGCGGGGCGCAACCCGCCCCTTGTCCAACTGCCAGACCGTGCGCACGCGCGGGCGGCGGCCATCCGGCGCAGCCAGATCGCCCTCCACTTCATAGCGCGGGCCAAATCCGGTTTCCTTCCGCCTCGTTACCTCGTTTCGCTGCCCGTGTTCGCGCAGGGCTTCGGCCAGCACCTCCGACCTTTCGCGCCGGAAACCAAAATCAGCAAAGAATTTCGCCTTGCTCGCACCGTGGGGATGCCCCGCGTTGAGCAGGTAGTCAGTTATTCTCTCGCGATCCACGACCGCCAACTCACTGTTGGGCAGCTTCATTCTCTCTCCTTCTCGGCTGTGCGCTTGAACCGCTCCTTGTTCTCATCGGAGATGGGCAATTGCCTGAAGTCGCCCCTGCGGGGGTTACTAACCTCGGTGGCGCGGCGCCGCTGGCGGCGCCCGGGTCGCTCGGAATGCAAGCATGCCGCGGTGCCATAAGCCTCGGAGGCTGTTGTTTACACCCAGATTCACCGGAGCGCAGCAAAAAAGCGAGGTCTGGATGCCGGCGCAGCCCGGGAAGTAGTGCAGCCCTAGCCGATGGATCGCTGTGCCCGCAAAATGCGGCTTGGAGGGCCGCAACTTTCTGGTTAAGTTTGTGTTTAAGAGACAACCAGTCTCGATTTATGCCGCAGTTTTCATATCGGGCCCGCCGCCGCACGGGCGAGGTTGTCGAAGGCGTCCTGGAGGGCGTTGACCGCTCGGCTGCGCTGCTGCAGATCGAACGGTTGGGTCTGTTCCCGGTGGCCGTGGATGCCGCCAAGAGCGGGGCAGTCCCGGGCGAGCGCGCCCCCACCGGCGCCAAGACCGATTGGCGCGCGTTGCTGCCTCCAGCCTTGCGAGACGCCCTGGCGCGCAAGCGCAAACCCAAACTCCAGGAATTGGCCACGTTCACTCAGCAGTTGGCCAACCTGCTCAAATCGGGCATGCCCCTGACGGTCGCCTTGAACAGCATGACCCACCTCGAATCCAAAGGCATCTCTGCCGACGTGAGCCGCGATTTGCGCCAGGACGTGATGGAGGGCCGGAGCCTCTCCGACGCCATGTCCAAGCAGCACCGGGTCTTCTCCGACCTTTATGTCAACATGGTCCGCGCCGGTGAATCCAGCGGCGCGCTGGTGGAAGTGCTCCGGCGCATGGCCGACCATTTCGAACGCTTTGCGCAGGTCCAGGCCAAGTTCACCTCCGCCCTCATTTATCCCGCCTTCGTCGCCGTCGTCGGCATCGGCATCATGATCTTTTTCGTGACCTACATGCTCCCCAAGTTCATGAGCATCTTCGAGGGCATGGACATCCCTTTGCCCCCGACCACTCAGGCCCTCCTCGGGGTCAGCCACATGTTCACCACCTATTGGTGGCTCATGTTGGGTATCCTCCTCGCCCTCATCATCATCTTCAAACGCTTCCAAGCCTCCGATGAAGGCCGGCGCAGGATCGACCACTGGAAAATGAACGCCCCCGTTTTCGGAAAAGTGGTCAAGCTCAACCTCTTCGGCCAGTTCGCCCGCACCCTTTCGACCCTCCTGGAAAACGGTGTCCCGGTGCTCACGGCCCTGAAGATTGCCGAGCAGATCATGGCCAACAGCATCGTCAAGGAGGCCATCGCCAAGACCCGCGAGGAGGTCACTGACGGCAAGACCATTGCCCAACCCCTGGCCCGCAGCAAAGTCTTCCCCCAACTCATGGTTGACCTCGTCAAAATCGGCGAGGACACCGGCGATGTCCCGGGCGCCTTGAAAAATGTCGCTGACACCTACGAAAACGAACTCACCATCGCCCTGCGCGTCATGACCAACATGATCGAGCCGGTGATGATCATCGTCATGGCCTTGGGCGTGGGTTTTCTCCTGCTGAGCGTCCTGTCCGCCATGTTCGCCATTACCTCCAATATCGCTCGTTAATGAGGGGACTCGCTCACAACTTCTCCGCGCGTGTCGCGCGTCCGCCTGATACTGGCCGCGGGTTCACTCTCGTCGAAATCATGATCGTCGTCGCCATCATGGGCATTGTCATGACGATGAGCATGCCGATGGTCTATAAGCTGTGGCACAAGGCGCCGATGATCAAGGCCATGCGGGATGTGAGCGAAGTCCTGAGCCGAGCGCGGGCCCAGGCGATCATGCAAAACTCGATGGCAGAAGTGGTCTTCCACCCACGGGAACGAACCATGCAGGTCAGCGGCGCCGTCAGCCCCTCCCGGCCGAGGCGCTCCGAATACGATGACTTCGGCGCCATCGCCGTCGCCCCCCCGCCCCCCCGCGTTCCGGCCTGGCCGCCACCCTCGACTCGTCCATCTCCATCGAGATGCTCGATGTCAACCTGACCGAGTACAAGGACGCCGACATCGCCCGGGTCCGCTTTTATCCCAACGGCACTTGTGATGAACTGACGCTGATCCTGCACTCCGACCAGGGGGAGTGGTACAAGGTCGCCCTCGAGATTACCACCAGCCTGGCCACCGTGGGCCCTGTTGACCGATGAAACCGCACGCGCGCGCCTTTTCGCTCCTGGAGGTCATGGTCGCCATCGGCATCTTTTTCATGGCCATCTTCACCATCCTCGCCCTGGTTTCCAACTCGCTCCGCAGCGCCCGGAACCTGCGCCGCATCGAGGTGGATGCCGGCATGGTCGCCGCCCAGCTCCTCATCAAAACCAACCGCTTCAGCGAAGGCCCCGAGTCGGGTGACTTCGGCCAACTCTATCCGGACTACTCCTGGGAATACGACTGCAACATGGTGGAGACCAACGGCCTGATGCAATTTGACATCAAGGTCTTCCATCGCGGCAACCGCCTGCCGGTGGATAGCATGAGCATCCTGCTGTTCTCTCCCGAGTCCACAACCCTGCGATTGGGAGGGCCCCGGCTGCGATGAAGGCGCGCAGATTACAAGCGATAACCCCCTCGCGCTTGGCGCTTGGCGCTTGGCGCTTCGCGCCTCGACGCGCCTTCACCCTGCTCGAGATGCTCATCGCCATCTCCATCTTCTCCCTGGTGCTGGTGGCCATCTATTCGAGCTGGACGGCGATTCTGCGCTCCTCCAAGTCGGGACAGCGGGCCGCCGCCACGATGCAGCGCTTGCGCATTGTCGCGCGGGTCCTGGAAAACTCCCTCGGCTCCGCCACGTTATTTGTCGTGAACAACAAATACTACAGCTTCCTGGCTGAAAACGGCGACGAGCCCTCGCTCAGCTTCGTTGCCCGCCTCTCGAAAGACTTTCCCCGCAGCGGAAACTTCGGCGACTTTGACCTCCGGCGCCTCTTTTTCTCGGTCGAGCCGGGGCCCTATGGCAGCCGCCAATTGGTCATGCGGCAAATCCCGATCATGATGGATCTGAACTCCGGTTCGGATAACCGCATCATCGTGGATGAAAAAAACCATCCGGTGGTGCTCGCCAAGAATGTGCGGGAATTCAAGTTCTTGCTCTGGGACCAGCAGCACAACGACTGGGTCGATGAGTGGAAGCTGACCAACCAGCTCCCCAGGGGCATCATTGTCACCTTGAGACTGGCTGACACCGCGCGCTCCGGCTCTGCCCAGGAAGAAATTACCCGTATCATCAGCCTGCCCGCCAGCGGTGTGCCGCCCATGTGGCAAATGCCCAGGGGTATGCCGGGGATGCCGGGGATGCCGGGCCCGGGCGGAATTCCGCCCCCGGGAATCACCCCTCCCGGCGCCGCGCCTCCCGGCACGCTCCCCGGCGTCATTCAGCCCAGCCCGGTCCCGGGAGGAATCGGCGGAGGCTCACGATGAAAAGCGGGACGCTTCATGGAGGAGCCGTCGCGGATGTCCCGAGGCCTGACATTTCGGGGCTAACCCAGATGTTTCACGGGTTTCGCCAACTGGAAGGCGTAGCGCAGGCTTCCAGCCTGCTGTATCGCGGATTTCCAATCCGCAGATGCTCCCAACGCGGCATCGCCCTGATCATTGTGATGATCTCCATCAGCGTCCTGGCCATCCTGGCCGGCGGCTTCGCCTATTCGATGAAGGTCGAGACCAAGCTGGCGCGCAACGTCAACAGCGAGGCCCAACTCGAATGGCTGGGCCGTTCCGGGGTCGAATACTGCCGCTGGATTTTGGCCGAACAACTGCGCGTCCCGGGCGAGCCTTATGATGCGCTCAACCAGATCTGGGCCGGGGGGCCGGGCGGCATCGCCACCACCAACACCGCCCTCATGGATGTCCAGAGGGAAGTCATCCTGGGCACCGGCAGTTTCACCTGGAAGATCATCGACCTGGAACGCAAGTTTAACATCAACACCGCCCCGGAACCCATCCTCCAGCAAGCCCTCATGCTCATGGGCGTGGACGCCGGTCAAATGACTCCCATCATCAATTGCATCCTCGATTGGATCGATCCGGATGACAACCCCCGCATGCAGGGCGCCGAAAGCGATTATTACCAATCCTTGCAACCGCCTTACCTCGCAAAGAACGGGCCAATTGACGACCTGTCCGAAATGCTCCTCATCAAGGACATCACCCCTGAGCTCTTCTGGGGGGCCGCCTGCACCAACCATTCCCCCGCTGCCTTCCAGCAAAGAGCCAGCTACTTCGGCCCCGGTGGCCCCATCAGCACCATCAACTCCGGCCTCGTCGAGTTGTTCACGCCCTTGTCCAGCGGGCGGGTCAATATCAACACCGCCTCCCCCGATGTCCTCCAGCTCATCCCGGGTCTCAACGCCATCGTGGCCCAGGCCATCGCCGGCGCCCGCGAAGGCGAAGACGACGGCAGCGGCCTCACCGGCCCCTACCGCAGCGTGGACCAGGTCCGCCGCATCCCCGAGGTGAACCTCGAGGTCGCCCGCATGCTCGGGCAATACTGCGATGTCCGCAGCCGGACCTTCCAAGTCCAAATCGACGCCCACGTCGGCGCCGCCAAA
The DNA here is from genome assembly GCA_963713735.1 of uncultured bacterium. Lineage (GTDB taxonomy): Bacteria > Verrucomicrobiota > Verrucomicrobiia > Limisphaerales > UBA8199 > CAVQND01. The sequence continues at coordinate 89,217 of CAVQND010000007.1, forward strand.
CGGCAATTCATCGCCATCCTCGGCCGCACCAGCCCCCGCGACGTCCAGGTCCTCAGCTTCTATTGGAAATAATTGGACATTGTCCCTTCGGGATCTGCGCCTTGCGGCGCGCCTGCCCGGCGCCGTTGCTCCCCACGAACCGCTTGTCATTCCCAATGAGAGTCGTATCCTGTCGCCGTGAGTGAAAAATGGAGCAAGTGTCTGCCCTACGTTTTCATGGCAGTGGCCGCGCTGTCACGCTGGCCCAATTTGTTTCCGCCCAATTTCAGCGCGTTCTACGGCCTGGCCTTTTGCGCCGGGGCCTTCTTCCCGCGCGCCGCCAAATGGTGGCTGCCCCTGGGCACGCTTGTATTCACCGACATCGCCCTGAACCTGTATTACTTGTTCCACCTGCACATCAATGCCTTCACCCCCGCCCAATTGATCAATTACGCCGTCTTTGCCGGCATCATCTGGTTCGGCGCCCGCTTCAGCCCCCGCTCTTCCTTCGTGCGCCTGCTCGCCGGCGGAATCATTGGCGCCATTTTCTTTTACCTGGTTACCAACACCGCCGCCTGGCTGGCCAACCCCGAATACACCAAAGACCTGGCCGGCTGGATTATCGCCTTGACCAAAGGCACCAATGGACACCCCCCGACGCTCGAATTCTTCCGCAATACACTCATGAGCGGGGGCCTCTTTACCGGCCTGTTTGCCGGCGCCCTCAAGCTGAGCCAAGCCCCTGAGCCCGCCGATGAAAAAGAACCGGAGGAGGAGCCCGCCCCAGAGCCGGAAGCCCAGGAACCACCCGAGCCGCAGGACGCCTGAGTGATGAATATCGGCGTCCTCTCGGACACCCATAATTTCCTGGACCCGAAGATCCCCGGGTTGTTCGCCGGGGTGCATCACATCCTGCACGCCGGAGACATCGGCCTCCCCTCCTTGCTGTTGGAATTGCGGAAAATCGCCCCGGTCACCTGCGTCTCCGGCAATACCGACAACCCTGCCTTCCATTTCAAGCTGATCGAAACCGTCAACCTGGAAGGCCGAAGGTTCCTGCTCCAGCACATTGTCAATCCATATAACCCGAGCGACTCGCTCAAGGCCCGCATCGCTCGCGGCCACGGCCGCCATCGTGTTCGGCCATTCCCACAAACCCTTCTGTCAAACCCTGCGCGGCGTCCTGTTCTTGAATCCCGGCTATTGCGGCAAACCCCGCTTTGGCCTCCAGCGCACCCTGGCCATTCTCCACTCCGACCCGGAGGGCCTCCACCCGGAATTCCTCCCGTTGTGAGAGCGCGTCCGAAAAACTCCGACCCAGATCTTTGTCGCCGCCTTTATCGCCATCCTTTGTCGAGAAACAGCCGATCCGACAAAGTTTACGACAAAGGATGCGACCAAGCTTTCATTGCGGCGAGTTTTTCGGACAGGTTCTGAGGATGCCCCCTGCGCCGGCGACTTGCCAACGGCCGCCTTGGGAGGACATTGAGATGTGACACGCCAGCCATCATTGCCGCGTAGCCGGGGCGCAACCAGCAACCCGCCCAATCGCTTCGAGAAGCTCTCTCTCGAACGCGATCCCGACTGGGACCCCGAACAAGACCCCGCCCCAAGGACCCAATTCTACCGCAACCTCTCGCAGACTATCATCACTTTCAACGACAGCCCGGACATTCCCTTCCGCGCCAGCATCAACCCTTACAGGGGGTGCGAACACGGCTGCAGCTATTGCTATGCGCGGCCCTATCATGAATACCTCGGCTTTTCCGCGGGCCTGGATTTCGAGAGCAAGATCATGGTCAAAGAGAACGCGCCGGAACTCCTGAGACGCGAACTCTCTTCGCCCAAATGGCAACCCCAGGAGCTGGCGATGAGCGGTGTGACCGATTGCTACCAGCCCATCGAGCGCCGGCTCCAACTCACCCGCCGCTGCCTGGCCGTCCTGGCCGAATTCCGCAACCCGGTCAGCATCGTCACCAAGAATTTCCTGGTGACGCGCGACCTTGACCTGCTGCGCGAACTGGCGGCCCATCATGCGGTGCATGTCAATTTCTCGATAAACTCCCTCGATTCGGATCTGGCGCGTCAGCTCGAGCCGCGCGCCTCCTCGCCCCGGCAGCGCCTGGCCGCTGTCGAACTCCTGGCCAACGCCGGCGTGCCTGTGGGCGTCCTGGTCGCCCCGGTCATCCCAGCCCTGACCGATCACGAAATCCCCTCGGTCCTGGCCGCAGCCAAAGCCGCCGGGGCGGTGTGGGCCGGCACCGAGGTCCTGCGCCTGCCCCTGGCCGTCGCGCCGATCTTCCAGCAATGGCTCGAACGGACCATCCCCGAGAAAAAGGACAGAATCCTGAACCGCATCCGTGCCCTGCGCGGCGGCAAGCTCAACAATCCTCGCTTCGGTTCACGGATGCGCGGTGAGGGCATCTTCGCCGAGCAAATCTCGCAGATGTTCCACGTCGCCCGCCGAAAAGCCGGCATCCCGGAAGATGGTCCGGAGCTGTCCACCGCCGCCTTCCGACAGCCGGCCGGGCCACAGTTGGCCTTGGGCCTTTGATCAGGAGATCTTTACTGCTCCTCTCAGGCGGTTCGTTGTGGGATCCCCCTTTCCATCATCCGATCACTCGAGCATTTCGGGGAGGTCGCAGCGCCATGGAGCACACGGACCACCTGAATCCCCTCGGGCACTGCACGGTAGAAGATGACGTAATTGCCCACCGGAAACCCGCGAAGGTTTGGCGCAAGGTCAGGCCGCTTGCGCCCGAGCCCCGGCATCGTCGCCAATAGGCGGCATTTCTCGTCTATACTATCAAGCCACTGGTCGGCCGCGAGCGGGTTGTCCTCCGCGATGCGGAGAGCCGCCTGGACAAGGTCAAGGTGCGCCTGGCTCGTTCGGAGGACGGCCGGCATCACTTGCCTTTGGGCGCAAAACCGCGGCGCACTTCGCGCTTGACGGCCGCCACGTCCAGAGGTGCCAGGTCTCCGCGGTCAGCTTGCCCCAAACCCAAGGCGATTTCGCGGCGCAAATCCTCATGCCGGAGCCGTTGCACGTCATTGGATTCTCCCAGCCAGCGATACAGCTCCCAGCGGTCCTTCGCCGATAGCCGCTCCGCAGCCGCTTTGACTTCTGTCACTGTGCTCACAGCCAAAAACCTAACTGCAAGCAGACGCGGAGTCAACCGCCGAAGCCCCGCCCGAAGCCGTGAAACTCCTGATCAACGCCGGCGCGCCGGTGGGTGTCCTGGTGGCCCCGGTCATCCCGGCGCTAAACGATCACGAAATCCCCTCCGTCCTGGCGGCGGCCAAGGCGGCGGGCGCCGGTTGGGGCGGCACGGAAATCGTGCGGCTACCGTTGGCCGTCGCGCCGATCTTCCTTCAGTCGCTCAAGCGGCACTTCCCGCAGAAAAAGGACAAGGTCCTCGGCCGGATCCGCGCCCTGCGGGGCGGCAAGCTTAACGACCCGCGCTTCGGCTCCCGCATGCGCGGCGAGGGCATCTTTGCCGACCAAATCTCCCAAATGTTCCATGTCGCCCGCCGAAGAGTGGGCATCCCGGAAGATGGACCGGAGCTGTCCACCACGGCCTTCCGCCGGCTGGCGGGGGCGCAGTTGGCGCTGGGGCTCTAGGAAACGCGCAGTGGTGGCCTGTGGTGGCGAGGCCTCTACCGCCAGCCCACGCGCAATCCGAAAGCTCGCGGCCCCCTGCAGAACCAGCCCGGGAAATGAGGTCTCAGGCCTGCGGCAAAGGCACTACATGTGATGAAATCGAATGGAAGTAAAACCCGGAGGATGCGCGACTTGGCCCTGGGCCCCGACGTGTTCTCCGGCGCTCTGGGCTTGCGCAGGCCTGTGGAAATGTGGACTATTCAAAAGGCGTTATGATTACAGCGATCGAGGTGAGCAATTATCGGAGTCTCGGCTCCGGTCTCCGCGTAAACCTGGGTGCACTGACGGCGTTGGTCGGACCGAACGGCGCCGGCAAGAGCAACGTCGCGGATGTCGTTCGATTTCTTGCCGAGGCCCTGACCGTCGGCCTGGAAGCTACCATAGCCAGGCGTCATGGCATTGACGCCATCCGTCGCTGGAGCTCGGGCCGCCCGTTCAACCTGAGCATCCGCGCCAACTTGAGCGAAGAGACTTTCTCTGGGACCTATAGTTTTACCCTGGCCGGCGATAGCGCGGAAGACTACCGCCTCAAGGAAGAGGAGGCGCTGATTATTGACAAGGCTAGCGCCGCGAGCCACAAATTCCACCTGCGTGAGGGCAAATGGACCGAGGGGCCGGCTGACCTCCGCCCGAAAGTGACCGGCCAAAGCCTCGCCATGACGCTCGTGGCGGGAGACGAACGGTTCGCCCCAATCGCCAATGCCCTGCGCACCGTCTGCGTCTATGCGGTCTTCCCGGACACCCTCAGGGAACCACAGAAACCCGACACCGTGCGCCCTATGAAACAGCACGGCGAAAACTGGACCACGATCCTCCAAGGGATGACCGGTAACGGCGCGGCGGGTGAACTCAAGGCCGCGTTGGCCAAGCTCACGGGCGACATCACCGATTTCCGCGTCCGGCAATTAGGCGGGTACCTCAACGCGGAGTTTCTCCATGCCACTGAGCGCAGGCGTAGCAAGGACCGGCAGAAGTGGTTTGAGAGCGCGCAGGAATCCGACGGCACGCTGAGGGTGGCGGGGATCATTACGGCCTTGCTTCAAGAGCCGCCCTTGACGCTCATCGGGATCGAAGAACCGGAGTTGACTGTCCATGTCGGCGCCATCCCGCTGCTCCACGACTACCTCAAGCAGGCTTCCCGCCGTGGCCAGGTGCTGCTGACCACGCATTGCGTGGAATTGCTGGAGCGCCTGGATATCGATGATCTCCGGGTCGTGGAACGGCGCCATGGAGTCACGACGGTGGCGCCGGTACGCCACGACCAGCGCGACGCCATCAAGAAGCGGCTCCTGACGGTTGGCAACGTCGTCAACATGGAGGGCTTGCAGCAAGAGTTGCCGATCGAAGACAGCCCGGACCGGGGGGGGTAGATGGGGCGCGCTTACCTGGTAGTCGAAGGGCACGCCAACGGCCAGGCCGCCTTGAATCTGGTGACCCGCCTGGCAAAAGACCTGAGTTTGGCCGGACTTCATTGGGCTGAACCGATACGCGGGCGGAACCTGCACCAGGCTCGGGGGGTGCAAAAGGCCGGTGAACTCGTAAGGCGAAAAGGCGACGCCGCCGCCCTGCTCCTGGTGCGGGACGAAGACGACGGGTGTCCAAAAAACCTGGCTCCGGTGGCCGCCGCCTGGTTGCGCGAGCTGTCACTGCCGTTTCCGTCTGCGGTGGTGCTGGCCCACCGCGAATTCGAAGCCTTCTTCCTGCCTTGTTTGTCTCGTATGGCTGGACGGAAGCTGGTCAGTCCTCAAGGCATCGAACGCCCTGGTCTGCTTCCAGATTCGACCTTCACGGGCGATCCCGAGTCGCTTCGCGGCGTTAAGGAGTGGTTGTCGAGGCACATGGCGCCGCGGCGCGCCTACAAACCGACGTTGGACCAGTTGGCGCTGGCGCGTTGGGTCGATTTTCGGTTGCTGCGGGAGTGCGATCCCCCACTTCCCTGCTTCGGCTCGCTCGAACGAGCAGTCCAGTTCCTTCACCGGCAGATGCGTCTGCGGAGCGCGGCAGTTTATCCGGATCGAGCAGCCCTCCCCCGGCCATGATGAGCGGCCTCGCCGATTGCTGCCAGCCCATTGAGCGCCGCCTGCAACAGATCCGCAACTGCGCCGCGGTGCTCGCCGAATTCCGCAATCCCGTCAACCCATTTGCCACTCGGATACTGAGGAATTCACTTAAAGGCCCTTTCCGGTCGCACATAGCACTCGCTCTCGCCACCGCCGCACGCTCGTTACGTCGAACCTGTCCCCCGCGAAGACGATTTGCTTCACCGGTTTCTTCCCGTCATTGCTCTCACGCTTCAGCCAGTCGCGCACTTCCATCCCGCGGACCTCGCCCTCGGAATCCGCATCGCCAACAGCACGGGGAACACCTGCGCCATCCAGTAACGAGCGTGGCTCCAGCCCTTCCCTGTCCCGTCGCAGCCTCTGAGCGAAGGCGGATCGATCTTCACTGGGATGCTGTCGGCGGGCTTGAGCACCCATTCATCGAATCCCCCTTCGCGCTGTGGCTCAGAAAAACTTCGTATGGGAAATCGTCAGACATGAGTGTGCATCCCGTATCAACAAGGGCTATTCAGCAGTTTCAGACCTTGTCTCGTAAACTCCTTGAGGTCCCGAAATACGTGCATCTCGCACCCTTTGAAAAGGCGTTGGTAACGTCTCTGAACGTCGCTCCCGCTTTTCTTCATTGCTGGATTGACCACGATGATCTCAGGAAGGCTTCCCTCAAGGAACCGAACCTGTCTGAACAGCCACTCAGAGTAGAAGTCAGCCGTCGGAAAGGAGTATCCGACGAACACGATTCTTCGGCAACTGCCCAGCTTTTGCCGCGCAATGAGCCAAAGCTTGTGCAGAATGCTCCCCGGGCGGATTAGTTTATTAGAGGTTGGTGGAACGATGAACGGTTCACCCCGTTCGTTTCCGCAATTGGGGCATTTGTGCATTTCCAGGAGGCGCAAGAGCCTCTTCCCTCTGACTGCAAGCCTTGGCTTGCGGTGTAGTTGACATTTCGCGTTCGGACAAACGAGCCAGTTCAAAGAACCGTGGAGCTTAAGGAAAACGCCACGATTGCTGTAGTCCTGAAGCCGCGGCTTGTCAGCCGTCATCAGATCCAGATAGCTTTGAAAGATCGGAACATGCAAGCGCTGGAGTGTAAAGTCAGCTATGGTATCCCAATTGAAGGAGATCACGCTGTCAGTTGGTTTCAGTGCGCAGAGAACAGCCATTAGGCGTTCGCAATGTAGTCCTTCAGACCGGTGGAGAAGTTGAAACGTGACGAACGAGGACAATTCCCTTTTGCAGTTCCGAAATCCTCTATGGTAGGAAGTCCTGCGCGGATACATTTTCTCCCCAATGTCCAAGAACGTGAACACGTCCTCGATGTTGATCTGCCTCCACTCCTCAGGGTCAAACCCGCTCAAGTTCTTCTCTAATCCCCACGCCCGCACAATGAGATCATTGACTCCCTCGCAGGTCAGACCCAGCGAGTTGACGTACCGCTCGCCGTGAGTGTCCATCCTGCCTTGATAAAACAGGTCGTAGAAGAAGTTCGCGCCCGATGGCATCTTTGCCATGGCTTGGCGAACACTGCTCTCAATCGGGTATTTCGACGCACCAATCGAGGCCCCCGCACCGAGGACCAACAAGGTCGAGTCGTCATTGTTCATGTCTTGTTTGCTCGGTGCAGGAGCCTGCCGCCCGATCGAATCTCCATCGTCTCAGACCGGCCAGTACCCGCGAGTGCTCCAGCCCTTCCCCTGTCCCGCCGTAGCTTCTGGGCGAAGGCGGATCGATCTTAGCCGGAATGCTGTCGCCAGGCTTGAGCACCCATTCGTCGAACCACACCTTCACACCGCCGCTGCGCAACCGCTCCGCCAGGGCGCGCACCACCGCCTTGTCCTTCGCGCTGTGGCTGAGGAAAACGTCGTATTCGAATTCCGCGGACACGCACCCATTCTACGAGGGCAAGCCGTGATTAACAAGGAATTTGGCAGGCCGCGCAGGGGGGCGACGAATCGCGCCTTGAGCGCCTGGCAGGGTGCGTCGGGCCGTGAGCGGATGCGCGGGGAGGGCATCTTCACGGAGCAGATAAGGAGGATTTTCGAGGTGGCCCGGCGGAAGGGTGCCCTGCCGGAGCATGGGCCCGAGCGATCGACGGCGGCGTTCCGGAGGCCTCCGGGGAACCAGATGGAACTGGATCTTCAAAAACCAGCGGAAACCTGAAGGTTTTCTCGACACAAATGTCGAGCACTTTTTGGCTGTGCATACTGCTACGCCCGAAATACCCACGAGTATTTGGGTCTCTCGGCGGGTCTGGACTTCGAGAGCAAGATCATGGTCAAAGAGAATGCCCCCGAGCTGTTGCGGCGCGAGCTTTCGTCGCGCAAATGGCAGCCCCAGGAGCTGGCCATGAGCGGCGTGACCGATTGCTACCAGCCCATCGAGCGCCGCCTCCAACTGACCCGCAGGTGCCTGGCCTTGCTGGCGGAATTCCGGAATCCCCTCAGCATCGTTACCAAGAACTACCTGGTGACGCGCGACCTTGACCTGCTGCGCGAACTGGCAGCCCACCACGCCGTGACGGTGCATTTTTCCATCAACTCGCTCGATAGCGAACTGGCCCGCAAGCTCGAGCCGCGCGCTTCCTCGCCCCGGCAGCGTCTGGCGGCCATCGAACTCCTGGCCCAGGCGGGCGTGCCCGCGGGCGTGCTGGTGGCGCCGGTTATCCCGGGCCTGACGGATCACGAGATCCCGTCGGTCCTGGCCGCCGCCAAGGCCGCCGGGGCGATTTGGGCCGGCACCGAAGTCCTGCGCCTGCCGCTGGCCGTCGCACCGATCTTCGTGCAGTGGCTCGAGCGGGCCATTCCGGAGAAAAGGGACAAAATCCCGGGGCGGCTCCGCGCCATGCGCGGCGGCAGACTGAACGACGCTCGCTTCGGCAAGCGCATGCGCGGCGAGGGCTTTTTCGCGGACCAGATTTCCCAGATGTTCGACGTCGCCTGCCGGAAACTGGGTTTCCCCGAAGATGGACCGGAGCTATCCACCGCGGCCTTCCGGAGGCCGGAGGGGGCACAGTTGGCGCTGGGGCTCTAGGCCTTCGTCTCGAAAGGGCAGAGCCAGGTCCCCGTGCTTGCCTTAGCGCTCGGAGGCACGTACATTTAGCCCATGAAGCAGACGGAGCCTCAGTTTGTGTTTCACAGCGATCCGGAGATTCTGGGCGGCACCCCCGTTTTCACAGGCACGCGTGTCCCGGTGCAAAACCTGGTTGACTACCTTCTCGGAGGCGAGACCATCGATGACTTTCTTGAAGGATTCCCGATGGTAAAGCGCGAGCAAGTCATCGCCTTCCTCGGGGCTGTGAACGAGAAACTGCTCGTGCCCGCCTGAGATGAACATTCTGCTGGACGAGTGCCTGGACTGGCGTTTGGGCCGCGACCTGCCCGGGCATAGCGTCAAAACCGTTCAGGACATGGGCTGGCAGGGCAATCTCGTCATCGATCCCGTGATCGCTATTCGTGTAGCCGCGGTAGATTTGGCCGGCCTCGGCAACAATGGAGAAGGCATGCCCGACGAGAACCAACTCGCGGCTCTCAATATCAATCACTACCTGCGCCTCGACTATCGGGCAGTGCCCCGGCCCAACCGTTGAACCCGGGTCAGAAGTGGCGGATCGTCCGGCGCAGGACGCGCCCCAGGCTTAACCCGGATATTTCACGGGTTTCGCCAACTGGAACGCGTAGCGCAGGCTTCCAGCCTGCTGTATCGCGGATTTCCAATCCGCAGATGCTCCCAAGCAGGTACAGCCTGCCGACTGGGAGTCGGCGATACAGCAGGTTGGAAACCTGCGCTACGCAGCTTCGGCAGCCCAGTGCCGCTCTTAGGCTGTGAAATATCCGGCTTAAGACCTTCCCGCCTTCCGACGCTGGTCGGACGCATGGGCCTGGATCCGAGCCAGGGCCAGATTGGAGATGTGGCGCATTAGGGGTTTGAGGCGTTGGTGTTCGCGCACCCATCGTTGGACCTCCGGGAGCAAATCTTGGGGGACGTAAACGGAGCGGGTTTTGCCCTTTACTTTGTAGGTCAGGTGATGGGCCAGGTGGCCCTCACCGGATTGGCAGTGGCAACCGGGGCGGCCGCATTTTCTGCGGAAGGCCACCAGGCTGGCGGCGACAAAAGGGCCGTTGAGCTTGAACTCCTCGATGTGCGCCTCCAGGTGGCGGCGGATCAGGGTGGGGTGTTGGGGAATGTTCATAGCGAAACGGGCTCCATTCCCTGACTGTAGGAGACGACGTAAGGAGTCTCTGATCAATGGCCTCCGAGGGGAGTAGGCTTTCGCTGTGCCCAAAAATCAATCAGAGACTCCTCACGTCGTCTCCTACAATGGTTTGCGGAGAACTTTGTCACTGGCCCTGCAAGCAAACTGCCGGCGGTTCGGTCAGTTCACACGCGCCAAAGCAGGCGCCTCGAGCAGCGCCTTGGCCTGGCCGACGGTTTCCGGGGGGTAAACATGCGGATGGTTCAAGACAATCCGGGCGCGGAGTTCGCGATCGTGCTCGAGGGCGTTGGTGAGCATGCTCTGGCTCTTGACGCGGTAGAACAGGAGGAACTCGGGAATCCGCCGGGCCTGGAAGCCGCGTTCGGCGCAGCCGAGCCAGAAATCCCAATCCTCATAGCCCCAGGTCAGGTTGGGGTTGTAGCCGCCGACCGCCTGCCAGACTTCACGCCGGTACAGGGCGCAGTAGCTCAGCAGGTTGTGCTGGCTTATGTTGGCCAGGCTGAAGCCCGGCCAGCACCCGCGCATTCACGGCGCCGAAGTGGATGGTGTCAGTATAGGCGATGGCCAGGTCCGGGTGCGCTTGCAGCAGGGCGACGGTTTTGGCCAGCATCGCCGGATGCAGCCGGTTGTCGGCATCCAGCGGCAGGATGTACTTTCCACGAGCCACGCCGATGCCGGCGTTGCGCGCGTCCGCCAGGCCGCCGTTGGGCTTTTCCAGGCAACGAATCAACCGTTGCGGCCAGCGCGCGGCCAGGTCCCGACAGACCGCCGAGGTCGCATCCGGGCTGCCATCGTTGACCACAATGGCTTCCCAGCCAGTGAAGGTCTGGTCCACGACGCTTTGCACCGATTCAGCCAGGAACCGGGCCTGGTTGTAACAAGGAATAACGACAGACACCAGCGGAGCGCCGGCATTGGCGCGGCCCAGGTGATGGAGCAGCGCCGCGAGGTTGGCGCGGCCCGCCTCGTGCTCGGGGTGCGCCCGCACCACGCGCTCCAAATCAGCGCGGGCGGAGACGAAATCGCCCAGTTGGAAATGGACGAAGCCGCGGCTGGCCAGCAAGTCGGCCTGCTCGGGCCAGAGTGCGAGGGCGTCATCCAGTTTGGCGCGGGCAGCCCCGTAGTCGCGCTTTTGCAGTGCGGCCTCGATTGCCTCGATCAGCCGGGCCACGTCCGCCTCGATGGGACTGCCTTGGCCAAGGGCGGGGCCTGGGGCGGCAGTTTTGCCCTGGTTGGCTTGCCGCCGGGCGGACACACGCCTGCGGTAGCAATCCATGATCATCCACTTAGGGGTGCCGTCAATGACACCCGGGCCTTGGCACCAGTCGCACTGGCGGCCCTCGATGCGGCGCAGAACCTCTGCGGTCCTGGGGCTTTCCAGAATGCCATCCAGGCAGGTGTCCTTGAGGTTGCCCAGGCGCAAGGCCGGATGATAGGTCTCGCAGGGATAGACCTCGCCATCGGGGCGGACCACCAATATTTCCTTGATGGCGGGGCAATCGAAATAGTCCGGCAACCGCTCGATTTTGCGCAGGCGCGCGGCCTGCTCCTCGGTCCAGGGTGAAAGCGGCGTGGCGCCGTTGTGGTAACGCGGGGAACGCCGGACCCACGAAAGGCCGAGGCCGCAACCATGGTCCCTGGCGAGCTGCGCCACGAAGGGCAGCTCGTTCATGGTTTCAGGCATGGCGGAGAAGGCCAGGTTCGTGGGGACGCCATGCTCCCGGAGTTTTTTCATCAGCCAAACGGCCCGCCTCCAGAAGCCGCTCTCTCCCCGGGTCCGGTCGTGGGTGGCCTCAGTGCCATTCAGTGAAATATCCACGGTAACCGGGCAACCCAATCGGCGAATGGCCAGGACCCGTTCGAGGATTCTCTCGGCCTGAATGCCATTGGTGGCCCCGGACAGCGCCGCCAGGGGCAACCGCCGGTGGAGCAACCGGGCTATCTCGACGATCTTGTCAGTGACGTAGGGTTCTCCCCCCGTCACGTAGCAATTCTTCAACTCGCGCAGCGCCTTGGCCTGGAACAGCCCGTCGATGGCCTCGAGCGAAAGCTCCGGCCCCGTCTTTTCCTTCCAGATCCCGCAATAAACGCACTTGCTGTTACAAAGCCGTGTGTAATCGAGTATGAGATCGGTCAACATCAAACATCTCTGTTGAGCAGGATGCGTGCCGCGAGGTTCCGGGAACTGGATTCTGGAAATCCCCGGCGCGAGGGCAAATCCCACCCGGGGGCGGTCCGTTTTTGCCGCCCTGGCCCCATAACTGAATCAGCGGTTACTCGAAACGCGAGGATTGGAGCTTGATGCGTTTATTGCGCCTGACACAATACGGCCACGATGTGTGCGGCCGAAAAGCGAATCTCCCTCACCCGCAAGGTGTCAGAAAGCGGCTTTGCCCGGGAAAAGCACTGGCCGACCCGTCGGTCGCTTGACACATTGGAAACCGCCCTGGCCGGCTTGCCCGCGTACCAAAGTTGGCGGAAGTTCGACCCCGGGCCAGGAGCCGACGTTGACCTTCGCTATTCACGGATGCCGGCCCTCACCAAGGCGGACATGCGGGCCCATGGTGTGAGAGCGTTCGTGCCGCCCAATAAGGATTTTGATGAGGGCCTTGCCTCCGGCGAGATCGAATGCGTCAAGACGAGCGGCACCACGGACGAACAAGTCACCAATATTTGGCACCAGCAATGGTGGAACGCCTCCGAGCGCGCTTCCTGGCAATTGCATTCTCACGCCGCCCGCTTCCTCACCGGCTCAGAGCCCGAGGCCATTCTCACCAGTCCATTATGCGCGGGCATGCCTTGCGAAACCGGCTATCTGCCCTTTGAGAAACGCCGGCTGGGCCGTTTTCTCTTTCTCAACGAGAAGGCAAATCCTGCCCACTGGACCAACGCCCACATGGACCGGATGGTCGACAAACTCAATCGCTTTCAGCCCCAAAGCCTCGAGGCAAACCCCTCCTTCCTGGCCAGGCTTGCCCGGCACATTGTGCGCACCAAAGCGAGGGTTTTTCAACCACCCATGATTGTTCTCACCTACGAGTATCCGTCTATCCTTCACTATCGCTTTATCGGAGAGGCCTTTGCCGCGCCGGTGGCCAGCTCTTACGGATGCACTGAATGCGGGTACGTGTTCATGGAATGCGAAGCGGGACGCCTGCACCAAAACACGCAATTCTGCCGCGTGGATTTTCTGCCTTTTGCAGAACCGCATGGCGGCCCGCATATCGGTCGAATATTGGTCACCACCTTTCAAAATCCATGGTACATAGTGGTTCGCTTTGATGTGGGCGACCTGGTGCGGCTGGAACCCCAGGGTCGGTGCCCGTGCGGACGGAACGGTGGAATCACGATTGCCGCGATAGAGGGCCGGGTCAAGAACGTTACGGTTACGCCTGACGGGAAGGCCGTCACGCCGCGGCAGATTGACCGCGCGATGAGCGGCGTTGCGGGTGTCGAGGAATACCAGGTTCTCCAAACCGCTCGCGCTGAGTACGCGGCCTCCATCGTGTGCAGCCCCTCGAGCGCGCCGTCCACGTGCCGGAAACAAGTGGAAGAGGTGCTCAGGTGGGTGTACGGCAGCCGTGGCAAAGTGTCGGTGAAAACCGCCCGCGCGCTTTCGCCCGATTTTCCCGGCAAGTACCGGCTGGTGAAGCCGATCATGGCGATTGATCCAGGTTCTTTTTTTGATGGCCGGGAGGTTTCGATGATTCCCTGACCGATCGCCCCGGCCCCAAGTGGATTCTTGAGGCGCCCAACAGAAAGGAATGTGCATGAATGCCGTATCGCCTTCCCCGTTGTTTCTGCTGGCAGGCAGGCCCAAAGCAATGCCCGAAGGCAAGCGCCCCGATCCTCTGCTGCAACAGGTGATGGCAAATTGCCGCAAAAGTCATCCGAGTATTGCCTACCTGGGCAGTGCGAGTGAAGATAATCGGGATTTCTTCAGGATGATCTCCCTCTGGCTCAAGCACGCCGGAGCGGGTGAGGTCTTTTTGGCCCGCACTGCCGGGGCGAGGGTTGGCATGGGAGAAACCCTGGATATTCTTAATAGTGCGGACGCCATACTCGTGTCGGGCGGAGACGTTGAAGAAGGCATGCGCGTGCTTGGCGAGAAGAACCTTATCCCGGTCCTGCGTGCGCGCTACGGTCACGGCACGGTGTTTGTCGGCCTTTCAGCCGGCAGCATAATGCTTTGCCGACAATGGGTGCGCTGGCGCGATCCCAGCGACGATTCGACGGCCGAACTATTCGCCTGCATGGGCTTTGCGCCGGTCCTTTGTGATACTCACGGAGAAGCTGAAAACTGGGCGGAACTGCGCGCTCTTCTGCGCCTGGCCGCACCGGGAGAGGTCGGATACGGAATTCCTTGCGGCGCAGGTCTGTGCGTCACGCCAAGAGGCCGGCTTTTGGCGATGGGCGAGCCGGTGCATAGGTTTACTATGCGTGAAGGCACGGTCGCCAGAATCGCCGACCTTGAGTTGGAAGGCGGGGTTGCCGGGTGTCCGTTGTCACCAAACCGTAACAAAAGCGCCATCATTTCGTAACGCTGGCGTCTCAGGCTAAAGCCCGGACAGAGAGTCAAAACCAGATAACCAGATAGAGAAAACTGCCAACTGTGTGAACCTGAAATGAAGACTAAACTGACCTGTAAAGCCCTGATCACTGCGGCGCTGGCCTCGGGCGCCTGCGTCACTCAACTCCAGGCGCAGCAATCCGCCGATGCGCTGATCAACAAACTGGTGCAAAAAGGCATCCTGACCGAGAAAGAAGCCAAGGAGATTATGGCCGAGGGCAGCCAGACGAACAACGCGGCCGTGGCCTCGAAATGGAAGATCGACAAGGCCATCAAGGAAATCGGCCTTTTTGGCGACGTGCGGTTCCGCTACGAGTATCGCGGGACGGAAAATGCGCCCGGTTCCGGGACGACGGGCAATGCCTTCTACCGGGAGCGATGGCGATATGCCCTGCGCCTGGGAGTGCGCGGGGACCTGTTCGACAATTTCTACTACGGACTGCGGGTCGAGACCTCGTCCAACCCGCGCTCGCCTTGGGTCACCTTCGCCAATGACACCGGCAGCACTGCCAACAGTCCCGGCACACCCTTCGACAAGAGCAAGGACGGGGTCAACGTCGGCCAGATCTACCTGGGCTGGAAACCGACTGATTGGTACGAGATGACGGTCGGCCGAATGCCGATGCCCCTCTATGTGACGCCAATGATCTGGGACTCGGACCTGGCCCCCGAGGGGGCGGTCGAGAAGTTCAAGTTCGCCCTCCCGCCGGTGGACTTGTTCGCCAATTTCGGCCAGTTCATTTACCAGGACACCGATCTGGACCAGCAGTTGCCCAGCGGCGATACCTTTATG
Source organism: uncultured bacterium (assembly GCA_963713735.1). Lineage (GTDB taxonomy): Bacteria > Verrucomicrobiota > Verrucomicrobiia > Limisphaerales > UBA8199 > CAVQND01. The sequence continues at coordinate 104,490 of CAVQND010000007.1, forward strand.
CTCGCCTTCCAGGTCGGGGCGGCAGCCAAGCTGGCCAAGGACATCACCCTCAAAGTGGCCCCGGTCGTCTATGCCTATACCGGCAAGGGCTCTTCCACGGCCTTGACCCAGTCCTACTCCGGCGAGGGTGTCGCCGGCCTCAATCCCGCCAGCACCCCAGCCTCCAACCAGAGCGGCCTCAATGACCTTGCCGTCATCGAAGTGCCCGCCGAGTTGAATTTCAAAGTCGGCAAGCACGCCGCCCGCCTCTTTGGTGATTTCGCCTATAACTTTGAGGGCGACGACCGGGCGCAGGCCGCTTTTGTGGCGACCCAAAGCGGTCCCAATAAGCTGCCGCGCGTCTTCCACGGCGAGGACAAGGCCTACCAGGCCGGCCTGGCTTACGGCAACATGGGCGTGGTCTATGGGACCGCTTCCAAGAAAAACACCTGGGAGGCCCGGGTGGTACTGGCAACACGTCGAGCAGTACGCCACGGATGTGAATCTCCTGGACTCGGACTTCTTCGAAGGCCGTGCCAACCTCCAAGGGCTTTACAGCGCCCTGGCCTACAGCTTCACGGACAATATCATCGGCACCTTCCGCTACGGCCTGGCCTCGCGCATCAACGACCAGCTTGGCACCGGCGGCAAAAACCCCGATTTGCCCGAACTCAATCCGATCCGAAACTATCATATCCTTCAGCTTGACGCGACCTGGAGGTTCTGAGCGAACATGAGAAGCCTGACGTTGACTTGGTTGGCGCTGACCGGCTGCCTGCTGGCGGCCCCCTGCGGCGCACTGGGTCAACTGCTCATCAACGGGGCCGGGGCGACCTTTCCCAATCCCCTTTACTCGAGGTGGTTCCAGGAATATGCCAAAGTTGACCCGTCGGTCCGCTTCAATTACACCGCGATCGGCTCGGGCGGAGGCCAGAAGCAACTCCTGGAACAAACCGTGGATTTCGGGGCGACGGACAGCCCCATGAGCGAGGCGAACCTGGCCAAGGCTCCCGGAAAAATCCTCCACATTCCCACCGTTGCCGGCGCGGTGGCGCTCACCTACAACCTGCCCGGCTCGCCCCGGCTCAGGCTCGACGGCGCGGCTGTAGCCGGCATCTTCCTGGGCAGGATCACCAAATGGAATGATGGCCGGCTCGGCGCGCTGAACCCGGGGGTGAGGTTGCCCGGCTCGGATATCGTGGTCGTGCACCGTTCGGACAGCAGCGGCACGAGCTACATTTTTACCGATTACCTGAGCGGCGCCAGCAAGGAGTGGGAGACGCGCGTGGGCCGCAACACCTCGGTCAAGTGGCCCGCGGGGCTTGGGGCCTTGGGCAATGAAGGCGTTTCGGGCCAGGTGAAACAATTGCCCGGCGCCATTGGCTATGTGGAGCTGGCTTACGTCCGGGAAAACAAACTGCCCTTTGCCGAAATCAAGAATGCCGCCGGCCGCTTCATCGCCCCATCCTTGGAATCGGTGACCGAGGCCCTGGCTGCGGCCAGTATCCCGGACGACTTCCGGTTTTCGATGGTTAACCCGCCCGGCGAACGGGCCTACCCCATTGCCGGCGCCTCCTGGCTGCTGGTTTATGAACGGCAGAAAGACCGGGTCAAAGGCAGGAAATTGGTGGAGTTTTTGAACTGGGCCTCGACCAAAGGACAGGCCATGGCCCCCGCGTTGGATTACGCGCCCCTGCCGGAGACTCTCCGGGCGAGGATTCTGGAGCGGATTAAGGCCATCCGCTACTAAGTGGTCATGAACTATACGCCCCATGACACCTGAAAGCCGGCCGACTGCGGCGCCGGGCGCCCTGGGGCGCCAGGCCGCAGGGGACCGGGTGTTCAAGTGGCTGACGCTGCTGATGGCGCTCACCGTCATCGGGCTGATCTTCATCATCGGTTGCGAGTTGGCCTACGGTTCGCAGCCCGCGCTTCGGAAATTCGGATGGCGCTTTCTGACCAGCACAGATTGGGACCCGGTCAACGAACAGTTCGGGGCGCTGCCGTTTATCTTTGGGACCGTGGTCTCTTCGGCGATCGCGCTGGTTATTCGCCGTGCCGCTGAGCATTGGCACGGCCATTTATCTGACGGAGTTGGCCCCGCAATGGTTGCGCCAGGCGCTGACGCTCTTCATTGAACTGCTGGCCGCTGTGCCCAGTGTCATCCTCGGGCTGTGGGGCATCTTCATCATGGTGCCCTGGCTGCGGGAACATTTGTTCCCCTGGCTGGGAGGGGCGCTCGGTTTTCTCCCTTTGTTCCAGGGGCCGATCCCTGGCGTGAGCCTGCTTGCGGGCGGCATCATCATCGCCATCATGATCGCGCCGATCATCACTTCGGTTTCGCGCGAAATCCTGCGCTCGGTCCCCGGATTGCAGCGGGAAGCCGCCTACGCGCTGGGGGCCACGCGTTGGGAGGCGACCCGCATCGCGGTGCTCAGTTATGCGAAGAAGGGCTTGTTCGGGGCGGTCATCCTCGGTCTGGGCCGCGCTCTGGGGGAGACGATAGCGGTGACCATGGTCATCGGCAACCGCCCGGAAATCGCCGCTTCGCTTTTCGCGCCCGGCTACACGCTGGCCAGCGTGGTGGCCAACGAATTCGCCGTGACCCCGCCGGGCCTTCACCTGGAGGCCCTTTTCGAGCTCGGCCTGGTCCTGCTGGGGATTACCTTGCTGGTCAATGCCTTGGCGCGCCTGCTCCTGGCGACGTTTCCCGGGCCCGCCGGCTCGACCTCCTAAGCCCATGACTACCGCCTGCCACCGCTGCCGCAAATTCAAGGACATTTCGATGCAAGCCGTCACCTGCGCCTGTGCCCTGGTGGTCGTCGTGCCGCTCGCCCTGGTTTTCTACCAGGTCCTCAAATCCGGCATTGGGGCTTTGAACTGGGCCTTCTTTACCCAATTGCCAAAGCCGGTCGGCGAACCGGGCGGCGGCATGGCCAATGCCATCGTGGGGACATTCGAGTTGCTCGGCTTGGCTGCCCTGCTGGGTGTGCCTGTCGGCGTGTGCGGGGGCATCTTCCTTTCCGAGTACCGGTACACCCGGCTCAACTGGTGGATCCGGTTCGCCGCCGATGTTTTGAACGGCGTCCCGTCCATCATTTGGGGGATGGTCGTTTGCGCCCTGGTAGTGGGGCCGATGAAAGGCTTCTCCGCCTGGGCGGGGGGTATGGTCCTGGGCTTCATCATGATCCCGCTGATCCTGCGCGCGACCGAAGAGGTTCTCCGGCTGGTGCCGCCCGGCTACCGTGAAGCCGCCCTGGCCCTGGGCGTCCCCCTTTGGCGCGCCATCCTTCAGATTGTCGCCCCCATTGCCCGCAAAGGCATCGTTACCGGCATCCTCCTGGCGCTGGCCCGCGTGGCGGGCGAAACCGCTCCGCTCCTGTTCACCGCCTTCGGCAATCGGTATTGGAACCATCACCTCTCCGAGCCGATAGCGGCCCTTCCGTTGCAGATTTTCAACTATGCAATCTCACCCTACGAAGACTTGCATCGCCAGGCCTGGGCCGGCGCCCTCGTCCTGCTGCTCATGGTCGCAATCATCAATGTGGCCGTCCGCGCGCTCACGGGCCAACGGCCCGGCAAGGGCCCTTGACCAAAAGGGCGTGAACCGCGATTTGTTTATTACGGCCATGACCGAAGACAAAACCAATCCGATACTGCCAGTGCGGCCGCTGCCCAGGCCAGTCCCCGGCACCCAGGTGGCGATGGACCCCGAACCTGCCGCCCTGACCATTCGGGACCTTACGGTCTCCTTTGGCGCCAACCGCGCGCTCAAACACGTATCCCTGGACATTCCCGCCCGCGCGGTCACGGCCATCATCGGGCCCAGCGGCTGCGGCAAGTCCGCCTTCCTGCGCGCCCTGAACCGCATGCACGACCTGGTCCCCTCGGCCCGCGTGGAAGGCCAGGTCCGGCTCTTTGGCACAGACATCTACGGTCCGGGCGTCGAGCCGGCCGTCATCCGCCGCCGCGTCGGGATGGTTTTTCAACAAGCCAATCCCTTCCCGACCATGTCGGTGGCCGACAACGTGACGGTCGGATTGCGGTTGAACGGCGTGCGGGATCGGGCCGTGTTAGCCGAACGGCTGCATCAGTCGTTGGTCACGGCTATTTTGTGGGATGAGGTCAAGGACCGGCTCGATGCCCCCGCCATCAGCCTCTCCGGCGGCCAGCAACAGCGCCTCTGCATCGCGCGCGCCCTGGCCGTGCAGCCGGAGGTCCTGCTCATGGACGAGCCGGCCTCGGCGCTGGACCCGCTGGCCACGGCGCGCATTGAAGAGTTGATCCTCGAGCTCAAAGAAAACTTCACCCTGGTTATCGCTACGCATAATATGCAACAGGCGGCGCGCGTGTCGGATTACACGGCGTTTTTTTACACGGGTGAACTGGTCGAATGCGGCGCTACGGTGAAGATCTTCACCAATCCGGCAAAACAGCAGACCGAAGATTATGTCACCGGACGTTTTGGCTGAGATTTGAGCTATGCAGCACATGGTAAGCGAACTGGCGGGGCTGAAAGAGAAACTGTTGCGGATGGCCAGCTATGCCGAATCCGCCGTTCGGGGAGCCGTCCAGGCGCTGGTGACCCGCGACCACGAGCTGGCCCTGCGCGTCTGGAATGAGGACGGGGCCATCGACCGCTTCGAGATCGAGGTGGACGAGTTGGCGATCCAACTCCTGGCCAAAGCCCCGTTCGCCACCGACCTCCGGCTCATCACGGCGGCGATGAAGATCTCTCAGAACCTCGAACGGGTGGGCGACGAAGCGACCACCATTGCCAAACGCGCCCGCGACCTGAGCCAGGAACCGCCCCTGAATCTGGCCGTGGAGATCCCCCAAATGGCCAACCTCGCCCTGCAGATGCTCAAAGCCGCCCTGGACTCCTTCGTGAATCATGACCCTGCCGCTGCCCGCGCCCTCATCCCCCAGGACAAGCAGGTCGATGCCATGAACAAGGAAATCCACCGCCAGCTTGCCACCCGGATGGTCCAAAGCCCGGAAACCATTTCCCGCTGCCTCAACCTCATGGTTGTGGCCAAGAGCCTCGAGCGCATTGCCGACCACGCCAAGAACGTCGCCGAGGAAGTCGTTTATTTTTGCGAGGCCCGCGACATTCGCCACCCCGGTGAAGTTGGGTGAGGGTTTCTAGCTCCTGATCTAAGGCCTTTTCCAAAAGCCCGGCGAAGGGAAGACCTCGTCCCAACCTTTGTCGCGACCTTTGTCGAACTGGCCATTTTTCGACAAAGTGAGCGACAAAGGGTGCGACAAAGCTCCGGAATCGGAGCCTTTGGGACAGGCTCCGAACGAGGAGATTAGGAGCAAGATTAAGATTACGATTAGGAGCGACTACCCAAATAAGCGAAAATGCGCCCGGCTGATTTCCCTCTTGCAATCGCCCTGCCGTTTGCACTAAATGTCGCCAGGAAGCAAGGATAGCCTATGCAACTCAGGAGAACTGGTGGCGAGTGCAGGGGTTCGGGCCACTCAAAGCCGGATGTCGCGGGGGCTGGTTTTACCCTAATCGAGCTGCTCGTGGTCATCGCGGTGATCGGGATCCTGGCGGCGTTGCTGCTCCCGGCCCTCAACCGGGCCAAGATCGCGGCTGACTCGGCCAGGTGCAGGAGCAACTTGCGGCAACATGCCATCGCGCTGAACATGTACGTGAGCGATTTCAACGCCTACCCACCGTGCTTTTTGCACGAGACCAACGCCTATGACGGGGGCGACACCACGTTCTGGTACCAGCGGCTGCAGCCTTACACCAAGACCAAGTTCCGCTATTGGACCCCAATCCAGAGTGCTGCATACGCGGCGACGAACCCAATTCCGAACACCATTTATGTCTGCCCCAGTTATGCGCGGCTCCCCGGCTTGCTCCAAAGCATCAGCGCGGCTTACGGCTACGACGCCTTTGGTTTCCGTCCACAGTCCGGCAGTTGGCGCGGGTTGGGCGGCATTATCCAGGCCGGGGTGCCCAGCGCCGAAGCGACCTTGGACCAGATTCGGTTGATACGGGAGGGCGACGTTGCGCGCCCGGCCGATATGGTCGGCTTCACCGACACCCCGATCTATGACGGGACCACCCCGATCTGCTGCCACGGCGATGTGGTCTCTTGCGCCTATGCGGTTTCTGACTACGAACTCGGCTATCCCGCGTGGTGTGAGTGGACCCCCGGGAGGGACGACCTGGCCCGGGCCCTCGCGTGGCTCAGGCGGCGGCACGGGGACCGGTGGAACGTGGTGTTCGTTGATGGCCACACGGAAAACCACCGGACCCGGGATTTGCTCGACGGAGGCCGCGACGACGTGGCGAAACGATGGAACCGGGACAATCTCCCCCACCGGGAGGACCGCGGCTTTTACGGCGTCCGCCCATAGCCTCCAGCATGAAGGCACAGGGGTCAGCCATTAATCTGGTTTGTTTTCCATTCTTGCGCCTGTCCTCAAGTCGCTCCGGATTCTGCCGATACAGTAGCAAAGGGCGGAATCTGCCCTGGGCTATGCCTCGTAATGCCGGGATGGCAACCGGGTCTTGAAGCCAGAGCATGCCAAACGTTAAACTCGAGTCGTTGCAGGAAGGGATGATCGTGACCGTGGACGTCCGGAATCTGGACAACATGCTCCTCATCCCCGCCGGCTGCGCGCTGAGCGGCAGACACATTGACATCCTGAGTGCCTGGGGTATTGCCGAAATCCAGGTCGAGGCCTGCGGAGGTTCCGAAGACCTGGCGGACCCCTTGCAACAACTGCCCCCGGAGACGCTGGGGCAGCTCACGCGGGAGCTGCAGGCCGTCTTTTGGGAGCCGGCGGACGAGAGTCCCGTGCAGCAGGAGGTCTTTAACCTGGTGCTCCGCCGCCGAGCCAAACAAGCCCTCCAAAAGTAGCGCTTCCGGCCATGAGCACCGCCCTGAATCACTTGATCAACGGCATTCCCAGCCTGGGGACCTACACCCGAGTGATGGCCGAGATCGAGACCGTCTTGAATGAGCCGCACAGCACCCTGGCAGATTTGGGCAACGTGATCGAGAAGGACCCCGACCTCACGGCCCGGCTGCTGAAACTGGGCAAACAGCTCCTTCTTTGGCTTTCCCAACCGCCTGGAGACCGTCGCCGAGGCGGTGAGCGTGATTGGCATCCAGCAAGTGCAGGACCTGATCCTCGTGTCGAGCGTGGTGGAAGTCTTTGAGGGAATCGGGGCGGATCTGGCGGACATGGAATCATTTTGGAAACACTCGCTGGCCTGCGGGATTGGGGCGCGCTGCCTGGCGATCGCCCGCCAGATGCCCAAAGCCGGAAAAGTTCTTTGTGGCCGGGTTGCTCCACGACCTGGGACGCCTGGTGCTGTTCTCGCGCGCTCCCAAGGAGGTCGTCGAGATCTTCCGGCTCTATCAAAGCCGGAGGATGCTGTTGCGGGAGGCCGAGGTCTGCATCCTGGGTTTCGATCACGCCGCTAATCGGTCGAAACGCTGATGCGCTCCTGGCAATATCCGGCCAACCTGGTGAGCGCCGTAGCTTACCATCACTGTCCCATGTCGGCCGGAATGCACCAGTTGGAGAGTTCCCTCGTCCACCTGGCCGATTACCTGGCTCACGCCATGCAAATGGGCGGCTCCGGCGAACGGTTCGTCCCCCCTCTCAACCAGAAGGCCTGGGAACGGGTCGGCCTGGCCACCAGCATTCTCGAGTCCGTCATTCGCTCAATTGACGAACAGATTGAGATCGTTCAGGAGGCCTTTCTCAGGGTGCCCGAGAAGGTCGGGCCTCAGCCTCGAGGTGACGGTGAACTACGAATCCATCTATCCCGAGTTCTTCAAAACCGGCGTGGGCAGACTCCAAAAGCAAGGCGCCTGGAGCGTGGATTTTCAGGGGCTTTTCGCCGCCCTCGAGCATTTTCGCCATGACTTGGCCGACCAGCGGGAGGTCAAGGCCCTGTTGCAGATGACCGAACTCTATGTCCTGGGGTTGGGTCTCTTCAAGACGGTTGGCTTTTTCGTGATCAACCCGAGGGACCTCGGTTTCGAGTTGGCTCATTGCGCCCCGGCAGGCCAATCAGGATTCATGGATAAGCTCGTTGCCCAGGAGATCAGGACGGGGCGGTTCGCCTGGGCCCTGCGGCAGAATCGGCCGGTCTTTTTCACGGCCCAGGCTCAGACCGGGCCGGTCCGGGGCGTCTTTCATACGCTGGGGGTGGCCACGCACCGTTTGGGCATGTTCTGCGGCCTGCTCGAGCGAGAGCGCGTCCCCAGCCAGGAGGTCACCTTCAACCTGCTCTCCATCCTCCTGGGCGCCAGTTCCGATGCCCTGGCTGTCATCCGAACTACCGAGGAGCTTCAAAACAAGATCCTGGCGGCCAACAACAACCTCCAGCGGGCCCTCACGGAAAAGGAGTCGCTCATCCGTGAGTTGCAGGAGGCCCTGGCCAAAGTCAAGACTCTTGGCGGCCTGGTTCCGATTTGCGCCTGGTGCAAGAAGATCCGCGATGACCAGGGATTCTGGAGACAGGTCGAAGTGTTCCTTCAAAGTCATTCGGACGCCGTTTTCACCCACGGTGTCTGCCCCGATTGCATGGGCAAAGTCACCGGCCGGCAGGTCGAGCTTGGCGAGCCGGTCTGATTTGCCTCTTGCAATTGGCTTGCCGTTGGCACTAAATGCCGCCATGAAGACTCACGGCTTCTCTCCGTTTTCATGCCCTTCCAATCCACAATCCTTATGCAAACTCCTCATCAATGTTGCGGCTGCCTCTCCCGGCGGCACTGTCTTCAAATCATCTCCACCGCCGCGGCCGGCCTGGCCTTCAGCAGCGAGTTCTTTCCGGCCCTGGCCAGGTCCGCTAAAGCGGACCCGGACTTTGTCGACCCCACCCGGTTGCGTCCCCATCCCAAGGTCCGCCTGGACGCCGTCATCCTGCAACAACCGCGCCCGTATTGGCTCGGCTGGCCCGGAACCTCCTACAACCTCGACCAGCGTCAGAAGGAATATCGCGCGCTGTTGGCCGATTCCTGCCAGCGCCTCGCCCTCGAGTTGCACGAAGAGGACAAACCGATCGAGACCGAGGACGCATTCGTCTCCTTCGCCAAGGCCGTCGGGGAGCGCAAGCCCGATGGCCTGCTGGTCATCCTCCAGCACATGAACTGCTGGGCTTGGGTCAATCGCCTGGCCAAAGAAGCCGGCGTGCCGCTCATTGTCTTTGCCCCCATCGGCACCTCCTTCACCGGCCACGTGGCCGGCCTCTCGCGTCAGCGGGGTGTGTATGTGGTCTCCTCGCTCGAGTGGCCTCCGGTGGAGCAGGGCCTCCGGATGATCCGCGCCAAACGCATGTTCGAGGAAACCCGGGTGCTGTGGATTCAGGGCAAAGACCGCAACGAGATCGTCCTGGAACGCCTGGGAACCAAGGTCCGCGCCATCCCGCGCAACACCTTCAACGAATTGTTCGACAAAATGCCCGAGAACGAGGAGGTCAAGGACGTTGCCACCACCTTCCGCGCACACGCCAAACGCGTCGTCGAGCCCACCTGGCAGGACAGCCTCAACTCCGCCCGCACCTATACGACTGCCAAGCGCCTGATGTCCGATGAGCAGGCCAACGCCATCTCGATGGACTGCCTGGGCATGGTCAGCGCCAAAGTCCTTCCCACGCCGCCCTGCGGCGCCTGGACCATGTTCCAGGACATGGGCGTCACCTGCGGCTGTGAGGCCGACCTGTTTGGCGCGGCCTCGCTCATGCTGACCAGTTACTTGCTGGACCGCCCGGGTTACATGAACGACCCCGTCGCCGAGACCGCCAAGAACCTGCTCGTGGCCGCCCACTGCGTCTCCGGCTCGCGCCTCAACGGTTTTAACCAGGAACCCGCCCCGTACATCCTCCGCAGCCATTCCGAGTCCGGCTTGGGTGTCTCGGTGCAAGTGTTATGGCCGGTGGGCGGCGTGGTGTCCCTCATCCGCTTCCAGAACCCCAATTCACTCATCCTCGATACCGGCACGGTGGTGAGCAACATTGATACCCCCCCTGCCGGCGGTTGCCGCACCTCGGTCGAGATCAAGATGGACAACATCGAAGACTGCCGCGATGTGCTCGGCTTCCACCAGGTGGTCACGCTCGGCAATCATCGGCGTATGGTTGAGGCCTTCTGCCAACTCTACGGCATCAAGGTCGTCCATTCCCCGGAACATCCCGTGCCCGTGAAAGAGGCGTGAAACCTGGGCGGGCGCAGGCGGACTTTTGGTTTGCTTTATGAGAGTTCTCCAGCCCCTATCGCGTCGTTCTTTCCTCAAGACCCTCGGCGCCACGCTCGCGGCGGCCCCGTTGGTCACGCGCAACCTCATCGCCCGGCCGCCCAGCGGCCGGTTGCGCCATGCCAGCTTTGGCGCCTGGGGCATGGCCTGGCAGGACCTCAACGAGTTGGCCAGATTCAAGGAACTCGACTTGGTGGCCGCGGCGGAGGTTGACCTCGAGTTTGCCGCCGAACTCAGGAAGCGGTTTCCCCAGGCCCGGGTTTACCAGGACTGGCGGCAAATGCTCGAGGCCGAAGAAAAGAACCTCGACTCAGTCAACGTCTCCACGCCCGACCACATGCATGCCGTGATGGCCATGAGCGCGATGCAGTTGGGCAAGCACGTGTACGGCGAGAAACCGCTCGCCCACGACCTCTATGAGGTCCGCAGACTCACTGAGTTTGCCGCCCGCAAGAAATTGGTCACCCAGATGGGCATCCAAGTCCACGCCACCGCTCATTACCAGGCGGCCATCTTGCTCATCCAGGCGGGCGCGATTGGCAAGGTCAAGGAAATCCACTCCTGGTGCCCCAAGTCCTGGGGCGACCCCGCCCCGCGTCCCACCGGCGAAGACGCCGTGCCCAGCGGCTTCGACTGGGACCTCTGGCTGGGGGTCTGTGCGCGGCGGCCTTTCATAGGCCAGGCCTATTATCACCCGGCCAATTGGCGCAAACGCCTCGACTTCGGCACCGGCACCTTCGGCGACATGGGCTGCCATATCTTCGACCCCGTCTTTAGCGCCCTGCGCCTCCGTGAACCGATTTCCGTCCGTTCCGAAGGCCCGGCCCCCAATGAATGGAACTGGGCCGTGGACTCGCGCATCCATTACGTCTTCGAGGCCACTCCTTTTACCGCCGAAAAGAACCTGCACCTCACCTGGTATGACGGCGCGCAGAGACCGCCGCCCGATGTCCTGGCGCTGCTGGAGGGCGACCCGATGCCCACCGGCTCCATCTTCGTCGGCGCCGGAGGCGCGCTGGTCCTGCCGCACGTTGCCCGCCCACTCCTCTATCCGGCCAGGAAGTTCGATGGCTTGAAATACCCGGAGGTCAGTTCCGGCAATCACTGGGGCGAGTTCGTCGGCGCCTGCCTGGGCCATAACTCCACTTCAACCCCGTTCGACTACTCCGGGCCTCTGACCGAATCGGTCCTTCTGGGTGGCGTCGCCTCCCGCTTCCCTCAAACCACCCTCAAATGGGACGCCGCCAAGCTCCAGTTCGACCTCCACGAAGCCAACCAGTTTGTCCGCCGCCAGTACCCGGGCCGGCTGGCGGCTCAAAGCCCTGGCCTGAGCGGGCATAACGCTGGGCGCGCGGCAAAATTCTCCCCTGCCGCATGAATGCGGCCTGGAGTTTGGACATTTTGGCCTGAAGTCTGGAAGTTCTTTGTTCGACTCGGATGAATCCTGGCGCTGATACTGGGCAGCAAATGGCAACCCGGAGGGTTGCAAGACAGTGGCCGGAGGTCGCCGGAAGGCGACCTCCGGCTAGGCGACAAATTGGTCCAATTCACCTCGGCAGGGGTGATAGAAAGCAGTTATGGGCAGTACATTCTATAGTCTCCATTATCATATCTTTTTCAGCACAAAAGAGCGGCGGCCCCTCCTTCGACCGCAATGGCGCACGCGTGTCCACGAGGTACTTGGGCGGCGCGGTGCGGGGACTTGGGGGGATTGCAGAAACCGTCGGCGGGGTGGAGGATCATGTGCATCTGTTGGTCAGCCTCAAAACGACCCACACACCAGCCGAGGTGGTCCGGGAGTTCAAGAAGTCCTCCTCGGTATGGGTGGCAGAGAACCTGGAACCTGGGTTCAGTTGGCAGGAAGGCTATACGATACTTACCGTGAGCTGGACCCACGGGCTGGCCCTGCGCCAGTACATCGCGGGTCAGGAGGCGCACCATCGCAAGATCAGCTTCGCGGACGAACTCAAGCATCTGCTGGAGCGCAACGGCGTGGATTATGATCCGAAATATCTGTTGTAGCCTCGCCCTGTACAGGAACAGAAACTCCGCGGAGGCGGGCGCAAGTCGAGGCGGCCTGAGTGCCGCGGGGCGCGCTTTTCCGTCACCCCTGCCGGGGTGAACTGAACTGTTCTGTTGCCCGCCCGGAGGTCGCGCCCCTGTGCCCCTGGCGACCTCCGGCCACTCTCTTGCAAGCCTCCGGCTTGCGACGCTGACGGGAGCCGATGACAATGCCGAGTCTCCAGAAAATGTCCAAACTCCAGGCCGCATTTATGCGGCAGGCGGGGACCCTGGAAGAAGTCTCTCGTGCGCCCCGTAACACTACTGTGACAATTGCGGGATTGTCCGGGGGGGGGCGCCGTGTTATTCATGTTGCGGCATGAAACCCAAGATCCTCGTGGTCGACGATGAACCGGAGGCGGTCGAGTTGGTCGAGTTTAACCTCAGGCAGGCCGGGTTCGAGGTCGTGACGGCGGCCGATGGCGCCGAGGCCCTCAAGAAGGCGCGCGCCCTCTTGCCGAACTTGATTGTCCTGGACCTCATGCTGCCCGAAATCGATGGCCTCGAGGTCTGCAAGATGGTCCGGCGCGACCCGCTCACCGCGGCCCTGCCCATCGTAATGGTGACCGCCAAGGCGGCTGAGATTGACCGCATCCTCGGCCTCGAACTCGGGGCCGACGATTATATCACCAAGCCCTTCAGCCCGCGCGAGTTGATCTTGCGGATCAAAAAAATCCTTCAACGCAGCCAGGCCGCCGCCGAAGAGCCGGCGGTCCTCAAGTTCGGCGACCTGGTCATCAACGCGCCCCGGCACCTGGTGAGCTGGCACGGCAAGCAGATCGAGCTGACGGCCACCGAATTCAAGCTCCTGACCATCCTGGCTCAGCGGCGCGGGCGGGTGCAATCGCGCGAGCAACTGCTCCGCAACGTCTGGGATTACAATAGCCTCGTTGATACCAGGACCGTGGACACGCACATGCGCCGCCTGCGGGAAAAACTCGGCCCGGCCGCCAGGCTTCTCGATACCGTGCGGGGCGTCGGCTACCGCTTCACCGAGGCTTGAGCAAGTGTGGACCCCCGCGCTGCTTCTCCTGGCCCTGGCCGCCCTGGCCGCCCTGCACTGGGTGCGGCAGGCCAAATGGACGCGGGCGCAGGAGTCGGCCCGGACAGAAATCGAGCGGCTCAAAGAAGCGCACCGGGGCGCCCTGACTCAACTTCAGACTCAGCAGGAGGCCCTGTTCGACAGCATGGCCGAGGGATTGGTGGTGCTGGACGAGCACGGCCGAATCCTGCTGGCCAATCGCGCCTTCATTGACCTGTTCGGTTTGACTGCCGACATCCGTTCCCGCACTCTCATCGAGGCCCTGCGCCTCCATGAATTGGCCGAGTTGGTGGATTTGTTGGGGACGCAAAAGCAGGTGCTCGGCAGGCAAATCCGCCTCTCCGACCCGACGGAGCGATGGCTGGCGGTCAACGGGGCCGCCATCCTTAACGACCTTGGCCGGCGCCACGGCACGGTCCTCGTCTGCCACGATTTGACCCGCCTCAAGCAGCTCGAGAACACACGCAAAGACTTCGTCGCCAACGTCAGCCACGAACTCCGCACCCCCCTCTCCCTCATCCAGGGTTACGTCGAAACCCTCCTGGACGGCGCCAAGGACAATCCCGAGGTCGCCGTCAAATTCCTGCGGACCATCGAGCGCAACACCGGCCGGCTGCGATTGCTCATCGAGGACTTGCTGGTGATTTCCGAGTTGGAATCCGGCCGCGTCAAACTTGACCTTCAGCCCGTGCCGCTTCGGTCGGTGGTCCAAAAGGTCCTCGATGACTTCAAGGCGCGCGCCCAGGCCGGAAACCTGCGCCTGGCCAACCAGGCGCCGATCCTGGCCGTGCGCGCCGACCCCAGCCGCCTCGAGCAGGTCCTGAGCAACCTCATAGACAATGCCATCAAGTACGGCCGCCCGGAGGGGCAGGTCATCGTCGGCGGTTGCCTGGCCGAAGGCGGGCAAGTCGAAGTTTCAGTCCAGGACGATGGTCCCGGCCTTCCGCCCGAGTCCCTGGAACGTCTCTTCGAGCGGTTCTATCGCGTTGACAAAGCCCGCTCACGCGAACAGGGCGGCACCGGGCTCGGCCTCGCTATCGTCAAACACATCGTCCAAAGCCACGGCGGCCGCGTCTGGGCCAAAAGCCAGCTCGGCCACGGCGCCACCTTCTACTTCACCCTCCCCTTGGATGTGGGCGCCGGGGGGCGTCCAGCCGCCGCCGCTGCAGGGCAAAAGTATGAAGTATGAAGGCTGCCATCTGTCATCCCTCCGGGATGAATTCCTGGGCGGCGGGCACTCTCCCTGACTAAGAGCAGGATTAAGATTACGATTAGGAGCGGTTACCCAAAAAAGTGAAATGCGCCCCGAGTGGATTTGGGCCCGGAAAGCGGGTTGCGCCCGCAGGGCGCCCGGTATATTGTGGACCCCCTGTATGACTGCATTACTATGAATCGCAAACCGCATGTGGCTGTGGTCGGTGCGACGGGCGCCGTCGGCATTGAGATGATCAAGACCCTGGAAAAACGCGATTTCCCGGCGGGGAAACTGACGTTGCTCGCCTCGGCGCGTTCACTGGGCAAGCGGCTGAAGTTCCGGGACAAGGTGATTGCGGTCAAGGAACTGACCAAGGATTCATTCGAGGGTGTGGAGTTGGCCCTGTTCAGCGCGGGCGGCGCCATTTCCCGGGAATACGCGCCGCTGGCCGTGCGGGCGGGCTGCGTGGTAGTGGATAATTCGAGCGCCTTCCGCATGGACAACCAGGTTCCGCTGGTGGTGCCGGAAATCAACGCCGGGGACGTCAAGGAGCACCGCGGCATCATCGCCAACCCGAACTGCACCACCGCCATCACGCTCATGGCCCTCTACCCGCTGCACCGGGCCTTCGGCTGCCGGCGGATTTTTGCCTCGAGCTACCAGGCTGTGTCCGGCAC
Organism: uncultured bacterium; assembly: GCA_963713735.1. Taxonomy (GTDB): domain Bacteria; phylum Verrucomicrobiota; class Verrucomicrobiia; order Limisphaerales; family UBA8199; genus CAVQND01. The sequence continues at coordinate 119,677 of CAVQND010000007.1, forward strand.
CGGCGCCAAGGCCATCGCCGAACTCGAACGCCAGGTAGCTCAAGTGGTCAAAGGCGAGCCGGTGACCCGCCAAGTGTATCCGCACCAAATCGCGTTCAACGTGATGCCGCAAGTTGATTCCTTTCTGCCCTCGGGCTACACCAAAGAGGAGATGAAGATGGAGAACGAGGGCCGCAAGATCATGCACCATCCCACCTTCCGGGCCAGTGTGACCTGCGTGCGGGTGCCGGTTTACCGGGCCCATTCCGTCGCCGTGAGCGCCGAGTTTGAGAGGCCGGTGACCGTCGAAGCGGCGCTGGCCGCCCTCCGGCAGGCGCCCGGGCTGGACGTGATCGACAACCCGGCCAACTGCGAATATCCCCTCCCGCTCTACCAGGCGGAAAAGGACAATTGCGCCGTGGGCCGGGTGCGCAAAGACTGCGCGATGGACAACGGCCTATGCTTCTGGGTTTCTGGGGACCAACTCCTCAAAGGCGCGGCGCTCAATGCCGTCCAGATAGCCGAGGAATTGCTTCTGATGGCGAGGTAGCTAGCCCGGATATTTCGCAGCGCGGCGAAGCCGCAACCAAAACTTCTTTCAAAAAGAGAAGATGTTGATAGACAGTGGTCCAGCCTAAGAGCGGTGCTGGGCTGCCGACGCTGCGTAGCGCAGGTTTCCAACCTGCTGTATCGCCAACTTCAAGTCGGCAGGCTCTACGTGCTTGGGAGCATCTGCGGATTGGAAATCCGCGATACAGCAGGCTAGAAGCCTGCGCTACGCCTTCCAGTTGGCGAAACCCGTGAAATATCCGGCTAGACCCGGTCCCAGAAACTCCGACTCCAGACCTTTGTCGCAACCTTGGTCGCCAACTTTGTCGAAAAATGGCCAATTCGAGAAAGGTCGCGACAAAGGTTGCGACAAAGTCTTCCGTTCGCCCGGCTTTTAGGACAGCTCCAGCTACTCCCACTTGGCGGCCAGGCCCGCCAGCATCACGGCAATGGCATCGAGCTCGGCGCGCGCGGGGCGGCCGGGGTCGGGGTTGTGATAGCGGTTGAGCATAATGCAGAAGGCGAGGCGCTGGCCGGCGGCCGTGGTGAGGTAGCCCGACAGGGAATTGGCCCAGCGCAAGGAACCGGTCTTGGCGCGCACATTGCCGGCGGCGGGGGTGTTTTTCATGCGGTCCTTGAGGGTGCCGTCCACCCCGGCGATGGGCAGGGCCTCAAGGAAGATTTCCCCGCAAGGATGCCGGCTCATGAAGCCAAGCAAGGCAACTGTGGCATTGGGGGTGGTGAGGTTTTCCCGAGACAGTCCGGAGCCTTCATTGAAGAACACCTCGCCCCTGTTGACGCCAGCTTGGGCCAGGAATGGATCGAGCTGGCGTATGCCCAGTTCCTCGGAGGTGCGGCCGGGGGGAGTGTCAGTGGTGCGCTCTTTCTCGCCCAGGTGGGCCAGGAGAAGCTCGGCGTAAAGGTTCTGCGACGGCTTTAGCACCTGGCGGGCGAGGTCCCGCAACGGGAGCGATTCCGACGCCCCGAGTTCGACCATCCGGCTGCAATCCAGCGGGTCCACCTGGCGGTCCAGCCAGTTCAACGTCCGGAGGTGGCCGCTGACAGTGATGCCGTGTCGGGCCAGGGCGTCTCTGAACCAGGCGATAAACAGGCCGGCGGGGTTATGCAGCGTTACTTCTTCCGTCGAGCCGGAGTCCTCGATCGGCGCCTGGCCGAAGGCATAGACCACGTTTTCGTCGGGCAGGCGATAAAACCTCACGGTGCGCCGTTGACCTTTGGGGACGGTCTCGGTTCGATTGCTCAGCGTGAGATAACCCGTTGCGGGCAGGACCGTGAGCCTGCAAGGCGCCCCGACGCGCTCGCCTGGCCTGACCACCACCTGGAGCGTGTTGTTGTTGATCGTCAGTGATGAGATCTCCGCCCCGTAGCCGTACTCCTGGTCGTCCCAGGCCCAGCCAGAGCCAAATTCCGGGCCGCGAAAGAAACTGGTGTCCCCAACCAGGTCGCCCGCGATGCGCTTGACCCCGGCGTTCGTGAGGGCGGCGGCCAACGGTTCAAGGGCCTTGAGGACATCGCCGCCGTGCAGGCGGGCGTTAATCGTCGGATCGCCGCGGCCATAAACGATGACATCGCCCGCGAGCGTGCCGCCGGGGTCGGGCCTGGCTTTGGCATAAAGAGAAGTCCGGATGCGATAATCCGGACCAAGCCGGTCCAGGGCCAGCGCCACCGTGTAAAGCTTGACGTTGGAGGCCGGGCTCAAGAGCTTGCCGGCATTGTGCTCGAAGAGGGTCTTGCCGGTGTCCAGCGAAACGATTTTCACACCCCACAGTGCCGCCCCGAATCTCGGCTGCGAGAGCAGGCCGGCCAGGCGCTCTTGCAGCTCGGCCGGCGTAGCGGGGGGCTTCTCTTCCTGCCCAAAGCCCGGTCCCGGCACCAGGCCGGCCAGCAGAATGTGCAGAACAAGCAGCCTTCGGTTCAGGTTCATGACGTTTTGTCCGCCAGAACTGTAGCCGCCCCGCCCCGCGATTGGCGAGCCTGGAAAGGGCCCTAATTCTCCGTCAGTGGTCTGAAGGGCAAGGTGAGTGTGAAGGTGGCGCCGTGGCCGGGGCCATCGCTTTGAGCGGAAAGGGTGCCGCCCAGTTCGCGGGCGGCCAGGGCGCCGCTGTGGAGGCCGAAGCCGTGGCCGTTGCGCCGGGTGGTGAAGCCATGGGCGAAGATGCGGGTGAGATTCTCGGCCGGGATGCCAACGCCGTTATCGGTGACCTGGATTTCCACTTGGCCGTCAGCGGCGCGGCGCACGCGCAAGGTCATGAGCTTCTGCGGGGATTGGGACTCGCTCAGGGCGTATTTGGCGTTGCGAATGACGTTGATGAGGATCTGGAGCACCTTGTGCTTATCGACCAGGAACGGGGGCAGCGGCTCGAGGTCACGGCGGTACTGGATCGTGTGCCGCTGCAAGGCGGCCGCGTTGATTTGGATGGCGTCCTCGACCAACTGGGCGATATCGACCGGTTCCTGGACGCCGGCGACCTGGGCATAGCTCTGCTGCATGGCGACGATCTGGTTGACATGATCGATGTGCTCGCGCAATTGGCCCAGCTCGCCGAGCAGGAAACTCTTCTTCTCCTCGAATCTTTCGGGGATACCGGCCAGATACTGCGGGATGTGCTTGCCTCGCGGGTCGTTGGTGAGGAACTCGTCAAGCCGCCCCGCGTTTTCCTGGAGCAGCGAAGGGATGCGGGCCAGGTTATTGAAATTCAACTGTTTGATCGCGTCAATGACCAGGCTGCACGAGACATTGATGCTGTTGAGCGTGTTGCCAACGTTGTGCAACACGTCGCTGGCCACCTCCGCCATGCCCGCCAGGCGGGAGGTTTCCACCAGCCGCTGGTGCGCACTTTCCAGCTCCGCCTCCGCCAGCTTGAGGGCCGTAACGTCCTTCGAGATGCCGAACGTGCCGATAATATTGCCGGCCGTCTCGCGCCACGGCATTTTGCTGGTCAACGCCCAGGTGACATGGCCATTGGAGTGAGTTTCCTTCTCCATCTTGCCGATGATCGGCCTGCCGGTGCGGAGGATCGCCTGCTCATCCTCCAGGGCGAGCCGGGCATGCTCTTCCGTGAACAGGTCGGCATCCGTCTTGCCAATGATCCCTTCGGAGGAGAGGCCGTGGAAGAGCCCGAAGGACTTGCTCAAGTGGACAAAACGCGACTGGCGATCCTTGAAATAAATGCGGTCGGGAATGTTGTCCAGCAGAGTGCGGAGCAGTTCACGTTCGTTGGCCAACTTGTCCTCTGCCTGCTTGAGCGTCGTCACATCCTTGGAAATGCCGAAGATCCCGATGATGTTGCCCTGCCGATCCCGCCAGGGCATCTTGGTCGTCAACGCCCAGCTTATCCGCCCGTCCCGGTGCGTCTCCTTTTCCAGCTTCCCGACAATCGGCTTGCCGGTGCGGATGATTTCCTGCTCGTCGTCGAACGCGGGCCGGGCGTGCTCCTCGGTGAAAAAATCGAAATCGGTCTTGCCGCGAATCGCTTCCGGCTCTTCGACGCCGAACAGTCGGCTGAAGGATCTGCTGAAGTGGACAAAACGCGAGCTGCGGTCTTTGAAATAGATGGCGTCCGGGGCGTTGGCGAGCAGGACCTGCAAAGGGTCGTCGGCGTCGGCCCCGCTTCGCTCGGGAGACACAAGTTCGTCGCCCGACAATCGGTTTTTATCCACGCCCGGCATCATCACCGGTATCCTCATCGCGCAAGGTTCTTTCATAGCCATAGCTTGAAATACTCAGGCCCACAGCAACAGCGCTGTGGTCCATGACGCAAAAAGCAGCTATCATGCCATCCCCGTAAAGAACTGGCCGTCCCGGTCTTTGCCGGTAGCGCCGGAGGGCAAACAAGCAACCATTCCACGTCCTAAGCCCTTATCCGGTCATTATTTAACTCGATTGTCAAACCCGGTCTGGCCCCTTGTTGCATCGCTCAGGAAGCCTGCCGGCACTTTAGTGCGCGGGGAAAGGGACTTCCTGCCGGGCGATGACTTTTTGCCGGGTGGCAAGGCTTCGCCGAGATAACGTCGAGCGTTGTTTTCGGGGAGGGGAACTGCCCTGGCTGCCGTCAAAGAAGCCTTGGCCCCCCCAGGGAAGAGAACGCAAAGAGCGCAAGCACAAGCGGCCAGAGGAGGACGGCGGCAGCGTAGCGCAGGTTTCCAACCTGCTGTATCGCCGGCTTCCAGCCGGCACTGGAGTTTGGACATTTTCCCTGTGTGACTTTAGGTTTGCCGGACGCCAGTGCTGCGATCTGAAGCGCCAGGGCGGCTTGGCACCGCGCAGCGGTGCCTGATGGTAGCCGTGGACTTTCAGTCCACGGTTCCCGTCGCCCAGGATGACCCGCGTCGCGTAGCGACGCTGGAAGGACAGGCCCGATCCGCTCTCAACCTCACAAATACCGCTCTTCGTACTCAATCTCATGCCGATCCAGCAACGCCCGGTACTCCTCCTGGGAAGTCCTCACCCGGTGGTGTTCGCGCTGGCCCCGGAGGTACTCCTCCACCTCGGGCACTTGCGATTCACTCACCGTAAAGGCGCCACAGCCATCTTGCCAGCCAAAGCCACGGCACCCCGGCAAGTTTTCCCGTATCCACCCCGAAGAAGACCACGTGATAGCGGAGGCAGGTGAAGGTATTAGCCATAGCGTTAGGGAGTTGTTTAACTTGATGGTGCGGCGCAAGACTATCAAGCGTCGCTACGCGACGCACGCCGATTCCAACGCCTCAGACCGTGGACTGGAAGTCCACGGCTAACTTCAAGGCACCGCTACGCGGTGCCCGTTTTGCCCCGACGCGGTCATCCGGAATGTCCAAACTCCAGCGCCGGCTTCCAGCCGGCAGGGGGGCGGAAACACCCACGCCGCCGGCACGGACGGACGGCTGCGGATTGGAACTCCGCGATACGGCAGACTCGAAGTCTGCGCTACGTCAGTCAGGAGGCACATTTTCGCGCAACTCCTCGAGCCAGACGCCGGCCTCGGCGTCGCTGGGCGCGCGCCAGTCCCCGCGCGGCGAGAGGGAGCCGCCGGAGCCGACTTTCGGGCCGTTGGGAATGGCCGAGCGTTTGAACTGGCTGAGCTGGAAGAAGCGGAAAAGGAAGACCTCGAGCCACTTTCGAATGGTGGGAAGGTCATAAGCCAGGCGTTTCTCGGCGGGCAACAGGTCCGGCCAATCCCCGCGGTTTTTGTCACCCCAGGCCTGCCAGGCCAGGAACGCAATCTTGCTCGGACGGAAGCCATAGCGGGTGAGGTAGTACAAGTTGAAGTCTTGTAGTTCGTAAGGGCCGACGGTTTCGGCTGTCTTTTGGGCAGGCCGGCTCGAGTCGCCAGCGGCATGGGGCACCAACTCCGGAGAGATCTCCGTATCGAGGATGGCCTGGAGAGTGGCGTTAGTGGCGGCGTCGAACTGGCCGGAGGAGATGACCCAGCGGATGAGGTATTGGATGAGCGTTTTGGAGACCGAAACGTTCACGTTGTAGTGCGACATGTGGTCGCCCACGCCGTAGGTCATCCAGCCCAAGGCCAATTCGCTCAAGTCGCCGGTGCCCAGAACGAGGGCCTGATGGAGGTTGGCCAGGCGGAACAAGTGCGAGGTTCGCTCGCCGGCCTGCACGTTTTCGAAAGTCACATCGTACACCGGTTCGCCGCGCGCGAAGGGATGGCCGATGTCGCGGAACATCTGGAGGCAGGCCGGACGGATATCGATTTCGCCGGCGCTCACGCCCAGGGCGCGCATGAGTTGGCGGGCGTTGGCGCGGGTCAGATCGCTGGTGGCGAAACCCGGCATGGTGTAGGCCAGGATATTCTGGCGGGGCAACCCCAGCCGGTCCATCGCCTTGGCGGCGACGATCAGGGTCTGGGTGGAATCCAACCCGCCGGAGATGCCGATGACCACGCGTTGGATGCCGGTGTGGGAAAGCCGTTTGAGCAGGCCGTGGACCTGGATGTTGTAGGCCTCGAAACAACGCTGGTCGCGCTCCAGCGCATCGCTGGGCACGTAGGGAAACCGGGCAATCTTCCGGCGGAGGGGGACTTCTCCGGCCGGCAGGCGCAGCTCGAAAGGGACGCGGCGCACCGCTTGAACCCGCTCCCGGCATTCGGCCAGTGAATCCTGAAAGCTGGTCATGCGCATCCGATCCTGCCCCAGCCGCTCCAGGTCGATGTCGGCGGTGATCATCTGCTCGCGATTGGCAAACCGCTCCGCCTCCGCCAGCAAATCGCTGTTTTCATAGATTAGCGCGTGCCCGTCCCAGGCCAGGTCGGTCGTCGATTCCCCCGGCCCGGCAGCGGAGTAGAGATAGGCGGCGATGCACTTGCCCGATTGCGACGCGCACAATTTGCGGCGGTAGTCGGCCTTGCCGATGATGATGTTGCTGGCCGAAAGATTGGCCAGCACGGTCGCCCCCGCCAGCGCCGCGTAGGTGCTGGGCGGAATCGGCGACCATACGTCCTCGCAAATCTCAACGTGCAGCTTGAATCCCTCCACATTGATCGCCTCAAAGACCAGGTCGTTGCCCAACGGCACGGGCTGCCCCAGGAAAACGACCTCGCGGCTCACGGCTTGCCGGGCAGAGGTGAACTGCCGCTTCTCGTAGAACTCGCGGTAATTGGGCAAGTAGGTCTTTGGCGCCAGGCCCAGCACCCGGCCGCGGTAGAGAATGACCGCGCAATTGAACAGCTTGGCTTCGAATCGCAACGGCGCCCCCACGATCAGGACGGGCGCCAACTCTTCGCTCTCCTTGACCAACCGCGCCACGGCGGCTTTGGCAGCCTCCAGCAGTGCGTCCTGGTGAAACAGATCCTCATTCGAGTAGGCCGAGAGGCCCAGTTCCGGAAACAAGGCCACGGTCGCCTGGGCTTCCGAGGCCTGCCGCGCCAGCTCCAGAGTCCGCTCCAGATTGAACGGCGGATCCGCCACTCGCAACGATGGGATGCAGACCGCCGCCCGGATGAACCCGTGCGCGTAGATGGAATTAAACCGCTCACGCATACCAAAGGATGAAGGATGAAGGATAAAGGATAAAGGATAAAGGATGAAGGATGACGCCGCATCCTTCATCCTTCATCCTTCATACTTTCCCGCACCCTGGCCACCAGGCCCGGCAGGCATTGCAACAGATACTCCACCTCGGCTGCGGTGTTGTAAATCCCCAGGCTAAAACGGATGCTGCTGCGCGCCCGGGCGGCGCTGCAGCCCATCGCGCTCAGCACGTGCGAAGCATCCAGGGCGCCGGAGGAGCAGGCCGAACCGCTCGAGGCGCAGACCCCGGCCTGGTCCAGGAGCAAAAGCAGGCCCTCGGCTTCGACGCCCTCGAAGGCCAGGTTGGCCGTGTTGGGCAGGCGCGGCTCGGGCGCGCCGTTGCGCGCCGCTCCCGCGATGCCGCACAAAAGCCCGGTTTCCAGTCGATCGCGCAAGGCGCGAACGCGTGTGTTCTCCAACTCCAGATTTGCCAGGGCCAGTTCGGCGGCCCGGCCGAAGGCGATAATCCCCGGGACGTTTTCGGTCCCGCCGCGCCGGCCCCGCTCCTGGCCCCCACCCAGGAGATAGGGCTGATATTGGGTGCGGCGCTTCACGTAAAGCAGGCCGATGCCTTTGGGCCCGTGCAGCTTGTGGGCGGAGAGCGACAGGAAATCCACCCCCAGCGCTTTGACGTCGATTTTGAGCTTTCCGGCCGCCTGGACGGCGTCCGTGTGGCACCGCACGCCTTTGCTGCGGCAGAGGGCGGCGATCTCGGCGATGGGGAACAGCACGCCGGTCTCGTTGTTGGCCCACATCGCCGACACGATGGCGGTGTCGGGCCGCATTGACTTTTCCACGAGGTCCAGGTCCAGCCCGCCCCCCGAGTCCACCGGCAGCACCGTGACCGTGCAGCCCTGTTTCTGGAGGAAGCCGCAGAATTTGAGGATGGCCGGGTGCTCGACGGCAGTGGTGACCACGTGCCGGCACTCCGGGCGGGTGAGCAGGGCGCTGTGCAGGGCGGCGTTGTTGCTCTCGGTGCCGCCGCTCGTAAAGACAATCTCCTGCGGTTCGGCTTTGATCAAGGCCGCGGCCTTGACCCGGGCCTCGTCCAGGCGCCGGGCGACCTCCTGCCCGAAGCCGTAGGCGCTGGAAGGGTTGCCCCATTGCTGCCGCAAGAACGGCAGCATCGCCTCGAATCACCTCCGGCGCAACTTGGGTCGTGGCATTGCAGTCAAAATAGCAGAACGGCCGCTGATTCATGGCAGCTTAAACACCGCTCACACTATAGCCCCGTTGCCGCCTTTGCGTCCAGGTTGAGCAGCCTCACGCGATAGAAGCAAGCGGCCTCGGTGCCGACCCTATCAACCGCCTCGGCTTGGCCCGAGCGCAATACCCCCGAGGTCACTGCCCTCCAAGTCCGCAAATTGCTGCTGGCCTGCAGCTCATAGGCCAGCCCCTTAGGGCCCGAAAACCGTATCTTGCATTGGCCCGCCGCAGGCCGGCTCACAGACACCATACGCACCTGCGGGTTGTGCGCCGCATCGGTCACGATTGTCACTACCGCGTTCGACACGGAGCCAATCGCCGCCCCTGCCGGGGCGCCGGCTTGAAGGCTCAGCCTGATGCCAAACGGTTCGTCCGCCCCGAGCACGCGCTCGTTCAAAATCGGGATCGAGACCAGGCGGTTCAAGTTCCCATCCTGGAACGTAACCTCGATTGGGGTGCCGATGAAGTCCAGCCCGGCGACCGCTCCTCCCGGAATCTCGAAGGGTGTCACTACCACCGTAACCGCCCCGGCACTTCCCCCGCTTCGCGTCACCAGCACCGGCGACAGAGACCTCCCGTCCCCTCGCTCGGAATAGGCGCCGCTGCTGAACGCAAACGTTCCCGGAGAGCTTACGCTGACCAGGCTCACCACGGCGTTGGTTTGGCTCCCTAAACTTGCCCCGGCAGGCGAACCGGGCGCCAGGGAGAGGCTCAAGTTAATGGTCGCTCCCCCCTGCATCGCCGGGTTGGCAATGAGAGAGGCGCTCAAATCAACAGTCTTGCTGATTTCATTGTCGTCAAAGGTGACATCGATTGAGCCGGGGCGATAATCGCCGGCGGCGGCTGTGGCCGTGCCGTCACTCAACCTCACCCTCACGGTTACAGAACCTTGATTGCCGTTTACCCGGATAACGGTGACATCTGAACCCGGCACGGCGATTCCATCTTGATTCACCCGGAAGGCCGGCTGGCCGAAGGCGAACGTCCCGGCCTGGACCGCGGTTCCCGTCAGATCACCCACCGGCGCATTGGCCGTCGCCTGGCTCAACCCTGCCCCGGTAAAGGCCACGACGACATCGTCAATCGTTTGGGCGCCGTTGGCGGCGTCCTGGAGCGATTGGGCCGAGCTTCCCTGGGCGACCACCTGGACCTGGACGATTAACTGGGCGGCCGCGGTGCTATCAGGGGCAGTTGCCACGAGGGTCTCCCTCAATTGATTGACGCTGGAAATCACGCTCGCCGCCCCGCTGGTCACGTTGCTCGACATCTGCGTTCCGGCTGCCGCCAGGCTCTGAGTGATCAGGTTGGAAACCCCCGCCAGCGTCCCCAGGTTCAAAGTGCCATCGGTTTGCGCCCTGGCCGCCAGCGCCTGCATGACGGTTGCAGCCGCATCCTCCGGGCTGTGGTTGGTGGCCGCGCTGCTGACCAGTGCCGCTATCTGCACCACGGTGTCCTGAATCTGGGCAGCGGCGCTTAACACGGAGACAGCAGCCGGGTCATTGGTCGCGCTCCCGGCAAGCGCATCGTAATGGCTCAAATCCACGTTGTTGGTAATACCCAGGGCCTGTTGTACCGTCGCCTGGGCCTGGGTTGTCGTCATTCCGGGGTTTTGCTCCAACATCGTCTGCGTCAACGTCGTGAGCGGGTTCACCACCGTCGAACCCACCGGCGCTGTCATGACTGTCCTTAGCGGCAGACCGGTCGCGATGTCCAGTCCGTCGGCCACTACCAAACGCCCTTCTTGCGCATCCAGTCTCCCGTTGTGATTCGTGTCGAACCTGGCCAGGTCGATCACCAGATTGAAATGGCCGCTCTCGTCGGTCTGGGTCAACGGTTCATCGGCATCCAGAATCCCGTTAAAGTTAGCATCAAAAAAGACGGTCGAACCCGCAAGGTAGCCATCGTTGGCTAAACCGGCGATCGTCTGATTCCCGGGTTGATACGCCAGGGGTGTCATGACCAGGTCCTCGCCGCAAGCGTCCCAGCCCGCCGCCAGGTCTGGCGGAACCGGCGGCGGCAACACACTCGCATCCACCGTCCCGTTCACAAATGCAATCACCCCGCCCTTTGCCCCTGCGCCAACCGCTGCCACCCAACTCGTAGCATCCCCGGCCCAAGCGGCCAGCGCCAAAACCACCTTGCTGCCCGCAGGCTCCACCATTGGCAATTCCACTCCCCCTAAAAGCAACGTCCCGGCAAAATCCCTGCTCATCGCCTCTCCGCTCCAGGTCTGTGCCAGCGTGAAACCCGCAGCCGCCAGGTCGCCGTAGGCCGCAACGTTGGTCGCTGAGTTGATTGACGCCGGAACATTGGTCCCGTTCAGCACCCAGAGTTCCAGGCCGTAGTCGCCCATGTAGTAATTCCCATCCTCGTCAACCGCAATTCCGTGGTGGGCATCCGCATTGTTCACCTCCAGCGCCGCCGGACCGATTGGCGCCCATACGAGCACCTTGAAGCTCTTGCTGTCGGAGAGCGGCGGCACGCCGTTGTCGGTGGCGGTCACCGTGATCAGGTTGGTGCTCGGGGCCTGGGCCACCGCAGGCATCCAGGTAAACAGGCCTCCCGGAGTGATGCCCGCCCCCGCCGGCGCCCCCGGACCAGGCTGAAGGTCAGTGTCTGGGGCGGCTGATCGGTGTCAGTCGCGCTGGCCGTGAAGCTCAGCAGCGAGCCGGCATGGACGCTCCGGTTAGCCAGGGCAGCCAGGACCGGCGGCGTATTGGGCGCATAGACCACCACGGTAAAGCTCTTGCTGTCGGAGAGCGGCGGCACGCCGTTGTCGGTGACAGTCACCGTGATCAGGTTGGTGCTCGGGGCCTGGGCCGCCGCAGGGGTCCAGGTAAACATGCCCCCCGGAGTGATGCCCGCCCCCGCCGGGGCGCCCGGACCCAGGCTGAAGGTCAAGGTCTGGGGCGGCTGATCGGTGTCAGTCGCGCTGGCCGTGAAGCTCAGCAGCGTATTGGCATAGACATTCTGGTTGGCCAGGGCGGCCAGGACCGGCGGCGTATTGGGCGCATAGACCACCACGGTAAAGCTCGCGCTGCCGGAGAGCGGCGGCACGCCGTTGTCGGTGACAGTCACCGTGATCAGGTTGGTGCTCGGGGCCTGGGCCACCGCAGGCATCCAGGTAAACAGGCCTCCCGGAGTGATGCCCGCCCCCGCCGGCGCCCCGGGCCAGGCTGAAGGTCAGTGTCTGGGGCGGCTGATCGGTGTCGGTCGCACTGGCCGTGAAGCTCAGCAGCGAGCCGGCATCAACGCTCCGGTTAGCCAAGGCGGCCAAGACCGGCGGCGTATTGGGCGCATAGACCACCACGGTAAAGCTCGCGCTGCCGGAGAGCGGCGGCACGCCGTTGTCGGTGACAGTCACCGTGATCAGGTTCGTGCTCGGGGCTTGGGCTGCCGTGGGTGTCCAGGTGAAGAGGCCCCCCGGAGTGATGCCCGCCCCCGCCGGGGCGCCCGGACCCAGGCTAAAGGTCAAGGTCTGGGGCGGCTGATCGGTGTCGGTCGCACTGGCCGCGAAGCTCAGCAGCGTATTGGCATAGACATTCTGGTTGGCTAGGGCGGCCAGGACCGGCGGCGTATTGGGCGCATAGACCACCACGGTAAAGCTCGCGCTGTCGGAGAGCGGCGGCACGCCGTTGTCGGTGACGGTCACCGTGATCAGGTTGGTGCTCGGGGCCTGGGCTGCCGCAGGTATCCAGGTAAACAGGCCCCCCGGAGTGATGCTCGCCCCCGCGGGGGCGCCCGGACCCAGGCTGAAGGTCAAGGTCTGGGGCGGCTGATCGGTGTCGGTCGCGCTGGCCGTGAAGCTCAGCAGCGTATTGGCATAGACATTCTGGTTGGCCAGGGCGGCCAGGACTGGCGGCGTATTGGGCGCATAGACCACCACGGTAAAGCTTTTGCTGTCGGAGAGCGGCGGCACGCCGTTGTCGGTGACGGTCACGGTGATCAGGTTCGTGCTCGGGGCCTGGGCCGCCGCGGGCGTCCAGGTGAAGAGGCCCCCCGGAGTGATGCCCGCCCCCGCCGGCGCCCCCGGACCCAGGCTAAAGGTCAAGCTCTGGGGCGGCTGATCGGTGTCGGTCGCGCTGGCCGTGAAGCTCAGCAGCGTATTGGCATAGATGTTCTGGTCAGCCAGGGTGGCCAGCACCGGTGGGGTGTTGGGCGGATGCGCCAGGGGTGTCATGACCAGGTCCTCGCCGCAAGCGTCCCAGCCCGCCGCCAGGTCTGGTGGAACCGGCGGCGGCAACACACTCGCATCCACCGTCCCGTTCACAAATGCAATCACCCCGCCCTTTGCCCCTGCGCCAACCGCTGCCACCCAACTCGTAGCATCCCCGGCCCAAGCGGCCAGCGCCAAAGCCACCTTGCTGCCCGCAGGCTCCACCATCGGCAACCCCACTCCCCCTAAAAGCAACGTCCCGGCAAAATCCCTGCTCATCGCCTCTCCGCTCCAGGTCTGTGCCAGCGTGAAACCCGCAGCCGCCAGGTCGCCGTAGGCCACAACGTTGGTCGTTGAGTTGATTGACGCCGGAACATTGGTCCCGTTCAGCACCCAGAGTTCCAGGCCGTAGTCGCCCATGTAGTAATTCCCATCCTCGTCAACCGCAATTCCGTGGTGGGCATCCGCATTGTTCACCTCCAGCGCCGCCGGACCGATTGGCGCCCATACGAGCACCTTGAAGCTCTTGCTGTCGGAGAGCGGCGGCACGCCGTTGTCGGTGACGGTCACCGTGATCAGGTTGGTACTCGGGGCCTGCGCCGCCGCAGGCATCCAGGTAAACAGGCCTCCCGGAGTGATGCCCGCCCCCGCCGGGGCGCCCGGACCCAGGCTGAAGGTCAGTGTCTGGGGCGGCTGATCGCTGTCAGTCGCGCTGGCCGTGAAGCTCAGCAGCGAGCCGGCATGGACGCTCCGGTTAGCCAGGGCGGCCAGGACCGGCGGCGTATTGGGCGCATAGACCACCACGGTAAAGCTCGCGCTGTCGGAGAGCGGCGGCACGCCGTTGTCGGTGACGGTCACCGTGATCAGGTTGGTGCTCGGGGCCTGGGCCGCCGCAGGCGTCCAGGTAAATATGCCTCCCGGAGTGATGCCCGCCCCCGCCGGGGCGCCCGGACCCAGGCTGAAGGTCAGCGTCCGGGGCGGCTGGTCGATCTCCGTTGCGCTGGCCGTGAAGCTCAGCAGCGTATTGGCATAGACATTCTGGTTGGCCAGGGCGGCCAGGACCGGCGGCGTATTGGGCGCATAGACCACCACGGTAAAGCTCTTGCTGTCGGAGAGCGGCGGCACGCCGTTGTCGGTGACGGTCACTGTGATCAGGTTCGTGCTCGGGGCCTGGGCCGCCGTGGGTGTCCAGGTGAAGAGGCCCCCCGGAGTGATGCCCGCCCCCGCCGGGGCGCCCGCCCCCAGGCTGAAGGTCAAGCTCTGGGGCGGCTGATCGGCGTCGGTCGCACTGGCCTTAAAACTCAACAACGTGCCGCTATAGGCGACCTGGTCGGCAATCGGCGCCAGCACCGGGGCAGTATTGGCGGGATACGCCAGGGGTGTCATGACCAGGTCCTTGCCATAGGCATCCCAGCCTTGCGCCAAGTCGTGCGGAATGGGCGGCGGCTTTATCGTGTAGTCCACCGTTTGGTCCACGAACGCCACCACTCCTCCTTCTGCGCCTGCCGAAACGGCGGCACCCCAACTCAAGGAATTGCCCGTCCACACAGCCAGCGCCAAAACCGCCTTGCTGCCCGGAGGCTTCACTATGGGCAAGCTCACGACCCCTAAGAGCAACGTCCCGAGAGAGTGCGTGCTCATCGTTTGCCCGCTCCAGGTCTCTGCGAGCGTGAAACCCGCGGCCGCCAGGTCGCCGTAGGCCGCAACGTTGGTCGCTGAGTTGATCGATGCGGGGACATTGGTCCCGTTCAGTACCCAGAGTTCCAGGCCGTAGGTCCCGGCGTAATAATTGCCGGCGCGATTGATGGCCACCCCGTAAGAGGAAAGCCCGTTGTAAATGTCAACCTCCCCTTGTCCAAATGCGCCCAGAGCCAAACTCAGAGTTGCCCATCCGCTGAATATTAGTCTTTTCATCAATATTGAGCCATCCGGCCAGCACATGCCGTGCCGGATAAGCCAGTTCCCATCCGTTGATTGATTGACACCGACCTTCGCCTCTTGACGGCCTCGCCTCCGGTTTGCATGGTAATCGGCGCTCATCGTCTCAAAAACCCAACTCCGTGTCAAGCAATCTGGACCTCCGCGAGCGTCCCCAGGGCCATTGACAAAGTCGCCGGAGAGGGCGCCATTCTCTCCCTGTAGGAGACGACGTAAGGAGTCTCTGATCAATGGCTTCGGAGGGGAGCAGGCTTTCGCTGCGCCCAAGAATCAATCAGAGACCTTCCGCTCGTCTCCTGCATTCCCTTGCAAATGTATCGCCATTTCGGGGTCCCCGCGCCAGAATGGCGCGATGAAACGACAACCCGGATTGGGGCCGCCGGCCTCTTCGCGATTTCGCCGGTTTTGGGCCTTGGCGCCGGGCATCGTGTTTCTGAACCATGGCTCCTTTGGGGCATGTCCCCGGCCAATTCTGGAGCTGCAGGCCGAACTGCGGGCGCGGATGGAGGCCGAACCGGTCCAGTTCCTGTGGCGGCGCTACGAAGAGCGGCTTGAGGTTTCGCGCGGGGCCGTGGCGCGATTTGTTGGAGCGCAGCCTCGCGACCTGGTTTTTGTCACCAATGCGACTACCGGGGTGAACGCGGTGGTCCGCTCGCTCAACCTGCGGCGCGGGGACCAGTTGCTCACTACCAACCAGGATTACAACGCCTGCCGCAATGTGCTGCTTGAGACCGTCCGCCGGGCCGGCGCCCGGCTGGTGGTGGCCCCGGTCCCGTTCCCCTTGCGCAGCCCGGACCAGGTGGTCGAGGCGGTGTTGCGTTGCCTTACCCCTCGCACGCGCCTGGCTATGATAGACCATGTGACGAGCCCGACGGCGCTGGTGCTGCCGGTCTCGCGCCTGGTCCGCCAGTTGGAGGGGCGGGGTGTGGCCACGCTCGTGGATGGGGCGCACGCGCCCGGCATGGCGCCCCTGGACCTTGAGGAATTGGGCGCGGCCTATTATACCGGCAACCTCCACAAATGGGTCTGCGCTCCCAAGGGCGCGGCCTTGCTCTGGGTGCGCCGGGACAAACAAGCCGGCTTGCAGCCGGCGGTCATCAGCCACGGCAACAATACGCCCCGGCCGGGCTATAGCCCGTTCCAGGACCGTTTTGATTGGCCGGGCACCTTCGACCCCACCAGTTGGCTTTGCGCCGGCGAGGCCCTGGCCTGGCTGGGGCGGCGGTTGCCCGGGGGCTGGGAGGCGCTCTACCGGCGCAACCATCTGTTGGCCGTGCAGGCCCGCCGCCTTCTGTGCCAGCGATTGCATCTCGAACCGCCTTGCCCCGAGGATATGCTCGGCGCCATGGCGACGCTGCCCTTGCCCGAGCGGTTCCAGGCTCTGCCCCGGAACGGAAAGATCGACGCCGACCAATTGCGGCTCTACGACCAATTCGGCATCGAGGTGCCCTTCATGCGCTTCGGCCAGCCCGAAAGGCGCTATTTCCGTCTCTCGGCCCAGCTTTACAACTCCCTGGCCGAATATGCCTTCCTGGCCAGGGCCTTGGAGGCGCTCTGAGGGATCGTGCAAGAACACAATCCGACACCTGAATGCATGCGGTGGAGCGTCGAGCGTCGAGCGTGGCAAGTGCTACGATGTGCTCACGCTCCACGCTCCGACGCTTCACGCTCCGGAACGATTCCTGAGCAGGGCAACTCCGTAGTCGCGATTCATCTTGGCGATGAAGCTGAGGCTGATTTCCTTGGGACAAACCGCCTCGCAGGAGCCGGTCACCGTGCAGTTGCCGAAACCCTCGGCGTCCATCTGCCGCACCATGTTGAGGACGCGGCGGTCTTTTTCGGCCTTGCCCTGGGGCAGGAGGTTGAGGTGGGAGACTTTGGCCGCCACGAAGAGCATGGCCGAGGCGTTCTTGCAGACGGCCACACAGGCGCCGCAGCCGATGCACGCCGCCGCGTCCATCGCGCGGTCGGCGGTTTCCTTCGACACCGGGAGCGTGTTGCCGTCGGGCGCGCCGCCGGTGTTGACGGAGATAAAGCCCGCCGGCTTGGATGATGCGATCCAGGGCGCTGCGATTGGTGGCCAGGTCTTTGAGGATGGGAAAGGCCCGGGCGCGCCAGGGCTCGATCGTGATGGTTTCCCCGTCTTTGAAGTGCCGCATGTAGAGCTGGCAGGTGGCGGTGCCGCGATGGCCCCCGTGCGGAATGCCGTTGATGACCAGCGAGCACATCCCGCAGATGCCCTCGTGGCAATCCGAATCGAACGCAATCGGTTCCTGGCCGCCCTCGATCAGCCCTTCGTTGACCATCTCCAGCATCTCCAGGAAAGACATGTCCGGCGAGACGTCTTTGGCCTCGCAGGTCCCGAATTGGCCGGGACTCTGCCGGTTCTTCTGCCGCCATATTCTAAGTGTCAGGTTCATGCGAAAATCGTCATTTGTAGCTCCGCGTGCTCATGTGGACCTCTTCATACGCCAGCGGTTCTTTGTGCATCACCGGCGGTCGGTCCGGACCCTGGTACTCCCAGGCGGCCACATAAGCGAAATGCTCGTCGTCGCGCAGCGCCTCGCCATCGGCGGTTTGGAATTCCTCGCGGAAATGGCCGCCGCACGATTCGCGGCGGTGCAGCGCGTCCAGGCAAAGCAACTCGGCAAATTCCATGAAATCAGCCACCCGGCCGGCGTACTCGAGCGCCTGGTTCAATTCCCCGCCCTCCCCGGGCACATAGACATTGTTCCAGAATTCCGCGCGCAGCTCGGGGATGCGCTTGAGCGCTTCCTTCAAGCCGGCCTCGTTGCGAGCCATGCCGCATTTTTCCCAGAGCAGCTTGCCCAGCTCCCGGTGCAGCGATATTGCCGTGCGCTTGCCCTTGACCGACAACAGCCGCGTAGTCAAGGCCTTGGCCTCCTGCTCGGCCTTCTTGAATTCAGGGTGGCTCGGCGCCGACCTTGGCCGGCTTGACCGAGGCCAAGTAATTGCCGATGGTGTAGGGCAGGATGAAGTAGCCGTCGGCCAGGCCCTGCATCAGGGCGCTGGCTCCCAGGCGGTTGGCCCCGTGGTCGGAAAAGTTGGCTTCGCCGATGACGAACAGGCCGGGCAGATTGCTCATCATATTGTAGTCCACCCACAGCCCGCCCATGACATAATGGGCCGCCGGGTAAATGCGCATCGGCGCCCTGGTAGGCGTTCTCGCCGGTGATCTTCTCGTACATGTCGAACAGGTTGCCGTAGCGTTCCCGGACGACCCGCTCGCCCAGCCGCCCGATGGCGTCCGCAAAATCCAGGTAAACCCCGCGCCCGCCGGGGCCAACGCCCCGGCCGCTGTCGCAGACCTCTTTGGCCGCGCGGGAGGAGATGTCGCGGGGCGCCAGGTTGCCGAAGCTCGGGTATTTCCGCTCCAGGTAGTAATCGCGGTCCGCCTCGGGAATCGCGCCGGGCGCGCTTGCCGCAGTCCTCCTGGCGCTTGGGGACCCAGACGCGGCCGTCGTTGCGGAGCGACTCGGACATCAGGGTGAGCTTGGACTGGTGCTCGCCGCTGACCGGGATGCAGGTGGGATGAATCTGGGTGAAGCAGGGGTTGGCAAACAGGGCGCCCTTTTTGCACGCGCGCCAGGTCGCAGTGACGTTGCAGCCCTTGGCGTTGGTCGAGAGGAAAAAGACGTTGGCGTAGCCGCCGGTGGCCAGCACCACCGCCTCGGCCGGGTGTGAGGTGATTTCGCCGCTCACCAGGTTGCGGGCGACGATCCCCTTGGCCTGGCCATCGATCACCACCAGGTCCAGCATTTCCATGCGCGGGAACATCTGCACGGTGCCGCAGCCGATCTGCCGGCACAGGGCCTGGTAGGCGCCCAGCAGCAGTTGCTGGCCGGTCTGGCCGCGGGCGTAAAACGTGCGCGAAACCTGCGCCCCGCCGAACGACCGGTTGGCCAGCAGCCCCCCATACTCCCGCGCGAAGGGCACCCCTTGGGCCACGCACTGGTCGATGATGTTGGCGCTGACCTGGGCCAGCCGATACACGTTGGCCTCGCGCGACCGAAAATCTCCGCCCTTGATCGTGTCGTAAAACAGCCGATACACGCTGTCGCCGTCATTCGGGTAATTCTTGGCCGCATTGATGCCGCCCTGCGCCGCAATGCTGTGGGCCCGCCGCGGGCTGTCCTGGAAGCAGAAGCATTTGACCTGGTAGCCCAACTCCGCCAGGGACGCCGCCGCCGAGGCCCCCGCCAGCCCGCTGCCGACCACGATGACCTCGAATTTCCGCTTGTTGGCCGGGTTGACCAGCTTCATCTCGAATCTGTGCTGGTCCCACTTGGCAGCCAGCGGGCCCGAAGGGATGTGTGCGTCCAATTTCATGTTAGCGCCAGTTCCAATTTCCTATGCCATCATTTTCCGTAGCCGAGCAGAATCGCCACCGGGATCGAGATGTAGCCTGCAAATACCAGGACCGCAACCCCGCGCGCCAGGTTGTCCAAAGTGGGCCGGTAGGCCTCGCTCCTCCAGCCCAAGGACTGGAACATGCTGCTCGCCCCGTGGCTCAGGTGCAGGCACAGCAAACCAATGCCCAAAATGTAAAAACCCGACACCCACCCGCTGCTGAAGCCGATCACCATCATCCGGAACACGTCGTGCCGCTTCTCCACGTCCACCAGCTCCGCAAAATCCCGCCCCGTCAGGTTCACCGCCTTCACCTGGGCCGTGTAATGCAGGAGGTGGTAGATGACGAACACCAGGACAATCAGCCCGCTCATCAGCATGTGGCGCGACGCCCAGGTCGAGCCCAGAGACACATACCGGGCATAGCCTTGCGGCCGCGCCGCCCGGTTCTCCACCGTCAGCGTGGTGGCGGCCCACACATGCACCCCCACCATGAGCAGCAGGACCATCCGCACCGGCCAGAGCAGCTCGATATTGGATTGCAGAAAATGGCCGTAGCGATTGATCGCCTCCGGGCCCAGGAAGATCTGCAGGTTGCCCGCCAGATGCCCCAGGACGAACAGGAACAGGATGAATCCCGTTGCCGCCATCAGGTACTTTTTGCCCAGCGACGACGCGAAAAGGTTCGTAATTATTTTCATCGGCAAAAACACCGGGCGCCGCCCCCGTTTTGCTCAAGGCGCCGCCACCACCAGAATCTAATGACATCCTGGCCAGGGTCAAGCAAACTAAACTCATTTTTAGCAGAAGAAACACTATAAGTTATGTTTCTTATATCCGGCATCAGCATTGGCTCCGCTCTCCCGCCCCCAACCTCTCCCCCGGGGAGAGGGAGAGTCTTCGCCAGTCGGTCGAAGAATCCGGCGATGTGGGAATGTGCGAGCGCCGGCCCTGGCTGCCCCCTCTCCTCGGGGAGAGGGCCGGGGTGAGGGGAATTGGCTGCCCCACAAACCCGTTGCCAAAAACCGATTCTGGGCCCCGCCTGAACCGTCACCATAACCGCCAATGACCCGCTGCCCCTCAGTGGGCGGCGGCCTTCTTGGATTCGATGAGTTTCTCCATCTCGGCGTTATGGGGCAGGCCGGCAGCGAGCGCTTTTTGGTAGTGCCAGCGCGCCAGTTCCACCAGGGGCGGCTGCTGGGTCAGGTAAAAGAAGGCCAAGTGGATGTGGGGGTCGCCGTAACCGGGCTGCAGCAGGACCGCTTTCCGAAAGGCCGCCTCGGCCGGGCCGCGCTGGCCTTTCTCAATGAGCACGACGCCAAGGTCGTTCTGGATTTCGGCATTTTGCGGGTCGCTCTGGGCGGCGTGGCTCAGGGCCGCGAGGGCGTCGTCATAATTCTTCTGCGACATTCTCAACCGGCCCAGGATCAGCAGCGTGTAAGGGTCGTCGGGGGCGATTTCGAGCGCCTGCTTGAGGTGTTTCTCGGCCGCCTCGAGCCGGTTGAGCATGATCTGGATGAAAGCCAGGTCGGAGAGCGCGCCGACATTCTTCTCGTCTTCGCGCAAGACCTGCAAATAGAGTGCCTCGGCCTTGTCGTATTGTTTGGTGAAAAAGTAACTTCGGGCCTGGGCGACCAGGGCAGCCATGCCGGCCGGAAGTTCGCGGACCGATTTGCGCACGACGTTGGTGGGGGCCAGGGCCGGTTCGGAAGGTTTGAAGAACGCCAATTCTTCGGCAGTATAAGGCGCTTTTTGAGCCTCCAGGGCCTCGACTTTGGCCCGCAGATTGTTGATTTCGTTCTGGCTCTCCGCGCGGGAGGTGCCTTTGCCTTTGCGGGCGGCCAGGGCCTTGTTGGCGGCCTCGAGTTTTCTGGCCAGGTCGTCTCGTTGCCACTCGAGTTGTTTGAGCCGGTCGGCATCCGCGGACGTTGCGGGCGCCGGCGTGGGGGAGGGCCGCGGAACGGCCGATTTTCCCGTCTTGGCCTGCTCGAGGCTGACGCTGAGCAAGTCGTTTTCCTTTTGCAGCGCCTTAATCTTCTGCTCCGCCTTTGCCAACTCCCGCGGGTCGGCGGCCGCGGGCTGGATCGCCAGCGCCTCTTTGAGCTTTGCCTCCAACAAACCCTTGTCCGCCAGCAATTGATCCCTGTCCCTCTGCCACTGGCCTTTCTCCGCCTGCAACTGGCGCGCCTGTTCTTGGAGCGCGTTAAGCGCGTTGGTCCCCTCGGCGGGGACTTGCCCCGGCGCAGACTGGGCGGCGGCGGCGCTCGGGGCGCTCGGCGCATTGGTCTGGCTGGCAGCCGATGTCGAGGGGGCGGGCAACCGGGCCGAGACGGCGGCAATTTTGGAGGCCAGGTAATCGAGGCGATAATTGACCGCGATGACATTCCAGTCGGGGTAGGCCTTATGGAATGCCTGGAGGGCGCCGCGGGCCTCGGTGTACTTGGCCATGGCCTGGCTGAGCTGCCCGCCCTCGTTCAGGACATCGGCCTCGCGAATCAGCTTGTAAATCTCGATATATTGATCATCGGCCTCCCCCGCCCACCCCCCCGCCACGCAAGCCAGCGACAAGGCCATAACCAGAGCAAAACAGCGTCTCATGAACCGCATGTTAGTCCAAAGCACCCTCCCTTGGCAACGATTCCTGTGAAGACCCCGCGCAACCTTCATTTTAATCTGGTGTTTTATCCCCAGGCCGCTATAATGACTATATGACGCATGCTCGGAAAATGCTGGCAGGCATCCTGGGCACCCTGGTGTTCGGTGCCGGTGCCATCGCCGCCGACACCACCGACTCCTCAAGCAATCCTTACCAGGGGGTTGTGGTCCGGAACGTCTTCGGCTTGAGAGACCCTCCGCCTCCGCCGGACCCTGATTCGATTAAGCCGCCGGTTCCTACTTTCTATCTCACCGGGATCACCACCATCTTCGGGAACAAGCGCGCGCTCTTTAGGACTGCTCCCGCGCCCGCGAAAACCGGCAAACCCGTCGGCAAGGAAGAGTCCTTCATGCTCACCGAAGGACAGCGCCAGGGCGAAGTCGAGGTGATGCATATCGACGAAGTTGCCGGAACCGTCCAGGTGACCTATGCCGGGACGGTCCTGACGATTGATTTTACGAACAATGCCGCCAAGGCGGTGGCCGTGGCCCCTCCTATGGGCGCGCCCCCCGGAGTTCCGGGCCTGGTTCCGAACCCGGCGATTGGCGCTCGCGCCCCGGGCGCTGCCCAACCCGGTTTCAGGCAACCGACCGTGCCCGGCAACGTCCGACGCCCAATTCGGACCGGTGGCGGGCTGGGCATGACGCCGCCGCCCATGGGAGGGCGCTGCTCCAATGCAGACCGGCATGACCGCCCAGCAGCCTCCTGCGGTCATCACTCGCGAGCAACAGGAAGTCCTCATGGAAGCGATGCGCGAGAGCAAAATAACCCTGGCTTGCCTCCTCTGCCGCCAACCTCACTTACGCCCTTGCTCGATGCCGCCAATCAGGAAGCCGCCGCCAAAGCCGCCTCGGCAAACCCCGGCTACACGGCGCCTGGTTTCGTCCCCCCTGCCCCCCCTGGCCCGCCGGGACGCCTCTACTGAAATCTTCAGGGCGCGCTGGCGGTAGGCCTCGTCGGGGCGGCCGGCGATGCGCTGGACGTTCTGCGGGGTGAAGAAGACCGGGCCGCCCATGGCGGCGGCGCCGGCGAAGATTCGGGCGGCTTTCTCCGCCATGAGCAGGGCCGAAATGACCGCTTGCCAGGTGGCGCCCAGGGCGATGATGCCGTGATTCTGCATCAGGATGACGCGGGGCTGCCGCTGGTGCCGCTGCACGAAGGCCTCTGTCTCCCGCCGGATCACCTGGGAAAGTTTCAAGCCCGGATCTGTGTAGGGCACAAATACCGACGCCACTCCGCAGCAGACGATCTCGTCCGGAAACATCCGGTGTTCGGCAAAATCCCGGGCGCGCGGCGAACAGAGGACCTGGTTGACGTTGGTCGCGTGGCAGTGGCCGACAAACTGGATGCCGGGCAGGGACAAGAGATAGGCGTGGAAGACCGCCTCGACCGAGGGCTTCTTCGCTTTTGGGTCCACGCGCGAGGCCAGCAGCGCCCCATCAACCTCGGCGTCGGCCATGCCCTCGCGCTCCAGCAGCGGCAGCAGCGCCGAGAAGCGGCACTCGACCAGGTCCTGCGTTTCCAAGGTGCCCAGACAAGTGCCGCTGGCCTTGACCAGAAAGGTGTCATCGCCCACCCGCCCCGAGGTGTTGCCTTCGCCCAGGATGGCCAAACCGCGGTCTTCGCGGCCGATTTCGTGAGACAAACTCAAAAGAGCCGTCAGCGTAGAGTCATGCATAGTGGGTCGCATTGGGGTCGGATCTAAACTTTTTTACATTTCGTTGCGATGCATCGTGTGAAAAAATCAGTTCATTTCCTGCCCGCCGGTGACGCTCAGGGAGATGCCGGTGATGTAGGCGGACTGGCTGGAGGCCAGGAAGACCACGGCGTTGCAGACATCCTCGTAGGTGCAGCCGCGTTTCATGGGCACCTGGTTGATGTAGGCGCGGCGGACATCCTCGACATTCCTGGCGCCCGGGACTTTGCCGGCCCGCAAGTATTGGACGAACAGGCCCTTTTCGGGATCGGTCCAGAGGGGCGAATCCAGGAGGTTGCCGGGGCAGATGGCGTTGCAGCGGACGTTGAAGGGGGCCATTTCCAGGGCCACACTCTGAGTGTGGCCGATGCCGCCGAATTTGGCGGCGGCGTATGCGGAGTTGGCCGCGCTGCCTTTCTTGCCCGACTTGGAATTGATATTGATGATCGAGCCGTTGCGCTGCTGCTTCATGATCCGGCAGGCGTGCTTGGTGGTCAGAAAGTAGCCGAAGAGGTTGACGTTCATGACCGCCCGCCATTTCTCGGCGTCCGCGTCGGCGATGGGCTCGGCGATCAGTATCGCCGCGTTGGCCACCACGATGTCCACCCGTCCAAACTCCCGCATCGCCCGGTCGAAGAGGGCCTCAACGTCCGCCTCCTGCGTCACGTCCACTTTCAGCCCCAGGACCCGCCGGCCGGTTTCCTGGGCGATGGCGGCGGCGGCGGCCTTGACCCCGGTTTCGTTGACGTCTGCCATGAGCACGTGGCAGCCCTCCCGAGCCAGGCGCTCGGCGATGGCCTGGCCGAGCCCTTGCGCGCCGCCGGTGACAACGGCGATTTGGTCCTCGAGATTCCGGCTCATGATTTGGAGGCGCCCTTGACCAGGGCGTCTTCGGCCTGGCGGTTCCACACGCCCCCCGCCAGCGGGAGCTTGCCGCTCAACTCCGGCAGCGGCGTCAGTTTCAAGCCGTGGCAGGAGGGATAGACGAGGATCTTGCCCGGCACCAGGTTCTTCTCGACCGCCCGGATGCCCTCGATGGCGCCCTCCAACCCCGCTACGGCCGCCACGGAGAGATTGGTATCGAGCTGCCGCGCCACCACCTTCGCCAGCACCAGCTTCATATCATCCAGGGTCGAACCGCTCGTGCCGATGAAATAGAGCCCCTTGGCGATGTAGGCATCCAGGTCCAGTTCCGCCGGTGACCGTTCCGGGGATGCCGGCGAAGATATTGACGATGGCGCGCGGGGCGGCGGCGGCCACGGCCTGGACGACCAGCGCCGGCACCGGAGCCATCAGGACTATGTAGTCGAACTGCTCGGCCAGCTTTTCTTTCGCCGGATTGTAGGGGCGGAACGTCAGCTTGTTCTTTCGGGCCAGCGGCGCGGCGAGCTTTTCCAGCATCGCCAGCCGTTCGTCACTGACGTCGCCCCCAAAGACGGCCACGTTGGGCACGCCCTGGCAGAGGTCGCGCAGGACATGCATCGTGCCCATCGGCCCGGCGGCGCCAACGATGTTGATCTTGTCGTTGGGCCGGATTTCCGCGGTGGCCGGAATCGTGGCCATCGACACGGCCGGGTCCGAGCCGGTGGCGCCGATGACGCGGATGCCCCCGTAGTGCACCCGCCCCACCTGCGAAACCACTGGCCGGCCGAATCGGCCCCCGCACTGGACCAGGTTCAAGAGCCCGCGCACCCCCACCTTCGGGAAAAGCCGAGCGACGGTCTCGGCGGAGGCGCCGAAATAGACCACGTCATCGAAGCCCGCGTCCTTGAGTTCGGCAATCTGCCCCGGGACGGCCCACGTAATGTCGGCGGGCCTGCCGTAACGCCCAAAGAGATTAGCCGAGCTGCGAGGGGTCGCCCCGCCCTTCACTCACCACGAGCATCTTGCCGTCGGTCTTGAGCGCGCGCCGCTGCTTCTCCACGTAAGCGTTCTCGACGCACGCCCAGGGTTCGCACAGCGCCAAGGCCGCCGCCGACAAATCCTCGGGCACCGGGATGAGCATCGATTCGCCGTCGGGCGCGGTGATCACCCGTTCATCGAGCAACACGTATTCCTGGAGCGCCCCTTCAAAATTGTAGCCGAACGCCGAATTGGAGCCGGCCGTGGGTGCCCAACGGTAATCGGTTTGCACCAGGTAACGCTCGCCCACTTTGTAGCGGGTCACACCGGGGCCGGTCTGGGCGATGCGGATGACCGTTTCATGACCCGGCACGGTCGGTTTGTCCCCGGGCACATAATGCGGCATCTCCGCCAGCGCCTCCGGGTCAACTCCCCCCGCCACCGCCGATTTGCGGGCATGGCCCGAAAACTGTTTCAGCAGCTTGAGGTCCGAAAAACAGAGGCCCGTCACCTCGACCCGCCCCAGCACCTGGTGCGGACCCGGACGAAAGACCGGCTTGGAGCGGTTGAGCTGCAATTGGTCGGGTCCGACCAACTGCACCGCTTCCTGCGTTTGTGGAATCTCGGCTCTCATGCGCTTCGATGATCAAAAACGAGCATTGTGGGATTCTGCCGCGCTTTGCCCCGATTCGCCAGCCCAAACTTCTCGCCAAGAATTTCACACGGCCGGCTCAGCCCGCACAAATCCATCAATCCATCAATCCATTAATCCCCTTGCCCTTTGGTTCCGGCGGCGCCGGGCCGCGTACTGCGCCCAAATCCCGCCTCACCGCGCGGAGCGCAGCGCCGGCGGGCCGCCGCCCTGGCTACTCGGCAAAACTCTCATTAACACCGCCGCTTCAGCGCGGTGCTGGCAGCGCAAGGATCACTGGAAACCGTTTCTAACGGTTTCCCTACTGCACTCGCGGCTATTAAGGCACATGTGGATCAGGCAAGGGAACCAGGTTTGCAGGTGCAGGTGCAACAATCCAAAGCGCGGGTGTTGGACACAGAAGTACAGGTCCAGGCATTTGCCCCATTGTCTTGCCTTCTTGCACAGGGATCCTGATATGCGAAGCCTCAATGACCAATTTTCAATTTTCAATTTTCAATTGACCCTTCCAGGGAGCTCAATGTGGAGGGAATTGCGAAGTGCCCAAAGGCCCTGGTTGCGGCTGCGCCGCTCTAACTTCTCATTGCCCCTCCCAACCCCCTGCCGGCCCCCATCCAGCCCACAGCACCTCTCCCGCCACCGGCCCACGCTCCACGCTCCCCACGCTCTCCACGCTCCACGCTCCGGCTGCCACCTTGCCGCGCCGCAAATACCTCCCCCAACGCGGACGGGAGAACGTAGCGGCGTCTCGGCAGAGCGCCGCCGATATTGGACCACCCCCACGACCCGCCCCGAACAGTTGCCCGAAAAAATCATCAAAGAGATTGCATCCCCTCCGCCAACCCTCTACAACAGGCCCAAGCGGATGCGAGCAAGCCTAACCCGGATATTTCACGGGTTTCGCCAGCCGGACGGTGTAGCGCAGGCTTCCAGCCTGCCGTATCGCGGATTTCCAATCCGCCGATGCCGCCAAGCAGGTACAGCCTGCCGACCGGAGGTCGGCGATACAGCAGGTTGGAAACCTGCGCTACGCAGCCTCGGTAGCCCGGTTCCGTTCCTGGGCCGTGAAATATCCGGGCTAAGTGGTTCAGGTTTTGCCTCACGCGACCGGGGACCCTGCAGCAGCAAACTCGGCGTCCCAAATGAGCCGCGGCCCCCAAAGGCCACAGGCGTCAACTTTTAAGTCTCAAAAATGGTCGAAAGGCTATATATTGTGGTTCGATAGGTGCCGACCACTATAGAGACGGGCGGCCTCGGATGCAGAAAGTGCAAACATGAGTGCCCAAACGGTCCAAAATCAGCCGCAAAAGCCCCGCTTTCGCTTCTCGGGCCACGACACTTTTCCCTGTCGCTAATCTTGAGCCCGCCCGCAAACGAACGCCGCACTTGCAAATCTGGTTGAACCAGACCAAGCTCAACCGATGTCCCAAACCGTTTTTCAGAGGGTTAAAGATTCGCTCCGCAAGCTCTATCTCGAAGATGGCCGCCCCTGGCTCGTGGGTTTTAGCGGCGGCAAGGACAGCACGATGCTCACCTCCCTGGTTTTTGACGTGGTGCTTTCGATCCCCACCGAGCAGAGGGCAAAGCCTGTTTCTGTTGTATGCACCGACACGCGCGTGGAAATCCCCGCCATTGTGGACATGGTCGAGGGCACGCTGGCAAAGATGCGGAGATTCTCCGAGGCAAACGACCTGAAGATCAACGTCAATTTGCTCAAGCCCACGGCAGAGGAATCCTTTTGGGTCAGCATAATCGGCCGGGGCTACCCGCCGCCCAACCGAATGTTCCGCTGGTGTACCCAACGGATGAAAATCGATCCGGTTTCGCAGTTCATAAAAAAGCGTCTTGGCCCAGCGGGTGAGGCGATCCTGCATCTTGGCTCTCGCCGGGCGGAGAGTTCGAATCGCGCCCAGACCTTGGCCGAGCGGGAAACCCGCAACGGCCTGCGCCGCCACGATGACCTCCCGCGGGTTTGGGTTTCGAGTCCCATCGAGTTCCTCACCACAGAGGAGGTATGGGCTTACCTGCTGCAAAAACCTAACGCATGGGGTGGCGATAATCGGTCTCTGTACAAACTCTACGCCAACGCCTCCGGCGGGGAGTGCCCGCTGGTGGTGGACAAATCAACGCCGTCCTGTGGCAACAGCCGGTTCGGCTGCTGGACCTGTACTGTCGTCGAGCGCGACAAGGCCAGCGAGGGATTGCTCGCCAGCGGCGATGAGCGGATGGAGAAGCTCCTCGAGTTTCGGGAGAGGCTGATCCTCTACCGCGACCCGGCGAACGCCAAGCGCGATGCCCGGCGCATGAACGGCAACAACGGGCCGGGCCCCCTGCTGATTTCGGCGCGCCGCGAGCTCCTGGCCGACCTGCTCGCCTTGCAGAAGGCTACAGACTTGCCACTGATCAGCCCCGAAGAACTGCTGCTCATTCAACAGATGTGGAAGGCGGCCCGCGACCCCGACGACGGCCGAGGCGTCGCCCGTCTCGTTAACCGGCAGAATGGAGTTATTATGAGCGACTGGAAGGAAACCAATCGACTGCGGGAACTGCAGGACGAAGTGGCCCGGGAAAAAAACATCTCGCCCGACACCCTGCGGCGTTTGCTCGCCAAAGTCGAGGAATACAGCGAGAGCCACCGCGCCTTCGGTTTGCCCGACGACCTGCTGAATATTCTCAAGGATGATCTGAACCGCGAAACGCAACCTGAAGAAATCGGCATCGCCAGCGAACCCGGCTAAATGGTCCGTTATTCAGGAAGGCCGTGGAAATAAAAACGTATTGGCTCAAGCAAATCTCCACGCTGAAAGTGGACAGGGCGAGAGGCGATCCGGCACCCCACAAGCCACTGCTTCTCCTCCTCGTCTTTGACTTGGCGGAGGAGGGGCTGCTCGAGCAGGAGATTTTGGCTCTCACCGGCGAATTGGCGTTTCGCTTCTGCACCTATTGGACTGCCGTTGCCGCGCGCCGCAAACAGCGACCAGACATTCGGATGCCGTTTCATCACCTCAGCTCGGGCGGGTTTTGGGCAGCGCTTACGAAGGAGGGAAAACCATCGCCGGACAGGAAACTTACCGCTTTCGTTAAGCTGGATAGTTCTTTCCTCGAATGTATCCACGACAGAGACTTCAGAAGCCAAGCCCGACGGTTGTTGGTCGGCAAGTACCTTCTCGAGTCAAGAGCGAATGGCGCTCTGTGCCCTCCTGGATATTCCGGTTCCTCCCGAAACGCAAATCCTTCGCGAGTCCGCAACCGTCGATCGGGCGGCAGCGATCGAGCAGGGGCGGGAAGCGAGGTTTCGTCTCACTGTGATTCCGGCCTACAATTACACTTGCGCTCTAACTGGGTACCGGCTCTTGACGGTCACAAGCGGCAGTATTGTGGACGCCGGTCACATTCACCGTTTCGCTGACAGCCGAAACAACGACCCGCGCAATGGCATCGCGCTCTGCAAAAACGCACACTGGCTGTTCGACATGGGGCTTTGGACGCTCGGCGATGATTTCAGAGTGCGCGTCGCTTCAACCAAGTTTTCCGAATCCGGAGCCGACGTGCTCTTGTTAAAGTCCTTCGAAGGCCGAACAATTGTCTTACCCTCCAATCCCAAGCTCTGGCCCGACCCGGTCCATTTGGCTTGGCATCGGACGAATCGGTTTCAAGGCGTTTAGCAGCCAGCCGCGACTGTGGTTTCCTGCGTCAAAGGCCAACTGAAGCGGTCATGAAGGCCCTCTTGGCGGGCACCTTCTAGCTCCAGGCGCCGCCCGCCTGAGGTCACACAAACCGCCGGCTGCGGATCAGGGTCTGCACTTCCTCGTGGTTGCCCAGGAAAACGACTATTACCGCATCCGGGGCATCGCGAAACACAAAGCGCAGCGAAATTGTCCCTCGGCACTCGAAGACGCCCGGCAGCAGTTTCCGCACGCCCAGCCCCGAGTGGACATGGGGCTGGCCAAAAGCCTCGCAGAGTTCCAACAACGCCACGGCGCACTGCCGTTTCTCGTCAGGCTCCAGCTCCGCGAGCCGTCGTTGAACGCCGGCGGTGATGATGAGCGGCTTGGTCAATTTGGTTCCTCAGTTGTCCGGGAGTCGTTTCGACCAACTTTCCCTCCCGCCGCTCCCGGGCGATGTGCTGGTCCACGGCCCTGCCGAACTGGTCCAGTTCTTTGCGCGTCACCCCGTATTCGCGCATGGCGTACGCATACTCGTCCACCGCCTCCACCTCCACCTTCCGCAGCGCGATGATGTCCGCGCCGGAGATGATGCCAATGTCCTCACCCCGAACCGCCGCGCCGAGCCACGGCCCAGGTTCTTCCTGGCTTCCGTGATCGTTAGGGTCTTCATAGAGACTTTATAGAGCCTTTATCGAATTCCGTCAACCGGAATTCCGCGCCCCGCAACGCGCCGCGCGCACTCCGCGCCCCGGTCGCTCCGGCGTCAGCCAATCCTTGCTTCGCGGAGCGAAGGTCGCTTTTCGTCGAGGCCGCGTCGAGCGAGGGCCGGTGTCCAGGCCGAATCAGCCGGCCGGGCCCGGCTCTGCAGCGCCAGACCCTCCCGGAGGTTTCTTGGGAGTCTGGATGATGCGATGCGTCCCGTCCGGCAGCAAGACCTCAGCCGCCACGGCGGCGCGGTTGCCCCGCAGGGCCTCGCAGATACGGCGAGCACCAGCATCTTGTAGCGTTTGTCGGGCAGGCAGGCCAGCAAGTCCTGGACCAGGAGGGTCTTGCCCACATAAGGACTGACCAAGCCCCACCGGTGGCTGTCTGCGTTGCGTATGGTCAAACCCGACTATTCAAAGATTATCTGTTGACTGAAATGGTATTCTGTGTAGATTTTGACTGTGACGACCGCAGTAATCAAGACCGATAGACCGGACATTCAGGACCGAGCCACCGAGTTGGAAAGCCAACTCCTGGCCCTCCAGCAGCAACTGCAAACCCTCCTTCGCGGCAATAGGGGGCTGCAAGTCATCCTCCCCGAGTTGCACGACGAGGCCAGTGGGCGCATCAACGCCCAAAAGCTGGCCCGTTACATCGGCGTGCCCCTCAAGCGACTCGCCGAGGGCCTGCAACTGAATTACAAAGCCATCCATCGGAATCCTTCGGCGGCAGCCTCCCAACCGCCGCTCAGGCCGGTGAAGCGTTCCTTGGAGATTCTCCATGAATTCTTCAACAAACCGGAGACGGTGCGGGTGTGGCTCAATACGCCTCATCCTGACCTCGATGGCCGCTCCGCGCTGGATGTGATTCTGGCCAACAACCCCAATGCCGTCCTGAGAATCCTCGAAGACGCGGCAGCCGGCGTGCCTGTCTAATGCTCCCCATCCTGCAACTGGCCCCCGCGCTCGCCACCGCCAAACTTGCTTCTGCGCACGGCCCCTGGTCGCGGGCCATCGGCTATCGCTACCTCCTCCGCCCGCCTCCTGGGCTGACCGGCACCTGGGTAACAACGCCGCATCCTCCAACGCAACTGCTGGGCCAGCTCGCGTATGATTCCGGCCGGATTGTCGGGATCAAATATGCATCGGCCAAGCACCAGGGCGGATTGAACCTCGTAGTCTTTCCTGACCGAATGGCGGTCGCGGTCGGTAATTATCTCGATGTTTATGATCCTGACGGAAACCTCAGCCAGCGGCTCGGCCCCTGAAGTCTCCGAAAACGAAAACCTGCTCCACCCAATGCCACCCCCGGTTGGGTTTTGCCCTGTCCACGTTCATCCGTGCCTGCCTGTGGTTAAAAACATGAGCCGGCCCAATCTCAATCTCTCCACCAAACCCACCGGTCAGGTGGAATCCCTCGGCGAAACGTTCCCCAGCGACGAGGCGCGGCGCGGGCGCTTCCTCGTGGTTGCCCAGGAAAACGACTATTACCGCATCCGGGGCATCGCGAAACACAAACCGCAGCGAAATTGTTCCTCGGCACTCGAAGACGCCCGGCAGCAGTTTCCGCACCCCCAGCCCCGAGTGGACATGGGGCCGGCCAAAAGCCTCGCAGATTTCCAACATCCGGACTGATTGCTGGCGGACGCCCTCGGCTCGACACAACCATCCTGAGCGAACTCCTCAAAGACCGCCGCGGTGATTCCGGCGTCCGCAACTGGTTTCAAGACACGGCCCTACGGCCCATCAACCCCGTTCTCGACACTCAAGCCAGCGGGTAACTAAAAAAAAAGAACCAATGCAGCCAATACAGCCAATACAGCCAATGGAACAGTTGCCCTCCCGTCCCCAACTATGCGAAAACTGTCGCGCATGAACGCGACCCAGTCCGCAGGATTGAAAGCCCGAGGTTTGAGGTTCAGAGTTCCTCTGACTCATCCTTCATCCTTCATCCTTCATCCTTCTCGGCAAGGTCCGGCCATTCGAGGTTCAGAGTTCCACTCACGCCTCGCGCCCCCGTCTGCCGTCCCCACCTCTCAGCAATTTTAACCAGTTTTAACCAATTATGCCCACCCCCCCCCCGCCTCCCCACTCCGCACTCCGCGTTCCGAACCGCCCACAACCCCTCGCCCCTCCCCCCTCGCCCTTCGCCCTTTGGACTTCGGACCGTGGACCGTGGACTGTGGACCGTGGCCCGCGGACCGTGTGTAATCACTTGATTCCCAACGAAAACCGGCCATTATCAATAGTCTATGAGTAATTCATCGAAGCAGGGCCTCAGCACACTGGCGTTGCACGCCGGGCAAACGCCGGACCCGACGACCGGGGCCCGCGCAGTGCCGATTTACCAGACGACTTCCTTTGTCTTCAAGAACTCGGAACACGCTGCCAACCTGTTCGCCCTCAAGGAATTCGGCAACATCTATACGCGCATCATGAACCCGACAACCGACGTCCTCGAGCAGCGGATTGCCGCCCTGGAAGGCGGCAGCGGGGCGTTGGCGGTCTCCTCGGGCCAGGCGGCCACCACGCTGGCCTTGCTCGGCATTACCCAGGTCGGCGACGACATCGTCGCCGCCAACAATCTCTACGGGGGCACTTACCAGTTGTTCCACTACACCTTTCCGAAACTGGGCCGCGCGGCGCATTTTGTGGATTCCCGCAACCCGGAGGCCTTCCGCAAGGCCATCACTCCCCGGACCCGCGCGATCTATGCGGAAACCATCGGCAACCCCAAGCTCGATGTGCCGGACTTCGAGGCCGTGGCCAAGGTGGCCCATGATGCAGGGGTGCCGCTGGTGGTGGACAACACCATCGGGATTGGCCTGGTGCGGCCCATCGAGCACGGAGCGGATATCATCGTGAGTTCGGCCACCAAATACATCGGCGGGCACGGCACCACTTTGGGCGGGGTGATTGTGGATTCGGGCCGGTTTCATTGGAACAACGGGAAATTCCCGGAGTTTACCGAGCCGGACCCCAGCTACCACGGTTTGAAGTTCTGGGACGCCTTCGGCAACTTCCCGGGACTGGGCAACGTCGCCTTCATCCTGAAAGTGCGCGTGCAATTGCTGCGCGACCTGGGCGCCGCTCTGAGCCCGTTCAGCGCCTTCCTCCTGCTCCAAGGGCTCGAAGACACTGCCCTTGCGCCAGCGCCAGCATTCGGAAAATGCCCTGGCCATTGCCCGGTTCCTCAAAGGCCATCCCCTGGTCAACTGGGTGACCTATCCCGGTCTGCCCAATGACCCGAGCCATCGGCTCGCCGCCAAATATCTCAGGAAGGGCTTCGGCGGCATTGTCGGCTTTGGCATCAAAGGCGGCCTCGAGGCCGGCCGCAAGTTCATTGATTCCGTAAAGCTGTTCTCACACCTGGCCAATATTGGCGACGCCAAGAGCCTGGTGATTCACCCAGCCTCGACAACCCACCAGCAACTCACCGCCCAGGAGCAGGCCGCCGCAGGGGTGACGCCCGATTACGTGCGCCTCTCGATCGGGCTGGAAGACATCGAGGATATCAAGGCCGACCTCGAGCAGGCGCTCGCCGCCTCGCAGCAGCCCAGGATTTGATTTAATGCCCTCCAACCCGTGGAACCGAGCGGCGCAGTGAACGAGACCATCTTTGAAAGCACCGACAGTGTGCGCAGCGCCAAGCCGTTGCGCTATGCGCAGAGCCTTGACCTGGAGGGGCCGTTGCGCCTGGAAAAGGGCGGGCACCTGGCCCGCGTGACCGTGGCTTACGAGACCTACGGCCAGCTCAATGCCGCCCGCGACAATGCCGTCCTGATTTGCCATGCCATCAGCGGCGATTCTCACGTCGCCCGCCACGACCCCGAGGACGATCCCGGCTGGTGGGACGTCCTGGTGGGGCCCGGCAAAGCGATTGACACCGACCGGCTCTTTGTGATCTGCCCGAACCTGCTGGGCGGGTGCCGGGGCACAACCGGCCCGGGCAGCATCAATCCGGCCAGCGGCAAACCTTACGGCCCCGACTTCCCGATCATTACGATTGGCGACATGGTCGAGGTGCAGCGCCGGTTGATAACGCAACTGGGCATAACGCAACTGCTGGCCGTGGTGGGCGGGTCGGTTGGCGGCCACCAGGCGCTCATCTGGGCGACACGCTATCCGGACTCGATGCGCGGCGTCCTGGCCCTGGCAACCTCGCCGCGCCTGACCAGCCAGGCCCTGGCCTTCGACGTCGTGGGCCGCAACGCCATCTTGCAAGACCCCGATTTCCACGGAGGACGCTATTATGACTGGCCCAACGGCCCGCGCGTCGGTCTGGCCCTGGCCCGAATGATCGGCCATATCACTTACTTATCTCAGGAAGCCATGTCCCAGAAGTTCGATTCCGACCGCCTCGAACCGCGCGGCGTCGCCATGGAGTTCGAGAAACGGTTTTCGGTCGGCTCCTACCTCGGCTATCAAGGGATGAAATTCGTCGAGCGGTTCGATGCCAACAGCTACGTCGTGCTGTCGCTGGCCATGGACCTGTTTGACCTGGGGACCACACCCGAGGAATTGGCGGCGGCTTTTCGGAACAATCGCAGCCGCTGGCTGGTGATTAGTTTTTCCAGCGATTGGTTGTTCCCGCCCGAGCAGTCGCGCGACATTGTCAACGCCCTCATCGCCAACAATGCCCCGGTCAGCTACTGCAATGTCCAAAGTTCCTGCGGCCACGATGCCTTTCTGCTGCCCGACCAACTCGACATTTACGGCGAAATGAGCCGGGCGTTTCTCGATAATCTGGCCTCCTCGGCCGGGGCCAGCGCCAAAGTCCAGGAGGAGCGGCACGGGCCTACCAGCATCTTCCATCAACACCGGCTCGATTATGACCGCATCGTCGAATTGGCCCCCCCCGGCGCCAGCGTGCTGGACCTGGGTTGCGGCTCCGGCGGCTTGCTGGCGCGGCTCAAAGCCCAAGACCACCGCCGGCTGGTAGGAGTGGAATTGGATGAGAAGAAGATTCTCACCTGCATCAGCCGGGGACTGGACGTGGTCCATGCCGATTTGAACAAGGGGCTCGGGGCCTTCGGCCGCGATCAATTCGACTGCGTGATTCTGTCCCGGACGCTCCAAGCCGTGTACGATGTCGAGGGCCTCCTCATGGAGATGCTCCGCATCGGCCGCACCTGCATCGTCAGCATCCCCAATTTCGCCTACCACCGCCTAAGACAAATGCTCGCCGTGGAGGGCCGCGCCCCCAAAGCGGGCGTCCTGCGCTACGAGTGGTACAACACCCCGAACATCCGCTTTTTTACCATCGAGGACTTTGAAGATTTCTGCCGCAAAAAAAACATCCGCGTCGACCGCCGCATCGCCTTGGATACCGAGGCCGGCAGCGAGGTGTTCCAGGACCCGAACCTCAAGGCCGATTTGGCTATCTTTGTGATCAGCAAGGCCGAGCAGAGGGGTAGCTAGAGCCTGTCCCAAGATCCCGGCGAACGGAAGACTTCGTCGCGACCTTTGTCGCGACCTTTGTCGAATTGGCCATTTTTCGACCTGCCCGCCGGCAGGCAGGCAAAGTTGGCGACAAAGGTTGCGACAAAGGTCCGCAATCGGAGCTTTTGGGACAGGCTCCAGCTAAGGGGAGCCCTTTATTTCCAGAACTGCCACCAGCGCTTCCTGGGCGCCGGGTTTTTCCACTCCTGGTAACGGCGGGTGATGACCGGGGCCAGCTTGTCGTAGTTTTCCCAGGTGTCAGCCACGTGCCAGAAGCTGGGCAGGCGTTGGGCGAGCGTCGCTTTGTAATCGGCGAAGTAGTCCCCTCGCTGGCCGGAGTCGTCCCGGTAGTAATACTCGGCGAAGGCATTGCCCTCGACCCCCAGGTCTTTGAGGGCGAACTGCTCTTTGCAGGCCGCCTCGAAAAACTGCCGTCCGGTCATTTCCCGCCGCCGCACTCGGGCCAGCAGTTCAGGGGAGTGGAGACGGTGATAGTCGCTCTCCAGGCCGTTGAGAATGGCCCAGCCCAGGAACATCCCGATATGCGTCGCCGCATGTCCCTTGGGCAGCGGTTGCTCCTCAGTGCTGTAATCGAAGTCGGCGCGATCGTAGGCCATAGCTCACTTCTGAACTCATGCCTAAAAGTGACATCTTGGCTCGATTGAGGCAAGCGTATTGAACCTCTGCCCTGCCCCTGCTACTGCACCGCGGCAGTGCGGTAGAACTGGACCGGCGGCGGGTTGGTCGGGGCGTTCTGGAGGTAGAGCAGCGTTCCATTATCGTCCTGGAATTCAAGCAACGGGCCTTGGGTCCAGGCGGTTCAATTGGTGCTGGAATAGAGGAAGAACTGCTGGTCGAGCTGGCCGGTAAAGAGAAACAGGTTCTGGCACGAAGACCGGCCGTAGTGGGCGATGTTTACAGGGGTGGAAGGAGAGACAATCTGGCTGCGAAGGATAACGCCTTCCGCCCCAACGGTGATAAGCTGGCCCTGGTTGTGGGCCAGGCCGTAAAGGGACCTCGAGGTGAGGGTGGGGAAGCTGACCCAGTTGGTCAGGTCGGGGCTGCCGAGCACGGCGCCCTGGTTGCCGGCGACGAACCAGGTGCCCGCCAGGTAGTCCACGGCGTTGAGCCAGTTGGTGGTGCCGCTGGCGCGCGGGACCCAGTTGGTGGCATCATAGCTCGTCAGAATCGTCCCGTTATTGCCTACGGCCACCAAGGCGCCATTGAGGTAGGCCACCTGTGAGAGCCAATTGGTGGTGACCTGCTTCAAGAGTCCAGTTAGTGCGATTGGTGCTCGTGAGAATTGTGCCCTTGATCCCCGACGACCACCATCCGGCCGGGAAAGAGCGTTATGCTGGTGAGAAAGGCCGTGGTCGGCGTCGAAGACCGGGTCCAGGTCGTGGCGTTGCTGCTGGTCAGAATCGTGCCGTTGTCCCCGCAGAGGACGAACTGCGTCCCATCGAAAAACACCCCTTCCAGGTCGTTGGTGGTCGGCGCCGCCAGCAGGTTCCAGAGATAGGCATTGGTGGCCCACAAAACAGTTCCCTGGGTGCCGACGGCCAACTGGAGATTCGTGCTGCCGCCCACGCCCAGCAGGACTGAATTGGTGAGTGAAAGCGGCACCAACTCCACAGACCAGGCGTAGCCGTCCGGGCTGCTGAGAATCGTGCCGTAATTGCCAACCGCCAGGTAGTAATCGGGCATCCGCACCGTCTGCCAGAGCCAGGAGCGCACCGGCTGTGATGGGCGTGCGCCAACTGATTGCGCCGTTGGTTCTGGCGCCGATGG
Source organism: uncultured bacterium (assembly GCA_963713735.1). Taxonomy (GTDB): domain Bacteria; phylum Verrucomicrobiota; class Verrucomicrobiia; order Limisphaerales; family UBA8199; genus CAVQND01. The sequence goes on from CAVQND010000007.1 coordinate 157,347, forward strand.
CCGTCATGCCCGAACTGCCGCAGACCACGTAAGCATTGGTGCTGTTGGTGCTCCAGGCACTGGCATAGTAGGTCCAATCGGGCGCCGGGGACGCCAGCGCCGGAGACAATTGATCGGACCAACTCGAGGACATCTTTGACCCGCAGCTCGGAATCGCCGGCGACCAACCAGTCATTGGTGCTGCCGGTAACGGTGTAGAGGAAATTTGTCGCTCCGGTCGTGATCGTCTGCCAGGTGGCGCCGCCGGCGCTGGTCAGGGTCACGCCGTCATCGCCCACGGCCATGAACTGGTTGCCCTGCCAGGCAACCCAATTCAGGTTCTTCGTGGTCCCGCTGTTGGCCGTTTTCCAAACCGAACCGTCCGTGCTCGTCGCAATGAAACCGCTTTCACCCACCGCAACAAAACGGGCGTCCCCGTAGGCCACCCCGGCCAGCCATTTGCTAAAGCCCGTGGAAACACTCTGCCAGGAGACACCCTTCGGTGCTGGTGTAAATCGCGCCGTTGTCGCCAACGGCCACCGCCAGGTTCGTCGAGGCCGCCACGGATTCCAGCCAGTTGGGCGTGTTGAGGTCCACGAGATAAAAGCTCGGACAGGTCATCGGAAAAGAGCACCGTCCCCGCCTCTCCGACGATGATACACCGGCCGCCGAAAAAGGTAACTGCTTGGAGCGATGCGGTGGTGAAACTTTCCTGTGGCATCCAGGATCGGAGACAAGGTCATCGCTGGTGAAGATCTGGCCCTGCTTCTCCAACCTGAACGTAAGTGCCCTGGGAGCGGGCCACGGCCGAAGATGTCGGCTCCATTGGGGGTCGGATTCGACCAATGCCATAGCGGGCGGCAGATCCACGCCGGCCAGTGCCCGGGACCCCAGGCCGAGCAGCAGGACCGCCGCCCACGCGGCCGCCCGCAGGGCTTGTTTGCAAGGAACTCCGGTGATTCATCATTTCATTGCGCGCCGGAGGCTGCGAGTCAGCGCGGCCGACTCCGGCGAGGGCGAGGAAAACACGGCCGCCGGCAGGGTGAGCGCCATCGCGCACCCGCCCGGGCCGTTGCGCCTCAACTCCAAGCCGGCCTCGATATGGCCGGCCAGTTGTTTGCTGATAGCCAGCCCCAAACCGGCCCCGCCCTTGGTGGAGCGACACGGCACAAAAAGATTCTTTAAGGCGGCTCTCGGGGAAACCCGGGCCCTGATCGGCAACTTCGCACACGATGCTCGGGCCGTCGTCGAAAAACGAAGTCCGAACCCGTCTTGCCCCGGGGCGTGACCTGCAAGGCATTGGAGACCAGGTTTTCGAGTATCAACAGGATGACATTGGCCCGGTGGTTGGAGAGCCGGCCTTGGGCCGAGAGTTCGACCTCCCAATTCACGCCGAGGTCCTGGGCCAGAGGGCGGACCTTGGACTCGAGCACATGGGCCAGTTCCTCGAGGGTGATTTCGTAGCATTCACCAGAGTCCTGCTCTCCGAGCACACGAACCACTTCCTGGACCAATTCCTGCATCCGGCGGGTGGCGGCCACCGCTCCCTGCCAATCGCTGTCCCCCGGATGGTCATCTCCATGAATGGACATGAAGATCTGAAGGCAGGCCAGCGGATTGCTCAGCCCATGAATCAGGTGGGCGGTCACCGCGCCCAGGGCAGTGGTTTTTGCGGCGAGGGTCAATTCATGATTGGCCCGCAGCAGGCGCTCGGTTCGTTCGTGCAGCAACCGGTTGGTCCGTTCCAGCCGCCGGTAGGCCCAAACCAGCACCCCGCCCAGCAACGCGCCGCCACAAACAAAGACGGCCCATCCCTCCGCCCTGAGCTGAGAATCCAAGGCGGCGGCCTTGGCCGCCAGGTCCCGGCCATCCACGAGGAGCTGCGCGCAAGCCAGCAACTGCCCCTGGTCGCGCGCATGGATAGGTATATTGACCTCCAGTAGCGGCAGGGCATTGCTGCGCGCGCCAGCCTCGGGCGGTAGCATCAGAAAGAAGTCCGCCAAATCGGCCTGGCTGTAATAGCGGCTGACCGGCCGCAGTTCCCTGAGCCTGGCGCAGGCGCCGGCGTCCAGCGTGGCCTTGGTCACGTTGGCCGGAAAAGCGGTCACAAATCGTCCGGCGGCGTCGAAGAGGCGAACGCCCAGGACGTTGGTGCTGGAACTGGGAGATCTGCAAGGCCAGGGCCAGTTGGTCGATAGGGGATTTGAGCCGCTGGGCGAGGTTAGTGACCGGGCCCATGAACTGCTCGGCTTGGGCCACCGCATAGAGAAGTCTCTCCATCCCCGTTCACCAGTTGGGCGTGAACGACCCGATGCAAATGCCGGTAGCCTGCCATGACTGCTCCGCCCAGGATGCCGAGGGCCAGCACAAGCACGAGCGCAGGCATGGTTTTTGGGCCAAACGGACTTCTCGACATAAACGGCCTAAAACTGCAATTCCACGCCCATGCTGATCGTATGCGTGTAATAGTCATCAATGTCAAGATTGGAAAAGGAACGGTCGAAACTGTAATTGGCCAGGAGTTTCAGAACCTTCGTGAGTTTCCATTCGGCGCGCGCATGGGCGGAAAGCCAGGTCTTGCTGCGATGAGTATCCCCGTTAGGCGGAACAGTCTGAACCGGGTATTGGTAGGCCGCGGCGGTCAATGAGGCGCTCAATGTCCAGGGTCCCGTTCGGTAATCGAGCTTTGGAGAAAGAGAGTACTGGGAGCGGTTGAAGAAGCCCGAACCGTTGTCCTGGTCGATGCCATAGCCCGCCGTGAGGGTGGTGCGCCATCGGCTGCGCTGATCCCAGGTCCGGCGCCAAGCCAACTGGACGGTCTGGGAGGCAAGGACAAGGTGGGTGTTGGTGAGCGTGTTGCCCTGGCGGTCCAGGTCCGGCTCGTGATCATAAGCGAGGCGTGTCCATTGATAACTGAGAGTCAAATCGTTCCGCGGCCCGAATCGCGAGCCGAGCGAAACCTTGGGGCCAAATTGCCAATAATTGTCCAGGGGCGACTCGAGCAATTGCCGTGTTCCAGCCAATTCCAGTTCGCCCCAACCGCGCCCGTATTGGCCGCGCGCCGACCAGCGATCGGTGAAAGTATTGCCGACGACACGCCCGGCGCCGGCCTGGCCTGGCTCGATGGCGCTGAGGTCCATGACCTGGTCCTGATAGGCGTAATTCGCCCCGAGAGTCGAGGTCCAATGCTGGCCGAAGGAGCCAGTCGCCTGGGCGACCGCCAGGGCGGTTTCTTCCTCGGTGGAGGTTTGTGCGCCGAAATAGCGGACATAATCCCCGGAAATCAGGCCGTTAAATGACCAGTTGCCGCTGGGCAGCCGAAAGACCAGGAGGTCGCCGCCTGAATCCCAGAAGGGGGAGTCCTGGCGGTTGGTGTGGCTCAGAAAGACATTGTCTTTGTAGCCGATCAAGCCGCGCAGGTCCAGCGCCGTAGTTCCACAGGCTGGATTTTGAAGTCGTTCGTGAGTTCGGCCGGCAAGGGCTGTTGGGCTGGTGAGCAGAAGACCGGGGCGCTGGCGGCAAGCAGCAACAGAAGGGCCCGCCGGTAATTCGATGATTGGCGCCGGTCACGATGCACAACAGATGAACGAAATCATCATGCGGCACAAAACCGCATGATGATTTATATCGGTCTAACCGGCAGTGTGTCAAGTCATCGTCGGCGGGAATCGGCAATCGAGAATGGGCTTACGGGCGCGGCTTGCCCCCGTGGCCGGGCGAAGTCGGGCCGCCGCCGGAGGAATTGCCGGGGCCAAAATGGCCGCCAAACTGCGAGCGCATATCCAGGGCCTGTTCCCTGGCCTGGGCGGTTATGGCCTGCAATTGGGTCTGCAATTGATCGCGCAGTTGCTCCAACTGCCCCAGGATTTGCTGGCGTTGCGCATCTGTGGCGGCTTGGAGGCTGTTCATGAGTTGGGTGCGCTGCTGCTGGAACTGCTGCACGAGGGTTTGGACATCCCTGGGCAGAGTCGGCGGCGGGGTGTAGCCGGGGGGAATTATCCCACGGCCATGTGTGTGAGTTGCAGTGCTTTGCGCGGGTGCTGCATTCGTAAAAGCCGTGTGATTGGTCCACCAGACGTTAGTCCCCCACCACGGATAGAGATTGGCTATTCCATGCAGCAGGGTCGTCCAGACCGGCGGTGTGTTCGTCAGGACCGGAGGTGTGCCTGTCGAGGTCGGCGACTGATTGGTCCAGTCCAGTGGGGAAGGGGGCGCCGCAATCGGCGGGAGCTTGGTCCCCCCCACGCGCATGGGAGCAGGGCTCGTCAATTGGGCGGACACCTGGGACGGCACCTGGGAGAGCACAAATCCCAACAAACAGAAGCAAGCAACCGCAGATTTCTTCATAACCATTTTGAGTGGCCTCTCAATGTGAAGTCACCAATGATCGGTCTGGTCCGTCCACATCGAGATTCCAAAAGCACACTGAATGCCAACTACGCTAATGATCTCACAAGGCATTTACTTCCAGCGCCTTACGAATGCAACGTCAACCAGTGCCAAACTCTTTCAGTGGCAAGTTGGGAAATAATCCCCGATCTTATTGGGAACTAATGCCAACTTGCGACGCCTCATCCGGGATGCGCCATGGGATCATCCCTAAGGCCGCGCTGCTTGAGCCTGTAGCGAACGAAATCTCTGGGCATTCCGAGCAAGCGCGCGGCCGCCGAGATGTTGTCCTGGGCTTGAGACATCGCCAGGTCAACCAGGCCATCGATAGCCGCATTCAACGAGAAGCCTCGCTCCGGCAAACGGAACGAGGGGTTCAGCCAACCTGGTCTATCACCCACTGGCTGGCCTTGGGGGCTTGCGGTCCAAATGGAGGAACTCAAGTTCGGCATTGTCCTCGAAAACGATAGCCCGCTCCAATTCGTGGGCCAGTTCCCGCACGTTCCCGGGCCAGGCATTCTTGATGAGCCGCTCTTTTCCGGCACTGGAAATGGTCCGGGCCTCCAAACGATGCTTCTGACAGAGGCGCAGGGCCAAGAGTTCGGCCAATTTCACAATATCTTCCCCGCGTTCTCGTAAAGGAGGCAGAACGACCCGGAAAAGGTCCAACCTCTGGAAAAGGTCTTCGCGAAAAAGGCCCTGGGCGGCCGACTGTTTGAGGTCCCGGCTGGTGGCGGCAATGAGGCGCACGTCAACTGCCATGGGCTTGGTCGCGCCAACGCGGCGGATTTTGCGGTCTTCGATGGCGGTCAGGACCTTGGCCTGGATGGGCAGGGAAAGACTGGGCAATTCATCCAGGAAGAGGGTGCCGCCGCTGGCAGCTTCAAAAAGGCCCATGCGCGCCCGTCTGGCATCGGTAAAGGCGCCCGCCTCGTGGCCGAAGAGTTCGGATTCCGCCAGGGAATCCGGGAGGGCAGAGCAGTTGACCTCGACCAATTCCTTGCCGCAACGGGGACCGCGACGGTGCAGCCAGCGGGCGATAGCAGTTTTGCCGGTCCCGGTTTCGCCCTGAACGAGAATGGGCGCCAGCGCCCCGCCGGTCCGCTCATCGGCGGCCAGGATTCGTTTGAGTTGGTCTTCCAGGCCCGCCAGGGACGGGCTGAAGAAAAAGTCATCGGCGGGGTTGCTGGCCTGCCGGTGTATTTCGGCGCGGGCGGATTGGCGGGCGTTGCGCGTGCGCTCGATGACCAGGGCCAACTGATCGGCATCGAAAGGCTTGAGCAGATAATCCAGCGCCCCCAGGCGCATGGCCTCGACTGCCCCACCCACGCCGCCATGGGCTGTAAGGACCACCACACCGGTATCAGGCGAAAGGACCTTTTCTCTCAGCAGGTCGGTGCCCAGACCATCGGGCAGATTCACATCCAGCAAGGCGAAATCAAAGCCGCCGGCCGCCAGCAGCTTGCGAGCAACTCGCAAGTCCTCGGCTGCGGCTACTTGAGCGCCAAGTCTCTCCAACTGGGCCGCCAGACGCCGCCGGAGCATCGCCTCATCTTCCACGAGCAGGATGCTCAAACCCGATAGATCACAGCTTGACATGCTACGCCCGATACTAACCGCGGCAAGTGTTGCCCGCAAGGAATTACGGGCGCCACGACGGTGATCGGCGGGCGCTGTAAACAATCGGGGATGTTCTGGTCCGAGTTTGTCTCACGCCCCCCTGGTCACACTTCATGCTTCATGCTTCATGCTTCATACTTCATACTTCATGACAGTTATGCCCGACGAAATGATAGACACGAATCGGAAGGCGCTCCAAATCAACCTCGACGCCCGGCGTTACGGGACCTTTGCGGAAATCGGGGCCGGCCAGGAAGTGGCCCGCTGGTTTTTCCACGCCGGCGGCGCGGCCGGAACGGTCGCCAAGACCATCTCTGCCTACGACATGGAGGTCAGCGACGCCATCTACGGGCCGACGGACCGCTACGTGAGCCGCCAGCGCCTCAAGGCCATGCTGGATTACGAATACGGATTACTCCTCGAACGGCTCGAGCAGAGCCGCGGTGCCAGGGCGGCCTTCTTCGTCTTTGCCAACACCGTAGCCACCCGCCGCGCCGAGGGCAACGGCTGGCTCGGCATTCGCTTTCAGGCCGAGCCGGGCGCCGACCCTTCCGAGATTATCATTCACGTGCGCATGCTCGACCGCGAGACGCCCGACCAGCAGGAGGCCCTGGGCGTCATCGGCGTGAACCTGATTCACGGCAGCTTCTACTTGCATCGCCAGCCCGAGGCCCTCATTCGGGCGCTCCTGGACAACCTGACCTGGGACCGTGTCGAGGTGGACATGATCCGCTTTGCCGGGCCTGCCTTCGGACGACTCGACAACCGCCTGCTGGCCCTCCAATTGGTCAAGCAGGGCTTGACGGAGGCCGCCATGTTCACCGCCAACGGCGAGGCCGTCCAATGGGCCGAGGTGCTCTATAAGAAACCGGTCCTCGTCCAGCGCGGCAGTTTCCACCCCATCACCACAGCCACCCTGGACGTCCTCGAACGCGGGCTCGAGCAATTCGCCCAAGACCCCGAATTGAATGGCGAACCGCCGGTGGTCCTCATGGAGATGACCCTGCGCCACCTGACGACCGGCCACAAAATCGAAGAGAAGGATTTCCTGCACCGCGCAGAAACCCTCGGCGCCTTGGGCAAGACCGTGCTGGTCTCCAATTTCCGCCGCTTCCACCGCCTCAGGTCTTATCTCTCCCGCTACACGAACCGCCCGATTGGCCTCGCCCTGGGCGCCTCCAAGCTCAAAGAAATCTTCGACGAGGCGTTCTACAACGAAAATGAAGGCGGCCTGCTCGGGGGCCTGGGCCAACTCTTCCGGAACCGGGCCCGCCTCTATGTCTATCCCAGCCTCGACCTGGAATCCGGCCGCGTCATCACCGGCGAAAACTTCCCGGCCGCCCCCCACCTGGCCCATCTCCATGCCTACCTGCTCCAGAACCGCTTCATCCGATGCATCCGCAACTACCAGCCCGCCCTCCTCCCCATTCGCTCTCGCGATGTGCTGGCCCGCATTCAGTCCGGCGACCCTTCTTGGGAACCCCTGGTCCCCCGGCCCATCGTCGAGGTCATCAAGCGCCACGGCCTCTTCGGCCATCCCACCGCGCAGCCCAAACCCTGACCGTTCGCGGAAAATGTGGGGTCGGATTTAAACTTTTTTACAAATGCAGCTTGGCCTTGTGTGGCCGCCGCGATTAGCTCAAGGGCATGGCGCGGGCTCTGCGAACTGAGCGGCCGGCGTGGAGGTTTGGGGGGGCGGATGCGGTGTTGTGGCCTGGCTGCAGGGTGGGAGCGGAAGCAAATGTAAAAAAGTTTAGATCCGACCCCAATTTTATGTTTTGCCGGGCGGGCGATCAGTAGGTCAGGCCGAAGCCGAAGGGGAACAGGGGACCCTCGGGGCCGGGCTTGGCCGCGGGGGCGCTCCCCAGTTGGTCGTTGCTGCGCGGCCAGGAATGGGGCAGTTTGCCGCGCGGCCTGGCATCGCCGAACAGGACGTCGGCCACGCCCTGGCCTTCGGTGCCGGGCAGCCAGGCTGCCACCAAGGCATCGCTCGCCTCAAGGGCCGGACCCAGCACCAGCGGCCGGCCGGAGAGCAGCACGGTGATCACCGGGGCGCCCGTTTCTTGGCCTTGGCCACCAGGGCCTCATCGGCGGCGGAAAGGCCCAGGTCGGTGCGGTCGCCCTTTCATCTCGGCGTAGGGCAACTCGCCGACGACGACCAGCACGGCGTCGGCGCGGGCCAAGCCGGCGCCGTCCGGTGAAAAGCTCACTTGGGTCCCGGGGCCGACAGCCTGGCGTATGGCCTCGAGGATCGTCGTGCCGCCGGGCAGGGCCTGGCCGGCCTTGCCTTGCCAGTAGATCGTCCAGCCGCCGCACTGGATGCCCAGATCGTCGGCGGCCTTGCCTGCCACGACCAGGTGCTTGACTCGCTTGGAGAGCGGCAGGGCATGGCGGTCGTTCTTGAGCAGCACCAGCGATTGCCGCACGCATTCCCGCGCGACCTGGCGGTGCTCGGGCGAGCCGACCGATTCGGCCAGTTCGGGCGCGGCAAACGGATGCTCGAAAAGGCCCATGCGGTATTTTGACGCGCAGGATGCGGCGGGCGGCGTCATCGATCCGCGCCTGCGGCACCTTGCCCTCGGCCACCAACTGCTTGAGCAGGGTGATGAAGTCGACGTAGTTGTTCTTTTGTCCCGGGCCGTTGGGGATCATGGCCATGTCCAGACCGGCGTTGATGGCGCTGCTCGATGGCCGTCTTGTAGTCGGGCGAGAGTTGGTCGATGGCCGCCCAGTCGGAGACCAGGAAGCCCTGGAAGCCCAGTTCGCCCTTGAGCACGTCGGTGAGCAGGAAGTTGTTGCCGTGCATCTTCTGGCCGTTCCAACTGCTGTAGGAGACCATGATCGAGCCGACGCCGGCCTTGACAGCGGCGGCGTAGGGCGGCAGGTGGAGTTTGCGCAGCGTGGCCTCGTCGCACACGGTGTTGCCCTGGTCCACGCCGTTCTGTGTGCCGCCGTCGCCCAGGAAGTGCTTGGCGCAGGCCAGCACCGACGCGCCGATTGGGAAGCGGTTGCTGGAAGCCCTGACCGCCGCCGCGCCCAGGCTGGCCGGCCAGCTCCGGCGACTTCGCCGAAACTCTCATAAGTGCGGCCCCAGCGGATGTCCTGCGGCGACCGCGATGCAGGGCGCAAAGGCCCAGCGGATGCCGGTGCCGGCAACCTCCGCGGCCGTGACCTGCGCCGGCCTGCCTCGACCAGGCCGGGGTTCCGCGTGGCGCCCAGGCCGATGTTATGCGGGAAAATCACGGCGCCGCTCGACGTTGTTGTGGCCATGGACGGCGTCGATGCCGTAGAGCAAAGGAATCTTGAGCCGGGTCTTCGAGCGCCCACTGCCTGGTACTCGCGGCAGGCCCTGAGCCAGCCTTGCGGGGAGATGTCCGGCGGGATTGGAGTCTCCCCCGCTCAGCATCGAGCCGAGGCAGTACTTCTGGATGTCGGCCTGGTCCTTGATGGCGTTCATGTCGGCCTGGGCCATCTGGCCGATCTTCTCGTCGAGGGTCATCTGCCCGAGCAGGGCCTCGGCCTTCCGCTCGCAGTCACGGCTTCCCGCCGCGGCGGCCCCTGCTGTGCCCAGGGCCCACGGGCCGAGCAGGGAGACGATCATGCAAGCCAGCAACTTGGAGTCATTGTTCATGGGCGTATGTAATGCACAGGCGGGCCGAGGCTGTCAATCCACAAGCGCCGTCGCTTGTTCCACAATTGGCGTGCGATTATAGTCGCCAACGGCCTGTCCGGTCAGGCATCATCGGGGGTGTGGCAGACTGAAAAACTCTGGAATGCGATTCAACAACTCCTGCGATATTATGAAATTGACGAAGAATGTCTTGGTGTGGGCGGTCATCCTGGCAGCATCGGCGGCGTCGGCCGCCGAGCAACCGCTGGCCAGCCTGAGAGTGCGCAGCTTTACGGACTTCACGAACGCTCTGAGCCGGTTGGCGGGCAGCTTCGCCCCCAATGAGGCGGTGGATCACGGGCTGGAATTCAGCCAGGGCCTGGGACTCACGAATTTCACGGGCCTGGACACGCAACGTCCGTGGGAAATCGCCGTTTGGTACAAAGGCGGCGGCCAGCCACCTTTGCTGGCCATCAAAGCGCCGGTGAAGGACGTGACCCAGTTCAAGGAGAACTTAAGTCCCGCCGGGGCGCTCCGGGCCCAAGGCCGCGAGTGGAGCCAACTGGGCAGCGGCCTGGGTCTGATCGTGTTCCGGGACGCCGATTCGCTGTCGGAAGCCGAGAAGTCGGCCCTGGACCAATGGAAGGCCGAGGCGTTGGCGGCGCCGACGCGGCTGGTGGAACTGAAGCTGAACATGAGCGACTCGATTCGGGAGCAGGCTGCGGGCGGGGTGGCGTTCGGCAAGATGGCGATAAGCTCGGCGCTGGCGGCGCAGAGTGCCGGGGCGGAGGGCGGTCCCGATAAGGCCGCCATCCAGGGGATGATCGCCGCCTATTTTGACATCATCGATACCTTCGTTGCGGGGTTACAAGGGCTCACGCTCCGGCTGGACCTCTCTTCCGAGGCCCTCACGGCGGAGAATACCGTGACCGCCAAGCCCGGCACCGACCTGGCGACTTGGCTCCGTGCCCCGGCAGGCGAGGTGACGGCGCAGGACTTGAATTATGTCGAGCCCGACCGCCTTTTCTCGGGGGCGGCTTATGTCGGCAAGGAGCCCTGGCTGGTGAAGCTGACGCAAAAGATGATCCGGCTGGGATTGCAAGCGCAGAACATAGAGACCAATAGCGCGGCGGTCAAAGACCTCGACGATTTGCTGGCGAAGGCGCTGCCCGTTGCCATTGCCGGCTCGATGGACCTGAAAGACAAATTGACCTTTGCGTTCGCTTACCGGTTTCCGGCGGCCGACGTGGCCGAGACCTACGCTCAGACCAAACGCTTCCTGACCAACGGCTTCCAGGCCTTCGTCGGCAAAGACAAAATGTATGCCGCCGCCACCCTGACGGAGAAGCACCATGCCATCAATGGCGTCGGAGTTGATCGGGTCTTGCTGGCGCTCAATCTGGACAGCCCGTGGTTCAAGATGCCCGGTCAGAAGGAGCAGCTTCAGGCCTTTTGGCCCGATGGGAAAATGGAGATCGACTACGCGATTAAAGGGGACCGATTGCTGGTGGCCTCGGCGGACCGCATGAAAGAGCTGCTCGAGCCGGCCAGTGGCGAACCCAGCCGGAAAGCGGCCTTGAAGCTCGAGAGCGGGACCTGTCTGGCCGGGTATCTGAATTTGTTGGGCTTCATCAAGCAGGTGGCCGCGGTCAATCCGTCCATTCCGGAGGCCGTGAAGGACAAGCTGGCCAAGCTCGACGGCAAAGGCGCCGGCCTTGAGTTCCAACTACGCAAGGACAACGAGGCGCACTCCGTCGTGCGCGTGCCCCTCAAGCTGTTCCGCGAGTTAGGCCAGCTCAAAGACGACTGATCGCCGCAAACGCGGCTTTGTCACTGGCCTTGTGGCGGGCAAGAGGGGAGTGCAAATTTTGGTTGCCTGAAAGGGCGCTTTTGTCGCATACTCCGTTGCTGATGAAATCAGTGACCGGCTATGGGCGCGGGGAATGCTCCCAGGACGGCTTCAAGGTCACTGTGAAATTGACCCGGCGCAACCTGTTGTGCGTCAATTTGTTGCGAGCCAGGCAAGTCAGGATGAAGTTGGTCGAACGCCGGAAAGTTGGGGCTGCCAGAAACGCAATTGCTCCCAGTGCTTTTTGTATACATTTTCCCCTTGACTCGCTTGCCAGAATCTCCGATACTGCAGATGGTGATGACGGACACTGAGTTGTCGCCCGAAGGCGTGGTGGTGCAACCACTGCGGCGGGTCATCACAGGGAGTCGGTCCTTCCGGACGCTTGCCGCCCTCAGTTGAGCAAAAACTGTTTGCCGACTGAAGGTTTTGAATGCGCATGGCTGACTCGGGATTCGACCCGAGTCGGCGCCAAAAAAGGTAAATTTTTATCCTGCCACGAATTCGTGGCGGGATTTTTTTTAACCAACTCAACATGGCTAATCCACAAGAAATTATCGCTGCAATCGTAGCTTGCGCCAGGGTCGCTCCCGAGGTGATGGGCGCACACCTCGGAATCGCTGTTAAGCGTGCCGTTCCCGATAGCGACATCAAACAATACGGCGGGCTCCGCCGGTTCATTCAGGCCTACTGCGGCGAAACGATCCACTGGGTAAGAAAGCACGGCCTAGATGACGTCTACAGAATTAATCCAAGTGCGTTGCCGACAGGACACTCGCGAACTATTCCGGCCGTGGGCGCATGGCGTGCCTTTACAGGTCCAACAAATCCGTACGCCGTTTACGTGAACCCGAAGGACGGCTCGCTAACAGTCCTTCCCGAGCAAGCCGAAGCCGCCTCCGGCTTTGTGCTGCTTCCGAAGATGAGCGCCGAAGAACACCGCGGCATCGCCCAGAGATTCCTGACCAGGATAAACCCTGACCACCGAGGCAAATTCGAGGAAGTACTGAAACAGGTGCAGTTTTGGCCGGGATGGGCAATGCAGACCCGGACCTTCGCGGATGGAATGTACAAGAATGACTGGCTCACATTCAGAACGGAGCAAATTCTTGGTCTCCTGCAGACCAAACTCACTGAACTGGGCCTTGCAGGCCCCACGAGGGAGTCAGTTCTGCAGAGGATCAGGGAATCGAAGGAGATCTTTGTGACTCCCGGTCACGCCCCGCCCTCGGGATTCCACGCTGGCCACGCGAGGGGCTTCGCGGCGCCTGACAGGCGAGGCTACCGGGAAACAGAGATCAAGCGGCTCGCTCACCAGGCGATCGACCTCTTGGGAGAAAACGAGATTCGCAAACTCAGGTTTCCGCTCGGGGTAGTCATCAATGCCATCCGCTCAAGACAGCTCTAGAGGGCATTCGGCGCGGATATTAGTCGTTTGCCTGCCTTATCTAGAACGCGGCATCCGCCGCCTCCTGGGCGGCTTGTGCCACGCCGACTGGCAGAGACTTGAAATGGTCCGCCTCCACGTCTTGGCACCGGAGCAAGCGACAACCAAGGCGAGCCTCACCACGCTAATCGACCGCATCGCCCCTCGCGAAAAGTTTGTCCAGGTTTGGGTGCAATCTCACATCGAACTTGAGGCGACGTTGGTGAGGGCATACGGCCCGAAAGTGTTGAGACCGCCGATCAGACGCTTTTCCTGCCTCATTGCTCTGAGGAAGGAACTGCCACAGGTTTTATTTGGAATGGGCCTGGATTGGCAGGCGTGTGTCGTTGGTTCCCTCTCGTCTGGATGGGTCCATGGCACTACTCCACTTGACCGGGACCGGGTGGACCTTTGGCTGGACCAGTTCCTTCGACTTGGCGGAGACAACAGGTGGATTGGTGAGGGTCTCCTGAGGGTGCTGGACTTTTGGCTCCCGAACCGGCAACGCCTCGCCCTCGGGCTAACTCGCGATATTGTTCCGCTTCGCGGAAATCACTGAAGTCGGAGGCGGTTTGCTTCACACTTAACCAGGAGGGGGTGGCGAGATCTCCGTTGCGAGCGTGAGGCGAGAGCGGGCTCGGTGGGGCGTTGTCGCGCAGGCAACCGGGGCCGCCAAGATGGAGGGAGGCTGGTGAAACGAGGTTTTCAGGCGGGGCCAGCTTGGTTATAGAGGGTTCATGCAAAACATCTTCAAAACCTCACTGACCCCGCAGCAGTATGCCGATCGGAAGTATCATAAGCAAGTCAAGGCGCCGGAAAACTGCCTGAACTGCGGGCGGGCGCACAGTCTGGAGGCGTTGGCGTATTACCACCGGTATGTCAGTTGGCTGACGGGCGTGCTGATGATTTGGGTGCGGCGGTTCCTGTGCCGGCACTGCCGAGTGAGCGTGAGTTGCCTGCCGGACTTCGCCCAGCCGTATCGGGCGGTCAATAGCGAGACCATTGCGGCCGGTTTCAGCGGCCAGACCCGGACCCGGGAACAGAACCGGGCCGTCGAGCATTGGGGCACGGCCATCGCGGTTTACTGGCGCCGGTATCAAGGGCATCTGCCGGCGCTCTTGTGCATCGTGGGCAACGCGTTCGGGGCGCTGCCGCTTCAACCCACGGCCCGGGAGTTTTGGAACGTCCTGCTGGCGCGCTGCGGGGATCTGGCCGGCGCCACCCGAGAGTTGGTCCAGCAATATCACACCTGTTTGTTCGGGACTTACCGCTGCCATCAGCGGCGACCGCTTCGGGCTGCATGAGGAGCCCCCGCCCGGGAGTCGGGCGCCGGTTAACCCCCACACACCCTTGCTATTCCAAGTGCGTGAGACCGGCCCCAGACTCGCGAGCGTATGAATCAACCAAGCGATTCCGAAGCATCGGCCCTGGCCCGGCACGCCGCCGCGAGCTGGATACAGGAAGCCATTGCGCAGAACTTCACGTTGGCCCGGGCCACCACCCTGGCCAGCGAACGGCCCTGGGGCGGCAAGCTCTACGGCGCCTCCACTCTGGAGGGCTGGTATTACTTGTGGCGCAACCAGGGGTTCGAGGCCCTGCACCGACAACCCCGCAAAGACAAAGGCGCGCGCAAGGCGCTCAGCCCGGAAGCCTGCCAGGCCCTGGTGGAGTGGCGCCAAAAATATCGGGACCTGACGGTCAAGTGCATCGTGCGCCAGTTGCTCGACAACGGCACGCTCCAGTTGGGCACCTTCAGCCTGCCCTCGGTTTACCGCGTCTTGGCGGCCCACCACCTGGACGCTCGTTCCCTCAAGGCCAATCCACCGGCCGGACTGAGCGGCCCGACCAAGGCCTTCGAGTGTGCCCTGGCCAACCAACTGTGGATGACCGACATGATGTTCGGACCCACGCTCAAGCTGGCCGACGGCCAGGTCATCCATACCCGGCTCTTCTCGCTCCTGGACGACTGCTCGCGCCTGGTCCCCCACGCCCAGTATTACGACTCGGAGAAGCTCTGCTGGTTCCTGGACTGCTTCCGGCAAGGCCTGGCCCGGCGCGGCTTCCCCGAAAAGCTCTACACCGACCAGGGCAAAATCTTCACCAGCTACCACCTGCAGATCGTCTGCGCCAACCTCGGCGTGCGCCTCTGCCACGCGGCCCCCTATGCCGCGTTCTCAAAGGGCAAGATCGAGCGCTGGTACCGGACCCTCCAGATGGACTTCGAGGCCCGTCTGGTGATTGACCCCGTCCACAGCCTGGAAGAACTCAACGCGCGGCTCTGGCGCTGGATCGAGGGCCAATACCATCAGCGGCCCCACAGTGCGCTGGGCGGCCAAACCCCGGCCGAACGCTTCGCCCAGCGCGCCTCCAACCTGCGCACCGCCGACGCCCAAACTGACTGGGAAGCCCTCTTCCTGTGCCGAGCCCAGCGGCGCGTGCGCCTGGACGCGACCTTCAGCCTGGCGGGCCAACTCTGGGAAGCCCCCGTGCATTTGCGCGGCCAACTCATCCAAATCCGCTTCGACCCCTTCGCCTGGCGCCGCCTGGAGATTTGGTGGGAGGGCAAGTTCCTCGCCCAGGCTCGCCGGTGCGATAAACAACTCAACGCCAAAACCTATACCGACCGCGATTATGAACGGCCCGATAAATCCGCCTGACCTGGACGTCGCCCTCAAGAGCCTGTGGGGTGCCACCGCCATGCCCTTTGGCGCCGCCGTTCCCAAACCCTATGCCGCGCAGAGCTTCCAGCAAGCCCGCCACCGGCTCGAACAGTTGGTGGCCGTGCGCGCCTGCGGATTACTTCACGGACCCAACGGCGTGGGCAAGAGCCTCTTAATCCAGCACTTCCTCTCCAGCCTGCCCGACAAACGCTTCAAGCCCCTGGTGGTGGCGCACTCCTCGGTCACCGGCACCGACCTGTTGCGCCTGCTCTGCGCCGAACTGGGCCAGAACGCCCGGATGCGCCGCTCCGACAACGTGCTGCTCATCCGCCAGGGCTGGCAGCAGTTGGAGCGGCTCTGGCCGGTCATCGTCATCGATGAGGCGCAGAACTTGAGCG
Source organism: uncultured bacterium (assembly GCA_963713735.1). GTDB lineage: Bacteria > Verrucomicrobiota > Verrucomicrobiia > Limisphaerales > UBA8199 > CAVQND01. Next base: position 173,278 of record CAVQND010000007.1, read on the forward strand.
CCACCGCCCTGGAGGAAGTGCGCCTGCTCTCTTGCGACCGGCGCGACACCCAGCCGCCCTTCAGTTTGCTCTTGGTCGGCGACGAGCAACTGCTGCCGCGCCTGCAAATGGGCATCAACGCGCCGCTCTTGGCCCGCCTGAGCTTTTGCCTGCCCCTGACGCTCTGGACGGCCGACGAACTGGCCGGCTACGTCCAGGCCCGCCTGCAGGAGGTCGGCATCCACGCCAACCCCTTTGACGCAGCGGCCCTCCAACTGCTCATTCGCGCCGGCAACGGCCTGCCCCGGCTGCTCAATCACCTGGCCCAGCGCGCCCTCGAAGAAGCCGCGGGGCAGAACTCCCGGTCCGTTACCGCCGCTCACGTGCAGCGCGCCTTGGAACTGCTGCCCTGGGTCGCCCAATTGGTTCCATGAGCCCCGTGAGCTATCCCCAGCCCCCATCTGCGGCCCGTTCGTCAGGCTTGTCTGACGGGGTGAACGGGCCACCCCCAGGCTCGGTCCCGGCGACCCTGCTCCAACTCCACCAGACTTATTGCCAGCTCACCGGCCAAACCCTCAGCCTGGGCTTTGACCGGGAGCGGCTCTGGTTCGAGTTCCACCGCGCCGGCTTCACCCAGGCCGACCTCCTCCAGGTCGTGCGCTATCTGCAAAAGGAAATCCGCCACACCCGCCGCAATGTCGGCGCCCTCAAGCTCTCCAACCTCTTGCAACTGGATCGCTTCGAGGAGGACCTCAACATCAGCCGGGTTCGCCTCACGGCCCCGCCACCCCCCAAAACCCCGGCCGCCCTCCTGCCGCCAACCTGCTCACCGGCGCAACAGGAGCGCGGCCGACAACGCGCATTGGAGCAACTGCGCCGACTCAAAGAAACCCTTCGCTAAAGAGCCTATGCCACTGGACCTTTCCATCCTCGAAAAGCTTGAAATCGCTCACCGCCTCGTCGCCGAAGCGCTGGGCCGAGCGCCTCAACTCTGCGACTGCCGCCTCGATCAGGCTATGCTGGTCTTGGAGCTATCCATCAAACGCGCCCGGCGTTCGCCACAAATGCGTCTGCGCCTGCCACCGGACCGCCGCGAAGAGGCCTTCCTGTTCTGAGCCCCATCCCTTCGCCAAAACGGCCTCTCGCCCCGCCGCAGGGGTGTGCCGCGCAGCATCCGCCTCTCCGCCCCTTACCCAAGCCACCAGCTTCCTCGACGATCTTGATACGCCTTTGTCGAACCTCCTTGATTATCAAGATACTTTTCTCCCAGAAAAGCGTGAAGCGGAACAGCGATATCTTGGCGAAGTACGACCGTGTGTGCGTTAACCGCCACAGAACCGGGAAGAGCGGCGACTTTCTATCGAATATACTCCAGAAACACATCCAGAACTTGATCCCGGGGTACCCGCCAATAGTGGACCTGCGTGAGCTCTGCATTGAACCGGTCTGCATATGGAGGCTGCAGGAAGATACTTTTCGTTGAAGACGGCCTTTTCACCGCTACCGAAACAACTAACTACATCAGTGCTCTTCTGGGGCTCCCGCACCCCCAGGGTCGGGAGTGGCCTATTCCTCCCCTGCCTGGAGCAGCACCGCTCCGCGAAACTGAAATCACTATGCGTTTTCCCGTCGTGACCACTTTCGGGATGAAGCGGTTGGAGACCTTCTTGAGCATGAACGGGCTGAGCAATATCAATGTGAAGCCGTCGGCGGACGGCCTCATCGCCAACCTTACGCCGGAAGGCATCGCGGCGGTTGCCGAAGGCCGCTTTTTTGTCCAGGATGAGCATTTGTGCCCGGTAGCTCCAGAGATCCACCTGAAAACGCCCGCGTTTCAGGATCTTTGGGTCTGGAAAGACGAGGAGAGGGTGATTCGGGCGACGAGATTCTGTTGCGACGTTGGCCTTCAGTTGTTCCGCGCGTATCTGAAATGGAAGGAGTGGGAATGGGATGAAAAGAGAATCTTGCACTGCGGGCTTGGCATGTACGGCCTTGGTCTCGCGGTCGCTTTCGGGCACTCGGTACCCAAGGCCTCCTTGCCCCTATTTTGGATGGAAGGGGAAGTTAAGATAGGAAAGCACTCATTAAGCTGGCAACCGCTTTTCCCCGACGCGAGGGCTTGAAGGCTTTTGCCGACCAAGCCCCCTCAACGTCCACCCTTGCCAAGAGGCCGTGGCTCAAGCTGGCGGGGCTTTGCAAGTCAATTTGGCCAAACGGCAAGAAAAGCCCACGGGGCCGCGCACTGGGCCCTACCTCTGCCAGCCTGGGTTTGGAGCAGCCCTGCCCGAGCCGGGACGGAAGCGAGATTTCGTTAGCCTGAGAGGGCCTTTTTTCGCATACTCGGTTGCTGATGAAATCAATGACCGGGTATGGGCGGGGGGAATGCTCGCAGGATGGCTTCAAGGTCACTGTGGAATTGAGTTCGGTGAACCGGAAGCAGACGGAGATCTCGGTGAACCTGCCGCGCGAGATGGAGTTGCTCGAGGCGCAAATCCGCGACCTCATCAACAACTGCATCGCGCGCGGGCGGCTCACGGCGCGGGTCTCCCTCCACGCCGGGTCGAGCAAGCTCTCGGCCCGGATGCACCTCAATGTGCCGCTGGCCCAGGCCTACGCGCGGGAATTGACCCGGCTCTCCAAGCGCCTGGGGCTGCCCGGGCCGGTCACGCCTCGACCACCTGGCCCGGGCGCCCGGTGTTTTTCAAACCGACGAAGAACTTGCGACCGAGGAGGATTTTTGGCCGGCGGTGGAGAAGGCCCTCAAGAAGGCCGTGGCGCAGATGCTCAGGATGCGCCAGCGGGAGGGGGCCGCCCTCGGGCAGGACCTGGCCCGGCGCATCGCGCTCATGCGCAAGTCCGCAGCCCGCATCGGCAAACATGCCCCCAACGTGGCCAGGCGCTACCGCGCGCAGTTGGCTCGAGCGCATCCGCAGCGCCGGGCTCGAGGCGCCCGCCCTGGAAGATGAGCGCCTCCTCAAGGAGGTGGTTTATTTTGCCGACCGTTCGCGACATCTCCGAGGAACTGACCCGGCTCCAGAGCCATTTTCAGCAGTTCGACGACTGCCGGAAATCCGCAGAGCCGGTCGGGCGCATGTTGGACTTTCTGGCCCAGGAAATGAATCGGGAGGTCAACACCATCGGCGCCAAGGCCAACGACGGCGTCATCTCGCGCGAGGTAGTGGCCCTCAAGACCGAGTTGGAGCGGTTTCGCGAGCAAGCCCAGAATGTCGAATGAAGACTCCTCCAGACTCCGCAATCCCGAGATGCGCTCCCAGGCCCAAACCACTCTCCCGGCGGCCAGCCCGTTGCTGGTGGTGATTTCCGCGCCCTCGGGCGGGGGCAAGACGACCCTCTGCCAGCAGTTGCTGGCCGCCCAGCCGGAAATGACCCGGGCCATCACCTGCACCACGCGCCCGGCGCGCCCCGGCGAGCGGGACGGGGTGGATTATTATTTCCTGGATGCGGCTTCCTTCCTCCGGCGCGTGCAGGCGGACGACTTCCTCGAACACGCCACCGTCTATGGGCACCGCTACGGCACCCTCAAGTCCGAAGTGTTCGGCAAACTGCGGCAGGGCAAGAACGTCCTGCTCAACGTGGACGTCCAGGGCGCCGCCACCCTCCTCGAGCGCGCCAGGGAGAACCCGGAACTGGGACGGGCGCTGGTGTCCGTCTTCCTGACGCCGCCCTCGATGGCCATCCTGGAAGCGCGGCTCCGCAAACGCGGCACCGAGGCCCCGGCGGTCATTCAAAAACGGTTGAGCCTGGCCCGCCAGGAGATCGCCCAGTGGAAACACTTTGATTACCTCATCCTCAGCGCGAGCATCAGCGAGGACCTGCGCCGGATGCTGGCCATTGTCGAAGCTGAAAGACTGCGCTGCGCCCGGATGCCGCCGCCCGAATTGTGACGGGCGCCCGGTGACAAGATGACAACCGTATAACCAATGAACAAGAACGTGGTATTGGGCGTGACGGGTTCGATTGCGGCCCACAAGGCAGTCGATCTGGCCAGTTACCTGACCAAGCAGGGGTGTGCCGTGCGGGTGATCATGACCGCAGATGCGCTGCGGTTTGTGACGGCGGTTCCGTTCAAGACGCTCTCGCGCCACCCGGTGGTGACAGACCTCTATGACGAGACCGAAGGCTGGCAGCCGACGCATATCGAGCTGGCCGACGAAGCAGACCTGCTGCTCATTGCCCCGGCGACGGCCAACACGATTGCCAAGCTGGCGCACGGCCTGGCGGACGATGCGCTGAGCTGCGTGGCCCTGGCGCTCAATCCGCGCGCCCGCATCCTGGTGGCGCCCGGCCATGAACGGCAAGATGTGGCTCCACGCGGCCACGCGCCAAAACGTGGCGGCGCTCAAGTCGCGCGGCGTGGAATTCATCGGCCCGGAAGAGGGCCTGCTCTCGTGCGGATACGATGGCCTGGGCCGGTTGTGGCCGGTGGAGAAAGTGGCGGCGCGCGCGTTGGAATTGCTCGCGGCTGCCGCTCCCGGAGCGCCTGGATAGCTCGACCATGAAGCAAGACGTGTGGCGCTGGATGAGCCAAGGCCCCCTGGGCGGCCTGATGCGGGCGTGCGCTCGTCTTCTCCGCAAAGGGGTGGCCTTGCTGGAAATCCCGACCCCCGAGGCCGAGCAACTGCTCCGGCGGGTGACCACCATGGAGCGCTATATCATCCTGCCCGTCAAGGCGGCGGGCATCCTGATGCTCTTGTTTCCGTTTTTTAACGGCTGGATCAAAGAGGCAATGGCAGAACTGCACGTGGATGTCGAGGAGTGGACCCGCTATTTCCTCTGGTACTACGTCCCCGCCAACGTCGTCATCGCCGGGGTGTTGCTGGCCTTGCGGCGGCTGCCGCTGGGCCTGGTCCAATGGGCGGTCTTCGTCTCCGGCTTGTTGGACATCATCCTGCTTTCGGCGCTGACCGTGTTCACGGCGGGCTATCAAAGTTTTTCGTATTGGCTGTTCCTGGCGCTCATCGTGCGCAGCGCGGTGGGGGTGCCGCGCGCAACCTCTCAACTGGCGCTGCATTTCACGATCATCACCTGTTATGTCATGACCGGGAGTTATTCTGGCGGACGTTGCCAGCAGCCTCGAGGGAGAGGCCCGAACTACGAGAAGGAGCGCCGGGCCAAGAGCTGTTGCAGGAGAAGGAGTTAGCGATTAAACTGAGCGAGCGCAAAAAGAAAACGAACGCCGCGCTCAGGGCCGGCCCATCGAGGCGCAGCGCAAGGCGCAGCGCTCGCCGCCGGTCCGGGTTTCCCCGCCCCCCGTCTCACCCGCCACCGCTGAGAGAGCGGCCTCGGCTGGCCTCACAAATCGCATCCGGCCCGCGGTGGCCCGAGGCCGGTCGCGCCCCAGCTCGGTGGCGGCGGAGGATCTCGAGCGACGCGGCCCGCGTGGAAAGCCGCTGGACGGCCATCGTGCTGGAGGGCCAGGCTGAGCCGCTGCTGGTGCGGTTGGCGCTGCTGGTGCTGATGGCAATCTGTGCCTACGGCGTGCAGGTGTTGATCGAGCGCCAGCGCAAGGCGGAGGAAGAGGCGCGCGAGGCCGCCCTGCGCGAGGGGCAGTTGCACGCCGCCGGCCGGCTGGCCGCCGAGTTTGCCCACCAGATCAAGAACCCGCTGGCCGTCATCAATAATGCCGCCTATTCCATCCAACGCGGCCTCAAGCAAGGCCGTCCCGTCAGCCCCGGGCAGATCCAAATCATCCAGGAGGAAGTCGAGCGCTCCGACCGCATCATCACCGACATCATGGGCTACGCCCAGTTGAGCGAGGGCCGCGTCGAGAAACTGAGCGTCACCGAAGAGCTGGACCGTGCCATCGAGCGGGTCTTTCCCCCGGCGGCCGGTTATCCCGTCGTCGTCCACCGGGAGTATGGCCCGAGCTTTCCCCCGCTGCTGATGCTGCGCCGCCATGTGTCGGAGGCCTTCATCAACCTCCTGCAAAACGCCCGCGAAGCCCTCGATGGCCGGGGCGGCAATGTCTTTGTCCGCGCCCAGTGCCACAGTGATTATTCCATCGAGGTGACTGTCGGCGACGACGGCCCGGGCATCCCCCCCGACAAGCGCGAGCAGATCTTCGAGGCCTACTACACCACCAAAGACCAAGGGCACCGGCCTGGGTCTGGCCACCGTCAAGCACAATGTCGAACTCTATGGAGGCACCGTGCGCGTTGAATCAGAGCTTGGAAAAGGCGCCCGCTTCATTTTAGTATTCCCGGCCAAGACTTTGATGAAATTGGCCAGTCAAATCAAATGAGCGTCGCCCTGCCACCGGTCCTCGTCGTCGATGACGAGAAGAATATGCGCCTGTCGCTCCAGACGATGCTGGCCGACGAGGGCTATGCCGTGCGCGCGGTCGAATCGGCGGAGGGGGCGTTGAGCCTGCTCGAGCGCGAGGAGTTCTTCATGGTCATCACCGACGCGCGCCTGGGCGGGGTGAGCGGGTATGAGTTTCTGACCAAGGCCCGGGCGCAGTGGCCGGAGTTGCCGCTGCTGATGATTACCGCCTACGCGACCTCCAAGCTGGCGGTGGAGGCCATCAAGGCGGGAGCCATGGACTACCTGGCCAAACCCTTTGCCCCCGAGGAACTGCTGCACGCCGTCGACCGTTGCGCCGAGCGTTACCGGCTCTTGCAGGAAAACGCCCGCCTGCGCGCGCGCGCCGGCGAGACCTACCGCCTGGACCAGATCGTCGGCGAATGCCCCAAGATGCGCGAGCTGCGCCAACTCATTCAGACCGTGGCCCCCACGGAAGCCCGGGTCTTGATCCTCGGAGAAAGCGGCACCGGCAAGGAGTTGGTGGCCGGCGCCCTGCACAGCCTGAGCTGCCGCCACAAGGCCAACTATGTGCGCATCAATTGCGCCGCCATTCCCGAGACCCTCCTGGAAAGCGAACTCTTCGGCCACGAAAAAGGCGCCTTCACCGGCGCCCACAGGCAGAAGCCCGGCCGCGTCGAAGAGGCCGACGGCGGCACGATTTTCCTGGATGAGATTGCCGACATGAGCCGCCCGCTCCAGGCCAAGCTGCTCCGGTTCCTGGAGGACGGCTCGTTCACGCGCGTGGGCGGGCACCCAGGAATTGCGGGTCAATGTCCGGCTCCTGGCGGCCACCAATCGCGACATTATCGCCGCCATCGGCGCCAACCAGTTCCGCGAGGACCTCTTCCATCGCCTCAATGTCGTCCAGTTGCGCCTTCCCCCGCTGCGGGAGCGGGGCGAGGACGTGGCGCTGCTGGCCGATTATTTCCTCAAGACCTTCGGCGTCTCGATGAACAAAAACAGCCGTTCCATCTCCCGGGCCGCGCGCCAAAAACTGCTCTCCCACCACTGGCCGGGCAATGTGCGCGAGTTGCGCAACGTCATCGAGCGCGCCCTCATCCTTGAAACCACGACCGAAATCCAGGCCAACAGCCTGCCCGATTTCCAACTCGAGGCCCGCCTCCACAAGAGTCCCGCCGCCTCCCGCCCCGCCCTGGGCGGGTCCCTGGACGAAATCATGACCAACTTCGAGCGGGAACTCATCGCCGGCATCCTCGAGCAGAACCGCTTCAACCTGGCCAAGACGGCCGAGCAATTGAAAATCAGCCGCCATGCCCTGCGCTATCGCATGCAGCGTTTGGACATTGCCCCCGGAACTGAGCCCGACGAAGACCCGCCCATCCCCGAAGGCAAAGAGACTTTTTCATGAATGGAATCCTGCATTTGGTTCGCTGCACGTGGACGCTGGGAATCTCCCCGGCAGCAAAAGCTGGCCCGTAGGCGCCCAGCGCGACGTTTTTGTGGTGATTGGGGCCTTGGCGCTGATCATCGTCCTGCTCCTGGTCTGGGCGGTGGCCATTCGCAAGCCCCGCCGGCGCCATCACCGCCACCGCCATCATCATCATCAAGGGTCACGCCAATGGGGTATGAATCCGGATGCCGAGCCCCAGGACGAAGCCGGGCAGGAGGAGAAGTCCGCCGAAACCCGGCGCCGGCGCCGGCGGCGCGAGCACCGCGCGCGCAACCCGACGCTCGCTGAGACCGGCGGCTTGCCTCCCATTCGCGAGGAAAAGCCGCCCGGCGAACCGCCGGCTTAGCCCGATGCAACAGAGCCGGACGATCACCCGGAAGAGCGCCTCCAACCTGGCGCTGGCCTTCGTGCTTCTGCCCAAAGCCAAGCGGGACGGCATGTGCGCCCTCTACGCCTTCTGCCGCCAAGTGGATGACATCGCCGATAACCAAGCCCTTCCGGTCGAGGAGCGCCGGCAGCGCCTGGCCGCCTGGCGGGCCGACCTGCGCCGCGCCTGCGGGACCGAAAGCCCGCATTTCGCCCTCAACCGCGAACTCCAACCCGTCATCCGCCAATACCGCCTGCCCTTCGAGCAGTTCGACCAATTGCTCTGCGGCGTGGAGATGGACCTCGACATCCAGCGATACCAGACCTGCGAGGAATTGGAGCTTTACTGCTACCGGGTTGCCTCGGTGGTCGGCCTGCTGAGCATCGAAATCTTCGGCTACCGCGACCCGGCCTGCCGCGATTACGCCGTCTTCCTCGGCAAGGCCCTCCAACTGACCAACATCCTCCGCGATGTCCGCACCGACGCCCTGCGCGGCCGCATCTATTTGCCCCTCGCCGAATTGGCCCGCTGCCGCGTCGCCCCGGAGGAGATCCTGCGGGGCGAATACTCCGAGCGATTTTTCGACCTGGCCAGCGGCGCCGCCCGGCGCGCCCGCCACTTCTACCAACTCGCCCGCCAGACCTTGCCCGCCCCGGACCGCCGCGCCATGGTCGCCGCCGAATTGATGGGCGCGGTCTATTGGCGCCTGTTGCGCAAGCTCGAACACCAGCGGTTCAACGTCTTCGGCCCCCAACCCATCCGCCTCAACAAAGGCCAGAAAATCCTCCTCCTCTTCCGCACCTGGTGCCGCTTCCTCTCCGGCGCCGCCCCCAATTATGGCCCCGAGCTATGACTTCGCCCTCCGCCCCGCGCCGCCTGATCGTCAACGCTGACGATTTCGGCCGCTCCCGGGCCGTCAACGAGGCCGTCATCCGCGCCCACCGCGAAGGCATCCTGACCAGCGCCAGCCTGATGGTGAATGAACCGGCGGCGCGCGAAGCGGCAGCCCTGGCGCGGGACAACCCGCGCCTGGGCGTGGGGTTGCACCTGACCCTCTTGTGCGGCCGTTCGGCGCTGCCGCCCGAGGAAATCCCCGGCCTGGTCAATGCGCGGCAGGAGTTCCGGGCCGGCTCTGCCCGCGCGGGATGGCGGTTCTTTTTCCAGCGCGGCTTGCTCGAGCAATTGCGCAGCGAGATCCACGCCCAATTCGATAAGTTCCGCGCCCGGGCCTGCCCCTGGACCACGTCAACGGCCACCTCCATCTCCACCTCCACCCGACCATCTTCCGCATCCTCATGGCGGACGCCGCCCAACTCGGGCTCGAGCGCGTGCGCCTGACCTTTGACCCGTTTTGGCTGAACCTGCGCCTGGCCTCGGGCCGTATGTCTTACCGGCTGGCCCACGCGATCATCTTCCACCTCCTGGCCCTGCGCGCCCGCCCGGTCCTCAAGCGGCGGGCCTTTCGGCATACCCGCGCCGTCTTCGGCCTCCTCCAGAATGCGCGCGTGGACGAGGCCTACCTCAGCCGCTTGCTCCCCCGCCTGCCCGCCGGCGATTCGGAGCTTTACTCTCACCCTTCGCTCGGCGAATTTAGAAGTGAATTCGAGGCCCTGATCAGCCCGCGAGTGCGGCGGCTGGTCGGGCAGCTCGGCATCAAACTCATCCGTTACCAGGATTTGTGACATGGTCAAAGTGCTTCTCATTCTCTTCATTGGGCTGGTCTTCGAAAGCACCGGCGTCATCCTGCTCAAAAAAGGCATGGGCCGCATTGGCGCGCCAAACCCGGTCAACGCCTCCCAAATCGTCCGCATCATCAAGGCCGGCGCTGCCAACCCGCAGATCCGCCTGGGCCTGTTCTTCGAGGCCCTGTTCTTTTTCTGCCTGCTCATCCTCATGGCCAAGAGCGACATCAGCTTTCTCTGGCCGCTCACCGCCTTGAGCTTCGTCTTCGCAACCCTCGCCGCCATGTGGTTTCTCCACGAACACGTGGGCGTCCTCCGTTGGGCTGGCGTGCTGCTCATCATGATCGGCGCCGCGTTGATTACTTATAGCGAGCAGGGCAAAGAAAAACCCACGCCCCCGCCCGCCGCCGGACCGGGCCCCCAGGGCCAAAGGCGTTGAACGTGGACTTTCGAATGGGCGGCACGCGCCTCCCCATCCGTCGCGGCATTCTGTTCGGCCGGCTCCGCGCTCATTGACGTTCTACCTTTCCTCCACCGATCGAAAAATTATCGCAAGGACCCACGCAACAGCCACCGCCCACGCCAAACCAATAAGCCCCTTCACTTCGTTATCCATTTGGCCATTACGCGAGCGGAGCGAGCCAAACCGATGTCCCGTAGGGACGATAGGATAATAGCCCAGGGCAAGCGGAGCGCCGCCCTGGGTAAGGAACCCAACATGAATACCTGCCTTTTTCCCGAGTTTTGTTTTTCCGGGCTTCAAGCCCGGAAAAACAAAACTCGGGAAAAAGGCAGGCAGGGTATCATGGCCTTTACCCAGCGCGGTGTCAGCCACGATCATTTGAAATACAAGTGCCATGCGTCCTTGTATGGTTCCAGGGCGAGCCACTCAGCCTTGTTGCCGCAGTAAATTGCGAAGGCACCGCCAAGCCACGGGCGCTTGATCTGCACTGCCACGTCTGCCCGAATAACCCAAAAGCCAGGATGAGTCTTCAAATCGCCAAAGCGGCTGTAGTAAAGGAGGACGAAGATCAGGCTGGCCTCTCGCGCGTAGTCTCCAGCGCCGATGCCCCACTTACCACCGCCGCGAATGGATTTAACAGAGACCTGATACATTTTGCCGGACGGGGACTTCGTGAAAATGTCCACCGTCTTGGCGTTGCCGAACGTCAGCGAAGCCTCATGGCCGAGACGGAAAAGCTTCTCCATTACCGCGAACTCGCCGGCCATCGCTGTTGTGTGTCCCTTGAGCATGTCTTTGTGGAGTTGCAATGTTCGCGGTCAAGTGTCTTTTGTGGAGCATCCGGGAGTTTCAGGCAGGAACGTTCCGGAGGATAGCGCCACAGAGGCTTGCGGTACCCACGTAACACAAGCTGAATCGTCCTAAGCAAGTCGTATTGTTCGGGCATTGCCCTCTTTCCGACTCGGGGTTGCTCATTGACCTTGTCACAAATCTCTTGGACGAGTGCATCAATGCTCATGGCCTTACCGCCTAGGAAAACCTCGCGATCCTTTGGAACTTGGAAGAACACAGCGATCTGTTCAAGGTTTCGTTAAACGTCGAAACTGGGTCCGAGGCACGGGAAAACGTCCTTGGAAATGTACTGCCGGCCCAACTCAAACTTGCGCTTGTACCTTTTCTCCCTGATTGCCCACGTGGTGGCATCCGTTGAGGGTTCGTAGTGCTTCACCTTCCCCGATTCGGGGTCGTACACGACAACATCAAGCTCTCCCCCCCAGCCACCGTGGTCTAGCGGGCAGACTTTCACGTTCTTTCTGACCATCCATCCCTGCCAGTCGTAGTACTGGGATATCAGGGCTTCCAAGCGATTTGCCATATGTTCCAATGTTGGGTCATGGAAATGCAGGATGCAATCCATTAACACCGCGGCTTTAGCCCGGTGTAAGGACGTGCGTTCGACCCGAGAACTGTTTCAACAGTTTGCCAGCCTCGGCGGGAAGCCGTTGAAACAGCTCGCGTGCGGCGGCGCGCCTTTACACCGGGCTAAAGCCACGGTGTTAATGAGAACTCCCGGCAGGGCGTGTACATATCCGGGCCAAGCAAAGGTCCGGGAGGAACCTTGACGCCCCTGGTGATGGACACGGTCAACTACACCACCCTCGCCAGCACCTCGGCGAGTTTCCGGGCGGCCGAACGGCATTGCCCTCGGAGCCGGATCAAGGCGCCGATTTTGGCCGGAGATTTCATGAGAGCCAGCATGAGCTTAACCGCGTCCAGTCGTTGATCGGGCGTCATGAGGAGATTGAAATCCAGGGGCAAGTCCTCGGAAGCGGTATCGAGGACAACCCGCACCGTCGCGCTGGGAATCTTTTGCTCGTGACAGAGGGCGCGGACAACCTGCGATTCCATTTCCACCGCATCGGCGCCGGTTGCGGCCCATGCCGCCCGTTTGCTGGCCGCGGTGCAGGCCGTCTGCGTGGCGCAATGAAAGCGCCCCGGCCGCGCCCCGGCAGCCAGCAAGACCGGGTCGAGGCCGGTTTCGGTGTCGGCGGCATAGACCACCGTCCCTGTGGCCAAGTCCGGGTTAAGCCCGCCGGCGAACCCGCAGCTCAGAACCAGTTTGGGCCTCTCCCGGGCCAGGACGGGGCGGACCCTTCGGGCTGCGTTGTCCCGGCCCATGCCCGTGACCAGCATCCTCACGTGCGGCCTGGCTGAGGCCAGGCGCTTGAATGCCGCCGCCTCCGCCTTCACGCCGAAGCAGACCAGCGTTATTCCCGGACACTCCGCGCTCACTTGATCCCTGATAATCTGCTCTTCCAAATCTGGTAAAGCAGAACGGTGGCTCTCACGTCGCGCAGGCAGTATTCGGCAATTTCCCGGTAACGGCGGGCCGCCACCAGCGAACCGACATCCAGACCCGTCACGCCGTGGCTCTTGGGCGACTCGAGGCCGAAGGCCTTGCAATAGAAATCCAGGTTGAACCGGCGGGCCGCCCCTTCCCGGCCGCTCACCCCATAGAAGGTCAACTGCTCCGCCAGGTCGCAATGAGGGTCGGTTTGAAAGCGGTAGCCGAGCCAGTCCTTGCGCGAGATCGGCACGTTGAGCAGGGCCGAGCGCAGATAGATGAAAGGCACATCGAAGCCCCGGCCGTTGAACGTGACGACCGTCTCATAGTGCTTTGCCACGTCCCAAAAGGCGGTCAACAGTTCGCTCTCATCCATACAGGCTACGAACTCGACCGGCCCCGCCTCATCGCCCGGCTCCTCGTAATCAACGGCCGTGAAGAGCACCTGGCCCCGCGAGGTGTCGGCGTTGAGCATGGCGATGCAGACCACCTGGGCCGTGAAGGGCCAGAGACTGCACTGCTGCTGGATTTCGGCACGGCGGGCGGCGCGGGCCGGCTCATCGCAAAGCTTCTCGCATTCCCGGAATAGATATTCCTGCTGCGCCTCATCGAAGTGATCCGGCGGCAGGGCGGAAGTCTCAATGTCGAAAACCAGTTTGGCCATGAGCAGGATTATCTCATGCCCAACAGGGTGTACCCAAAGCCGCCAATTAGTCACTCCTAATCTCAAAAAAGCGGCTTGAATTCATCGTTGGGGATGGGCAGGATGTGGGCAGAACGCATGAAGCCGGTTTTTTCATTCGGGCTGGCGCTGGTCGTCAGCCTGGCCTGCGCCCAGGGCGCGCCGCATTCTTCGGACCAAGTCCAGGTCGCCGGCAAGGAGTACGTGCGCCTGACCGATTGGGCCAAAGCCAATGACCTCGAGGTCGGCTGGCTCAAACGCGATGAAAGGCTCCAGCTCACCGGCCGAGGCGCCCGGCTTTTCCTGAATGTCGATTCCTGCGAAGCCCGCATCAACGGGACCAACGTGCGGCTTCTGTCTCCGGTCGCCCATCGCAACGGCACGGTCTATATCGCGCAGCAGGATGTGCAGTCCACCTTGAACCCCATCCTCTCTCCCCCCGGAAGCGACAGCCGGGTCCGCGCGATCAAGACCATCTGCCTCGACCCGGGCCATGGCGGCACAGACCCCGGTTACTGCGTCGGCGCCAACAAGGAGGCAAATTACACCCTCCTTCTGGCGCAGGAACTTCGGCAGCAACTCATTCACGCGGGCTTCAAGGTGGTTCTGACGCGCAACTCGGATTGCGCCGTTGACCTGCCGGCCCGGCCGGCGCTGGCCAAACGCCGCAACGCCGACCTTTTCGTCAGCCTCCATTTGAATGCCGTGGAAAACGCGCCCAACTCGGTCCACGGCACTGAGGTCTATTGCCTGACGCCCGCGGGGGCCTCCTCCACCAACGCCCGGGGCGAAGTGGGCAACGCCAACTGGTGCGCCGGCAACAAGCTGGATGAAAAAAACCTCATTCTGGCCTACCAGATGCAAAAGTCCCTCACCCGAAACCTCGAGACCGAAGACCGCGGCGTGCACCGCGCCCGTTTTGCCGTCCTGCGCGACGCGGCCATGCCCGCCATCCTGATCGAAGCCGGCTTCCTGTCGCATCCGGCCGAAGGCCGCAAGCTCCTCGACGCCGGCTATCGGCGGGAGATCGCCCGCGCCATCGTCCAGGGCGTTCTTTCCTACAAACACCTGGTCGAGCCCGCCGGTGACATGAAGACGGCCCAACGCTGAAACGCCCCGACCAACGCGCTACCGGTCCCCTTTGCCCCGTGAACTGCCGCCGCTGCCGCCTCCCTTCTTGCCGGCGGTCAAGACCGTGCCGCTGAGCAGGCCAACGGCAAAAAAGCCGAAATACATGAGCGCGGCAGGCAACTCCTGGGCTTTGGGCAGGACCGGCGGCAGCCTCAGGCCGACTCTCTGCGGATTGTTCATCCCCATGATGACCAGCAGCAGCAAAATCGCCAGCAGCAAAAGCGTCTTGAGCATTAGTTTCGCATTCATAAACTGGACCCGGCGACAATAGAGAATCTCGGCGGGCAGCGCAAAGAGATTCGCTCAAGAGTTCACAACTGTGCTCACCATGAGCATCACAACCAAGACCGGGGATCAAGGGACTACGGGGTTGATGTATCGGCGCCGGGCGCCGAAATGCCATCCGCGACTGGAAGCTTGCGGGACGGTGGACGAGCTGAATGCGGCGCTGGGGCTTGCCCGCGCGACCGCCCCGGCGGATGGGGCCGGGGCGCTGTTGTTAAGCATTCAAAAGGACCTCGTGACGCTCATGGGCGAACTCGCCACGGCCGCCCAGGACGCGCCACGGTATGCGGCCGACGGCCACCCGCTGGTGACGCCGGCCTCAACGGCGCGCCTGGACCAGGCAGCTCAAGCACTTGAGGCTGCCCGCGTCTGTCCCGGAGACTGGGTCATGCCGGGCGCCAGCCTGCACGGCGCAAGCCTGGATCTTGCCCGCACGGTCTGCCGCCGCGCCGAACGGCGCGTCTGCTCCCTCCAACAGGCCGGCGAGCTCCCGAACCCCGAAATCATCGTCTATCTCAATCGCTTGTCCGATTTGCTCTGGCTCCTGGCCCGGAGCGTAGAACCAACGACGCGATAAACCAGGAACAGCTCGGCCCCTGACCGCCTGGCCGACTTGAGGCGTAACGCCACGGCGTGGTCGAGGCCGCCCATTCCCAGGCCGTCGGCAATCGTGGGCGCTTGCCTGCCGCCAAAGATCTTCGGGCAGAGCGTCAGGTGCAGTTCATCGACTACCCCTGCCCGGAAGAGGGCATCATTGAGTTCCCCTCCGCCTTCGCAGAGCAGGCGCTTGACTCCCCGGACCTGCCGCAGCCAGCGTAGCGCCTCGACAAAGTCCAGCTCCCGCGCGCCGCATACCTTCACCTCGTCTGCCAGCCGCCGCAATCGTTTGAGCCGGCCTTGGGTTGCGCGGCCGCTGGTCAGAATGATCAGCGGAGAGACCCTTGTCCGGAAAATGGCCGCGCGGGGATTGAGCGTGCCGGCGCCGCTGACCACGACCCGCAGGTTGTGCTCGGCCAATCCGCGCCGCAACCGCCGCCGCCGGTACTTGGCCGAACCGGGGCCCAGTGTGATACGATTCAAATCCACCGTGCGCGCCCCCGCCATGACCGCGTCCGCCTGTGCCCGCAGTTCCATCAGCTGCCCCTGATCGCGCCGGCTGCTGAATGAAGAGACCTGCCGATTCGCGGTCGCTATCTTGCCGTCGACCGTCATCGCCACATTCACAAATACGAACGGCTTACAGGATGAGCATCGCATCGCCATAACTGAAAAACCGGTATCGCTGTTGCACGGCCGCGGCGTAGGCCGACAGGATGGCCTCGCGTCCGCATGTTTTCATCGGCGCCGCAAACGCGCTGGCCAGCATCAGCAGCGTCGAACGGGGCAGGTGGAAATTGGTCAGGAGCGCGTCCACGATCCTGAAATCCCAGGGTGGGTAAATGAAAATCCGGGTGCGGCCGGGACCCGGCTCAACCCGGCCCTGGTTCCGGGCCGCCACGCTTTCCAGCACGCGCAGCGTCGTCGTGCCCACCGCGATGACCCGGCGGCCGGCGCGTTTGGCTTCCATGATGACGCGGGCGGTTTCCGCGCTTAGCTCGTAGCGCTCCTCGTGCATCTTGTGGGCGGCGAGCGTCGCCGCCTTTACGGGGGCAAATGTGCCCAGACCCACGTGCAAGGTCAGGAAGCAAACCTGCACGCCCTGGGCGCGCAAGGCCTCGAGCAGAGGTTGGGTGAAATGCAGCCCGGCCGTGGGGGCCGCCACCGAACCCGCCGGCCCGGCGAAGATCGTCTGATACCTCTGCCGATCCTCTTGCCAACCGCCGGCCTCCGGACAATGGATGTAAGGCGGCAGCGGAACCTCGCCCCAGGCCTCGAGCTGTTCGGTGATGTTGGGCACGCCCGAAAAGCAGAGGCGCCGATGCCCCTCGTCATTCGTCTCCACCACGCTGGCCGACGCCCCGCTCCCTTGTCCCTGCCCGTCACAGAGCGCCATCTGCGTTCCCACCCGCGCCCGTCTGCCGGGACGGAGCATCACCCACCAATCGTTGGTCCCATTCTCTTCCAACAACAAAAGCTCGAGGCGTCCGCCGGTCCGGCAGTTGATCGCCCTGAGCCTCGCCGGTATCACGCGTGAATCGTTCAGAACCAGAACGTCCCCGCCCCGCAAGTACTCCGGCAGACCTCGAAACTGGCGATGCTCGACTACGCCCCGGTCCCGGCGCAACACCAGCACCCGCGAGGCATCGCGTTCGCTCGCCGGTCGCTGCGCGATCAACTCCGGCGGCAACTCGAAATCAAAATCTGCACTTCGCATCGTTGCCTTTCGCTCATCTTTCCGCTGCCGTCCCGCCCGGCAGCTTGAGCCGTGGATCCGACAGGTCCAACCGGTACATGATCTGGTTGTATTCGTAGTACGGCGTCGGATGAGGATTGCCGGAAAACGTATTGACATAAGAGCCTTCCAGGTAGATCACCCGCCCGCCTTGCTGGTCGAAAGAAAGGATGCTGGGTCGGGTTGTAGAAATCGTGGGCATCACCAGGCTTGTTGCCGTGAGTGATGATCTTCCGCGCCTGGACCCACGGCCCCTCTGGCCGGTCAGACTCGCTGTACCAGACCTCGCCAAGCACCGTCGCGCCCATCGTTTCCGACGCAATCATCACATACCGCTTGCGGTAATTGTTCCAGAAGCATGAGCAGTTATTGAGAAGGATGCCCTTGCCGGTCTCGGCGTCTTGGAGCCGAAAGGGCGACTCCTGGCGCTTCATCTTGCCCGCCTCGATGAGGTCCTGCTGCTCCCTGGGATTGAGCGGCGGCGTGCCCTTCTTCCAGGCCCACACGAGCTTCCCGCTCGGGTCTCGGTCAAGCTGCACCCTGTCCTTGTCCGCGCGGGCCGTGCCGGCCTTAAGACAGGTGTAACCCTCGTAGCTCGACAGGTCCAGGTAAGACTTCCAGTCGGCCTTGACGCGCAGCGCGGGGTATGGCGCCGTGAAGCATACATACTCGGCGCCACTGCCCCCGGGTCCGGCCGCTCGGAATGGATATCCCGTCGGATAGACCTGCGGATTGAGCGCGACCGCCGCCAGCTTCTCGAACTGTTCTTTGTCCGGGTTATAGACCACAAATCCATTCTCGAGCACTTCACCCAACCCTCGCCGTCGCTGGTAGTAAGCGAGCATTCGCTCCCGCCCGCTATCATCCGGAATGACCACGACCCCGGAAAGCCACACGACACCCTCGCCCTGGATGGGGGCCATGCCCCGCACAAAACCATCCTGGCCGGTAAAATAGTTCAGGTCCAGCCCGACCGATGGATCAACCTGCTCCGGCAATCCGGTCGTGGCGCCCGTCATCGAAAAGTTGCCTAAGGCATAGGACGCCTTGCAGGTGTCGCCATAGAACCAGTAGATCCTGCCTCGGTATATGGCAGTCAGAATCCCGTCCTGCCCGGTGACTTCCGCGTTGAGCAGCGGCTCGGCAATCGGCGGCTTGCGCCCAAGCAGCACCGTGTCCCGGTAAATCCCCTGCCCGGTAATGCGGTAAAGACGTTCGGCAATGTTCAGCCGTTTTATCTTGATTTGCGCGCTCGTGCCGGGCTTGGTCTGGAGGGTCACGCCCCGAATCCCGAAACCATCCGCCAAAAACTCATAACCAGGGCTCGCCACGCCGAACCACACCTTCTTGTCCATCAGTCCCGGCTCGAAGAATGCGACCAAGCCGTTGGAGTCCGTGTAGTAGCACGCGCTGCTGGTCGTTTTCAACTCCACCATCGGCACCCCGCGCCCGGTCTGCTCGTCAACAACCTGGATTCCGAAATAGCCGTCAACGTGCCAGGGAGCGTCTGCCCCGCCGCCAACCGCCGGTGCCAGCAACCACGCGAGGATAAAACATCTGTAATATGACACCACCCGGAACAGCATGATATACTCACCCCTGCCGTTCAAGACGCACTCTGCACTCCGCCGCGCCCGGGTGCGGAGCGCGGTCCTATTTGGACTCTTTGGGCTCTTTGGACTCTTCCTGCCGCGCTTCGTCAGCCGCGTCAAAGGCGTGCTGGAGCGCGACCAGGTCTTCGCCCGGCTTGAGCGCGTCGAGCACGGCCTGCTCCGCCTTGAGCTGCTCGTTGGAGTAGTTGGCAGCCTTGATCGAGAGGCCGATGCGGCGGTCGCTCTTGTCGATCTTGATGACGCGCGCGGTAACTTCCTGGCTCACCTTGAGCACGTTCTTGATTTTGTCCACCCGCTCCTCGCTGATCTGGGAGATATGAACCAGTCCATCAATTTCGTGCTGCAAACCGATGAACGCGCCGAAGCTCGCCAGCTTGGTGACATTGCCGGTGACCAGGTCGCCCACCTTGTAGAGCCGGTCGATGCTCTCCCACGGGTCGGGCGTGAGTTGCTTGAGGCCGACCGCGATGCGTTGGTTGGCCTTGTCCACTTCCAGCACCACCGCCTCGACCTCGTCGCCCTTCTTCAAGACCTCGGACGGGTGATTGATCTTGCGCGTCCAGGAAATGTCCGAAACGTGGATCATCCCGTCCAGGCCCTCTTCCAGCTCGATGAAGGCCCCGTAGCTGGTGAGATTGCGAATCTTGCCCTTGACGCGCGTGCCCGGGGGATATTTCTCCTGGGCCTTGTCCCAAGGATTGGCCTCGAGCTGGCGCAGCCCCAGCGAGATCTTCTGCTCCTCGCGATTGATGCCCAGCACGACCGCCTCGATCTCCTGGTCCGCCTTGAGCACGTCGGATGGTTTGGCGATGCGCTTGGTCCAGGAAAGCTCCGTGACGTGCACCAACCCCTCGACGCCCGGTTCCAACTCCACAAACGCGCCGTAGGGCACCAGGTTGACCACCCGCCCTTTGACTTTGGTTCCCACCGGATACTTCTGCTCGATCGTGTCCCAGGGATTGGCCAGCTTCTGCTTGAGGCCCAGGCTGACCCGCTCCTTCCCCCGGTTGATGTCCAGCACCACCACGTCAATGTCCTGCCCCACCTTCAGGAGCTCGGAGGGATGGCCAATGCGGCCCCAGCTCATGTCCGTGATGTGCAGCAACCCATCGATCCCGTTCAAATCGATGAACGCGCCGAAATCGGTGATGTTCTTCACCGTGCCTTTGCGGATATCGCCCGGGGTCATTTCGGCCAGCAGCTTCTGGCGCCGCTCCAGGCGTTCCTGCTCGATCAACTCCCGCCGCGACAGCACGATATTCTGCCGTTCCTGGTTGATCTTCACGACTTTGAAATCGTAGGCATTGCCCACATACTGGGCCAGGTTCTTGGGGATGGTCACATCAATTTGCGAAGCCGGCAGAAAGGCCTCCACGCCGATGTTCACCAGCAGCCCGCCTTTGACGATGGCTTTGACTTTGCCCGTGATCGTCCCCCCTTCGTTGCAAATGGTCAAAATCCGTTCCCAATTCTTCTTGAACTCGGCCTTCTCCTTGGACAGCACGACCATGCCCTCACGGTCCTCCAACTTCTCGATCAAGACATCGATTTCATCGCTCACCTTCACGGTCTTGATGTCTTCGAATTCACTGGCGGAAATGACGCCCTCGCTCTTGTAGCCAATATCCACCAGCACTTCCTTGGGGCGCACTTCGATGATGGTGCCTTTGACGATATTGCCAGCCGCAAAGGGCAGAACGCCCGTTTGCCGCATGGCCTCTTCCATGGTTAGCATAATAAATAAACTGTCCGATTCCCTTCTGAAAACCTTTGGGAGACTTGGCCAGCAACACGCTTTCCGAGACTCTCCATTGCCTAACGGACCAATCGTTGCGGGGGCAACGGAGGTTAAGGGTTAGGTAACCGGTTAACTTTTCTTTTCTCAGCCTCAATGAACATCCGCACTCGCGGCGTTCAGGCAGAGGAGAAGGTAAACCCGCCCCCCAGCCCGATGCAAGGCAAATCTTCCTCAAATTCGGCTTGCCTCGATTATTCTTGCCGATTAGCTTGCCCCGATGCGCAGCGTTCCGTTGCGCGAGACCTTGTGCAAACGACAACAGAAATCGGCTACAACTCGAAAGTCGAAGGGGACGTGGTTGTTACCCGCCTCGATGCGGCGTTGAATTGGTGTCGCAAGAATTCTCTCTGGCCCATGCCGATGGGCCTGGCCTGCTGCGCCATCGAGTTGATGGCCGCCGGCGCCAGCCGCTTCGACATCTCGCGGTTCGGCGCCGAGGTCATGCGGTTTTCTCCCCGGCAGGCCGACGTCATGATTGTGGCAGGCACGGTCACCTACAAAATGGCCCTGGCGGTCAAACGAATTTACGATCAGATGGCCGAGCCCAAATGGGTGATCGCCATGGGCGCCTGCGCCTCGACCGGCGGCATGTACCGCAGCTACGCAGTGCTGCAAGGGGTGGACCGGATTCTGCCGGTGGATGTCTATGTAGCCGGCTGCCCGCCGCGCCCCGAGGCCCTCCTGGATGCGCTCATCAAACTCCAGAACAAAGTGGCCAGGGAACCGGTTCTCGCCACGCTCAAGAAGGTGGCATGAACCCTGCTCGCGGGCAGAAATCAGCTTCCGGTTGACGCATGACCACCAGCCTTGAACTGGCCGAGCGCCTTCGGGCCAAATTCCCCGCCCTCATCTCCGCCCCGGCGGAATTCCGGGGCGAAATCACCCTCCACGTCTCAGACCCCGAGGCCATCCCCGAGGTCTGCGCCGTGGCCAAGAAGCGAGCTCGGCTTTGATTACCTGGTGGATATAACGAGCGTGGACCATTACGGCGAAGAACCGCGCTTTGCGCTCGTCTATCACCTCTACGGCTACAGCCATCTCTGTCCCCTGCGCCTCAAGCTCCGCCTGAGCGAGGAAAAAGGCGAGGTGCCCACCGTAACCGGCGTCTGGCGCGCCGCCGACTGGCATGAGCGCGAAATCTATGACATGATGGGCGTCCGCTTCCGCGGCCACCCCGACCTGCGCCGAATCCTAATGTGGGAGGGTTACCCTTATTTCCCCCTCCGCAAAGACTTCCCGCTCTCCGGCAAACCCACCGACCTGCCCGAGGTCGCCTTCACTGAGCCGGCGCCCCTGGCCGGCGGACCCTTTGTCACCATCGCCGGAGGCAAGGACACTATTGCGCGGGAGCCGCGCGTGCGGATTCCTGAGACCGACGCCCTCGAGCTCAACGCCCGCCTCGAGCGGCGCCAGGACATCAAAGAGGCCCACGGCCAGGCGCACGGACCAGGCCCCATCGAACCGAGGAAGTAAGATGGCGGAAATTCGCGATCTCCAATTTCAAGAACCGGCGGCGCGCGCGGCCCAGGCAGCCCAGGCCCTGACGGGGGCGCCAGCCCCGACTGCCGAACTGCAGGACCTGCCGAGCGAGAAGATGGTCCTGAACATGGGCCCTTCCCACCCCTCCACGCACGGCGTGCTGCGCATCGTGCTCGAACTGGATGGGGAGGTCATCACCAAGGCCATGCCCGACGTGGGCTACCTGCACCGCGGGGACGAGAAGATCGCCGAGAACATGACCTACTCCCAGTTTGTCCCCTACACCGATCGGCTCGATTACCTGGCCCCTCTGGCCAACAACGTCGCCTACGCCCTGGCGGTGGAGAAACTGCTGGGCATTGACCGTCAATTGCCCCCGCGCTGCCAGTTCATCCGCGTGATCTGCTGCGAATTGGCCCGCATCTCCTCCCACCTGCTCGGGCTGGGGTCCTACGCCATGGATGTGGGCGCCATGACCGTGTTCCTGCACACGTTCACCGAGCGGGAGAAGATCTACAACCTGTGCGAGTCGCTCACCGGGGCCCGGTTCACCACCAGCTACACCCGGATTGGCGGGGTTTCGCGCGACCTGCCCCCCGGGTGGATTGACCAATGCCGGAAGTTCTGCCGCGAAGTGGTGGTGAACATCGACGAAACCGAGACGTTCCTGACCCGCAACCGGATCTTCGTGGACCGCACCCAGGGGGTCGGAGTCATTTCGAGGCAGGACGCGATTGATTACGGCCTGAGCGGGCCGAACCTGCGCGGCAGCGGCATCGAACACGATTTGCGCAAGGCGCATCCCTACCTGGTCTATGACCAACTCCAATTCGACGTGCCGGTCGGCTCGGCGGGCGACAGTTACGACCGCTACCTGGTGCGCATCGAGGAAATGCGCCAGAGCGTGCGCCTCATCCAACAGTGCCTGGACCAGATGCCCGCCGGACCGGTCAACATCCAGGACGGGAAAATTGCCCTCCCGCCCAAAGACCGGGTGCTGACGCGGATGGAGGAATTGATTCACCATTTCATCAACGTGACCCAAGGCGTGAGCGCCCCGCCCGGGGAGATCTACTTCGGCCACGAAAACCCCAAAGGCGAGCTGGGCTTTTACATCCACAGCAAAGGCGGCGGCACGCCGCACCGGCTCAAAATTCGCTCGCCTTCGTTTGTGAACCTGGGCATCCTCCCCAAGCTCTTGCCCGGCCACATGATCAGCGACGTCGTGGCCATCCTGGGCTCGTTCGACTTTGTGATGGGAGAATGTGACCGATGAAACCGGTGGCGGAAATGACCGAAGCCGAGAAAGACCAGATCCGGGCCTGGATTCGGAACTGGGAGAAGACGGGGCCGATTTTGGAGCGGTTACGCCTGGAGTCACTGCGCTCCGTCGAATACGGCTGCAGCTATCGAGGCCTTCGATTTGGCTTACAAATCCGCGCGTCTGCACGTCCCGCCACGCCCGACCTCCGGACTAATCGAGCAGCAACGTTGGTTCAAGCTGGCCCGCAAATGAAGGACCTCTTCGTTTTGGCCAGAAAGGTGCAGGACTTCCTGGATGCCCGGGGCTGGCGCTCGTGTGTGATAGGCGGGATCGCGGTGCAGCGTTGGGGCGAACCGCGCTTGACTCGAGAATGTGGACATCACATTGCTGACAGGCTTTGGCGGCGAAGAGGCTTTCGTGGATGCAATTCTGCAGCAATTCAGGTTCAGGGCCCACGGGGACGGGAGTTCGCCCTGGAACATCGGGTGATGCTGCTGGCGGCGGAGGACGGCACAGCAATCGATCTGGCGCTCGGCGGTTTGCCTTTTGAGGAGAATGTGATCAGCCGTGCCAGCCGGTTCGAGTTTTTTCCGGGGCTGGTATTGCGAACGTGCTCGGCAGAAGATCTGATCGTTATGAAGGCCTTCGCCGCACGGGAACTGGACTGGGGCGACGTCCGGGGCGTCATCGCGCGCCACGGGGCACGCCTGGACTGGCGCGCGATCCTGTCGGAGCTACAGCCGCTGTGCGAACTGAAAGAGGCGCCGGAAATTGTCACCCGGCTCGAACGGCTCCGCAAACAAGTGGAAGGAAAATGATGGAGTAATTGTGCTCGTGAATCTTCCCAGTACCCAACCCATTCCGAATCCGCTCCGGGAACAGCCGGATTTTGCAGTGCCGGCCGCCCTGGCGGCCGAACTCGGCGAGCTGATCACGCGCTACCCAAAGAAACGGAGCGCCTCGCTCATGCTGCTCCACGCCGTCCAGGAGCATTTTGGCTATATCTCCCGCCAGGCCGTCGAGTGGATCGCCACCAAACTCGAGATGCCGCCCATCGGTATTTATGAACTGGTAACCTTCTATCCAATGTTCCACCTGCAGCCCGTCGGCAAACACCACTTGCGGATTTGCCGCACCTTGAGTTGCGCGCTCGGCGGCTCCTATGGACTCCATGAATTCTTTTGCAAAAGGCTGGGGCTGGACCCCCGGGCGCATGGCCCCCAAACCACGGCGGACGGCAAATACACGGTCGAGTTTGTCGAATGCCTGGCCAGTTGCGGCACCGCCCCGGTCATGATGTGCAACGATGCATTCCATGAAGGGGTTACCGAGCAAAAGGCAGAGGCAATCCTCGGGGAGTGCAAATAATGAATTGGCTGCCCGACATGGATTTGAACCATGACAAACAGATCCAGAGTCTGCTGTGCTACCGTTACACCATCGGGCAAACGCGCGCCCTTAACTTAGAAGGTCTGCGGGCGGAGTCAAGCTTGTGAAGGAGCATAGATTGATATTGAAATACGCCGGCCAGCCGGGCTACACGCCCGACCTGCCGTGCTATCTGCGCCATGGCGGCTACGAGACGCTCAAAAAGGCGCTCAGTTTGCCGCCCAAGACGCTGCCGGATGGCAAGACGGTGAGCGGGCCGGAGCGAATCCGCGACGAGGTCATGCTGTCCGGTTTGCGCGGGCGGGGCGGGGCGGGCTTTTCCTGCGGCCTCAAGTGGTCGTTTGTCAACCGCAGGAGCGGGAAGCCCATTTATCTCATCTGCAACGCGGACGAATCCGAACCGGGCACCTTCAAGGACAAGCAGATTCTCTATAAGGACCCCCACCAGATGCTCGAGGGGATGATCATCGCCTGTTACGCCAATGACGCGCACCTGGCCTATATCTACATTCGGGGCGAATTTGTGGAAGGGGCCCGGATCCTGAACCGGGCGCTTGGGGAGGCTCGGGCGCAGGGTTTCCTGGGCAAGAACATCCTGGGCAGCGGCTACGACCTGGACATCCACGTGCACCGGGGCGCAGGGGCCTATATTTGCGGCGAAGAAACCGGGCTCATCGAGTCCCTGGAAGGCAAGCGCGCCTATCCGCGCATCAAGCCGCCCTATTTCCCGGCGGTACTGGGTCTTTATCTATGTCCCACCATCGTCAACAACGTCGAAACCCTCTGCGCCGTCAAGCATGTGGTCGCCCTGGGCGGCGCCGCCTACGCCAAACTCGGCACGCCCAACAACACCGGCACCCGCATCGTCAGCCTCAGCGGCCATGTGCGCAAACCCGGCTGCTATGAAGTCGAGGTTGGAAAGGTCACCCTAGGCGAACTCATCCACGACGCCGAGTTCGGGGGCGGCCTGCGCGAGGGGCGCCGGCTCAAAGCCGTCATCCCCGGCGGGTCGTCGGCCAAGGTCTTCAAGGCCGGCGAGAAGTTCAAACTCAAGCGCAAAGGCCCCGACGGCATGGATGTGGAAAAAGAGATGGACATGCTCGACCTGCCGTATGATTTTGACTCGCTCATCGCCGCCGGCAGCATGTCCGGTTCGGGGGCCATTATCGTGCTGGACGATTCGGCTGACATCGTCGCAGCCCTGGCGAACATCGCCGAGTTTTACGCCCATGAAAGCTGCGGCCAGTGCACGCCTTGCCGCGAGGGTTCCCTCTGGATGGCCAAGGCCCTGCACCGCCTGACCCAGGGCCAGGGCCGGAAGTTGGACGCCGATGTACCTGGTCAGGATAGCGGACAATATCCCCGGCGGCCGCACCATCTGCGCCTTCGGCGAGGCTTGTGCCTGGCCAGTCCAGAGTTTTGTGGGCAAGTTCAAAGACGAGTTTGTGGCAAAGGGAACGGCGGATGAGGAACGAAGGGCGAAGGAATTGAACTATGAAAAACAACCGAATGAGCTTCGCGGCCAGTGTGCGACAAGCGCCGGCAAACTGGAAACGCAAGGTTAGGAGATTATGAGTGCTACGAAAGTTGCCGTATCGATGGATGAGACCCTGCTGCTGCGGCTGGATGAACTCGTCAGGACCCACCCGTTCCGCAGCCGCAGCCAGGTTATCCAACAGGCAGTTGCCGAAAAAATCGATCGCATGGATAAAAGCGGGTTGGCCAGGGAGTCCGCGAAGCTGGACTGGAAGTTCGAACAATCGTTGGCGGACGAGGGGCTCGCCGCGGAGGTCGCCGAATGGCCCAAATACTGAGAGGCAGCATTTATTGGGCCGACCTTGACCCGACCAAAGGCCACGAGCAATCGGGCCGGCGTCCCGTGTTGATATTGAGCAATACCGTTTTCAATCAGCGTTCCGGGACTGTGATTGCCATGGCTTTGACAGCCGAGCCGCAACGGGCGGGATTCCCTCTGACTTTGGAATTGGCGAGCACGGGATTGCCGAAAAAAACGTGGGTGAAGGTGAGCCAAATCCGAACACTCTCAATCCAGCGCCTAAACGGCAGAATCGGCCAAGCCAGTCCGGCAGAACTGGAACAGGCCATCACCGGTTTGAATCAGATAATCGCGTCTTGAATAGGGAATATGACCACCGAAATTGCTGTTTCCAAGACCTTGAGCATCCGTGACTGCGGCTACGACGAGCATTGGCTGCAGGACCAAATTGCGAAGGACCCCAGCATCCTCGGCCTGGGGGACCTTGAGGTGGTGCGGCGAGAGAAGCAGCAGTCAAGCGGCGGTAAGCTCGACATCCTGCTTAAGGACCCGGAAAATGACACCATGTATGAGGTCGAGGTCATGCTCGGTGCAACGGACGAAAGTCATATCATCCGGACGATCGAGTATTGGGACATAGAGAAGAGGCGCTGGCCGCAGCGCCAGCACTTTGCGGTGCTTGTCGCTGAGGATGTCACCCGCCGTTTCTTCAACGTTGTCCAGCTCTTGTCGCTCTCTATTCCCATCATCGGCATACAGGCCAACGTCATCGAGGCAAACGGAACTCGCATACTTCACTTTGCAAAGGTTCTCGACGCCTATGAGGAGCCAGAGGATGAGCCTCGCGACGGCGGAGAGGTGCGCGATGAATCCTGGTGGAGCAAGCACGCAGCCTCCACCCTGGACACAGCCAAGGCGTTGCGGACGGTTGTCTCACCCGTTTACAACGACAGGATTGAGTTGATTTACACTCTAGGCTACATCTCGCTGAGAGCCGAGAACAACCATTTCACGCTGCGTGGCGGCCAGGGCATATCGCGGGTCTCATTCTGCGTAAACCCCTCCGATGCCGACGCGGTTTCGGACGCGTTCAAGAAGAAGGGCCTCCCTCTTGACAGGGAGTCTGCAAGGATGGTTCGGTCTGGATGCGCGCGCGGGTTGACCGAGCGCTTGTGGAGGAAAACGCCGATCGCTTCCAACTCGTCGCAGAATTGGTCAAAAAGTGCTGGTCATGAAGGATCTCAGCCCGATAATGCACCTGTCTGGCAGCCCTTTCATTAGCACCGTGGCTTTAGCCCGGTGTAGAGGCGCGCTCGGAACTCCGGAACTGTTTCAACAGTTTTTGGCCACCAATGAAAAGCCGTTGAAACGGCTCGCGCTCGCCCAAGCCCAGCTACACCAGGCTGAAGCCACGGTGTTAATAAGAGCCGCCTTCGGTGCGCATGAAAGGGATTTTTGTTGAAACTGGGGTCTAAGATGTCAACTACCGTCATAGTCGAACCCAAGCCCGCGCCCGCGCCGGTCGATAAGCTCACCGTGAAGGTGGACGGCATTGCGGTCGAAATCCCCAGGACCATGCCGGACCCCATTTCCGGCAAGCCGGCGCCGACGACGATGATCCAGGCCTGTGCTGCCGCCAAGGTGGACGTGCCGCATTACTGCTATCACCCCAAGCTTCCCGTGGCGGGCAGTTGCCGGATGTGCCTCGTCGAGTTCGGCACGCCTGCCATCGGCCCGGACCGCAAACCGATCCTCAACCCGGACGGCACGCCCAGGATTTCCAAGTCCCCTCGCCCGGCCATTGCCTGCGCCACGCCGGTCTCGCCCGGCATGGAGATCTACACCAACACCCCGGCCGTCAAGCAGATGCGCCAGGGGGTGCTCGAGTTCCTGCTCATCAATCATCCGCTCGACTGCCCGATTTGCGATCAAGCCGGCGAATGCAAGCTCCAGGAATACTCGGTGGAGTACGGTCAAGCCGAGAGCCGGTTCGTCGAGCCCAAGGTCCACAAGCCAAAGCGGGTCGAGTTGGGTCCTCGCATCATCCTCGATGACGAGCGGTGCATTCTTTGCACGCGCTGCATCCGGTTCACCCGCGATGTGGCGGGCGACGATGCCCTGGGCATCGTCAACCGCGGCAGCTACAACACGCTGACCGCCTATCCGGGCAAAGTCTTCGACAACAATTACACGCTCAACACGGTGGATCTCTGCCCCGTGGGCGCGCTGACCTCGAAGGATTTTCGATTCAAAATGCGGGTCTGGTTCCTCAAGGAGACCAAGAGCGTGTGCGCCAGTTGCGCCACCGGCTGCAATATCATCATCGGGTCCCGCGAGGAAACGGTCTATCGCTACGAACCGCGCGAAAACGACGCCGTCAATTCCTGCTGGATGTGCGACTACGGGCGGCTCAACTACCAGTGGATTAATCGGGAGGATCGGCTCGAGGAACTCCGAAGTCCGAAGTCCGAGGCCCGAGGTCCGAAGGCCGAAGTCCGAGGCCCGAAGGTCGAGGGTCCAGGTTCATACTTCCTACCTCATACTTCATCCTTACCCAGCGGCGGGGGGCGGGTGGGTTGGGCGGAGGTCTTGGCGGAGCTTTCGGAGAAGTTGAAGGGGGTGGGCTCGGGAACGGCGGCCATTGTAGCCTCAGCCCGTCAGAGCAACGAGGAGTTGTTTCTTTTGGCCAAACTGGGGCGCAAACTGGGCGCATTGACCGACACGGTGCCGCGCCTGGCGCAGGGAGACAAACTGCTTCTAAGCCCGGACCGCAACCCGAACGCGACCGGGGCGCGCCTTATGGGCCTCGCCGGCCAACCTCCCGGCTCGAACCTGCCGAAAATAGCCGACGGCATTCGCCGCGGACAGATCAAGACATTGATCGTGTTTGGCGAAGATGTCACCCGCCACGGTATTGACGCCGGCCTGCTCGGCAAGCTCGAGACCCTCATCGTGAGCGACATCCTCCCGAGCGAAACGACGAAACTGGCCCATTATTTGCTGCCCGGCTGCGCTCACGCCGAGAAGCGCGGCACCTTCACCAACACCAAGGGCCGGGTGCAGAAATTCATGAAGGCCGTCGAGCCCCGCGGCGACGCCCGGCCCGAATGGGAATTCCTGCACGAGTTGCTTTTCAACGTCGCCGGCCAGGATGGCTGCCGGAGCCTCGAGGGCCTCTTCAACCAGATGGCCAAGGAGGTTCCCGCCTTCAACGGCCTGTCCTGGGCCGGCCTTGGTGACGCCGGAGTAACGGTGCAGTTCTAGAACATGATCCATGCGATGACAGATTGGTTTGGCTCCGACGCGGGTAGATTCGTGCTCTTGAGCACGGTGAAGATCCTCTGCGTCTTCTCGGTGCTGATGTTCATTGTGGCCTACGCCGTCTGGGTCGAGCGGAAAGTGTCCGCCGCCATCCAGGACCGGCGCGGCCCCAATCGCGTCGGGCCCTTTGGCCTGTTCCAGCCGGCGGCCGACGCGGTCAAGGCCTTCCTGAAGGAAGATTTCACTCCCGCCCATGTGCGAAAGGTCTATTTCTGGCTCGCCCCGGCCATTGTGATGATGCCGAGCCTCTTGACTGTGGCGATCATCCCCTTCGGCTCGCAACTGGGCCAGCAGCGGATGGTTATCGCCAATCTCAACGTCGGGATTCTCTACACCTTCGGCATCTCGTCGCTCGGGGTCTATGGCATCGTGCTGGCCGGCTACGCTGCCAATTCAAAGTATCCATTCCTGGGGGGGATGCGTTCCAGCGCGCAGATGATCTCCTACGAAATTGCGATGGGCATGTCGGTCGTTCCGCTGTTCCTGATCGCCGGCGGGCTCGAGGACGGCTCGTTGAGCAGCTCGTGGCAGGAGTTTCTCCAAGGCACCAGCAGCCTCAATCTCAACCGGCTGGTCGCCTACCAGGCCCATCACGGCTGGCTCCTCTTCTATGCGCCCCTCTCTTTTGCAGTCTTCCTGGCCGCCATGTTCGCCGAGACCAACCGGCTGCCCTTCGACCTGCCGGAGTCGGAGCAGGAACTGGCCGGCGGTTACAACGTCGAGTACAGTTCGATTAAGTTCGCCCTGTTTTTCATGGGCGAATACGCGGCCATGACCGTGTCCTCCGCCTTGCTGGTCACACTGTTCCTGGGCGGGTGGACGCTCCCGATTGCCGGGCTGAACCAGCCGGCCGAAACCGTCGGCGTCGGGCTGCTCCAGATCGGCATTTTCCTGGCCAAGATGCTCGCGGTCGAGTTCATGATCATCTGGGTGCGCTGGATGTGGCCGCGGTTCCGCTACGACCAGTTGATGGATTTAGGCTGGCGGCGCTTCATTCCGTTGGCGCTGGCCAATATCGTGGCAACCGCCGTAGTCTTGTGGGTGCGGACCAGATGAGAATGCCATGCCAACAGTCTTGCGAGTCAAAGGCTTTCGGATTGGCTTTTTCAGCGCCGACTGGGATGAACCGCCGCACGTCCATGTCACCAAGGCCGGATGCACGGCCAAATTCTGGCTGGAGCCTGTGCAACTTGCAGGTAACTTTGGCTTTACACGGCACGACTTGGGGGAGATTGACGGAATTGTGCGCGAACACCAACGAAACTTGTTGAGCAGATGGCATGACTACTTTGGACAATATCTTGAATAGCATTCGTGTGACCCGTATCCGCAGCACGGCCGATACCCTCACAATTGATTTTGACGACGGGAGATCCGTAAGTTTGCCTTTGATGTGGTATCCCCGCCTTTTTCGTGCAACACAAGAACAACGGGATCGTTATGAATTGCTCGGCCAGGGCTATGGCGTGCATTGGCCCGGTGCGGATGAAGACCTGAGCGCAAGGAGTCTGGCCCTGGGCAAGCCCGCCATTGAGTTCATTAAGCAGCAGAGGCAAAGGCCCGAGCGCAAAGCCGCCGCATGATTGTCAAACGCAAAAACCTCAGTCTTTGCGAACGGCTTTATCTGCCGGCTATCGTCGGCGGGTTCAAGGTCACGCTGCGTCACTTTTTCCGGAAGAAAGTGACGATGCAATATCCCGAGGAGAAATGGGTCGTGCCCGAGGGTTACCGTGGGGCGCCCTACCTGGTCCGGGACCAGGATGGCCGCACCAAGTGCGTCTCCTGCCAGTTGTGCGAATTCATTTGCCCGCCCAAGGCCATCCGCATCACCCCGCCCGGTCCGGGCGGCGCGCCCGAGGCCGGCAACGTCGAGAAGGCGCCCAAGGAATTCGAGATCAACATGCTCCGGTGCATCTTCTGCGGTCTTTGCCAGGAGGTCTGCCCCGAGGAAGCCATCTTCCTGATGAGAGATTATTCCCTCACCGGTTCGAGCCGCAGCGAGCTGATTTACGACAAAGAAAAACTCCTGGCCCTGGGCGGCGTCCATCACGATACCATCCGCAAGTGGGAGAACAAGGCTGACGAAGCCAAGGCCCAAGGTATGCAACCCTAAGCGACTGAACCGATGACCATGCCCGACATTTTGTTTTATGTTTTTGCGTTTCTGACGCTGCTCTTCGGCTTCCTGGTCATTGCCAACCCTTTTAGCTCCAATCCGGTGACCAGCGCGATGTTCCTGGTCCTGACTATGGTTTCGCTGGCCGCCTTATTTGCCCTGCTCAACGCGTTCTTCCTGGCCGCCGTGCAGGTATTGGTCTATGCGGGGGCGGTCATGGTCCTTTTCCTGTTCGTCATTATGTTGCTCGACCTCAAAGCGGAAGAGCGCCGGAAGGTCAGGAAGTTCGGGGTTTTCGCGGGACTGGTTTCGGTAGGCGCCTTTGTCTTTATCCTGCTGCGCAGCCTGCTCTATTCCCCCCTGGAGGCGCACTCCTCCCCGACGCTCAGGGGTGGCACCGCGGCACTGGGCGCCCTTTTATTCCGTCAATACCTGCTCCCCTTCGAGATCGTCTCGGTGCTGCTGCTCGTGGCCATGGTGGGGACCGTGTTGCTCAGCAAGAAAGACCTGGAATGATTTCACTATGAGCGTCGGCCTGGAACATTATCTGGTGGTGAGCGCGCTCCTTTTCGCGCTGGGGTTGTTGGGCGTCATTGTGCGGCGCAATTTGCTGGTGATCTACATGTCGCTGGAATTGATGCTCAATGCCGGCAACCTGGCCCTGGTCGCCTTTTCGCGGTTTACCGACAACCCGGACGGCCAGGTGCTGGTGTTTTTCGTCATTACGGTGGCCGCTGCCGAGGTCGCGGTGGGCCTGGCCCTCATCGTGGCGCTCTACCGCAAGCGCCAGACGGCGCATGTCGAGGACCTGACACTGATGAAACTGTAGCGACGGCTGTGAACAACGCACTTGTGATTGCACCATGAACGCGCTGCCCTGGCTCATTCTCTTCCTCCCGCTCCTTGCGGCGGCGGTCATCACGCTCTTCACCTCGCGGGATCGCGCCTTGAGCGCGGGGCTCTCCATCGGGGCGGTGGTGGCCGGGTTCGTGCTGAGCCTCATTTTTATTGGCGCCGAGGGCTGGCAACCGGCCACGGCCCCATCGGCGGTGAGTTGGCTGGCCGTGGGCAGTCTGCAGGTGGACTTCGGTCTGCGTCTGGATCCGCTGAGCCTGCTGATGATGCTGATGGTCACCGGCGTGGCCGGCATCATTCATATTTATTCCTGGGGCTACATGCGGGACGAGCCGGGTCTTTCCCGTTTTTTCGCCTGCCTGAGCCTGTTCACCTTTTCAATGCTGGGCATTGTGCTGGCCAGCAACTTCATCGAGTTGTTCATCTTCTGGGAGTTGGTCGGGGTCTGCAGCTATTTGCTCATTGGCTTTTGGTATGAGCGACCCGCTGCCGCCGAGGCGGGCAAGAAGGCCTTTCTGACCAATCGCCTGGGCGATTTCGGGTTTGTGCTCGGCATCCTCACGGTCTGGCTTGCGCTGCACTCGCTCAACTTCCACGAACTCGAGCGGACGCTCGAGGCCAATGGCCAGGCCCTGGGCGCGCTGACCACGCTGGCCGGGCTGCTCATCTTCTGCGGGGCCGTGGGCAAGAGCGCTCAATTCCCCCTCCATGTCTGGCTGCCCGACGCCATGGAAGGCCCGACGCCTGTAAGCGCCCTGATTCATGCGGCGACGATGGTAGCGGCGGGCGTCTATATGCTCTGCCGGGTCTATTTCCTGCTGGACGAACCGGCGCGGCTGGTCATCGGCTGGATTGGCGGGATTACCTCGATTCTCTCGGCCCTGATTGCCGTGCAGCAGAATGACATCAAGCGCATTCTGGCCTACTCGACCCTCTCCCAACTGGGGATGATGGTCATGGGTGTCGGGCTGCAAGGCGAGAAGCAGGCGATGTTTCACCTGACCACGCACGCGTTCTTCAAGGCGCTGCTCTTCCTGGGGGCCGGCTCGGTCATTATCGCGCTGCACCACGAGCAGGACATCTGGAAGATGGGCGGGCTGCGCAAGAAGATGCCGGTGACCTTTTGGACATTCCTGGCAGGCACCCTCGCCCTGGCAGGCATTCCGCCATTGAGCGGTTTCTACAGCAAAGACAGCATCCTGGCTCGGGCGATGGCCCGGCACAACTATGCGCTTTTCGCCCTGGGCGCTGTCGTGGCGGTGCTAACGGCGTTTTACATGTTCCGCCTGGTCTATGTCGTGTTCCTTGGAAAGGAGCGAGGCGAAGCTCCCGGCCATGCCCATGAATCGCCCTCGGTAATGCTTTGGCCGCTGCGTCTTTTGGCCGTGTTCAGCATTATTGGCGGCTTCATCGGCCTCGAAAATATCTATGGCCGGTTCTTTCCCGCGGCGATGGGAGAGGAACGCACGCTGACCACGCTGGAACAACTCCTGGCGCCGTTTCGCGAGGCGCCCGCGGCGGCCTCGTTGGGCCTGCTGGCCGCCGCGCTGGGCTTCTTCGGCGCTCGAGCCCTTTACGCCAAGGCCGCCCAAGATCCCTTGCCCGAGAAATTGGGCTCGCTGTCCCGCGCCATGCAAAATCGCTTCTACTTCGACGAGTTCTACCAGGCCACGGTCATTCGCTTTCACGATTTCCTGGCCGCCGTGGCGGCGTGGTTCGACCGGTGGATTATCGGCGGCGGGGTGCGTTTCACTCACGGTTTCACCGAACTGAGCGGGCGCGCCTTGCGCCTGGTCCAGACCGGCAACCTTCAAACTTATGCCTTTCTCTTCGCCTTGGGCGTAGCGTTGGTGTTGTTCCTCGCCTTGAGGCAGTAGGTTGCTTCCATGTCTAAGACGACCCTGAAAATTATTCTGTCAGAGCTGAAGCGCGAACTCGCCGGAGCGCTTGGCCCCCGTTTGGAGGCAGCTTACCTTTTCGGCTCCCACGCTCGGGGCAAAGCAGGGGCGGACTCCGATATTGACATCCTCGTTGTCGTGCGGGGCAATTTCGATTATGGCGATTTGATCCGGGGCAGTTCGGCATTTGTTTCCGACTTGTCCCTCAAGCACAACGTCGTCATTTCGAGGACATTCGTTTCAAGGGATCGCTTCGAGCGTGAACAAAGCCCATTCCTGTTGAATGTGCGGCGGGAGGGAGTACTGGTATGAAGGCTGAGGCCCAGGCGCTCCTGGCCAAGGCGCGCGACAGCTTGCAGGCCGGCAAATTGCTCAGTCGCGAAGGCTATTCGGATTTCGCGGCCTCGAGGGCCTATTACGCCATGCTCTATGCTGCACGAGCCTTGTTGCTGGAGCGCGGGCTCTCTTTCTCCAAACACACTGCGGTTATCGGCGCCTTCGGAAAGCAGTTTGCCAAGTCCGGTTCGCTTGATGTCAAGTACCATCGCTACTTGATTGACGCACAGGACTTTCGGAACCTGGGTGACTACGGGGTCGGACCGGAATTGACGGCGAATCAGGCCAAACAGGTAATCCAGTGGGCGGCCGAGTTTCTGGCTATGGCGCAAACGCAGATCAAATGAGTATATTGACTTACATCCTTGGTTTGCCGTTGCTGGCGGCGGTTGGGCTGCTGTTGGTGCCGAGGGATTTCCGCGTGGTGATGCGCGGTGTGGCGGTCCTGGCCACGTTTCTGTCGGCGGTCCTGGCCCTGGCCATGTTCGTCCAATTTCGGGCGGGCGCTCCCGGCTACCAGTTCGAGCAGCAGGTCCCCTGGGTGGGCGCTTTGGGCATCAGCTACCACGTGGGCGTGGATGGGATTAACGTCGGGCTGATTTTGATGGGCGCAATTGTTGCGTTTGCCGCCGCCTGTGTTTCCTGGGAAATCAAAGAGCATGAGAAGGAGTTTTACATCCTGCTCCTGGTCATGGCGGGGGGCATTCTCGGCGCCTTCGCCTCGCTGGATCTGTTCCTGTTTTACTTTTTCCACGAGCTGGCGCTCGTGCCCACCTTCATCATGATTGGGGTTTGGGGACGCGGCCCGGACAGGAACTACGCCACGTTCCAGATAACGCTCTATCTGAGCCTGGGCGCCCTGATCGCCCTGGTGGGCCTCATCGCCCTTTACCTGCAAGCAGGGGCAAACACGTTCGATATTCCGGAGCTGACCCGGCGCCTTGGGCAAAACCGGCTCTCGGGCAGGGCGCAGGGTTTCATCTTTCCGTTGTTGCTCTTCGGCTTTGGCATCCTGGTCTCGCTGTGGCCGTTTCACACCTGGGCGCCCCTGGGCTACGGTTCGGCCCCGAGCGCGACCGCCATGCTCCATGCCGGGGTGCTCAAGAAGTTCGGGCTTTACGGCCTAATCCGCATCGCCCTGCCGATGCTCCCGGACGCCGCCCAGGAGTGGATGCCGTTGCTGGCCTGGCTCTGCCTGGGCAACCTGGTTTATTGCGGGTGGGTGGCGATGAAACAAAAGGACTTTAACTGGCTGGCCGGGTATTCCAGCGTGGCGCACATGGGCTTTGTGTTTCTTGGGATAGCCACGCTGAACCTGATCGGCGTGACCGGCGCGGTGCTGGTGATGATTGCCCACGGTTTCCTGGCAGCCCTGACGTTCGGGTTGAACGGCTATATCTACCAGCAGACCGGGACGCTGCAAATGGACCAGCTTGGCGGCCTGGCGCGGCGTTTGCCGTTTATCGGCACGGCCCTGGTCATGGCCGCCTTCGCCGGCTGCGGCCTGCCCGGCTTCGCCAACTTCGCCGGTGAGGTGACCGTCCTGTTTGGCGCCTGGCGCGCCTTTCGCGTGGTGACGATACTGGCCTGCTGGGGCGCCCTGATCATCGGGGCCGTCTATATGCTCAGGGCGATGCGGGCGATGCTTTACGGACCGCTGCCCGAGAAATGGGCCAAGGTGGCCGACGCCCCGCACCTCTGGCGCAAGACCCCTTTCATCCTTCTGCTTGCCGCCCTCCTGGCCTTCGGCTTTTTCCCGCGGTTGCTCACCGACAAAATAGCGCCCAGCGTGCAGGCAGGCGTGCTCGCGCCGTGGTCCGCGCCGGCGCTCGCCAGCCTGGGGGCGCCCTTGGTCGAGCCGCCGGGAGCGCCGGCCTCGTTGCCGGCGAGGCTGCATTCCTCTTTGGACACACGATGAACATCGCATTGCTCAGTCACGAATGGTTGGTCGTCGCCCTGGGCCTGGGTTTGCTGCTGGCGGACCTGTGGCTGCCGGCGCCGGCCAGACGCAAACTCGGCTATGTGGCTGCCCTGGGCGTGGGCGCCATTCTCCTCTACAGCGTGCTGGCGGTGAGGGTCGAGCCCGGCGACATCCAATACGCCTTCAATAAGATGTACGTCCTGGATGGCCTGGCGCTTTTCTTCAAGCGCTTTTTCCTGGTCACGGCCTTGCTGGTCCTGCTCATGTCCGTCGAGTACGCGGACTGTTTCCGGACGGGCATCGCCGAATTTTATGCCCTGGTCCTCTTTGCCCTTTCGGGCATGCTCCTGGCCTCGTCAGTGAACGACTTTGCGCTGCTGTTTGTCTCGCTGGAACTTATCACGGTCACTTTTTACGTCCTCACCAGTTTTCAGCGGACCCGGTTGACCTCGCTCGAGGCGGGAGTCAAATACCTTATCCTGGGCGCGCTCTCCACGGCGTTCACGGTGTTCGGCATCGCCCTGGTATATGGGATTTCGCACAAGCTCAACTTTGGCGACCTGGCCGCCGTGGCGGGGCAGTACCGCGGCAATCGGCTCTTCCTCTGCGGCCTGGTGTTGGTCACGGTCGGCTTGGGCTTCAAGATTGCCGCCTTCCCGTTTCAGATCTGGGCGCCGGATGTCTATCAAGGGGCGCCCTCGCCGACCACCGCCTTTCTGGCGGTCGGCTCGAAGGCGGCCGGGTTTGTCCTGGTCTTGCGGGTGCTCTTCACGGCCGTGCCGGCCGTGACCGCGCAATGGTCCAACCTGCTGATCGTGATCTCCGGGATGACCATTCTCTACGGCAATCTCTGCGCCATTCCCCAGCGGAACATCAAACGCCTGCTGGGCTACTCAAGCATTGCGCACGCCGGCTACATGCTGCTGGGGATTGCCGCGCTGGCCGGCTCGCTCGCCCAGGGCGCCCAACCCTCGACCGCCGGGGCTTCCGCCGTGCTCTATTACCTGAGCGGCTACCTTTTCACCGTGCTGGGGGCCTTCACCGTCATTTGTCTCGTGCTCCGCCAGGTGGAGGGCGAAGATATCGCCGGGCTGGCCGGCTTGAACCAGCGCGCGCCGCTGCTGGCCGCCACGATGGCCCTGGCGATGGTCTCCCTGGCCGGCATTCCGCCCCTGGCCGGTTTCTTCGGCAAGTTCCTGCTGCTCAAATCCGTCATCACCGAGGCCCCGGCCCATCCCGGCTTCTATTGCCTGGCGTTTACCGCCGTGGCCGGCGTGATCATTTCCCTTTACTACTACCTCGGGGTCGTGCGCGCGATGTATTGGCCGGGCGAAACGCCCATCCGGTCTCCGATTCGGACTTCCAGGCCCATTCGCTTCTCCCTCTATGCCTGTGCCGCCGGAATGCTTTTCCTCGGTGTCTGCCCGGCCCCCATGGTCAACCACGCCGCCCAAGCCGTCCTGGCGCTCAAGCTCCCGGCCGCCGCCTCCAACAGCGCCTCAGCGCCGAAAAAATCTCCGAATGGGCTTGCCTTCTCCCACCCCGCTATCCATATTCCCCGGTAAATTTGAACTAGACAATTCTTATGGCTGACGCTGCAAACAAGTATCCTGAAAACGTGCCCGGCAAGTACTACGTGGACAACCAATGCATTGATTGCGATCTCTGCCGCGAGACGGCGCCCGACAATTTCAAACGCAACGAGGACGGCGGTTATTCCTACGTCTTCAAACAACCGGAATCCCCCGAGGAGGAAGGCCGCTGCAAGGAAGCCAAAGAAGGCTGTCCCGTCGAGGCCATCGGCGACAACGGAGCCTAGTCCCCGGCGCTTTCACCAGACCCGCGGCCGCCGCCGCGGGTCTTTTTTTTGGAGGGGAATCCGGTGCCCGGCGCTCGCGTGGATTCCGCTGAGACCGCCCGTTATGGCGTCGCTTTCCTCACCAGCCACTGGCTTCCCGCCGGGGCCGAGCCAGTTCCATTGCCGCAGACATACACGTTTCCAAAGCCGTCACTGGCGAACCCGCTGGCTAGCGACGCGGTGCCGAAGGCGAAGTTGTCCGCCACTGACCAGCTTGTGCCCCGGTTGGCGCTCTTTTCTGCGAGCCACTGGCCATTGGTCCCCTTGCCGGCGGCATAGATGTTCCCGGCGGCATCGCTTCCCATCCCGAAGTTACCCGGCTCGAAGCTGGTCAGCGCCCACGAACTTGGCGCGGTGTTGTCCACCGTCTGCCAACTGGCGCCGCCGCTAATCCCTTTGCGGACCACCAGATAATTCTGAGTTGTGGACGACTTCTTGGTCACGGTGGTGACGGATACGCCCCCGCACGTATAAAGATTGCCGGCGGCGTCTGCGGTGAAGCCGTACATCGCGCTTCCAGAGGCGTTCGGATACAGGAAATCGTTGGCAGTGGACCACGTCTGGCCCCCGTTCACACTCTTGCGCACGAACCAGTGGAGATCGCCGAAACCCGCCACGAAAACGCCCGCCGGGGTGATGGCGATGCCAACCGGCACCGTGCCGGCTAATAGACTGTACTGGAAGACATCCACGGTGCTCCAGGTGGCGCCGGCATCCCTGCTCTCGCGCACGATCCAAACCGATATGCCTGCCTGCGGCCCGCTCAAGGGCGTCACATAGCCCGCGGCGTAAAGGTTGCCTGCACTGTCCGCGGCAATTGCCCTGGGTAACACCGCCCACCCGCTGCCGTAGCTAAAATCATCGACGGTCTGCCAAGAGGCCCCGTGGTCCGCGCTCTTGCGCGCGAGCCAATGGCCAGTCTGGCCGCCCGGTCCCATTTTCGCGCAGCCAACCGTAAAGAGGTTTCCGGCCGGATCGACCCCGATATTCTCAAACCATGTGTTCGTGCCGGGCAGGTAGTTGTAGTCGTCAACGGTCTGCCAATTGGCGCCCTGGTCGCTGCTGCGCATCACGAGCGCGTGCTCGACGTTGGCAGCATTGAGGCCGTATCCGACGGTATAGATGTTGCCAAGAGCATCGGCGCCCAAACCGTAAGGCGCGGAGGATTTCCCCAGCGTGTACTGGTAGTCATCGACGGTTTCCCAGGTTTGGGCGGGCAAGGTGGAAGGCGCCGCCACCGCCAGCGCCAGGGCCGCGGCGCCAACGAACTTGTTTGCTTTTGTAATATTCATGCGATTGGTTTTTTTGATTGCTTGATTTCGGAATCAATGATACTAACCGTCCCCAGAAGCGAATCTTTCAAAAATCTGCGGGTTTTTTGAAATAGTTGTAAGAACCAGCCCCGCCGGCGGGTTTATATGCCGGACGGGACTTGAAGTGAAAATGCAATCAACCATGTTTGGGCCATGACCCAGCCAGCCACAATCAGCTCCGGGCGCGCTATGACTGAGTTGCCGGATGAGTTCATTCCGACGCGCAAGAGCCTCCTGAGCCGCCTCAAGCACTGGGACGATGACGACAGTTGGCGCGACTTTTTCAATACCTACTGGAAGCTGATTTACGCCGTGGCCATCAAGGCGGGTTTAACGCACACGGAAGCCGAGGACGTCGTGCAGGAGACAGTCCTGGCGGTGGCCCGCAGCATCGGGACCTTTCGATACGATCCCGCCGTCTGCTCGTTCAAGAGTTGGCTGATGCACGTGACCCGCTCGAAAATCGCGAATCAATTCCAAAAGCGAAAGAAACACCCTTCGCCGCCGGAGCCAGTCACGGAGACCGGCCCGGGGACGCCGCTCCTCGAGCGATTGGCCGACCCTGCCGGCCAGGCGCTCGATTCGGTTTGGGAGGCGGAGTGGGAAAAAAACCTGGTGGACGCGGCCATTCAGAAGGTCAAGCGGCGGGTCCCGATCGAGCAATACCAGATATTCGATTTTTACGTGTTGAAGAACTGGCCGGCCCTCAAGGTGGCGCGAACGCTCAGAGTCAGCGTCGGGCGGGTGTACCTGGCCAAGCACCGTGTATCTGGCCTGATCAAAAAGGAGGTCGAGCTGCTGGAGAAAGAGGCCTATGAACCCCGGCCTTGAGATTCGTTTCACCCTGGCCCACGTTGACTTCCACGTACACATCCAATGGCCTCGGTCTCCGGGCATTGTCATCCGGAAGTACGAGGTCGCATCGGCCCCCTTTGTTCCTGAAATCCGTCGCGCCCTCCTGCGGCGGCTCAAGTCCAGAGTGCGCGCCGGACTCAAGGCGGTAAAGAGCGGTTCCCATTGTTTCGCGTCGCGTCCCCAATGCTCGCGCCGGGGCCACGCGGGGATGGATGGCCGGCCCGGAGTTTTGAGAGGTTTATGATCGAACGCGACCTCCAAGAGCAGTCAACGCTCAAGTCTCGCGCGCCGGAACACCCGGCGCTCCCGGCTATCCCCGATCATCAACTGCTGCGGCGCATCGGGCGCGGCAGTTATGGGGAGGTCTGGCTGGCGCGCAGCCTTACCGGGGCTTACCGGGCCGTAAAAATCGTGCATCGGCGGGCCTTCGATCACGACCGCCCTTTCGAGCGCGAGTTCTCGGGCATACTCAAGTTTGAGCCAGTCTCCCGCAACCATGACAGCCAGATGGATATTCTCCACGTCGGTCGTGGCGCCGGCTGTTTTTTCTATGTCATGGAACTGGCCGACGATCAATTCACCGGCCAACAGGTCAATCCGGACGTTTATGCGCCCAAAACCCTCAAGAGCGAACTCCTGCACCGCGGAAAGCTGCCCTTCGATGAATGCGTGCAGATCAGCCTCTCGTTGACCACCGCTTTGGAAAACCTGCACACCCAGGGCCTGGTCCACCGGGACATCAAGCCCTCAAACGTCATCTTCGTCAATGGCGTCGTCAAGCTGGCCGATATTGGCCTGGTCACCGGCGTGGATGCCTCCCGCTCGTTCGTCGGCACCGAAGGTTTTGTCCCGCCGGAAGGTCCCGGCACACCGCAGGCGGACCTCTACAGCCTGGGCAAAGTGCTCTACGAACTCTGCACGGGCAAAGACCGGCAGGAATTCCCCGAACTGCCCACCAACCTGGATGGTTGGCCCGACCGCGAGGGCCTGCTCGAGTTGAACGCGGTCATCGCCAAAGCTTGCCGCGAGGACCCTCGCCAGCGTTACCCCTCGGCCAAGTCGATGCACCAGGAACTGCTCTTGCTCCAGAGCGGCAAGTCGTTGGCCCGGTTGCATGCCACTCAACGCGCGCTGGCCAAGGTGAAAAGGACCGCCGTGGCGGGCGCGGCGGTCGCACTGGCGGCCCTGGCCATCCTGTTCTGGCAATTACACCAGGCTCGGCGCATCGAGCGCCTGGCCGGCGAAAACCGCCAACGCCTCACCCGGATGCAGGTCGCCAACGGCAGCCGCCTCATGGAGCAGGGCGAATCCGCAGACTCCCTCTTGTGGTTTGCGCAGGCGCTAAACCAAGTGGGAAGAGACCCAAAAGCGGAGGAAATGCACCGGATCCGTTTTGCTTCGATTCTCCAGCGATACCCGAAGGTAGTCCAGGTTATTACGCATTCCGATCGCGTCTATTACTGCGAATTTAGCCGGGACGGACAGCGCCTGGTTTCGGCCAGCGCGGATGGGAGCGCGCGCGTTTGGAACGTCAAAACGGGCCAACCGGTCACTTCAGCCCTTCGCCACAGCAATGCGGTTTTCACCGCCAGCTTTAGTCTTGATGGCCGCAGGGTCGTTACGGCCAGCAAGGATGGAACCGCCCGAGTCTGGGATGCGGCCAATTCCGCGGCTCTAACGCCCCCGCTGCGACACAAGGATAGCGTGCTGACCGCTTGGTTTGATCCGGCCGGGTCGCGCGTGGTCACCGCCAGCCGTGACGGAACCGCCCAAATCTGGGACGCCGCTTCCGGCCAACCCCTCACGCCGCCGTTGCGGCACGGCAACCGGGTCCTTTACGCCCTGTTCAGCCCTGACGGCAAGCGCGTGGCTACCGCCAGCAAAGACCAGACTGTCCGCTTATGGGATGCGGCCACCGGGGACCCGCTCACGCCGCCGCTCCAGGAGGGATGGCCTGTTGCCCGGCTTGCTTTCAGTCCCGATTCGCGTCTGTTAGCGGCCTCGGCAGGATGCGATGAGCCCGGGGCAAGAGGCATGTCAATTTGGAACCTTGCCACTGGGGCGCTCGTCGCTCAATCACCCTCCGGCTACCGCGGCGTGTGGTGCTTTGATTTCAATCCCGACGGCCGGCGGTTAGCTACAACGTCCGGGGCCGGGGCTTGCGTATATGATGCTCTGTCCGGCGAGCCATTGACCCCTCTCATTGCTAAAGCTGGCGGGAGACAGTGCCAGTTCAGTCCCGATGGCGGCAGGTTTGTCACATCCAACGACGACGGGGTCGCGCGCGTGTGGGACGCCAATACCGGGGACCCTGTCACACCTTTCTTACGACACTCCGGCTACGTTCTGGGTTCCACTTTTAGTCCGGACGGGCGTTTCCTGGCAACAGCCAGCGATGATCATACCATCAAAATATGGGACTTGGCCGGCGCTCAAGAGGAGACCCTATCGCTCAAGCATCCTGGAGAGGTTTTTGACGCGTCGTTTAGTCCGGACGGCGATTACATCCTGACTGCCGACGCATCCGGCGTGGCTCGCCTTTGGGATTCACACACGGGCGAACCCCTGAAAACGGAGTTTGTTCACGGCGACTT
Organism: uncultured bacterium; assembly: GCA_963713735.1. Taxonomy (GTDB): domain Bacteria; phylum Verrucomicrobiota; class Verrucomicrobiia; order Limisphaerales; family UBA8199; genus CAVQND01. The sequence continues at coordinate 216,665 of CAVQND010000007.1, forward strand.
CGCAGGCCTCGCCAGCTTTAGCCCGGACGGCAAGAAAATCCTGACCGCAATGGGGAAATGGGGCGATATAGCCGTGGGGGACGGTTCCACCAGGAGGGCGAGGATCTGGGACCGCTCAACGGGCAAAGAACTCACCCCGCCATTACAGCACAGCAACGACATCCATCAAGCCAGGTTCAGTCCGGATGGCGCGCGCGTGGTGACCGCGAGCGCCGATCATACTGCGCGTGTTTGGGACGCTCGAACGGGCGCGCCAGTGACCGGGCCGCTTCACCACGCAGCCCAGGTCAACGACGCCGATTTCAGCCCGGACGGTCGCTTAGTGGCCACCGGAGGCGATGACAACGTGGCCCAGGTCTGGGACGCTATTACCGGACAACCGATCTCCTCTCGGATGATCCACGGCCGCGAGGTCAGGGCTGTCGTTTTCAGCCCGGATGGCAGCAAACTGCTCACAATGAGCGGTGACCAGTGCGGGCGGATTTGGGACTCACGCACCGGACAACCCTTGGGGCGGCCCTTCAAACATGCCGGCGTCCTGTATCTGGGCGCCTGGAGCCCGGATGGCAGGCGGGTGGCTACTGGGGGGCTCTCCCCGGACGCCAAACTGTGGGATGCCGTGAGCGCAGAGTTGGCTTTGCCGGTACTGTCTCATGAACTCCCTCGAGGACGCTTATCCGACTTGAGTTTTAGCCAGGATGGACGGTTCATTGTCACGGCGGACGAGGGTCCCTCCACCTGGGTCTGGAGCGCCGCCACGGGTGAAGCTCTCTGGTTCAATTTCCCACGCAGTCGAGTGATCTACCAGGCGCGCTTGAGCCCCGATGGTCATCGCTTGGTCACCGCGGGGGAGGATGGCATAGCCCGGGTCTGGATTTTGAGCAAATGCGAGGTGGCGACGGAAGACCTGGTTCCTTTGGCCGAGGTCTTGTCCGGGATGACCCTGGGTGGCGGCGAGAACCTCGTCCCGCTGCCGGTAGAGAAACTAGTCGCCGCTTGGAGATCGCTGCGGGCGAAGTATCCCATGATTTTCGAGGTCAGCCCCAAGCAACTGCGCGCCTGGCGAGAGAACGAACTGGGAAATAGTGAACGGAACCGCGACTGGTCCGCCGCTATGTTTCATCTCCAACGCCTGGCCGAATTGGCTCCACTGGACAAGACGCTGCCCGAGCGGCGCATCAAACTCCTGAAGCACCGCCGGCCACCACGAGACGCTCAAGCCGAACCGGGACTGATCGATCTAACGGATTACTACAATGCCTCCTTGACGGAATCCTGGACTGACAGGGAAGGTGAGGACCTGGCGGACCTGCCAAGGGGAGTTCAAACTCTCGGTGGGATCAGGTTCGATGTTCGAGGCGCGATTCGGCTCTCGGGCGACACTAGCCCTTGGCTCGATCCGGATCACGTCCCGCCCCGCGTCAAAAATATTCCGGTGAAACAGCACTGCCGGCGCCTCCATTTTCTCCACGCCAGCGAAGGCCGCCATGACATACCAGGGACCCGCATCGGCACTTACGTGCTCCATTACGCCAACGGCCAGCAAGGCGAGGTCCCCATCGTCTATGGTGAAGATTTGCGGGACTGGTGGGGACACCCCGGCGACGATGGCACAACTCGCGCCGAGGCGGCCTGGCAGGGAGAAAAACAGGAAAGAAGGAAAGAGGTTGTGCGGCTCCGCCTGTACAAACGCACCGTGGAAAACCCGTGGCCGGAATCCGAGGTCACCAGCCTCGATTTTATATCCTTGTACCCGAAGCCTCCCCTTTTCTTGTCGCCCTGACCGTGGAATAGATCGCGGTTTCCATTTCTCACGGTTCTGCTATGATTGGGGACCGTTCATGTCACGCGAATCCAATGCTGCAAAAGCCCAACGAGTGGAGAATCTCATCGCCCGCTTCCAGGAAACTTATCCCCAGGCCCACTGCGAACTGAAATACTCCAGCCCGCTGGAACTCCTCATCTCGACCATCCTCTCTGCCCAGTGCACTGACCAGCGCGTTAATCTCGTCACCGCGCAGTTGTTCAACCGTTACCGCACGGCCGCCGACTTTGCCCAGGTTCCGATTGCCGAGCTGGAAGAAGCGATCAAGCCCACCGGCTTTTTCCGCAACAAGGCCAGGAACATCAAATCCTGCTGCCAGTCCCTCGTCCAAAAGCACGGCGGCCAGGTCCCGAGCACCATGGCAGAACTCACCGCCCTGGACGGGGTCGGGCGCAAGACCGCCAACGTGGTCCTCGGCAATGCCTTCCACCTCAATTGCGGGGTGGTCGTCGATACTCACGTTGCCCGGTTGGCGTATCGGCTGGGCCTGAGTGCTCGAAAAGACCCTGCCAAGATCGAGCAGGACCTCATGCCCCTGGTCCTCCAAGACCAATGGACCCTGTTCAGTCACTGGCTTATCTGGCACGGACGCCGCCGCTGTTATGCGCGCAACCCCGACTGCCCCCATTGCGAAGTCAAATCACTCTGCCCCAGGCGTGGGGTCAAGGATGACGGATGAAGGATGAAGGATGAATTACGAGGTCCGGGAAGGACGTCAAACGCGTTGGACCGTTCAAAACACCGTGAGCACTGCCTGCCTGCTCGACTCAGGCCCGGGCTCTGCCGCCTTCAATATGGCCCTCGACGAAGCCTTGCTCGAGGCGGCGCCCTCCCTGGGCCGGGCCATCCTCCGCTTTTACAGTTGGACCGAGCCCGCCGCTTCCTTCGGTTATTTCCAAAAGTACGCTGAGGTCGAGGCCCTGACGCCCCTGCGCCCGCTCGTCCGCCGGCCCACCGGCGGGGGCCTGGTCCCACATGATGCCGATTGGACTTACAGCCTGGTTTTTCCCGCCAGCCATTCCTGGTATGCCTTGCGCGCCGCCGAGAGCTACCGGGGCGCGCACTCCTGGCTCCAGACCGCCTTCTCCCGGCTTGGTCTGGCCCTCGAAATGGCCCCCGGCCGCAGCAAATCCCAGCCAGGCCAGTGCTTCAGCGGTTACGAGACCTCGGACCTGCTCTGGCGCGGGCGCAAAATCGCGGGGGCGGCCCAGCGCCGCACCCGCGAGGGTCTGCTCATCCAGGGCTCCGTCCAACCGCCCCCCGAGGGACTGGCCAGGGCCGATTGGCACCAGGCCATGCGCGCCGCCGCCCCCTTCGACCCCCCGGTCCATTGGCTCGAGTTCGCCCCCGACCCGCCCCTCTGGAAAAAGGCCCTTGAATTGGCGGCCGCAAAATTCGCCCTCCCCGCCTACAACCGCAAACGCTGAGACAGTCCACGGTCCACAGTCCACGCTTCGCCCCTCTACCTTCTACCTTCGCCCCTCGCACTTCCCCCTTCCGTTGCCGCGCTCAACGGGTTAGAATCATGCCGCTATGGCCGTCTTGCGCCGCTGGATTTTGTCCGTGTCCTGGCTGCTGGCCGCCGGATCGCTCCTGGCAGCGGAGGTTCCGGGGGAAACCGGCGCGTTCAATTCCGCCCTCACCCAGCTTCAAGACTCGTTCGCGGAGAAGGCGGAAGCCGGATTCGCCGAATTCACCCGGAAGTTTACCAACTCCGCCCGCCTGCCCGAGGCCTTCCTATACCAGGCCCTGGCCCGATTCCAGATGTCCAACTACAACGGAGCCATCGACTTGCTCCTGGCTCATCAGGGCCAAGGCGGTCAATGGGCCGATCAGGTACCTCCTGTTGCTCGGCCAGGCCTGCCTCAAGAAGGGAGATTACCCGGCCGCCTGCGGCGCTTTCTCCAACCTCGTCACCCAGTTCCACGACTCTTCCCACCGCATCGAAGCCGCTGTCGGCGAAGCCACCGCCTGGGCCAAGCGCCAGGACTGGCCGCGCGTCATCGAGTTGCTCCAAAAACCGGACGGGGTTTTCCAAAGTGCCGCCCGCACCAACTCCGCCAGCGAGGTCGTGCAGAGTGGTTACCTGCTCCTGGCCGAAGGACTCTTCGCCCGCCAGGATCACGCCGCCGCCGATGCCACTCTTCAATCCCTGGCCCAAGTCCAGATGAAGCCGGCGCTGGCCTGGCAACGCCAGCATCTGCTCTACCGCATCCGGCTCGCCCAGGGGCGCCCTGAAAATGCCTTGCCATTCACCACCAATATGCTCGGGGCCGCCCGCGCTTCCGCAGACCGGGGGTTGCTGGCGGACAGCTTCGCCTTCCAGGCGGACCTCTTCGAGCGGCTTGGGCGGGCCGATGACGCCCTGGTCGTTTACACCAATAATCTTGCCGGCGGAACCCCGGCCGAGCGCCAGCGCCAGGCGCTCGAGAAAATCACCGGGTTCCTCCTCGCCCGCGACAAGCTCGCCGAGGCGGCGCAGACGCTCGAGGAGTTCTCCACGCGCAACACGAATGCCCCGCCGGCGGATCTCGCCCTGCTGATGCTGGGGGAACTGCGTCTTCGCCAGCAGGTCACCGCCTCCGCCACCAACCGCGTTGCCATCACCGCCAATGCCGCCACCAACGCCCCCGCCGCCAACACCAACCTCGCGCGCGCCATCAAGGCCCTCACCGACCTGGCCAAAAACTTTCCACGAAGTCCCCTTCTTGGCCGGGGGCAACTGGACCTGGGCTGGTGCCTGTGGCAACAGCAGGACTGGGCAGGATGCCAGGCCGCTTGCCAGGCCGCCCTCGAGCGCCTGCCCCCCTCCCTCGACCAGGCCACCGCCCGTTTCAAGCTGGCTGACGCCCAGTTCGAACAAAAAAACTTCGCCGGCGCCCTGACCAATTACAGCGCCCTAGTCGAGCAATACGCCAACTTCCCGGAAGTGAAGACCAACTTGTTCGAGCCCGCCCTTTACCAGGCGGTTCGCGCCGGGTTGGACGGAGGCGACCTGGCCGCCGCCAGCAACGCGCTGTCCAAAATCCTGGCCTGGTTCCCAAACGGCTTCCACACCGAACGTGCCACGCTGCTCGCCGGCCAGGCCATCAGCCGCCGCGGCAATCCAGCCGCCGCCCGCAACCTCCTCGCCCGCTTCGCCCAACGCGCCCCGCACGCCCAACTCCTGCCCCAGATAGGCCTGGCGGTCGCGCGGACTTACGAGCAGGAAGACAAGCTGCCCGAGGCCATCCGGGAACACACCCGCTGGCTGGGGCGCTACACCAATTGCGCCGCGCGGCCCCAGGCCGAGTATTCCCTGGCCCTCGACTGGTCTCTGTCCGGCAACGAAACCAATGCCTTCATGCTCTTTACCAACTTCGTCGCCCGCTATCCAACCAATGAATTCACCCCCCTGGCCCACTGGTGGCTCGGCAGTTACTATTTCAACGAGCGCGCCTACCTCGATGCGGAGCGAACCTTCAAGCTGATCTTCGACACCAACTTTCCCTCCTCAGACCTGAGCTACCCGGCCCGCATGATGGCCGGCCGCGCTGCCTTTCTCACCCTGGTCGATTGGAAAGACGCCATCAAGTACTTCACCGGCCTCATCAACGACCCGGGATGTCCGGCCGATTTGCGCTTCCAGGCCATGTTCGCCTATGGCGACACCTTGATGAGCCAGATGAGCCAGGAATCCACCAACCGCCTCGACGACTACCACACCGCCATTCAAGTCTATGGCAAAATCTGCCAGGACTACCCTACCAACCGGCAAGTCTTCCTGGCCTATGGCCAAAAGGCCATTTGCCACCGCCAGTGGGCCCTGCTGACCCATCAATATGACGACCTCACTAACGCCCTCCAGGCCTACCAGCATGTCATCGATATGACTAACGCCGATGTCAACGCCCGCAGCATGGCCCTGGTCGGCCAAGCCAATGTCCTTAAAAACCAAGCCGAACAGAAGACCGGCCCCGAAAAAAAGGCGCTCCTCGAATCGGCTCTCGACAAGCTCATGTCTGTCTTTTACGGCAAAAACCTCCGCGAGGGCGAACAGGCCGAATCTTTTTGGGTGAAGAAGGCCGGGCTCGACCTGGCCGACCTCTTGGCGGAGTCCGGCGAGGTCCAGAACTGGCAGCAGACCCTCGGTGTTTACGAGCGCCTCAAGAAACTTCTGCCGGTCCTGGGCCCGTCCCTGGACCCGAGGATCCTTAAAGCCCGTGAAAAAGTCGGCGGGCCGTAACGCGAAAGCCGAGGGCCGCGCTTATCAGATGTCCCTCCCGGACAAAACCTCCGGGGCGCATGCCTGATGCTTTTAATGGCACCCCTAATGCGGAGGGTGGCCCTTCGGGCTTAACCGGTCCAGTCGGCAATGGTTGGGAGCCAATGCACGGTTCACCCCACCCGGAAGGAGATTCTGGCAATCAAGTCCGGGCCGAAGCTGTGCTGCAGGCGTTCGAGGATTTCTTTGCGGCGATAGCGCACGATTTCACTCAGCCAGACGCTGCTGTCCACGGTGACGAACAGGGTCCCTTTGTGCAAACCGGTCGGCTGAGCGTGCGCGACGATGTTCGGGTCCAGCAGGTTGTTCCAGACCTGCATCATCTCGGCCTCGGTGCGGCGGCGGTCCAGCCGCAAATCGCCCACGACCTTGGGCAGGAGAGCGCCCACGGCCTGGGCGCGCAGGGTCTGCGCCTTCTCCAAAGGGGCGACGTCAATGCCCCGCCACTGGGCGAGCACACGCTGACGCGAGCCGACTTTTCCCGGGCCAAGCGGCGGGATGTGCCTCGGCGGGAGGGGGAGCACGGGTGTTCAGCAGGTTATAGACCCCGGTTTCCAGGATTCATTGACCCTTTGACTGGTGTTCGTCCAGGACCAGGACGCTATGGGCCTGGAGGTCGTAGTTGCCGGAGAAGGTGCTGCCGGTGAGGAAGTCGTGCATCGGTTTGTAGAATTGGATGCGCAAGGGCGAGGTCTGATGGTTGAGCAGGAAAAACACCTGGGTGCCGGCCCGCTGGCGCATGCTCACCTCGACCGCCTCGGGCACCTTGAGCAGCGGATGGAGATTGCAGAGTTGGCGCAGCCAGAGCACCAGGTCGTTGTAGAAATGCTGATGGCTCTGGGTGCCGATGTAAATCGCCTTGCCCAGGCCGAAGGTGTTCATCGTCATGGCGGGACGCCCGGCGTAGAAGTCTTTGGCGTAGGTGGCGATGACCTGGCAGTCCTTGGGCTCGATGAGGTCGCACCAGAGCCGGGCGGGGTGGAGGTGGCTGGTCGGGAAAGTGCCTTTGAAGGTGAGGTGGTTCTCCTCACCCGGAGGCAACTGGTCGAACTCGACCACTTCCAATCCGAACAGGTCGGTCAGGTCATGCGGATAGCCGGTGTCGGGCGCCATGTTGTGCTCGTCGGCCAGGCCGGTGTTGAAGGTGGCGATGAGCGTGCCGCCGTTTTGGACATAGAGCTTGAGCCGATCGGCTTCCCCACCGGAGAGCAAATGCAGGGACGGGGCAAACACGAGCTTGTAAGCGGAAAGGTCCTCGGCCGGACGCGCGAAATCAACGGTGATGTTCCGGTCGTGCAGGGCGTTGTAGAACAGTTGGATGTGGTCGCGCAGGCTGAAGTGCTTGTTGGGCTGGTTTGGCTGCTGCAAGGCCCAGTCGTTGTCGTGGCTGTAGAGAATGGCCGCTTCCGCTTGCACTCGCGTGCCCTCGAAGCGAGGGGCTCAGCAGCTTCATCTCCTCCCCAATCTGGGCCACTTCCTGGAACACCCGCCCATCGGTGCGCGCCTTGTGCGCCAGGACCGCGCCGTGGAATTTCTCGGCCCCGAAGCGGGGCTGGCGCCAGCGGAAAAAGAGGATGGCCGCCGCCCCGCGCGAGACGAGCTGGTAGGTAAACATCCGCAGCACCCCGGGCCGGACCAGCGAGTTGACATCCTGCCAGGAAACGTTTCCGGCCTTCTGCTCCATGACCCAAAAGCCGGTGTCGCCGTCGGGCGTGCGAATTCCGGTTTTCTTGAGCGAGCGGAGCATGTCGATTTCACAGGCCAACTCGGAGGCCTTGGCCTTGATGGCGGCCGTGCTTTCGATGGATACAAAATCAATGACCTCGGCCAGGTCGAAGTGATCGAAGCGGTGCAGGAGCGGACGCAAATTGGTCGTCACGGGGCATTTCGGGGTCAGTTCGTGCAGCACGTCGGCCTGCATCTTCACGAATTGAACGATGGTGTCGCTGCAAAACCGGCACCAATCCAGGACCAGGGCCGGGTTGTGGACGGTCGGGGCCGTCATGGGCATGGGCACCTCGTCCCATCTTGCCGACCACCTGGCCCCAATGCCGCAGCCCCATGAGCTGGTTGAGCCGTTCAATGGTCTCATACTTGGCCTCCAGCCAGGCATGCCAGTCGTGGCGCGTGTCCTCGTTGAATGACGGCCTCGGTGAAGTTGCCGCCCAGGCTGTTGTCGATTTGCCAGGCAATGAGCCGCGGATGCCGGCCCAGCGCCTTGGCCATCTCCTCCACCACCAGCTTGGAGCGCTTCCAAAACACCTCGCTGTTCAGGCAGACCGCCCGCCGGGTGCCTTCGTGCTTGACCAGGCCCTGTTCGTCGATGGGCAGGATTTCCGGGTATTTCCGCGCCAGCCAGGTAGGCGGCGCCGCCGTGGGCGTCGCCAGCACCACGCTGATGCCGGCCTTGCCCATGATGTCCATGACCCGCCCCAGCCAGGCAAAATCGAATTTGCCTTCTTCCGGTTCACAGAGGCCCCAGGTGAATTCCCCCATGCGGACGACGTTGATGCCCGCCTTGAGCATGGTCTTCGCGTCTTTCTCCCAGGCAGCCTCAGGATGCTCGGACGTTCCAGAGTAAGGATAAACCCACTGTTCCGGATGGTAATCGACGCCGAAATACATAATCGTGGTTCTTTCGCGTGCGCTTTTAGCAGACTATAGCCACATTCTCAGTTTTCTGCAATGTCAAAGTCTTTGGACTTTGGCGTTTTAACTGCCCGGCTTATCCTACGACCATGGCGTTGGTGCGCATATTAATCGATGGCTACAGTCTCCTGCACCATTGGCCGGAGCTGGCTCGCGGCAAGCCGCGGTATTCCGCGGCCGCCCGGCATGACTTGATTGGGCGGCTCACCCTCTACCAGGATGCCGTGGGCACTCCCATCACGATCTTTTTTGACGGCAACAGCGGGCCGTCCGGCACGGTCCATGCTTCATCCCATCGTGAAGTCGAAGTGCTCTACTCGAAGCCCGGCCAAACGGCCGACCAGATGATCGAGCGGGCGGCGCATCGCTTCGGTCCCTACGGCGAAGTGCTGGCCGTCACCGACGACCACGCCGAACGGGAGACGGTGTTGAGCCTGGGCGGGCTGGCGTCCAGTTGTCTCAATTTCATCCAGACTGTCGAGAGCGCGCTGGCCGAGCAGGCCGACGACATTGAACATTACAACCGAAAAGAGCGGCGCCGGTTCGACCGCCGGCGATGAAAGAATATCGACCATGTTAACTTTCCTCGGAACGCAGGGCCGGCATGGGCGGAGTCAGACGCGCTCGCTCGCTTTCCGAGGTGAGGCCGGCTGGGCAGGGTGTTGGGTCTTGGCGCTCGCGCTGATCATGGGGGTCTCTCCGCTGGCGGGTCAGCCGGCCCGTGCCTCGACCCGCTACCTGGTGATTGTCGACACCTCCCGTTCCATGCGGCACCGGTCCAAGGCGATGCTGCGGACGGTGCAGGACTTGCTGAACTCGGGCATGCAAGGGGAGTTGAGCGGGGGCGAGACGCTGGGGCTGTGGACTTTCAACGAAGACCTCTACACGGGGCGTCTCCCTTTGCAGGTATGGGCGCCCCAGGAGCAGGAGGCCATTGTGCGCCGCACCCTCAGTTTCTTGAAGGCCCAGGCCTGCCAAAGGCAGCCGAACCTCGAGAAGGTCATTCCCGCCCTCCAGGATGTGGTCAAGGACTCGGAGCTGATTACGGTCATCCTGATCTCAGCCGGCGCCGCAAAAATGCGCGGCACCCCATTCGATGACCTAATAAACGACTATTACGCGCGCTGGAACAATGAGCAACCGAACGGGCAGGTGCCGCTAGTGACAGTCTTCAGAGCCCGGAACGGAAAAATGATCCGTTGTTCCGTGAGGCCGGCATCAGAACGGGTGGAGTTCCCGCCCTTGCCTCCGCCCGAGGCGCCTGTCGTCCGGACCGAGGCGCCCGCCCCCGTGCCGGCGCCACAGAACGTCCCGCCACAAATGGCCCCGCCGCTCATCCTCTCCGGCAAGAAGCTGCGGCCTGAGACGACACAATCCCAGAAAACCGAGGCGCCCGTTGTCCGGGCCGAGCGACCTGCCCCCGTGCCACCCGGCCCCGTGCCGGCGCCGCAGAACGTCCCGCCGCAAATGGCCCCCCCGCTCATCCTCTCCGGCAAGAAGCTGCGGCCTGAGACGACCCAATCCCAGAAAACCGAGGCGCCCGTCGTCCGGGCCGAGCGACCTGCCCCCGTGCCACCCGGCCCCGTGCCGGCGCCGCAGAACGTCCCGCCGCAAATGGCCCCTCCGCTCATCCTCTCCGGCGGGAAGCTGCGGCCTGAGACAGTCCAACCCCAGAAAACCGAAGCGCCCGTCGTCAAGGTCGAGCCGCCGTTGGCTGAGGTGGGCGCCGCCGAAGAGTCTGTGTCCAGCCCGGCATCAGCATCGGAGCCGGCATTCGCTTTGTTTGACACCTCGAACCCGCCGGAGACGGGGGCCTGCGCTTCGGTGGCCGCACCCTCGGCCTCGGCCTCAGTCTCAGCTCTCAAGCCGCCGGATTCAAGCCTCGCTCCCTCCGAGCCCTCGACCCCCGCGCCCACCCCGTCAGCGCACCTCGCCCGGATGGCGCAACCTGCATCCGTATCTCATGCCCGCCCCATGAGGCTCTGGGCGGGAGGCATCCTGGCCGGAAGCTGCTGCCTGGCTTTTGGGCTCTTCCGGCTGCGCTGCGCCCGCGAAGCCACGCGGCTCAGCCTCATCACTTGCTCCCTCGATGGCGGGGGCAACAAGCCCCCGAGTCCTGCTCTCCTGAGACGGGAAAAAGGGGACTGATTGCATTTTACATCCGGCTCGAAATCGCGTATTTCAGGGCCGCGTTATGAATCGCCGAGAATTTCTTCGGAAGGCCGGCGCGCTAGCGGCGGGGGTGGCCAGCCTTCCCGTGCTTCCGCTGGGCGCCGCCGAAATGAAACCCGCCACGGCCCAGCGCCTGCCGCGCTGGCGCGGATTCAATTTGCTCGAGAAATTCACCCAACGACCGGGCGGCAACCCGCCTTTCCAGGAGAGCGATTTCGCCCTGCTCTCCGAATGGGGTTTTGATTTTGTGCGTCTGCCGATGTCCTATCGCTGCTGGGCAGACCCGAGCGACTGGCGGGAGCTGCGCGAGAGGGAGTTGAAGCACGTGGACGAGGCGGTGGAGTTGGGCGGCAAATACGGGGTGCACGTCAATCTGAATTTGCACCGCGCCCCGGGCTATTGCGTCAATCCGCCCAAGGAGCCGCTCGATTTGTGGACGGACCCGAAGGCGCTCGAGGCCTGCGCGTTTCACTGGGCGCACTTTGCCAAACGCTACCAAGGCATTCCCAATGACCGGCTGAGCTTTGACCTGCTCAACGAGCCCCCGGATATTCCGGAGCCAACCTACGTCCGGGTCGTCAAAGGCCTGGTCGAGGCGATTCGGGGCCAAGACCCCCGCCGGCTCATTATTGCCGACGGCCTCAAGTGGGGCGGCGCCCCGGTGCGCGGCTTGGTTGGGCTGGGCATCGCCCAGAGCACGCGCGGCTATGAGCCGACGCGCATCTCGCATTACAAAGCCAGTTGGATGCGCGGCTCCGACCAATGGCCCGAACCAACCTGGCCGCTCAGGCCGGGCGAAGCGGATGAAGTCAACAAGGAGACCTTGCGCAAGAGCCGAGTCGAGCCGTGGAAACAACTCGAACAACAAGGCGTCGGCGTGCACGTCGGCGAATGGGGCGCGTTCAACCGGACTCCTCACCCGGTCGTGCTGGCCTGGATGCGGGATTGCCTGGCCCTCTGGAAGGAGGCCGGCTGGGGCTGGGCCCTCTGGAACCTGCGAGGCGGCTTCGGCGTGCTCGACAGCGGTCGCGCCGATGTGGGCTATGAGGAGTTCCGCGGGCATAAACTTGACCGGAAGATGCTCGAGCTGTTGAGGGAGGCGTAGGATGGCCGAGGGCCGAAGCCCGAAGGGCGAAGGGCGAAGGGCGAAGTTAAGGCCGAAGGTCGAGTTTTGAGAGGGGATCGGCCTGGATTTGGAGGCGGCTCTTGGGCGGGTGGTTCGTTTGGTTTCGCGCGCAGGATGCCCGCGCCACGAGGCGCTGGCGGGATCTGAGGGGGCGCGGCGGACGGGATATGGGCGGCGGGGCGAGAGGTCATAATTGCTTAAAATTGCTTAAAATCGGCCTCGTGGGTTTTGTTTGTTTGGCGCGTTCGCCGAGCCGGATTTTTTTATTTTTTTCCGCACTTTTCCGCACTTTTGCGCGCCTTTTCCGCTCGGAGGGCCATTTTACCGAGTGTTTGTTGTTTGCGAAGTCCCCTCGTACAGGCGGTGAGGCGTGGATTCGCCGGACATGCGAGGGGCAAGAGGCGCGTGTCGAGTGTGGAGTGTCGAGTGTCGGGTGGAGCTTCGTTCCCTCGGCGCTCGGCACTCGACACCTACGCCTGCATACTTCTGAACATCAGACTTTGAGTTTTGAATCCTGCGGATTGTGTCGCAATCATTCGCATGATGTTTGGCACAACTGGGGGCAGGAAGGCAAATGCTCCATTGGCTGTATTGGCTCTATTGGCTGTTTTTTAGAACAGATTTGACAATATGCCGTAATCATCTTTACATAACTAACATGGTAAAGACGAAAATATCGAGTAAAGGCCAAACGACCGTTCCAAGGAGCTTTCTAAAACTTTGGAAAACATCGCAGGTCCTTTGGGATTTGAACCCGGACGGGAGCGCGCGGGTTTCACCGACCCCGGATATAATGTCGTTGTTTGGCAGCGCCTCAGACAGCGAACCCCGGGACCCCAACGAGAAGAAGAAAGCACGTTCTGAAATTGGGCGCAACGCCGCGCAAGAAGGGTTGTCGAAATGAGCGGGCGCATTCGTTTGGACGCCAACGTCATCCTGCGGTTTCTGCGCAATGACGACCCCAACCAATCGCCGGCGGCAGCGCGGCTGTTCGAAAAGGCAAGCGCCGGGACCGTCAACCTTTTTGTCGCCGCCGTGACGATCAACGAGGTCTTCTTCGCCATGGCCTCGTTCTACAAGCTCTCGCACTCGGACGCCGCGAAAAAGCTTCTTCCCTTGGTGAGGGCGGGCGTTGTCGAGTTCGAGGAGGAAGGGTGTCTCGTGGACGCGCTGCAAAGAGTGATTTCCGAGGGGGTGGATTTTGGTGACGCCTATTTGGCCGCCTCGGCCGCCGGCGCCAACGACCTCGTTGCCTCTTTCGACCGGGACTTCAGGCGCTTTAAGGACGTTAAGCTCTACGATTTGGAAGCCAAAAACTAATGTGGTGTTCAAGAAACAGGTTGTCACGTTTTTAACACAAGGCAACGAAGGAGACAAAGGTCTATGTCCTTTTTCACTTTGATTTGGTCGGATTCAGTCGGATTCGGTTGGATTGGCCTTGCCGGACGCGGGGCGGCAAAGGAGCAACGGAAGCGTGGAGCGTGTGGAACGTTGAGCGTTGAGCGTGGGGGAAGGGGCGCTGGCGACTGGATGGGGACCGGCAGGCGGGTTGGGAGTAAATGCGAGTGTCGTGGGGCGAGGGGCGAGGGGTGAGGCTTCGTTGCCTCGCCACTCGACACCCGGCACTCGACGCTCGGCCCTCGTTGCGTTTTGAATCCTGCGGATTGTGCCGCATTCATACGCGCGATATTTGGCACAACTGGGGGCAGGAAGGCAAATGCTCCATTGGCTGTATTGGCTCTATTGGCTGTTTTTTGCTCTCGTGCGGGTTTATCGCGCCAAAAATCCGAAAAAGTCGCCGCTCTGGCAGTGCGGCCACCGCCGCTACAACGAGGTCGAGGTGATTTACCCGGCAGCGGGTCATGGTGCGCTTCCGTGTTGATCCTCGCGGCAATGTTGCAGCTCTGCGCCCCCGGCATCTGCGTGTTATGGCGCTTCCAGCAACGCGTGCAGTAGGGCACGTTCCATCAGAATGTATTCCTCACCCTCCAAGGAGACAGGGGCTGCCGCAAGAACACGGTAACCGAACCTTTTATAGAATTCGACTTGGTTTGAAATTGCATACAGCCGAATAAACTTGCAGTCAGATTGCCGAGCGAGGGTGTCGGCAAACCTGAGCAAAATTCCCCCAAGATTTTTGCCGTGGTACTTTTCGGCGCGGGCAACTTCATCGATCATCAGGCGTCCGTCGTCGGGACCGTGAATTGTAAGGTAGCCGAGGACCTCATCCTTTTTTAGCAAAAGATAGGAACTTTGTCCCTGCCCTCCGGTGGCCATGTCAAACCAGCGATCCCCCCAGGTAAGCCGATCCATCGACTCGAGTCCGCATACAACGCGGGGTTTTCGAGCGTGCTCTTCGGACAAACGCTCAAAATGAACGCTGGGGGGATGCCCCTTCCTTTCGGCGGTCAGTGATGATTTGGGATCTTGTCAAGGAGGCAAAAAGCTCGGTCTGTTCTGTCGATCATGAATCCCCACATGGTCGGGACAAAGGCGCTATCGCGCTTGACTATCAGCGAGTAAGCGCAGACCTCGGACGCCCCCATTTCAACGAGTTGTGCCACCGAGCGTGACATTGTCGATCCTGAATGAATAGCGGTATCGAGAAGCAATACGCTCTTGTTGGCGACATCCAGTGCGGGAGAAGGGCCGCTAAATCGAATTGTGGACCCATCCTCACCGATCTGAATTGGAAGCACGGAAACTTTCCCGATCCATTCAGGATGCTCTGTTTTCAGCAAGCCAAGAATCTCGTTGAGCAACGCGTCGCCGGACGGCGTGATTGGACACCAAAGATTGGGAAGCGGATCAAACTGGCCGAGTCGGTCAAGAAAGTCCCGCAGGTATGCGGTGACTTCCTCCCGCCCAATGAAATAAGTGACCATTCAAGGAGATCAAACCGCCAAGTTAGCCGCGGTGAACCCGGGCACCGACAATAGGGTGCTCGTCAATTGCTTGGCCCAACTTCTCGTAATAACAGTCGCTGCAAACTTCGTGGCCGCCCTCGCGCCGTTTGCCGGTAATTGTTTCCTGAAGCAAGACACCGCAATAATGACACTCCGACCCCTCCTTTGAGAGCAGATCTGGCCGCTCGATAAGGTCTCTTAATGGAATTGACATGTAAATGAGGTAGTGCTTTTGCTAGTGTTTTCAAACATTGGGGTGTCAAACAGCATCCGCCGAGTGCCTGCGACCCCACGATCAGACCACTGCTCGCACAGTCCAACACCCCCGCCATTCAACTGTTATTAACGCGCTGGAGGCGAAACCAATCAAATTAAAACGATTGTCTAAAATCGACATTATTGTCCAAATCCGACGCAAACTACCCTCAGGCGACAGTCTTGTCAGGGGTGATCCTCTGTGGCCCAACGCGGCGCGGCTTGCTCTGCCGGCGCTTGGGGATAGCGGGACCAAAGCTGCGCTGGAGTGGGGAAGCCGGAGCGGGAGGTTTCCTTGCCCGTGAAGTAGTCGAATTCGATGATCTCAGGGCCGTTGGTCGCGTAGGCGAATTTCAGGCAGAGCATCTCGGCGTATTCCTTGGCCTGTTGCAGGCCGTCCCCCGCCCTCCTGTAGGCGGCTTTCGCCTCGACCACGGCAAGCGGGAAGTTGCGCGCGTACCGGAGGAGGTAATCTACCCGGCGTGGTGCTTTCCGAATAAAGCCCTTTCCGACGGGAACAATGCGGCCATCCGTGATGGTGCGCTGCTCGCAAATCTGCTCATCATCCCATCCGGCCGAAACCAATTTCGGCAAGACATATTTGCGGCAGGTGTCAGCCTCGGTCGGCATGAATAAAAACGAGTTGTTTCTCTCTCTCGCCGATTCTCAGGAAAGGCGAGACAGGGAGCTTCATTGCGCCCAGAATAACGCTTTCTGGGGGAGAGTGGCAAGAGTTTAAGCAGGACCGATGCGGCCCCGCAAGGCCCCCATGAGGCGAAAGAGAGGTTCGTCCGCAAGGGACGGCTGAGGGCAACGAGGGTTCTCAGTCGTCCCTTCGGGACGAGGGTCACTGTTCTGGCCTCCCCGGCGTTGAAACGCCGGGCTATTGCCGGATGTCCCTCCGGGACAAAGCTCCCGAGGCGCGTGCCCGACGCTTCTCACCGCACCCCCGCACCGAATGGGGGACCGGCGGCGAGGCGGTGGATTTCGGGAGCGTCATAGCGACAAAGGCGGACCCGGAAGGCCCCGCTGAGGCAAAGGAGAAACCGCTAATGGACGCTAATAGACGCTAATTGACTCTGCCGCATCTATTGGCGTTCATTAGCGTTCATTAGCGGTTCAACTGTCTTCGCGTTTCGTCCGTGCAATCGGGGGCGGGCTTGGGTATAAGAGGGCGGTGAAGATCGTCGGCATTATTCCGGCCCGCTATGCCTCGACCCGGTTTCCAGGCAAGCCGCTGGCCCGCATCGCGGGCAAGCCCCTGATTGTGCACGTCATCGAGCGTTGCCGGCAGGCCAAGGCCCTGGCCGAGGTGATCGTCGCGACGGACGACACGCGGATTTGGGAGGTGGCGCAGGAGTTTTGCCGGGCCGAGATGACCGCCGGCCATCACCCGAGCGGCTCGGATCGCATCGCCGAGGTGGCGGGGCGCTGTGCCGCCGAGGGCTTCGTCAACATCCAGGGAGACGAACCGCTGATTGACCCGGCCGTCATCGATGCCGTCGCCGGCGCCCTCGAGCGGGAGGAGATGTCCACCGCGGCCACCGCCATCAAAGATCCCGCCCAGCACGACAATCCCAATGTCGTGAAAGTCGTTGTCAACGCCGCCGGCCGGGCGCTATATTTCTCCAGGCGCGCGATTCCGTATTTGCGTGAGGCCGCCAGTCGTTCGGTGGACGAACAGTTGGCGGCGTTTCCTTTTTTGAAGCACCTGGGCATTTACGGTTACCGGCGCCAGACGTTGTTGCGCCTGGTGCAGTTTCCGGTTTCGCCCCTGGAAGCCGCCGAAAAGCTCGAGCAGTTGCGCGCGCTGGAAAACGGCATCGCCATCGCGGTCGTGAAAGTGGACTACGACGAGCATCGGCGTGGATGTTCCGGGCGACGTGGCGCGGGTGGAACGTCTCCTGGAAGCCGGGGGAGGGGTTCTGTAACTGGTCTGATTCGCACTGGAATGAAATCTTTGCGACGCTCTACCAAGACGCCGCTACGGGGTTAGTTCTGCAACGTTTTGATTGGCACTGGAATGAAATACATCTTTGTGACGGGTGGCGTGGTCAGCTCTTTGGGCAAGGGGCTGACGGCGGCCTCGCTGGGGACGCTGCTGGAGAACCGCGGCCTGAAGGTTGCGCTCCAGAAGTTCGATCCCTATTTGAACGTGGACCCGGGCACGATGAACCCGTATCAGCACGGGGAAGTGTACGTGCTGGACGACGGGGCTGAGACCGACCTGGACCTGGGTCATTATGAGCGGTTCACCAACTGCAAGTTGACGCGGCTCAACAACCTGACCAGCGGCCAGGTCTATCAGACCGTGCTCAACAACGAGCGCGAAGGCAAATACCTCGGCAAGACCGTGCAGGTGATTCCCCATGTCACCAACGAGATTCAAAACCGCATTCACGTGCTGGCTGAGGAAACCAAGGCCAACGTCATCATTACCGAGATTGGCGGCACTACGGGGGATATCGAGGGCCTGCCGTTCCTGGAGGCCATTCGGGAATTCGCGTTGGAGGTGGGGCCTCACAACGCCTTGTTTGCGCATGTGACCTACGTTCCCTTCATCAAGGCCGCCGGCGAACTCAAGACCAAACCCACCCAGCAATCGGTCGCCAAGCTGCGCGAAATCGGCATTGCCCCGCACATCCTGGTCTGCCGCTGCGAGCGGCCGCTCGACAAGGAGCTGCGCCAGAAGATCTCGCTGTTCTGCAACGTCCCCTTCGAGGCGGTGGTGGAAGAGAAGGACGTCGAGCACAGCATCTATGAAGTGCCGCTCATGCTCCAGCGGGAGCGGGTGGACGAGCTGGTCTGCAGCCAGTTGCACCTGGACACCCCTCGGGCCAACATGGCGCACTGGCAGGAGATCCTGCGCAAGATCATCGCCCCCCAGCACCGCGTCCGCATCGGCGTGGTCGGCAAATACATCGAATTGCAGGATGCCTACAAGTCAGTCTATGAGGCCATCATCCACGGCGGGGTGGCCAACGATTGCGGGGTCGAAATCCAGAAGATCGATGCCGAGGACCTCGAGCGGGACGGTCCGGCCAAGCATCTCAAGGGCTTGGGCGGCGTCCTGGTGCCCGGCGGCTTTGGCGAGCGCGGCATCGAGGGCAAGATCCGCGCAGCGGGCTACGCCCGCGAGAACGGGCTGCCCTACCTGGGCCTCTGTCTGGGCATGCAAATCGCCACCATCGAATTCGCCCGCAACGTGCTCAAGCTGGCCAAAGCCCACTCGACCGAGTTCGACCCGAACACGCCCCATCCGGTCATCGCGATGCTCAACGAGCAGACCAAGGTCACTCGCAAAGGCGGCACCATGCGCCTGGGAGCGCAGCCCTGCCAATTGGTCGTGGGCACAAAGGCGGCGCGCCTTTACGGCGCCTTCGTCGTCAACGAGCGCCACCGCCATCGTTACGAGTTCAACAATGCCTACCGTGAACAGTTCGAAAAGGCCGGCTTTGTGTTCAGCGGTTTTACTCCCGACGGCAAGCTGGCGGAGGTCATCGAGCTGCCGAAACATCCCTTTTTCATCGCATCGCAATTCCACCCCGAGTTCCACAGCAAGCCCCACCAGCCGCACCCGCTTTTCAAAGGCTTCATTGCCGCAGCGCAGGCGCACGGCCACGCGCGGTAAGCTCCTGGGCAGCCGCCGCGGGCCAATGAACATCTTCCAATCCATCGAACAGGCAGCCAGGCAGAGAGGGCTGCGCTTCGTCGTGATCGGAGGCTTTGCGGTAATTGAGCACGGATACGCCCGCCTGACAGCGGATTTCGATTTGCTGGTGCAACGGGAGACGCGGGAAGGCTGGCACGCGCTGCTGCTGGACTTGGGCTACGACACGGTGCACAAGGAAGAGAACTTTGGCCAGTATGCTCTGCGCGAAGGCACTGGCTGGCCGGTGGATCTGATGTTCGCAAATGAGGCGACTTTCCAGGGCATTTGGGCTGCGTCAAAGCCGTTCGCCATTCAGGGCGCACATCTGCAACTGGTCTGCCTCGAGCACCTGCTCTCGCTCAAGCTCCACGCGCTCAAGCATAGCCACCTGGGGAGGTTCCTGAAAGATTTCAACGACATCACCCAGTTGGTAAAGCTCAACAAGATCAACTTGCGCTCGCCCCCCGCCCGCGATTTATTTTTGAAGTATGGCAATGCCGACCTCTATGGAAAGTTCTGTCGCGCCCGTGAAGCCGAGTAGCCCCGCTTCACAGGACCCCGCCCCCCAGCCTGGCTTGGAGTTACCGGTTGCGCCTGACTTCGTCCCGGTGATTTCTCCCGTGAGCGCCGAACTGTGTCTGGAAATCTCGACGTTCTACCTGCCCCGGATTCTAAGCCGGCCGGGCTTTTGGAAAGAGCGCGCCCAAGAACGATGTCTTGTGGAGTTCGACCTGGAACACCCGGAGCGCGTCCCCGCAACCTATCCGGCTGCCCTGTTGACAGAGCTTTTCTGGGGCACCTGAGTCGCTGTATGAAAGGACCATCCCCTCCTGCTCCAGGACTTCGGGGCAGCCGCAACCCACCAAAAACGTCTCAGGGCTCGGGTAGGGTCGCCAGACGCAACGCGATTTCATCTCGTTTGATCGTGCCAACGCCGGGCCTGCGCGATCCGAGAAAAGCACTCCGGTCAGTTTTTTGGGAACGGCTCTCAACACGGTGGAAAAACACCTGGCAAATGGCAATGCCAGGCACCAGCGCGATGGGCACCTCGCCAACATTGCTCAGCTCAAGCGTTAGGCAGCCGGTGAAGCCTGGGTGGACGCCGGCCGCCGTCGCAATAATGAGCCCGCGTTAACACCCAGGAAGAGCGCCCCACGACATAGCCAGCCAGCTTGTTGGGGAGGCGAAGCCATTCGAGCGTAACGGCAAGGACGAAGTCCTTTGGATGGAGAATAAATCGTTTGTGGAAGGGGACGTAATGCGTCTTGGCGAGCTTGGCCGCATCAGCTTCCCCCGGATCAAGCTCACCCAACACATCCAAATGCGTGAAGCGTGTGCGTGGAAGCGTCACAAACCACGTCCCAAGCCGTAAGTCAATGGAGGCTGCGCCACTGTCACTCAACTGCTGCAGATTAGGTGTGGGGCGAATGAAAAGCCTCTCTTCAGGATCGGCTGGTGGATCCTTGAGCCAGGTGGCTAGTTCGTCGGCCTTGAGGATCATGGTGGAGGTGGGTTTTTGGCCTCAAATTCCAGGACTTCAAGCGACTTCAAGAACCAGCTCGCGCAGGACCTCTCGCGGGCAGTGGTCCGCGACCTGAGGCACGTCGTTCATGGCCGCCTTCCACCCGGCGTTGAGGATGTTGGCCATGTGCCCGGCTGTCTCTGCGGGCGCCACGAGGCAGAAGTCGTCATAGATACGCTGGACGACCGCCGAGTGCTTCGCGCGGAGCTGGTCGGTACCCCAATCCGCCAATTCGGGTCGGCGCAGCAATGAATCTGCATAGGAGATCAGCTCGGGAGCGAGCTCATCCGCCGCGGCGTCGGCCAACCCCACGAGGAACTTCTCCTGACGATCGGCATCCGAGGGCTCGTCGCGGTCTTTGAACCAGGACTGGTAATGCTCCGGTGGCTGAATTCCGTATTTCCCAGCAGCTTGAAGCTGGAACCGGACGCGCCGCACCATATTGGGATAGTGCAGCGCGCGCACGCCCTGGAGAACCGGCGCGAGCAGGTGAGCAAAGGCGTAAAGAAAGGACTCTCCAAACAACCGGAGGCCGACAAAACCTCAGAAATACTCCTCGCTCTGACGTTGAGACCAACCGAAGGCGAGAGTCCATGCGGCAGTAGCAAAGAGCTCCGTTCTCGAGGTCCTCGGGCTTGGCAATGTCTGAGTGCAGCTTGTGAAATTCAGTCCACCGTGAGCGAATGCTCGCAAGGATGGAAGCCTTCAGACGCGTCAGAAAGGCGGGATGCCACAGAGATCCCTCCACAACCCCGGCCCAGAGAGCATGACCCATTTCATGGCCAGCCAGCGGAGCGACCAGCGGGTTGCCGGACTCGTGTGCTGGGATTCCGATGAAAACGAACCCGCGCAGGAGGGGGACTAGTGTATAGACAAAAGTTGAGTAATCCCACTCGGAGGATAGCAGCAGCTTCGCCTCCGGACCCCAAGACGCACCAGGCAAGCCTCTGCAAAGGAGTGTACATCTCGAAGGCGTTGCGCACGTTTGCTGGACCTAAGGATGAAACCGAGGAGGAGTAGATAATCCCACAGGTCCGTAAGCTGTTGCTGGCAGACCTGATTGACCGTGTCCGGGTCGCTTTGGTCATCAAGCATTTTGAGTATCTCGGCATGCTCGATAAATATCCCGCTGACTTTTTGCAAGGCCGATTCCGCGGCTGGGTAAGGGAATTCTCCGCGCCCAAGCCTCGCCAACTCCTCGCGGAAGGCGCTCAGCCTGTGCTTTGCGAAAGCCAAGGGCTGCATCATAGCCGATCAGCGCCGATAGCGGTTGGTCGGCCTCTCGTCCCTGAACTGTCAATGTTGGCCTAAGGCCCCTTTAGCCAGAGCTAGGCAAAAGTCGCGCAGAACCACCGTGCGGCCCGCGTCGGTGCCGGCTGCTGACTGGTCGAGCCACTCTGCGAGCTCGCCCAATGTTTGCCGCAACTGAGCAACCTTGGTCACGCGCCTGTCGGGAATGGACTCCAACGCGCGACCCACCCCGACCATCGGTACCTAGGGTCAAGCAGCGACGTGAACTTCCCCAACGGCTCGCCTTCAACTCGCTGGTCGAACGAGTTTTTCAGGAGTTCGCTCAGTTTTCGGACTGCGTCCATGCTGGCGGCTTTGCCTCGACGCTGTGCATCGAGTTCCACAGCCGCACGGGTTGCAAGCATGGGAAGAGAAGGTTCAAGCGCCCGCAACCATGGGCGCAGTGTCGGGGTGTTAATGTTCAGCTTCATAACGTAGCATGACATTGCGCTGCAATATCGCCGGTTTTGGGGCTGGGACAAGTGCGAACCGCCTGCGAGGTCACCCTCGGGACCGCCCCAAATTCGGTCTGGGAGGTGCCAGGAACTGGCAGCAGGCTGCGTTGCCGAGGCTGCCCGGCTCTCTAAGACTTCCCTGGCGAAGCAGAGTTGTCTTCTGGTCCCGCTCATGATGGCCGGATGAAGCCAGAGGGGGAGGACAATGTCAAGGGGCAAGTTCTGCGCCCCATCCGGGGGTCAAGGCCCTGAACATGACGAGGTTTCTCCAAGGAACGGATTATACTCGCTCCGTCGGCGGTCATCGGGGCTGATACTGCGAGGATATGCGCCCAGAAGTGCCGATCGTCGCGGGCGCTCGATGAGGCTGCCCGGACGTTTTTTCCCTCTTCCGGATGATTCGACAACCTCCCGAGGACAAGGATGTCCGCCCCCCTGATAAAGGTGGGATGCGCTCGTGAAGATCTCGTGCAAAGCCAACCCGGCACAATATACTAGGCTTCGGCCTTTGGCCGGCAAATGACCTATTCGGATGCCATTCGGTTCTTGTATGACCTGCGCTGGTTCGGGGCGAAGTTTGGTTTGGGCAACACCTTCAAGCTGGCCGAGCTGGCGGGCAATCCGCAACGGCAATTGCGCTTCATCCACGTGGCGGGCACCAACGGCAAAGGCTCGACCTGCGCCATGCTCGAGAGCGTCTATCGCGCGGCCGGCCTGCGGGTCGGCCTGTTCACCTCGCCCCACCTGGTCGCCTTTGGGGAGCGCATCCAGGTCAATCGGCGGCCTATCAGCCAGCCGGAAGTGGCGCGCCTGGCGGCCCGGCTGCGGCAGTGGGTCGAGCAGTTTCCCCCCGGCGATCACCCGACGTTTTTCGAGGTCGTGACCGTCATGGCGCTGGCCTATTTTGCCGCCCGGCAATGTGATTTGGTGGTCTGGGAAACGGGCCTGGGCGGCAGGTTGGACGCCACCAACATTGTCACCCCCCTGGCCAGCGTCATCACCAACATCCAGCACGACCACCAGAAATGGCTCGGTGAAACCCTGGCCGGCATCGCCTCCGAGAAAGCAGGCATTATCAAGCCCGGCGTCCCGGTCATCACCGGGGCCGAAGCCCCGGAGGCCCTCGAGGTGATCGCCGCCAAGGCCCGCGAACAGAACGCGCCCCTGACGCTCGTGACCCCCGGCGACGCCCAACGCCCGCCGCTGGACACCCTCCATCTCCCGCTGCTCGGGCGGCACCAAAAAGCCAACGCCGCCGCCGCCGTGGCCGCCGTGCGCGTCCTGGCGCCGCAGCTCCCGGTGAGCGACTCCACTCTCCGCGCCGGCCTGAGCCGCGTCCGGTGGGCGGGCCGGCTGCAACTGGCCACACTGCCTTCAGGCCAAAAGCTGCTGCTGGATGGCGCGCACAACGTCGGCGGCGCCGAAATGCTTGCCTCCGCCATCCAGGAGTACTTTCCCTCGGCCAAACCCGCCCTGGTCCTGGGTATCTTGCGCGACAAAGATTGGGCGGCGATGTGCCGAATCCTCGCGCCCCTGGCCGGGCGCATCCTTTTGGCCCCGGTCCACAGCGAGCGCACTGCCCAGCCGCGCACCCTGGCGGAGGCCTGCCGCCGCGCTAATCCCCAGGTCCCCGTCAGCGAGTTCCCCTCCCTGGCCGCCGCCTTGGCCGACACTCCGCGGGACGGCTTTGTCACCGTCGCCGGCTCCCTCTACCTCATCGGCGAGGCCATGGAACTGCTCCACCTCTCCCCCGCCAAAGCCGGCCAGGAGCGAGACCTCAATGAGTGGAGCGGGGGGAGCGGTTAAAACGGTGACACGCCTATACCGGATTTCAGCCGGGTGTGCGGCGGGCCTCAAGGTTAAATTCGTCAGAGGTTCCACTCGGCAACGATCAGTTTTTCAATCTCACCGCTCACGGCCGGGTTGCCCTTGGCGAAACGAGCTATGCGCTCGACCATCGCCATTTGCATGGGCGCATGGGAAAAAGCTCGCTCACACGTGATCGCATTTTGTATTCTCACAGTGCTGACGATGATCCCATCGCCGAAGTTCACGTCACTGTCGTATTTGGTAATGAACGGGTGCTCGCCTATCTTGAACGTTAAGGCCTTTGGCCCCCGCCTAGACTTGGTCAAGTTGAACGCCACGAAATGCCCGCCGTTCTTGTTGGGATCGGTCACGGCTACATATAGATGCGCCCTACGGCCACCTGGCGACCAGACAAACGTGTCCCCCAATTTCACAAATTCCTCGGCTTTAAGGTTTTTGCTTTCTGAGCGGAACGGCAATCAACGGCGGCGGAGGCGGTGGGTTCAACCTGGTCACCGCAGCCGGTGCTTGGCCCTCCTCCTTTTTCGGCGCGCTAAAATCAAGCATTCCATAATCGGCTATCTGCTCCAAGATGCAGTTAAAGATTCTTTGGTCGAAGCCCGGCGTTCCTAGCGCTCTGTGCGTTCGGAGCACTTTGTGGGGGTTAAGGATGAGCACACAACTGATGTCACCGTGTGTT
This sequence comes from uncultured bacterium, assembly GCA_963713735.1. Classification (GTDB taxonomy): domain Bacteria; phylum Verrucomicrobiota; class Verrucomicrobiia; order Limisphaerales; family UBA8199; genus CAVQND01. The sequence continues at coordinate 241,290 of CAVQND010000007.1, forward strand.
CCTGAAGCGATTTTGATGAAGCCCAGCTCGTCCAGTTTTTTCATTCGCTCTTTCCATGTACGTTCGCTGGCGGGGCCGGTATAACCGGCTGCGGCGATCAGACTCGCTTTCTTGCTCATCTCCACGATGGATTCGGAAACACAGTGGCACCAGAGGGCGAAATATGTTTCCGCTGCGGACGACCCTTTGGACAGCGAGCGAATTGCACGGAGTATCAGCGGCATTGTCCTTGGCACCCAGCACCAACCATTGAATTCTCGGGACCAAAGCTCTTCCTGCGGCACGTCACCGAACAACAACGCTCGTTGCTGTCCTCGCCGCTGATCCGCTTTTGTGCGTTTCCGTCCGATTGTTGCGACTGGCATATATTAGACAAGATAAATTCGACCGAGCTATGTCACAATATTTTATGCGTCTCAAATCGTGCGCTAAAAGCCCCACGACCCCTCCGAACAGCGTCAGAGCCACGACACGCCGCAAAACATAGCCGTTGTGATCTTACGTTGCTCATCTCACCGCAGATCTTGATAGACAAGGACTTACGGCTTTCATGTACTCCTAAGGTTATCTAGGTTATCCAAGTCGTCATCCACTGTATATCCATGTGGGCGAAAATGTCCAGAGCTTCTTGCAAATGGACCGCCGAACTCGTACGCTTTGCTTGTGCATTTCGTGTTCGACATTCGCAAAGCTGTCGCCGCCACGGCGTACTTGTGCAGGCTGAACGGGGGCAAACTCGACGTTCTCCACCTCATCAAGATGCTCTATGACGCAGATCGCACCGCCCTTGTCAGCTGGCACCGCACGATCACGGGGACAGGTTTTTCTCGATGAAAAACGGCCCCGTTCTCAACAGGATTTACAATCTGATGTGCGGGCGTGCTTCTGGCCCCGACATGCACGCGTGGAATTCCGTCTTCAATCCGCGAGACGGAAACATAGTTTCCCTCAAAAAGGAAGACGTCGATCTTGGCCCGCTCTCAAGGAGGGAAATGGAAGCCCTTGATGATGCGTTCCGGAAATTCCGCGACGTTCCTGCTGGCCGGCTTGTGGAGTTCTTGCACCAAGTTCTGCCGGAGTGGAAAGATCCGGGAGATTCTTCTGCACCCATCGACCCAAAGGTCATTCTTTACCACGCCGGGTTATCGAAGAAAGAAGTGGCCGAGCTCGAGGAAGAGTTGGCGTTGGTGCAGTCGGCAAAGATCGCTCTCCAAGCCGTCTGATACGTCGTACCAGAAAGAACGGTTCCGCAAGTCTGCCGGGCTTTCAGCCCGAAGACACACCGCACGGCGGGCGTCCGGCAGGCAACTCTCTTCCAGGCAGACACGCCGGTCCTGGAGGTCGCCGGTTTCATCCTCTCAATGACATTGGTACTCCTGGAGCGTCTTGACGCCGTAGCCGCTCTTGCGCAGGGCGGCGATGCCCAGGGCGGCGGCCCTGGCCCCGCCCATGGTGGTCATGATGGGCGTGCCCGTATAGACGGCCGTCGTGCGGATTTTCACCTCGTCAGCGCGCGGGGTCTGGCCGGCGGGGGTGTTGATGACAAGCTGGATCTCGCGGTTCTTCAAGAGATCCACCGTGTTGGGGCGGCCTTCGGTGAGCTTGAAGACGCGCCGGACTTTGAGGCCGGCCTTTTCCAGCACGGCGGCGGTGCCGGCGGTGGCAATCAGCTCGAAGCCCAGGTCGGCGAAGAGTTTGCCCACCTCCGGAAGGTCCTCCTTGTGGGCGTCGCTCACGCTGATGAAGACGCACCCGCTCAGCGGGAGCGGGCCGCCGGCGGCCATCTGGGACTTGGCATAAGCGATGCCCAGGTCGGCATCCAGGCCCATGACCTCGCCCGTCGAGCGCATCTCCGGCGAGAGCAGGATGTCCTGCCCGTGAAAGCGGTTGAAGGGAAAAACTGATTCCTTCACCGCCCAGTACTGGGGCCGGATTTCCTCCGTAAACCCCAATTCCTTCAAGCTCTTGCCGGCCATCACCTTGGCGGCCAGTTTGGCCAGCGGCACGCCGATGGCCTTGCTGACGAAGGGCACCGTGCGCGAGGCGCGAGGGTTCACCTCCAGGACATAGACGGTCTTGCCCTTGACGGCATACTGCACGTTCATGAGGCCGATGACGCTCAATTCGCGCGCCATGGCGTGGGTGTAGTCGCGGATGACCCGGATGACCTCCGGGCAAAGCGTGTGCGGGGGCAGCACCATCGCCGCGTCGCCCGAATGGACGCCGGCGAATTCGATGTGCTCGAGCAGGGCGCCGATAACGATGGTTCCCTGGGCCGCATCGGAAAAGCGGCCCACGTCCGCGATGCAGTCCACGTCCACCTCGGTGGCGTCTTCGAGGAACTGGTCCACCAGCACCGGCCGCTCGGGCGAGGCCTCCACGGCAAAGCGCATGTAGTGCCGCAACTCGGCATCGGAATAGACAATTTGCATCGCCCGCCCCCCAAGGACGAAACTGGGGCGGACCAGAATCGGGTAGCCCAGCGTCTGGGCGCAGGCGATGGCCTCGGCCTCGCTGCTGGCGATGCCGTTGGGCGGCTGGGGGATGTCCAGCTTGCGCAGCATGGCCGCGAACAGCTTGCGGTCCTCGGCAATCTCGATGCTTTGGGGAGAGGTGCCGATGATGTTCACGCCGTTTTTCTGCAAGCCCAGGGCCAGGTTGAGCGGCGTTTGGCCCCCGAACTGGGCAATTGCGCCCCAGCATCCCTCTCGCTCGTAAATGTGCAGCACGTCTTCCAGCGTCAGCGGCTCGAAATAGAGCTTGTCGCTGGTGTCGTAATCGGTCGAGACCGTCTCGGGGTTTGAATTGACCATGAGGGTCTCGAAGCCGTCTTCCTTGAGCGCGAAGGAGGCATGCACGCAGCAATAGTCGAATTCGATGCCTTGGCCGATGCGGTTGGGGCCGCCGCCCAGAATCATCACTTTGCGCCGCTCGGAGCGCCGCACCTCGTCGTCTCCCCGGTCGTAGGTCGAGTAGTAATAAGGCGTGTAGGCCTCGAACTCAGCCGCGCACGTGTCCACCAGCCGGTAGCTGGGGACCAGGCCATACTGCTTGCGCAAGGCGCGAATCTCGTCCTCGCTCTTGCCGGTCAGATTGGCTATCTGCCGGTCGGAGAACCCCAGCGACTTGGCTTTAGCCAGTTGTTCTAAGTTCATGCATCCAGTCAAACTCGCCGAAGCAAACCGCACCCGCAACCGATTGTCGAGTGCCGATTGGAATGGTGTTGCTCAAAACCGCGCATTGAATAAAACTTCCGCATGACTGCTTCCGCCCAATCCAGAGAACGCCTCCTGGCGCTATTAAAGCTCAAATCGGTCTTCCACGGGGACTTCCTCCTGGCGTCCGGCGGGCGTAGCTCATTCTACATCAACTGTAAACTGACGACCCTCGACCCGGTTGGGGCCACCCTCGTCGGGGAAGTCATGTTCGACCTGATTTGCGGCGCCGCCAAAGAGCGCGGCTTGAAGCTCGACGCCGTCGGCGGCCTCACCATGGGCGCAGATCCCTTGGCCTTGGCCATTGGCATACGCTCCGTTGTTTCTGCGACCGGGCAACCGCTCCAGGTATTCTCCGTCCGCAAATCCCCGAAAGCTCATGGCCAGCTCAAGCTCATCGAAGGCAACTTCCGTGCCGGAAACCACGTCGTCGTGCTGGACGATGTTGTGACTCGAGGGGAGTCCACGCTCAAGGCAATTGAGGCGGTCGAGCAATCCGGGGGGCATGTCGATCTGGTGGCAATGCTGGTGGATCGCGAAGAAGGGGGGCGCCAGAAAATCCTCGACCGCGGTTACCCGGTTGTCACTCTCTTCGGCAGAAATGAGGTGCTCGGTTAATTCGGCGCCCCCTCGAAGTGCCTCTCCATCCGCAAACTCCGCCTCCTCGAGCAACGGTTCCAGGGTGCGACGTCGCACCAGCTAACGTGGAATGGGCCGATTTGAGTGGTCTATCCCATTAAATGGGCCACACAAGAGTGCGATTTCGAACCAGATAACATTGAGGGGGCTCATGCCGATTGTGCCGACCGAACCCACAACCGGAAGAAACGGTCCGTTGGGTTTCGCATATTACGCAAGTTGCGTTACGCAAGTTGCGTAATACCACAAGCCCGCCGGGTGCGTAAAGCTCGCTAGCAGGAAGATTGCACCGAAAGGTTGTCCCCAGGGGTCGGCATCAGCGCGCAAGGGCAGCGGCTAAAAAGTTCAGTTCTGCGGCTTGCTCCTTGAGGCGGCCAATCTGCTCCTGGGTCTTGCCAAGCGCCCGGGCGATGCGATCAAGGTCAATTCGCTCGCGACCCTCCCCCAGCGGGGTCCATTCCTCGCAATGTTCATGGCACCAATCCCGCAACTGCCATTGGTCTTTGCCACCGTGCTCTTGATAGATGGCGTCGATCAATTCAATCTCGGAGTCCGACAAGTGACCGCGTGAGGCGTCGGCGATCATCGCCACCTCATGATTCTGCCGGTCGCTGATGAACTCCTCCCATCGGCAGTTCTGCACACCCCAGAGACCGCCTGAGTTGATCAGGTCCACGAACTCACTCGTAATTGGCCCATTCGGCAAGGAAAAGTAAGCGCCGCCAACCACTGGGATGCCGCGCCGCGCCACCGACAGCCGGTCGAGCAGGTAAACGAGCTTGACCAGTTTCATGATGTTTATTGAGCCGCCTTCGCGCTTGAGAAATTGGCAGGCAACCTCGGTCGCTTTGGTGACATCAAAACAGAAGTTCACGCCAACAAAACTACGCGTTTCTGCGAACTTCTTCAATACCTCGTTTTGGCCGCTGGGGCCCCAAAAACCCAAAAACGCCAAAAAAAACCTTATTGACTTGGCGGATTTGTTTGGTAGTTTCCCTCCTCCTTTGATCGGGATTTGAGATGAAAACGTATTTGCCGAAGGTTAACCTGGAAGAACGGAAGTGGCACGTCATTGATGCCGATGGCGCCGTGTTGGGGCGCCTGGCGGTCCAGGTCGCCAATATCCTGCGCGGCCGGAACAAGCCGGTTTACACCCCGCACCTCGATACCGGCGACTTTGTTGTGGTCATCAACGCCGAAAAGGTCCTGGTCAGCGGAAAGAAGGAGACCAACAAGAAGTTCATGACCTATTCCGGCTGGAAAGGCGGGGAGAAATTCACCTCGGTCGCCCAGGTCCGCGCCCGGCACCCGGAAAAGCTTATCACCCACGCGGTGCGCGGCATGGTTCCCAAGAACCGCCTCGGGCGGGTCCTCATGACCAAGCTCAAAGTCTATAAGGGCAATCAGCACCCCCACGCCGCCCAGAAACCCCAGCCCCTGGCCCCGGCCAAGTAACTCCCAACTTGATGCTCAACTCTTAGCGGTATGGCCGACATTAAAATCCCCGAAATCAAAGTCCCGCAACACCTTGGCACCGGCCGGCGCAAGTCCGCCGTGGCGCGCGTGCGCCTGATCAGCGGCTCCGGCAAAATCCTGATCAATGGCCGGTCCTTTGAGAACTACTTCCCGCTCGATTCCCTCCGCGTCGTTGCCTCACAGCCCTTGGCCGCCACAGGCACCGCCGAGAAATACGATGCCCTCATTACGGTTTCTGGCGGCGGGCCCACCGGCCAGGCCGGCGCCGTCCGTCACGGCTTGGCCCGCGCTTTGTTGACCATCGACGCCAATTTCCGGCCCGCCCTCAAGGCCGAGGGTCTGCTGACCCGCGACCCGCGCATGAAAGAGCGCAAGAAATACGGCCAACCCGGCGCGCGCCGCCGTTTCCAATACAGCAAACGGTAAAGAGTACCGGATGGGCCAGCCTGTTGCCATCATCGGTGCTTCCGGCTACTCCGGCGAAGAACTGGTGCGGCTGCTCCTGTCCCATCCGCGCGTCCAATTGACCGCGGTCACCTCGCGCCAATATGCCGGCCAGACTCTGGCCCAGGTCTTTCCCAAGTTCGCCAATCATCCGGGCGCCCGGACCCTTCGCTTTTGCGAGCCCAAGGCGGACCTGCTGGCCAAAGCGGCCCAGGTGGTCTTCCTGGCGCTGCCCCACGGAGTGGCGGCGGAGTTCGCCGTGCCACTGCTCCAACTCGGCTGCCGGGTCATTGACCTGAGCGCCGACTTCCGCCTCAAGTCCGCGGCTGTCTATAAAGACTTCTATGCCCGCGAACACCCCGCCCCCGAGCTCTTGACCCAGGCCGTCTATGGGTTGCCGGAAGTCTATCGCAACCAGATCAAATCTGCCTCCCTCATCGCCTCCCCCGGTTGCTACCCCACCAGCATCTTGCTGCCGTGCATCCCCTTGCTGCGCGCTGGCCTGGTCAGGCCCAGCGGCATCATCGCCGACTCCCTGAGCGGCGTCAGCGGCGCCGGCCGCAAAGCCGAGTTGGATTACCTCTTCGTCGAATGCAACGAAAGCCTCCGCCCCTACGGCCTGCCCAAACACCGCCATCTTTCCGAAATCGAACAGGAACTCTCCCTGGCCGCCGGCACCCAGGTCACCCTCCAATTCACCCCCCACCTGGTCCCCGTCAACCGCGGCATCCTCACGACCTTGTACCTGGCGCCAAACGCCCGGTTCGACCTTCCGGGCGACCTGGCGGAATTTGGCAAAAAAGTGGCCGCCTGCTACCAGGCGGCCTACCGTGACGAGCCTTTCGTCCGCCTCCTCGAAGGCAAGGCCCTCCCCGACACCAAGAACGTCGTCGGAACCAACGTCCTCGAGCTCGCCTGGCGCCTGGACCCGCGCACCGGACGCCTCATCGTCATGAGCGCCGTAGACAACCTTCTCAAAGGCGCCGGCGGCCAGGCCATCCAGGGCCTCAACCTCATGTGCGGTTTCCCGGAAACCGCAGGCCTGGTCTAGCCTGGAGATTTCGCGGGTTTTGCCAACCGCAAGGCGTAGCGCAGGCTTCTAGCCTGCTGTATCGCGGATTTCCAATCCGCAGATGTTCCCAAGCAGGTGCAGCCTGCCGACTGGAAAGTCGGCGATACGGCAGGTTGGAAACCTGCGCTACGCAGCGTCGGCAGCCCAGTGCCGCTCTTAGGCTGTGAAATATCCGGGCTAGGACTGCGGGGGTTTCGGGCCAAAAAAAACCGGGCTAGTCAGTCAGGGGGTGACCGAAGAGCCCGGGGAATTTTCGAATTAGTACATCAGTAGGATTACGGAGAAAATCGGTCCAAGCCTGTACCTGAAACTCTGACCGAAATTTTTTCGGGCTGACAAAGAACAAATGCCATCAATCCCGCAAATCAAAATCATGCGCCGTGCCGACGCCCACTACTATCCCAGCGCGCTTTCTCTTCATAACTAATCACGAAGTCTTATTTCTGTCAACTGCCTTCTGGCATTTATTAACTTAATTTGACTTAGTTATTAAAGAAGGACCACACCGCAGACAAGCCCCAGACTGCACCCGGTCCATGCTTTCAGGGGATTGGACTGCCGAGTGGCCGGTTCCATTCAAACGAAAAGGAGTCTTCTTTTTTCATATTGCTGTTTACAGCCCCCCACCGGTTGTTAGTATCCGCCTCTGCCAAACAAAATCGAACATGAAAAAGATCGAGGCCATCATCAAGCCGTTCAAGCTGGAGGACGTCAAGGAAGCCCTCTCCGGCCTGGGCGTCGAAGGCATGACCGTCTCCGAGGTCAAGGGCTTTGGCCGGCAAAAGGGCCACACCGAAATCTATCGCGGCAGCGAATACACCGTGGATTTCCTGCCCAAAATCAAAGTCGAAGTCGTTCTCTCCGATGCCATGGTCGCCAGTGCCGTGGACGCCGTTGTCAAGGCAGCAAAAACGGGCAAAATAGGAGATGGCAAGGTGTTCGTCACCCCGATTGAAAGCGCCGTCCGCATCCGCACTGAAGAGACCGGCGAACAGGCCGTCTGAGAACCCGGTCGCAGGACCCGGGCCGGCGCCTCGGGCGGTGATAGGCCATGGGGCGGAAGTGACAAAAAGTGCCTGATTTCACGGCAGAATCGGCCTGTGAATAACTCGTGAATAAGAGTTAATATGTTGTCCTCGCAAGTTCGGGCCGGATTGCCTAAAAAGAACGGGTGGACGGCGGTTCGGCCCGATCACATCGGGCCTGGGCGAAACCGACTCCTAAGCCGGTCAGCCAGTGAAATCGTAACTAATTGGTGTTCAGTGGCTTAGGCTTGATTTCGAGGGTGGGGATTGTCAGAACATCGGCTTTTTCCGGGATTTCTGTTGTTTGGGCCCGGCCGCGGTGCTAAAAGCAGGGCCGGATGCAGTAGTGAAGTTGCGGTAACTGGTCAGGTGAATAAATCGCCCGTAATCCGGGCTTTTTGCTAAAAAGCCATGCAACCTTCCGCAGAGAAAATCTGGGGCGCGGCGCAGGATCGCCTGCGGTCAATGCTCAGCATTGACACCTATAACCTTTGGTTCGCGCCGTTGCGGGCCTGTGGGCAGGAGAACAACAGCCTGGTGCTCGAGGTGGCCAATGATTTTTGCGAAGTGTGGCTCAAAGATAACTACATGGGCCTGCTCCAGGATGTCGTCGCCCTGACGTGCGGACAACAGTTGGAGATCAAGTTCAAGGTCGGGGTCTGGCCATCCGCCGGTCCCAGCGCTGCCGGCGGCAGGGCCGGGTGCGGTCAGGGCCAGCATTCTGGTCGAACCGGCAGGGCAGCGAAGCGGGGGCAATGTCGAGCTGGAGTTCAATCCCAAGAACACCTTCGAGGCCTTCGTGGTCGGCAGCAACAACAACTTTGCCTATGCCGCCGCCTTGGCGGTGGCGCAGGCGCCGGGCAAGTCCTACAACCCCCTGTTCCTCTACGGCGGCGTTGGCTTGGGCAAGACCCATCTGCTCCATGCTATCGGCCATCATGTGGCCACCCACAAACGGGGCGCGCGCGTAGCTTATATCTCCTCGGAGAAATTCACCAACGAATACATCGACGGCATCCAGAACAACCAACTGGCCAAGTTCCGCAAGAAATATCGCCAGACCGACGTGCTGCTGATCGATGACATCCAGTTCCTCGCGGGCAAGGAGCGAATCCAGGAAGAGTTTTTCCACACCTTCAACGCGCTGCACGAGGCGCACCGCCAGATCGTGCTGACCTGCGACCGGCCGGCCAGCGAAATCCAGAACCTCGAGCAGCGGTTGGTCTCGCGCTTCGAGTGGGGCCTGGTGACCGACCTGCAGCCGCCGGACGTGGAAATGCGGCTGGCGATTCTGCGGAAGAAGGCGCAATTGATGGGTGTCGAGTTGCCCGAAGAAATCATGAGTTTCCTGGCCAATCGGATTCGAACCAATGTGCGGCGGTTGGAAGGGGCGTTGATCCGCGTGGCCTCTTTCGCTTCGTTGACCGGCAAGGCGCTCAGTATCGAGGTGGTCGAGGGCTTGCTCCGCGAAATCCTCCACGAGGAAGGCCGCACCTCGGTCAACGTCGAGATTATCCAGAAGAAGGTGGCCGAGCATTTCGACATTCGCCTCGCCGACATGACCAGCAAGCGGCGCCCGGAGAATATCGCGTTCCCGCGCCAGGTGGCCATGTATTTGGCGCGGGGGATGACCGGCAGTTCCCTCAGCGTCATTGGAGAGGCCTTCGGCGGACGCGACCACGGCACCGTCCTGCACGCCTGCCGCCTGGTCAAAGACCGCATGGAAGTCGATGCCAACGTCCGCCAGGTCGTTCAATACCTGGAAAAGCAGCTTTCCAGGTGAACGAAGGGGTCGGTCCCGGAAAGCTGAATCCTGCTCATGTCCTGGTCCGAATTCAGCTTTCCGGGACCGACCCCTTCGCCTTCGCGAGTAGTTTCGCCAGGCGGATTGCCGCCAGCATGCTCGAGGGGTTGGCTTTGCCTTGGCCGGCAATGTCGTAGGCGGTCCCGTGATCGGGCGAGGTGCGGATGAAAGGAAGACCGAGCGTCCAGTTCACACCGGTCTCGAAGCTCACCATCTTCAATGGCGCCAAGCCCTGGTCGTGGTACATCGCCACTACCGCGTCATATTCTCCCCGGTAAGCGTGGTAGAACAAGGCGTCCGCGCTCAATGGACCGACGACCTCGACTCCGCGGCGCTGCGCCGCCAGGACTGCCGGTGCGATGATCGTCTGCTCTTCGACGCCCATCTTGCCGCCCTCTCCGGCGTGCGGGTTCAAGCCGCAGACCCCCACGCGGGCGCGGGGCAAGCCCAGGTCGCGGCAGGCCCGAGCGGCTAATTCGATCACCAGTTCGACTTTTGGCTGCGCCAGATGCGCGGCCACTTCCTTGAGCGGCAAATGGGTTGTGGCCAAGGCCACCCGCAGCCAACGACCGCGCTCATCCTGGCCCAGCAGCATCATCGCCGTCTTCTCCGTGCCGGCAAGTTGCGACAGGAACTCCGTCTGCCCAATGAACGCCAGGCCGGAGCGAACGATGGCTTCCTTATTCACCGGGGCTGTTACCAGGGCCTTGAGTTCCCCCCGCAAACAGCACTGCGCCCCTGCGCGCAACCAAGCCATAGCCGCCTGGGCGGCAGCGGGCGAACCGGCGGGCAGTTCGTCCGGCTGCGCGCCGGGCAGCGGGTTCCAGACAGCGATCCAGGCCGGCTGATCCGGACCGATGTAAGTCTGGAGTGGCAGATTCAGTCCCAGCCGCCGGTTCAGCGCCCGTACGTGGCCAACCTCGCCCAGGAGCAAGTAGCGCGCGCCGTCCGAACAACCTTCGGCAGCAAGGGCCTTGAGCGTCACTTCCGGGCCGATGCCCGCAATATCGCCAAGCGAGATGCCCACCCAGCCCGTCATAACAAAGAGCCTCCTCGCCGTGCAAGACGCGCCCGGTCAGTAAGGATACGAAACAAAGGTCTTTTTCCTCAGCTTTCCAATCCACTGCTGCTGCAGCCGGGTGCGCTCGCGATCCTGCAAGTCTTTTTCGATCTGGCCGCGCACCTCGCTCAGAGAACTGTAGTGTGCTGCCTCAACCCCCTCGACCTGTGCCAGGTAACAGGCCTCCGGAGTCTCGATGACGCCGCTGCGTTCGCCCGGCTTGAGGGAGAAGGCCGCCTCGTCCAGCTCCTTTCGAAGTTCGCCCTTCTTGATCCAACCCCGGTCCCCGCCCTGTTGGTGCATCTTGTCATCCGAATACAGCGTCGCCATTTCGGCAAAGGACGCCCCGCCGTTGATCTTGCCCAGGATCTCATCGGCCAGCTTCCTGGGCTGCGGCGCATCTGGTTCGCTCGATCCGTTCAAGACGATCAGCCGCAGCTTGACCCGGTCCGGCAGCTTGTAACTCTCGCGATGCTCCTGGTAGTAGGCCTCGACTTTGTGCGGCGAGATGATGATTCCCGAGGACACGTTCTTTTCCCGCATGGCCCGCTCGATATACTGGTCGCGAATCCGCCGACGATAGCTCTCCAAGGTTGTCCCTTCGGCCTCGAGCGTCCGAATGAACGTCATCCGGTCCCCGTGAGAGCGAACCTCCGCCTGCACCACATCATCAATGACCTTCTCCGGCAGGTTGTAGCCGGCCGTCTTGAACTCATGCAGGATTAACTGCCGTTCCGTCAACGTCTCCAAGTTGCCACGCTCAGCCTCCGCCAGCTTCGTCAGATAGACATCCTGCTGGTCTCCGTACTCGCGCCTCAACTCCCTCTCCGCTTTCAACGTCTCCTCTTCAACGTCCTGGCGCGTGATCACCGTGTCGTGAACAACCGCGTCAATCCCGTTGATCAACCCGGCCCGAAGCTCAAAGGCTGCCCCAAGGAAGACAGCCCCAGCCACTATCCTGCAAAACAACTTCATTTGGTCGTGGCCTGATTCTAGACGCGGCCGACAACGAGGTCAAGCGGGCTCCTGGGCCAACTTTGGAGTGCGGTGGCAAGCGGAGCGTGACAAAGCTTTGGCCCGGGCAGCGTATGGCGCTCTCGGACGGGCCGAGGCGGAGGGGGAACACCAGCCGCGAAAAGGCGCAAAAGGCGCAGGAGCGAACCGCCCTCTTGAGCCTCTTGCGCCTTTTGGCGGCTATAATATTATGTAAGCTACTGTAATACATAAGAATACGTAACTGTTTGTTTATCCCTTTGCCTCCGTCCCCCGTTTCAGCCAGACCATGAGAATGCTGATGTCAGCCGGGGAAACGCCGGAAATGCGGGAAGCCTGGCCGAGCGTGGCGGGTCGGATTTGGATGAACTTTTGGCGCGCCTCGTTGCGCAGGCTCGGCACTAATGTGTAGTCGAAGGCCGGCGGAATGTGCTTGTCCTCGAGGTTCTTGAACTTGGCAATCTCGCTCTCCTGGCGTGAAATGTACCCGGCGTACTTGATGGCAATCTCGACCTGCTGGACAACTTCATCGGTCAGGTCCGGATTACGATTCGGGAGGCGCCTGTAATTGAGATCGGGTCGGCGAAGGAGTTGCGCCAGAGTCTCGGAGTTACAGCGTGTGGTTTCCAGTCGCAGGATTTCTGCGTCAATACGTTCCTGCTTTTCGCGGACAAGGCGGGCTTTGCGCGCGGGCAGGAGGGCAATTTCGTGTCCAATTGAGGAGAGACGCAGGTCGGCATTATCCTGCCGGAGCAGCAGACGGTACTCGGCGCGAGAGGTAAACATGCGGTATGGTTCGAGTGTGCCCTTGGTGACGAGGTCATCGATGAGGACGCCGATGTAAGCCTGGTGCCGGCGCAAGATGAGAGGTTCAAGGTTCTTGACGCGGCGGGCTGCATTGATCCCGGCCATGAGTCCTTGGGCGGCGGCTTCTTCGTAGCCGGAGGTGCCATTGATTTGCCCGGCCAGGAAGAGATTACGGCAGGTTTTCGTCTCGAGTGAGGGGTGGAGTTGGGTCGGATAGGCGAAATCGTATTCGACGGCGTAGGCAGGGCGAAGTATCTCCGCGTTCTCACAGCCGATGATGGTTTTGATCATTGCCACTTGGACTTGAAACGGCAGGGAGGTTGAGAAGCCGTTGACATAGATTTCGTCGGTGGCGATGCCTTCGGGCTCAAGAAACAACTGTTGTCTCTCTTTTTCGGGGAATTTGACGATTTTGTCTTCGATGGAGGGGCAATAGCGCGGGCCGACACCCTGGATTATGCCGGAATAGAGGGGGGACTTGTCGAGGTTGTCCCTGATGATGCGGGCGGTGGCTTCGGTCGTATATGTGATGTGGCAGGGGAGTTGTCCGTTAAGCGCGGCGAGGATGGAGCCTGGGGGGTAGTTCGAGGGCGGGCTTGGAGAGTGTCGAGTATCGAGTGTGGAGTGTCGAGGGAACAGCACAGCCCCCTCGAGCCTCGACCCTCGACCCGCTGCGTCCGTTCCAGGCGGGCGTAGGCCGGAATGTTCCACGTGGAACAAATCGTCCTTCCAGTGGGTGAAGTAGGGGACCGGCTCGTCTCCCGGCTGAACCTCCGTCCTGGAAAAGTCAATAGACCTCCTCAAGAGCCGCGGCGGTGTGCCGGTCTTCAAGCGCCCGAGCTCCAACCCGACTTCAATCAGTGATGCCGAGAGTCCTGTTGCGGCGGCTTCACCCGCCCGTCCTCCCGACTGCTGGTTAAGGCCGATGTGCATAATCGCCTTTAGAAACGTGCCGGTCGTGACAATAACGGTCTTGCCCACATACTGCACCTCAAGCGTCGTCTCCACGCCATAGACGGTCCCATCCTCGTGAAGCAGCTTGACGCATTTTGCCTGCCGAAGGTCCAGGTTGGGCTCGCGCTCAAGGACCCATTTCAGTCTGAACTGATAGGCCTTCTTGTCGCATTGAGCTCGAGGCGCCCAGACAGCCGGCCCCTTGCTGGTGTTCAACATCCGAAACTGAAGCCCGGTCATATCGGTCGCCAAACCCATCTCGCCGCCAAGGGCGTCAATCTCCCGCGCCAAGTGACCCTTGGCCAGCCCGCCGATGGCCGGATTGCAGGACATCTGGCCGACGGTGTCGGCGTTCATCGTCAACAGAAGGGTTTGGCAACCCATGCGTGCCGCTGCAAGCGCCGCCTCGATGCCGGCATGGCCGGCACCCACCACGATGACATCATACTTTTTCGAGAAGACGAACATTCAGGGGTCGAGGGTCGAGGGTCGAGGGTCGAGGGCACGAGGCGTTGCTCCTCGACACTCAAGGCCGTTGACAAAGTGGTCTCCTGGAGTGCGCCGGCAGAGCGAAGCGTCCCGACGAGTCGGGATTTCGTCCGCCCGGGACGTCCAAGGACGCCATACGCTGCCCGGGCCAAAGCGGTGTCGCGCTCCGCTTGCCACCGCACTCCAAAGTGGACTGCCCGAGACCGTGCGACGGCGTTTGTCACCGGCCATGCTCGACACCCGACACTCGACACTCGACACTCGACAGTTGGATGCAGGATTGACTGTGAATCGGAGTCTGATCATGGATATGCCAAAACTGCCTAAATCCGACTCGCCTGGTATTGGGCGTTGAACCGCGAGAGCCCTGGCAGCTTGCGAATGCCGCGCTTGGGATTTGCCGCCAGGTGCTCACAGATTTTGAAGATGGTCTCGGTTTCGTCTTTGAGGCCGATGGCATTGGCGATTTGAGCAGCATTAGCTCCGCGTGGGACATCATGAATGTAACTAATGATTCGCTTCTGGATTTCGAGGATTTCCTGTGCGGCCTTTTTGCCGGCCTGCACGCCCGGCTGGTGGTAGGCGTTAACGTTAACTAGAGACGCATACAGCCCGACTGCCCGTTCAAACAGGGCAATCAGGACTCCTATACTGAATGGTGAGACATCGCTAATAGTTATCGTTATAGACTCCCGGTCATTGTCATAAAGTGCCTGTCTTGTGCCCAACAAGAACCCGCTCAGATAGTCGCCAGACGTTGTGTTCTCCTTGATCATTACCTCGGAACCATTTCGGTCGCGAAGAACCTCGACAAAGGTCACGAAGAAGTTATTTAAGCCATCTCTGAGCTGCTGAATATAGGAGTGTTGGTCAGTGGACCCCTTGTTCCCGAGCACGGTGATGCCTTGGTGCACCACTTTGCCATCCAGGTCGAGGCATTTGCCTAAAGACTCCATCACCAACTGTTGGAGGTACCTGGAAAAGAGTTCCAACCTGTCTTTATAGGGCAAGATGACCATGTTTTTGCGTCCTTTACCGTTACCGCTATGATACCATAAGAGTGCCAAGAGTGCCGCGGGGTTGGTTCGGACATTGCTGGAACGAGTCACCTTGTCGCAAGCCCTGGCCCCTGCCAGAAGGGCGTCAATATCAAACCCCTGCAAAGCAGCCGGCAGCAGACCGACGGCGGATAGTTCGCTGGTCCGGCCACCGACCCAATCCCACATTGGGAAACGGTTGAGCCATTTATTGTCAATCGCATATTGGTCGAGCGCACTTCCCTGCATCGTAACGGCGACTGCGTGGGGGGGAAAGGCCAGACCGGCCCGGCAATAAGCTGCCTCGGCCTCGAGCATGCCGTTTCGTGTCTCCGGGGTCATGCCGGACTTGGAGAGGACCAACACCAGGGTCTGGCCGAGGTCAGGGCCGATTTGAGCCAGCACTCAATCCATGCCATCGGGGTCGGTATTGTCGAAGGAGAAAAGGGCGAGTTTGTCTTTGCCTGGGTGTCCGAGGGCGCTCGAAACGAACTGGGGGCCGAGGGCCGAGCCGCCGATACCGATGAGGAGGAGGTTTTTGAACGGCCCTGTTGCGCCCTGTACGGGGCTGCACTTGTCTTGAGCTGCGAGGCTTTTTGTCGTGGCTGGCTCGTTAAGCTGGGGCTGGTGCGTCTTTTGCGCCGTGCCCGGCGCAATCCAGTAAGCCGGAAGCCGCGGTGGCTCTCGAAGCCCGCACTTTGCCATCTTTTGCGCCAGGTGGATTTGTGCGGCGAAGCCTTTTATTGAGGCCAGAGTCTGCTCGATTTCGCTGCGAATCTCAGGCGAGGGTGCCAGGGCCGGGTTGCGCAGCCAGTAATGGCCGACCATGCGATGCTCGTCGGGGTTGGCTTGACCCCCTTTTCCAGTTTGGCCATGGCGGCGAGGGCCTGCCGCATGCGAGGTTGCATGGACAAAAGAAATCGTCCGGGAAATTCATTCGGCTCGGGTCCACGGCCAGGCCGAGTTCGGGGTATTGAGCGCAGTATTTTTGAAAGCGCTGCCAAAGTTGCGATTTAGAGTACTTCATAAGACCGGAGCTAACTCTAACCCAACGCGACAGGGCTGCAACCGCGGAAGAGAGAAGTCTCGCCTCTGGTCGCCCGACTCCTCGCGGAAGGCACCAACAGGCTCAGACATCCTGATCCCGTGGAAAATGGGTGAGCTGCCCGGTGAGGGCACCGGGCCTACTACAACGGCACGGGCGGAGGTCCTTTTCACCTGGAACATCCGCGGCTGACGCAAGAATGTTGTTGCGCGCCCAGCCGCGCTCATGGCATTTAGGCTCCATCAGTAAACCAGCATTACCCGAACGCCTCTCCAAGCCTATCCAAGATACGCCAAGGACCAGTTAATCGAGTATATGAGCAGCATGTCAATGGTCGGGATTTGGAAACTGCGCCTTACGGTGGCGGTCGCGGCGCTGCTGATTTGGCCGCACTTTGCCCCAGCCGCCGGCCAGGCCTTCACGGACCGGCACCCCAACGTCCTCTTCATCGTCGCTGATGACCTCAACACCCGCATCGGCTGCTATGGCGAACCGCTCGTCAAGACGCCCGCGCTCGACCGTCTGGCTCGCCGGGGCGTGCGCTTTGACCGCGCGTATTGCCAGTTTCCCCTCTGCAATCCCTCCCGCGTTTCGCTGCTGCTGGGGCGTTACCCGACCAGCACCGAGACAGTGGACTTCGCCTGGCCGGCCTTGCTTGGGCGCAATTGGGTAACGCTGCCGGAGCATTTCCGCAAGAGCGGCTACCAGGTGCGCCTGCTTGGAAAGGTCTATCATTTCGACAAAGACCTGATGGACCATTGGTTTGCCGAGGAACCGCCGGGCGAGGAGTACCCGCCCGATTGGAGCGCGGGGAAGAAATGGGTCCGCAAGAGCCGGCAGGTCCATGCTCAGATGCTGGCGGACCTGACTCGCTACGAGCCTTACCGGACGCTGGCGCCGCCCTCAACCAACTTCGCCAACATGCTCCGCACCTGGGCCAATGTGTTCGGCCCGGTGCCCAACGAGGAAGAAGAGGGCGCCGAAGCCAAAGCCAAGGCCTACGAATGGACGGCAGACGTGAAGAACGCCAACGCCGCGGTCGCCCAGCTCGAACGCTGGAAAGGTTCGGACAAACCGTTTTTCCTGGGCGTCGGTTTCTACAAGCCGCACGTGCCGCTCCGGGCGCCCAAGCGGTTCTTCGACCTTTACGACCGGGACAAGATTCCGTTGCCGGCTGACTTCGCCCCCACGCCCACGGCCGACGCTGCGGTGCCGCTTTACGCGCTGCGCCCGAACCTCGACCTGTTCTTCGAAGAACGCGTAACCCCCCAGCGCGCCCGAGAGGCCATCGCCGCTTACTACGCCTGCACCAGTTTCATGGACGAGCAATTGGGCCGCGTCCTCGAGGCCCTGGATCGCTTGGGGCTGCACGACAATACCATCATCTGCCTTTGGGGCGACCATGGCTGGCACCTGGGCGAGAAAGGGATGTGGGCCAAGGGGACGCTCTTCGAGCCGTCGGCCCATGCGCCGCTCATCATCGTTGATCCGCGCCGGGAGACCGCTGGCCAGGCCTGCGCCCGCGTTGTGGAATTCGTCGATGTCTATCCCACATTGGTCGAGCTGTGTGGAACCAAGCTGCCCCCGGGGCTCGAGGGCAAGAGCCTGGTCCCCTTGTTGGACAATCCGGCGGCGAAGTGGGACCGGCCTGCCTTCACCTTGGTGGCGCGCGAGGATTGGCTGGGGCGCTCGGTCCGGACCGAGCGATGGTGTTACACCGAGTGGGATAAGGGACGCCGGGGCACGGAGTTGTATGACCTGCGGGCTGATCCCAACGAACTCAAGAACCTCGCGAAGGACCCCGCGGTGGCTGGCGTAGTGCGCCAGCTCCACAAACTGCTCCGCGCCGGACCCGTGGCGAAAGAATCGCCCGTCCGCACGCATTTGATCCGCGCCGGACTCTCTTTATGAACAAAATGTATCAATAGTGAGGACTGACACCTTCCCGTGGATGTAGCGGATGTATGACATGGGGCTGAGTCAGGCGTCCCTTCCAGTTGTGCCGTTTGGCGGCACCACAATGTGTCGTATTGGCCGACAAACGGCACAACTGGAAGATTGCGCCATTTGGCATCAAACGACGTGCCAAATGTCGCAATCTTCGGGACGGGGGCAACGCCAAACTGCTTTCCCGGCGCTGAAGCGGCCGGGCCTGGAGTTTGGACATTAGCCACATCGCCGGCTCCCCCCTCATTGAGGGGAGCCGATCGTATCCGTTGCTCTCAGGCCAAAGGCCCGATTCATATCAGCCCAGGGCAACGCCCTGGGTTTCCGCGCCGTTTTATTCTCTGCAGGCCAACGGCCTGCCTCATAGGGTCCATTGGTCCAACCAGCCCAAGCGGACATCGCCAGGCCTCAATCCATGAGCACAATGAATCGCGCTTTCAGCGCTCGGAATGGTCTTTGGCCGATAAACCCAGGGCGTTGCCCTGGGCTGGTATGAATGAGGCCGTTGGCGTCTCAAACAGGCCCGCAGTGTCTCCCGGGTGCTGCTTGTCGGGAAATCCTGTCGTGCGCCCAGAAGGGGAACTGATATGACCGGTGAAATAATGTCCAAACGCCGGGGCCAGGTCCGGCGCTGGCCATGGATGCAGCGGATGTATGACATGGGGCTGATTCAGGCGTCCCGTCGGGACGGGCGCAACGCTAAACTGCTTTCCCGGCGCTGAAGCGCCGGGCTATTGCCGGGATGTCCCGCCGGGGACGACATCTGACCTCAAACGCAGGGGCATTGTGAGAGGCGGCTACGACAATGAGGCAGGTGCATGGGTACGCACCTGAACAGCTACACCCCCAGCTACATCTGCTCAAGGATTTCGAGGATCAGAGACTCCTTACGTCGTCTCCTACAATGGTTTGCGGAGAACTCTGTCACTGGCCCTGATAAGAAGGAGAGCTAATTAGGCGCGGGAGCTACATCTGGTCGAGGGTTTCGAGGCCGAGGACTTCGAGGCCTTGGTTCAAGAGCCGGGCGGTCAGGTCGCAAAGGAGCAGGCGGGCGGCGCGTTGAGCGGGTTCGGATTTGAGGACGGGGCAGTTTTCGTAGAAGGCGGTGAAATGTCCGGCCAGCTCGAAGAGGTAGTTGCAGAGGAAATTGGGGCGGTAATCTTCGGCGACGGCCTCTAGGACCAGGCCGAAGCGGAGCAGGTGCTTGGCGAGGGCGATTTCTTCGGGCGCGTTCAGCTCGAGGTGGGCGGCTGGGTCGAGGGGCTGGGCAGCCTCGGGACCGCCCTTGCGGAAGATGCTGCGGATGCGGGCGCAGGCATACTGAAGATAAGGGGCGGTGTTGCCGTTCAAGGCCAGGAGCTTGTTCCAACTGAACACGTAGTCGCTTTGGCGGTTGGGCAGCAGGTCGGCGTATTTGACGGCGCCGACGCCGACGATGCGGGCGATTTCGCGGCGTTGCGCCTCGGGCAGGTCGGGACTTTTTTCGGAGACGACCTTAAAGGCGCGTTCCTCGGCCTCGTCGAGGAGTTCGGAGAGGCGGATAGTCTGGCCGGAGCGGGTCTTGAAGGGCTTGCCGTCCTCGCCGAGGATGGAACCGAACCAGACATGGGCGAGCCTGGCAGCGGCCTGGGGATGCCAGCGGCGGAAGGCCGCGAACAACTGCCGGAAATGGAGCTGCTGGCGGCCGTCGGTGACGTAAATGACTTCGTCGGCGCGCCAGGTTTCGACGCGGTGGGCCAGCGTGGCCAGGTCGGTGGTGGCGTAGTTGAAGGCCCCGTCGGTTTTCTGAACGATGAACGGGTTGGCGGCCCACTGCCCTTCCTTGTGGACGAGGAAGGGGTCCTGGTTGGGCGGCAGCAAGCCGTCGGAGAAGACGGCCTTGGCGCCGCGGCTTTCGGTGGCGATGCCCCGCTGCATCAGCTCATCGACGATGGCCTGGAGCCGCGGGTTGTAGAAGCTCTCGCCCAAGGTGTAGTCGAATTTGACTCCCAGGCGGCCATAGATGGAATTGAACTGGGATTGGGAGAGGCGGATCATCTCGCGCCAGATGGAGAGGTTCTCGGCATCGCCGGCCTGCAGTTTGACCAACTCGGCCCGGGCGCGATCGAGGGTGGCCTGGTCAAACCCGGGTTTGTCGGGGTCGCAACGGGCGCTGATGAGCTTGTAAATCCGCTCCATCTCATCGAGCGGGTCGGTTTGGAGGCGGGCGGAGTCCAGGGCGGTCTTCCAGCCGGCGAGCAGCATGCCGAACTGGGTGCCCCAATCCCCGAGGTGATTGTCGGTGATGACATTGTGCCCCAGCAACCGCAACACGCGCGCGAGCGAATCGCCGAGAATGGTCGAGCGGATATGGCCGACGTGCATCGGTTTGGCGGCGTTGGGGGAGCTGAAATCAACGACCACCGTGCGAGGCTGGGCGGTTTTATCGAAGAAGAGGTGCTGGCCCTGAGCGGCGGCTTGGAGAGTCCGGGCCAAGGCGGCCCTGTCAAGGCGGAAATTCAGGAAGCCGGCCCCGGCGATCTCGACCGGCTCGCACCAGCCGGCCACGTCGAGCTTGGCGACCACTGCGGCGGCCAACTGGCGCGGATTCATCTTCCGCGGCCTTGGCCAGCGATATCAGGGCGTTGGTCTGGTAATCGCCAAACTTGGGGTCCGGGCAGGGGCGGATCAAAACGGCGGCGGTGTCCGCCTCCGGCAGGACGGCCTTGAGGGCCTGGTGTAAGCGTTGTTCGATGATTTTGTGCGGCAACATGCTCAGGGCTCGTGCAAAAACAATCTCCGAGGTCTGAATGCTTGGGGTGGAGCGTGAAGCGTGAGAGCGTGGAGCGTGACAAGTGCGGCGATGCCCTCACGCTCTACGCTCCGACGCTCCACGCTGCGGACGCGAGGCAAAGGTAGTTTGTTAGAATCACGCCCAAAGCACCGAAGTTGTTTTTGCATTGGCGACCTACTTCGCGCCCTGACCCCGGATGATTTGGAGCATGGTGTCGGCATCGGGGGCTTGTTCGAGGGCCTGGCGGAATTCGGCCTTATGGAGCAGTTTGGCGATGTTGGCGAGGGTATGGAGGTGCTTCTGGAACTGGCCCTGCGGCACCAGGAAAAGCATGACCAGATGGACCGGTTGATTGTCAAGGGCATCGAAGTTGACGCCTTTTTGGAGCGTCCGAGGGCGCCGACGACTTCGTAAATCAAATCGGTCGAGGCATGAGGGATGCCGATGCCAAAGCCGATGCCGGTGCTCATCGAGGACTCGCGCTTCTTGACCACGGCGGCGATGGGGTCGCGGTCCTCGGCCTTGATCTTGGCCGTGGCCACGAGGTTATCGATCAACTCATCAATGGCGTCCCAGCGGTTCGCCGCGCGCAGGTCAGTGATGATCTGCTGTTTGCTCAGAATATCGCCTAAATCCATAGCGTCGGAATTAGTCCGCCCCGACATTTCGCCTCAACTGGCCCCTCATATCAAGACAGAAGTGGCTCACAACAGCCCTCCCAGCCGGCGGAGCACGTCTCCGGTGCTGCTGAGCCACCAGCCGAAGGCGGTCAGCACGCCCACGCGCGTCGTGAGCACCGGAACGCCTGCGAGCAGGACCACCATATTTCCCAGGAAAATGATGACCGCCGAGAACAGATAGCCGTGTTCGGCCAGATCCGATTGGCCCTGTTTGAGGATATGCGCGGTGAGGGTGACGTGAAAGGCATAAGCGGCGCCGAGCAAGAGATGAAACCAGACCGCGTAAGGACGCCAGTTCCAAATCAAATGGCCGGCGACAAAGACGAGCACGACCAGGATGGCGTAGAGGGGGCAGAAATAGGGGGCCAGGGAAATCACGAAATTGTTTTTCGTCACCACCACGCTCCCTCCTTTGCCCGAGGCCGTGAACCGCTTGACTTTCCCTCCCATCAGCCAGGTCCAGAGGGCGTGCGTCAACTCGTGGCCGAAGACATAAACCGACATCGGTTTGGGCAAGAGCAGGTAGATGACGACCCAGCAAGCGGCGCCGGCCAGGAGGGCGACCCAGATCGTGTCGGCATTGCCACTGGCCCGCAGCACCCGCCACAAGGCGGCGACCGCTCCGGCGCAGGCCGGCAGGAGCAGGAGCCCGATGAACAGTTTGACCCATCTGGACACCCCCGCATTATTTCCCAGTCCGCCGAGGCCGCAACCAAAAACGGGTGGTGTGCAGCGCGGAGGAGGGCAGGATAGAATTCTCCGTTTTTTTCGTTTCCTTGGTGTACACCACTCCCATGCGCGCACTTTTCAAGGAAGCTGATGAGCTGAGCCACCTTGCCATTGGCGCGGCCATAGAGGTTCACCGCCTCAAGGGACCGGGTTTGATCGAAAGCATCTACGAACGATGTCTGATGCGCGAACTGGACTTGCACAAGATCGCTGGGGTCAATCAGCGCCTCGTCAAAATCGAGTACCAGGGGCTCGTATTTGAGGAGCCCGGCGCTTGAGCGCCGGGTCCGGCGCCATAAAGAAACCTGCGTCCCGGAGGTGTGTAAGAATCATGTTGCGGACCCGCTTAGCGCGGGTTCGGTTGTTCGCCAGTGGCGGCGCGAATGACCGCGTCGAAGGCGGGCTTGGGCTGATCGTTGCGGTCGAACAGCAGCGGGCGGCCTTGTGCGCGCCATGAGACCCCATCATTCACACCCCAGAACGTGACCACCTTCACGGATTTGTCGTGCTTTGCGAACGCCCGGAAAAGGGCCGCGTACGCGTCGGCCAGCCGCCGGTTGGCATCATCCACTAGGCCGCCCTGAGTGGTCGCCGCATTGTTGGCGACGTCCGCCCCGGTGGTGCGCTGGCCGCCCTGCGCGCCGTTGACGTCGAGTTCGGTGATATGAATGGGCAAACCGAGCGTCTCCAGTTCCGTCAGCGCCTGGTCTTCAGCCTCGAAGCTCGGCGACGAAACGCTGACGTGGGTTTGTGAGCCAATGGCCACGACCGGCACGTGTTGTTCCTGCAGTGACTTGATCAAGGTGATGAGCTTGCGGCGTTTTGCCGGGTTCTCTAACCCGTAGTCGTTGTAGCGGAGGATCGCATCCGGATCCGCTTCGTGGGCGTATTCGAAGGCCTTGGCGATGAAGTCCGGCCCGATGATTTCCAGCCAGAGCGAGTTCCGCAAGATGTTCGTGCCGCCGTCGGCGATGGCCTCGTTTACAACGTCCCAGGCCTGGATCTTGCCTTTGTAGCGGCCAACCACGGTGTGAATGTGATCGCGCATCCGCTGCAGCAACTCCTCGCGAGACGCCCGTGGTCCGCTAAAACCGCCGCGACCAAAACCGCGGCCAAATCTGCCACCGCCGGGCGCATTCGCTCCTGCCGCGTTCGTCGCGGCGGCGGGGGCCGGTGACGGAGCGTTCGTCACCCCGGGCGGCAAATTGGTCCCTTGGAAGACCCAGAAGGGTGTCTGGCCGTGCCACACCAGCGTGTGTCCCACGATATACATGTGATTGCTCACGCCGAAGTTCACAAAGGCGTCGGCCGGGCCGAAATTATAGCCGTCCGCGCCTTCCCGCGGATGAATGAGGGCCCACTTCAGGTCGTTTTCCGGGGAAATCTGGTTGAACTGCTCCTTGACGAGAGCGATGTCTTTATTGACCAGTTCCAGGGTCCGGTTGACGTTGTCAGCGCGGACCGCGGTGCCAGTTGCAATGGTGCGGTTGATGGCTACGCCAACATGGAAATGGTTTTTGTAGGCCTCCTTGAGGGTGGGCGTGTCGGCAGACCGGGCCGTTGCACCAATGGCCAGCAGCACCGCGGTGAGCAAGCCGATGCGGGAGTTGAGGTTCGAGTTATGAGTCTTCATATGAGTGAGGTTCAGGGTTTGGCATGCAGGTTACATGTCGGACTCGGGTTTCCCTTCCGTGTAGAGCTTGTGGACTTCAGCCTCACCCAGAGCACGGCTGAACAGCTCAAACTCATCGAGCGATGCGCTCAGACTTCGCATGAGGGAAGGAGCGGGGTTTGGGCCGCCTCGGGCATTCCAGTTGCCCAACTCCGTCGAACCGAGCCGATAAGGCGGACCCAATCTCACCTTGTGGCGGGCAACGGGGTATCCGTTCACATAATGGACCAACTGCCCGGCCTTCCCATCGAGGACCACAGCCAGATGTGTCCACATCCCGAATTTGTCGAGCGTGAGCACGGGCGGGCTGGCCATAATCTGGAAGTTTCGAGAGCCTGGGCCTTTGACTGCCAGACTCAGAACGCCGTCGTTGCGGATTAACCAGTGAATCGCTCCGGGCTCGAATCCATCGCACATGAAAAGCGAGTTGAACTGCCGGTCCAGTCCCTTGACGCGCACCCAGGCCGAAAGGGTCAGTGAATCGAAGTCTCCAGGCACAGCCAAGCGCACCCGATCGTTGACACTCTGGAACTCCAGGGCCAGCTTCTCCGGCCACCGGCCTTCGGCGCGCTGGCAGCCGACAATGGTCGCATCGGGCACGGACCGGTTCTTTTGCGCCGCATTGCGCAGCGTCCAGTCGGAATCGCTGAGGTTCTCGAGGTCCAAATGCACCACCAGGGACGGGTCCTGGTTGAGCAGGGCACTGGCGACCCGCCACTGGTCATAGCGGATGGCCTCCGAGGCCAGCGACCGCTGCTGAAGCTCGAACATCGCCGTGAATGCCTCCACGTTCGCGGTCATGAGGCGCGGCGGAGCGCTCCCCTGCACCACGGCTGCCCGCCCTTCGCCGAGGGACTGCTTCGCCGCGGTTCCGGCAAAGAACTCCACCTTCCCTTTGAAGACGTGGACCTCGGTTCGGCCGCCGGTTGCGTTAATGCCGAATGCCGTCCCGAGATCGACCACGTTGAGCTGTGCGGTTTTCAGGCGGAAGCCGCGCGCTGGCTGCGGCACCTCGGCCAACAGCCGTCCGGCGGGACAGACGGCCTCCGTTGGCGAAAGGAGCTGCAGTTCCGTCGGCCCTTCCATCACCACCCGCGCACCGCTATAAAAGACCACTTGCGCCAGGCCGGACTCGAGCCGAAGCCGGCCCGGTTCCAAGGCACTGCCCACCCGCAGCGATTGAGCGCCCTGGCCCCAACGGGCGTCCAAGGCGCGGGTCAACATGGCGACGGCGCTGCTGGTGGTTCCGTTCCTCGACGCGAGCCGTCTGGACCACAAGCCCCACACGCCCGCTGCGAGCAAGGCCAGGCAGGCCGCCAATGCCAGCGCTCGCCCCTGCGTCCTCTTGCGCCTCGGCACCTCCGGTTTCGAAGGAACAATCCCACACCGGTCACCCAAGCTGAGGCCGGGCACGCCGGAAGCGGCAACCGCCTCCGCCGACTGCGCAAAAAGGTCCGGCTCGGACGCCAGCCGAGCGTGCAGCTCGACCCGCATTAAATACTCATCGCGGGCGCCAGCATCGCTCCGCAACACCTCATTCAGGGCGCGCATCTCCGCTTCTGCGGCTGAGCCGTGACACACGGCAGCCACCGCGTCGTCAAACTCGGGAGATGGGAATAAGAGCGTCATACCGCCTCAGGTTTCGCCCCGCCTTCCACGCAGAGCTGGAGCGTGTGCCGGATGCGTTGCAGCATCTTGTAGGTTGCGGCCGTGGTTCTGCCGGAGCGCTCCGCCAGCTTTTCGATACGGGCGCGCTCATAGTAATATCCCTCGACGAGAGAGCGCTGCCCTTGCGGCAGCCTTCCCAGGCAACCCTCCAGGTGCTTGAGCCGCAGTTCAAGCTCGGGCTGCAACTGCTGCCGCCGTTGCGCCAGTTCCTCTGCCAGACCGCGCTCCAGGAGGGCCTGCCAGCGCTGACGACGCTCGATCCACTGACGGGCTTTGTTCAGGGCGAACCGGCACGCCCACGGGGTGAAGGGCTGGGCGGGATCATAGGCGTCGAACTTCTCCCACAGCGCCATGGCGGTCTGTTGAACGATGTCTTGGGCGTCCGTGACGTTCGGGACCAGGGCGGCCACGTAACGAAAGATCTCCCGCTCGCTGCGCAGGAATAGCGAAAGAAACCACTGCTGCGCGGCGCTTGAATCATCGAACCGACGCGTTGAATCTGCCGACATTCGTCAATCTTTACCAGTACTTCCGGCAAGCTTCGAGTTTTGGACATTCAACCACGCATTATTCTCCTTCCGAATCCGGACAGGGTCGAGAACTTGTAGCATAGGCATTTCGGCCGGGAAAGGGCGCTCTCAGCTCGCGTCGGGCAAGGCTTGATTCCACCCGGTATCCCAATGGAGAAGCTGCTCGGCCCAAACCCGGCGGATTTCGCCGCTCGACATCCACCTGCCCGCCTGGCAGCATGGGGCCGGCATGAGTGCGAGCGAAAACCAGCTCTCCCTCACCCGTGCAGCGTCAATGAAAGAGCGGCGCGAAGGAAGGAAATTCTTATGAATAATCTGCATCCGATGAGACTGGCGGCTTTTCTGTGGACACTGGCTTTGACTGCATTCGGGCAGTACTCGGCTCGTCAGGAGGGGGAGGTTGTTCGCCTCGAGGACGCCAGGAGCCAAACGGTGGTTTCCGTGATGCCCTCACAGGGCAACAACGCCTTTGAGATGAAGGCAAAGGGGAAGAATGTGCTGCAGTTCCCCTTCGCCTCGGCCGCTGAATTCAAGCGCCGGGGAGGCTTTAGCGGCATTCCCTTCCTGGCCCCGTGGGCCAACCGGCTCGACGAACTGGCGTTCTACGCGAATGGGAAGAAGTATCTGCTCAACGCGGGATTGGGCAATGTCCGGGGTCCCATCCCCATCCATGGGTTCCTCACGACGGCCCCGTGGGAGGTGGTGGAGGTCAAAGCCGACCAGGAGGCCGCATGGGTGACCAGCCGCATCGAGTTTTACCGGCAGCCCGACTGGATGGCGCAATTCCCGTTCGCCCACACCATCGAAATGACCTACCGATTGAAGGACGGCACCCTCGAGGTGGCGGTAAAACTCAACAACCTGAGCGCCGCGCCCATGCCGGTGGCCATCGGATTTCATCCCTACTTTCAGGTCAACGACGCTCCGCGCGACGATTGGACGTTTTCGGTCGGGGCGAAAACGCATTGGCTCGCGACGCAAAACATCCCGACGGGAGAGACGGAGCCGACCGAGAAGGTGATTCCCAATCCTAAGGGCGCGTCGCTAAAGGGCATGAAGCTCGACAACGTGTTCGGGGACTTGATCCGGGACGCGTCCGGCAAGGCGACCCTATGGGTCCAAGGCAAATCCGAGAGGGTGGAAGTCGCCTTCGGCCCGAAATACCACGCGGCGGTGGTGTGGTTTCCGGCGGGAGCCAGGCAAGACTTCATCTGCTTTGAGCCAATGGCCGGAATCACCGACTCGATGAACCTGGCGCAGAAGGGCCTCTATAAGGATCTGCAATACATCCCGCCGGGCCAGAGCTGGCAGGAGAGCTTCTGGATCAAGCCCAGCGGTTTCTGAGACGCGCGACTCCGTGATCCGACGCCGGAGTCAGGAGGCTGCCGTCACCACCCTGGCCCCGCGACGGGTGCAGGCTGAAAGCTTGCGCTACGGGCTGACTCGGACGCTGATCCGGTAGAAGCGCTGGGATTGGCTAACCGGTTCGGAGACGGTAACCGGGTTGCCGGTGCCGGGGATGTTGTTGGTGAAGGCGGTCCAGGCGTTGGTTGGCCCAAGAAAAGTCAGCGCCTCAACGGCGTAGGTGCGGCCGGGGCGGGTGTCGAAGGTGAGGACGCAGGCTGGGCCGCTCAGAGAAGCGCCGCTGAAGTGGAGGAAGTCCCGGCCGTCATGCGGGTCGGTGCCGGCGATGTACTCTTCGTAGTTGCTCGCGCCGTCGCCGTCGGGGTCGCCCAGGGGGCCGTTGTCGCCTGAGGGGTCAGTCGGGTCGAAGCCGTTGGCCAGCTCCCATTCATCAGGCAGGCCGTCCTGGTCGGTGTCAGCGGTCCAGGCGCCCTGGTTGAGATGGCCGGGGGTGGGCAGGCCGGCCTGCCAATTGGCCGGGTCATCGCCGAAGGCAGCGCTGGCGATGCGCTGGAGGGAGCTGCCGGTGCCGTCGGCGCCGGCCGGCCAAGGCGGCAGGTTCGAGTAACTCACCTCCTCCGCCAGCACGTAGGGGACGAAACCCGGGTTGGGCGCCGAGAGCGGTTGGGGTGCGTCGGGGAACCAGAGGCCCAGGCTCTCGCCGGCGTTGGAGAGATGCCCTTGGTAAGGCCCGACAATGGGGGTGTTGGCATCCAGGCTGTAGAAGTTCTGGAACCAGGCCAACGACGCGGGGTCACGTTGCGGGTCGAAGCTCACCACGAGCAAGCAGGACAAGGGCGGAATCGTAACCCCGCCGGGGAAAGTGAATTGCACGGCGCCCTGGAGCTGCCAGGTGTTGGTGGGATAGAGCGGGTCGAAGAGCGGCGCCGCCTGGAGGGTGATATTGCGCAACTCGATGTACTCGTCCGCCTTATCGGCGTCCAATCCAAAAGGCGGCGGGGCGTACATCAGTTCATTGATCACGATGGGACCGACCTTGGGCCCGGCGTTGGGGACGCCGAGCGTATTGCGCTTCTGGGCGACAAAGTGCTCGCGGCCATCGCTCGTGACGCAGCGGCCGAACGTGACGCCCTCGGCCTGCGCGCCGAAGCTGAAGCCGTGGCTATACCCGGTAAGGTTGGTGCCATCGCCGGAGAAAAGGTAAAGCCCCGCGCCCAGGGGGTTGAGGCGGAAGCCATTGGGGCCGTTGGTGGCAAATTGGCCTTCGGCGAACACCACGCAGCCGCCGGGAGGGATGATCGTATCAACCGGGACACGGAATTTCGCCGGCTGGGCGCGTTCGTCGCTCAGGAACCAGCCGCCGATGGGCGCCGGGTCGCCGGTGGGATTGAACAGCTCGACAACGCCGAAGTCCGACGGTGGCGGGTGAGTGAGCGCCTCGTTGATGACGACCGGAGGCAGCGCCACCGGGGCGGGGTCAGCGCGGCCAGGCGAGCCGCCCAGGGCCGTGCTGGGCCGCCAACTGGCTGGGTCGGTCCACGTGTAAAAGGGGGTGTTCTCGTTGCGGATGACCAGGGAAAATCCCAGGTGTTCAGTGGCGGGGTACCAGTTATTGTCGTAGGCAAAGTCGAGGATGGGTTCCTGGAGCGCGCCCTGCAAAGCGACGTGCTCGCCGGCGTTATTCAGAGCGCCGGCGTATTGGCCGGCGATGTTGGTGACGTCCGGATACCGTGACCGAAACGCCGCCTGGTTCCGGACCAGCACGACGTACTGGCCGGGCCCAGGTTCGTAACGGCATTGGTCGCCGTGAAGGTGAACACAATGCCATCGGTAAAGCGGATGCCGGCCAGGTTCAATGGCTGCGAGCCGACATTCTTTAACTCAATGAATTCGTATTGATCATTGTCATAAGTCCCCACCGGGTCCGGCGCCGGGTCGTACATGATTTCGGTGATCGCCAGGGGCGGAGTGCCGACCATGAACGTGCCCGCCGTCGGCCCGGACCAGAAGCTGTTGAGGGGCGGATTGTTCGCCCCGGTGAGGTTGTGGTGGGCGGTGTTGTAATTGCGGGCGACGACACGGGCGTTGTTGGTCAGGACCACGGTCGTGCTGTTCAGGCTGGCCAGAGCGGCGGGCGAGACCGCGCCGCCCGGCAGCCGCGGGTCGCTGCCGTCGAGCGTGTAATAGATGGTGCTGCCGGCCTCACGCGTGGCGCTGGTAAGGGTGAGCGGGTAACCGGATGTGATCGCCCCGCCGTTGCCGCTGAACACAGGGGGATTCAGGAAATTGGAGTCCATGAAATCCAGCCGGTTGGAGAACCAATACTTGGTGAAATCCACTTCGCCCTGGTAGGTGCCGGGGGTGGGGAACGTGTAAGTGAGGCCGTCGCCGGTGACGGCCCCGGACCGGGGCGAAGTGTCGGAGGCATCATTGCCTCCGTTGGCGGCGGCGGCCCAGCGGGCGGCGTCGCGCGGGGCGGCCTCGCGCACCTGGTTGGCGAAGTAGTCAATGGTGGCCATGATATTGGTCGCGTGATAGACCGTCCGGCGGAGGACCTGGTAGCGGTCGATCCACCGTTGCCAGAAATCCGGGTCCAGGAACAGGGCGCCGTACCAGGGGTTGTTGAAGGTGCCGCCGGGTTGAACATGTCGGTGCCGCCGTCCATCTCGGCCGAGCGCCAGCGGCGGGGATTGAACCCGCGGCCATCGTCGCTAGTCCGCGTGCCGAAGCACCGGTCGAAGTCCCAGAGCGGTCCTTGCGCGATGGGACCGCTGCGCGGTTTGTTGAAGTAGGCGCTGATGCGGAGGGCATCAACGTTGAAGACGAACGTCTGGTGGAGGTGGTAATCAATCCACGAATCCAGGTCGATATAGGCGGCGTAGCCGAGGGCGGGGTTGATCCAGTTTGGGCCGGTGAGCGCGGCGTAGAAGGCGGTGAAATAGTCGCCAATGTACTGGAGTTGGGCCGCGCGCTCCGGCGCCGTGATTTCGTAATAGTCCGGATCGAGATACCACATCGAAACCCCGGCCAGGTAGGCCGGGTTGCCGGGGTTGGATTTGTCAATACTGAGCAGGTAGCCGCCCGTCACGTTGGGCGCATTGGTATCGGATGGTTGGAGCTTGGGAATATCGACCCGGTTCTCACCGATCTTGATCTTCTCTTCGATGACGTAGAGACCGTTGTAGTCGGCGGCGGTAATCGGTCCCGGGGCGCCGGTGGCGGTCCGGAGGAAGACCTCGACGAAGCGGGTCCGCGAGGTGTAATGACCCAGTTGCCAATACAACCCGTGCGCGAACGGGTTGTGCGATCAGGCACTTGTCGTAATTGTCGACGCCATAAAACACCCAGTCGTTGTCGGCGGGCATGCCGAGCAACTCGACGTTCAGGTTGTCGCCGTTTTCATCCTCGGTCTGCACGCGGAGGTTTGCCTTGGGATTCCAAAACGTGGACTCGCCGCGCCGGTGGAAGCAGCCCTGGACGGCCAAGTCGGGCGGATTGAGCAGCGAACTCCGGCCGCGGCTGCGCGTGTCAAACACCTGCATGGTCATGAGCTGGTCCGTCGTGGCCGCCACTGCGCCCCCGCCCAGGTCATGGAAGACGACAACCGGCAGATCCAAGGTGAACGTGGCGGCGTCGGAGGCGATTTGCAGGTAGGTCTCGTTGTGGAGGGGGCCGGGGAAGAAATCGGTCTGCGGCGACCAGGCGCGGGCACGGACCTGGACGCTGCCGCTGATCGTGAGCGGCTGGGTGTAGCGGGCCGAGTTGGTGTCGGGCACATTGGTCACCGCCGCCAGCGTGCCGTTGGTGACGAGCACATAGCGGATGACGGCGTTGGTGTCGGTGGTGCTGAGGGCCAGCGTGAAGGGCTGCTGGAACGTGCGGCTGACGACCGAGAACTGGACCGCCGGGCCGAAGCCCGGGCCGAGCGTCGCATTGGCGGCGCCCGGCGTGGCGTTGGTGAAGTAACCAACCAGGGAAGGATCGAGGCGGTTGCGGCCATAGGAAATGTCATCGAACTGCTGCGGGTAGGGCGCGAACGCGGAGATGATGGTCGCGCCATCAGAAGCGACCAGCTCGAGGCAACTGCCGGCGGATTTGGAGAGTTCGAAATTGGTGTGGAGCGGCGCGGCGGGATCGGTGTGGTCCAGGCCACTGGCCCAGACGAGCAGGTAGGATTGGGCGAGGATGCTGACCCCGTCCGGGAATTGCCACTTGGTCAAATCAGCCGGGTTGTCCGTCAGATACCAGCCGCCCAAGCTGACCGGTTGCTGGGCGGCGTTGTAGAGCTCGAGCCAGTCCGAAGTGCTGGCCGGTGTCATCAATGATGCCGTGCTTGTTCCCGGCCATGAACTCATTGAGATAGACCAATCGCCCGATGGCTGATGGGTCCACCGTGTAAGTGCAACTGCCACCGGCGAAGCGGTTGGAATTGGCCGAGAGGTCGGTAATGGACTGCGCCGCGCCCCAGGCGACGAGCGCCGTTCCGTTTCCCGCCGGGGCGAAGTCAAACACATATACATCCGACGCATAGACCGTCAGATTCGTGGCGGGGACGCCGTCAAGCAGCAGGTCCTCGGCGGCGACTCCGGTCACGCCTTCGCTGAAATGGACCTCAATTTCACCCAGGCTGGGCACGGTCGTGCCGGGCGACGGAATCACCTGCGCCACGACCGGCGCGTTGGTGTCGGGGATGACCGTGAGCGTGGCGACGCTGCTGGTCACCGCGCACGGGACGCCGCCCACGATGTTCCGGACCACGACGCGGAACTGCACCCCGTTGTCGCTGTACGGCGCGGCCGGGATGGTGTAAGCCGCGGTGACGGCGCCCGGAATGGCGCTGCCCCCCGCGTACCACTGGTAGGACGGCGCGGGATTGCCCGTCGCCACGACATTGAAGGTGACGGGGAACTGTTCCGCCACGGTCTGGCTTTGGGGTTGTAGCGTGATGGTGGGCGCGGCCGGCGAAGGCACGGTGACGACAAAAGCCTGGATTCCCTGGTCCGTCGCCAGGGCATAAAGGACGGCTGTGTTGCCAGTGATCCTGCCCCACGCGACGGAACCGGTGTTGCGGGTATTGGTCGGCAACGCGCCGCTGGTGGCATTGGCCTGGCCCAGCAGCACGGGCTGCGTCGGGTCGGTCACAGCGTAAATGCTCACGTGGCTGTCAACGGTGCTGAGCGCGGCCAGGACGGGCAGCCCCGCGACGACGGCACAGCTCATGGCCCGTTCGTCGGTGGAAGCCAGCGCCGGGCTCGCCAATAATGTCCCGGTGCTGCCGGCAAAGCTGCTGTAGCGCGGGGCGCTGCCGGACCCGCCTTGCGTGCCGAGGACGTGGGTGGGGTCGGCGAAGGTAATCCCGAGGCGAAAATCGCCCGCAGTGGGCGGGGTGCTGGCAAAGCCCACGGCGGTGGCGGTGCCCGCCGTGGGGTCGATGACCGCATAGCCGTTGTTGCCGGCCACGCTCGGATTGCTGTTGAAGCCGGCCACCAGCCGGCTCCCGCTGCCGCTGCCGATGGCGGCCAGGCTGTCCCCCAGCCGCGCCCCGCTCAACGGCACGCCGCTATAGACCACCGACGGCGTGGTAGCCGGGAGGTCATCGGCCCAGCGATAGACCGTGAACGGGGCCGGTCCGATCGCCAGGTTGCCAACATAAATAGCGCCCTCACCGCCGACGGCGACCATGTTCACATCGAAAGTGCCGCCGCCGACAATGCCAGTACCCAGGTTCAGCGCCCCGACATCGGCCCCGGTCCGGGGATCCAGCAGGCGGATGAAATCGCCCCCGTTGCGGCTGACGAGGTACAGGTGGGTGTTCCCGCAAGCCAGGCCCCGCTCGGTGTCGCCGATCGTGAGATACGTGTAAGTGCTGCCATTATATCCGTTGGGGGCCAGCCAGCCCCCGGTCCCAAACGTGCTGAACGGGACAATGCTGAACTGCGCTCCGGCGCTCAGGGCGCCGAGCAACAGGGTGAGGGCGAGAGCGCGGAGAGGATGGAGGGCCATACTAGACTGAATTGATTGCGCCGATGTGCGCTGGGAAACTCGATTTCCTATCACGGACACCACCCGCGAGTTGGTGGCATGTCGCCGCTACTTCAGTTCGATCTTGGTGGAGGCGGTGGTCAGGCCCTCAGACTTGGCCGTCACGGTGATAATCCCGGCCTGTCCGCGCTTCGCCTTCACGATGGCCAGGGCCAGGCCGTTGAAGGCCTTGCGTTCCTTCGAGGAAAAGGCCCCCAGGTCGGTGGCGTCGCCGTTGTCGGTGGCGACGATCTCAGCGGGGCCGGAAATCTCGAAGGTGATCGGGTTCCTGGAACGCGGGACCATCAGGCCGTCCTTGTCGGCAACGGTGAGCGTGACGAAGGAAAGGTCGTGGCCGTCCCCGGCGATGGCGGCACGGTCAGGCTTGAGGAACAACTGCGTGGCGGCCCCGGTGGTCTTGACGGTGTCGGTGGCCCATTCCTTGCCGGCCTTGTAGGCGACGACCTTGAGTTCGCCGGGAGTGTAGGCTACGTCATCCCAGCGGATGCGGTACGCCGGCTGGCCATTGATCTGTTGGTTGGCGGAGCCTTCGAAGATCTTTTTCTTGCGGCCCAGCGACTTGCCGTTGAGGAAGAGCTCGGCCTCGTCGCCGGAGGTATAGACA
Source organism: uncultured bacterium (assembly GCA_963713735.1). Lineage (GTDB taxonomy): Bacteria > Verrucomicrobiota > Verrucomicrobiia > Limisphaerales > UBA8199 > CAVQND01. Next base: position 275,360 of record CAVQND010000007.1, read on the forward strand.
TGGACGGGCGTGACCTGACCGACGCGATCCGGCCAGTTCCAGTGCGGCAGAATGTGGGCCATGGGGAAATCGGGACGCCACTGGGCCTGGTAGCTGTAGAAGCGGTCTTTGGGGAAGCCCGCGAGGTCAATGATGCCGAAGTAGGAGGAACGCGAGGGGTCGCTGCCGCCGCCCCAGGGGGTGGGTTCTCCGATGTAGTCAAAGCCGGTCCAGACAAACTCGCCGGCGACGGCGGCGCAGTGGTCCTGGCCGTAGAATTCGTGGTCGGGGGAGGTGGCCCAGCCTGGATAGTACAGGTCGTAGGAACTCATCTGGTGGCTGGCGTTATCCTGGCTGGCCGGCGGGGTGGCGCCGGTGGCGCCGCCGCGTCCGCCGCGTCCAGTGATCGAGCCGAAACCCGGTCCGACCACCGGAAAGAAATACTCGCCCCGGGAGGAGATGGTGGAGGCCGATTCGGTGCTGAAGAAGAACTGGGCGGGGTAACTCTGGTGGAAACTGATGTAGTTATCGGGCTTGTAGTTGAAGCCCATGGCGTCGAGCAGAGTGCTGAAACCATTCCGCGCGGCCTCGGCGCCGTTGCAGGCGGCGGTGACCGGGCGCGTGGGGTCTTCAGAATGCACGATCGCGGCGAGTTCCTTGGCGATGGCAGAGTTGGCGCCCTGGCTCTGTTCGGCGATTTCATTGCCGATGCTCCAGGCGAAAACGCTGGGGTGGTTGCGATCCCGGCGGACAAGCGCGCGTTGATCCTGTTCGTGCCACATGTTGAAGAGGTTGGCGCCGCCGTAGTCATTGGGGCGCTTGGTGCTGCCCCACGTGTCGAAGGATTCATCCAGCACCATCATGCCGTAGCGGTCGGCCAGGTCCAGGAGTTCCGGCGCGGGGGGATTGTGGCTGGTGCGGATGGCGTTGCAGCCCATGTCCTTGAGCATCTCAACTTGGCGCTGCAGGGCGCGGAAGTTGATGGCGGTGCCCAGGGCGCCCAGATCGTGGTGATCGCAGACGCCGTTGAGTTTGACGTGCTCGCCGTTGACGAACAGGCCCGCGTTGGGGTCGTATTTGAAGGTGCGGATGCCGAAGGGAGTCTCGTAGGAATCAACCACCGCGCCGTTCCGGGTCACGGTGGTGACGGCCACGTAGCGGCTGGGGGTCTTGGGGCTCCAGAGCTTGGGATTAGCCAAGGATGTTTTGGTGTCAACCGAGGCGCTCTTCCCCGCGGCCACCGGGGTGTTGATGGCCCCGATGGAAGCCACCGCCGCACCGGCGCGCTGCCCGTTGGCGTCCAGGGCGAAGATCTGCGTGGCCACGCTGACGTTCACGTCCGCCTTGGCGTTATTGTCAACCGTGACCTTCAGCGTCACGGCAGCGTTGCCGGCCGTGACCTCCGGCGTGGTGACGAACGTCCCCCACTGCGCGATGTGAACCGGCGCGGTCTTGGTCAGCCAGACGTTGCGGTAGATGCCCCCGCCGGGATACCACCGTGACGACCTGGGTGGATTGTCCAGGCGGATGGCCAGGACGTTGTCCGCGCCGGTTTTGACGTAGGGCGTCAGGTCCACGCGCCAGGAGGTGTAGCCGTAGGGCCAGCCGCCCACGATCTGGCCGTTGCACCAGACCGTGCTGTACGACATCGAGCCGTCGAAACCGAGAAATATCTGTTTGCCGGCGTCGGCGGCGGGGATTGACAGATGCTTGCGATACCAGGCGACGCCGAAGAACGGCAAACGCCCCATAGCGCCGTCCGAGCCGGCCTGGCCGGGCGGAATGAAGGCGCCGTCGACGCCGAAGTCGTGGGGCAGATCCAGTTGACGCCAGTCGGCGTCGTTGAATGTGGGGGCGACGTAGGGGATGGCGCCGCCGAAGTTGCCGTCGGGTTTGACGTAGCGCTTGGCGGGATCGGCGATGAAACCGTTGCCCGTCGGCAGGATGTAAGCGGCAATCCCGCTGGTCGGGACCGCGCCCCTTCCGCGGGGATACGCGAGATTATCGGCGATGCCGGCGGGGTCGCCCTTCGTGAACCGCCAGTCATCGTTAATCGAAATGCGTTCGCGCGGCGAAGTGGGGGCAACGGCGGCCCTAACGACTCCCGTTTGCAGCAGGACCACTGCGACGCTGGCTGCCAGCGGCAGCGAGGTGCGGCCAAAGGTTGACAGGCTGTGGTTTGTGGGCTTCATGGCATGAACTGATCTATCACTGGCACATCGTATCAAGACCGTCCGGTTCGTCAACTGTCCGAAAACTCGAACAACGTCCCCTGTCGGTTGCCTCGGGAACGGAACAATCCATGAAGAAATTGTTTATGGTGAGCCATCACGAATGGTCCGTTTATCTTGACTCTTGGCGGCAAGCCCGGGCAGATTCAGCCCATGCCGCGCACCTTGCGCATTGAATATCCGGACGCGATGCCGAGATGGAGAAGACGATCCCGTGACCCCGCGTGAACGAGTTCTGGCCGCGTTGGGCCACCGGCAACCCGACCGCGTGCCGCGGCTGCTCTATGAAGAGGCGATAGGTTACACGCCGCCCATCGAGCGGTTGCTGCTGGAACATTGCAGTCCCAGGACACCGCGCGAGTATTTTGAAATGGACATCACCCGCGTGGTCCTCGCTCCCAGCCGTCTGCGGCGAGACCGGTTTACCGAATGGCTCGGGGCAGAGGCCTCGGCGGCGCTGGCCAGCGGCCAGGTCGATGAGTGGGGCGTATGGTGGCGGACAGGCAACTTCCATCACTTCTCCCGGCTCCAGTCGCCATTGCGGGGGATTGAGAATCTCCAGCGGCTCAAAAGCTATCCCTGGCCGGACCTCAACCAAGCCTACCGCTTTGAACCCGTCCGCCGCCAGGTCGAACACTGGCACGCACACGGCCTGGCCGTGGCCGCCTCGGCGGGCTCCGTGTTCGAGCGCTCGTGGTATTTGCGCGGGATGGAAGAACTGCTGGTCAATATGCTCGAGGCGCCGGAGGTCGCACATTTCCTCTTCGAACGCGCGGCGGCTTTTCAGAAAGTCGTCGCCGAGCGGTTCGCCCGGTCCGGAGTGGACATCATCATCCTTGGCGACAACGTGGCAACCCAGCGGTCGCTCATGATGCGGGTCGAGACGTGGCGAGAGTTCCTGGGACCGCACCTGGCGGCCACAGCGCGGGCGGTAAAGGCGGCCAATCCGGCTTCGTTTGTATTCTACCATTCGGATGGGAACGTGACGGCCCTGGTTCCGGACTTGATTCAGGCGGGCACGGATATCCTGAATCCCGTCCAACCGGAATGCATGGATGCCGCCGCGCTCAAGCAGCAGTATGGGGATCGGCTTTCCTTTTGGGGGACCGTGAGCGTGCAAAAAACGATGCCGTTCGGTTCAGCGGAAGAGGTCCGAGCCGAAGTGCGAGCCCGGATCCGCGAAGTGGGTCGCGGTGGCGGCCTCATTTTGGCGCCAGCCCACGTCTTGAGCCCGGAAGTGCCCTGGGAGAATATTGTCGCCTTTTTCCAGGCGGCCTCTGAACCCCTAATACCATGAACCCACAAAAACCCTTGAGAATCGCTTGTGTCGGCTGCGGCGCCCGAGCGCAGACTTACTCATCAGTAAATAGCATAAGACACACTTGGAGCCATAAAAAAAGACCGGACCAGGCTCCGATCCTGCTTGATCTCAGCTAAGTCTTGCTCGACGCGCTGTCGAAGCGCTTCATTCTTGCGCAAGGGCTTCTTACTCGTGCCGTTCTGCTTTAAATGGCTCCAGGCGAATTCGTCAGGGTTCAAATCTGGAGCATAGGGTGGTAGGAAATGCAGCTCTAAGCGGCCTTTGGTGGACTGTACATATTTGGCAACCGACTTAGCCTTGTGCGCGGGCAATCCGTCCACGACCAACATTACCGGCTTCTTGCGCCCTTTCATAAGGTCTTTGAGCATCACAATGAACAATACGGCCCTCAACGTGCCGCCGTAGACCTTGTACCAGAAGGCTCCCTTGGCATTCACCGCACTGATCGCGTTAATCTGCTGGCGCTGCCCAGAGGTTTTCACCACCGGTGTTTTGCCTTTCAGTCCGTAACTCCGCCCCAGCGGGCTATCAGATCGCACGCCCACTTCATCGAGAAAGAAGATGTCCGCACCCCTCTGTTTAGCCCGTTTCCTCAACTCCGGATACTTCTCCTGCTTCCACTGGCTGATCTCCGCTTCATTTCGTTCGTAGGCTCGGCGCAGTGGCTTCTGGGGCGTTATGTCCAGCGAAGTCAGCAGACGACCTATCGAGGGAAGAGTCAGCGAGACTTTAAACCTATCCTGGATCATCGTGGCGACGATGCTTCGGGTCCATAATCCGAAATCAAATCCGTATTGGCGTGGGTCCTTGCCGACGATCCAACGCCTAACCCGCCGCTTTTGGCCTTCCGTTAGCTTGGGCGCCGGCCCTTTAGCAGTCGTGCTCCGCAAAGCTTCGCGTCCACGCTTCCTACGCGCGCGCAGCCACTTATAGATGGAAGTCCGATAGATTCCGAACGACTTCGCCACAACACTGGGCCTCTCGCCAGCCAAGACTCGGTCGGTGGCGAGCATCCGCATGTGCTCCAAGACCTTGTGGTCTAAGGAACGATTATCGATCTTTGCCATGACGGAGTGAGCATAGCACGGCTCCATCTAGTGTGTCAAATCCTATTTACTGGTCAGTATGTGCAGCTTGCGGGCCGGTTTCCGGATCGCTTCCGGATTGTTGCCGGCGCCGACCCGGTGGCCGAACGGGTCGAGAGGATACGTCGCCTCTCGGCCAATCCTGAATTTAGAGGATTTGCCCGCGGCGAAGAGCTGTTGTCGGCGGGGAAGCTGGCCGATGTCGTCCTGGTCGCCACCCAGGACAGTGACCACTACGAGCCCTGCCGTCGAGCTTTGGAACTGGGATGCGACGTGTTGCTGGAAAAGCCCATCGCCACCCGTGTCGGCCAGGTGCTCGACATCGAACGTCTGGCCCGCCAGACCAGCCGCCGAGTCATGGTCTGCTTTGTCCTGCGCTTTGCCGCGTTTTATCGGAAGGTAAAGGAGATCATTGATTCCGGCCTCATTGGGGAAGTGGTGTCCATTCAGGCCAATGAAGGAGTCATGCCTTGGCACCAGGCCCATGCCTTCGTTCGCGGCCATTGGGCGGTTACCGCGAAGAGCTCCCCATGATTCTGTCCAAATGCTGCCACGACCTGGATGTCATCCACTGGCTCGTGGGACGACGTTGCCGGCGTCTTGCCAGTTACGGCTCGCTCGAGTGGTTCCGCCCCGAGCGTGCCCCGGCCGGGGCGCCGTCTCGATGCACGGAGGGCTGCCCGGAGCAGGCCGTGTGCCCCTACAACGCCCTGCGATATGCGGGTGACATGCGCGCGCCTTGGCTGGCCCAAGTGTACGACCGCGCCGCGGAGGCCTCCCGTGAAGAAATTGTGGCCTGGCTGGCCACCAGCCCATGGGGACGTTGCGTTTATCGTTGCGACAACGACGCCGTCGATCGGCAGGTGCTCGCCATGGAGTTTGAGGGCGGTATCACGGGCACCTTTACCATGACGGCGTTTGCCAGCGGCCGCCATTTCGAGGTCTGCGGCACCCGGGGCGCGCTCAAAGGCGGCGAAACCTACCGGCAACATCTTGGCGTTCACCTCCTGGTTATTCCCCACGAAGGTCCGGTGCAGCGCTACACCGTCCAGGCGGAGGACGGAGGCTATGAACTGCATGGCGGTGGCGATGCCGGACTGGTGAAAGCCCTCTATGGCGAGATGACCAAAACGGCCGGACAACCACTGGAAGCCGGCATCGAATCCACCGTGCACAGTCATGTCATCGCCTTCGCCGCCGAAGAGTCGCGCCTGACCGGCCGGCCCGTGGACGTGGCCCAATACCAAAAGGCTCGGAGCTGACCACCAGATAACCGTGCCATCGTAGCGGCGTCTCGGCAGAGCGCCGCCGTCCCCCAGAGCGCTCTCCAGCGGCGCCCTGCCTCGCGAAGCGTATGGAGTGCGTCCAGCTCACGACGAAGTGGGGGTGGGTCGCAGGCCGGATCAGCCAACTGCGCCAGACCGGGACGCAACAAACGGTTGTATGCTCGCGTCCAAAAGGCCGCGATTTGGATGCCCCGCTTGGTGAGCCGGTAGCGGTGGGTGCCGGCAACGCGCTCAATGAGCCCGTGCAGGCGCAGCCGCCGCAGGTCGTAGGTGAGTCGGCCGGCGCTCAATTGGTCCGCTCTGAGCCCCAACAGTGCGGCCAGCTTGGGCCGGAGGTCTTTGGCGCTGAAGCCGTTGGCCACGAAGACAAACAACAGCACCGCACTCAACAGTGCCTGCACCCGCCCGTCCCCAAACCGCAAACCCGAGACCCGCCGCTCCTCGACCTGGATCGGCTGGTTGACCGCTTCAAAGGCCGCCTCCCCCAACGCGCAATCCTGACTGATCTTTTGACATGTTCAATAAACGTCGGTTGGCTTGAAAGCCGATCTGCCGCCATTGCGGCAGGCTCTGCAGTCCTTTGCGCAGCTTGAAGGCGGCCGGATGGTTGATCGTCGTCTCGGTCCGTAACCCACGGCCCTCCTTGAAATACACCCGTCCGCTCAAGGGTCGGTCCAGCACCTGCGTCAGCGAAAACTCGCCTTGCCCAGAAACATCACTCCTTCCTTGGCCCCTTGCCGGGCGATGTATTCCTGCGCAATGTCGTCCTTCTTGCGACCCTTGTAGGGTGCCTGGTCGAAGGGCACCACCGCAACCCGGTGTTGCCGGGCATACTGCTCCATCCGCGCCACGAAATCCTTACTCATCGGTTCCATCAACGCCGAGGAGGCAAACCGATGGCCCCGGTGGAACCGGAAAAAGCCCGCCACTTCCTGCTCCCGTTGCAGGCGGGGAACCATCACGTTGAGATACATCCGGTGTTGGTCACTTGGCCTCGACGAGGCCGCTCGACCGCTTGGCGGTCTTAATACGGTCGGATTATTATCCGATCTCTTTGGCACTGGCAAACGGAGTCCGATTCTATGCCGGTGGGTGGGGGCGGCCCTGTGGCCGGTTGGCCACCAAAGCAAGGAACCGCAAAGCCCCCGCGCCGGGGCGTCGGTCGGGCACCAAGGCTGGGCGCGGCGTCGGTAGCGTCACCCCCTGCTAAAATCCGTGCCATCCGTGAAATCCGTGGTAAAAACCGGGCCATGAAACACGAAAAGCTCACCGGCGAAATCCTGGGAGCGGCCATGGCCGTGCTCAACGAACTGAAGCCGGGCCTGGACGAAAGACTTTACGAAAACGCCCTGGTGATCGAACCTGAACATCACGGGGCTGGAAGTGGCCTTACTGCTCAACTTCAAGGAGGCCAAGCTGGCGTGGAAACGGGTGGTGCGGGGGCTCGCCGAAGCCGAAACTGGAAGCTGACCACGGATGACACGGATTTCACGGATAGAGCGGGACGTTCTGGTGCCCGGGGGCAGATCCCGGGTTGGCGGCCCATCATCAACCCACGCTCTGGGCACGGAGGAATTGCTGAGCCCATCACCCCTGCGCCGCCGAGAAGGACACCCACGCCAGAACGGTTCATGCCTCGTCGGTCTGAGGCGGAGCCTCGCTAAATGGTAGCCGGGGGTCACGGCATCGCCGCGACCCCCGGTTTGCGGCCAGAGGGGCCTGCACCCCGGAACGGGGTGCCAGACGGCTGCACAAAGGGAGCAGGCCGCCTTCTGGCATCCCTATAGGATGCTGACCCACACCGCCGCTGAACCGGGGGTCTCGCGACGCTTCGACCCCCGGCTACCATCTGTCATCCCTCCGGGATGAATTCCTGGGCAGCGGGCACTCTCGCTGACCTCGTGGCTCGCATGGTGGTACTGACAAGATGCGGTGCGCCAGTGAAAGTCTGGCGGCTCGGAGGGTGCAAATCCCTCCAGGACTGAACATGAACGACAACACGAAAACATGAACAGTGACCCAGCACGAAAGAACTGGGGGGGAAAGCCTAACCAGCTCCCCGAGCCCGAGTGTTGCCGGGCGGAAGGACAGGCCCAAGCGCCCGTAAGGGATGCCCAAAGCCGAACGACCGCCTGGAAGCGTACACAGGGAAGCTCGCAGGCCGCAAGCGGGAGTCGCACCCCGCTAAAGCAATCCAGCCTCGAAACGTCACAACATGCAGGTGGAGACGGTGTCGCATCACCGGAACCCAACACAGAGGAGACCGCTACGGGTGAGGTCTCCGGAGACCTGCCGGGGTCGCAGAGCGTGGCACGCGAGCAACGAGCCGTACGGAAACTGGGAAGCCCTGCCGCCCCCCGACGCACCAACTGCGGGGGCCAATCGGGACAGGAGGTTCAACGACAAGAAGACCTCCCCAAGGGTATAGAGCAGGGAATCGGACCGGTCCATAGTAGTCCGGGGCCAGGCACACGCTGCCCCAGCCCGGACCAAGGGGCCGGCACGACGACGCAGCCTGCAAAGGAAACCAGCGCCGTAAGCACGACGGAATCAGGCTGGCGAACTTTCCTGCAGGCCAGTCAGCGAGTCGTCGTGAAGAGCCCGGTGCGGGAAAACCGCCCGCCGGGATCTGCGAGGGGGACGCGGGGCAACCCGCGTCCCTACTCGACCCCGGACGGGTTGGCCTGTCACCGTGCGCCAGATGCCCCACGACAGGTCTTGATGGGCGGCCGCAGGCCAGGGGTGGTCAATGGCGGGAAGTCCTGCCAGAGGGCCATTCCCAGCGACGGCAGCCATTGGTCCTTGACGCCGGGAGTATGCCTAGTATGCTGACCGCCAGAATGACCCCGAGACATGACCAGTGCTCCTTGAGGCACGCAGGGCCGACAATGCACCGGCACTTGAGAACAGCCTGGGCCACAACGCTGCTGGTGCTGGTGTTGACGCTGCCTGACGTGGTGCAAGCTCAATTTGCCTACGAATTCACAAATAATACAGTTATCATCGCGGGATACAGCGGTGCTGGGAGCGTGGTGGTCATCCCAAGCGTGGTCAATGGTGTGCCGGTGACGAGCATCGGAGGTTCTGCGTTCCAATCGTGCACGACCCTGACAAGTATCGCGATTCCTGATAGCGTGACCAACCTCGGAGGTTCTGCGTTCTATCTCTGCACGAACCTGCTTAGCGTCACGATAGGCGACACCGCCACGACAGGCAATAGCGGCTTCATCAGCATCGGGGAGCTCGCCTTCAATTACTGCACCAGCGTGACCAACATTACGATAAGCAAAAGCGTCAGCACCATCGGCGACTATGCGTTCGACAACTGCACCAACCTGATTAGCGTCACCATAGGCAACAGCGCCACGACAGGGAACTACGCCACCAGCTTCGGAGACCGTGCGTTTCGGGAATGCACCAGCCTGACCAGCATTTATTTGCAAGGTAATGCGCCCATTGCGGATCCCTCCCTGCTTGCCGGTGACAACTATGCGACGGTCTATTACTTGCCAGGCACCACCGGCTGGGGACCATTCTTCGACAATCGCCCAGCCGTATTGTGGAACCCGAAGGTGCAGCCCGGCGGCTTTGCCTTGAGGACCAACCAGGTTGGATTCAACATCACCGGGGACAGCAACCTGGTCGTCGTGATAGAGGCGAGCACCAATCTGGTTAATCCCACCTGGTATCCCCTGCAAACCAATACCCTCAACGGCAACCCGCTCTATTTCAGCGACCCGCAGTGGACCAACTATGCCAGCCGTTTCTATCGCGTCATGTGGCCGTAAGGCGTAGCAGTGGCAGGAGCCTCTGTCCCCTTTCATGTCCTATACTGGACAGTGAAACGTTCTCGCCTCGCCAGAGCGGTTCAGGCGGTCTGTTTATCTTTGGCTTGAGCCACCTGGAGGGCTAATCCAATCCACTGTTCCGTAAGCCGCCGAAACTGTTTGTAATTGGCCAGCTCAGTCCGCACCTGGCGGAGGATTGCTCGGCGGATGAACTGGGAGGTCTTTTTTCCGCGATAGACGTAGTTGAGCTGGTAATAGGGGCCGTGTCGGCGGGGATGTTTGGGGTCCTTGCACCGGCAGCCGGATTTGCCGCAGACATTGTATTGGCGGGAGAGGCTGCCCGGGCGCATCGCTCCGTGCTTTTGGAGTTGGGCTTTAATTTGGGCGATTTGAGCTTCCAGTTTCTTAACCGTTTGAGTAGTCTTCATATCCGATAGCATAAATATACTATCGGATATGCGCAACCTCTGTTTTCGCCCCGCCTTTCCCAAACGCTCGCACCTCCTGTGGCTGGCCTGGCTGCGCGCCCTCCGCCCCCTCCGCCCAGCCTGCTCCCGCACCACCACCTTCCTGTGGCTGGTGGTCGTCCTGGCGGCTTTGTGCCTGCGCCCCGACTTGGCCGGCGTGACCAGCCTGATCCGCAGCCTCGGCCTCTCCGACGCCAGTTATTACTGCCTGCTGCACTTCTTCCATTCTCCTGCGCTGGACCTGGACCGTTTGACCCAATTGTGGCGGCAGACCCTCCAGCACTTGTTCCGCCGCTGCCTGGTGCGGGTCAACGGCCGCCCGGTCGTGCTGGCCGATGGCCTCAAGCGCCCCAAGGAAGGCCGCAAAATGCCGGGGGTCAAAAGCCTGCACCAGGAATCCCGCTGCAATGCCAAGGCTTCCTTCATCATGGGGCACTCCTTGCAGGCCGTCGCCTTGCTGGTGCAGGTGGCCGGGGTTTGTCTGGCCGTGCCGGTGGCGGCTCGCATCCACGAAGGCATCGTCTGGAGCGCCCGTGACCGGCGCACGCTGTTGGACAAGCTCAGCGCCTTGCTGCTCGGATTGCATTGGAACGGCCCTTTGACCGTCGTGGCCGACGCCTATTACGCCGCCGCCAAATTCGCCCGCTCGCTACTGGCCGAGGGTCACCACCTGGTCACGCGCGTGCGCTCCAACGCCGTCGCTTATTTCCCGCCTTCCCCACGGCGTTCCCGCAAGCCGCGCCGCGGGCGACGCCGTGCCTATGGCCACAAGACTCCCCTCCAGGATTGGTTTCGCTACCGCGCGCAATTCCTCAAAGCCCCCAGCCCGGTCTATGGGGAATCCGGCGTCAGCCTCCGCTATCTGAGCCACGACCTGCTGTGGCGCCCTTTGGGTCAGTTGGTGCGCTTTGTTTGGGTGAGCCACCCGACTCGCGGGAACTTGATCCTCCTCTGCACCGACTTGACCTTGGCCCCGCTGGAGATTATTCGCCTTTACGGCTGGCGCTTCAAGATTGAGGTCAGCTTCAAGCAGGCCATTCACACCGTCGGGGCCTACGCGTATCACTTCTGGATGCAGGACATGAATCCCCTCCACCGCGGCAGCGGCAAGCAATATGTGCAGCGCAAGTCCGAGCTTTACCGGGAGCACGTCCGCCGCAAGCTCGCCGCCTACGAACGGCACATTCAGTTGGGCCTCATCGCCCAGGGACTGCTCCAATATCTGGCGCTGAGTTTCCGGCGCGTGGCCTGGTTCAATTTCCACTCCTACATCCGCACCGTATCCCCGCAAAAACCGCCCTCCGAGTGGGTCGTCTCGCAGGCCCTCCGTCACACCTGGCCGGATTTTCTCTGTGGTTTACCCCAAAACGCCATCCTCAAGAAATTCCTTGCCACTAAAATCAGTCCAGCCCGCTGCGGCTATCTTGACGCCTTTGATCTGGACATCGCTGCATGAACGTTTCACTGTCCAGTCCTATACTTAATAATGCCTTTAGTTGATAGCCACGTATGAATGCGTCTATATAGAGCCTGTCCCAAAAGAGCAAAGCCTTGTGGTGCGGGGTGGGATCGACGTGGGCCAGATCTAAAACTTCACGAATTTGCGTATTCCGACGCTCGTCGGACACCCATTGCGATTCATGTTGGACAGACGTTCCAATCGAAATCGGACACCCGTTACGATTGATATCGGACAGTAATTCCGAAATCATATCGGACACTTTTTCGGTGCGTCGGCACGGTGTCCGACATCGTCGGAAGGGTGTCCGATTTGCCTCGGAACGGTGTCCGAAGTGGTCGGAACTCATAAGGAGCGTAGCGACGCAACGTAGTGCCAAACCGGTTCGATGGCATTGTATTCCGGGCTGTACGGCGGCGGCGGGCAGAGATGAAAGCGATGTCCGTAGCACGAGAGCCACTCCTGCACCTCGGGAGCGGTGTGGTAAGGGGCGTTGTCGTGAATGAAGAAGACCTCCTGCTTGCGGTAGCGCTCCGCCACAGCCGTGAGAAACATCGTGTAGGTATCGCCCTCGAACACGGGTCCATGGGCGTAGTAGAACCTGGGCCGGTAAAGATCCACTGCCCCAAATATCTTTTGCGTGTTCCGTTGGCCCGTCGTCCCAATCAACGGCTGATGCCCGCGCCGCGACCAGGTCTGGTAGAGGGTCGGGTCCTGGCGGAAACTGGCTTCGTCGCCGAAAAGCAGAGCCGCCTTGCGCTCAGCCGTTTTTTTTAGCCTGGGGTAGGTGTATCGTTGCCATCGGTCTTGCTCCACCGGATCGGCTTTGACCAACTTCCGTCGCGGTCGCTGCACCGAAAAGCCAAGCGCCTTGAGGACTTTGCGCACGTGGCCAGCATGGTAGTGTACCGCAAACTCCTCCTCAATGACGCGCCCAATCACCGGAGAGGTCCATACGCCCGAGGAAAACCCATAGGCAATCGGTCCACTGTCGATCAAGCCATCCAATTCCGATAACTGAGCTGAGGTCAACTCCTTGGGGCGCCCCGAACGATGGCCCTCCAGCAGAGCTTCCCATCCGTAATCCTCATACTGACCCAGCCAAAGCGACACTTTCGAGCGTGGCGCCTCCAGGAGTTGTGCGATTTCACCGCTGGTATGCTGCTGGTGGTTGAGCAAGACGGCGTGGATCCGGCGGGCAACACGGTGTGCCCCGTCCCTTTCGGCCTCGCGTTTCAAGAAAGAAAGTTCCTGGGCCTTCTTGGCCGTCAACCGAAGAAATCTCGCGCGCATGCCGGAACTATAGCATGCGCCTCTGCGTTTGTCCCTTTAATTATGCGCGGCTGTGTAGCTGGTGCCCTTGCACCCGAGTACAACGAAACTGAAGCCAGAAATGATAGTGTTCGTAATAACGGCTTGGACTCTCATAAGGGCCGCCCCCCGTGCGTCGGAAAACGCTGTGTTGACCACAGCCGCTACAGTGACAGTCAAGAGTTCCCTCAAAGCGCTCTAGGGTGTACATACCACTCTCCGGGATGGGAAACTCTCGATACAGAGGCGTGTTCAGGCAGAACTCTTCTGCCGATGGAAGTCCCCGCGTTTTCTCTGCCTCCGCAACGACGCGGGCGATGTTTTGCCCAATAATTTCGCCATTCGACTCTTTAGGTGTCATTGACTAATGATGCGGCGCCGCCCCGAATCGCCAAGTCCAAACTTCCCGCCAGGTTGCCATCGGTTGCCATAAAACGCCAGTTTCCCTACTATTCCCGCCCATTCAAGCTTATTGGAAGGCGCAAGGACAAAAGTGGGTTTCAGCCTTTATTCATGCGGGTTTGCTAGGGTTCCAAGGTGGTGGGTTGGGCGGGACTCGAACCCGCGACCAACGGCTTAAAAGACCAGGCCAAAACGCGCCAAAACCCCTGAAAAATGGGCCTTTCGCACGCATCCGTTGGGCAGTTGCTTACCCGAGTAAGCAACTACAGGCCCGGAAGCGCGGATGCAACCCGACGAAATCTGTTCTTGGCGGGTATGCGAACGAAAAAGCACTTCACCGTAAAGTTGTTTACAAATTCGACCGGCTCGGCCTCCTGGCGGGTATCCGGCTATCTGGACGGCAAACAAGTCCGGGAGAATCTCACGGACAAGCTGCAAGCTCTGAACCGGGCGGCGGAACTGGAGATCGAGCGGAACCACGTGGCGCATTTCGTCGCCCTCAAGCCCACGACCTTGAGCGATGCGCAACTGGCCGACGCGCAGAACGCCCTGCTACGTCTTGACGGCAGAACCAGCCTCTACGCTGCGGCGGATTTTTACCTCCGGCACTACCGGCCCGATGTCACCGAAAAACCCTTGACCGGGGCCTTGACCGAGTTTCTGGCGGAGAAGCAGGCATCCAATTTGCGCCCGCGTGCGCTGGAGAATCTCCGGTTCAGGGTCGGGCGCTTCGTGGCGGCGCATCCAGGCAAAACGGCCTCCCAGATTCAAGCTGCTGACATCCGGGCGGCGGTTTTCGTGCCAGGTTGGAAACCGGCGTCCTCACACAATGAGCGCCGGGCGTTGTCCTGCTTCTTTAACTGGTGCGTCAGACGCGAGTATTCGAGCGAGAATCCGGTGGGCAAGGTCGATCCGCCAAGGCTCGAACGGGGCGAACCGGACATTCTCTCCGTCCCGCAGGTCGGGCGCGTGCTGGGAGCGGGCCTGACGCACAAGGCTGGCATCCTGACGCCCTACCTCGCCCTCGCGTTTTTCGCCGGACTCCGGCCTTGCGAATTGCAGCGGGTCAAATGGAGCGACATAGACCTCGAAGGCAAGACCCTGGCGGTCAGAAGCGCGGCGGCAAAGCTCAGGGCGAGGCGGTTGGTGCAACTCCCCGACAATCTCATCCCCTGGCTGGAGCCGCACTTCGACAAGACGCCGATTTACCCGGCCAACTGGCGTAGGGATTTTGATTCCGTGCGCCGCCAGGCCGGTTTCCGGGGAAGCTGGGCAAAAAAGGGCGATGAATCCCGCAAGTCCTGGGGGTCGGATGTCATGCGGCATACCTCGCTGTCGTATCGGTTAGCCCTGGTGAAACACGAAGGGGAGGTTGCACGCTGGGCTGGCAATTCGCCGCAGATCTTATTCACCCACTACGCCGGAATCGTGCGGGAGCCGGACGCGAAAGCCTACTGGCAGTTGACGCCGGTTACCGTGCTCGCCGCCGTAAACGGCGGTTGTCCGCTGAGCATTGCTGCGTGATCGCGCTCAGTGGGACCTACGCACCCTGCTGAACAGTCTCTGAACTGACATAGCCGAAGCCAGCGCCCGGTCGAAAGGTCGGGCGCTTTTTTGTGCCCCTCACGTATGGGGCGAGTCAGGCGCATCGCAGCGATGGAATCTGGTTCTTTGGGGTGTAATTACGGCAATGAGCGCACGGATGCGCCGCCAGAAGAAAACATGCGATGAATACGAAGCCGGAGCTAAAGCTGGTCAACGCGGACAAGCTGCTGGAAACCCTTTTTGCGCCCGAATCGCGGCCCTGCAAACGAACGTTGTGGAATTGGGTTCGCCAAGGGTATGTGCCCGCTGTCCACATCGGAAAGTCGGTCTTTTTCGATCTGGATAAAGTCCGCAAGCGGCTCGGACTCGCGGAGAAGGCCATTACGTGAAAAGCAGCCCGGCGCGGCCTCGACCGGCGCGGGGGCGTGCGCTTGGTGAGCGCCATCTGAGATCGGTTTGGCCGGAGGTCCAGAGGGGTGGGCCACGAGGATTTTGCTTACATTTTCTCGTCCCTGTCCGCGCCTGGTCACTCAATCCAGGGTGTGCGGGCCGGTGCAGGCCATCCACACGACCGAGCGCGTATCCCCAGATTTCGATGCTCCCCTCTTGACCCGCCGAACCGGTCAGGCTGCAAAACAGCGGGAAGGCCCAGGTCGCCTTCGTTCATTCGCATCCGCGAGCGCGTCCCCGTCGCCATGTCCCCGCCCCAGCCCATGGGAAGTCACTCTGCGGCACGCGAGACCACGACCTCGCTTAACCGGCGAGGTCAAGATGGTTCATCCGATGGGCGCGGTTACCGCATCTCATTTTTGGGGTGCGGCCTCCGGTTACCAGGGCTGGATCAGTTCCCCAGGATAACCAGCGCGTGCGCCCCGATTGTCCGTTGACCGGACGCCGGGGTCGTCAGCAACGACGATGCCCCATTCGGCGGAGAGCTGTGCCATCGCCTCAGCTTCCGGCTCTACCCTCCAGCAGCTCAGCTACCGACTTCAAGCAGTCGATGAACTGCCCGGCCCCCATCCCCAGGCCCTCGGCCATACAGGCGAGGGTCATCTTCTCGTTCCAGGCACTGGCTGCCTCCGGCCCTCGTTTGGCTTCCTCCTTTGCGTAGAATTGCGCCTCCTCGTTGGGGCACCGCACCTGGTTGAACACCATCCATTCGAGGGGGCCGAGAGCTGCGAGGCGATTTTCACCAGCTTTCGGGTCGAACCGCAGCACGCGGCGCAACCAGCGGCCTACTCGCGGGTCGTCGTCCAGGCGGTAAAACTGTCCGGTCGGCGTGACGACCACCTGGCACTCCAGCACATCCTCGATCCTGCTCACGAGGTTTTTGCGCCGTTCCTTCACACGCTCTGGCAGCCGGGCTGGCCTCTGCGAACGCTGCTCCCACAACCGCTCCGCTTTGGCTATTGGGATCTGGTGTGCGCTCGCCCACTCCAACCACTCCTTCTTTTTCCCCTCTGGCACCCTCGGTCCTCGACCTGACCTCGCTGGCGGTCGAATTGCCACAGCCGCCTGGCGTCGGCTGAGCGCGTGGAAGCTCGCCCTCCCGGACTTGATGTCGGACAGGAGCGATGCAAGCCCCGTGACTTCCTCGCGCAGAATCTTATAGCGCGTGGTCAACTCCCGCGCCAAGCGGGTCCAGACCTCTTGCCTTGCCGCGCACCATAACAGCCGGTCGCAAAGAGTCTCCTGTTTCTGCTGCATCAACCCCTCAACCTGCGAGACCGGTAGCCCCATGGCTACGAGGGCGAACGCCTGCACAACCGACGTGTCCGAATCCATGAAACGGGCCTCCGCAAAGAGTTCGCTGCTTTTTTCCCGCTCCTCCCAGGTGTTCTCACAAGTGTAACAAATGAGCCTTTTCACCGCGCCGAACCTCTCGGTCTTGTAGCCTCCATTGCATACCACGTGGTCGCTGCCGCACTCGGGGCATTTTCGACCTTCCCTTGGCTTCCGCCGCTGGGCCTTCGGCGGTTCGCGGTTGTCTGGCCCGGAGTCCATTTCCCGATCATCTGTGAAGTTCACAGGGCGGCACAATCGAAAAAGTCAACAATTTCAACCACGAGCCGATTTCCCGATCTTCTGTGATGAACATGTAGGGATGGGGTAGGGCTGGTTTGCCGAGACGCCCGCCGACACGGTGCAGATCGGTGAGTGCCCAGGCGTGTCCCCGTTGCAGCGGCGGCGCTCACTTTCCCGAGGGCGTTCGCTGGTTGTGACCACGTCCGCGTTAGCGCCGCCGACCACGATACCGATACTGCGGTCGTAGTCGCACGGAACTGCCCCGTCCTGTCCAACTGGGAGAAACCGTGCGGCAGGGCAACGGTCAGGAAAGCAACCCGCTTTGAACTGGGGTCCAATTCCGTTCTTACACGTGTAATTGAAAACTGGGCGAAGTGCGCCCACCGGCAGTCGAAAGCCGTGAACCAAAGACTGACACATACCGCATTTGCCGCGTCTGGCCCGCGCCCTACTTGGGGAAGGCCGTCAGCGCCTGGAATTCAACCACGGGTCAGCGCGGCTCTTCCCGATTGTGACCTGCACGGGCCTGGCTTCATCAGCCGGGGCTGTGGATCAGGTCATGGCGGAGATAGCACAAACACCAAGAGAGAATCATGACGAAAGCACAATTAGCGAAGGCCATCCGGGACCAGGAGCCTGGCCTGCTGCCCCCGGACGATGATGAAATGATCGCGGACCCAACGACGTGCGGCGAGTGCGGGGGCGACCTCCTGGGCGACCTCGACGCGGCAATCGCCAGCGCCACGGACATCGAGCACTGGCACACGATGGTTGAGACGGCCATCTCTGGGCACCACTGCGCGTAGCGCCCAGCACAACCGCCCCCCGGCCAGCGCCGTCCGAACCGGGGCCGGGAGCAGGAGGGACAACGACACCAAACCACGACTACGTGAACAACAAGATCGACAACCACGAGCCGGGCGGCGGAGCACCCGTGCGCGTTCGGACCTCTGCGGCGAGGCCGGGAGCGCGAGCCGGGCCGGGAGGAGGAGCTGGCCGAGGCAGTGAAGGAGGCTCTGCTGGATACGCAGGCCGCCGATGAGCGGGGGGTGCGGGACTTCTTTAAGCAGGCCCGGCTGGAGATGGAGAACGAGGCCATGCCGGACATGCAGGCCCGGCTCGAACGCCTCACGCGCACCGAGTAGCCCAAGCGGGCACAAAATGCGAGAAACGATCTATGACGAGCGAGAACCGCAAATCCATCAAAAACACCAGCAGCCAGCCGCCCGGCCACTCCCTGGCGGAATACGCCGAGATGCCGCACAGCGCGGGGATTGCCGGGCTGCCGCCCACGCTCCTGATCGATTCCGACATGGAGCTTCTCGTTGTGCGGCTGCCGCCCCACGGCTATGAAATCGATCTGGAGCGGTGCAACAGCGCCAGCGAAATGCTCGACTGGATATTCCAGGTGCATGACAAGCCTTGGATGACGCCGGAGCTGCTGGCCCAGGTCATCCAGGCCCTTGAAAACCCGTGCTGGAGGACCTTCCACGGCAGCGTCCAGCGCGTCTTCGCCCACAACAACCGCAAGGTCAATTGGGCGCGGCCCAAAAAGTGCCGCGAATGAAGCGATCCCACCATAAGCGCAAGACGCCCGCCTTCGGCTTGGAGAGGATGCTGGCGCTCCGCGCCCTGAGACTCCTGCCGGGAGAAACGCGGGCGCTCCTGGAGGGCCAGCTCGATGATGACTGTCATCTCCTGGCCGAGGTGGAGGGCCTGGGTGAGGAGGTGCTCGCGGCCAGGCAGGCATTCAGGAGTTCCTGGAAGCGTGCGGAGGATTGGATGAAAACCCGCGTCGGCGCGGACGGGCTGATAACCCATAGCGTGCCCGCCTGGATCGAACTCCAGCCGGACCTTGGGCCAATCGAAAAACGGCTCCTGGCCGACGTGCATTTCCTGGAGCGGCAGCCCGAAGGCTGCTTCAAGCGCAACTCGGCCTTTGCCGTGGACCTGGGGGTGCAGGAGCGGGCCGTCAAGCAGATCCTCACTCAGCTCAAGAGGCATGGTTTTCTCGCGGTGACCAAGCCCCATGGACGGCGGCGGCTCCGGCTCGCTTTCAAGGAAGAAGGAAATGTAAACAATTCCGAACTGGACTGCCAAAAGGTAGGGGCGTTTTCCCCAGAAGGTAGGGGCGTTTTCCCCAACAGGGAGGGGCGTTTTCCCCACGAGGTAGGGGCGTTTTCCCCGCTCAAAAATGTAAACGGTGCAGATCAGCTCGGTAAAACCGGGTCAACGTCGTTGCCGCCGCTTCCCGGAGACATCAGGGAGACTCCAAAGGAGTCAACAACGAAGACGACATTGACCGCCGCAACGTCGTCGTCGTCCTCGGCTTCGCCTGCGGTTTCGGCTTCGCCGACCAGGGGGGCTTCGCCCCCCGGCCCCCCATCACCACCACAACGTCAGCAGCACCGCCAACCTCGGCACCAGCAGAGACCACCGCCCTCGGAACAGGACTCGGAGAGCTGGGCCGCTAAGTTCGAGATCCTCTACCGGCTCGTCAGCGAGACCATGTGGAGCAAAACTCACCGGCAGTGGACTTCGGCTGACAGGTCCTCGGCCATTGACTTTCACCAGCAATACGGAGGGTGGAGTCCACTGGCAACCATTGCGGTCATATCCGGTGCCTGGGCCAGGATCGGGATGAAGGACACCAACAACGGCTATCCGTTCCGGCACTGCCAGGGCAGCAGGTCTCTCCAGCACTGCTTCGACAAATGGGAGAAAATTCTCAGCGACACCAACGGCCACGCCTTTTCCGAAGACGATTCACGGGGCCTGCTGAAAGAGATCAGGCGCAACGTTCGTGACCGGTTCGTCATCGGAGGCATGTCAGAGGAGGAAGCTGCCGGTGCCATGGTTGGCATGACCGACGAACTCGGCCTGATGTTCCCGGCCAAGGATAAGGAGAAACGGAGCGCCCACGTGGAGGAATGCTCAGAGGAAGGCCAGAGGCTCCAAGCCCTGGCCCGGCAGCAGTGGGAGGAGCGTGATCGCCAGCGTAAGGAGCGCAGGCAAGCCAGGGAAGCCGCCAGCGCCACGGCCCTGACAAACACCAATCCCAATCCGTGAACGTCAAGGGATACCCTTTTCGAGAAGCGTGCGAACTGCTGCTTCGGTGGCGAGATCGGGCGAAAGGCCAGCTCCACCAGCGTTCGATGAGAACAAGCGGCTTTGAGCCGCTCCACATCCGACAAGCCTCCGGCTCTGCCGGAGGTTGCTGACTTTATGACTGACAAAACATTTGATTCAGGATTCCAGGACGAGCTTTTGGCGAACCTCATCAAACACCCGATGGAGTTCGTGCAGAATGCAGCGATCTTGAAATCGGCCTACTTCACCGGGGTCGAACGCATCGCCACGGCGCGGGCGATGTTCGCGTATTTCGAGAAATGCGGGCGCTTCCCCTCGGAGGCCACTATCGGCCAAATCGTTTACAATTCCATCCTCCGCACGACGGAGGAAAAGAGCGAAGACGAGATCATGGCTTACGTGAAGAAGCTCCTGGAGCGTGAACCAAGCCAGGTCAACGTGGTCGTTGACGAGGTCGTCAGCTTCGCTCGGGAGCGGGCTGTCTATGTCGCGATCCAGAACTCGCTGACCTACCACATCGACGGGAAGATCCCGCCTGGCGGCTACTGCAAGCTGTTCGAGGACGCCTTGAAGGTCGGCCTCAACACCGCCGACCTGGGCTACGTCATCGCCAAAGAGGGCGGCGACACGGAGGCGATCATGAGCCGGGTGACGCAGCATGAATACGGCACTCCGACCGGCTATGCGGACCTCGATCAGCTCTGGCCGTTCGGGTGGGGACCAGGCTGGCTCATCGCTATTCTGGCTCCCCCAAAGCGATTCAAAACCACGTTCGCCCTAAACTTGGCGATGAACATTGTTGAGAATCCAAACTCGCCGGTCCTCTACTACCCTTGCGAAATCACCCAAGAACTCGCCGCAATCCGGTGCCTCTGCAACCTCACCGGCCTGTCCAACGACGATCTCTACCAAAACAAGGACGCCTTCCTGGAACGGGCCTTGGCCGCGCAGCGCGAGAAGATGGAGTCGCCGCTGCTCATCAAGGGCTACCCGTCCATGACCGCGACCATCGCGGGCGACATCCGCGCCCACGCGCAGACCGCCCGGCAGAAGCTCAGGGTGAACCCAAAAGCGATCATCATTGACTTCGCGGAAACCGTGAAGCCCAGCTCGGACATGAAGCTCACCAGCGAGCACCGCGCCCAGGGCGAAATCTACCTGGAGGCCCGCGCCCTCGGAGCCGAGTTCAACTGCCCGGTGATCCTGCCTGACCGGTGCAACCGGGAGACCGTTGGGCGCTCCGTTCCGAGCATGAAGAGTTTCCAGGGGAGTTTTGAGAAGGCTGGCATCGTGGACGTGGCCATCGGCTTGTGCGCCGACGACTACGAATACGCGAACAACATCATTCGCTACTTCGTGTTCCTGAACCGGCACGGGATGGCCAACCAGCACTTCCGGGGCACCGTGGACCCCAAGAGCATGACCATGACGATCCTGGAAAAGATCCAGTGGAAGCCACAGCAGGATGAGTGGGAAGGAGGCCGAAAGGGATCGCCAATATCGGTATTAACGCAGCGGAATCGGGGGAGGGGGGACCCCGCAACCAACCTCTTATTATGAAAGTGACCAAACTTGAACCTTACGGCCTCGACCTCCTCGTTGAACTGGACCCGCCATCCGCGAATCCGGCGCTTACACTCGCGTCCTGCGCTGGCGTCGTGCGCGAGGCGGGGCCAGCCCATAGGGGCCATCCGCAGCGTCTCGATGCGGCCATAGCCAAGCTCCCCCAGGCAGTCCGCTACGTGCCTCCTTCTCCGCCGCGTCGTCAAGCCGCGCCCACGGAGGACGGCCAATAACCACCAAGGACAAGCGCCTCCCCGGCCAGCCGTCCTATCCGGGACCGGGGCGAACCGCCGACCACCACCGCGCCATGAATGACGACCACGACAACGCAACCGGCCAAACCAGCCCCGACCTCCTCGCCCTCGCCCGCAAAGTCCGCCGCAAACGCCTGGCGGCGCTGCGAGCAGCAGAACGCGCCACGAATCGAGAATGCATCTGCCTGGTCCTCCGGCTCCAGGCGAAAAACGACCCGAAGGAAACCAAGAAGTGGAGCCGCCGCGCCAGGCAATATCGGCTGCGGGCAGAGGAGCACCTGCGGCGGGCAGAACCACAGCTACGGATGGTCGAGCCGGATGGCGAGCAGGTGCCCATCCGCGAACAGAGCACCACACCATGAGCGACGAGACTGGCAACCACGAGGATGGTGCGCCGGAGCGCATCCGACCCTCCAGCCCGGCCAGAGAGACGCTCCAGGAGCGCCTGAACCGATACGACAGGCTCACGCCCGAGGAGCGCCGCCTGTCGTCGGCGTTCCTCCAAAGAGGACGTGGAGAAACTGATGGCCGAGTATGATGAGATGGTAAGGGCATGGTCGAGCGTGGTTACGAACGCGATGCCTCTGCTGTAGGGTAGCAGGACCACTTTGACCTTTCCGCATAGATGAACACGCCCCAGGACATCAGCATCACGATCCCAGCGGCCATCGCCGCGCTCTCCCTCACGCTGGTTGAACGCGCTGCCCTCGCGCACGTAGCACAGCATCCAGGCTGCTCCAACCGGACGTTGTCCAAACTGCTCGGCATCAGCGTGCGGGGCGCGGAGAACCTTCTGCGGCGGCTCCGCGACAGGAAATACATCCGGCAGGGCGGCGAGGGCCGCGCCCGGCGACTGGCCCTGACGTTTCCCGTGGAACACCACCTTTCGTGTGGGAAATCGCATAAAACGGAATCCCACACTCAATGCGTGGACAACGCCCGTAGCGACTCCGTGGCGCAGCAGGTGCTGCGGATTGAGGACTCCATCAACCTGGAATTTGAGCTTTACGACAACTGCGTTGAAACAGGCATGTTCGAGGCAGCTCGGCGGCACCTGGAGGCGGCTCACAGGCGACTTGAAGCAGCCGACACTATTCCGGTGGAGCGCAAGGCCAAGTGGATCGCCGCTTTGAAGTTCCAGGAGGACCGCTGCTTCGCATACGAATTTGGCCAGAAGATGATCGAGGAGGGCTTGGCGTCCGGCCAAGGCAAGCATCTGGCGCTGACCCTGTGCCGGGCCAGCGCCCCAAAGCTCGCCTTGTTCCGGGAGCGGATCGAATCCGGCTCGTTACCGGGAAGCGGCGACGGCATCCTGGGCTTGCTCGGAGAATGACGCTGGCGGCTGCTTTCTCGGTCGGCCACGTGGGCGACTGGCCTTTCGAGGCAGGCGAACGCTGTTACGCCGACAGGCCCGTGCCTTGGCGGCGCTCGGCTTTTCGCGCCGACCAGCCTTCAACCGGCCCAGGGCGACGGCAGCCGGGTGTCGGAAGGGCTGCACGGACCCGGCCTCGACATAGCCAATGCGCCGCGAGCGCACCGCGAATGGATCAACCCAGGCCACAGCAGCCCAACCGCGCCGGGCGGCGAGCAGCTTGCCCAGGGTGCGATCCGGCAGGACAACGGCTTGGCCGACAAAACCTCGGCGACCATGCCCGATCCGGCCCGTCCATCTCCTTGGCGGGAGTTGCCGCCGCCCCGCCTGTAGCCGCCGCAGCGCCAAGCCCGCCATACTTGCTTCGGCTTGCTGCCGGGCAGCGTCAGCCAGGTCCTTGTCGTGGCCGGAGAGGTCATCGTTCCAGGTTTCCAGGAAATCGATCATCGTCATGCTCTACATACCTGCGACCCTGACGCACTTGGTTTTCCGCCTTGTCGGCCAGGCAAGCCATCCGGCGAATCACGAGCCGTCGAGCCAGCAAGGTCTTCTCGCGGAAGTGGTTCAAGACCGCCGCTGGCGGTGACAAGCCCAACGCCGTGGCCGGAGAAAACCCGGTGGCGTCCGGCAAGATGGCACCGACGAGCACCGCAGTTGGGTGGGGCGGCACCGTCTTGCCCCGGCCCCGCCTGCGCGTAGCCGTCGCCGACCGGCAAGTAGTTTATCCAGCGGTGGACCAAGGCCCCTGGTCCATCGCGGCGGGGGTAGTCACCCTCGAACTGGATGCTGTCCTTGCCAGGCTGGGCGGCGGTCGTCGAGCTGGGGCAGGCCGTAGTCGAGCTGGCTTTCCTGGACCTGGAGGTAGCTGCCTCCGCTGTGGGCGTGGTCGTCGAGCTGGGCTTAGTTGACGGACGAAGTCGAGGCGGACGCGTCTTCGTGCCGATGGCGGTCATGGGCGTGGGCGTAGCAGCCGTCGATCTGGTCGTTGCTGGCGTGGACGTGGTCGTCGCCAAGATGGACCACGGCGTCGTGGTCTTGGTCGTGGTGCGCGTGGTCGCCATGGACGTGGCCATCAGCGAAGTGGTCCACAAGGACTTGGCCGTCGCCCAACTGGACCTGGACTCGTTGTCGATCTGGATGGAGTCGTTGTGGACGTGGTCATCACGGTAGTGGATTTGGGCGTCGTGTTCTTGGCCGTCCATTGTTCTGGGGAGCAGAGCCTTGGCAGCGATCTGGTGCGAGGTCAGTGGCCATGTGGATGGTGGTTGCCCTTGGCCTGGTCGAGCCGGACAGATGGGTGGCCAGTTGGCCGGTGCGGGAACACCATTCCATGCCGATTCCAGCGTGCGGGTGGTGCGGCAACCGGGCCTACCGGACATGGGCACCCGACGAGCGCCCAATTACGATCTTGTCTTGTGGCCTCGACAAGGGGACAATCACACCGCACGTTGGCCCCTGGGAATCGCGCCCTTGCAGAAGACCTTGTGGCTGTTTTCCGGGGCAATTTGTGATCATCATGTGATTGATTCTGGCCAGATGGGCAGCGGGGTTATGGACGACAGCGATACCGGGAAGGCCGGTCACCGTGAGCGGCTGCGTGAGCGGTTTCTCAGCGGCGATGCCTCGTCGCGCACCGATCTGGGCGTCCTCGAACTGCTTTTGACCTTCGCGGTGCCCCGGCGCGACGTTCGACCTCTGGCCGAAGCCCTGCTTGCCCATTTTGGGGGCCTGGACCGAGTGCTGGCAGCCGACGTGTCCGCCCTGCGGTTGGTGGGGGGCGTGGACTCGCACGTCTCGACGTTGGTCAAGCTGGTGGACTACATCTGCCAGACGAGGCCGGTGCCACGGCCAGGGGCTGCCCCCAGGGACCACGCAAGCTCTGTGTCGGTAGATACCCCATCAGCGGCGGAGCGCCTGGAGCGGCCACGTGTCACGTCCATTCCGCTCGCACAATCCGAAATGCCCCTGAACCTGCCCGGCCAGCCCGAGCTGCCGCTGCCCCAGAAGGACCCTGTCGGCCACGGTCGCGAACAGAAGACCCTCCAGGACGCGCTCCTGGTCGAAGGTTTGCTGGCGCTGAGGCTCTCGCAGGAGGTCCATTCCACGGAGGAACTCCACGAAACACTTGTGAAGCGGCTCGGTCAGAACAGCATGGAGACCCGCCGCCGCTACGCCCATTCCATAGAAAGGTGGTTTTTCCCCGATGGCCTAAACGGCCTGCTGCCACGGGTTTGGCGGGCTTACCAGGAGGAAACCATCGCCATGGACCTGTTGCGCTGGTCATATCTGAACCAGGAGCCGATCATGGGCCAGTGCGTGGCCGAGGCCCTGTTCCCCTGCGAGACCGGGCTGGTGATACCCGCGACCTACTTCGACAAGTTCCTCCAGGACCACCTTGGCGAACCGGCCTCGGAGAAGACGAGAAAGCGGTTGAAGACGAACCTCAAGAAGCTGGGCTTCCTCGACCGTCCCAAGGGCAACCCCGACCGGCTATTGCCCGTGGCGACCCAGAAGACCTCGTTCCTCATTCTGGTCCACCACCTGTTTGCCGCCAAGGCCGTGCGAACGGTCGAGCTGAGAAATCTCCTGGCGAACCCGTTCTGGAGGTATCTCGGCTACAAGTCGGAGGACGCCGTCCGCGCCTTGCTCCGGGAGGCGGACGCGTCGGGGCTGCTCGGCAAATACGTGGTCGCAGATCAACTGGAGCAGGTGACCACGTGCTTCACCCTCAATGAGCTGCTGGGAAGGAAGTTGCGGTTATGAAATCCGCCGCACAGTTTCACGCGCTCGCCACGTCGCACTACTGGGACAAGGAGTTGGTGCTGTGGCTCGGCAGCGAAAAGACTCTGGAGGAGGCCCTGGGTGCCGCCAAAAGGATCAGCCTCGACCTGCTCGATCTGTTCGATCCCGGCAGCCTTCCGGCTGACGAGGATTCCACCAGGGATCAGCTTCGGGACCGGCTTCGCGAGAGGTTGCGGGCCATTCAGCGCGGGCCGGACAACAGGGTCATCCTCGTCGTCAAGTCCATCGGTCTGCTCGCCCGCTACAAGGCTGGCCTCAAGGATTTTTACGACTGGTTCATCGGCGATTTTGCAATGGCCATCCTGCTGCTGGAAGGCGGCACCGAGAAAATGGACTGGCCCGAGGAGGTCCGATGCGAGGGCAATCGGCTCCTCACCTATTTCTCCGAACCCGGCATGGTAAAAGAGGTTTTCAGCACCAGTGGGTGACGTTATGCGCGAACTGAACAAGATTCTTTCGGTCAAACCCGAACCGGAAACCACCCCGTCGCTGTCCGACATCATCCAGAAGGAGAAGGCCGAGCGGACGGTCGCCGACTACCTGTTTACCCCCGCGCTGCGTGGCCACGCCAAACGCGTCTTTGACTGCGTCGTCAATCAGAAGGGGCAGGGCTTTTGGGTCCAGGCGGAATACGGCGCGGGCAAGACCCACTTCCTGGGGACGCTGGTCGATCTGCTGGTGTGGCGAGACCTCAAGGTATGGGAGGCCCTGCGCGACCAGGAACTCAGGAGTGAATACTCCGGGGCGCTGTCCAAAGTGAAGTGGTTCCCGGTCGCGTTCTCGTTGCGCGGCATGGGGCAGTCCGGCGAGGGCGACAGCCTGATGCGCGTGTTCGAGGAGCAGATCAAGGAGAGCCTCAAGGCATTCGCGCCAGAGCTTGAAGGCCAGGTGAGGGTCACTTCGACGGAACTGGCTGATTACTGGTATGAGAAGGAAGCGACGGACGCCGAAAAGGCGGGCGTGAGGTTCTTCTTCGATAAGGACCACAAGTGCTCGCCGGAGGAGTTCCGCAGCAAGTCCGGCCCGAAGAAATTCGGCCAGGAACTGGTGCGCTCGAAGCTCCCGGAAGGCCGACTCCGGGGCAAATTCATGGAGCGGTTCGCGCATATTTACGGCCAGATCACCAAGCTCGGGAATTATGACGGGATTGTATTCGTCGTGGACGAGTTCCGTTCTTGGCAGGATCGGCACCCGGCAGGCACGCCTGCGTATGCCGAGGACGAAGAAGTTCTGGAGACCCTGGCATTCGTGCTGCCCACTCAGCACCTGAACATCATCACCATCATCGCCAGCCAGGGCGACATGCCCCAGAAGCTGTCGGGCGGCGGCGAAGGCGACCGTTTTCTGCCCCTCTACCTGCTTGCTGATAAAAACAAGGGCGACTTCGGCGAGATCGTCACGTTCAGGTGCCGCGAGCTGCTCAAGGGCGCGGCCACGGACATCAAGGACTACTACGATTATTGCCGGAAGGAATACAAGTTCATCAAGCAGGCCAACATCTCCCTGGACTATTTTACGGCCATCTTCCCGTTCCAGCCTCGGTGTTTCGACGTGATGCGGCGGCTCACTCAGAACGCGGAGAAGCACAACCTGCCCACCGCCCGCTCGGCGATCCGCATGGCCTGGCAGGCTCTATCAGATGCGAAGCTGCTCAAGGCCAAGCACCTGATCGTCCTGCCGGACATCATCAAGACCGATGAGCTGCGGAAGGGGCTGAACCACGAACACTACCGGGATGCGTATCTCAACCTCCAAGGGGCCATCGAACAATTGGCCGAACAGGAATTGGCCACGGAGGAGCGCGACCAGTGTGAGGCGATCCTCCAGACCCTGCTGCTGTGGGTCTTGAGCCTGCCGGATAATCAACGGGATGGACTCACGGTCCTGGAAGTCGCGGAAGCCGTCTGGCTTCATGATGACGCCGTGGGCGCTACTGCGCAGGCCGAGAACATCCTCGAACTGCTCGTGTCCCACGGCTTCCCCGTCCGAAAGGACAAGAAGACCCGTGGCGGCGAGGAGGTCGCTGTCTATTCGTATGAGACCAGTGTCGTCCAGGCGAACCCGGTAAAATTCTTCGCCCCGCTCAAGAAGAAGTTCCTTTCGGACAAGAAGCGCCAGGATGAGAAGTGGCTGGAGTCGCTTTTCTGGCAGTTGCCCGACATCACAACGGAGGCCCAGGCGGAGTTGGGTGTCAGCGGTGGTCTGTTCGCCGCGTTCGCGCCCAACGACCAGCGCACGTCCCTGGAGAAGCAGACCAACGCCCCGCCCAAATACCAGTTCCCACACCGCCCTGCCGCCTCCACCCGGAAGCTCTACAGGGTCGCCTACGGCGGCGAGATCGTGGTGTCCGACCGCTGGCGGAACGAGTTCGGCGAGGACATCAAAAATGCCGACCAGCACTTCCGCATCGTTTTCCTGGTCAATAAGCCCGCCGATAGCGACGCCAATATCACCGCCGCCTTGAAGGAAACGCGGGTCGCCGCCTGCCGCCCCGAGGACCTGTCGGAAGGCACTCGTGACGCGCTGGCTGATCTATTGGCGGCTGAGGAGATGAAGCGCACTTGCGCCGCCCCAAACCAGGCCAGCCTGCGCGACTACGCCGATGGCAAGCGCCGGGATGCCGTCAAGGTGCTCCTGAAATGCCAGCAGGACGAGTTCCGGCGCGGCCAGATACTCACGCAAAAGGGCTACGGGATCAAAGCCGTTGAGGTCTTTGCCACGCCCAAGGAGCGGGAGGAATCACTTGCTGCTCGCTTATCCCCGCGAACGGTCGATGCGCTCAATGGCCGCTGTCACATAAGCGGTTATGTGACAGGACCGGCGAAAAATCCGGCTGCCGTCGCGCTGGGCAAGCGGGCCGCAGGCGTCTCCAAGCGGTTCAGCGCGGACGAAATCTCCCGGCGATGCAAGCGGCTGGCGCAAGCAAGATTGCGGCGGTGGGCGAAAAGTCCTGTTCTCAGCCCGCACAAGAATCGAGCAGCAGCACGAACCTGAACAGCGCCATTTCCGCTGTGGCCCAGGGTGCCGCCCAAGGCGTCCTGGCCGGGGCCAAGACGCCGTAGCGCGTGATTCGCGTCCAGGCCCGCGAGGGGCACCGGGATTGCGCCCCGGTGCCAGCCCTGGGGCGTTCGGGCGCATGGGCTGTGTGCCGCGACATCCCCCGGCCAGTCACGGACGACCGCGACGCCCACGGCGGTGTGGACATGGTCGTGGTTGTCGGCCTCGACTGCGGCGGCATCTGGTGGTGACGACCGTGACCATGGCCAGCAGCTTGGCCTCTCCCAGGGCCACGCCCGACCGATGCCGAGCCTCGGCACTGTTTCCGGCCTGGGGGCGCGGCGCTCGCGGGAACAAGCCGAAGCAACGGCACGCCCGGAAGAACTGCTCTTTCCTCTGGGTGTTCCGCAAACCTGGTCGGCTGTAAGATCCAAACCGCCGACCCCAGGTTTCAAAGGCCGTTCAGAAATCATCCCCCAATTCCGCCCTCGCCGAACGCCTGGTTTTAGCGAGGTTCGGGTGACCAGTTCCGCCGTCCAGGAACCTGTGCATTCCTGAACGCCAGATCGACCACGATGATCAAACGGTATCTGGCGGCAAACTGACCTTGCATTCGTCGCCGGACCAGGTGGTTGACCGGCGGGCCGGTCTGTAATAATATGAATGCACATATTTAGAAGTGCATCCAATATGCAACACATGGCTGCCAAGACAAAAACCGAGCAAACGCTCGAACTCGTGAAGCGGATGGGACTGGTGCGTCCGAAAGACCTGTCTCGGCACGACGTTCCGCCCATCTACTTGCGGCGGCTGGTTCAGCGTGGTCAGCTCGTCCAACCAGCGCGAGGGGTCTATGCGGTCGCCGGACACGAACCGACGCTGCACCACAGCCTGGCCGCAGTCTGCAAACGGATTCCTCGCGGGGTGGTTTGCCTGATGAGTGCGCTCGCCTTTCACGAGATTGGCACCCAACTGCCCTCGGTCGTGTGGCTGGCGATTGACCAGCGGTCGCGTCCGCTGGTCACCAGGGGGTTGCCGGTCAAGATCGTCAGGTTCTCGGGGGAGACGCTCGTCGAGGGCGTTCAAGAGCACAAGGTTGAAGGGGTGACGGTGCGAGTGACCCGTCCCGCCAAGACCGTCGCGGATTGCTTCAAGTTCAGGAACAAGATCGGCCTGGACGTGGCGCTGGAGGCCCTGCGGGATGCCTGGCGCAAGCGCAAGGTCACGATGGCCGACCTGGATCGGTTCGCCAAGATCGACCGGGTGACCAACGTCATGCGCCCCTACCTGGAGATGCTGACGTGAAGGGCAAGACCATCCAGAACCTGGCCGCGTCGGTTTACGCCCGGCTGCTCAAGCGCACCGATCTTGGCGGCGAGGACTTTCAGTTTGTGCTCATGCGCTACGGCGCGGAACGGCTGCTGTATCGGCTCGGCCAGTCCGAGCACGCGGCCAACTTCGTGCTCAAGGGGGCCATGTTGTTCCTGGTTTGGACGGGCGCACCATACCGGGCCACGAAGGACATGGACTTGCTGGCCCTCAAGTCGTCGTCGTCGGAGCGGCTCAGAGACCTGTTCCGGGAGCTGTGCGATTTGCCCGTCACCGAGGATGGGCTGGTGTTCGCGCCGGAGAGTGTGCAGGCCGAGGAAATTCGGGAGGACAACCTTTATCAGGGCGTCCGCGTGACGCTGCTGGCGCGACTGGGGAAGGCCAAAGTCCCGCTCCAGGTGGACATCGGCTTCGGTGACGCCGTGACGCCCAAACCAGTCCAGACGAGCTACCCGACCTTGCTCGATTTCCCAGCACCGCGCCTGGCGATGTATCCGAGGGAGACGGTCGTGGCGGAGAAGTTCGAGGCGATGGTGAAGCTGGGCCTGGCCAACAGCCGGATGAAGGACTTCTACGACATCTGGGCGCTATCACGGGATTTCGATTTCGACGGCGGCGTCTTGGCCGCCGCGATCCAGGCCACGTTCAAGCGCCGAAAGACGAGTTTGACGGCGACCATGCCTTTGGCGCTGACCTCGGAGTTCAGCAACGATCCCTTGAAGCAGACGCAGTGGAAGGCTTTCGTGCGCCGGAGCAGGCTCAAGCTGGCAACCGAAGGACTGGAGCGCGTCGTGGCTGAGATCAAGGACTTCTTGGAGTTGCCTGTCATCGCCGCCAGTAAGGGGGAAAGCCTGAGATTGGCGTGGACCAAGGGAGGCCCCTGGAAGCCGTTTTGAAATCTGGCTGCTTCTAATGCCGGATGAGCGTGGCGCTCAGTCAACTTGTTCAGCTCCGGGAACATTGGCGTTGAACGGCATGGCCAGCGTCAGGCCGGGAGAATCCGACCGGCTGGCCTTCGTTGAAGTCGCCGAGGACGACCAGGTCGGCTTTGGGGTCGGCGGGGAAGTGACTTCTGGTCCCAGTTCAGCGCATGGCACTGGTCCGACGGCAGCGCCTTCACTACGCCCCGGCCTCAAAACCGGTGTCTCACCAAACGGTCGTTTGATGGAACTCCCAGGTCGAGGCCGACCATTTCGCAATTCACGCGGGTTTCGAGTTCCAAAATGCCGTCTCATGTTTCTTTGCCGCACCAACTCAACTTTGGTGTAGAAACCGAGACATGAATGCAAAATCAGACGCCCGACTACTGGGATATGCCCGTGTTTCGACCAACGCCCAGGAACTTCAACTTCAAACCGACGCGCTCGTCAAAGCGGGCGTCCCGAAGAATCTGCTCTTCGTGGACAAGGTCAGCGGGGCCAAGACGGCGCGGCCCGGACTTGACGAATGCCTGGGCCAGCTCCGGGAGGGCGACACTTTGGTCACTTGGAGGTTGGACAGACTTGGCAGGTCCGTCCGCCACTTAATCGACCTGGTAGAGGGACTGCGCCAGCGCAAGGTCGGGTTCAAATCCATCTGCGACGGGGCCATCGACACGACGACGGCCAGCGGCGAGCTGATCTTCAACGTGTTCGCCAGCTTGGCGCAATTCGAGCGCCGGTTGATCCAGGAGCGCACCCGTGCCGGGCTGGACGCCGCCCGTGCCCGTGGACGCCTGGGCGGTCGTAAGCCGATCCTGACGACCGATCCACGGGTGCAGACGGCCAGGACCCTCCACGCTGACCGCAACATGCCCGTGGTGGACATCTGCAAGACGTTGAAGATTTCGCGGGCGACGCTCTACCGTTACCTGGCCAAGAATTGACGAGCGTTGGGGAATGGGCATCACCGCTAGGACGTTCACCGACCGTCCGCGACGCCGCCATTGCACTCGCCTTTGGCTTTTGAGAACCTCAACCCAGGTATTGGCCCGGTTGGGGTAACCATGAGCATTCTCGGCTACAAGAGATTTGTGGTGGCGCTGAGCGTCGTATGCGTCGCTCTGCTGGCGCTAGGCAGCGCCCTCTTTTTTGACTACGCGCCGTTAAAGGTGCGCCTCATGCTCGCCAGCGAGCAGACGCAGATCTTCGACGAGATGCGGACGCGAGCGTTGAAGTCCAGCGCGGCTGAGGCGGCGGGCTGCTTGGAGTATGTTGTCAGTTATTACCCCTCCGGCACCAAGCAGGTGACCGGCTCCCGGCTGGACCGCATGGTCGAGCGCGAACGCGCCGCTGTCGTCCGGGACATCATTTCCTACCTCCGTAAGCAGACGGGCGGCGACCTGGGCAACGCGCCTGACGGTTGGGTGGAAAAGTATGCGCACCAAAAGCCATGAGCCTCGCACCTGAGCAGATCCTCCGCGCCGGTAACGATACGGTGTCGTGGGCCTGCATCTTCTGCCGCAACCAGACCCTTAACCCTGCGACGCCGATCAAAATGATCAACGACCTGATGGAGGCAATCCATGAAGTTCCCCGGATGCTGGTTGACTGGAAGCGCCACGACATCGCCGAGGTCCGGTTACACCTGAGCTGTTTTCGGGCTGCCGCGTGGCCGTGAGCACCTGACCTCGTGCAGTATTTCGACCTGCGGTTGGGGGACCACGGGGGCCATGCTCCCGAGATACCACTCCATGAGTAGGCGATCCGGTGCGCGGTCGTGATGATCCCGCTATGCGCGGCCTGGCGGAAGAGGCCCGAGAAGCTCGTCCGGTTCAGGAAGTAATAGCGGAAGGCGATGTCCTCCGGCTTTCGGGGCCTCGACGCCAGCATCTCCCGGTAAAGATTCAACGTGGGCCTCGTGCTCACGACGCGCTCGCAGAAAGCCTCGACGGCCTTGCCGGACACGATATTCCAGAAGGTCATCAGCCCGGCATCGGCATCGTTGGCATGAAGCCGCAGGTCCGGGTGCCGCCGAGCCACATCCAGGAGCATGGCCCCGGACCCGACGAACACGTCGTGGAATGCGCCATGACCGTCCACCAGCCGGTCCAGGTAGGGCCGGAGGCTGGGCAACAGGTTGGCCTTCCCGCCTGGGAATCTGAGGATCATCCGGCAGCAATGCGCTTTTCGAGGTTCAGCAGGTCCGCCCTCGCTTTGCGTATGGTGACAAGGATCGCCGGACGGTCCTTGGGGTGGTCCGCTGCCACGCGCTCCACCAGGGCTTCGAGATTGGCGAGGGCCTCGGCGACCTCCATGAACGGCGCACCGTCGTCGCCAGGCGTGTCCTCGGCGACCACGGATGGTTCGCCTGCGCCGTTGGTCTCCCGGATGGGGAGCGCCCGCACCTTGCCGTCCTTCCCAAGCCTGGGCTTTGAACTGATAACGGTTATCAGTTGCTGCCGGATGTTGCTCACGAACGGCTGGCTGACGCCGCACATTTCCGCGACCAGCCGGTCGCTCAGGGACCTAAATTCACGCAGCGCGATTTCGACACACCGCCGCTTGTCGGCGTTGCTCCGGCGCAGGCCGTGCGCCTGATTGCAGCCCAAGGCGAACCGGAGCGCATCTTTCCTGTCGCCGGGGCGGACCTCGGCGAGAATATGCGGCAGCCGGGCGCGTCGGGCAGCCCGCACTCGATGCCAGCCATCGGCCAGGACCTGATCGCCGTTGTGACCGAACACAATGACAGGCGGAAACCCGTCGCCCCGGAGCATCGCTTCGGCATACTCCGCCAGGGTGCAGTCGTCAATGTGGGCACGAGTTTGCATCCCGGAGTCGAGGCGGATGGCGTCCAGCTTGAGCTTAGTGGTTTTCGATTTGCCGTCGTTGGTCAGTGGCTTCACGGCCCGTTACAACGCTGTTTTCCTCGAATCCCTGCGGCTATCTTCGTCGGGTCCGGCTCCTGTCGCCGCAAGTGACTGGATGAGGGCTTCCGACTTCAACTCCCAAGTCTTTAGCTTGCCCCGCTTTGACGCAGGAGCCGCATAATTGAAGACATCGATCACAACAAAGAAAATGGTCTTGTGATTGAGGGTGATGGATGGAATTGCAGCCTCTCGGCCTGGAAGCAGTATGGACAAATCGTCCTCGCAGGTCTTGAAGATGACTAGGAAGCCGAACGGCTCATTGAAGTCGTTCGTGTAGTGATAGACCTGACGGAAGCCCTTGGCAAGGTATCCCAGGCCCCGGCCTTTCCTGGGGTTGAAAATCTTCACGTCAGCCACAAGGCGGTCGTCGCCAACCTGAGAAGAAATCAAGTCCGGTTCCCCAGATGCCGAGCGTTCTTCGAGGTGAAGCTCGATCCCTTGGTCGTGGAGGTATTCAAAAAGGTCTCGGGTCAGGATCTTCTCGCCCTTCTTCGTATGCGCTTTCCATTTGGCCAGCATCTCGGCGCGTCGGAACCACTCGCAGCGGTGCTTGAACTTCCTGATCAGGAAGAGGGTCATTCGCTCACTGCTGATCTCCTCGTCGAGATAGTCGAAAAGTGGCTCCACATAAAACCTGCAAAATGCCTGGACGTATTCTTCGTCGGCGAGCTGCTTCATTAGATTGGGCGGCACGCTCACCAGGCCCGGCCCTACGGTTCTGAGGTATTCATAAGTCGCACTACTGGCGCACTTCCTGAGAAGGGCGTGGCACAGCGCGATGTGACTCCTTTCGGTTCCGCCCAATTTTGCGCGGCCTCCCAGCACATCATCGGCCTGGGCATCCGCATTTGGAAACCGGCGATCAAGGCCATCCAGAATGCCCTTGGTGACCTCATTTTCCTGTAAGAAGTTCCAGGTCAACAACAAGGTCCAGTGAAAACTCAAATGCCGTGCTGCGGTGAGCCTCTTGAGTCGTCGTTGAAGCTTAGAGCGCGTTTGCTGGATAAGGTCGAAGTTCATATCAGTCTTCGCCCACGTCAGGATAGCGCGGGCCGAGAGGATTCTAGTCGGTGTCGCCCAGGCCGCAAGACCTCAGCGCAGCCGCCATTGGCTAAGCGTCCACTCCCGGCACCGCCTTTGCCAGTTGGATTCAATCGCGCCAGCAACTCCGAAAACCGCTGCTCCGTCCGGTTGTTCCGCACGGCCATGGCCAGCCCGTCCGGTTGGCCGCTGACCACCACCAACTTCTTGCCCCGCCCGGACCTGGTCGGGTTGCGCGTCCTGACCGTCTCGGCCAGCGTGGCGGCGATGGCCTCCGGCTCCGCCCTTGACGGCGAAATTGCTCGGGCGCAATCTTCGCCCGTGCCAGCCAATGATTTCAGACCTCGAAGCCTTTGCCGCCCGAGGCATGGAAAAATGGGTTGACGGCGATGGGCCTGCGCATGTGGACCACGCGGATGTCCATCGAGGTTAGCGCGTTGTTCAGCCGCACCTATTGCGTTCTTCGGCAGTCCGCGCTCCAGGTCCGACACGAGGGACGCCTGGCCGTAAACGCCAGCGTGGAATCCGCTTGCACGTCAGCCAGGATTCCTGCTAATGTCGAGATGTCAATTCAGTAGGCGGGAATCCATGAAAACCGAATCCTCCAGTCCGAGAACGGCCTGCCCGAAGCCCTTGGCCGCACTTTTGAGAGCAATCCTGACCTGCGTCGTGCTCCTTGCCCTCCCTTGTGTGGCGCAAGCCCAATATCGGTGGACGACGAATAACGGATCGATCACGATCACGGATTACACCACGTCCGACCGGTCGGTGACCTTCCCCAGCACGATCAACGGCCTGCCCGTCACCGGCATCGCGTCATACGCGTTTGAAAACTGCTTCAACCTGACCAACGTCATGCTCGGCACCAGTATTACCAACGTGGGGGAGGAAGCCTTCGCGGGCCTCGGCCTCGTGGCGATAACGGTGGATGCGCAGAACCCGGCCTTTAGCAGCCTTGACGGGGTCTTGTTCGATAAGCACCAAACTACGCTCATCTCTTTTCCCGAGGGCAAGGCCGGAGCCTACGCGCTCCCCAACAGCACGACCAGCATCGGGAACGCCGGGTTCTGGGGCTGCAACGCCCTCACGAACATCACGATCCCGTATAGCGTCTCCAACATCGGGGACGGGGCGTTCACCTTCTGCTCCGGCCTGACCAACTTGGCAATCCCGCCAAGCGTGACCAGCATTGGTGGGAGTGCCTTCTACCGCTGCGTCAATTTGGCCAACCTCACCATCCCGGCCAGCGTCACCAACCTCGGCTTCGGCGCGTTTTATGGATGCTGGAGGTTGACCAGCGTCACCCTCTCGGCGAGCGTCACAAGCATTCGCGACGGAACCTTCGCAAGCTGCTCCGCACTAACCAACGTCACCATCCCAGGCAGCGTCACTAACCTGGGCATGAGCGTGTTCTACGACTGCACCGGCCTCACCAGCGTCACCATCCCCAACAGCGTTTCCAGCATTGGGCCTTGGGCGTTTGACGGGTGCTCCAGCCTTACCAGCGTGACCTTCCCCGCCAGCGTGACCAGCATCCCTTACGAAATGTTCCTTAGATGCTGGAGTCTTACCCGCGTGGCAATTCCTAATGGCGTCCGCAGCATAGGGGATTGGGCCTTCGCCGGATGCTCCAACCTGGCCACTGTCACCATCCCGGCCAGCGTCACCACCCTCGGAAGCAACGTGTTTATCTTCACCGGCCTGACCGGCGTCTATTTCGAGGGTGACGCTCCCACTGTTGGCCCGGATGTGTTCTCCGCTGACAGCAACGCGACCGTCTTTTACCTGCCTGGGACCGAGGGTTGGGGCGCGACTTTTGCTGGCCGTCCGTCCGCGCTGTGGAACCCACACGCTGGCAGCCCCGCCGTGGGCGTTAAGCCTGCGCAATTCGGTTTTACGGTCACCGGCACGTCGAATATCGTCGTGCTCGTCGAAGCCTCCACGACCCTGGCCAACCCCATCTGGTCTCCGCTCGCCACGAACACGCTCAGCACCGGCTCGGCCTATTTCAGCGACCCCGAGTGGGCGAATTATCCTGGCCGCTTCTACCGATTGCGCTGGCCTTGATCCGCAGGCGGGCCTCAGCCATGCTCAAACATGGCCGCAATCGTGGAGATAGCGTTCCCCTCCAGCCGGTTATTCACGAATATGAGGGTCCGGCGCTTCGGCCCCGCCGCCTGCTCATACTTCCGCCCCGGCTTGAGCAGAAAGCGGGCGGCGATCTTCTCCTGGACCAGGTCGCCGCCCGCCAGGGTCTTCTCCAGGGCGGCGTTTACGATTTCTTCTTTGACCAGGAGCAGTTTGCCCGCCTCCTCCTTGAGCATCTCGACCGGCATGGCGCGGTGGCCGCTGCCAGTCGTCTCCATAGCGAGGCTCGTGAAAGCTCTTTGGGGCTAACCGGGAAGAAGAAACCGCGAGGGTCGTTGCGCGTTGTCGGCCCCTGTAGTAATCGTAAATGGATATGCACCCTTTCGTTCGCCGACCTCGCCACTTCCCAATCCCCTGTCGCGTCGCTTTCCTGCTGATCTCGCTGGGTTGGGGCAGCCTCGCCTTCTGCGGCGACATTCAAGAAGAGGCCCGGATTGGCGATTTAGAAAAGGTCAGGGCGCTGCTCAAAGACCATCCCGATGCGGTTTTCAGCACAGATGCCAACGGCTTCACGGCCTTGCACTGGGCGGCGTCCGCTGGCCACAGGGACGTTGGCGAATTGCTCCTCAACCACAAAGCCGAGGTCAACGCCAAGGCCAACGACGGCCAGACGCCCCTGGTCACGGCGGCGCATTTTGGCCACAAGGACGTGACGAAATTGCTGCGCCAGCACGGCGGGCACGATTAATTCTATCGGAGAATGGACGTTGCAAAAACCGAACGCCTTGAGCGTGTCCACTATCGGCGGCTTTGCCCGGAACAGCACCGCCAGGGCTTGATCGTCGCTGTCGACCGGATGGCCCTCGTTGAAGTCGCCCATGATGACCAGGTTGAACCTGGGGTCGCCGGACAGGTGCCGCATTGCCCATCGCAGCAGCGCCCGGCCTGCCGCCCGCGTCTCCGGGTTCCGAAGCGGCTCCAACTCGCCATCCTGATAAGGCACTCCACTTCCTCCTCGTCACCGGCGACCCCCATCACCGTCCCCGCCGCTGCCTCGCCTCGGCAACCAGGCACAACATCGCGTTGAGTGTTAGGGGACGGTCGAGTTGGCATCGAAACCGCCTACGAGCGAGAAGCCGAGGATCTATGGCCTCCTGAGTCCCCCCAAGATTGTCAAGCGCGTGGGCGCGGCGAATCCAACCGGACCGGCAGTCCGGCGTCATCGCGGTCAGCACCATGGCGATGGCCAGGCAGGCGTCCCGCTCCTGCGCATGGAGGTAAATGCACCAGCGCACTGGAGCACGTTGGGATGGACGGGGCTGGCAGCGGCAGACTTCTCCAGATCCCGGTTAGGGGCGGGGTAGCCCCGGGGTAGCCCCGGGGTAGCCCCCCAGGCCGACCCAGCCCTCGGCGGCTTCCAGGTGCCCTGCCGCAAGGTGGAAGGCCAAAACTCGGGAGCAGCATTCCAGGCTGGAAGCGTAAACGGCCTGTGCCGGAGCCTTCAATTCTACTGCCAGCTTAAAACCTTTTCGGCGAGGGTTGCCCAGTCTGGGTCACCAGGAGCGTCGTAAAAGCGATAAACCATAGTGTGCAGCAAGACGACCTTGGTTACATCACCTTCTCCCACATCGAGTGCCCTGACCTCGCGATAGCCATTCACCAGAGCATTGAAAACGTCCCCCCACTGTGAATCCGGGCGAGCCTTGATAAACTCACAACCGAAAAACACCAGATCGAACAGCGCGATTTCCATTCCGCAAAGTTCGAGGTTGATAAGGGTGCATCGGCAATCCTGCCACACGACGTTCCTGTCGCAAAAGTCCCCATGCACCACGACCTTTGGGACGCGTTCATATTTCTGCACGAAGTTCGTCGCCTCTCTCAGTCCGGTAAGTTCTTCCAGGACTCGTTGTTTGACAATCAGGTCCGGGCTGGTCGGCGCTGACTGCAACTTCTGTCGGGCCTTGTCGAGAAAGCCCGGCAGTTGCCCTCGCGGAGGAACGCGTTGATCCCTTAAATGCTCACCTGCGGTGTGGAAATGCGCCAAGGTTTGTCCGGCCCGAACAAAGTCTTGGGTGCTCCACTGTTTTCTCGGCTCGCCGTCGTAACTGGTCAAATACCAGACTCTCCCAGCTTCTTCCATTGGTTCGGCGACACGCGGCCTGTCCACCGCAGCGCCGAGATCGGCCAACCGCCTCCCTAATCCGAGTCTTGACTTCACGGTGTCCCGATTCGCGCCATTTCCGGCTCCGATCAGCAAAACATCACCGCCCTTTGTTGTGAATCGCCAAGAAAGCGTGCGGTCAGGTGCCCCGTATCGAGAAGTCAGTTGTTCGCCGGACAGCCCAAAATGGCAGAGAATGGTTTTCGGAACGTCCATAAGGACTCGATGATCCTAGCTTAACCCTGCTGGCTTGCCAAAGATAGAGATTCCGGGGGCAATGGCAATGGTGCCGACCCCGCACACGCCTTGATGTCGTGAACGTCGCCATCGCTAACTTGGCCGCTCCAGCCGGGACTTGTGGCAGGCGACTAGGTAAGTTCAGGGGGGTGTAAATAGGGTGATGGAAATCCTGGAACTGATTGAAGCGGTTCGCGGCCTGCCCATGGCCGCTGCCTGGCACAGAATCAAAAGGGGCGAAACCACCGGATCACCTGGACTAATGGGCACAGAACTGCCGAGCACGGTCGTCGCTTTGCCTGCCGACCAGGACCCCGATAGCCGATGCGAAGGACAAGATGCGGGTAACACCGCTAATCGAGGTTCCATTTGACCAAGGCTCCCGGAAGCATCAATGCCCGGCGACCATGGCGCGGATGGTGCGCCGCAGCGCACCAGGAACCTCGGATTCGCCATGGAGGCCCTTCTCAGTCGCCTCTTTGAGTGGCGTCACGTAGTTCTCGCGTGGACGAGCGTGGCGGCTGCGCCCTTGAGCAAGGTAGTTACTTCCATGGAACCGAACGAAATCGTCCAGGTCCTCATTGAGAGCGACGGGCCGGTGGACATTGAGGCCCTCATTGAGGCCAGCGTTCACTTGCCGCGCCGTGGCAACCGCTGGGTTGCCGCCTTCCGGGACTCAAGCGGACGGCGGGCCTGGCGCACCACGGGATTACGCGACCGCAGAGCCGCGCTGGCCTTGGCCACGGAGTGGGAGGCCAAGGCCAGGCGCGGCCAGGTGGTGCAGCCTCCATCGCCGGGCAAAACGACCATTCGAGTCCGGCCTGGAAGCGCCGAGCGAGCAGTTGGCATGTTAAGCCAGGCGGAAGTCGCCGCAATCATGCGAATTTCGGAAAGGACCGTGCGTGCAATCGAGAAAAGAGCGATTGAGAAGCTGCGCCGTCACCCAGTTCTGCGTGACTTATGGCGCGAGTGGAAGACCGGCGGGATCAAGGAGGTTGCCCTGGCGGGTCGATCCGATTGGGCATTGACCCGCGCCGAAGCCGCCGCCGTTTACGCGCTGGCCAGGACACCGGAGGAGCGGCAGGCGCTCAGGAAACTATTCGCGTTGACGCAGGACAGCAGCCGATGAAGCCTTGCCGCCCCGCAAAAGGGACCCCCTGGAAGGAAAAGAGCAGCAGAATCCCGCTGGTGTTGGAGTAGCCCGTGGCGCAGGGCCAGCGCCTTCTGCACTACAGCAACACCAGTTGTTGGCCGCTCGGTTCCCGCAAGCTGGTAACCCCAAGGCCGAGCAACCGCAGCGGACGCGACACCAGCTTCTCCCGGCCCAGCAGGAAGCAGCCCAGCCGGTAGATGTCCCTGGCTTCCGAGAGCGGGTCCTCGACCGTGAACTGGCGCGTGAGCGTGGTGAAATCGCCGTAGCGCACCTTCACCTGGACCGTGTGCGCTCCCAGGTGGCGGCGCTTGAGCCGGGCAGCAATGTCCTCGGCTTGTTGGCGCAGGCAGGCGCGGAGAATCCTCCGGTCCTCGGTGTCCTTGAGGAAAGTCTCCTCGCCGCTGATGCTCTTGATCTCGTCGCCCAGCTCCAGCGGGCGGTCGTCCTGGCCGAAGGCGAATTGCTTGAGTGTCGGGCCGAATGAGCCAACCAGGGCACGCAGGTCGCCGGAGTAGTCCTGGAGGTCACCAACGGTGTTGAGGCCCGCTTGTTGAAGGACGCCTTCGGTCACCTTCCCCACGCCATAGAGGGGCGAACGGGCAACGGACGCAGGAATTGCACCTTCTCGCTTTCGGCAATCAGGGTCAGGCCGTCCGGCTTCCGGTGGTCGCTGGCGATCTTGGCCAGCAGCTTGTTGGCGGCGACGCCGATAGTCGCCGTCAAGCGCCGTTCCGCGTGAATGCGCTGCTTCAACGCCCGCGCCAGGGGGACGGCCTGGAGCAGGGAGGCGTCCACATCCCCGGCCTGGCAGAGCGCCGACAGGTCGATGTAGGCTTCGTCAATGGACATCTGCTCAAGAACCGCTCCCGTCTCGGCGACGATCCGCATGATCTGCCGCGATTCCTCCCGGTAATGGTCCATACGAGGGCCGGACGAAGATTCCGGTGGGGCAAAGCCGCCCCGCCGTGGCGCTGGGCATGGCCGAACGGACGCCGAACTTCCGGGCCTCGTAGCTGGAGGCGCACACCACACCCCGCTGGGTCGGCGGCGCACCCACGATCACCGGCTGGCCACGCAGGGTTGGATCGTCTCTTTGTTCCACTGAGGCGTAGAACGCATCCATGTCCAAATGGAAGATGACGCGAAACATCGCCAGGGAGATTGACATAATCGGGTGGAACAGAGAAGTCCGGGCGGCATCCAGCCTCACGGCCTCGGGCGGTCGGGGCGGGATTCGGAGGCCGATGGAACCGAGCACTTGCACCAATTCCTGTTGGCCGACATTCCATGCCACTCTGGCGGGATGGCCTACGCAACCGTTGAACACGTCAAGCCGCCGCAGAACGACCGGCCAGCCGACCCGTTCGCTGGCGGGTCCAGTCCGCGCTGGCGTTCCCTATCCGATTACTTCACGGCCCAGCACCAGATGTTCCAGGACTCGGAGCTGGCGGCCGTCCTGGAGCCGCGCCGGATTCAGCCGCCGCCTGGCTACCACTCCATCAACTGCGTAAGCGCCGGGATGTTCGCCCTCCTCAGCAACCGCATCCTCAAGAGCGCCATCGGGCTTCCCCAAATCCCCACCGAGATCGCCGCCCACGTCATCATCTACCAGGTGGTCCGGTATCGTGTGCCTCTCTATTTCATCGATGAGAACTTCGTCCGCGCCGTGGCGGCGACCGACCTGCCGCACGACTTCACCCTGGAGGACCTGCACTGGCCGATGCCCGCGATGGTCCTGGGCTTCCCGGCGCGGTTCATGCAGGAATACCTGGGCCGGGATGTCTGCTACGTTTACGCCGCCAACTGCGATGCCGGGGACTACGCCGCGACCGCGTTACCGGGCTGCCCGACCATCACCGTGCCCAAAGCCAAGGTCTCCTGGCAACATTACTCCTGGCGCGACGGCAACCTGGAGAGCTTCGTTTCCTGCTACTTCCGCGACGACCGCGTGGACGAGGCGATCTCGAACTACGCTTACACCGACTACACCGGCGTCAAGGACGAGGCGGGAATCGCAACGGACCAGGAGGTCACCGACCGGGTGTCCGCTCTGATGCTCAAGCTGCTGGTGATCCTGAACACGCGCCCGCAGTTGGTCGAGGCCGGGGAGTGCGTCCGACCGGAGAAGACGAAGCGCGGGCGCGTGAAGCACTGCGAGTTGTGGTCGCCCAACCTCATCGGCAAGAGTTACCGGATGATCCGCGAAGGCAGTGGCGGGGGCACCCACGCCAGCCCACGGGTCCATT
This sequence comes from uncultured bacterium, assembly GCA_963713735.1. GTDB lineage: Bacteria > Verrucomicrobiota > Verrucomicrobiia > Limisphaerales > UBA8199 > CAVQND01. Next base: position 318,442 of record CAVQND010000007.1, read on the forward strand.
GGCGTCGTGGGCATGTGCGGAGCCAGCCCCACGGGCCAAAGTGGTCGTTGCGAAAACCTGTCTGGATCGAGCCGGTGCTGATCGGGCTTCAAATTGGCGCGGCAGACGGGGGCCAGCCCGCCGCCTCTCCGGCAGGGAATCAGCCTGCGGTCTCGGGGCAGCCGGTCGCCGCCGCAAGAGCCAACGGAGGGCACGCGCTATGACACCTGAGCAAAGCGCGATGGCCGACGCTGTGGCCGCAGCACTAAAACTCGCAGCGGTTCCGGGGTTCGATCAGCACTGGGCGCGGGTGCTCGCCCTGCCGGACGGCGGCAGGCTCTACATCTCGCCTGCTCGGCAGCATGGGCACCTGAACATCTCGGCGAGCGTCGCCGACCGCCTCCGGGAGCACCGGCCCTACTACCGGGAGGGCGAAGCGCCCAAGACCAGCATCAACGCGGCCATTTCCAAGGGCGCGACGCGGATCGCCGCCGACATCCGGCGCAGGCTCCTGCCGGAACACGAGGAGGAGGTCGCTGCCTGCGCCGCCAAGAAGGCCCAGTGGGACGACTCAAACGCAAAGCGCGTCGCCGCCTTGACCCAGGTCGCCACGCCCTTCGGCGAGCGCATCGTGTGCGACGAGAGGACCGGCGAGCCGCGCCCGCTTTCCATCGACCGTGAGGGCAAGTTCAGCCTGACCGCCAAGCCCGTGTGCGATTCGCTGAAACTGGAAATCGAAGTCAGCCCTGAGCTGGCGGGCAAGATCGCGGCGCTGCTGGCCGCTTTTTGATTATGCGCGTTGAACTTCTGAAACAAATCCTGGCCGTCCCGACCTGCTCCGGGCGGGAACACCAGTTGGTGAACTTGGTGATGGACCATTTGGGCCGTGGTGGTGCCGGGTTGCGAGGCACCTGCATCGTGGAGGACTGCAACAATAACGTCTTCATCCGCAAGGGGCACGCTCCCTACCTGCCGTGCGTGGCAGCCCACCTGGACACGGTCTGGCAGGCCCGGCCAGTCAACATCGTCGAGCGGGACGGCATCCTGTTCGGCCTGGACGACGACCGCCAGCGGGCCGGGATCGGTGCCGACGACAAGGCGGGCGTTTTCGTCTGCCTGGAACTCCTGGAGCGGTTCGACAACATCGCGGTCGCGCTGTTCGGTTGCGAGGAAATAGGCTGCGTGGGGGCCTACCACGCGCCTGCCGAATGGTTTCGCGATGTGGGCTGCGCCATCGAGTTTGACAGTCCAGGCGGCGTCTCATCCTACACCTGCGGCGGCACGCAGCTCTTCGCTGACGACGGCGAGTTCATCCGCAGGGCCGGGCCGGTGCTGACCGCCCATGGGTTGACGCGCTGGCAGCGCCATACTGCCACGGACGTAACGGCGCTCAGGCGGCGCTTCTCCTTCTCGGGCCTGAACCTCCCGTGCGGCTATTACAACGCGCACCGCCGCGACGAGTATCTCGTGCTCGGCGAGGTTGAAGCGGCCCTGGCCGCAGGCGCTGACCTCCTTCGGGCGCTGGGCTGTCGCCGCTATCCGTTTGGTGCCGAGGACGACGAAGCGGGGTTGCCGTCGCCGGAGGGCATCGGCCTCCAGTTGGCATAGCGGCGGTTCACGTGTGGCACCCATGAAACCGACGCTCAAAGCAGACGTGTCCTCCGAGCCGCCGAGGGACAAACTCCTGGAGCGAATCCTGCGCCGGTGCGGTGCCTACTACCATTCCGGCGACTTCTTCTACCATGAGCTGTGGCGCGACAGCTTGCGCGAGATCGGTTTCTACGTGATCTCGGTCGAACGGTTCCCGTATCATCCGGTTTGGGAGGTTCGACTTCGCGGGAGCCTGGCCGCGCAGACCCACCTGCTGGTGACCAGGCCCGTTCCCAAGCGTGACCTTGACGCCGAGAACCTGCTTATCCGGCAGCTCAAGGGGGAGGTCCGCCAAATCGGCAAAGACCTGGGGGTGCCCATCAAGCCCGATTGCGTCGGGGTGAGCAGGACCGGCGCGTTCTTCCGGGTTTCCTTCGTTTGGCCGCGAGGCAGGCCGGGGCTGTTGCTCAAGCAGGAGAAAAGGACCGAGCCGTTTTCGTTTCTGATCCGGCCCTGGCTGCGCCGGAGCCGTAACTAATGAAATAGCCTGTGGGTCTGTAGCTGGCCTGATCGGATGACTTATCCGGCCAAGTAGCCATCAGATTCTGAGCCGGAAACCGATCCGATTGAGGCTGGTGGACACGAGCAGGATCAACCCGCCGCAAAGCGCCGAGCGGGCGATGGCAGACGGGAGATTTCCAGCCAGACGGCCATACGCGTTGCCCAGACCCAGCGCGTCCAAGAGGCTGGGCAGCATCTCGGAAATCAGGTAGGCGAGCAGCACGTTCTGGCCCGCCAGAGCCAGCGGTCGCGAGATAACCTTCACCGGGCGAACGTCAGAGAGCAGATGGAGGCCATACCACAGGGCGGCGGTGACGCCGCAGGCCCAAAAACACCAGGATGGCGTCGCCTGGTTCTTACTGATGCCGTAGGTCCGGTCCAGCAGGAGTGCGGCAGCAGCGCAACCGCCAATAAACCAAAAGGTGAACCGCGTGCGCGTTTTCAGGCTCGCCAGGTCGGCGGCGGTGAGCATCAAACCCAGCAGCAACCCGCCTACGGCAATCGCACTCAGCGAGCCGAGCGTTCCACCGATGCCCACGATCCGGTTGAGCCAGAAGCCGTCAAACAGACCCTTCCTGTCCGCCGCGAACAGGCACATCAACAGGGCCATGCACCCCAGGATCGCCGTGCGGTTGGTGCGGAAGACCAGGAAGACGAGGCACGTGACCAAATACGCCCACCCAATGAGTCCCAGGATGCCATACCACTTCGTGTCCAGCGAGAGGGGCGCAAGGGTGACGATGCGCTGCCCATTTGCGCCCCGGAAGGCGAGGGTCAGGAAGACCAGCGCCCCCAACCCGGCCAACCGCACGCAGAGCCTGGCCATCCGCCATCCCTTCCTCTTGGATTCCGAGGCGGCAGGGCGCGATGAAATGGCGCAGAACGCGGCCATCGCCGAGAGATACATTAGCACGCACCACCAATCTCCCGACCAGCCCAGCGCCGCCGTGTCCGGCGTTTCATGAACCATTAGAATCCCGATGAACAGCAGTGAAAGAGCGCGGACGATTACGTGCCCGAGAAGTGGCCAAACCGGCTGACCCTTCGCGATGCGCCCGCCGAGTGCCAGGGGCACCGACATTCCCACGATGAATAGGAAAGCGGGGAAGACCAGGTCCACGAAAGTCATGCCGCTGCCTCCGCGATGACGGTCGCTAAAGTGGACCATCCAGTCGGGCACGATCTTGCCAGCCCCCGCCAGGTCGTTCACGAAAATCATCATGAACATCACGAAACCGCGCAGGGCGTCAACGGACGTGATGCGCAGGGCTTGGGGCGCTACGGTTCCGCTGGAGAACGTGTCGGGCATCAGGGAGGCTTTCGCGGGCCTTTGGGCCGCGCTGGTCAGGTCTTGGCCCATACTTTCCAGTCCTCAAGGGTTGCCTGGGCCATGACCTCCGCCGCCCGGCGCAGCCACTTGCCAGGTCTTTGCTCCAGGTCCCTGAGCACGGAGCGCACCGCCGCCTTCGTGCCCAGGTGAACGTTGGCCGTATCCCATCCCATGGCGTGCAGCAGTGTCAGTTCGTCGTTGGTCTTGGGCAGCGACCCAAGCTCAATCCGGCTGCAATCGGGAGCGAGTCGGCGGATCAGCCAGTGGCCGCGCAGGCCCATGAACGGGTCGGGAACGCGCACCGCCTGCTCGATGGCCTGCTCGTATAGAATGGGGGCGTCCGCTCGGTGGGCCTCTCCCCAGCCCCATGCCGAACCCACCAACTCCTTAGCCTCCCGAGCGATCCTGCCGCCTCGCCACTGCGCCAAAGCCACGAAACGCCTTCGACCCAGGCTGCCCAGCCCGGCCTGGCGATGGACCACACGCAACGGCAACCCGGCCTCCGGCATGGCCTGTTTAAGCGTGGCCTTCACCGACGCCGGAAGCCCCGAGCGCACCGTTGCCAGTTGATCCAGCTTCTGCCAAAAAATGACAGGGTTGCGGAGTTCACTCGTGGCCAGCTTGCGCAAAAGGGAGTGCTGTTCCGCCAGCACAAAGGGCGCACCACCCCGGCTCATCCCTTCCCGGTAGCCCGCCAGAATCGCGTCGCAAGCCTGCCCTGGATCACCGGCCAGATGGTTCTCCCGGATGGCGAGTTGGGCGCTCACGGCCAGCCGCACCAGGTCGTTCGTGTAGGGCATCCGGGCCACTTCATCGAAATCATTCACTCCCCAGACCAAACGGCCCTCGCGGTCCCGCCAGGTTCCGAAGTTCTCCACATGCAGATCGCCGACACCCAAGACGACTGGGGCCTTCGCCAGCTCAGGGCAGATCTGCGGCCATAACTGAACCCACCGGTAGAAAGTAGCCCGGAGGAAGGGAAATGGGCTTTGGGCCATCCGCTGGTGTTTGCGGCGCAGGTCCGCCTCGATCAGCGGGATTCGCTGCCGCAGCCATGCTTCATAGTCTTTTGTCGCCTGCTTTATGTCCATGTCTCTCGATTCCAGCACTGGCCGTCTCGCAGGTGCCGTTGCGCCTGTCGCCCCGGCCCGCAGGTCAGACCTGTCGCCTTGGAACCCCAGGCCTGGGCGGTCGGCTTGGACCTATTTGCTCAGGTCCCTGTAATACAACTCCTTGGCTTCAACCTTCATGCCGGGGTTGTGCCCCTGGATCGCAAAGTGGCCCGTCTTGTATTCGGCGTCATCGAAAGTCATCACCAGCCTGTCGTTGATCCAGAACTGGATGTGCGTGCCCACGGCCCGGATGCGATAGCTGAACCATTCGCCGTCCTTCGTGAGCAGTTCCGTCGCTTTCCCGGTCGGCGTGCCCGGCTTCCACAGCCAGCCGGTGTAGCCGTCGCCGTGATTGCAAATCTGGGCCTCGTAACCCCGAGGGAAGTCGTTCGGGTTGTCCGCTGGCGGATTGGCGCGGAAGTAAAACCCGCTGTTGGGCGTCGCCCCCTGGTTGGTCACGCGGAACATGCCCTTGGCCTCGAAATCGGAGCAGGCGGCGTCCGTGTAGATGTGGCCCGTGCCGCCAACGCCCACCAGGACGCCATCCTGGACTGACCACGCTGCCTTGCCGTGAGCGGTCCAGCCGGTGAGGTCCTTACCGTTGAACAGCGAAACCCATTTCGATTTTACTTCGGCGCTGGACGCGCTGAGGGCCAAGGCCAACGCAGCGGACGCGATGATCGTCAGGGTGTTTCGTGTCATAATCGTGGATGAGATTTTGCCGCATCTTGCTCGCGATCCACCATGAAGACAAGCCCCCTCGCACGTGTGGCGACGTGCGCAGGATCAGAACGAATCGAACGCCTGCTTTCTCTTGGGCTTGCCGAGGAAGGCGTCGTAAGTCGTCGCCCCGGCCTGGGCCAGCGCCTCATACCGGTGGTTGCCGTCCTGCATGGTCCAGCCCCAGGCTTCATGATAAAGCAGGACCACGGGCGGCGGCTTGATCCCTTTGGACAGCATGTTGGCGTATTTCCTGACACCGCGCTGGTAATGCGCCCAGCGATAACCCTGCCGGGCCAATTGCACATCTTCGGCAGGGAGTCTCAGCGTGAACGGCCCGGCCCACCGGTAGCTGTCGGGGCGGAACGGCAAGGCGAAGGGGGTGCCTTCCCTGTGGAAGGCCGAGAACTGGACTCCCGCGACGCGCCAGTCGCGCCAGCCGGACGCGGCCACGCTCGCTTCGGCTTCCCAGGCGTCCCGGTATATTCGGGCCTCCGCCAGGCGGACCATTTGCTTCGCGGCCCTCATGGCCGCTGGAGGGAGCTGTTCATCGTCGAGTAGGAACTGAATTATGCGTTCGGCACATGTCATGCCGTAATTACGTTCTGCTGATCCCCTCCAACTCTGCGCCGGTGCCCACGAGACCGCTGGGGTCGAGCCAGCCCTGGACGGTTTCAGAGTGGAGGCCGTCGGGCGGTTCAAGCGGCCTTACCGCGACGGTTCCTCCGCCTTTGGCCGGTCGTCGTGGAGGATTGCGAGCAGCACCACGTCCTCGAACACACCCCACTTCCGCACGCGCTGGCGCAGCAGCCCCTCCCGCTTCATGCCGACCTTCTCCAGCACCCGGCCCGACGCAGGATTCCTGACCATGTGGTGAGCATAAACGCGGTTCAGTTTCAACCGCTCAAAGGCAAATCCCACGACCGCCCGCGCCGCCTCGGTCGCATACCCCTTGCCCCACGAGTCAACCTCGATCCAGAAGCCCATCTCGGCCTGGGAATGCTCCGTGTCAATCTCCCGCAGGCCCACTGCGCCAATCAGCCGACCGGCGTCCTTTGCGGTGATGCCGAAGACGATCTCCTTTTTCGTGCCCGATGAGCCGGTGTGGCTGGCGATCCATTCCTGCGCTTGGGCTTCCGAGTAGGGGTGGGGGATGGAGATGGTCGTGTGCGCGATCTCGCGTCGTCCGGCCAGCCGGGCCACGGTCGGCGCGTCGTCCGGCGTCAGTGGCCGCAAGATCAGGCGGTCGGTTTCCAAGGTTATTTGCTCGCTCATGCGTTCGTGGAGAGCTTACTCGAAATCTCCCTGGCTCAACAGTCTCCGGCTCGTCGGGTGGTCTTGCCAAGTCCTCGCGTTCGATCTCCTCCCGCAGGCCAACGATCTGTTTCTGCGGCGCGGTCATGCTCCACTTTCCCTCGGCTACGGCTTCACGACCGCGAACAGCGGCCCGCCCAGGAAGGCGGCTCCCCGTTCGGAGGCGGGCGGCGGGCCTTCCTCAAGCTCCAGCCCAGAGCGCCGTATTTCAGCCAGGCAGCGCGTGAGCCGCTCGAAGTCATCGTCCTCCAAATTACCTTGAAAGAAATTCTCGACGCCAAGGTGGGCGCGGCGCAAGACCAGGCACGCCAGCACTCCTCGTGTGGCGAGTTCCCCGGTATAGACGGTGACCGGTGCCCTGGTCGCCAGCGCCCAGGTCAGCGCCGCCTCTGCCTTCATAACGAAGACCGGCGACACCGGCGTCTCGAAGACGGCACCACACGGCCTGCCCGCGTTGTGAATCTGCTGCAACCAGTTCACAAGTTCGTGTAGCGGCGCGGATTTCATGGATTAAATGCTATCACGGTGGTCAAGGTGATAACCAGGCTGGACGGCATTGGCTCCATCGTAAGATCAGCCGCTGACCTCCCGCTCCGGGGATGGGGAGGCGTGCCCAGCGACGGTTTGCCCGACCGCAGCCAGGGTCAATGTGGTGCCCGCCTGCCCAGCAAGTTCGGTGAGTTTTACATTAATTGAGCTGATCTCCTTTTCGACCTCAGCAAGCTGCTCTGGGAGCGGCTTCTTGGGCGCGATCAGGCCCGCGACCCCAAAGCAGACCAGTGCGATCACCAGCAAGCCTGCCCCGGAATAGAGACATGGCACGTCGCCTTCCCAAAGCCGCCCTTCTTGACTCCAGTTGTAAAGAGGGACTCCCAGACTGACCAACCCGAAAACACCGGCCAAAACGCCTGGAATTGCGAGAATGACGGCCACTATGGTCCTCACCGTATTCAACACTCTGCGCCCAAGAGGATGCCGGACTTGGCTTTTCTGCAATGCCCTGGCCTTTTGCCGCAGTCCCTCCAGTTTCTTAGCGGCTACGTTCCTGGTTTCTTCCAACTCGGCGATGGTCTTTTCGCCAACGCGGCTCGGGACTCGCCGGAGTGCCGCCTCGACCTCCTTTGAGATGCTCTCCCGTATTTCCGTCCAAGCCCTTTGTTGGCGCTCCAGCGACACCTGGCCTCCGAAGCTCTTGGCAAGGGCATAATCCAGGAGAGGCTCGGCCTGCCTGCTGGCTTCGTTGATAAAGGCAGTGATACACTGGGGGATCAAGGAGGGCGCTTTCATCCAGAAGTAGTCCGACAACTCGCGTGAAGCCAGTTTCAACGCGACCTCCCGCGCCCTGGCGGCAAACTGCGGCATCTGGTCACGCAAGTCCCTGAGCGCCTTATCATGCGCCCCGAAGACCTCCGTCCTGATTTCCTCTGCCAAGGACGCTGTCGGCGTGCCTCGGACCTCGGGGCTGATTGCGCACTGCCGCACGATCTCGGCGCAGTCCTCGCAGCAGCGTTCAACGAACTGCTGGTTTCGCTCAAGAAAAGCGTCGCAAAATGCAATTAGGGAGCCGATCTGCTTGGCGGTTTTCGCCGAGAAGGAGGCGTCAAACGACCCAAGCAGCCAGGTGATGTTTGCCAGGATGGCTTGGGCCATCGCCGCGTAGGCGCGTTCGTCGCCGGGATGAAGTTGCACTTGTGGGTAAACCTCATCCGCGTCCTTCTTCTCGGTCGGCCTGTAAAGCGGGCGGAGCAGGGCGGTAGCTGCACCGACTTCCTTCGATATGTCCTGTTGGATCGCGCTCCACGTGCTCTGCCGAGCCTCAAGCGACACCTGGCCTCCAAAGCTCTCCGACAGGGCATAATCGACGAGGCACTTCGCTCGGTCCTTGACTTGGTTGATGCCCATAACGAGCAGTCTGCAAGCCCAAGGCTGCTCCCGCTCCACATCAAGGGCTTGAACCGATTCCTGACCCTCACTAAGCAACGCTTCACGAAACGAGGCAGCCTGTAGCCGCGTAATTTCCAGTTGGAGCGATGCCCGACCGTTCGCGAGCCATTCTTCCATCGGCGGGAATACGGCCTGCCGGATTTCCTTCGCCAACAAGGCCGTGGGCGTCCCTCGGATCTTCGGGAGCACTGCGCACTGGCGCATAATCTTGGCGCAATCCCCGCAGCACCGTTCAATGAACTGCTCGCCTCGGTCCAGAAAACCCTCGCAGAATTTATCGAGGGAACCGGCCTTGGCCGCTCTCTCCGAAAAAGAGGCATCGAACGGGATGAGCACCCAAGTTACATTCGCCAGGATGGCGTGGGCCAACGCCGCGTATGGGCCTTCGTCACCGGGTTGAAGGCGCTGGCCAGGGGCCTGCCCGTCCCCCTGAATGTCCGTCCGCTCGGATGGCACCTGTCCCTTGTCGCCTGAGCGCCCGACCTGCCCCTCGGCGGCTTTCGGGCATTGATTGGGCAGCACGATTGGCTGAAAGCTGCTCGGGCCTTTTGTGGTTTCATTCATACCAAGATTCGTTGATCTGCTCCCAGCGGGCGTCGCCCTTGGACCAGCCGAGCTGCCCCGTCCGTGCTGGGGTTGAACAGGATGAGAACCCATGCCACGTGCTCCCGGACCGTCCGGGCCAACGCCTCGTAGGCGCGTTCGTAACCCGGCTGGAGATTCTGGCAACCGGTCCCTTGCTTGGGTGCCTCACAAACCAGCAGCCTTCAATATGAGCGCGGAAAGGGCATTGCCCTTGCAGATGATCTGTTGACTCGTATCCCGTGTGTAATCGTCTTTGGGGTAGTAGTATCCGAGTGGCAGATTGCTGAGATTGCGGGCCACGAGACGATTGCCTTCTTCCACGATGATCCCGAGCCGCTTGCCGGTTCGATCTCGGATGACGGTTTCTTGTGCCATAGGTTTATGGATAATAAGGAGGGTTGCGGACGATTCGCTTGATGCGGATGTCGCCGTAAGGTGGGTTCCCGAAAATCACGTCCAGCGGAGGCGGTGCGCCCGCCTGCTGCGCTGCACCTGTTGCCGCCGTTCCGCCACTCTGCGCGGGTGACTTGGATGCCGGTGTCGGCTTCGATGGCGGTGCCGCTTCCGGGGGTGTTGCGGCGACGGGACACCCGCAATGCGGGCAGGCCAGGGCCTGGGCGGGCATCTCCTTGCCGCATTTGGAGCACTCGGTAAACGCCATGGACCGGCCTCCGATTATTGGTTCATTCGCCAGGGGGGCTGCCGGTAGAAGGCGTTGGAGATCAGCCGGGCGACACGAATCCCCAGCGGCTGAATGAAATATATCCAGGCGTGGTCGGCTGGCAGCCCAAGGTGGACCAGATGGATCTTCTCGTCGCGTCCCTCCAGCTTCACTATCGCATAGTGCGCCCAGAACTTGCCATCGGGCGGTCTTGTGGGCTGCGGCTCGGCGTCAGACTGGAGCCGCCAGACCAAATGGTTCTCTTGCTGGGTCGGGAAGCAAAGCGCGTCCTGTTCGATGAGAACGCTTTCTATCCCCACCGTCTCCCCGCGATTGAACGCGACACCGCCGAACACATGACCGTTCTGGGCCTTGCCCCCACCGGCGTATTGGACGATGTCACCGATGACGGCCTCTTTGCTGCGGTGCGGTTCGCAGAAGATCAGCGCGTTGCAGTCGCCGATGAAGGGCAAACAGCGAGCGAAATCGGCATCGGTTCTTTGATCGTGGAGAGGAAGATCGCCCCCTGGAAAAAGGCACACTCGCTTCCGGCGCAGGGTTTCGACCCAGCCGAGCGTGCGGGCCTCCAGGACTTCCTTGCATTCGGGGCGATCAAGGTCCTTCATGTCAACATTGCCGTCGTTCATAAGACATCCTCTACTCCTTCGCCCCGGCCTCCTTGAGCAACACGACTACATCCGAGTGGTTCGCAGCTTTAGCGGCCTGGAGGGCGCTTTGACCTTCATCGTTGACGGCGTTCACGTCGGCCTTCTTCTCCAGGAGCATCTTCACCAGTTCGGCGTTGCCCTTGTAGGCCGCGAGAATAGTGGGCGTGAGGCCCTTGTAGCCCTTCAAGTTCACGTCCGCCCCGGCGTCCAGAAGGACCCGCGCTGTGGCGGCGTGCCCGCTGGCCACGGTGAACATCAGTGGAGTGAATCCGGCCTCGCTCTTTACGTTCACGCTGGCACCCTGGGCCAGCAGCCAGCCCACAACACCCGTTTTCCCGTCATCCGCCGCCGCCAGCAGCAGTTCCCGTTGAACGGGGGGATCGGTTTGAAGCTCCTTGAGAAAATCCTTGAAGGGTTTGGCTTTCTGCTGCGCCTGATCCTCCATCGACGTAACCGTGCCCTGGATCGATGCCCCGATGGCATCCGAAACCGCGTTAAACGCTTTGACCTGGGCCTTGAGCATTTGGTCGCTGGTGAAATGGTCCTGATCCTTGAACGCGGCCAGTTGCTCGGAAATGATCTTGCGGCACGCGTCAGGGGACTCGCCCTGGTCCATGCTCGTGATGGCCTTCGTGCGCACGTCGCGCCGGAATTTGTCCAGCATCTTCGCCAGCGCGGCATCTGTGAGGAGTGGTGCCCCGTGGTCGCGCAGATATCTTGAGGACGCCGGGATCTCCCTGCGAGGCGGCGCGGTCCATCGCGTAGTCCACGGCGGTCAGCCCTTTGTCGTCCTTGACCTTGAAATCGGCACCCTTGCCGAGCAGCAAGCTCGCCGCCTCGACCCGGCCCTGAGTCGCGGCCAGCATCAATGGTGTGACGCCTTTCAGCTTGCCGGAGGTCATGGCGGCATTCGGGTTGGCTCCCTTGTCCAACAGCGTTCTAACCAAGTCGGTATGGCCCTTCGTCGCCGCGATCATGAGGGCCGTGATCCCGTCCCCGGCAGGGGTGTTCACGTCCATGCCAGCCGCGACGAACAGGCGCACCGCCTCCTTGTCCCCGTTGCCGACGCACTCGATGAAGCTCGACGGGGTGAAGTCCTTGCCCAGCTTAGCCAGGCCCTGCCGGGCCGAATCAGGGGAACTGCCGCACCCGGCCACGAACAGGGCCAAGCCGAGAAGGCAGAGGAATCTGGACTTGCGGTATGTCGAGGTTGCGATTGGTGGGGGCCGCAGGTTGCTGCTGCTGGTGGTCGTCGGCTTCATGGCTTTTTCTTTCCAGCGCAGTCGAGCCATGGCCGGGAAAAGAGAAGGGGCGCGAACTTAACGCACCCCTTCCCAAAGGCACCGCGAAGCGCCCGTGTAGAAGAATGCGCCAAGCCGCGCCCGATTTGGGCGCTGACTCAGCGCGGCCTCTACACTTAAAATTCGCGGTTTTTTGGGAAGGCCGCAGCCGTGCTGCGCTAAATTTGTTATTCTAAACTCGTGCTACATAATTTCGTTCGCCTGCTTCATTTGAAGCAGCACATCGTAGCCGGAATCTGTCCGGCCAAGCGAGCCAATTCCTGACCCGCCATTATCGGTATCGGCATTTTCGCCAGGAAGTTGAGGGTGTGCCAGCGACGGTGTTTAACCCACGTGGGCAGCGAACCGAACCGAGCACACAACTGCACTCGTTGGTCAGGTAATCCATCAATCTGACGGCCAGGAGCAGCACCCAGGGAGACCTGACCGATGCGAGTGGAGCGGACGCAACCGGCACTGCGGAAGCGTCCAGCCCGGCGCACAACCAAATGTGCGGCGGATATGACAACCTCGGCCATGCGGGGCAGCTCACTGCTGCGCCAGCGCCAGGACGGGCAGGATCATCCTGACAAGGACGTTTAGCGTGGAGCACCGGCCCGCGCTGACCGCGCCCTCCGCAACAGCTCGAACCAGTCGTCGGCCCGCATGGTCACCAGCCAGCCGCCCCGGTTGCGCTTGTGGGCCACGACGGGCACCTGGTCGCCTGCGTCGTTGACCGCCTGGGCCACGGCCTCGTGGACGTTGAGGCGCTCCGTATGTTTGACCTCGAAGTGGAAGCCCGGCAGGGCGGGGCAAACGACATCAGGGCTGTCCGGCGAGCCGGAGAATTGTTGGCCGCGCCGGGCCTCATAGCCGTGAGCGCGTAGCTCGTCGCGCCAGTCGCGTTCGCCGCGTTTGCCTTTTTGGCAGGAGTTCATGCCGTAGATACCGGCGCGGCTGGCGACTCACGCGTTAGGCGGAACGGATTCCATTTCCCCGCTTCCGGGCCTGCCATCGGTTGGGGACGAGTTTGCGATCATTCCGGTGGGGAAGGGCCGCGCCCTGCCGCACCGGCAGGCGGTTTCGTCCGGTGATGTCACCACGACCAGATTCGCCTACCGGACGTGTTGCCGGTTCCTGGTTCACCCCAATCGCCGCAGCCCCCCAGGAGGGAACGTCGGAGAGGCCATGGGGAAAAATGTGCCGGTGCCCCCTCCCCCACGGGCCATAGGGTCGGCTCTTGAGGGCGACGCCGCCCGGCAGGGCCGCTTTCCAGTTGCTTAAAAAGTTGCTTAAAACGCTTCCTTTTTGAGCAACTGTCTTCCTCGGCTTGCATCCGTTTGCATCTCGCGGTAATCTCTTGGAGTTGCGAATGGCCCTGATTTTACAGGGGTTTTCAGCGTTTTCCTCGGATTTTGAAGTGGTGGGTTGGCTGGGACTTGAACCCAGGACCAACGGCTTAAAAGGCCGCTGCTCTACCGACTGAGCTACCAACCCGGACGTCGGCTGCGCCGAGTCCAAAGGCACTCTGGGCCCGTTTATCAACCAAATCCTCAACGAAAAGGGCCGGGGTGAGGGGCTGCTTAGGGGCCTCAACCCTGCACAACACAGCGCCAACGACACCAAGGGTACAAGCATTGGCCGGCAAACGCAAGCACTGTTCCATAACGACAGGCTCCGGAACCAGGACCAGTGACAAAGTTCTCCGCAAACCATTGTAGGAGACGACGTGAGGAGTCTCTGATTGATTCTTGGGCACAGCGAAAGCCGGCCTTCCCCGGAGGCCATTGATCAGAGACTCCTAACGTCGTCTCCTACGGTCAGGGAATGGGGCCCGTTTCGGCGACCTTGTGAGTGGCCCTGGCCCTAAAACGGCACGTGGCTGCGGCGGGCGCGGTTGCCGCGGCCTTTTCCGGGCTTGGGGTAAGTGAGCGGCTTGGGCGGCTGGATTCTGGCAGCCGGGGCGGGGGCGGCGCCGTCCAGGGTCCGTTTGAGTTCGCGGATTTGGTCGCGGAGCAGGGCGGCCTTCTCGAACTCGAGATTGTTGGCAGCGCCGAGCATTTCCTCCTCGAGTTCCTTGATGGTCTGGCTGATGTCGAGGTCCACGCCCGATTCGGCCAGGAGGGCGTTGGCCTGGCGGGAGACGGCCTGGCGTGAGGAGAGGCTTTGCTCGACGGCGCGGGAGACGCTGCGGGGCGTGATGTGGTGTTCGAGGTTATAGGCCAGTTGCTTGTTGCGGCGGTACTCCGATACAGCCAGGAACTTCCGGATGCTCTCCGTCATCACGTCGGCATAGAGAATCACTTCCCCGTTCAGATGGCGGGCGGCGCGGCCGGCGGTTTGAATGAGGCTGGTGGCGCTGCGCAGATAGCCTTCCTTGTCGGCGTCGAGGATGGCGACGAGCGACACCTCCGGCAGGTCCAGTCCTTCGCGCAGGAGGTTGATGCCGACCAGGACGTCAAACTCGCCCTTGCGGAGGGCGCGCAGTATCTCCACGCGTTCGATGGCGCCAATCTCGCTGTGGAGGTATTGGACGTTGATGCCGATGTCGCGGAGGTAATCGGTCAATTCCTCGGCGGTGCGTTTGGTGAGGGTGGTGACCAGGATGCGCTCGCGGGCATCGGCCCGTTTGCGGCATTCGTTGATGAGGTCATCGATCTGGCCGGCCAGCGGTTTGACCGTCACCTTGGGGTCCACCAGGCCCGTCGGCCGGACGATCTGCTCGAGGACATGGCCGCTGGACCATTGCACCTCGCGCGGTCCGGGGGTGGCGCTGACATAGATGGTCTGGTTCTGCAGACGTTGAAACTCCTCGAAGTTGAGCGGGCGATTATCCAGCGCGCTGGGCAGGCGGAACCCGTAGTCCACCAGGACGGTCTTGCGGGAGCGGTCGCCTTCGTACATGCCGCCGATCTGGGGCACGGTGGCGTGGGATTCGTCGATAACCAGCAGGTATTCTTTGGGAAAGAAGTCAAAGAGGGTGCAGGGGCGGGAGCCGGGGGGCCGGCCCGCGAGGTGGCGCGAGTAGTTTTCGATGCCGGAGCAGAAGCCCATCTCCTCCATCATTTCGAGGTCGTATTCGGTGCGCATTTTGATGCGCTGGGCTTCCAGGAGTTTGCCCTGCTTCTCGAACCAGGCAATGCGCTCGCCCAGTTCCTGGCGGATGGAAAGCAGGGCCGGGCGGAGTTTGCCGGCCGGGGTGACGAACTGCTTGCCCGGATAGATCGTCACGGCCTCAACCGTCTCGACCTTGCGGCCGGTCAAGGGGTCGAAGCGGGTGAGACGCTCGAGGTCGTCCCCAAAGAACTCGACGCGCAGGGCATCCTCGCGGCCGGCGGGGCACAGCTCGATGGTATCGCCCCGGACGCGGAACTGGCCGCGGGTGAACTCGACGTCATTGCGGGCGTATTGCAGGTCCACGAGGCGGCGCAGGAAGTGGTCGCGCGTGAGCTCCATCCCCACGCGCAGGGAGATGACCATCGCCTCATAATCCTCTTTGCTGCCGATGCCGTAAATGCAGGAGACGCTGGCGACGACTACGACGTCGCGCCGGGAGAACAACGCGCTCATCGTCGAGAGCCTCAACCGCTCGATTTCGTCGTTGATGCTCGAATCCTTTTCGATGTAGGTGTCGGTGCGGGGCATGTAGGCCTCCGGCTGGTAGTAATCGAAGTAGCTGACGAAGTATTCGACCGCGCTCTTGGGAAAGAAACCCTTGAACTCGGCGTAGAGCTGCGCCGCCAGGGTCTTATTGTGGGAGATGACCAGGGTCGGTTGGTTGACGTTCCTGATGACGTTTGCCACAGTGAAGGTCTTGCCGGAGCCGGTGACTCCGAGGAGGGTTTGGTGTCTAACGCCCGACAAAACCCCCTCCGTGAGCCTGGCAATCGCTTGGGGCTGATCGCCGGCCGGGGCGTATGGGGCGGTTAGCTCGAACATCGGCCAGTTATCGTCCACTCCGCTCCGCACGGGGTTGCGGGCCTGGGCTTGGCGGGGGCGATGGCGCAGGTGACGGACGCACAGGGGGCGCCGGAGCGGGGGCGGGGGCAGGAGCGGGGGCGGGGGCGGAGTAAGTGCGCGGGGAGCTTGAGTAAACCGTGCCGGAATCGAGGCGCGATCGCTCGGCGGGAGGGGTGAAGCGCGGCACCTCAGCAGGCGCCTGGTAGGTTTGAGCCCTGTATTCTCGCTGGGCCGGAGCCTGGAAGGAAGGGCGTGAGTTGTCTCGCTGGGCGGGGACAGGTTGCCTCTGCGTGTCGGCGGTCTGCGGAGCCAGCCACGCTGGTTGAGGCCGGGAGGTCGAGGAAGCCGGTCTGACTGGGGTGGAGAGGCGGACGTTGTTCAGCGCCCGATTACGCTCGGTGGGGTCCAACGGGACGGGGCGAGACTCGCCGAAGGAGCGCGAGGGCGGGTTTGCCGGGTTCCGGGCGGTGGCTGCGGAGGTGGTGGCGCCGGGGGAACGGAGGGCGGCAGTGTCAAGCCGCCGGGAAGCAGCGGCAGGTGTGCGGCTCAGGTCCGAGGCGCCGGGACGGAAGACACTCAGAGTCCTGCCACCGGGGGCCAGATGCTCTGCGCGCATGCTGCCGGCGGCAGGGGCGTTGACCTCGCGGATGGCCACTGGGCGCACTTGAGCGTGAGTGGCTGAGGCGACCTGTTCGGCCGAAAGCCCGCGGTTTGAAACCGTGCGGCCCACACCCTGGAAGCGGCTTGCCACAGTGCTTTGCCGAAAGATCGGCTCGCCGCGGTCGCGGCCCACTCTCCACGGGCGCAAATGGTGTTCGTTGAAATGCCCCCATGGAACGAAAGCGAAGCAATCGAAGCCCAGGCCAAAGCCGAAGCCGACGCCCACGCCGCGGCCATAGAACGTCAGCCCGATTCCGGGTCTGTACCAGGCGCCTGGGGGCAGCGGCGCCCACCCGCAATAGCCGTTGGTATAGCGCCAACACACCCAGGACGGTCCCCAGACTGTATCGGGCGCCCAGCACCAGCCCCAGTGATGGTGGTGAAACCAACGTCCGTAGTGAAACGGGGCCCAGCCCCACGAATAATCCGAGGCCCAATACCATCCGCAGTCGGTATAGACCCATTGGCCGCCGTCGAAGTAAGGTTGCCAGGAGGGGTTGACGACGGCGGCCGAGGGCTGCCAGCAAAGCCCGGCGCCCTCGACCTGGACCCAGTTGCCGTAAGGGGAGAGGGCGTCGTAGAAATCGGGCTCGGCCACGTCCGGCGGCGGGGGCAAGTAATCCTGGGGCGGCGGATTGGCGGGAGGGGCGGTTTCGGGCGCGGGAGCCGCGGCGCCTGCGGGCGGGGTTGCGGGTTGAGGGGCAAACTGCCAGGCGGGGGGGGAGAAAGCGGCGCGCTGGAATTGGCGGGAAGCTCCTTCAGGGCCTTGTCATGCTGGAGTATCGCGGTCACGACGGCGCTCGGCACGCCAAGGTCGTTGAGGTAGATAACCTCTTCCGCATTGAGGTTGAAGGGGGTGGCGGAATTGGTGGCAAAGGCCAGCAGCACCGACGGGTTGACTCCGGCCACGGCCAGCTTGATGAGGTCGCCGACCGGACCGTCGGTCCTGACGTTGGCAGGGGCGGGCCTTTCGGCCGACACGGGCACGGCGGGCGCCTCTGCGAGGTTGGGGGCGGGAGCAGGTTCCTGAGTGATGGGGGTTGTCGGAGGAGGGGGTGCCTGGCGGGCCCAGCAACCGGCCAACGGCACCATGATCAGGGCCAGCCTCAGGCCCAGGTTCCACGGTATCCGATTTTTCATATACTGCTCCTGGAAGAGTAAGCTCTATTCCGTCGCCTGTCATTGTTAATTGACTCAATTGGTGAGCGGCGTATTCACGGAGGTCTGGACAACTTGGGCCGCGGGCGTATCATGGCCCCGGTTCTGCTTTAAACTAATATGAATGCAAAGAGACTGGTTTTGGCCTTGGCACTGATTGGGGCATTGCGTCCGCTGGCGGCCCCTTCAGCGGAAAGCTCGGCGGACCCTTATGCGGGGGAGACTCCCGCCCAGCGGGATGCCCGCATGAAGTGGTGGCGCGAAGCCCGCTTTGGGATGTTCATCCATTGGGGCGTCTATTCGGTCCCAGCCGGCACTTACCACGACAGAAAGATCGGGAGCATCGGGGAGTGGATCATGTTCAACGCCCAGATCCCCTGCGCTGAATACCAGGGCTTTGCCAGCCTGTTCAACCCGGTCAAGTACCGATGCGGAAGAATGGGTCAAGACGGCTAAAGAGGCCGGCATGAAGTATATTGTCATCACCTCCAAACACCACGACGGGTTTGCCATGTTCGATTCCAAGGCCAGCGCTTGGAACATCGTCAAGGCCAGCCCCTTCGGCCGCGACCCGCTCAAGGAATTGGCCGCCGCCTGCCGCAAGGAGGGTCTCAGGCTTGGCTTCTACTATTCCCAAGCCCAGGACTGGAACAACGTCGGCGGAGGAGTCTGCGGCCAGCATTGGGACCCTGCCCACGCGGGCAGCATGGACGAATACATCCGCAAGGTCGCCGTGCCCCAGGTGCGCGAGATCCTCAGCAACTACGGCCCGATCTCCGTCCTCTGGTGGGACACCCCCTGCGAGATGAACCCGGAACGCGCGCGCCAGCTTGTCGGCCTGCTCAAGCTTCAACCTGGCATCATCCACAACAACCGCCTGGGCGGAGGTTTCAATGGAGACACCGAGACTCCCGAGCAGTTCGTTCCGCCCACCGGCTACCCGGGCCGCGACTGGGAAACGTGCATGACCATGAACGACACCTGGGGCTACAAGAGCTACGACAACAATTGGAAGAGCGCCGAGACCCTCATTCGCAATCTTGTGGACATCGCCAGCAAAGGCGGCAATTACCTCCTCAACGTCGGCCCCACCTCCGAGGGCCTCATCCCCGCTCCCTCCGTCGAACGCCTCCAGCAAATCGGCAAGTGGATGAAAGTCAACGGCGAGGCCATCTACGCCACGACCGCCAGCCCGTTCAAGCGCCTCCCCTGGGGCCGCTCCACCAAGAAGCTCACCCCCGAGGGCGCGACCCTCTATCTCCACGTCTTCACCTGGCCCGCCAACGGCAAGCTCCTGGTGCCGGGCCTCAAGAACTCCGTCGAGTCCGCCTCGCTCCTGGTCGACGGGCAAACGCTCAAGACAACCTCCGGGCCGGAGGGCGTGACCATCCAGGTCCCTGCGGAAGCGCCCGACAAAGTCTCCTCGACAGTCGTCTTGAAAATCCTCGGCTCGCCGGAGGTGGAGAACGCGGGATTAACTCAAGCTGCTGACGGCGCGCTTGCCCTGCCGGCGGCCGAAGCCATCACTCACGGCCAAACCATCAATTACGAGGCAGGAGAGAACCGCGATTGCATCGGCTTCTGGACCAACCCTGAGGAGTGGGTGGAATGGCAGTTCAACGTGACCCGCCCCGGAAAAGTCAAGCTCACTGCCGAGCTCGCCGCGCTGGGCAGCGGCTCTTTCACTGTTTGGCTCGGCGCCCAAAAACTCGAAGCCAAGGCGCCCGCCACGGGTGATTACGGGAAATTCCAGGGCCTCGAGTTGGGCACGCTCGAACTGCCGGGGCCCGGCAAGGCCTCCATTTCCATTCGCGCCCGGAAAGAGGGCTGGCAGCCGTTCAACTTGCGGAAGTTGAAATTGACGCCGGTGACTAACTAAACTGAGGGATCTTCATGAGTTCCCCGCCTTTGAGGGCGGATTGATGGGCGACAATGCCCGCGACGGTCAGGTTCAGGGCCCAGGCGATGTTGACCAGGGGTTCGCGATCTTCGAGGATGGCGGTGACAAACTCGTTCATCAGATAGCCGTGCGAGCCGCCATGGCCGCCGGCGGCCACGCCCGGGGGCAGCGGCGGCCGGCTGGTGTTGGGCAGGCTCGACTCGAGGCCCTCGAACTTGCCGTAAAAGGAGCCTCTCTGTCCGCGGATGCGGCCCATTTCTCCCCCAAAACCGGGCGTGTCCCAACTGACGCCCATGCGCGACATGCCGCCCTCGCTCGTGCGGAAGAGGGCTATCTCGGTGCCGAAGGCATTCCGGTAGCGGTTGTGGGCGGGCTGCAAGTGCTCGATTCGACTGGGCATGCCCAGGCAACTCACTTCGGTGAAACTGCCGCCCGTCACTCCCACATAGTAGGCATTCGAGTGGGTGGGATACCACTGTGGCGGCAGGCCCACGCGCCAGTCCTTGTAAGAGGCTATCGGCTGCTCCATGTAATGAAAATACTCGCCCTCGGAATAGACGAGCTTGCCCAGGCCGCCGGCCCGGTAAATCTGTCCGCATGGCGTGGAGGTCTTCGTGGAAACACGAGGTCTCGAACATCATGTATTTGCGCCCGCTGGCCTTGACCGCCTCGTGCAGTTGGTGGGCGTCTTCGAGGGAACCGAAGACCGCCGGCACGGCCGAGGCGACGTGCTTGCCATGCTTCAAGACCTCGAGGCAGTGCCGCGGATGGCTGGGGGCATCGGTCGCAACGAATACCGCCTCGATGCGGTCGTCTTTGACCATGTCCTCCAGAGACGGATAAGTCTTGCTGCAACCGCAGACTCGGGCCAACTCCGCGCAACGGTCAGGAAAAAGATCGCTCACCGCCACCACCTCCACATTCGGGTGGTGTTGGAAGCCGAACTCCGCCCCGAACTTGCAGACGCCATAGCCGGCGATGCCAACCCGAATTTTGCGATCGGAAACGGGCCGCCAGCCTTTCGAGGCCAGCGGGTCCTCGGGCGCCCTCTCAAATCCCTGGATCGGTTTCTCCTCGGAAAAGGCCGGCTGAGCCAATCCGAGGGCCGCGGCCCCCAGTCCAATAGTCTGCATGAACGCGCGCCGGGTGACCGAGGCGCCCGCGCCCTGACCACTTGAAGCGACGCGGCGTGAAGGAGCTGAATTCATGGCCCGAGCATGGCCCTGGCAGCAGCGGTGTCAAGGGGGAACGAAAGCCTTGGGTCCCGGTGGGCGCATTTCACTTTCTTAGGTGGCAGTTTCTAGCCCCTAATCCTAATCCTAATCCTAATCCTAATCCTAATCTTGCTCTGAATGAATCGCCTGTTCGACCATGAAAACAAGGAGATTAGGAGCAGGATTAAGATTACGATTAGGAGCGGCTACCCAAAAAAGTGAGATACGCCCCGTCCCTGGGGCTTCTGCCAACTCGTCGGATTCTGCCGGCGGGAAAGTCGCGACTGAGGTTTCGCCATTTTGCACGCCAGCGGCGTGCGCGCACATCAGCCCAGGAAGCGAGGCGTAGCGGCGTCTCGGCAGAGCGCCGCTGGAGACAGTTTCCGGGTATGGCGGCGCTCTGCCGAGACGCCGCTACGAAAGGGCGGTTCAGCCGCTTTCAATGAGGCATTGCTCCTCACGCAAGAATCTGCTTGCGCTGCGGGGCACGGGGGAGCATAAGGGCGGCATGCTTATGCGTCATTTCTTGCGAATCAAGGTAGGTATCCTGTTCTTGAGCGCGGCACTGGGCGCGGCGGCGGCGGCGGAGAATCCATTTCTGGGCGGCTGGGCGCTCACGCTGCCCGGCGGGGCCCCGGGCTGGCTGGGGGTCGAGGAAGCCGGCGGGGGCTTGAAGGCCGGGATGCTCTGGGGGTGGGGCAGCGTGGAGCCCACCGCATCGGCCAAGGTGGAGGATGGCAAGCTGGTGGTGACGCGCAACCACGACATCCGGCGCCGGGTGGACGGCAAGCAGGTGCGGAAGACCCTTGTGGAAGCCATCACCGCGACGGTGGATGGGGACACCATCCAACTGGCCAGCGTCACGCCTCGCGAAAACGGCCAGGGCGTGGATACGAGCACCTTCTCGGGGAAACGGATTGCCCCGATGCCGCCGGCGCCCAACCTGGCCAATGTGAAATTCGGCGAGCCGATACAGCTTTTCAACGGCAAGGACCTCAAGGGATGGCGGTTGACCGACCCCAAGGCGTTCAACGGCTGGGGCGTCAAGGACGGTCTCCTGGTCAACACCGTCGTCAAGGAGGAGGGCAAGAACTACGGCAACCTGCGCACCGATCGGGAGTTCGAGGACTTCAATCTCACCCTCGAAACCCGGGTCGGCAAGGATGGCAACAGCGGCGTCTATCTGCGCGGGATTTACGAGATTCAGGTGGCGGACACTTACGGCCGCCCGCTTGACGCGCACAACATGGGCGCCCTTTATAGCCGCATCAAACCGACGGCGGCAGCCGAGAAACCCCCGGGCGAGTGGCAGACGATGGATATTACTTTCGTGGACCGGCATGTGACGGTCATCCTCAACGGCACGCGCATCATCGATAATCAGCCGGTCCTGGGCTGCACCGGCGGGGCCTTGTGGTCGGACGTGAGCCGTCCCGGCCCGATCTACCTGCAAGGCGACCACACGGGAATCGAGTACCGCAACCTGGTGCTCCGGCCAGTAGTCAAATGAGGGCCTCGTCCGGATGGGCTCAGTTTTCGCGGGCCCTGTTGGCCTTGGGGCCTCGGTCGGGCGCCGCGCAAGCATTGTTCAAACCAAAACAGAATGTCATGAAAAAAACTCTTCATAGTCTTGCCGCAACATGTTTGTTCGGCGTCCTGCTGGCTCCCCATACGGCTTCCGCCGCCAGCCAACCCAAGCCGGTCAAGATCGGCGCCCTTTTTTCGGTGACCGGCCCGGCTTCGTTTTTGGGGGCGCCGGAGGCGAAAACGGCCCGCCTGCTGGTCGACCAGATCAATGCCTCCGGCGGGATAGGCGGGCGGAAGCTGGAACTGGTGCTCAAGGACACCGGGGGCAGCCCGGAGAAGGCCGTGTCCTTTGCCAAACAATTGATCGAAGAAGACAAGGTGCTGGCGGTCATCGGACCGTCCACCAGCGGGGAGACGATGCAGATCAAGGGCCTGTGCGAGGAGAACAAGATGATACTTGTCTCCTGCGCGGCGGCGGAGGTGATAGTCAACCCGGTGGCCAAATACGTCTTCAAGGTGCCCCAGAAAGACAGCCAGGCGGTTACTTGGATTTACCGGACAATGAAGGAGAAAGGGATTGACAAGATCGCCGTGTTGAGCAGCAACGATGGTTTTGGGGCGGCGGGCAAGAAGCAATTGGAAGACATGGCCAGGACGGAGGGCATCGAGATACTGGCCGATGAGGTCTATGACCGGCAGGCGACCGACCTGACCGACATCCTTACCAAAGTCAAGAGCAGGCCGGGGGTGCAGGCCGTGGTGAACTGGTCGATCGTCCCGGCCCAGTCGATCGTGGCCAAAAACATGAGACAGCTCGGGCTGGAGGTGCCGTTGTTCCAAAGCCACGGTTTCGGGAACCCTAAGTACGTCCAGCAGGCGGGGGTCGCCGCCGAGGGCACGCTTTTTCCCGCCGGCCGCCTGTTGATCGTGGATGACCTGCCGGAGGACCATCCGCAGAAAAAGGTGCTGGCGACTTACAAGCACGATTACGAGGCGGCCTTCCATGAGGACGTCAGCACCTTTGGCGGGCACGCCTATGACGCGCTCATGGTCGTCGTCGAGGGCCTCAAGCGAGCCGGCAGTCCGGATCGGGAGAAAGTGCGCGATGCCATCGAGAACCTCAAGGGGTTCGTCGGCACCGACGGCATCTTCAATTATTCCGCCACGGACCACACCGGTCTGGATTTGAGTGCCTTCGAAATGCTCACGGTCAAAGGAGGCAAGTTCACCACCTACAAAAAGTAGTGACAGGAGAGAACTTAGCGCTGCAATACTTGCTGTCGGGAGTTACCAAGGGCAGCGTGTATGCTGTGGTGGCCATTGGGTTCAGTCTCATCTACAGCGCGACCGGCGTGCTGAACCTGGCACAGGGTGAGTTTGTAATGTTGGGAGGGATGGTCGCGGTGACTCTGGCGCGTTACGTTCCGCTGCCGGTGGCCATAACCGGCGCAGTGCTCGTGGTGGCACTGATCGGATGCCTGCTGGAAATCCTGTTTTTCCGCAAGTTGCGCCGCCATTCGATTCTGCATCTGATCATCATCACTATCGGGCTGTCCATCGTCATGCAGGAAGCGGCCCTGCACCTCTGGGACGAGAAGGTGCGGTCTCTGCCTTATTTCACGGGCAACGAGGTGTCCTCGCTCCATTTTCTGGGTGCGGCCATATCGCCGCAGGTCTTGTGGGTGCTGGGGACGGTCGGCGTGACGGTGCTGGCATTGCAAGGTTTTCTCCAATATACGTTGCAAGGCCGGGCGATGCGGGCTTGTTCCTCCAACCCGGAAGCGGCGATGCTGGCGGGGATCAATCTGGGGAACATGCGGACACTCTCCTTCGGGCTGAGCGCGGCCCTGGGCGCCCTGGCCGGTTGCGTCATCTCTCCGATAACCATGACTCAATACGAAATGGGCACACCCCTGGCTATCAAGGGTTTCGCCGCCGCCATCCTGGGGGGCCTGGGCAACCCTATGGCGGCGGTCCTGGGTGGATTGCTGGTCGGCGTCCTGGAGGCCGCCAGCGTCAGCCGTCTCCCGGCTGCTTACAACGATGTCGCCGCGTTCGCGGTCTTGCTGCTGGTGCTCTTCGTGCGGCCGCGCGGGCTCTTCGGCTCGCGCAGCGCCGGAACTGTGAGGGAAGGGTGAGGGGAAGTCCGCAGTCCGCAGTCCGAAGTCCGATGTTCGAGAGGCGAAGTCGGCCGTCCAAAGGGCGGGGTCCGGGCGCAAATCTACTTTTGTACCCCGTTGGCCCCTGCGTTCTGTCTCGAAGATGCTGGGGCTTGGGCTTTTTGCACGCCAACGGCGTGCGGGCACATCGGCCCAGGGTAACACCCTGGGAAACCGGCCTCCAATGGCAAAGCCCGCCCTGCAAGGGCGGGGGTAGCTTCCATGACCTGCGCCCTTTCAGGGCGCCAGAGTGTAGTCAGGGACCGGCTTTCCCAGGGCGTTGCCCTGGGCTGGTATGCCTGCGCGCTTTCAGCGCGTGCCCGTGGGAGAATCAGCTCGAAGCAGGAATGCTCAAGGCCCAGTGTCCCGGGGACAGAAGCTCGATTACAATGGGGTCAAAAGCGGATTTGCGCCCGCGTAGTCAGCAGTCCGCAGCTCATACCCCATACTTCATGCTTCATGCCTCGCAGAGTTGTCCACGGTCCACAGTCCACGATCCGCAGTCCACGTTCTGGAGCCGCGGGGCGGGAGGCGAAGGAGGAGGGTCCTGATGAATCGCATCCGGTCCGCTTTGCCGTTCGCGCTCTTTGCGTTGACGGCCGTAGGGGCTGAGGTTGGGATGCGCGCCAGCGGGACGGAGTACCTGCCTGACGCAGCTCACGATGGCGTCCTACTACGCCCTGGTGGTGCTGGGCCTGTGCCTGGTGATGGGCTATGCGGGCCAGGTGTCCCTCGGGCACGGGGCCTTCTTCGCTCTGGGGGGATACACCTCGGCGGTGCTGACCACCCACGATCTCTCCTGGCTGGAGAAGGCCACGGCGGTCCCCTGGCTTAAGGCGGCGCATCTGTTGGTCGCCAGGCAGGACTTGTATGGCAAGCCGTTGCTGACCGTGTCTCCGTGGGCGGCGTTTTTGGCTGCGATGCTCCTGGTGACGGTCGTGGCCTGCCTCATCGGCTATCCGGCCTTGCGCCTGCGGGGCCACTATCTGGCGATGGCGACGCTGGGCTTTGGCGTCATCGTCAACAAGATGCTCCTGGCCGCTTCGCTGACCGGCGCGGCTGACGGCATCAACGGCGTGCCGGAATGGCCATTGGCCGGCGGCTTGAGCGTCTCGGGCAAGGGGCCGGCGCGGGTGCAAAACTACTACCTGGCCTGCGGCCTGATCCTGCTGGCCGTGCTGGTGCTCCGCAACCTGGTTCATTCCCGCGTGGGCCGGGCCTTGCAGGCCATTCATGACGGCGAAACCGCCGCCAACGCGATGGGAATCAACACGGCCCGTTACAAGCTCAAGGTGTTTGTTCTGAGCGCCCTGCTGGCCGCGCTGGCGGGCGTCTTTTTCACCCATTACAACGGCGGCATCGCTCCCTCGGAGGCGGGCGCCTTTAAGTCCGTCCGCTACGTGGCCCTGGCTGCGGCAGGAGGCATGGCCAGCCTGTGGGGGGTGGCCCTCATGAGCATCGCTCTGAACTATTGTTCGTTGCGAGGCTGGTTTGGCAGTTACGACAACGCGGTTTTCGGGGCGATTTTGATCCTGCTTGTCTCGTTGGCTCCGGAAGGGCCGCTCAAACCGCTGGGCGCGTGGCTCAAGCGCCTGGCGGGCAAGCCCTTGGAAAGGAGGCGCGGCCATGGCGCTGCTTGAGGTCAACAATCTCCGCCGCAGTTTTGGCGGCCTTGTGGCCCTGCAGCAGGTTTCTTTTGTCGTCAACTCCGGTCAGATCAAGGCCATCATCGGTCCCAATGGCGCCGGCAAGACCACGCTCTTCAACCTGATTTGCGGCCTGCTCAAGCCGGAAAAAGGCCAAATTACTTTTCGAGGACAGTCCCTGTGCGGGCTGGAGCCTACCGGGTTGCCTGGGCCGGGCTGTCGCGGACCTTTCAGAATCCCAGCCTGTTTCCGCGCTTGAGCGTGCTCGAGAACGTAATGGTCGGCCGCCACCGCCGGACGCGCCGGGAGTTTTTGGCCTGCGCCTTGCGCTGGCCGGGCCAGGCCCGGGAAGAAAAGGCCATCCGCCAGGCGGCCCTGGCGCAATTGGAATATGTTGGCCTGGCACATTTGGCCGGCTGTCCGGCGGGGGCGCTGGCCTTCGGCCAACGACGGATGGTCGAGCTGGGGCGGGCGCTGGCCACCGAGCCTGAGATGTTGCTGCTGGATGAGCCGGCCAGCGGGCTCAACACCAAAGAAAAAGAGGACCTGGGCGAGTTGATTTGCAGGATTCGCCGGCGGGCCATTACGATCCTGCTGGTCGAGCATGATATGTCCCTGGTAATGGGGCTCTCGGACGAAATCCTGGTGCTGCACAACGGGATCCCGATTGCCGAGGGGCCCCCGGCAATGGTGCAGAACGACCCGAAAGTCATCGGCGTCTATTTGGGCGGAGAATCCGAACATGTTGCTTCAAGTAAAGAATCTCAGATGCGGCTACGGCAGCCTTGAGGCGGTGCGCGGGGCCAGCCTGCATGTCTGCGCCGGAGAGATCGTCGGCTTGCTGGGCGCCAACGGGGCGGGCAAGTCCACCCTCCTGCGCTCGATCATCGGGTTGCTCCCGCCCTGGCAAGGGGAGATTCTCATCGATGGCCGGGACGTGTGCGGCCAGCCGGCCTGGCGCAGCATCAGCCATTCCACGGTGCTCGTGCCCGAGGGCAAGATGATCTTTGCCGACATGACGGTGCGGGAGAACCTGCTGTTGGGCGGCTACCACAACCCGGACCGGGTCCTGCAAATGCAAATCGTGCTCGAACGCTTTCCCAGGCTCCGCGAGCGCCTTCGCCAATTGGGCGGCACCCTCTCGGGAGGCGAGCAGCAAATGCTGGCGCTGGGCCGCGCCTTGATGGCCCGACCCAGACTCCTCCTGCTGGACGAGCCGTCAATGGGCCTTGCCCCCAAGCTGGTCGAGGAGCTGTTCGCCGAGATTCTCAGGATGAATGACCTGGGTCTGACCGTGCTGCTGGTGGAACAGAACGCCGCCGCCACGCTGCAAATCGCCGACCGCGCCTACGTGATGGAGACCGGGGAGATTATCCTGGAAGGCGAGGCCGCCGAGTTGCTCCACAACCCGGAAGTCAAGCGCGCCTATTTGGGGGGAAGGATGAAGGATGAAGGATGAAGGATGAATTGTGAATTATGAGCATCTTTGATCGTCGTTACGAACTGATGCCGCGCCCCGAGCTGGAGCAACTCCAGCTCGAGCGCCTCCAAGCCCTGTTGGTCCGGCTCCGCCGCAATGTGCGGCGCTATCGGGAGAAACTGGCCGAGGTCCGTTTGGACTCCCTGGCCGACCTGGCGCGTCTGCCGTTCACCACGCCGGAGGAGGTGGCCGCCAGTTTTCCTTACGGCCTGTTTGCCTTTCCCTTGCGTGAGGTCATTCGTTTGCACTCGACGCTGGGGCCGGAAGGCAAGCCGCTGGTCATTGGCCACACGCGCAATGACCTGGCCCAGTGGGGACGGCTGGTCGCCCGCCAGTTAGCCGCCTGCGGCGTCACGGCCAATGACGTTGTGCTCATCTCCCTGGGCGGCGCCCTCCACCCCGGCGCGTCGGGCTACGTCCTGGGGGCCGAACTCATCGAAGCCTCGGTCATTGCCGAAGACGCCCTCCACATCGATTACCAGTTGGCGATGTTGCAGACCTATCGCCCCACCATTCTTATCACCAGCCCCAGCAACGCCTTCACGCTCATCGATACGCTGGAGAAGCGGCGCCTCGATCCTCAGTCCCTTCACTTGCGCGCCGTCTTGCTGTCTCGTCCCGTGGACCAGGAAGTGCGCCGCCAACTGGCCGCAGGTCTCTTCGCCGCCCTCCAGTGCAACTTCGGCGTCAGTGAAATCCTGGACCCCGGCCTCTGTATCGAATGCGAGGCGGGGCAATTGCACGTTCACGAGGACCAATTCCTGCCGGAGGTTTGCCAGGGCGAATTGATCCTGACGACCCTTGGCCGGGAGGCGATGCCGCTGCTGCGTTACCGCACCCGCATCGCCGCCGAACTGCGCCGCGACAAATGCCCCTGCGCCCGCACCGGCGCCATCATCCGCATCGGGGCCCGCCTGGACCGGCGCTTTCGCGTTAAGGAAACCTGCTTCTACTCGCCCCAGATCGCCGGGATGCTGACCCAAACCCGCGCGGCCGGGCACCGTTTTCTCATCGAGCCCTCCGAAGAGCATCTCCGCATCGCCATCGAAATCTCAAAGGACCTGTTCGCCGGCACGCTCTCCGGGGCGGAAAACCCCAGACGCGACATCGAATCCGAACTGTCCGCGCGCCTGGGCATCGAGGCCGAAGTGCGTTTCGTCGAGTCTCTGCCCGAGGCGGCAGGAGCGTAGCTCGTCAAATCGCTCTTCCTCCCGCGCTAGCAGCCATCCCTATATTTGTGCCATTTGGCAATGGCACAAACTTCGGGGCTTACCTTCTGGCGCGGTTGGACCCAACCTTGAAACGCTTGTCATTACCCACATCTTTGCCGGGATGCGTGAACAGAAGTTATGTGCGTAAGTCATTGTACATCAATATGTTGTGAATCAGGCGTTGCCGCTGTCATCGGCTCACTGGCCCCCCGCGTTCCCGCCAACGCGCTGCCACCCCGGTCCCGCGGACATCCTGCGGGCAGATTCTCTTGGTTTTTCGGAGGTTTTGCGGGGTGGAAAAGCATGGCTAATGTGAACACGAAAAGATGTGGGTAATGACAAGCCTTGAAATGTTGGGCTATTTTCCATTAAGCGTGCGATTTTCCCAAGAGTCGAAAAGCGGCACGATCAGGCGATCAATAACGTGGTACCCATGCTTCCGCAACGCCGCGACCGGATTGTCCCAGCCCGGAGTTTCGCAATCGGACTTGCCTTTCTTCTCCCGATGTGTTATTTGCCGGGTCATTGACAAGATCCGGAACGTAGCGTTATCTTGAAGGCAGAAGCGACCAAAGAGATTTCTGACGCTGTATCCCTTTTTTCGGGCTGTGGTGGCAGCGATCTTGGGCTGCGTGAAGCCGGAGTTCGCGTTGTGTGGGCCAATGACGCCAACGAATCCGCCTGCGAACTCTACCAGGCCGTAACCGGAACACAGAACATAATTCGGCACGACAACATCGCCAGGGTCAGCGAATTTCCCAAAGCAGAACTCCTAGTGGGATGCTACCCCTGCCAAGGCTACAGCCAAGGTGGAAGGCGCAACGACGAAGACAATATCAACTATCTCTACCAGCACTTCGATCGTGCTCTCCGACGAGTCTGCCCTCGTGCCTTCGTCGTCGAGAATGTGGATGGGATGCGTTTCTCGCAGAACCGGCAGCTGCTCCGTGCCCAGCTTACACGCTTTCGCATGGCCGGTTACAGCGTGAATTGGCGGGTCCTCGACGCGAAGGACTACGGGCTTGCTCAAGACCGCAAGCGCCTCTTCATTGTCGGCATCCGCTCCTCTGAGCGGAAGAGTTTTGCATTTCCCAAGGAAACACACGGCCCAGGTCGAGCGAAGCGGCACACCACACTGAAAGATCGCATCTGGGGTTTCCGGAAGGCTCCCCCGGGCTCCTACAACGAGGAGCCGTTCCATTGGTACTATCTCTCCCGTAACCGCCGCCGCGAATGGCACCAGCAGTCCCCCTGTGTTGTTGCCCATTGGCGGCACGTCGGCTTGCACCCGGATTCGCCGCCGCTGCGGAAGCTCGGAACTGACCGCTGGGCGTTCGCAGAACATGGCTTCGCCCGCCGCTTCAGCTACCTGGAATGCGCTGCCCTTCAGGGATTCGCCCAGCCTTGCGCCTTTGCTGTCAGGTCGGTGGAGGAGCGCTTCCGCGCGATTGGGAATGCGGTGCCACCGCCCCTGTTTGCCGCGGTCGCGCAAGCGCTGGTTGCGCAACTCGCGGATTAGGCGGCGTAAATAAATAAAGGTATCAACTTCTGAGAATCGTGGTATGATAGCTGCACATGAGTGCTATTGCCGCGCTGACGCAGAAGTTCAGGGCCATTTGGCCACTCCTAAATGAGCGGACCCGGCGCCTTACCGCCGCCAATGAAGCTATGCAGATGGGTTATGGCGGTGTCTGCGTGGTTCACCGGGCTTGTGGCTTGTCCCGCAAAGCCATCCTCAAGGGTATTGGCGAAATCGAGCGGGGCGACTCCTCGCTGGCGGAGCGCATCCGGCGCCCGGGCGCCGGACGCAAGAACCTCACGGTGTTGGATTCCGGGCTGGTGGCGGCGCTGGACGATTTGATTGAGGGCGGAACTCGCGGCGATCCGGAATCTCCCTTGCGCTGGGTCTGCAAGAGCACTCGGACCCTGGCCGAGGAGTTAAGCCAGCAAGCTCATCCGGTGAGCCACATGCGGGTGGCCCAACTGCTGCACGAGCAGGACTACAGTTTGCAGAGCAATCGGAAGCTGGAGGAAGGGGAGGACCACCCGGACCGCGACGCCCAATTTCGGCATATCAACCGGTGCGTGAAGCGGGCCTTGGCGGCGGGGGAGCCGGTCATTTCGGTGGACACCAAGAAGAAGGAACTGGTGGGCAACTACGCCAATAGCGGCCAACAATGGCGTGTGGCGAAACAACCGCAACGGGTCAAGGGGCACGACTTCCCGGGTCCCGACTGACCTTCCCCCATTGATGAAGGGACGGTCGGCCGTGACTTGTCTGCACAAGTCCTTCTAGGTGCGTCCCTTGCGCGGGTTGGTCAGCCGCCGCCTGTTGGCTTTTCCTAGAGACAACATTGGCGGCTTCAGCTTCGGCAACGCTGCCAACACCTCGGTCTGCGCCGGAGGATAGCTGGCGGGCAATCTCCACAGCTCCGGTTCGCTGTCGCCCAGCCGCACCAACCGTACGCCCTTGAGCCGCTCCAGTCCGTCCTCGACGGTCAAACCCAGCGGCGCCAGCCGCCGATCCAACTCCCGCGCCAGCTTGAGTGCCAGCAGACACACCACGGCGTGCCCGCGCGTGCGACCTTCCTTGCGCAAGAAAATCGGCCGCAGTTCCAAGAGCCCGGTTTTGAGCGTGCGAAAGTCCCGCTCAACCTGCGTCAGATCCAGATAGCGGTCATGCACCTGCTGGGTGTCGGCCACCTCCTTGGGCAGATCGCTTTCGATCACATAGCACCCATCCAGTTCAGCCTGCTTCTGCCGCACCGCCGTATCTTCGGTCCAAACCACTTTGCGCCCGGCTAATTCCACTTTCACCCATCCCCGGAGCCGATACTTGGTGAGCAGCGCCTGGGCTTGCTTGAGCGAACTCTCAGGCTCACTGCGGGGCTTCTGCTCCACCTGTTGATTGCGCGCCGTGATCTTGGCTTGCACGCGAGCCCACTGGTTGGCGCGGCGGGCCCGTTCCCGGGCCTGGGTCTGAGGATTGCACCGGAGCACATAACGCTTGCCCTCCAATTCCACCTCCGCAGGCTTGTCCTCAAAGAGCTCCAGTTGCAGCCGTTTCTTGGCCAGCAACGCTCGGATTTGCGGATCGGTCAAGGCCGTCACATAGCAGAACCTGGCTTCGCCCAGCGCCGCCTTGCCCAGGCGCTTGATCATGCCCCGGTCTCCCACCAAGGCTATTTCCTCCGCCCCAAAGCGCACCTTGAGCTTCTGCACCGCGTCCAAGAATGTCGGCGGATCTCCGGTGTTGCCCCGGTAGAGTTGAATCGAAATCGGTTCCCCATGGCTGTCGGTCAACAGCCCGGCCACCAACTGTTTCTTGCCCTTCTTGCCCTCGCGATTATATCCAAAATCGGCCAACTCATTTTCCAGGCCCTCAAAATACACGCTGGTCACGTCATACAGATAAATGGCTCGCGCTTTGGGCGCTGCCACCTTGGGGGCTAGCGCCGTTTCGATACTGGCCTGCCGGCCTTCCAGGTCCTCCAGCGCGGCGTAGAGATCGTCCTCATCGAAACTGCCCACCTGCAGGATTTCCTTGACCGCGTGGTCTTCACTCCAGCGCGCCGCCGACAAGCGGCTGCCCTGGTGGGCCACCCGAGCGTAGGTTAAGAACAGGGCCAGGCGCTGGGAGCGGCTTTGCTCTCCCACCGCCTGCACCAACCCTATCTCCCGAGCCAGGCCATCCAAGGCGGCCAGCACACCATAACACGGCCCTTGGTGAATGGCGCTCGACGCCTCCCCGCCGCCGGCTGGCCCGACGGGGCCCTCGGGTGGGGGCGGTTGGTGCTTGCAGTGTCGCTCGATCAACTCGATGAGCTCGGGCGGGAGCTTGGAAAGATTGGCCAGCGTTTGGTGGATCACCACCGATTTGGGGGCGGGAGCGCCAGCGGCGGGGCGCCCCGGCGGGCGCTTGGCCAGCACGCGCTTGCCCTGCACCAAGAGGACGGACCGGTAGTCTTTGCCGGCCAGGACGGTGTGGTTGCGTTTAATGAACACGATGGTTGGAGCATACGAGCGGACCGCGGAGGGTGCAAGATAAATATTGCACTATTAGAGACAACACTTTTGGTGCAAGAAAACCGCGCTGGACCGGGAGATTTCATTCACAAACCCTCTCTCGATGGGGGAAGATGAGCCCGAGGTGCCTCGCGCCTATCCCTACGGCATCTATGACTTGGGGCGCAACAGCGGATTCGTAAACGTGGGCACCGACCATGACACGGGGGCCTTTGCGGTGGCCTCGATTCGTGGGTGGTGGCGCTTTGAAGGGCGAAGACTTTATCCTGCGGTCCGGACGCTGTGGATCACCGCCGATGGCGGAGGCAGCAATGGGTGGCGGCTGCGACTCTGGAAACTCGAGTTGCAGGGCTTTGCCGACGAAAGTGGGCTGTGCCTTTCCATCTGCCACTTTCCGCCCGGCACCAGCAAGTGGAACAAGATCGAACACCGACTCTTTTCGTTCATTTCGTCCAACTGGCGCGGTGAACCGTTGCGAGATTACCAGACGGTCGTGAACCTGATTGCCAGCACAACGACGGCCAAAGGATTGACGGTGACCTGCCGGCTGGATCGTCGAAAGTATCCGACGGGTAGAAAAGTCTCACGCGAGCAGATGAAGCAAGTGAACCTAAAGCCTAACAAGTTCCATGGTGAGTGGAACTATACCATCGAGCCTCACGGGTGAACCAACTTGATACCTTTATTTATTTACGCCGCCTTAGCGTACATCTGCGCCATCCGATGGTAGTCTATGCCCTCGCGTGACCTCAACCCGCCCGCTGATGATTCCGCGACCAGCGCCATGCGTGCCCGGTCAAAGACAACACCAGCGTCCTTCGAAATCGCGTACAACTCCAACGCATTGGGAATGTGGTGAGCGACAAAGAAACACCTCAATGGGGGCGCGTGGCAAATTGGCCGCAACCATATTCTGAGGCGAGCCGGGCTCAGCTCGCGCCCTTTGCTTGCATCCACATCATTCTTTCCGCAAGCGCACTGCCCAATCGCAAAGAGCTGGCCCAGCCGGCCATCCAGCCACGGCTTCCAAACGACAATGTCGAGCCCAGCGTCTCGCAGGTGGTTGAAAGTTGGTTCCTCGGGAAAACCCGCCTCGGGACACCAGTGAAACTCGCCGCACTCTTTTTCCAGCGCGAGAAAAGTTTCTCGGGCCGAGCTGCCTCTCTTCTCGAAGTCGTACGAAGGCGCGCCTGCCCTGAACCCCCTCGCCCCATCCCCCAGGTGGGAAGCCAGCACGTCGCGGGCGATCAACTCAAAAACCGCGGACGCCTTTGGCATTCCCTCTATCTCGCCAGCGGGGTTTAGGGCGGCGGCAAGGCAGAACTCATAGACTCCGCTGCGGCTTGGCCGGTACGACAATGAACTCCCTTTTGTGATCCCAAACGGGTAGGCCTGCTTCATCATCGATGACCGGCGGTCCACCTCCTCCGCAATCGCTCCGCTCAGACTCTCAAGCACGACCTGCCGCTCCTCCCAACTATTCCCATGTTCGATCAGCGCGTCATCAACAACTCCCGCCATGCGCTCATCTTCGATACCAACCTCGACGTTTGCCGCACCAGCCAACATGGCCTGTGCCTCCACCTGATCTGCATCAAGCGCGGCCTTAAACTGCTTGTGCCGTTCCTGCCAGTTGTCGGGATTCACTTCTCGTCCTCAGTGGAGTCATCCCCCCCAGCGGCAATCGTCTTTAGGTCGGAGAGGGCCTTCCTGGCGAGATTCGACACCGTCCTCGCCGATTCGATTAGACTGAGGGCGGTATCGGCTTTCAAAGTGCCTGGTACGATGAGACCAAGGAGGTCCTTCAGCTGGTCCGCCACCTTCTGAAAACCCTCCTGAAGCCGCTCCACCGAAGGTCGCGCCTCCTCCATAACCAGCCTGAGCGCCTTGCCCTCCTTCAAACGGCTGCAGAGCACCGTGTCACGTACGACTTTAGCCAGTTCCCCGATGTCCCGGCTGTCCTCGACCACAGCAGGAACTCCGCGGTTCTTGTCGCCAAACATGAACCTCATGACCAAGCCAGCGTGCTCCAGCTTGTCCTCGGGAACCGGCTGCTCGTCCGGAGTCCCGTCCTTCTCAATAAATCCCACAAACTCCCTGATAGGAGGATTGTCCAAGGCCGTATAAACCCACGAGAATGGATACTCGGGGTTGCTTCCGCGGCCCTTGCGCTGGCTCTGGTCAGGCCGGAATTGGCCGGTCCGGATCAATTGTGTTCCGCTTCACGCTTTTCTGGGAGAAAAGTATCTTGATAATCAAGGAGGTTCGACAAAGGCGTATCAAGATAGTCGAGGAAGCTGGTGGCTTGGGTAAGGGGCGGAGAGGCGGATGCTGCGCGGCACACCCCTGCGGCGGGGCGAGAGGCCGTTTTGGCGAAGGGATGGGGCTCAGAACAGGAAGGCCTCTTCGCGGCGGTCCGGTGGCAGGCGCAGACGCATTTGTGGCGAACGCCGGGCGCGTTTGATGGATAGCTCCAAGACCAGCATAGCCTGATCGAGGCGGCAGTCGCAGAGTTGAGGCGCTCGGCCCAGCGCTTCGGCGACGAGGCGGTGAGCGATTTCAAGCTTTTCGAGGATGGAAAGGTCCAGTGGCATAGGCTCTTTAGCGAAGGGTTTCTTTGAGTCGGCGCAGTTGCTCCAATGCGCGTTGTCGGCCGCGCTCCTGTTGCGCCGGTGAGCAGGTTGGCGGCAGGAGGGCGGCCGGGGTTTTGGGGGGTGGCGGGGCCGTGAGGCGAACCCGGCTGATGTTGAGGTCCTCCTCGAAGCGATCCAGTTGCAAGAGGTTGGAGAGCTTGAGGGCGCCGACATTGCGGCGGGTGTGGCGGATTTCCTTTTGCAGATAGCGCACGACCTGGAGGAGGTCGGCCTGGGTGAAGCCGGCGCGGTGGAACTCGAACCAGAGCCGCTCCCGGTCAAAGCCCAGGCTGAGGGTTTGGCCGGTGAGCTGGCAATAAGTCTGGTGGAGTTGGAGCAGGGTCGCCGGGACCGAGCCTGGGGGTGGCCCGTTCACCCCGTCAGACAAGCCTGACGAACGGGCCGCAGATGGGGGCTGGGGATAGCTCACGGGGCTCATGGAACCAATTGGGCGACCCAGGGCAGCAGTTCCAAGGCGCGCTGCACGTGAGCGGCGGTAACGGACCGGGAGTTCTGCCCCGCGGCTTCTTCGAGGGCGCGCTGGGCCAGGTGATTGAGCAGCCGGGGCAGGCCGTTGCCGGCGCGAATGAGCAGTTGGAGGGCCGCTGCGTCAAAGGGGTTGGCGTGGATGCCGACCTCCTGCAGGCGGGCCTGGACGTAGCCGGCCAGTTCGTCGGCCGTCCAGAGCGTCAGGGGCAGGCAAAAGCTCAGGCGGGCCAAGAGCGGCGCGTTGATGCCCATTTGCAGGCGCGGCAGCAGTTGCTCGTCGCCGACCAAGAGCAAACTGAAGGGCGGCTGGGTGTCGCGCCGGTCGCAAGAGAGCAGGCGCACTTCCTCCAGGGCGGTGGCGCTCAAGTTCTGCGCCTCATCGATGACGATGACCGGCCAGAGCCGCTCCAACTGCTGCCAGCCCTGGCGGATGAGCAGCACGTTGTCGGAGCGGCGCATCCGGGCGTTCTGGCCCAGTTCGGCGCAGAGCAGGCGCAACAGGTCGGTGCCGGTGACCGAGGAGTGCGCCACCACCAGGGGCTTGAAGCGTTTGTCGGGCAGGCTGGAGAGGAAGTGCTGGATTAAGAGGCTCTTGCCCACGCCGTTGGGTCCGTGAAGTAATCCGCAGGCGCGCACGGCCACCAACTGTTCGAGCCGGTGGCGGGCTTGCTGGAAGCTCTGCGCGGCATAGGGTTTGGGAACGGCGGCGCCAAAGGGCATGGCGGTGGCACCCCACAGGCTCTTGAGGGCGACGTCCAGGTCAGGCGGATTTATCGGGCCGTTCATAATCGCGGTCGGTATAGGTTTTGGCGTTGAGTTGTTTATCGCACCGGCGAGCCTGGGCGAGGAACTTGCCCTCCCACCAAATCTCCAGGCGGCGCCAGGCGAAGGGGTCGAAGCGGATTTGGATGAGTTGGCCGCGCAGATGCACGGGGGCTTCCCAGAGTTGGCCCGCCAGGCTGAAGGTCGCGTCCAGGCGCACGCGCCGCTGGGCTCGGCACAGGAAGAGGGCTTCCCAGTCAGTTTGGGCGTCGGCGGTGCGCAGGTTGGAGGCGCGCTGGGCGAAGCGTTCGGCCGGGGTTTGGCCGCCCAGCGCACTGTGGGGCCGCTGATGGTATTGGCCCTCGATCCAGCGCCAGAGCCGCGCGTTGAGTTCTTCCAGGCTGTGGACGGGGTCAATCACCAGACGGGCCTCGAAGTCCATCTGGAGGGTCCGGTACCGGCGTCGATCTTGCCCTTTGAGAACGCGGCATAGGGGGCCGCGTGGCAGAGGCGCACGCCGAGGTTGGCGCAGACGATCTGCAGGTGGTAGCTGGTGAAGATTTTGCCCTGGTCGGTGTAGAGCTTTTCGGGGAAGCCGCGCCGGGCCAGGCCTTGCCGGAAGCAGTCCAGGAACCAGCAGAGCTTCTCCGAGTCGTAATACTGGGCGTGGGGGACCAGGCGCGAGCAGTCGTCCAGGAGCGAGAAGAGCCGGGTATGGATGACCTGGCCGTCGGCCAGCTTGAGCGTGGGTCCGAACATCATGTCGGTCATCCACAGTTGGTTGGCCAGGGCACACTCGAAGGCCTTGGTCGGGCCGCTCAGTCCGGCCGGTGGATTGGCCTTGAGGGAACGAGCGTCCAGGTGGTGGGCCGCCAAGACGCGGTAAACCGAGGGCAGGCTGAAGGTGCCCAACTGGAGCGTGCCGTTGTCGAGCAACTGGCGCACGATGCACTTGACCGTCAGGTCCCGATATTTTTGGCGCCACTCCACCAGGGCCTGGCAGGCTTCCGGGCTGAGCGCCTTGCGCGCGCCTTTGTCTTTGCGGGGTTGTCGGTGCAGGGCCTCGAACCCCTGGTTGCGCCACAAGTAATACCAGCCCTCCAGAGTGGAGGCGCCGTAGAGCTTGCCGCCCCAGGGCCGTTCGCTGGCCAGGGTGGTGGCCCGGGCCAACGTGAAGTTCTGCGCAATGGCTTCCTGTATCCAGCTCGCGGCGGCGTGCCGGGCCAGGGCCGATGCTTC
This sequence comes from uncultured bacterium, assembly GCA_963713735.1. Taxonomy (GTDB): domain Bacteria; phylum Verrucomicrobiota; class Verrucomicrobiia; order Limisphaerales; family UBA8199; genus CAVQND01. The sequence goes on from CAVQND010000007.1 coordinate 356,250, forward strand.
GGAATCGCTTGGTTGATTCATACGCTCGCGAGTCTGGGGCCGGTCTCACGCACTTGGAATAGCAAGGGTGTGTGGGGGTTAACCGGCGCCCGACTCCCGGGCGGGGGCTCTCATGCAGCCCGAAGCGGTCGCCGCTGATGGCAGCGGTAAGTCCCGAACAAACAGGTGTGATATTGCTGGACCAACTCTCGGGTGGCGCCGGCCAGATCCCCGCAGCGCGCCAGCAGGACGTTCCAAAACTCCCGGGCCGTGGGTTGAAGCGGCAGCGCCCCGAACGCGTTGCCCACGATGCACAAGAGCGCCGGCAGATGCCCTTGATACCGGCGCCAGTAAACCGCGATGGCCGTGCCCCAATGCTCGACGGCCCGGTTCTGTTCCCGGGTCCGGGTCTGGCCGCTGAAACCGGCCGCAATGGTCTCGCTATTGACCGCCCGATACGGCTGGGCGAAGTCCGGCAGGCAACTCACGCTCACTCGGCAGTGCCGGCACAGGAACCGCCGCACCCAAATCATCAGCACGCCCGTCAGCCAACTGACATACCGGTGGTAATACGCCAACGCCTCCAGACTGTGCGCCCGCCCGCAGTTCAGGCAGTTTTCCGGCGCCTTGACTTGCTTATGATACTTCCGATCGGCATACTGCTGCGGGGTCAGTGAGGTTTTGAAGATGTTTTGCATGAACCCTCTATAACCAAGCTGGCCCCGCCTGAAAACCTCGTTTCACCAGCCTCCCTCCATCTTGGCGGCCCCGGTTGCCTGCGCGACAACGCCCCACCGAGCCCGCTCTCGCCTCACGCTCGCAACGGAGATCTCGCCACCCCCTCCTGGTTAAGTGTGAAGCAAACCGCCTCCGACTTCAGTGATTTCCGCGAAGCGGAACATCAATTGGTTGACGAAGCGGTAGCCAGCCAGCATTCGCGGAGCCGTACCGTTCCTGTCGCCGAGCATTTCCATCACTTCTCTCAAGGTGAGCTTCTGATCGCGGAGCACCTGGTCAACCCACGCAGCTTTCGCATACGAATCCCATTCCAAAAACCCCACAATGTGCCGGACCCCGATGTAAGGCAGGACCGACTTCATCGAGTCCTTCCCCTGGTAAACAATAACCGGGACCGGGCTGACAGGCTTCCGCCCATTCTCTTCGTGAATCTCGGCATACTGCTCGCGAAGGCGCGTCTGGCCGCTAGCGCGTTCGTCTCCCGCCAGAATCAGGCAGGCCGCAAGCCGCCGGTTGCCCTCCAAAACCCTGATCTTTTTTTCTTTCTCTAAGCGAATCCCGACCAGCGGCTCGGAATCAAAGAACCCATTTACGGCGATGGAACTCAACACGTCATTCACCCCAAAGGTCTCGACAATATGGTCAAGCGCCTCACGCTCCGTGTTTAGCTTTGCTGCTCCGGCCCCGTAGCGGGGATTTCGCAAGTCGAATTGGAGTCTTTCCAGAGAGCAAAGTTCCACCGGGTGTTCCGGTCCGGCTGCTGCGGCTGTCGCCTTTAGAGTTGGCATAGTGTCTAACGAGGAATATTGGACCCATGGAACGAATAAATCAACCAGGTTCGCCCGCATGCCCGTGCACCCGCAGGCGTCACACGGACGGACGTCGGGTGGGGAGCCGGGTCGCACGCAGAAATGGGGCGCCGGCCCCTCGGGCGCGATCGGTGGCCTCTCCGCAGCCAGAACCTGCCAGGTCCCGTTGAGCACCCATGCAACCATGCTTGCCCTGGACAGGTCATGAGGAACGCGGTATGTTTTTGCCCATGCCTGATGTGTTCAGCAAGAAGAGGCGCTCCCAGGTCATGGCTGCCATCCGGTCCCGCGGAAACAAGGAGACGGAGATAAAGCTTGCGGCCATCCTACGTACCCACGGCATTAAGGGCTGGCGGCGCCACCAGCAGATGCCGGGCCACCCCGACTTCGTCTTCCCTCGCGAGCGCCTCGCCGTTTTTGTTGACGGTTGCTTTTGGCATGGCTGCCCAGAGCACGGGCACCTGCCTCAAACTAACCAGGACTACTGGCGCCCCAAGATGGCACGCAATGCGGCGCGCGACCGCTGCACGAACCGCCTTCTGCGGAAGGCGGGCTGGCGCGTCCTACGACTCTGGGCCCATTCGCTCCGCTTGCCTGGCCTGATCGCTCGCGGGCTCTCTACCGAGTTGCGGGCTGCCGCAAAGCAGCGCAGAACGCTTGGCGGGCCGATCGAAAGGACGGCTCGTGGCACGCGTTGAAACGTTGGGCTCTTTTCACATGTCCCTCTGGGACAAGACACGGATGCGTGGGTTCTGACCTCGGCGGCATCTTGCCGGACTTATCTCCTCACAGGCCCCTACATTGCCTCCTTGCCACGCCCAAAGAGGTGGTTGAAGGGGATGTCAATGGAGCCGCCCAACCAGAGTGCTGAATCGGTATTACGGCCGTCGAAGGTCTTGCGCGCGTGGAAGGCGAAGCGGAGGAGGCGGCGCGTCGTGTAACTGAACCCGGCGTCCATGGAATCGCTGATCTCGCGGACGTCGGCCATGTAGGTGATTCCCGACCAGGGCGCGTTGCCAGGCGGCAGGGCGATGTCCTGGCCGGCGGTCAATTGCAAATGCCGGTAGCCAACGTCCAGTTCCCAGCCGCGAATCTGCTGGAACAAGCCCAGGGCGGTGATGTACTGGTCGTTGCCGTTGGTGTGCATCCAGCGGTAGAGCACGTCGCCCCAGACCCCCAGCCCGGTCCAACCGACATGCTTGCGGAAGAGCAACGACGGTTCGATCGCGGCCGAATGGTTGCCCGGGTCGAAAGCCACGTAGCGGTCGTAGCTGCCCGGCACGACCCCGGCCGCTCGAAACGTCAAGGTGGGGAGCCAACGGGGGAGCCAGGGCGCGTTCTCCTTGCCCTCGTTGAAAATCTGATACCTGACGCCCAGCGTGGTGTCCATCAAGCCGGTCGTTTGCTGGACACCGCCATTATCGAAGGAACGCCAGCCGACCGTCGTGGCGCCGAAGTCCAGGTCCGCCGCCCACCGCTCGGTCAGTCCGTAGTCCAAGGTGAGGTAGCCCTGCCGGACATCAATGCCATAACTCTCGCCATCGGAGGCGTGAACGGTGATGTTATGACGCTGGTTTCCCGCCCAGATGTAGTAGGCCTCCGATTGCTCATAAAAGGCGCCGGATACCAGTTGTCCTTCCGCCGGCACATCGGCCCACTGTGCGAAGGGGCGGCGCGGCGTGTTTTCGGAGGCCACCGCGGTTTGGGCTGCCGCCGCCAGGAGCGCCAGGCCGGCCAGTATCATCGAGCGCCGGGCCTGGCCCGGTTTCGTGGTCTCAAATCGCTTCAGTTCAAAGGTCGCATTCTTGTTCATACTCGCCCAGGCATAAACGCCAGGGGCCGGATAGTATCAATTCCTTGCTTCGCGTCAAAAAGAATTCCGGCACAACCGCAGCCCAAGGCTCGTGCAAAGATCAATTCCGATTTTCTTACCGGCGGTCGCAGGCGAATTGACAGGGGCAGGGGGATTTGGTGAATTGAAGGCTGGATGCAAAAGGCCACTCTGAGCTTGGTCGTCGTTCTGGCCCTGGGCCTGGATTGGGGCTGGGCGGGGGATGCTGTGCCCGGCGCCGGCCCGGCGGCAAACCCTCTTGGCTTGACCCTGGTGGACGTTTCGAGGAATGCTGGCAACGGCGCCGGCGCGGGGGCGAACCTCGAGGCGCAGATGCTCGTCGAGCAGAAGGACTTCGCCGAATACCTGGTTTATGCCTATAACCCCGGGCTGTGGATTAGTCATGACAACCGGCTCTATTTCATGCCCCGGAACGACTCCCAGGGCGGGAAACTCGAAGCGATGGGGGCGGCGCGACAACGGTACGTGGCCTTCACGAACCGGGAAACGCGGCATCAATTTGTGGCGAAGGTCCTCGCCGAGAGCGGCCTCGATGCCGATTGGCAAAAAAGACTGCTCCTGCCCTATGCCCCGACCAACCAGTATCTGATTCCTGGCCCGGACCGGCCGGTGCAGATTGTGGATCGGTATTCGGTGCTCAAGTCCTTGCCGAGGGGAGACGTGCTCATCCAGGCCGGGGACACGATTTGCTGCGTGATGGGCTTTGGCCGGGGGGCCAGTGATGCTTACCGGACAAACGCACTGCTGGTTGATGAGGGGAAGATGACTTACCGTACGGAAAGCAACGAGCTCGAGTGGGTCGAGGTCTTCAGCGACGTGGCCCTCTCGGCGGCGGAGACCGCGGCCCTCGACCAGGCGGTGGCGGCATTTCAAAGAAAGGCGGCTCTCCTCGGCCAGGCGATGGCCGCGTTGCAAAGAAAGCCGGCTCTCCTCGGCCAGCCACCCGCCAAAACCAAAGCCACGCAGGACTTCGAGGACTTGAAGGCCAGGGCCACGGAGACTTCGCCATTTATGGAGTACCTGCTGGCCAAGGCCTACCTGGAAGGAAAGGGGACCGGTAAAGACGAGAGGCTCGGTTTGCTCTGGATGAACAAGGCAGCCCACGACGGGTCAGGCGATGCAAACACTTACCTGGAGGGGCTGAACAGTAAAAAGCGCAAGTAGGGGTGCGGCCGGTGGCGGTTTCTGGCTCCTAATCTTAATCTTAATCTTAATCTTAGATTGGAAGCAGGATTAGGATTAAGATTAGGATTAACCCGGATATTTCACAGCCCAAGAGCGGGACCGGGCGCCCGGGGCCGCGTAGCGCAGGTTTCCAACCTGCTGTATCGCCAACTTGCAGTCGGCAGGCTGTAGGTGCTTGGTCGCGTCCGCGGATTGGAAATCCGCGATACAGCAGGCTTGAAGCCTGCGCTACGCCTCCCAGTCGGCCAAACGTGTGAAATATCTGGGTTAAGATTAGGAGCGACTACCCCAACGCGTGAAATGCGCACGGTGCGGCGCTTTACTTTGGGGCCGCCGGCAGCATTCTGGGGGTGCCGTCTTTGGCAGTGAGCACGCCGGAACGTTTGTCCCAGGCGCGGGTGCGATAGTACATCCGATGCTCGCCGTGGCAATCGGTGCAGTAGCGTTTGTCGCGGACCCGGCCCTCCAGGACGGCCAGGTGATCGGGCTTCTCCTGGAAATCGGTCCTCCCCACCTTGGTCTTGTCGCTGGCAATGAGCCTCATCCAATCATGACAGGTCAGGCAATTGAGCCGAAGCACTTCTTTGCGGAACATCCGGTCGGGAGCGGTCAGGCCGTCTTCATCCGTGGAATGAGGCGACGAGACGCCGTGGCAGCGAATACAGCCGACGTTGGCCTTGGCATGAGTCACGGAGAGGGCCTCCTCTTCGTAGTTGGCGTGGCAGACAAAGCAACGGCTGTTATCGGCGACGGGGCCGGTGGGCGGGGCGGGCGGCGGTTGGTACAAGGGCACAGGTGTCCCGGCTACCGGCAGGGCTGCCGTGACTGATGACTGGCAACCGATGGCTGTGGAAAGCAGGGTGATGGATGAACCCGCAATCAGCAGGGCCGCCAACAAGCTTCGAGTCGAACTCCGCACTCGCCTTGAATTGAGGTCCATGTTGCAGGAGTCTTCTCCACACCGCTGGATTCGTCAACCGACTGACGACAATTCTCCCTCTCCCCGAGGGAGAGGGCCGGGGTGAGGGGAAACCGGCGCTCCAGACACAGCAGGCGCTCAAGAACAGGACTGCACCCTGTCCGGCTCAGACGTATTCAAAGTCCTTGAGCCATTGATAATCATGAGGGAGCCTGGCCCACATCTGAGCGCCGGCCCGCTCGAGGTCGGCCTGCTCGTTCCGGTCGAGCTGGCGGCGCTCGCGGACCGCGTTGGCCACATTATCGACCTGTTCCAGGTTGATGAGCCCGGGAATCGGGGCGGTGATGGCCGGGTTGCAGAGGATGTTGCGGATGGCCAGGCGGGCGATGCGGCTGTCTTCCCCGGCCATCGGGTGGTTGAGCGCGCTGCTGCCCTTGAAGAGCGAGTTGCTGGCGAAGGGCTTGATGCCGAAGACCCCAACGTCCTGCTTTCGGACTGCCTCAAAAAGGCTGTCGGTCGGCAGGACCTTGGTCCTGGCGGTGTAGGGCGTGCATACCACGTCCACGATTTGGGGATAGGTTTCGATCATCCACTTGATGTGGGGACGGTCGTGCGAGGAGAAGCCGGTGAAGCGGGCCTTGCCCTGCTGTTTGGCCTTTTCGAGGGCCTGCATCATGCCTTCGACCTCGGCGGAGGTGTGCTGCCCGCTCTGTTCGAGCAGCGTGATGCGCCACAGGTCCACATAGTCCAGGCCGGCTTGTTTCATCCCCTTGTCCAGGGTTTGCAGCAGCTTGGCAGTCGTGCGGCAGTCCGGGTTGCGCATCTCCTCCTCGAACCACGAGAAGCCCAGGTGCATCTTGTCCCGCCGCCCTTTGAGCGCGCGGCTGTACACCATCACCTCGCTGCCGGTGCAGGCATCGATATAATTGATGCCCCGCTCGATGCAGCGTGTGACGACCTCATAGCGGTTCTTCTGAAAATCCGGGCTCTCGGTCCCGCCCGAGGCAACCGTGTCAATGCGCTTCCAGTGGCCGCCCAGGCAGACCGCCGAAATCTGCAGGCCCGTCTTGCCCAGCCGCCGATATTCCATGTCCGGGTTGTAGTTCAGTGCTTTGGCGCCGGGTTGCGCCTCGGCAGCGCGCAACGCCGGCACGCCGGCCACCAGCCCGGCCGTCGCGACTGCCGTCTCGCACAAAAACCCGCGTCGGTTGATTTGGTCGTTCTGCTTCCTTGATTTTGCGCTCATAGTGCTTGTCGAATTGAATTGCCCGATCATGTTCACGCCCCGGCCAACTTGTCAAGCTTTTCAGTTCGGCCGCAAAGATGCCGAGAGCCGGAGGCGGCCGCACACTCCAAAAGGGGCCGCGGCGCTGAGAGGGCGCCCAACCCGGCGGGTCGCCAGAAGGTAGCCGGGGGTCGCGGCGTCGCTGCGACCCCCGGTAGCCCGCGGCAAGGGTCGCGCACCCCGGAACGGGGTGCCAGAAACAAGCTCCCCTGGCGTGAGCCGCCTTCTGGCATCCCTCCGGGATGCGGACCCAGAGCGTCGCGGGTCCGGGGGTCTCGCTGCGCTTCGACCCCCGGCTACCTTCTTTCATCCCTCCGGGATGAGTCCGGCAGGCCGGATTGACAATGCCGCGCGGCTCCTGCACGCTGCTATCGCGGCGCGCACTATTGGAGCGCCCGTCTTATGCGTCTGCAAATCCTCAGTGACCTGCACCTGGAATTCGCGCCGTTCCATCTCCCCGGCGTGGCGGCCGATGTCCTGGTGCTCGCCGGGGATATCGGCGTCGGCCAGGCGGGATTGGAATGGGTGCTGGAGACCTGCCGGGAAACCCCGGTCATCTATGTGCTCGGCAATCACGAGTTCTACCATCACGCCATTCCGAGCGTCACCCGCGAACTCAAGCAGATGGCCGAGGGGACAAACGTTCACGTGCTCGAGAACGATCGCGTCCAGATCGGCAACGTCACCTTCCTGGGGGCCGTCCTGTGGACCGATTTCGCGCTGCTTGGAAACCCGTTCCAGGCGGAAATCGATGCCGAGATGGGCCTCAACGATTTCCGCCACATCCGGCTCTATCCCAAATACACCCGGTTCCGGCCGGTGGATGCGCGCCGATTCCATCTGCAGTCCGTCCGCTGGCTGCACGAGCAGTTTCGAGACCTGGCCGGGCGCAAGTCCGTGGTGGTCACTCACCACGCGCCAAGCGGTCGTTCGATTGGGCCTGAGGCCCATGACGATCCCATGAGCCCCGCCTTTGCCTCGAACCTCGAGCCGCTGGTCACCGCCAGCGGCGCGCGGCTTTGGGTCCACGGCCATATCCATAGCATCGCCGATTACGATCTGGGCGCGACCCGGGTGCTGGCCAACCCGCGCGGTTACCCCAAGGAACGGGTGCCCGGATTCGACGCCGCCCTCGTGGTCGAGGTGTGAGAGAAAGTGTGAGACTGAATAACCGCAGAGAACGCAGAGAACACAAAGAGAGGGATTCGGCGCGGCACCCGTGGCCGAAGCGCGAGTGAGTCGCGCGGCAGCGTGGGACTGTTGGGAGCCTGTCCCGAGAACTCCAACTCCGGATCTTTGTCGCAACCTTCGTCGCCAACTTTGTCGAAAAATGGCCAATTCGACAAAGGTTGCGACAAAGGTTGCGACAAAGTCTTCCGTTCGCCGCGATTCTTCCGGCTGGGAAGCCGCCACTGAGGCTCGGGTGTTTTGCACGCCAACGGCGTGCGGGCATACTAGCCCAGGGCAACCGCCCTGGGAAACCGCCGCGTAATCCGAACCCGCCCTGCAAGGGCAGGGGCAGTTGCTTGAGTTCCAAAGGCAACTCATCGAATTGCATCTCACCGCGGCTCAACAGCGCGCGGATTAGCTTCCATCGGCGCGCCGCCATCCCGGGCGCCAAGTCCACCCAAAGGCCGCCAGCACGAGGAGCGTCGCCAACAGGATCAGCGAGCGCGTCCAGCCCGAAGCCGGCCGGGCTTGGACTGCCCTCAGCCCGATGTTCAAGTCGGCCCCGGGGTCCACGGCGACGGCGCGTTTGAAGGTCAGGACGCGGCCCTGCTCCGGGATGCTGGCGCGGAGGGCGGCGGGGCTGGTCACGGCGGCATCCTGTTGCTGGATAAGCCGCTCGGCCAGGCGCATGAACGCGGCGTTGTCGTCGGCGTTGTTGCGGTCAATGATGGCCTTGGCGTCCTGCTGGGTGTAATTGACTTCTTTGCGCCCGTGCAGGTCGCGGAATCTGGCCCCCAGCGTCCCCACGTCGCCGCCACTGGCGGCCTGGCGGACATTTAACCCGATGAGCGCCTGCTGGAGCTTGATATTGTGGAGCTGGACGCGGGCGTCTTCGTTGAAGGCCGCGTCGTGGGATGAGAGGCCGTAAGCCGCCTGGAAGGCGCGGCGGGCCTGCTGCGGGTCGCCCTGCTCGAGGGCGGTGTTTCCGGCCGCCAGGAGGTCCTCGGCGTGGCGCGTGCGTGCGAGCTGGCCCATGGCCTCGTTGCGCAGATAGCCCTGCATGTCAATTGCCTCTGTCCGGCCGACCAGTTGTTCCTCCTGCAACTGGAGCGAGCCGGACCAGCCGGTGACGCGCCACTTCTCGCTGAGGGAGACCCGCCAGGCAATGTTCTCGAGCGGCAGGTCGAACTTGGGCGCCAACAGCTTGAGCCTCGAGCGCGCGCGCCCCGGCTGCCCCAATGCGGGAACTGTAGAACAGCTCGACCGGAATCGCCTGGTCGCCGCGCGACTGCTGGTCCAGCGGGATAAGCAGGCCCTGCGGCCCGCGCCACGGCCACACGCCGCCCTGGTTCACAAAGGCAAACCAAAAATGGGCCTCGCGGGGCAGGCTCACCTTGAGCAGCCGTTTGTCGCCGGGCTGCAAGTCCAGGCGCGCCTGGGTCAGCATCACGCCCTCGTCTGAAATGATCGAGGTGAAGGTCGCGCGGTTGACGTGCGCCTCGAGCAGCTTCGCCGCTTCGTGCCGCTCGAGCTTCAACGGCAAGCTCGAAGGCGGGTTCCACGAGCCGATAAGAGAAATTGGCGGCGGCGGTCGGGAGGTCCTGCTGCAAAACGCGCGGGATGCTCTGCCATTCGGCAGGCTGAAGGGCCGCCGGCAGAGTCTCGATGCGCACCTGCAAACGGCCGGCGGACTGCACCGTCACAAAACCGCGTTGCAGGTTCACCTCGCCCGCCTGCACCCCGCGCAGAACGGTTTCGGCGGCCTGCTCCGGCATGAACGTTTGGTAAGTGGCCTGCAGCAGATACGGGCCGATCACCCGCCGGTGGAGCTTAACGTCCCAGGCCTGCAAACCGTTGGTGGGCGCCCCTGCCGCCCGCATGAAGTCGGCCACCTGCTCGCCCTGGAAGCGCGCGCTCTCGGCATTGGTGGGAAGAAAAACGCGGAAGGCCTTCAGACCGGCGTTATCAATCTGGTACTGAAGATTGGCGACGACCTTGACCTGGGCGTCGCTGACGGTGGCGTGCTGGAGGCTGGTGACTTGAATCCACGGATCGACCCGTTCGATGTCCAGGGCCAGGCTCCAGGGCATCTGCAATACCCGAAAGGCCAGCACTCCCTTTTGGCGGATGCCGGAACGCTGAGGGTCCAACTGTGTCACCCCTTCAGAAGCCCCCGCTTGCAGACGGAATCCCTGCTCCGGGGCCAGCAGCAGCGTGCCGCGCTGCTTGCCGGCCTCCCGCAGCGCCAGTCGCGGGACCTGCCAGGCGTTGGTCCCCTTGATCCCCGGTCCCGCCAGGCTGATAGCCAACTGCTGCTGGCCCTCGGTCTTGCCCGCCAGGTGCAGCGTAATCACCCGCCCCGCCTCCGTTCTCGACTCCGTCCAATGGCTCAACGCCGGCCCGCTGATCGACTCGACATCGAAGCCCGGCGGCATGACAAAACTCAGCCGGAAAATGCCCGCCCGCGTGATGTTCACAGTCGCGTTGTCCGCCAGGACCGTCCGGTCTTCGCCCAGCGAAAGGGTATCCTGCGTCTCGACACGGATATCGGGCTCGACCGCCGAGGCCTTCAACTGAACCAGCAGCAGGCCCGCGCCTCTGGCCCGTCTAGCGGCGGCCTGGCCCTCCGAAGGCCGGCCGGCTCCCCTGCCCCTCATACCTGAAAGCCCGGCGCACGGTCAGGCCGGGGACCTGGCCCTGCAGCGCCGCGCCCGGCTCCGGCGGAAAATCTTCAAGGTTGATGGGCGAAAAACCTTCCGCATTGACGTTGTCCAGTTGAACCTCGTTGCCGGTCGCCACGCCCAGCAGGCCGATCTGTCCGCCGGCATTCTCGACGCTCAGCAGACCGAAAGCATGCTCGAACGGCAGAGGGCCGGCGGCAATCTGCGAGCGCGCCAGCAGCGCAAAAGGCCGCGACTGGCCAGGGTTGAGCGTCACCCGCAGCTTGCGCGCGTCCGGGTCGAATCGCCATAGCGACACCACCGAACCGCCCCCTCCCGGGCCCTTGGCGTCCGCTCGCCCCGCATCAAGCACATCCGTAATCGTAGCCCCGGCCGGCACATCCAGAACCAGCTCGGTCAATTCCCCCTGGGCCGGACGAATCGAGACGTAATGCGCCCCCTCGATCACCCCCGCCATGGGCGCATAAAGCTGCGTCAGTTCCGCATAAAACACCGGCTTCTCGCTCTTCACATCCCGGCTGCGCGGCTGCCATCCAATCCAGGCCCCGCTCGCCGGCGCCAGCACCAGCGCCGCCACGGTGTTGCTCCCGGCCGCCTCGCGCTCGAGCGCCACCGCCTGCGGCGACAGCACGTCAACGTCCAGATTGACCACCGTCAGTTTGACCCGATTCACCAAGCCATACGGCACGGGCAGAACCACGCCGCTCTCCTTGTCGCGTCGGGCCGTCTGCAACTGGTATTGCACCTCGACATCGAAGCGCGCCGCGCTGCCGGGCCAACAAACGGTGGCTCATCTTCGAGCCGGCCGGGCCTGGCTCGATCTTGAGGGCGTTGGTCGGATAATTGAGCCGTATCAGGACCGCCGGCTCGAAGAGCAGCGGCAGCAGGTCGCCCTTTTCCGCCTGCCAGCGAATCCGCGCGGTGCCCAGCGCGAACTTGTCCTCGACCCGGATCTCCTGGATGACCGATTCCGGAACGGGCGGTTGATGGGGCGGCGCCAAGGAAGCGGCGCGGTGTTTCTCGGCGGCCTGGGCGCCGCACATCCATCCGAACCACACCAGGCTGCCAATGAGCAGGGCGGCGGCAGCGGGCGCGGCGCCGCCCTGGGCCGCGGCCCCACGGGCCGGTTGCGGCGGTGGCGGCAGCCGGAAAAGCCGCCACAGCCGCCGGAACCACGGCGTGCAGAACCAGGAAGGCCGCAAGCACGGCCAGAAACGCTGTCGCGCCGTTGGGCCAGCGCAACGCCGCCCACGCCAGCACCAGCCAGCCGCCAATTCGGCCCAGGACCTTCCGGCCCGGCTTGGCTGCAAACCATCCATAAATCCAGAGTCCAGCCGCCAGCAACGCCGGCCAGGCATAACCGAGAACCTCGAGCGCGGAAACCCGGTCCGCGACATTGCCCACTTCAAGGCTCAAGGCGCTGCCCGCCTGCTGCACCGGCGCCACGAATGAAAGTTCGCGCGGCAGGGACCGGTGCTGCTGGCCGGCAAGTTCGAACAAAGTTTAGAAACGCGGCGCCCGCCAGCACCAGGGCCGCCAACCCAAACACCGTGCCGCATATATGGCGCGCACTGAATCGAATACACGGCCCGCCCGCTCGCCCAGCGCCACGCCGCCAAGGCCGCCGCCAACAAACCCAGCGCCACGCAACAGCCCCGCCAACGCGCTGCCGGTGTCCCCGGTGAAAAGCCGCGCCAGGGCGCTAAAACCCGAGATGTCCGCCACGCCGCCCGCCGGGGTGAGCGAGCCGCCGCGATAGACCAGCCGCTGGCCGGTATCCGGCTCGACCCGCCACTCCGCCAGCAGGACCGGCGCGCTGACCACGGGCGCGCTGACACGGACCCGTTCCGGCACTTTCGTCTTGGCGGCGAGTTTCAAATCGATGACCAGCACCGCGTCCGGGCCGGCGTGCTGCGGCAGAGGGATGAGGTCGGCCTCGGCATCGAGGACCGGGACGACCGGCGCGCCGTTGACGCTGGCGGACCACAATTCGGTTCCCGGCGGCAACGCGAGTTTCAAGTTCGGGTTGCCCCGGTTCTTCACGAAATAACGCGCGTCGGTCAGCACCTGGCCCTCTTTGGAGATGCGGTTGGTGAGCGAGGCGCGATCCACCACCAGGCTCAGCGAGTCGCCCTGCGCCAGCGGGCTCAGGGCCAGTTTGAGGTCGAACGGACGCGAGGTGTAGCGGAAGGCGGCGAGGATTGGGGCGTCGAAGAAAAGCCGGTATTCGGGCGGGACTTCCCGCGTATCCAGGCGCAGCAATCCCCGCGAGACAACTTCCGGTTTCACCTCAAACTGGTAGGCGCTGATGATGAGCGTATAGCCCTGCTCGGACTGGGCATCGAGCGGGCGCGCGCCGGTGAAGGTCAGGCTCTCGCCCTGCGATTTAAACGGCCGCTCGTAGGTCCCCAGCAACGTGTAAGCCCCCGCTACCGGCGTGTGCAACTGCACCAGGTAGCCCCCGGCTGTCTTCTGCCAGTTGCGAATGTCTTTGCCGGTGAACTCGACATTGAAATACTCCTCCGAGAGCTCGACTTTGAACGCCGCCACCGGCGCGCCGGACACGACGTAATTTATGAGGCTGCTGCCGTAGGCAATGCCTTCGCCAATCGAAAACAGGTGGAAGACGTCCGCCTGCACGGTCTGCGGCAGCCGCTCGGCCCGCACCGCCGCCTGCCAGGCAGGGTCGCTCAAACGAAAGGCCGCCTGAATCCCCGGGACCTTGCGCGGGAAAAACGCCGTGGCAATCTCCGTCAGGGCCTGCGTCCGCTCCGGGGTGAGCCGAAAACCCGGGTCCGCCGCCACCGCGATATGGCCGCGCACCGACTTGGCCTTGGCGACCTCGATGCGCGGCAGCACCCAGGCGCTCCCTTCCAGGGCCTTGTTTCGTTCCAGGCGCAACTGGACCAACTGGCGGCCCGAGATCGGTTGGCCATACACCAGCCGCAGCTCGGCCTCGGGCTGGCCGGCCGGCTCGCGCAGGAAATAATCGCTCAGGCCGGGCGCAAGAAGCTGCGCGATGGCGTAGCCTTTGGGCACGCGCATCAGCAACTCGCGCAGCGGCGCCTCCCGGATGTCCAGCTCGAGCTCGGCATCGATGGCCAGCTCGTTTTCGCCCAGGTGATACGCCAGCACTTGCGAAACCGCCAACTCGGGCAGAATCTGGTCCGCCTGGATGCGCAGGCCAAAATCCGCCCCGGAAAAGCGGTAAACGAATCGCTGGTTGCCCGTCGGCCGCAGCAGCGCCCGCGTGAGGTCCGTCTCCGGAAACTGCTCGGGCGAAATCTGGGAAAGCCCGCTGGCTTGGGCGACCTCCAGACGCACCGCCCCTTCGTTGACGATGCGGCAGTAGCCCGCAAAGCGCGTCGCCCCCTCGGGCCGCATCTGCACCGCCTCAATCGTCTGGGGAAAGGCCCCCAAGGGCGTTTGCACCTGGATCTGGAGCGCAAACGCATCCTTCTGCGGCTGGTTGAACTGCACGAGCAGCCGGCGCTCGGCTGCACCGGACGCCCTCTCTACGGTCCACGCCAGCACCGGCTCGCCCTGCACCCGGGTCGACCTCGCCCGTGCCCCGCAGCAACACCGCCACACGCTTGAGTTCACCTTGCATCACCTTGAAATTCAGCAACCCCGCCTGCCGCATCAGTCCGGGGCCAAGGCTGATTTGTGAGAGCATCTCCGCCGCGTAAAACAGCTTCCCCTCCGCCTCGGGCCGCGCCTCTTTCCACGCCAGCTTCACCGCCCCTTCCGAGGGCAGGTAGCTGACAAAGTCGTTGCCTCGACGCTCGGGCCGCGCCGCGCCGCCAAACTCGAATTGCGTGTCCGCCGCCAGCCCGCGCAGCACGATCGGCTGCAACGCGCTGGGCGCCACCCGAAACTCGACCGCCTTCCAGTTCTCTTTCTGCCGCACCGCCGCGTCGAACTTGAGCTGAATCGGAAACCGCCCCGCGCGGTCGAACGCGAGCGTAAAACAATTCTGCCCGGCCCTGAGCTGCCATTTCGGGTGAGGACCCACTTCGGTCAGCGCCACCGCCCCGCTCAGCAAGTCCAGCGTCCCCCCGTCGTGATTCTCGACCCGCGCCGTAGCCCTCAGCGTGAACGCCGCCCGATTGCTCCCCAGGTCCCCCGTAAGCATGAAGTCCTCCAGCACCACCGAAGGCGGCGGCGGATTGGTCGCCGGCTCGCCGGCGCCTGACACCGACGGCAGCAACAACAAAAGAGTCAGTGGCAGCAACCGTGAGCGGTTATTGCGCAGGGGGGAGTTGGCTTGGTTCATAAGAATGATGCGGAATACGCGGAATCCCGGACCTGGCCGGTTTTCTTTCCGCGTATTCCGCGTATTCCGCGGTTATCGCTTCGTTCGCGGCTCTGCCGCGCTGTGTTCTTCGTGTCTCTGCCCTGCAATAGCCGGGATTGCTCGCAAATTGAGCCACGGATTGCACAGATTGCACAGAGACGAATTCCCATCTGTGCAATCCGTGCAATCTGTGGCTCAAAAATCATGGTCGAGGTGCTTGGTTGCGGCTTTGCCGCGCTGCGTTTCAATACGCCTTCCCCCAACTGTCTGGGCACCTTTCCCTCCATGGCTACTTCCCCCCCAAACTCTGCGCCTGGCGTATCATCGATTCGAGTTTCCTGGGCCGCCCATCGGGGCCATAGACCTCCGGCACGCCGCGCAAGCAACCGAGCAGCCGCTCCGGCGTCACCTCGCCCGCAAACGGGCTGGACGCCAGCCACTCGGAGAATGCCCCCGCCGTCGCCGCCAGCCGGAGCGCCGCGCCCGCCTGCTCCAACGGCCCCGCGTTGCCCGTGTAAGGCGCCGTCCACTCCTGCTCGCGGTAATCGCTGGTGCCAGGGACCCGGTAGCGCACACGGACAACGCCCAGCGGGCCGTCGCCGCGCGGGTCGGTCTCGATAATGTAGAGCGCATTGCCCGACTCGGCCGCGCCAATCTGGGCGGCCACCACGGTGTTGTCCCGGAACTGCTCCTTGGCAAGCTGGTGCTTCGCGTAGCCGATCTGCCGGTAGGCCCTCACCCGCGCGGGATTGAACTCGACCTGGACCTTCACATCGGACGCCGCCACGCGCAGCGCCCCGGCCAACTGCCCAGCGAACTCGCTGGCGGCCTCCTCCGGCGTGTTCAGAAACCCGTACCGCCCGTCCCCGTTGCGCGAGAGGACCTCGAGCAAATCATCGTTGTAACCTTCCCAACCGATGCCGAAGCAATCCAGGGCGACTCCCTGCTTGCGGTGCGCCTCGACCTTCTGTTTGAGCGCCTCCGGCTCGACGTTGCCCAGGTTCGCCGCCCCGTCGGTCAGGAGCACCACCCGGTTGATGCCGTCGGCCAGGTAATGGCGCAGGGCCGTCTGGTAGGCCAGGTTCATCGCCTCCTCGAGATTGGTGCCGCCCTGCGGGGTGAGCCCGCTCACCGCTTCGGCCACCTGGCCCGCCTGGCTGCCCGGCACGCCGTCCACCCAGAGCCGCGCCGTTCGCGCAAAAGTCACCACGCTCAACTGGTCCTGCGCCTGGAGTTGCCCCGCCAGCACCCGCAGCGCCTCGTGGATGATGCGCACCCGGTCCGCCCGCTCCATCGAGCCCGAAGTGTCCAGCAGCAGCACCACGTTCAACGGCCGGCCCGCCTGCCGGCCCTGCGCCGCCGTCTTGAGCGAGAACCGCAGCAGGTCCCGGTTCTGCGCAAAAGGATAGCGCGCCCGCTCCCACGCAAACGCCACCGGCACCCCCGCCGGCGCCTCGGGGTCGCGGTAATCGAACGCATTGATGAACTCCTCGCTCCGCACCGTCGCCGGCTCCGGCATCAGCCCCTTCTCCAGGCTCGCCGCGGCCAGCTTGAACGAAACATCGCTCACGTTCAGCGAGAACGTCGAAAACGCGTTCTCCCGCGTCTGGACCTCGGGCTCGGGGACGGGTGCCGGGGCCGCAGGCCTCGGCTTGGGCTCGTCGGGTTCGGTCCTGGGTTTCGCCTCCGCCCCTGCGGGCGAAAACACCACGCCGTAGTCTTCGATCGAGTACTTGATCGGCTTGTCAGCCACCTTGACGATGGCATCGAGCGCGTCCGCCAACCGGACATCGGTCAGCGATAACCCTGTCCTGAGAGTCATGCCGTTGGTCTGGGTCGAAACAGGCAGGCCGGTGGCTGGATCGACGGCCAGGCCGCCGGTGCTCCCATCAATGTTCCCGTTGAAAACAAAGTTGACGCCGCGCCCATCCGGATCGCGTCTCCTGGCCTCCTCCGCTACCTGCTTGAGGACCTCAGTCAGCGGCGCCCCGGCAGATTGGGCTTCGTCGAGACGAATCCGGTCGAGCTTGCTGGCGATGATCGATCGGCCCCTTCCGGTGAAGATCAGGTTCGTGCGGGCGTAGGCGCCAGGCTGACTCAACCGCTCAGCCTCAGCCTGGGCTTGGGCGAGCTGTTGTCCCTCGCCCTTCCGCGCCCCGTCGGGCGCTTCAATCCCGCCCCCGCTCAGCTTCGCGGCTTCTTTAAGTTCCTTGAGCTTGCGCCCGTCGTCGCCAGCGGAGGGCACGATATACGCGTAGCGCCCGCCAAAGGCGCTCGCTGCAGGACCCTTCTCGTCATTGGCCACGTCTGGCTGGCCGAAGTTCGTGACAACCTGGGACATGGCCCTGCTAGCTTCCTCATCCGCAATGGTGACGACCCGGCGTGACTCGGGGTCAATCGAGAAGTTGACGTTGGGGCGCACATTGACCCCGAGCGCCAGGTCTCCGGCTGCCTGGGCCTTTCCCCCTCCGCCAACCCTGGCGCCCTGTGCCGCGACCGCCTCGCTCAGCGCGCTGACACCTGCCCGACCCAAGTTTGTCACGCCTCCCGCCTGGGCCACGCCGGCCACGGGCTGGTCTTGGGCTGGCAATCCTTTCACGCCGGAGGCCAGCCAGCCTAAGTTGCGGGTGGAGTTCTGCGTTTTCAGTTCAACTTCCGCAGCGGCTGATTCCGCGGCCTCGTCGCGGTACAGCTTTCCTATGAGCGGCTTGTCCCCGAGAATGGGTATCTGGTCTTGAAGTGGGGTGGCGGCGGTGGCCACCGGGCCGGCGGTGCTGCCGCCCTGTGCCGGTTGTGCTGCCGGCTTGCCGCGCTTCAGGGTTTCCAGCGAATCAACGGCTTGAGCCCGTTCTCCCGGGCCTGCAACTGGCTTGGCGAGCTTCGGAGCTTCCTGCGGACCAACAGAGGACTCCAAGCTGCTCAAACCGCTTGCCGACAAAATCGGCCCGGGCGGGGCCGCGCCACCCAAGGCACCGGCCTGGCGCGCGCTACCGTTCATCAGTGGCCGACTGGACTCGATTGGGGCAGTGGTCCCAAGTATAAACCCAGAGGATTTGTCCCCCGGCGCACCGCCCGTGCCCCCGCCCCTGCCGCCCATCATCCCACCGCCCATCCCGCCGCCGGCGGGTTCACCGTACCGGGCGACGTAAGCCGCGCGGGAGCGGGCCACCATCCCACCGTCCATCATCCCACCGCCCATCCCCCCGCCTATCCCGCCGCCCATCATCCCACCGCCCATTCCGCCACCCCCACCCAACATTCCCCCGCCGCCGCTGCCCCCGGCCAGGTTGTTGCCAAGCCCGGCACTAGGGCTGGAGGGGCTGGTTTGGTTCTGGGTCTCGCGCGCAGTGAGGGGGTTGCCGGCGCCCAGCATTGAGTTGCGGTTGTTATTGTTGTTGGCGCGAATGTTGCCGGAGCGCTCGAACAGGTCCTGGAGGATTTGTTTGGTATCCTGTGAGTCGGCGTTGGCCAGGTCAAAGACTCTTACGGGCTCGTGTTTGGCATCGAGGGTATTGATCGCCTCGGCGATGGGGGGCATCAGTTGATGGGGAGCGCTGACCGTGAGGGAGCCGGTGCGCGGTTCCGGGACAATGACGACCTGGCTTGGTTTCTTGTCTTTGGTGTTGCTGGTCGCCTGGTCATTGCCGCGAAAACTGCCGCCGAAGGGGCCGCCGTCGCCGAAGCGCATGCCGAAGCCGGGGCCGGTATCGGTCCGGGAGGTATCGGGGAAGAGCTGGGAAAGTTGACCGGCCAGCCGCTGTGGGTCCGCCTGGCTCAACTTGGATGCGCGCACCACAGGCTCGCCGCTACTCGGCGCCTGAGTCTGCACGGCCGTTTCGCTGAGGCTGCTGCCGCTTGAAGGCGGCGTTCCGGCGGGGCTCGGCGCCTCCGTCTGCCCGGCCGTTTCGTTGGCCCCGGTGCTGCCAGGCAGGACGATTGTTGTCCGCTTCCCAGCGGCCGGAGGCGGTAACTCGATCAAGCCTTCACCTTGAAGGGCTCTAACCGGCGCGGGTTGCGGCTGAGGCGCTGGCGACGCCGGCGCTGCGCTGGGGGCTGAGGCGAGCCAAGCAAACAACCTGTCTTCGTTGGACCTGAAAGAGGCATCGAAGGGTGGCGCGGACGTGGGTGAAGCGAGCCAGGCAGACAGCCTGTCTCCGTTGGCTTTCGCCGCCGCCCACTCCGGCGACCCGTAGGGGATCGTCATCTGAGTGATCGAAGAATACCCTCCGTAGGCTCCGCCTCCGTAGTAGGTTCCACTCAATTGCTCTTCGCGAGGAGGGCTCCGGTTCCGCCCGGCGCAGCGAGGTCGAATTTGAGGCCTCTGTTCAGCGACCCAACCCCGCGCTCAGCGAGCCGAGCCGAAACCTCGCCCGCGCGCCGGCCGCCAACCTCAGCAAATGCCAGTCCTTCCATCAGTCTTTTCTCGGCCTGCGCAAGGGCAACCCGACCCCGGCTCAAGTTTTCGGTCTTTGCGTTCTTTGCGTTCTTTGCGGTTTGTGCAGGCGCAGGAGCCGGCTGACCGCCTCTGCGGAGGCGTTCCAGGTCAGCCAGCCGGACTCCCGACTCCAAACCCCGGGCTTCAGGGGCCGCGCCGCTCGCCGACCCCCATGCAAACAACCGGCTCCGGCTGTGGGTCACGGCCGGCAGGAACATCGCCAGGGCGAGCAATCCGACCAGCACCGCCGCCGCAGCCACCAGCACAGGCGACTGCCATTCCTGCCGGCGTGGCCGGGCAAATTCCTTGGGCGTGACCGTCTTGAAATGGGCCAGCAGCTCTTGCCGGCGGCGGTCGCTCAGCCTGAGCAGCACTGGCGGGGCGGCGGTTTGCTCCGCCGGTTGGAGGGCGGTTTCCCGGACGAGGTCAATCGTGAGTTTGAGGCGCTGGCAGAGGGCCTCGAGGGCGGCGTCCTGCTCGATGGCCCGGCGCAGCTCGGCCGCCTGCTCGGGCGGCAGTTCCCCGAGCAACAGGGCCGTCAGGCTGGCCTCGAGTTCTTCGCGGGAATTATGAGGGAGATCGGGATTCATGGCACAATTCCATTCTTGGCCAACTCGCAGGCGACCGCTTTGAGGGCGTGGTGCAGCAGGTAGCCGACGTTGCCGATGCTCAGCCCGGTGCGGACGCTCATCTCTTTGTAGGACAGGCCGTCATTGAACTTGAGCCGGACCAGTTCCCGGCTGCGTGGGTCGAGCGTTTCCAGGCTGAGCCGGACGAGGCCGATGCCTTCCCAGCGGGCGATTTGTTCATCGGGCAGCGGCTGCGGATCCGCCGTCTCGGGCGCTGCGGGCCAGGTCTCTGCGGGGCCCAGGCCCAGCGGGACCAGTTTATCGGCCTGGCGCCGATGGTTGAGCGCCAGGTTATGGACCGTGCGGTAGAGCCACCGTCGCGGCTCGCGCACCTGCTCAAATTGGGCGTGCAATCTCATGAACGCTTCCTGGACGATGTCCTCCGCCACGCCGCCCTGCCCGAGCAGCCGCAGCGCGTAGCTCAAGAGAGGCGACTCCAGAGCTGCAAACAGCTCCGCAATCGTTTCACATCCGGTCGGCTCCATGCTGGCTTGGTCGGGTCGCATTGTGGCCACGCTCGGCGAATCCCCGCGATTTGCCTCGGTCATCGAGCCATCCGGCATTCTTGGTATCCAGCAGACATCGCGTCTTACCTTCTAAGACACCGGAGGGCGCCATTTCTTAGATCTTAGACGAAAAGCGGGGCCGATTTGCTCCCGGGGCACCGGCTTTTGATGAAGTCCGATCCCAAACCTTTGCCGCAACCTTTGTCGCCAACTTTGTCGAAAAATGGCCAATGCGACAAAGGTCGCGACAAAGGTTGCGACAAAGTCTTCCGTTCGCCGGGCTTTTGGGACAGGCTCTCGTTAGCGATTCGCGTCCGTTCGCGTCTATTCGCGGTTCCCTTCCTGGGTGAAACAAGGCGCTTTTCAACAGGCTGCCAGGCCCGGCTCTGGCCGTGCCATGCGAACCCCAAAACCCGAAATCTTCGACCTTCGGGACTTCCTTCTTCCTTCTGCCTTTCTACTGGCTCCCCACGCCCTTGACCTGCATTCGCAGGGCGTAGAGATTTTTGCTGGCCGTGATGAAGAGCGTGTGGCGGTCTTTGCCGCCGAAACAGATGTTGCCGGTCCACGGTTCCGCCACGGCGATGTGCTCGAGCTGTTTGCCGGCGGCGTCGAAGACGAACACGCCATGGCCCGTCAAGTAAAGGTTGCCCTGGTCATCGATGGTCATGCCGTCCGAGCCCTTCTGGCAGAACAGTGTTTTGTCCGTGAGCGAGCCGTCAGGTTGGATGCGGTAACGGCAGGTCTTGTCCGCGCCGATGTCGGCCACGTAAAGCAGCTTGCCGTCGGGCGTGCCGATGATGCCGTTGGGCTGCCTGAGGTCGTCCGCGACGCAGGTCAGCGTCTTGTTGTCCGCCGCCAGGAAATAGACGTGCTCGCCGATTTGTTTGGCGCCGCGCTTCCAATAGGGGCGGCTGTAGTAAGGGTCGGTAAAATAGAGGCCGCCCCCGGGCCGGACCCAGACATCGTTGGGCCCGTTGAGCAGTTTGCCCTGGTAGTCCTTGATGACCACCGTGACTTTGCCCGCAGGGTCGATGCGCCACAACTCGTTCTTCTCGTCGGCGCACGCCCAGAGGTTGCCCTCCGCATCGAAGCAGAGCCCGTTGGACCGCCCGCAAGGCTTCATGAAGGTCGTCAGCTTGCCCTCGACGCTCCACTCGAGAATGCGGTCGTTGGGCTGGTCCGTGAAGAAGACGTTGCCCTGCGCGTCGCAGGCCGGTCCCTCCGTAAATTCAAAACCGCCCGCCAGTTTTTGCAGCGTCTCGCCCGGAGCGATGATCTTGCTCTCCCCGCCGGAGGTTTGGAGAGCGCAGAGGAAACCGAGAACAATGATAGTGGATTTGAGTTTGCCCATACACCGGCCCTTATACAACCCGGCGCGGACTGGGGGCAACTCAAAACAGCGTCGGAGCGTCGGAGCGGGGCGCATCTTGTCAGTACCACCATGCGACCCACGAGGTCAGGGAGAGTGCCCGCCGCCCAGGAATTCATCCCGGAGGGATGACAGATGGTAGCCGGGGGTCGAAGCGTCGCGAGACCCCCGGTTCAGCGGCGGTGTGGGTCGGCATCCTATAGGGATGCCAGAAGGCGGCCTGCTCCCTTTGTGCAGCCTTCTGGCACCCCGTTCCGGGGTGCAGGCCCCCTCTGGCCGCAAACCGGGGGTCGCGGCGATGCCGTGACCCCCGGCTACCATCTGGCAACCCTGCGGGTTGGCCCGAGCCGCCGCTCCTGGCTGGAGGTGGTGGTACTGACAAGATGCGCCCCGTCGGAGCGTAGAGCGTGAGGGCATCGTAGCCAGGCTCCACGCTCTCACGCTCCACGCTCTCACGCTCCACGCCCTCACGCTCCACCCCAAGCATTCAGATCCCCGAATTTGCTTCTGCACGAGCCCTTAGCCCTCCGGCGTATCCAATATGCTTTGCAGCCGGGCGGCCAGTTCCGCGGGCAGACGCCCTGTCCAGGTCGAGTCGACCAGACCGACCTCGACGAGATCGCGCAGATGAGTGCGGTCTTTGTCGCGGAAGGCAGTCAGCTTCATGCGGACCAGGGCGTCCAATGTGACAAGACGAAAACTCTCGGTGTCCTCGGAGTCGGCCACATCGGGCGCGGCCGTGAGCGAATCCGGCCGGACTCTTTCCGACGCAAAAACGACGCGGACAGAGTCGCGCACTTTGGCTGTGGGGCCGTCCAGGAACATGTCGAGGCCTTTGGCGTGGCGATGGACAAAACCGGCTTGGGCCAAGGCCGCAGTGGCGGCTGGCAGGTCCGAGCGGCGCAGGAGAATATCAACGTCTTGTGTGTTGCGCACCGCGGCCTCATCCACTCGGGAGACCCAAGCAGCCACGGCATTTCCGGCCAGAATATACCCACAGTCCCGGCGATTATCCAATCCATGATCGAAGGCCCGCCAGCCTCGTCTCTCCTCACTCGACACTCGACACTCGACACTTGCCTCTGGACACTTTTGAATTGCGGTCAAATCAAACCAGGCCTCTCCGAATGCCACGGCGTGCTTTGCTCGAAGGCATGGGCAATCCGCAGCAGCGTCTCCTCTCCAAACGGCCGGCCCAGCAGTTGCAGGCCGATGGGCAGCCGGGGCCGCGCATCGGCCCGTGAGAGCCGGGGGTCTGTGAACCCCATTTCTGCTTTCTGCTTTCCACTTTCTGCTTTGCGCCCATCGGGCCGGGGGTCTGTGAACCCGCACGGCACGCTGATCCCGCAAAGGCCGGCAAGATTGCACGAAATCGTGAAAATGTCCGAAAGATACATCTGCAGCGGGTCATCGGACTTCTCGCCCACCTTGAAGGCGGGCGTGGGGGACACGGGCGTGACGATGGCGTCAACCGTCTCAAAGGCCTTGAGAAAGTCGCCGCGAATCAGCGTGCGGACCTTTTGGGCGCGCAAGTAGTAGGCATCGTAGTAACCGCTGCTCAAAACATAAGTGCCCAGGATGATGCGCCGCTTGACCTCGGCCCCGAAGCCGGCGCCCCGCGTCTTGCTGTAGAGCTCGATGGGGTCCGCCCCCTCCACTCGAGCGCCATAGCGGATTCCGTCAAACCGGGCGAGATTGGCGCTCGCCTCGGCGGTGGCGATGATGTAGTACGTCGCAATGGCATAGTCGGTGTGAGGCAGCGACACTTCGACAACCTCCGCCCCCAGTTTCGCCAGTTGCACCACGGCGGCATCGATCGCCTCCTTCACCTCCGCGTCCAGGCCGCCCACCATATATTCCTTTGCCAGCCCGAGCCTCAGTCCTTTGATATTGCCGCTCAGGCCGGCGGCAAAGGACGGGACGGGACGCGGCACGCTGGTCGAGTCGCGAGGGTCAACACCCGCGATCACCTCGAGCACCATCGCCGCGTCCCGCGCCTCTTTGGCCAGGCAGCCTATCTGGTCCAGCGACGATGCATAAGCCACCAGGCCGTAACGCGACACCCGGCCATAAGACGGCTTAAGTCCGACACAACTGCAAAACGAGGCCGGCTGCCGAATCGAGCCGCCCGTATCCGAACCCAGCGCCCCAAAGCACTCATCCGCCGCCACCGCCGCCGCCGACCCGCCCGAAGAACCGCCCGACACCCGCTCGAGGTCCCACGGGTTGCGCGTCACCTGAAAGGCCGAGTTCTCCGTCGAACTGCCCATCGCAAACTCGTCCATGTTCAACCGCCCGAAAATCACCGCCCCGGCGGCCTTGAGTTTTTCAATGACCGTCGCGTCGAATGGCGAAACAAATTTGCCGAGAATCCGCGAACCGCAATTCAGCGGCTGGCCTTTTACGGCGATAACGTCTTTAGTGGCGATGGGCACCCCCAGCAACGGGCGCTCCGCGTGGGTCTGTCCGCCGGCCAGCGCCCGGTCCGCCGCTTCGGCTTGGGCCAAGGCGTCGGCCGCATCGTAGCTGATGAAGGCCCCAACCCGCTCGTCCACCCCTTGAATTCGATCAAGACAGGCCCGCATGGCCGCGCGCGAAGAAACCTCGCGCCCGGCCAGCTTGGCCACCAGTTCGGAAATCGTAAGTCGATTCAGCATCAGTCAGCCAACGCCGCCCACCACCCCCGGCGTTGCCCGGAAATGTAACTATTCAGCCAGAGTTGAACAGGAGAAAACGGAGAGAACGGAGGAAATGGCCTGGGACTGAACACGGCGTCTATCCTGCCCGGCGTGAACGCGCGCTGCCCCTGCCGCATAAATGCGGCGTTCCGAGCGCGACCGGAACGCCGGCTTCAGCCGGCAGCCGATTCCCTCGCCGGGGGGCCCGTCAAAGCGCGGGAATGCCGCGCACTCCAAACGCTTCGCGATTTCGGTTGCGCGTCCCTGCTTCGCGAAGCGTTTGGAGCTTCCCGTTTCCCCTCACCCCGGCCCTCTCCCGGGGGGAGAGGGAGAATCGCCGTCAGTCGGCCGACGAATCCGGGGACGTGGGAATGTTCGAGAGCCAGCCCCGCTTGCCCCCTCTCCCTCGGGGAGAGGGCTGGGGTGAGGGGGAACCGGCTGCCTAACAAAACCAGTTCTCAAAAAGAGATCTGCGCCCGCCTGAGCAGTTACGCGAAGGATTTTCGCTTCGGCGGCGTGTTCCTAATTGAAAGATCGAAATCGAAATATCAACCGTAAAAAGTTATGAGAACAGTGATACATGCCTTAGCCATCATCGCCTCCATCCTGGCGGCACAAACCGCCCCGGGACAAGCCCGGTCGGGCGTCACGGAAGTAACGCTCGGGGAGCCGGCCCCGCCCAAGCTCCAGAAGTTCGACTTGAATTTCCCGGGCGGCGGACCCGAGGCCCTGGTGGCCGCCATCGAAAAGGCCACCGCCAAACCGTTGAACGCTATTGTCCCGAGCGAGGAGCGGGATGTGCAGATCCCGCCGATGAAACTCACGAACGTTACAGTGCCGGAGCTGTTCGAAGCCCTCAGGATGGCGAGCACGAAACGAGTATATGGCATCAACATGATCATCGAGTCTGTCTATGGCTTTGAAACCAAGGGACAGGGAGCGGATGCGGTTTGGTGCTTCCACAGCCACAAACCCCCGACGCCCCCGGCCTCTCCAGACGTCTGCCGCTTCTTCCAATTGGCCGAATACCTCGACAACTTCACGATCGAGGACATCACGACGGCGATTCAGACAGGCTGGGACCTCCTGGGCGAAAAAGCCACGCCGCGCCTCAAGTTCCATCCGGAGACAAAGCTGCTCATCGCCGTGGGCCAGCGCCAGCAAATAGGGACCATCGAGGACGTCCTCGCCGCACTGCGGGGAGCTCCGCCCAGGAAGGCTGCCACTGCCGCCGCCGAGAAAGCCGCTCCCGCGCCAACTCCGAAAAAGGATGGAGCCTCGGACAAGTAACAGTCTATCTTTGGCCTGCGCGGGGCTCGCGGCCTTGGTCCGGGCCCCACGCGCATATCCTTTGATCATCGACGAGCCAAAAGTGCGGGAGCCGCCCCTATCCGCGCCTGACGTTGTGTTGCTCACGGCCCGGATGGCCACCGGCGACGAGGAGGCTTACCGGCGCTTCTACGCGCTTTATTTCGACCGGTTGCTGCGCTACCTCCTGGTGGTCACCGGCAACGAGCAGGCCGCCCGCGACGCCCTGCAAATGACCCTGTTCCGCGTCGTCCGCCACGCAAAACAGTTCGACTCCGAACCCGTCTTCTGGAGCTGGCTCACCGTCCTGGCGCGCAGTTCCGTGGCCGATGAAAGCCGCCGCTCGCGCCGTTACCTGAGTTTCCTGGGACGCCTTTTCGAGCACCACCAACTCGCCGCCAACGCCCCTCCAAACGATGCGGACGCGCGCCTGATGGAACTGCTCGAGGCCAACCTGGCCGCCTTGCCCGTCGAGGAACGCCAACTGCTCGAACGCAAGTACCTCGCCGGCGAGCCGGTCCGCCAAATCGCCCTCGAAACCCTGACGACAGAAAAGGCCGTCGAATCCCGCCTGGTCCGGGCCCGGCGCAGGCTCAAAGAAATGATCCTCGCACAACTCCAACATGAACACTGATCCCGCCAAAAACCACCTCCTCGACGATGTCTTGGCCGACGCCGCTCCGGCGGACTTCCGCGCCGACCTGCTCCGCCTGACACTCGACCAGGTCCAAAGCCGGAAACACCGGCGCCGCCGCAATCGGGGCCTCCTGGCAGCAACCTGCCTGCTGCTCCTCCTGGCCGGCGTCGCCAGGTTCCTGTCCCCACCCAACGCCCCGAAGCCCGGCCCCGATAATCCTCTGGTGGTCCATTCCCGCCCGCTGGACGCGTGGATGCTTGTGACCACGCAACCCGGCGGCCCGGGCGTCGTGCTATCTTCCCCCGCTGCCTTCGCGTTCGTCAGGACCTCGCCCACTGAAAGGACGTTCGACGTCATCGGCGACGAGCAACTGTTTGCCTTGCTTGGCGGCAGGCCCGCGGCCCTGGTCCAGCGCGGCCCTGCCAGGGCCGAACTGGTCTTCCTCAACCCCGCCGACCAAGACGGCTTCCCGGCCCGCTGAGGCGCATTAGGCAGAGCCTGTCCCAAAAACTCCGATTCCGGACCTTTGTCGCAACCTGCGTCGCCAACTTTGTCGAAAAATGGCCAGTTCGACAAAGGTTGCGACAAAGGCTGCGACCAAGTCTTCCGTTCGCCGGGCTTTTGGGCGTCGGCGTCATTTCGACCGCCCCGTTTCCCCTCACCCCGGCCCTCTCCCGCGGGGAGAGGGGGAATTGTTGTCAGCCGGTTGACGAATCCAGTCGTGCCGGAATGCTCGAGAGCCGGCCCTGGCTGCTCCCTCCCACTCGGGGAGAGGGCCGGGAGGGGGACCGAGGGATTGGTGGGCGCGACAGGGATCGAACCTGCAAGGATTACTCCAAAGGATCCTAAGTCCTTCGCGTCTGCCAATTCCGCCACGCGCCCAGCCCAATTCTATCGAGTGGTTCTCCCACTCGAAGGTCCCCTTCTCTTCAGCAATTTGCAATTCTCAATTCGCAATTGTCAATTTGCAATTATCATGAGGATAGGAGCGCCAAAAGACCTGAGGCAGCTCCGCGCGCCCACCCGGGTTACCACCGTCACCGTGGCGAGAATCGCGCGGCGGGCCTCTGGTTCATCCCGGAGGTTTTCCTCGGAGCAAGCGGCGACGCTGGGGCGCCGTCATGCGTTTGAGGCTGAATTGCAAATTGAGCATTGAGAATTGGTCATTGGTCATTGAGGCCCCCGCCTCGGGAATCCGGGGACATGCGTGGGCAAGGCGTGGACCTCAGGGCCGGTTGGCGCCCCACAAGAGCAAAGCCGGCCCGAGTTCCCGTCGGGCGTCCCCTGCGGCCAGTCTTCAATGACCAATGACCAATTTTCAATGTTCAATGCTCAATGGGCTTCTTCCAGGAAGCCATCGGGGCTGCAAACGCGACGCCCGGCCCCCGGCCGGAGGCACCACTGCCGCCGCTCCATCCACCTGGCTTAAACGCTGGACCTTGCGGCCAGGAACTAAAAAACCTTGTTGACCCTATCAAGCTCCGGGCGTTGAATGGAGGGCGATAGAACATGTGCAACCGCAAACTCACCGGCGCATGAAAAAGGAACGCTACCACCAACCGCTGCTGACTCGGCACAGCCTGAGGCGGGCTGTCGCCGGGAAGGCTGCCGGCGAATGCGCCTTGCTGATGGTCTGCTCGGACGGCGCAGCGCAAGGCGTGCAACTGACGCTGAGCAAGGTGGGCACGAACCTCGTGCTGTCGTGGCCGGCCACGGCTACCAACGCAGTGTTGCAATCCAGTTCCTCGGCGGCCTCTGGCTGGACGGTGGTGGCGAGCGCACCGGTTACCAACCAGCAGGTCGTCAGCGTCACGCTGCCAATGGCCAGCGCCCAGCAGTTCTTTCGGTTGAAGCTCAGCGAGAAGTCCCCCGTCACCGACAAGGACCCCAGCGAGAAAAGCGCGGACAAAGATCCCATCAGCGACAAGGACCCGACCGAGAAAGATCCCGTGACTGACAAGAGCGGCGAAGGCCCGTAGTGACGCCTTGGGCAGGGCGGTCACCTCGGCCTTGACGCCGGCCTGGACCGGCGCATCCACCTGGACCTCTGACCTCGTGCTGCTCAAGCCGTTGCCGGGCACACTCACCAGCCGCCGCCAACAAAAGCCCCTGCAGGGCCAACGGTGA
The DNA here is from genome assembly GCA_963713735.1 of uncultured bacterium. Taxonomy (GTDB): domain Bacteria; phylum Verrucomicrobiota; class Verrucomicrobiia; order Limisphaerales; family UBA8199; genus CAVQND01. The sequence continues at coordinate 384,857 of CAVQND010000007.1, forward strand.
GCGAAGTTGAGGGCTTGCCATAAACGAACCAGCGGTCATATATTCAAGTCAAGTGCGGCTGATAATGAACAGCCTACGCGTAATAGAACCGGAGAGTTTCGGGCTGGGATCAACGAACCGGCCGTCGCCGAATGGCAGTCAGGCAACATCTGTAAGTGGATCATCGTTAAAACAAATGACACATAGCCAATCGAAGAATCTCATCGGCTGCTGCGGATTATACTGTGGATTATGTAACAAGTATCAGTCGAGAGCGCCAAGCAGATGTATTGGATGCAGATTGGGAGAACAACACTCGTGGTGCAGTATTTGGAATTGCTGTGCAAAGAAGCACAGATTGGAGAGTTGCGCCGAATGCAGTGAAATCTTTAATTGCACCATCTTCCTGCGCAGAAAAGTTGCCGACTGGATTCCAGCGGCTGATAATTTACGTCAAATTCAAGAAGCCGGTTTGGAAAGTTGGTTGAGAGAACAAGAAGAAAGACAGGCATTATTAGAGGAATTGCTTCAGAACTATAATGAAGGTCGATCGATGAATCTTTATTGTAAAATGTCTGCAAGAATGCCGATTGACTTAATTAACAAAGCAGTAAAAGACGCCGAAGAACAACTTGCCGGTGAAAAAGCACCTAAGCCTGATATGAAATCGAAAGCAAGGGTTTTGAAGGCAGTAATCAAAGATTTGGCTTTAAAGGTCAATATTAGATTGGATTAGTAAACGTAACTGAAGTCAACAGAGTGGGGTCACATCTCCACATTCCACATTCGGCAAATCCAGATCTCTTCGAACCATTCTCCGATGATCCGCCGCGGGGCCATTTCCTCGGTCAGAGGACGCTCGAGGCACTTGACCGCCCTGCCCGCGGCCATGTAGCTCGTCCCGTCTTTGGGCGCCGTCAACGGGGTTGGGTGGAATGTGGAGACGCGGCCCAGCTTAGTTTATGGAGTGCGGTGGCAAGCGGAGCGCGACACCGCTTTGGCTCGGGCACCGTGCAGCGTTCCTGGCCGTATCGGGCTGCCGACAGCGCCGTCGCCGCTTCGCTTTGCCGGCGCACTCCAAGAGGCCGCTCTGCCACCGGCCCTCGGGTTCACAACGGGCGCTAAAACGTCGGGCTCCCGGCGGCCGAAGTCAGCCTCAGGCCGCTCATGGTCCGCAGTTCCCACCGGCCGCGGCTCAACTCGAGCGTTACTGCCCCGTCTGAGCGCGTATAGAGAACGGGAATCTTTCTTTGCGCCAGTCGCTCGTGAAGCCTCGGGCCGGCGCGCGCGGAGGCGGGGAATTCGGAGTCGGCCACGATGATGACGCGCGGTTGGACCGCCTCGAGCAGGTCCTCGCCAACGGCCTCTGTGGCCACAGGCAGGCCCGTGATGACAATGTCCGCCCTCAAGTCGCCCTGTCGGCCCAGAAGGGCGTTCTGGCCGGGCCGGCCCAGGGCGGAGAGCAGCAGGACCCGCGCGCCCTGCAACTGGCCCATCAGCACCAGGGCATTGTCATCCGCTTGAGGGAAACGGTCGCCGGCCTCCGGGTGCAGAATGGTCCACGCTCCCAACCGGTCGCCGCGGCTCACGGTGTGGAGCTTGCCCGGTGTGCGGTTCAATTCCGCTACCGTGCGACGGTAGGCCGCAGAGCGAAACCGGACCGGGCTGGCCCAGACGGCCCGTGCCGGGAAAAGCGCGTCCACGGCTTGGGCTCCCCCAATGTCCTGCGAGTTTCCATGGGTCAGGACGAGGCCGGGCAAACGGTTGACCCCTTGCGCGCGCAAGAAAGGCTTGGTCAGCCACTGCACCGAATTGCTCGAACCACAATCAATGAGCAGGTCATTCCTCGACCCCGGCGCGTCGAAATAAATAGCATGGCCGCCGCCCAGAGGCAGGACGGTCAACCGGGTCATCCAGGCGCTCTGCCAGGTTTGCCAGCACCAAACGCCCGCGGCCAGGCCCAAAGCTGCGGTGGCCCACCAACGCACGTTGGGCCGGAAGAGCCAGCGGGGGGCGCTGAAATTAGGAGTAGGATTAGGATTAGGAGTAGGAGTAGGATTAGGATTAAGATTAGGATTAGGATTAGGATTAGAGCGGAAGAGCCAGCCGGTGGCGGCTGCCAGCAACAGGGCATAGTAGAGGACGCTTCCCAGAAGGCCGGGCGCCGCCACGTAATGATAGGCCCCCGGCCAGCCGGCAAACCAATGGCTGCTCACGCGGATGCACTCCATCAAGAACCAGCCGGCGTGGTTAAAGCATTCCGCCGCCGCCGGGAACCAGCCCGCCACCAACAGACCGGCCACGTTGCTCACCAGCACCAGGCCGCACAGCGGCACCGCCACGACGTTGGCCGGCGTGCTCACCGGCGTCACGATATGAAAATAATAAGCTACCAGCGGCAGCGAGCCGGCCCAGGCGGCGAAAGAGGTGAGCAAAAGGTCGCCCACGTAACGCGCCGGCCCTCGAGCTATCCGCCGCCAGCGGGGCAGCAGTTCCGCCAGCAACAATGGGTCAGGCTCTGTCAAACGCTCGGCCCATCCCCTCAAGGGCGGCAGGAGCAGGATGATGCAAAGCACGACCACAAACGAGAGCTGAAAGCCCGCCTGGAAAATCTGTTGCGGCTCCCAGGTCAGGATGATCAGCGCCGCCGCAAACAGGGAATTGAGCAGGTTGCTCGGGCGCTTCAAGACCCAGCCCACAATCACCACTGACAACATCACCGTCGCGCGAATCGCCGAGGCCGGCCACCCGGTCAGCGCCACGTAAAACCAGATCAATGGAATCAGGACTGCCCCGCTCAACGGGCGGGGCAAACCCAGGGCGCGGAACAGGCCGAAGAAGATCCCGAATATGATCGCCATCCGCAGGCCGTCCACGGCAAAGATATGATAGGTCGCCGCCTGGATGAACGGCTCGGAAACCTCCTCGCTCAGGGCTGCCTTCCACCCGAGCGTCAAGGCCCATTCCAGGCGCAGCGACTCGTCTTCCAAGGGCAGACCGCGCCCTAGCGCCCGGCGCGCCCAGGTGCGGAACCGGTCGGCCAGCGGCGGGGCCGGCGGCGTTGCCAGCACAACCCAGTCCTGCTCGGAGGCCGCCTGCAATTGATAATAAATCCCCAATTCCTTCAAGTAGGCCCGGTAATCGAACGTCCCCTCCGCCGCCGCCCCTTTGGGCAGCGCCGCCACGCCGGCGATTTCGACCGTTTGGCCCCCGAAGAAATGGGCCAGCGTCCCCGGCGTCGTGACCGCGATGCGTCCCGTTGCCGGCTGCCACGGCCCATGATTGGTGCTCAGGGCGCTGACCTCCACCTGGGCGGTCGCGCGCCAAAACTCCCTGTCCCCCCGTTCACGCGCCCGCAAAGAAGGCGTCTCGCGCAGCGTGCCCCGCACCGACACGATAGCGGGTGCATCGCCCAGAATCCGCCGAAGATCGTTCGGCGAGAGCGCCGCCGTGTGGAGCGCCAGGTTCGTCCATCCGGCCAGAAAAACCAGCAGGCACAGCAGCGCCGCCCGCCCCCGCCCCCAGCCAAGCCACCGGAACTCCGGCTTCAGCCGGCAGTGGTCCGGGCACAGCAACCCTGCCAGCCCCCAGGCAAGGGTCACCGCCGCCAGGCCGAGGCTGACTCCCAGCAGCACCCAGGGCGAAACCGGCGCCACAGCCCCGGCCAGTATGCCGCCCGCATAGAGCACGGCTGCCGGGAACAGTGGTTGTTTCATGCGCCGCGCCAAGCCCGCGCCCCGGCTGCTCGAGTTGCCGCCCGGAACGCCGCGTTCACGCGGCAGTCTCCTGCAAACTCCCCGGACTTCATGCCCGCAGCAAACCAAGCCCCCACCGCCAAATCAACTGCAAATCGCTTTCGACGGTGTGCCGTGCTCCGCAGCATTCGGCTTGCCGAACATCATGCTCCTTGTGCATAATGAGCTTCGTACATATGTCTTCTCCACGTTCTTCGCGTCTCTGCGTTTTCATCGCCTCACCGAACGCGCCTGCCGGTCCCCATCCAGTCGCCTGCCTCACTTCCCCCCGCGCTTTCCATTAACCGTGCCCGTGTAGCGGCGTCTCGGCAGAGCGCCGCCATTGTCCGGAGCGATCTCCAGCGGCGCTCTGCCGAGACGCCGCTACGCCGAGGTTCCCGGTCCCAATGCACCAGTATCCTCCGCGTCTTGGAGTTGACCATCCGCCTTTTGCCGGATTAAGTTTGCCCTGATGGATGCGAAGATTGAGCCGATGCAGCAGCCGGTCCGCAAAGTGGCCGGTCGTCCGCTCAACGTTTCCCGCCGGCTCGCCCACTTGGAGGACCTGGCCGGCTTTCTCAAGAAGCACGCGCATGGATCACTCGCCAGAGCCGAGGGAGATTACTTCCCGATTCGAAAGACTGTTGGCCACCCTCGCCGCTGACCGCGTTAATTTCGCGGTCGTCGGCGGACTGGCGGTCATCTTCAACGGTTATCCGCGCCTAACCCTCGATGTGGACATCCTGGTTAACGATGCCCCGGAGAATCTCCGCAAGCTGCTGGATTGCCTTGCGGGCTGGGGCGAAGGTTGGGCGCGCGAACTCAAGCTCGAGGACTTTGTGGCTCAGGAAGGCGCGATCCGCGTGATAGAGGAATTCGACCTCGACATCTTCACCCGCATGAGAGGCAGGTCGCTGGAGGACTTTCGCCCGCGCCTGCGCTATTTGGAAACGGGCGCTGTCCGCATCCCGTATCTTTCGCCCGCCGACCTCGTTTTTCTCAAGGAGCATTCCTGGCGCGACAAGGACAAGCTTGACGTGCAGGCAATGCGGGAAATCATCGCGCGCGAAAGCCACTGACCCGATAAAACACCACCCCCCCTTGACCGGCCCCCACTGCCCCCGGCCCACGACGTGGTAGATCGCGCCAGGATACCGCGGTCGCAGCGTGCGCGGCATCAGGCGGTCATCCTGGCAGCGCTGCGCGCCGCTGTCATTGGGAGATGTTATCGTTTGACACCCTTTCATGTGCGACCTCATGAGTTGTGGCCGCCGGCGCGATGACATTGTCCTGGGTGATGTGGAGAAAAACGCGCCAAACTATAGCTGACCCCCGGTGAGGAAGCGAAGCAAATCATAAGGAATGTCACTTTTCTAGGACCGAACCCTTACCCGGACCGACCCCCTACGGACCGGCCCTTTAGCCCTTCTAGCGATTGTGCGGGAGCTGATCGATGTTCCAGCGTTGGGCAATCGAGTCCTGGCTCACGTCGTACAGCCCTTTGGTGGTCAGGTTCTCGATGTGTTGATCGCAAAACAGGACGTTCCAACGCCCCCCATGCCGTCTTTGGATCCCGGCGCGGGCCCAAGCGTTGGGGGGATTGGGATAGGGACCGACCAGATCAGCCTTAAAGCCGTTCAGGGTGCCGATCGGGTACAACGTCCCCCAGCTAAAGTAATAGGGCACAGCGTGAGGGACCGAAGCCGGCCCCCCCAGAGGGGCATCCTTCCAGGGAATAGCATCGCCCAGGGCCAGCGTGTTGCACGGACGCACAACGTCCGTTTCGCGGACACTTCTGACGGACGACCCCAGTCCACACTGGCCCTCCCAAACCCAGATTATTGAGCGGCCAGTTGTCAGCTAGTCTGCACCCAATAGCGTTGTAATCAAAGCTCGCGGTCAGGCTCCCGTTAAGAACCCCCGGCAACCGCAGAAAAGCGGGACACTCAGGAACCCAAGTCTTAGCCGGTCCGAAAGACCGGGCCGTAGAGGTCTTTCATGGACAATGGCGCCGCCCGGAAATATTGGGCCAAGTGCCCGTCCCAGATTCAGAGGATCTTCGAGCCACGGCGCATAGGCCCCATAATCGTCCAGGTACATTTTCAGCGCGAGACCCCATTGACGAAGATGCGTCCGGCAGGCGGCCGATTGCGAGGCCTGTTTGGCCCGCGATAGGGCCGGCAGCAGCAGGCTGGCCAGGATAGCGATGACCGCGATGACCACCAGTAATTCGATGAGTGTGAATGCTGGACCACAGGTGAACCTCCTGCCAGGTCCAAGACTTGTGACCGGACCCAATTTCCGGCAAGACCCTTTCATAACGTCCTGTGTTTGCCCAACTATTTGCGTCAGGAGCGGCAGAGTCAAGGAGAATCCAACGCCCAGCGCGGGCACATCGGCACCTCCACCAGCCCCTCATCAAACTCCTGCCTCTATGCCCTTGATTTCGTCCACAGTTGACTTGAGAGGCTTTCCCTGCTGGCTGGTCTGCCCGGCCCACGGTAGTCTTGAGCAGCGCGAGGTCTGAGGTCAAGGTGGATGCGCCGGGCCAGGCCAACTCAAAGCCGGGGTGCGCGCCCTGCGCAGGGCGTCACTAAGGGCCTTCTGAGCTTTTGTCGCAACTTGGGGGCTTCTCGGTCGTCGGGTCCTTGTCGCTGATGGGATCTTTGTCATCGCTTTTCTCGCTGGGGTCCTTGTCGGTGACGGGGGACTTCTCGCTGAGCTTCAACCGAAAGAACTGCTGGGCGCTGGCCATTGGCAGCGTGACGCTGACGACCTGCTGGTTGGTCACCGGTGCGTTCGCCACGGCCGTCCAGCCGGTGGCCGCCGAAGAACTGGATTGCAACACTGCATTGGTGGCCGCTGCGGGCCAGGACGGTCACCAGGTTCGTGCCCGCTTGGCTCATAGTCAGTTGGACGCCTTGGGCTGCGCCGCCCGAGCAGACCATCAACAAGGCACATTCCCCGGCCGCCTTCCCCGCGACAGCCCGCGTCAGGCTGTGCCGGGTCAGCAGCGGTTGGTGGTAGGGCTCTTTTTTCATGCGCCGGTGAGGTTGTGGTTGCACAGGTTCTGTCGCCCTCGATTCAACGCCCGGAGCTTGATTGGGTCAACAGCGTTTTTTTAGTTCCTGGCCGCAAGGTCCAACATTCAAGAACTTGGTGCTCGGAACTGGCCAATCCCTGGAAATCCTCAAAAAGCCGGCCACAACCCCGTTGGGGTTGAGGGTCCCTCCACCGCCGCTACCCAGGGTTGTCCCTTTGGTCCAACTCTGGGCTTTGTTACACAACCGCGTTGCGGTTGAAGCCGCGCGCTATTGATGCTGATGACACTTAGGCGGCGTAAATAAATAAAGGTATCAAGTTGGTTCACCCGTGAGGCTCGATGGTATAGTTCCACTCACCATGGAACTTGTTAGGCTTTAGGTTCACTTGCTTCATCTGCTCGCGTGAGACTTTTCTACCCGTCGGATACTTTCGACGATCCAGCCGGCAGGTCACCGTCAATCCTTTGGCCGTCGTTGTGCTGGCAATCAGGTTCACGACCGTCTGGTAATCTCGCAACGGTTCACCGCGCCAGTTGGACGAAATGAACGAAAAGAGTCGGTGTTCGATCTTGTTCCACTTGCTGGTGCCGGGCGGAAAGTGGCAGATGGAAAGGCACAGCCCACTTTCGTCGGCAAAGCCCTGCAACTCGAGTTTCCAGAGTCGCCAGCCGCCACCCATTGCTGCCTCCGCCATCGGCGGTGATCCACAGCGTCCGGACCGCAGGATAAAGTCTTCGCCCTTCAAAGCGCCACCACCCACGAATCGAGGCCACCGCAAAGGCCCCCGTGTCATGGTCGGTGCCCACGTTTACGAATCCGCTGTTGCGCCCCAAGTCATAGATGCCGTAGGGATAGGCGCGAGGCACTTCGGGACCCGGGAAGTCGTGCCCCTTGACCCGTTGCGGTTGTTTCGCCACACGCCATTGTTGGCCGCTATTGGCGTAGTTGCCCACCAGTTCCTTCTTCTTGGTGTCCACCGAAATGACCGGCTCCCCCGCCGCCAAGGCCCGCTTCACGCACCGGTTGATATGCCGAAATTGGGCGTCGCGGTCCGGGTGGTCCTCCCCTTCCTCCAGCTTCCGATTGCTCTGCAAACTGTAGTCCTGCTCGTGCAGCAGTTGGGCCACCCGCATGTGGCTCACCGGATGAGCTTGCTGGCTTAACTCCTCGGCCAGGGTCCGAGTGCTCTTGCAGACCCAGCGCAAGGGAGATTCCGGATCGCCGCGAGTTCCGCCCTCAATCAAATCGTCCAGCGCCGCCACCAGCCCGGAATCCAACACCGTGAGGTTCTTGCGTCCGGCGCCCGGGCGCCGGATGCGCTCCGCCAGCGAGGAGTCGCCCCGCTCGATTTCGCCAATACCCTTGAGGATGGCTTTGCGGGACAAGCCACAAGCCCGGTGAACCACGCAGACACCGCCATAACCCATCTGCATAGCTTCATTGGCGGCGGTAAGGCGCCGGGTCCGCTCATTTAGGAGTGGCCAAATGGCCCTGAACTTCTGCGTCAGCGCGGCAATGGCACCTCATGTGCAGCTATCATACCACGATTCTCAGAAGTTGATACCTTTATTTATTTACGCCGCCTTAACCTGACGCGAATGGGCTGCGCGGCGCTGGGCTTCTTGAAACAAGCGGGGCCGGATCCATACGTTCCTGCAATTGGATCCCAATTGTGAAAGTGGCTGTTCAGGTGGGGCGCAGATCCGTTTTTGGAAGCTGGTTTTGCTGGGCAGCCGGTTTCCCCTCACCCCGACTGTATATGAAGCATAATGTTTGGCAAGCCGAGTGCTCTGCCAGGGCCAGTGGCAAAGTGGTCTTTTGGAGTGCGCCGGCAGAGCGAAGCGTCCCGACGAGTCGGGATTTTGGCCGCCCGGGACGTCCAAGAACGCCAGACGCTGCCCAAGCCAAAGCGGTGTCGCGCTCCGCTTGCCACCGCACTCCAAACGCCGGCGCGACATTATCCGCCGCTGGCAAACGTGAGATCTTGCCGGGGCGTGAACCAGGCGGGTCAGTCTTCCGCAAACAAGTAATCCAGGTCGGCCTTGGTCAGGCTGCGGGCGAATCCTTCCTCGCCGAGCACGTCGGCGATGGTCTGGGCCTTGCTTTGCTGGAGTTCCCAGATCTTTTCCTCGACGGTGCCCGGGGAGATGAGGCGGTAGGCGTTGACGGTTTGGGTCTGGCCGATGCGGTGGGAGCGGTCGATGGCCTGGGCCTCGACGGCCGGGTTCCACCAGGGGTCGTAGAGGACGACGTAGCTGGCGGTCGTGAGGTTCAAGCCGGTGCCGGCGGCGCGGAGGCTGAGCAGGAAGACGGCGGGATTGGGGTCCTCCTGAAAGGCATTGACGACTTGCTGGCGCTCCTTGGTCTGGCCGGTCAGCAGGTGAGTGGTGAACTGGCGCTGGGCGCACTCGCCCTGGAGCAGCAGCAGCATCTGGACGAACTGGCTGAAGACGAGCACCTTCTGCCCTTCGGCCACGAGCGAGTCGAGCAGCTCGAACAAGGTCTCGGTTTTTCCCGAGGGGGAGTCGTTGCCGACCAGTTTGGGGTGGCAGCAGATCTGGCGCAGGCGGGTCAGGGCGGCCAGGACATGCATCTGGCTCTTGTGGAGGCCCTTTTCGGCGACGGTCTTCATGACCTGCTCGCGGCTGCGGCGCAGTTCGGCCAGGTAAAGCTGGCGTTGTTCGTCGCCCAGGTGGCAGTCGCGGCGCTGTTCGATCCGCTCGGGGAGGTCTTTGGCGACGTGCTTCTTGAGCCGGCGCAGGAGCAGGGGGCGCAGTTTGGCCGAGAGGCGCCGCCGGGCGATGCGCTGGGCGGACTCGGCATTTTCGCCGCGCGGCTCGTAGGTTTCGGAGAACTGGTCCTGGGTGCCAAGATAGCCGGGCTGGATGAAATCAACGATGCTCCACAAATCGAGCAAGCGGTTTTCGAGCGGCGTGCCGGTCAGAGCCAGGCGATGCTCGGAGCGCAACTGCTTGACGGATTGGGTGACCTGGGCGCCGGGATTCTTGATGAATTGGGCCTCGTCGAGGATAGCGGCGCGGAAGGCAAACTTTTGGAGTTCCTCGAGGTCGCGCCGGAGCAGGGCGTAATTGGTCACGATCAGGTCGTGCTGGGGGATCTGCTTGCGCAGGTTGTGCCGGGCGGCGCCGCTTTCCAGGACCAGCACTTTGAGCCGCGGTGTGAAGCGGCCGGCCTCGCGCCGCCAGTTGTGCAGGACGGAGGCCGGGCAGATGACCAGGGAGGGCTTGGGGTGCTTGGGATTGCGTTCCTTGAGCCAGGCCAGCCACGCCAGGGTTTGGAGCGTCTTGCCCAGGCCCATGTCATCGGCCAGGATGCCGCCGAGCCTGACGCGCTCAAGATGGCACAGGAAATCGTAGCCCTCCTTCTGGTAGGGCCGCAGCTCGGCGCACAAGCCGGCGGGCAGGGCGGTGCCGGCAATGCCTTTGAAGTCCTTCAGGCGCTCCCGCAAGGCCGTGGCCTGCGGCGAATCGCCAAAGCGTTTCAGAGCTTCTTCGTCCAGGTGCGCGGCGTTTTCCAGGCTGAGGCGCTGCGCCAGCGGCGCCAGACCGTCCACTCCAAGGTCGGCCATCGCCTCGTGGGCCGTCTGGACGGCGGCGGAGTCCAGCTCGACCCAGCCGGAGTCGGGCAGATGGATAAACCGGCCGGTGGCCGTCTGGAGGCGCTCAAGGTCGGCGGGGGTGAGCTTGAGGCCCTCCTGCTCCCACTCGGCCGAAACGGCGAGCCAATCGATGCCGCTGCCCTTGACGATGATTCGCGGCCGCAATTGGCGAGGGGCCAGGAAGAGCCGATGGAAGGCCGGGTTGCCGAGGTACTGGGCCTGAAGGGGGCGGCTGGGCCAGGCCTGCGCCAGGGTGCTCAGGAAGTTCTCGGTGGCGTCCCCCACCCACAGGCCGGGCTCGGGGGTGAACCAATCCAATCGCCGCAGCCATTGGGTGGTGGGCTCCAGGCGAGGGTCATCCAGGATTTCGGGCTTTTCGGCCGGCCTGTTCCTGGGCTCATGCGCCTGCCATTCATGGCCATTCCAAATCCAGACGCTCCGATCGCGCTGGCTGCGCGCCAGCAAGCGCAGGCGCACCGTCTCGTCGAGCAACTCGAAGACGAATTCCGGGGCTGCCGGATGGGTGATGCAGAGCTGCTCCCAGTCCACCCCCCGGTCTGCCTGGGTCCGGCGCAAATGCATCAGCAGGCGATGGCTCAGCTTGCGCACCGGGACCGCTGGCTGATGGTTCCAGTAGGCGAGCAATTGCGGGGGCGGGGCGTTGCGCACCAGGTAAAAGGTGTGTCCAGCCAGGGCAATCGGCGGATAGTGGCTGAAAAACCGGACCTCGGCCAGGGCATAGGTTCGGCCGCCCGGCACCGTCAGGCGATGAGTAAAGGAGAGGTCGCCATGGCCGTTTTCGAGGCAGGGCGTCAACTCGGCCACTTGGCCGTCAAACTCCAGCGGCTGCGGCTCTCCGCTTGAGACCCATTCGAGCCGGCGGGCGCGGCCCCAGCGAGCCAGCCAGTGCAACAACTCGAGGTCCGACAAGACCAGGGCCTCGGCCTGCATCCGGGCGGAGGCTGCCTGGGTCTGGGCCAGCCATTGGATGAATTCCCAGTCCGCCGGGGGGAACAGCTCCTGCTCGTGCGCCGCGCGGGTGGTCAGGTCCAGGAGACTGGCCAGCGCCTTGACCTTGTCTCCGGCGCGAGGGCGCAGGAGGTGGAAGCGCACCACCAGGCGGCAGCGCGCAGGCTCCTGCGGGTCGGGTTGGGCCTCGCAGAGCACGCGCAGCGAGGCGCGCGGGGTGTCCAGGTGGGCCAGCTTGGGCGGAAAGAGCCAAGTCTCAAGTTGTTGGACCAGTTGCTGCTCCTGGGCGGCTTGCTCGACCTGCGCGAAACGGTCCAGGCTGGCATAAGGGGCCAGCTCGGTGGGCACCGAACGCTTGGCCCGCAGGAACAGGAAGGCCATCTCTTCCAGGCGCGGCCGGCCCTGCGCCGCCAACAGGCGCGGCCACCAATCCGCGCTCGGAAAGTCCTTGCGCGACAGGGACAGCTTCTCGAAATAGTCCTCGAGCAGCAACCAGGCCCGCTGGGAATCGGCGCAGGTCGCGAAGTTGCGCAACAGGTCCTCGCGCTCGGCGATGGCCGCCTTTGAATCGGCCAGTTCCCGGCGCAGGTCTGCCAGGACACCGTAAGTCTTGGAAAGAACGGTATTGTGGGCGTCGTATTTGGACGCCAGGCCCGCGCGCAACCCGTTCCCGTTTCTGAGTAAAGCTTTGGCCATCTGACTGCACCTGTTACAGGTTCTACCATCTCGACACAGAAGGGCGGGTGTGGTCAATAGAAATGTAAAGATTTTTTGAGTGGTCGAATTGCGCCAAAAGTCTTGTTACCCGGGAGGGGGGCCAGAGAGCGGCAAAACCATTCGTTGTGCCAAACGTCGGGTTACCGTGGCCGGAATGGATAAAGACATGAATCGAACGACCCGGATGGAAGTTTTGGAGAAGTTGCGGCGGCGTTACAAAACGGCCGGCGCGGAGCACAAACGCAAGCTCCTGGACCAAGCCGTGCAGTTGCTGGGCTATCATCGCAAGTCAGCGATTCGGGCCTTAGGCGCAGCCGCGCTAATGCCTGGTCCGGTGATTTTGACCGGGCGTCCAGTGAGCTATGAGCCGAGTCTGTTGCTGCCCTGGCTGCGGCCGATCTGGCAAGCCACCGACTATGCCTGTGGGCGGCGTCTGGTGGCGATGCTGCCGGAATGGATCCCGGCCTACGAGCAGTACGAGCGACGCCTGCCCGGGGAGGTGCGGGAGAAGCTCCTGCTGGCCAGCGGGCGGACGCTGGACCGGTTGCTGGAACCGTTGCGAGCGCAAGGGGCGGGCCGGTCCCTGACGCGACCGGGGACGTTGTTGCGGCAGCAGATTCCCATTCGCGGCAGCGTGTGGGAGGAAGGCAAAGCGGGATGGCTACCATCTAGCAACCCTCCGGGTTGGCCCGAGCCGCCGCTCCTGGCTGGAGGTGGTGGTACTGGCAAGATGCGGCGCTTGAGAATTCTCCGCGAGTTTTGGGTTTGCATCCTGGACCTAACCTGGCAGGCTCCTGGGAGCGCAGTCATTAACTCATTATCCGACCAATTGTATGCAACGCCACCTTCAGACCACTCGTCGTTCTTTCCTCAAACAACTCGGCGCGGCCGGGGCCGGCGCCTGGACACTGTCCTGCGTGCGTCCGGGGAGCGCCTTCGGAGCTGCGGCCAACAATAAGCTCAACCTCGCCTTGCTCGGTTGCGGGGGCCGTATGCGCCAACTATTGCCCTCGATCCTGGACCCGGGCGAAAACGTGGTGGCGCTGTGTGAGGTGAATTCCAGCCGGGTCGCGCAGCTAAAGCAAGAGGCTGCCAAACATGGGGCCGCCGGCGCGGCCGTGGGGAAGGCCAACGTCTATGAAGATTACCGCAAGCTGCTGGCCGCGGAGAAATCGGTGGACGCCGTGGTCATCGCCGCCGGCCAGCGCTGGCACGTGCCGATGAGCAAGGCCGCCTTGCATGCCGGCAAACACGTCTTTTGTGAGAAGCCGTTGGCCCATAGCGTGGCCGAGGCGCGCGAGATTCGCGAACTCGCCCGAGGCTCCAAATTAGTGACGCAGGTTGGGACTCAAGGTGGGTCCAGCGCGACGTTCCGGCGGAGCATGGAAGTCATCCAAGCCGGAGTGCTGGGACAGATCCGGGAGGTGCATTGTTGGATTAACCGCACTTTTCCACGGAGCGCCCCCATCGCGACCGATGCGGACCCGATTCCGGAGGGCTTGAACTGGGATTTCTGGTGCGGTCCCTCGCCGGTCTTGCCGTTCAAGAGGTATTACCTGGGCGGCTGCCTGGCCTGGGGGCGCTGGCTCGCGTTCGGAGACGGCCACCTTGCGGACATGGGAGCGCACGCGATCAACTTGCCCTGGCGGGCCCTGGAATTGGGCGCTCCCCAGCGCGTCACGGTCCAAATAGCCGAACCGCTGAAGGACAGTTATCCCTCCGCCACGGATTTTTGCTGGGAATTCCCTGCTCGCGGCCAGTTTGCTCCCGTGACCGTCTGGTGGCATGATGGCGTCAAAGCGGGCCCGCCGGAGGAATTGGGCAAAGAACTGGTTTCCACCTTCGACAAAGTGCCCACCAATGGGGTGTTGTTCGCCGGCGAAAAGGGCCTGCTTCTCTCCGACGCCTGGGGCGTGGGGGGCATGGTGAGGTTGAAGGGAGAGTCCGAAGCCCGCAGGGTGCTGGAGCACCAACAGTGCAGGGCCGTTCCCGCAACGCTCCCCCGTGCGCCGAAAGACCACATGCAGGAATGGCTCGACGCCTGCAAAGGCGGACCCGGGACCTTCCAGGGTTTCGTTTCCAGCGCTGACATTGCGGAGGTGGCGATGGTGGGCATGGTGGCGTTGCGCTTCGGCAAACCCATCGAGTGGGACAGCCAGGACATGAAAGCCAAAGGGGAGCCGGGAGCTGATTCCCTGATCCATCTGGAGCCACGCAAAAAGTGGCTCTAAGAGCCATCCGTGGAATTGACATCCCCGCCGCCCAAGGCGTCAACCCCGGCGCTCGATTGATGAGGATCTGGTCTTGATTCATGCGCGCCACGACTTGATCAGGCGTTTGTATTCAGGCCGGCCTTCACCTCGGCGCCAGAGTGGTCCTGGATCGCATTTGGCACCCGGAAGGTGCATCCCAAAACCGTCGCCGCTTTGAGTCCCTTGTCCAGAGTGATCGCCAGCTTGCCTTCATCCATAAACTCGCAACCGTTCACAATCAAGTGCCCGCCTGAGGCCCGAATGCAGGGGTCCCCTTTGCCGGCGTGATCCCAACCCGTGAAATGGCAGGCGGTCAGCACGAGTGAACTGCCTGCGAACGACGGCATTGGGCTTGAGCGTGATGAGCGGCTCGCCCTCCGGTTGGCCACGGCCGCCGAACGCCAGGAGCACCGTTCCGACCGGGTGTTCGCTGTGAGGCACGCCTCCGGAAGCCCCGCACAGCGTGACACCTGGAGGAACCACCAGGGGACCCTTCAAACAGTGAAGGCCGGGCGGAAGAAAGCAGACTGGGGCATTGGCTTTGGCCGCCTCCAACGCAGCCTGAAGGGCCTCGGTGTCATCGGTGCTGCCGTCGCCCTTGACACCATACTGCCGGGCATTGACCTGCCCGGCGGTCTGCATGGCGGACGGGCTGGGAGTTTCAGCCCCATAGCCCTTTGCAGCCGCCACCAGCGACCCCAAGCCGAAGGCGAGTGCGGAGTTCTCGACAAAGTTTCTACGGGACAAAGGCCGCGAGTTTCCTTTCCATTGAGGATTGATTTCCGGCCGCAAACCGGCACCCTTTGCCCATAGAGCCAGTCGCGTTTATGGAACAACCACACGAACAGAAAGGCCCGGCCACTTCGGCCTCGCAACCCCTCAACCTCAATCGTCGCCAATTCCTCCAAAGGGCCTCGGCCGGAGCAGCGCTGTCCGCGCTCACGATTGTGCCCAGGCGGGTGCTGGGCGGGCCGGGCCAGATCTCGCCAGGCGGGAAGCTCACGCTGGCCGGCATCGGCATGGGCGGACAGGGCGCCGAGGACATGCTCGCGTTGCAGAAGCTGCCGGAAGTGCAGGTGGTGGCGGTTTGTGATGTGAATCGCGAGGGGGGCGGTTACCAGTCCTGGTACTGGTCGGAGGGCAATGAGCGACGGACCTCGGGGCGGGAGCCTATGCGCCGCCTCATGGACGAGCTTTATGCCAGGCAGCGGCCATCGGGCCAATACCGCGGTTGCAGGGCCTACGCCGATTATCGGGAATTACTGGAAAAAGAGGATGTGGACGCGGTGCTGGTCGCCACGCCCGACCACACGCATGCCGTGATCACGATGGCCGCCCTGCGGCGCGGCAAGCACGTCTATTGCGAGAAGCCCCTTACCTACTCGGTTGATGAAGCGCGGCAGGTCGCAGAGGCAGCGCGCAAGGCCAAAGTGGCCACGCAATGCGGCAATCAAGGGCAAGCGACCGAGGCGGCGCGCGTGACCCGGGAAATCATTGCCGACGGAGCCATTGGCCAAGTGCGTGAAGTGCAGGTATGGAGCGGGCCTCGATTCTGGAGCTGGCCCACGTGGGAAGGCCGCCCGCCGGAGACGCCGCCAGTGCCCGACGGGTTGGATTGGGACCTGTGGCTGGGACCGGCGCCATTTCGTCCCTATCATCCTGCTTACCACCCGTGGACCTGGCGCAACTGGCTCGACTTTGGCACGGGACTGCTCGGGGACCTTGGCCTGCACAAGCTCTCGACCGTCTTCAAGGCGTTGAACCTGGGCCCTCCGGCCACCGTCGAGGCCAGCGCGACCAAGCTCAGCACGGAGACCTATCCTTTGGGCGAGATCGTGAGGTTCGAGTTTCCCGCGCGCGGCGAGATGGCGCCGGTGACCCTCACCTGGTATGACGGCGGATTGAAGCCGCCCCGTCCGCCGGAGTTCGATGAGGACGATGTCCTGCAGGATGTCATTTACATCGGCGACAAAGGCAAGCTCATGGGGAACAGGCTGATCCCCGAGTCCCGCATGGAGACTTACAAGCTGCCTCCCAAGACGCTGCCGCGCTCCCCCGGCCATTACCAGGAATGGGTGGACGCCTGCCGTGGCGGTCCCGCCGCCGGCGCGAGCTTTGTGGACCACGCGGCGCTGGTGACCGAGGTTTGCCTGCTGGGCAACGTCGCAGTCCGCAGCCAGAAGAAGCTCCAGTGGGATGGGGCCCTTTTCCGGTTCACCAACGATCGGGCCGCCAACCAGATGCTGCGCCGGGAATACCGCCAGGGCTGGACCTTATGAACAACAGGCTCCCGGAAGAGGGTCGTTTCCGGAACGACCTCATTGAAAATTGATTATTGAGAATTGGTTATTGGCAAACGGGTTCGTCGCCGTTCTGGACACCAACAGCGTCACGCGGGCGATGACTTACTACCGGGTTCTTGAGCAATGAAGCTCACCGGGCCGGAAGGTCAGGTGGAATCACTTGCCATCGTCAACGCACAGGGGCTTTGGCGTGCAGGGCCTCGAGCTGGGCGTTGAGCTGTTTCATACGAGCGGTGAGCGTTTCCCATGGAGCCCCGTCTATTTTCACTACGCCGTAGTTGCTGTTCTCACCGTCGAGGCGGCGGCCTTCCTTGGGCTGGTCGCGGTACTGGAACCAGTGGTAACCCACACACCCCGGCAGAGCGGCCAGAGCCTCCACGTAACTGGCAAATCCTTTGGCACGGTCTTCCTGGGTGGCCACCGGCTTGGCCGCACCTCTGGTGTTAGGCAATCCGCTGTCCATGGCTTTGAAGCTGAATTCCGAGAGCAGAATGGGCTTGCCGGTCAGCCGCGTGATCAGGTCCAGGCGGTTGACGGGCGGCAGGTAATTGTAGCTGTGGTATGAAATCACGTCGAAATACCGGCCCACCGCCCGTATCGCGGCGTCCCCCGGATATGACGCGAAACGGCAGCCAAGAACGAGGTGGTTAGGGTCGGCGCGGCGGATCGCGTCACTCGCCACGCGGGCATACTCGGCCGCAACCAGGCCCAGGAACTCGCTCTTGTCCTCGGCGCTCGGGCGGTCGGGAGCATGACCGCGCGCGTTGAGGAATGTGGTTGCCTTCTGGTAACCGGCAGCAGTCGCCGGCATTTTGAGGTACTGTTCCAGCAGGCTATTGGTTCCTCGCCAATCGGCGCCCCATCGCAGTTCGTTATCCGTGAAGTAGCCGAGCACCCACAGGTCTTTGGCGCGCGGGGCGCAGATGCGTTGCGCCGCGCGGTCGGCCGCCTGTTGGAACTCGGGACTGAAATAGTCAATGACTCCTCCCTTGAGCCAGACATCGCGTCCGGCGGAGGCCGCCACATCGACCATCGGAGCATACGCCAGTCCGGCGGTGTACATTCGGGGCGATGACCACGCGCCCAGGGTATTGAAGTTCCAGCCGCGCAACTGCTCGGCAGTGGCTTTCGCCCACGCCGCCGCATCGTCCGGGGCCTTCGGCGCGGAATCGGACTCCGGCGTGAGATCGACGTGGTCGACCCCTTTGGAGAAAAACGCGTTGCCTTCCGGCGAGATTAGCCACCATCTGCCTTGAATCTGCTCGGTGTGAAAAAAGCCGGTCTGCTTGCCTTTCAACTCCAGCCAGCCACCACAGGAGTCGTGGCTGGCGGCGTGCGCCTGGCAACAGAGGAGCACCAGAGCAAGAAGTGTGTACTGTGTGCGGCCGGCTACAGTTCAATAATCGGATGCTCCATTCTTGAGCCGTAGCAAGAGCCGGAGGGTTGTTTATTGATGCGCTCATTCTTCGGTGTTTTTGCGTGTTCTATTCCAAAGCCGCCCCGCTGCCAACTCAAGAATTTTCTTTGGCTGCCTGACGCTGTGCGGCTATACCGCCGGCCATAGCACCGGAGCTCCTGGCTGAAACGGAAGGCAGGAATCTCCCAGCGTGGGATTCTGCTATAATCTTGGGGGAGGTTTGGCAGAATCAACGTTGGTGCTCGACCGCGGAGTGCCCCGCCTTTACTTTAACGGTCAGAACAGGACTGATGAACCTTAGCCACACAGTGGCAGCTTTGCTGGTTTTCGTGCTCGCCTGGACGGCGGTGGCGTTCATGCGTCATCGCACCCTCAAGAGCTTCGCTTTTACGGTCTGGGTGTTCACGTTCGTGGCCGCGTCGATGGTTTGGCCTCTGGCTTTTGGGACGTGGCTCGGGTACGACTTGAAGAACCTGGTGGTGCCGCTGGTTCAGATCATCATGTTCGGCATGGGAACCAAGCTCAGCCTGGCGGACTTCGTGCGGGTGTTCGTGATGCCGTGGCCGGTGTTCATCGGGTTGGGGCTGCATTACACCGTCATGCCGCTGGCCGGTTTTGCCATCGCCCGGAGTTTCGGCTTTCCGCCGGCGGTGGCGGCCGGCGTCATCCTGGTAGGCTCGGTTTCGAGTGGCGCCGCCTCCAACCTCATGGCTTACCTGGCGCGCGGGAACGTGGCCCTGGCGGTCACGATCACCGCCTGTTCGACCCTGGTGTCGCCGCTCATGACGCCCTTGCTGATGCAACGGCTGGCGGGCCAGATGGTGCCCATCGACTTCCTCAAGATGGTGCTCGAAGATCTTCAACATCGTCATCGTGCCGGTGGTCGCCGGGCTAATCGCCAACCGGATTCTCTACGGCTCACGCGCTTGCTATAACCGGGGATTGCCCCTCGGCGCGATGGCGGCAGCCGGCCTCCTGTTGGCCACCGGAGCGGCGCTGCTGCCTGGCGCGCCGTTGGGCCGGTTGGCCACGCTGCAGGCCGGGGCGGCGGTGGGTTTGGGATTGATAGCCCTGGTCGCGCTGACGAAACTGTGCGTGAGCGTCCTGGCCCGTCAACCGGGCAATTGGATGGATCGAGTGCTGCCGCTGGTCTCCATGACCGGGATCTGCCTGATCATTGCCATCATTACCGCTCGTTCACGCGAACGACTCCTGAGCGTCGGCGCCGCGCTCATGGTCGCCGCGATGCTGCACAACGCGATTGGGTACTTGTTTGGCTATTGGCTGGCGCGCGCCGTCCGCCTGGACGAGATCACTTGCCGCACGATTGCCCTCGAAGTGGGCATGCAAAATGGCGGCATGGCCTCCGGCTTGGCCATGGGGGTATTGAAGAGCGCCGACGCGGCCCTGGCCCCGGCGATCTTTGGACCGTGGATGAACATCTCCGGATCGATCCTGGCGAGCTGGTGGCGCCGGCGGCCCGTGCCGGGCACGGTCGCCGGACCAGCTCCGGCTCAGCCCTCCGCTCCCGGCAAAGAATCCTGGATAGAGAAATGAACTCATGAACCGACACGACTTCTCCAATGGCACTATGAATCAACGTGACATGCTCAAAAACACCGGATGGGGATCGGCCGCGGCGCTCTTCGGTCTGCTCGCCAGCCAAGACCAGGCGCTCGCCGAGACTACTGCCCAAGCTGCCAAAGGCCTCACTCCTCTCAAAATCACCAAGGTTCGGCCCATCCTCACCGCGCCGCAACCGAGGACCCGCTTCGTCGTAGTCAAGGTCGAGACGACGGAGCCAGGGCTGTATGGCCTGGGCTGCGCGACGTTCAACCAGCGGCCTCTGGCGGTGAAGACCGCCATCGAGGAGTACCTGGACCCCTTCTGCCGTGGCCGGGACGCCGATAATATCGAGGACCTGTGGCAAACGGCCTACACCAGCTCGTACTGGCGAAACGGGCCGGTGCTCAACAATGCCTTGAGCGGCCTGGACCAGGCGCTTTGGGACATTAAAGGCAAGCGCGCCGGGATGCCGGTGTACCAATTGCTGGGCGGCAAGTGCCGGTTCGCCGTGGCTTGCTACGCGCATGCCGGCGGCAGGGACCTGGCCGCCCTCGAGGCCAGCGTGCAGCAAAACCTCGAGCGCGGCTTTCGCCACATCCGCATTCAACTCGGCGGCTACGGCTCGCCGCATCTTTCAAAGGACGCAGATTTCGAAAAGGAGAAGTTCGGCTTGCCCGTGGAGAGCCACATGGACGCTCGTCCCTACCTCAACGCGACGCCGAAGATGTTCGAGCATATCCGCAGCAAATTCGGGGAGGCCATCGAATTGCTCCACGATGTCCACGAGCGCATCGAACCCATCAACGCCATTAATCTCTGCAAGGAACTCGAGCGGTATCATCCGTTCTTCATCGAGGACCCGCTCGCGCCGGAGGCCAACAGCTATTTCCGGCTCTTGCGCCAGCAGTGCAGCACGCCGATTGCGATGGGCGAGCTGTTTAACAACCCGCACGAGTGGGTAAACCTGATCTCCGAACACCTCATCGACTTCATCCGCGTTCACCTCTCCCAGGCCGGCGGGTTGACCCCGGCCCGCAAGCTCGCCGCGCTGGCCGAGTGGTTTCAGGTGCGCACGGCCTGGCATGGACCCGGCGACGTTTCGCCCGTGGGCCACGCCGCCAACGCGCACCTCGACCTGGCGATCCACAACTTCGGCATCCAGGAATTCGTCCAGTTCAACACCGCCACCCAGGAGGTCTTCCCCGGCACACCCGTCCTGAAGAACGGCTACATGTATGTGAACGAGGCGCCGGGCCTCGGAGTGGATGTGAACGAGCCATTGGCCAGGAAGTTTCCGCTCCCGGAGAACCCCGGCTACTGGCTGCCCGTCCGGCGTCGACGATGGGACGGCAGTGCGGCCTTAGCCCTGGATAATCACCTTAGGCCCAAATAACAAAATGCCATTGCACAACCATCCTCCTCCCACGGCCCAAGGGTTACGGCGGCATGCGTCTGCTCGTCCTGGGCGGCGTCGCCGTGCTGCTCGCCACCTCAGCCCAAGCAGCCGGCTGGATGGATATCTCCGGCGCTCTGCTGGGTCGGTTGACCAACAGCGGCGCCAAGCCGGCTTGGCCGGGGGGCTGTTCTGGGGTCGTGGCCAATCGCCAAACCGGGGCGATAATTATCAAAGTCGTCGGTTGCGGCCTTTGGCGCAGTTCCGACCAAGGGGCAACTTGGGAGCGCATTGATGAGGACCACGTTTCCGGCCGGGACGAAACGGGCTGGGCCACCAGCGCGGACCAGAACACGCCCAACCCGGATGGCCAGTTTCTCCTTGGATGGATTAGCGGGCTGGACGACTGATGGACGCCACTGGAAAAGCTTCACGAGCCTTGGCCGCAACTGGGATTTCGGCTCGGTGGATTGGGGTGCAGAGGTTCCCAAAACCATTATCGCTGCCAAACACGAGACCAATCCGCCCGGCGAAGTCTATGCCACGACCGACGGAGGCATCACCTGGAAGAAACTGGCGATCTACCTCAATGGCAACCGCGACCGCGTTTCCATGGTAGGCGCCCTGGATGCGGAAACCTTCGTTTACAGCCGAGGCGACGGGATTTATCGCAGCACGGACGCCGGGGCCACCTGGACCAAGGTCTCTGCCGCCAATCCACAGACCAGGATACCCGTTTTCTTTCGGGGAACGCACTATTTAGGTGGCGCCGCCGGGCTTCTCGTGAGCAAGGACAAAGGCGCGAGTTGGCGGTCGCAGGGAGCCGTGGTTAATGTCTGGCAAGGCCCCTTCTTCGGCCACGATGAGAAAGAAATGGTGGTCATCGGGAACGACGGCGTATTTACGACGCAAAACGCGGGCCTGACCTGGACGCGCGCTGCCGGCCTCAAGCCCAAGGAAGGCGATTTTGTCTTCAGCCCAAACTGGTTCGGTTGCTACGCCTGGGATCCGCTCCGTCACATCCTGTATGCCTCGGCCATGGGAAATCCAGTCTATAAACTCCGACTATGACACGAACCCTTGCTTTCGCAGTGCTATGGCTCCAGTCCATCCGGCGATGGGCGGGGATAATCTCGGCGGAACGGACAACGCCAAGAAGCAGGCAATGAGGGGCGAACAGCCTTGCCAACCCGGTCGAGCACTTGTCATCCCAGGCCCGCCTCAGAGCGGTTGCAGCGGGCATGAGGCCGATCATAGCCTGCACCAGCAACCCGGGCAAGTGAGGCGGACCCCCGGACCTCCCGGGGTGCGATTACGGGAGGCCGCTCTTTTTTTCGCGGGAAAATCCCCCCAATCGGTGCTAAGAATAGGTGAGAAGTTTCAACCGCAACCGACGGAGCAAATCATGGAAACGAGAAAACTGGGAAAATCGGGACTCACGGTTTCGGCGGTCGGGCTGGGTTGCATGGGGATGTCCGAGTTTTACGGCCCGCGCGACGAGAAGGAGTCGGTGGCCACGATTCACCGGGCGCTGGACCTGGGCGTGACGCTGCTGGATACCGCGGACATGTATGGCCCATTCACGAACGAGGAACTGGTTGGCCGCGCCATTCAAGGCCGCCGCGGCCAGGTGGTGGTGGCCACCAAGTTTGGCATTGTGCGCAGTGCCGCGGACCCCAACGCGCGGGGCGTAAGCGGCAAGCCCGATTACGTGCGTTCGGCTTGCGAGGGAAGCCTCCGCCGCCTGGGGGTGGAGACGATTGACCTGTACTATCAGCACCGCGTTGACCCCAACACCCCCATCGAGGACACTGTCGGCGCCATGGCCCAACTGGTCAAGGAGGGCAAGGTGCGCTTCCTCGGGCTTTCCGAGGCGGGACCGGAGACACTGCGGCGGGCGTGCGCAGTCCATCCCATCGCCGCGCTCCAAACCGAGTACTCGCTCTGGAGCCGCGACCCCGAAGACCAAATCCTGCCAGCCTGCCGGGAACTGGGCATCGGCTTTGTCGCCTACAGTCCGCTGGGACGGGGGTTTCTGGCGGGCAAGATCCGCCGCCTCGAGAACCTGGCTCCGGACGATTACCGGCGGAATTCACCCCGCTTCCAGGGCGAGAACTTCCAACGCAACCTGGACCTGGTGAGGCGCATCGAAGCCATGGCCGCCGAAAAGCACTGCACGGCTCCGCAACTGGCCCTGGCCTGGGTGCTTGCCCAGGGCAAGGATATCGTGCCGATTCCCGGAACCAAACGCCGCCAATACCTGGAAGAAAACCTTGGCGCGATGCAGGTGGAGTTGACCGCTGCCGACCTGGCACGGATCAACGACGCCGCCCCTCGAGGCGTCGCCGCCGGTCCGAGATACCCGCAGGAGATGATGCGGTTGGTCGGACGTTGATCCGGATGGGCACTGGTGGGAAGGGCATATTCATGGCACGCCGCATTCCACGTGTTCGGTGCTGACCACGCAGTCCCGTTCGTCAAACAGATTGAAGTAATACACGCGGGTTCCCTACGGCAGGCCCGCAGTGACCCGGCCCTCGATTTGGCGCGCGGGGGTTGATCCCCATTTGCGGTCCTGCCAACGGCCAATGTCCCTGGTGAAATTGAGCTCGGCCTTGACCACCGGGACCTTGGCAGAATAGGCAGCCCAGACCTGAGCGGCAGATTACCGGCCCAGTGCTAACGCACGATCTTTGCCCGTGAGGCTCAATTGCCTCCACGAGCTGCATGAAAATCACTTGGCAAACGCACTTGGATATTTGTTCGATGGATATTTGTGTACCGGACCTTTCAGATGAACTCTTCGCGATCACAATCGGCCAAACGAACGCCTGACCCCCGAAGAAAACAGTCACGTTGCCGCATCCCGGTGGCAATTCTGGCGGGAGCCATGCATGGGCATTACTTTCAAGTCCTTGTAGTACGTTGGTATCTCATTGGCTGATTAGATTGCCGGAGCCGGGTAATGTTCTTGGCAAATCCACGGTTTCCATCCTCTTGGCCGGTTTCCCCTTCCACATTCCGTTCGTTACGAAGGTTCTATGATCGTTGATGTCCATGAAGGAAAGAACAATGGTGACATTGGTTGGCTCTTTATGGCTGAGTGACATTCCCGGCAATGTGAATGCGATTCAACCACGAGGCGCTTCCCCTGGCTCTATTGCTTTGGCTGTCTTTTCCGAAATCAATTCAGGCCGTTTGAGCGTAAATGAAATAGATGAACCCCCCCTTAGGGCATTCAGTTTGTGGGATTATGCACCCGGCCTCGTGGGGTGCAAGCCAAATATCAAGCGCCTGGACGGGTTGGACGCATCTTGCCAGTACCACCGAATGTCGCGTAGTGTGTGCGTAACATACGTGAATTCAACTACTTGCGTTTCTTCACCCCGGGCACTTTGGTCACGATGGTTTTCATTGTCAGTGCCTGCATTCGTTCCACGATCTTTTGGAAGCGGCGATTGTTTGCGATGGCCTGTGCCAAGAGCTGATACTGGGGCCGGGAGAGTGCCACGCACACGGTCTTGCCCTTCACCTTGCAGGTCCACAGATAATAGGGTCCCTTTTTGACCTTCCGCCCCCGGACTTGGCGGAGCAAAGGGCGACAGACCAGGGTGCCCTGGCAGATCCAGGAGCTTTGGGCCAGTTGGGCTTGGAGGTGTTGGTAAGCCGGGGGGTGAGGGCCCAAGTCGGTCAAGCGGGTGATGGGAGTCGGCGGCAAGGCGGGGGGCATGGGATTTTTTGCACAAATTCTCAAAAAAAGGCTTGACTGTCAAGCATAATATCTGTAATAATACAGATATATATGTTCACCACCGCCGACCTCTTTCGGTAAGTTTCACTCCCCAAGGCGTCCCCTCAAGGCCGCCCGCGACCAGCTCCCCTCCAGCCCCAACGAGTTGGCCACGCTCTTTAAACCTTTGTTTCCCGCCTATTGGCTCTCCCCAACCGACGAAGGACCCAACAGCCGAGAGCGCATTTTCAGCCTTGGCATCACCTTTTGGACCTTTCTGTGGCAGGTGCTCAATCCGGGCAGCTCCTGCCACGATGCCCTCTGCGAAGTCATCGCCTGGTTTGCCTGGCTGGGCCGCCCCAGAGTCCGTAACGATACCAGCCCCTATTGTCAGGCGCGCGCGCGCCTGCCCAAGGCGACTCTGGAGGGCATCCTCCAAGCCACCGCCCAAGCCGCCCAACAGCGGGTTCGCTCCCATTGGCGTTTTCATGACCGCGACGTCAAGGTGGGCGATGGCACCAGCCTCTCGGCCCCCGATACCAAGAAAAATCAACGCGCTTTTCCCCAGTCGGCCAAGCAGGAGCCGGGCTGCGGTTTCCCGGTGCTCAAGATGGTGGCCTTGTTCTCCTTGGCCAGTGGCGCCTTGCTGGCCCTCACCCTGGGCAACAAGCACAGCTCCGAACTCAAGCTGTTCCGCCGACTCTGGGAGCAACTCAAAACGGGGGATATCTTCCTGGCGGACCGGGGCTTTTGCGATTACGTTACCATCGCCTGGCTGTGGTTGCGGGGCGTTGATAGCGTCCTGCGCCTCAATGAGAAGCGCCCGCGCGATTTCCGCAAAGGCAAACGCCTGGGTAAATACGACCGTTTGGTGACCTGGCGAAAGCCCGAGCGCCAACGCAAAACCGCCACCCGCAAAATCTGGCGCTCCTTGCCCGAAGAGATCACCCTGCGGCTCATCTGCTACCCGGTGTGCATTCCGGGCTTTCGTTCGCAGGAAATCTTCCTGGTCACCACGCTCCTGGACCCAGTGGCCTATCCGGCCGCCGAGTTGGCGGCGCTATATCTGCGGCGCTGGTCGGTGGAATTGTTCTTCCGGCACATCAAAACCACGATGCAAATGGACGTTCTGAGTTGTCTGAGCCCGGCCATGCTGGCGCGCGAAGTCCTGATGCATTTGATCGCCTACAATTTGATCCGGGGCTTGATCGCGGAGGCCGCCGCCATCCATGATCAAGATGTGGCTCGCATCAGTTTTAAGGGCTCCGTTGATGCGCTGCGCCACTTCAGCCACGTCATTGCCAAGGCCAAAAGCCGCCGGCAAGCCCTCCAGTTGACCAACAACTTGCTGGAAACTATGGCCCTTGGCTTGGTGCCCGATCGCCCAGGTCGGGTTGAACCCCGCGTCAAGAAACGCCGGCACAAACGCTATCCGTTGATGACCAAGCCCCGCCATACCTGGAAGGCTGCCGCATGCCGCCGCACTCACCTCAAAAAACATGGGGCTTAACTACGCGACATTCGCCAGTACCACCGTAGCGCAGACTTCCAGTCTGCTGTATCGCGGATTTCAAATCCGCAGATGCGGGCGAGCAGCTACAGCCTGCCGACTTGGAAGTTGGCGATACAGCAGGTTTGGAAACCTGCGCTACCAACGCGAGCATCATGGCGACTGGTGGTACTGGCAAGATACGCCCATTCTTAAGCGCCGTTGAAAATCGGCTCCCGCCGCTCTCCCCGGTTCATCGCATCGTAGGTGGCTTCAGGAAATTGAACTCTGAGCTTTCGAGCCATAATCCGAGACCAAGACTGTGCCCGAGCGCCGGCAATGTCAGGGCCCCGCACGGCCTCCAAACGCCAAATATGGAAAGACGTTGTTCCGACCCCCTTTCAGGTCATCAACCTCCTGGTTGAGGAGAAACTCCTCCCGCCTGAACGCCCCCAAGTCCTCTACTCGTGGAAACACAGCGGCCTCAAGGTCCACGCCGACGACCGCATCGCCTACGACGCCCAGGCCGGGGGTAACCAAGCCCATTTCTGCGCAGGTCCCTGCCCTGCCTGCCGCTTCCGACCCCGCCGCCGCCAAAACCGCCCAGGAACCGGCAGGATTTGCCGGTTTACGGGCGCGTGCCGCTCCTGTATCATTCCCCCGTGATGAATGCGGGCAGAAACCCATTTTCCCTCACGCGCGCAGCGTCAAAACCGGCGGCGCGGCAAAAAACCAAATTCCTATCAGTTAAGGGAGCGAGCGATGAAAATCAAACTTCCTCTCTGCCTCGCAGCAATTCCGCAAGGTGGGGTGCGCCGCCGCTTTACTTTCGGAGGCCCAGATTTTTGTCGGCGCCGAGCGCTGTCGTGATGGAGGGGCGGCCGGGCAGAGCCCGCGCGAGACAACACCTCTCCCGCAGTCCCCGAGTCCTCCTTGTTGCGTCGGCCAGTTTGCAAAGAGCAACACCCCGAAAGCGCTCACCCAGGCGGTCGTCAGCCACAGGCAAACCACAAATCCCAAGGCAAGTCCTCCTCCAAAGCCAGATCCAGGTCATGCGCCAGCTCTTTGAGGCTCACCTGGCCCAACCGGACCAGTTGACTGTGGAGCACCGCGTAGGCGCTAAAGAGGACGAAACCTAGGACTAAAATCAGCATTTGCGCCAACATGGCCACCGGTTCGTGATGGTAGCAATGCTCCAGGTGGTAGAATTGCGTCAGCTCATTGAACGCCTTGTTCTCGATGCCCCAGCGCCGGTGACCGCCCTCATAGACGACCTGGACCGGATAGCCCGCCAAGCCCTCCGATGCCATCCACCACCAGTCGCTGGTCTGGGGTTGATGGGTCATTTTTCCGCCCACCATCTTGTGCTGGATCCACGTCTCCTGCGAGTGGACCACCCGCACTTTGCGGCCGTAGCTCTTGCTGAAGTTCAGGTCTTTGACCTCCCAGAGTTTGACGTGCCGGCCACGGGTTTCGTCGTCAAACTCCAGAGCGGGTTCTTGTCCGGCACTCAGGGCGCGCGCCTCTTGCAAGACCTCCATCCGTTCCTGTTTGAGCACGACGATCCAGGCCCAGCCCAGCTTCTCCACCGCCTTCAAAAAGGGGCCTTGCACATACCAACTGTCAATGGTCACGGCGTTGAAAAAGCGCACGCCGTAAAGCCGGCGAATCCGCCCCAGCAGGCGCAGGCCGGCCTGGGCTTCCTCTTCCCCGGGACCGATAGGCTCCACGTCCACCAGCACGTTGAACTTGGGCCCGTTGATCTGGGCAAAGACATACCGGTGGTAGTATTCGATCACCGTGTGTTTTTGGCCTTGGTTGTCGGTCTCTTGAATCTCCCTCTGGCAGCAGCACGGACAGCAGCGACTGCGACTGTGGAAGTGTTCGTTGGCGTCCAAACTCAGGAGCAGCAGGCCGTTGATTTTACAGCTCTCCAGCGCCTTGTTGGCCTTGAGGTTCTTGTTCACCCCGGCCAGGCCTTGGCGCAAGTCCTCCAGGTAGAAGCGCTCGCTCACATAGTGAAAGGCGTTGTCGCTGATGCGCTCTTGCCAATGGATGAGGTGTTGCCAGCGCCGACGCTTGGTTTGCTTGGAGAGATCCAGGTAACTGCCGACGCGGATGGCCACGCCCATGAGCATGCTCAGCAACAAGGGCCGCGTAGGAATCTTGGCGTAGGGCCGATCGCTGCGCACCCCGCGCACGACCCGGCCCATGGAAGACTTTCGTTACGTAGCCCAGAAACTGAGCCAGTTCGTTCATGAAGACGCGGCCACCAGAGGTTCACCACGGCGGAGCAGTTCGCGATTGATTTGGCTGATTTCGTCAAGCACGTGCTGGACCTGGGCATAAGCGGCCACACCTTGGCGTGCTTGGTTGATCTGGCCCGGGGACTTCAGCAAGAGCGATTGCACCTGGCCTTTGGCGAAGCAGCGGTTGAGATAAAAGAACGGGCCGTGCTTGGGGCCACCGGTGTGGCAGCGGCAATTGGCCTTGCCACATTTGAGGAATCGCTCGATTAAGGAGGCGTGGAGGACTCCGGGGGGGAATTGGAAGGAGCGCAGGAGATGGGCCTTTCGCTGGCGGAGGGCCAGGGTTGATGTGCGCTGGAGCGGCTGTATCCTACTCATATATAGATGTAGGATAGCAGAGCGGGCGAGCAATGCAAGCGAAAAAGAAAATGCCTCTGTTTCCGAAAATGCCCTAACTGCCTGTGGTCAGCCAGGTTGGAATTGAAACCCCACCCACCTTACGGAATCGCTGTCTGCCTCGTGCTTGTTTTGAGCTGCGGCCTTTTGGGCGTGCGCCCAAATGACACGATCGCAAATGCGTCGTCCGCGCAGTTGGCTGAGGAATTCAAGAATTCCAAGGTCTTCTGGCAGCAATTTGAAATTGCCAGGAAAATTGTGGCACTCCACGATACGAACGTTCTTTCGGGGCTTGCGGGTTGGTTGACCAACGAGGACAGGCACGCAAGAGGCAACGCGGCACTCATCTTTGCCGGAATGGGAGATGATCGGGGATTCGAGGTCATTCGGAAAACTCTCAACGACAGGTCCGAAAGACCCAAAGGGCCGGGCGTGCCGGGCGGCAACTGGACGCTTCAGGCGCAGATTGCTTCCGACCGCTACTACGCTGTCCACCTCTTGGGCGATCTCAAAGATCCGCGGGCAGTTCCCATTCTCATTCCGCTGCTTCGCGACAAAGAGGTGAACTACATCGTCCCGTGGGCGCTCGGGGAAATCGGCGACAAGCGCGCAGTCGAGCCGCTCATTGGGGCCTTGAGCGACAAAGATCCATCTGTGCGCGTTCTGGCAATTTATTCCCTGGAGAAACTTAAGGCTGACAAAGCATTGCCGCACCTTCAGGCGTTGCTGAACGACAACGACCGAAGCAATTTTGGCGAACGCGTTTCTGTTGCCGAGGCGGCCCAGGCAGCCGTAACCAATTTGGAAACAAAGCCAACGCAGCCATGAACTCAAAACTCCTCATCTGCCTCGTATATGATGGATGACATCCACCGAGAACGTGAGGTCGAATGATTCCTTGGGAAATGCAATATTCTCGGCGCGCCCACAGATGATTTGAACCGAAGGCGAACGGCCGATCGCTTGTTCCAACATCTGTTCCGATGGGTCAATGCCCCAACAGTGGCAGCCAACGGATTCACGCAACGAACAAATATAGTAACTGTTCAGGTCTGGCACACGCCTGAGCGGGCGCACGCCCGTTCTCAAGCACCCGCTACGTTTGAGCGTCCCGTTTCCCCTCACCCCGACCCTCTCCCTCGGGCCGAGGGAGAATCGTCGCCAGTCGGTTGACGAATCCAGCGGCGCAGGAATCCTCCAGAGCCGGCCCTGGCTGCTCCCTCTCCCTTGGGGAGAGGGCCGGGGTGAGGGGAAATGGGCTGCCCAACAAAGGCATCCCCAAAAACAAATCCGCGCCCCACCTGAACAGTTAGGAACGGCGAAGGCTCGCATGACCGAGGGATGAGCCATCAAACGAACTCGGTCAGCCAACGGGGTAGAAGTCGCGGCATGTATGAACAGTATGCCAAAGCAAAGAAGGGAAAGTG
The DNA here is from genome assembly GCA_963713735.1 of uncultured bacterium. Classification (GTDB taxonomy): domain Bacteria; phylum Verrucomicrobiota; class Verrucomicrobiia; order Limisphaerales; family UBA8199; genus CAVQND01. Next base: position 415,141 of record CAVQND010000007.1, read on the forward strand.
AGGCCAACGGCCCGCGAGGGCAAAGACCGCCCGGAGCAAGCCGAACAGGCCCACCTGTCCGCCGTAGCTCTAGCGAAGGCGGAAGCAGGACGGAGTTCGTCAGACCGGCGCATCAGGCCGTAGCAGCGATTGCAGCCGCGGACATGATAAACCGCGCTGAGCCAAGGGCCTGTGGGCACAGCCGCGAACCGACACATCTGGACTCTGAGCCAGACACGGAAAGGAACGCAAGCTCCGCGTCAAACGCAGCCGGGGACGGCTGCGGAAGGGCGCGGAGCGACCAGGCTGGCCTCCAACCGTACCGGGGAAAACTCGCCGTACGGGATGAAACGAGGGGGCGGGGGAAACGTGGGCAGGACCTGATGGCCGTTTGCCACGATGCCCGAAAGGGCAGAAACACAGGAAGCCAGCGGTCTAAACCGGTCGCGCCTCCGCTCCACTCGACCAGTAACTCCCGGGGATCTCCTTTTCACCCCAGAGGCCGGGCAGAGACGTTTAAAACCAGCCTCGAAAGTGGGTTTGAGGAGACGGGCGACCTCTCCTTGAACTCCGTGAACTTGAACGGCGCGCAAGATCAAATCGCCCAACCCATCCGACACAACATCGGAATGCTGATTGAACCCAGACAAATCCCAATGCCCTATGCCCCCAGCCATTCATTTCCAGGAAATCCCCATCGGCCAACATTTCGACTCCGTGGCCGTCAATATCAAAAACTCACTCTGAGCATGGCCGGTGATGAAGACCGGTATGGAACGATTTTCATGGCGGAAACCGAGGTGGTGCCGGATCCGCTTTCTCAACCTACCCAACCAACCGACCGTCTGAAACCGTCGCCGTCATCATGAGCAGCATTTTTCCAAAGTTCAACGACAAGGGGGAGGTGATGGCGTATTTCGGTTAGGCGAGGGTGGTCAAATATCTGAACGGCAAGCTGGAACTGAAGGGCGGGTCAAAGGAGCATCGTCTGGCTGCGCGCGAATGGATTTCTCTGTTTTGGCATGAGGCGGTGGTGAGGGAGGGTTCAGACCGGCAAGTTTGAGAATGTAAGCTCTTGAGATCCAATGGCTAATGCAGCAAGTCCGCGATTTGAATGTCTTCCCATGCAGCTCGTCTAATATGCAATGACAACTCAGAATATGAACTCCTCACAGCAGAACAACTCTGGTATTGTTCCGCCGATAATCCAGCCAAACACAGGCAACAAAAACCCATGAAAAGATTATTCATCCCCTTATTGACGGTCGTATTAGCCATGACATTTCTTACTGGATGTGCTTGGCAACTGGGTGGCGATAAAAAGGTCACAACCATGCAACCCACTACCGGCCAGCAGTTGATTGACTTGCAGAAGGCCAAAGATTCCGGGGCTATCACAGATTCAGAATATCAGGCTCAAAAGGCAAAGCTGCTTGGAAGTAAGTGAGCCAGGCCGACTAACGCGGCTTTGTAGTGGACGGCAGGGTTAAAAAGGAAGCAATGAACCTGCCGACTTTGAAGGTCGTCAGCGGTGGTCAAACCGGCGCTGATCGTGCTGGTTTGGATTGGGCCATCGAAAACGGCATCCCTCACGGCGGCTGGTGTCCAAAGGGGGAGGAGAGCTGAGGATGGTCCGATCGGTGCCCGGTATCAACTGAAGGAGACGCCCGGCAGCGACTCACCCGCGCAGCGTCGAGTACATGCGGGCGCGCGAAAACCAATCTCCTATGTGCAGCCTTCAACCTTTGACATGCTTGCAGGTGCAAGTCCTGCCTCGGCAATGGGTGGTTGGGCCGAGTAGTGATAGCAGACTCCGGCCAGGGGAGACCCTGGCTGCGGCAAGCTCTGCCGCAAACGGGCGGGCCTGTCGGCGGCCTCAAGCCGCTGGCGGGGACTGGTCAGCCGCTCTAGCCAACGTCCAGGCCGCAACGTTCAGAACTGACTGCCGCCCTGAAGGTGGTTCCTTCTTTGAAACCAGTGAGAAGGGCGTTTTGGAACAGCCGAACCGTGATAGGAACGGTGAAGGCTCGGATGACCGGGAGATGAGCCATCAAAGGAACTCGGTCAGCCAACGGGGTAGAGGCCGCGGCATGCATGAACAGTATGCCCAAGCAAAGAAGGGAAGGTGAGGCGAACGGCCCGCGAGGGCAAAGACCGCCCGGAGCAAGCCGAACAGGCCCACCTGTCCGCCGTAGCTCTAGCGAAGGCGGAAGCAGGACGGAGTTCGTCAGACCGGCGCATCAGGCCGTAGCAGCGATTGCAGCCGCGGACATGATAAACCGCGCTGAGCCAAGGGCCTGTGGGCACAGCCCATACGTGTCAGGCTAAGATGAAGCCTCACCTCCAACCCCAACGGGGTTGTGCAGCAAAGCCCAGGGTTGGCGCGGCGCCAACCCTGGGTAATCGCGCGGCAAGGCCCATCAACCCCAACGGGGTTGCGGCCCGCTAGCCCGAAAACCACTCGCCTGCGTTCCCCGCCGGCCACAACCCCGTTGGGGTTGTGGGACCCTCCACCGCCGCTACCCAGGGTTGTCCTTTGGGTCCAACTCTGGGCTGCGTTACGCAACCGCGTTGCGGTTGAAGCCACACCCCGTTTATGTTCACGACCGCTTAGCCTGACGCGCATGGGTACAGCCGCGGACCGACACACCTGGACCCTGGGCCGGACACGGAAAGGAACGCAGGCTCCGCGTCAAACGCAACCGGGGACGGCTGCGGAAGGGCGCGGAGCGACCAGGCTGGCCTCCAACCGTACCGGGGAAAACCCGCCGTACGGGATGAAATGAGGGGGTGGGGGAAACGTGGGCAGGACCTATCCCGATTCCGAATCGGGATTTGCCAGGATGCTCAAGAGGGCCGAAACACAGGAAGCCATTGGTCTAAACCGGTCGCGCCTCCGCTCCACTCGACCGGTAACATCCATGAGACTGTAGAGGGCCTCCGAGCCCGCGTTGAGAAGAATACCTACGTTGACGATGGCACATCACAGATGGCAGCGGAACGTCCCTAAGTGTCTCGATCTTCCGGCTCAAAGCGATAGCCAATGTCGCGGATCGTGCGGATGAATCGCGGGTTATGCGGGTCCGCCTCGAGCTTCGCGCGCAGGGTGGTGACGCATCGGTCCACGCTGCGGTCGGTGACGAAGACTCCCCGCCCCCAAACCCCGTCCAGGATCGTATCGCGAGTCAGGGCCCGGCCGCGCCGCTGCAAGAAGAACTCGAGCAACCGAAACTCCTTGGCCGTCAGGGCGAGCTCACGACCGTCGCGAAAGAGCTTGCGGGCAGCCAGGTCGAGCCGGCATTGGCCGAACTCATAGACGGGGGTTTCCGTCCCCTGGCGGCGGAGAAAGGCCCGCACCCGGGCCAGCAGTTCCCGGATGCTGAAGGGCTTGGTGACGTAATCGTCGGCGCCGAGTTCGAGGCCGCGGACAATGTCGTCCTCCTGGCCGCGGGCGGTAAGCATGACGATGGGCAGAGTTAGCCCTTGCTGGCGCGCCCGCCGGCAGATCTCATAGCCGTCGAGTTTCGGCAACATCAAATCCAGCAGCACCAGGTCCGGCGGCTCCCGCAGCAGGGCGTCGAGTCCCTGCTCGCCGTCCTTGGCGGCGCGAACCACATAACCGCAGGCCTCGAGGTTGTCGCGCAAACCGCGCACGAGCACGGGGTCGTCTTCAACCACCAGGATTTTGTGGGCGCTCATGAATCAGGTGCCGCCGCGGTGGTGACCGATGCGGCGGCGGGAATCTCAACCGTAAAAGTGCTGCCGCGGCCCAGCCGGCTCCGGACGCTCACAGAACCGTGATGCGCCCGCACAATGAACTCGACAATGCTCAAGCCCAGGCCGCAGCCCCCGCCCGCCGGGTCCGTGCCGGGGACGCGGTAGAAGCGTTTGAAAATGCGGCGGGCGTCGCGCGGTGACAGGCCGATGCCGTTGTCCGTGACCGTAAAGCGGACGCGGCCATCGGCGGCCTCTGCCGCCAGGGCGATTTGTTTGTCATCGCCGGAATACTTGCAGGCATTGTCCAGCAGGTTCACCAGCACCGTGACCAGGGCGGCGCTGTCCGCCATGACGGGAGGCAACTGGGCCGCGGGATCGATCTCGAACCGGCAGCCGGGTTCGCGGAACCGTTCCCGCACGGCCGCGGCGGCGGCCTCGACAATGGCCGCGGCCGGCACGGGCTTGAAATCGAAGGCGTAATGGTTTCGCTCCATGCGGGAAAAGGCCAGGAAATTATCGATAAGCCGGCTGAGGCGGAGGTTCTCCTGGGCGATGAGCTGGAGGTAATCACGAACGGCGGGCGGGTGGAGCGCCCCGGAGCCGAGCAAGGTATCAACCAGCAGCCGCATCGAGGCCAGCGGCGTCTTCAGCTCGTGCGTGACGTTGGCGACCAGGTCGTTGCGCAGTTGGGTCAGGGCCGTCTGTCGCCGGACCAAACCCAGCGCCAGCGAGGCCAGCACCACGACGGCGCCGACCACCAGGGCGCCCGTCCACACATACGCCGCGACGCGGTGTTCGGCCGCCGCATCGAACAGCCGCTGGTCCTTCAACGCCAACGTCAGCCGCCAACCCGGCAGCAGGAGACTCGCCGGCAGCGAGGGAAAGAACCCCTCGGCTTCCTCGCCCGGCGGGAGCAGGAGCAGGTTCAAGTCCGGCGGCAGAAGTTGGGCCACCGGCCCGGTGCGAACGCGCGCGAGCAATCCTTCGGTCCGGTGCAAGACGAGCACCCGGCCATGAGCGGAGGCGAACTGCCAGACGCCGGGCATCGAAGTCGCCCTCAACCCCGGTTCGCCGAACTGGATGGGCCCGGTGGCAACGTATTGGGCGGCCAGGTCTTCCGCGGCCAGCAAGGCGCGGGTTTCCGCCTCGGGGTGCAGTCGCTGGAGTTGGCGCAAGAGAAAGTGCCGTTGCGGAGCGGACATGGTGGAGCTGTCGTAATCGAGCGTTGCCTTCCGCAGACGCTCCCAGGCCGACGCGCGCAGGGCGCTGGCGGAGGAGAGCAACTCCAACGCCAACAACTGGGCGTTGGGCGCCAGGAGCCGTCCCTGGGCGTCGGTCACCTGCGCGAACCGCTCCTCGGCGAGCGGCCCCGTGAGCACCGCGAGCGCGGCCTCGGTCTTGCCCGCTTGCACCAGGCAGCGGGCCTGGCCTTGGAGCGCACGGGCGAGCGCCTGGACGTTCTCTTCGTGCCCGGCCAGGCCCGCGAAAGCGTCCGCAGCCTCGGCCGGCCCAAGCGAGTCGAAGTCCGGCGCGGGCGTGTCGGCCGCGGCGGCGGGCACCGGCGCCGGTGAGAGCAGGTGGAACGGCGCAGCCCCGACCGCCGGGAGCAGCGCCGGCCCCGTGCCCGCCGGGCGGCGCGTCAACTCGGCGATAGGCAGGTTGGGGCCGGGGTAAGCCACGTGGCCGGCGGCATCAAAAGAAATGACGGCGTCGGCGAGGCCGGCGCGGACTTGCCTGGCAAAGAGAGTGCCCGGCGGCAGGGTCTGAGCTTGCGCGTCCAGGTCGGCGGCGGTTTGCCGCCAGTAAGCATCCAGCCGCTGTTGGGCCAGCGTGAGGTGGCCCCGGTAGGATTCGATTCGTTTTTGGCGCGCCGCCAGCCGCTCGTTCAGGGCGGCCTGGTTCACGAACCAGAGCAGGCACACCGAAGACACCAGCACCAGCACCAGCACCAACAGCACCAGCGCCAGACCGAGGCCGAGGCCCTGGCCGGCGCCGGAGGAAGAGGTGCGGAGGCGCGCCTTCATTGCTCGGGCGTATAGGAGCGGACGAGGTCCTCGAGGGTGGGACGCACCTTGCCGAAGTTCTTGGTGGGGATCATGCAGTAGAATTTCACCGCGTTCGTTTTATCGAAAGTCCAGACCCCGTATAAGGTCGAGCCGCTGTCGGGCGATCCGGCCGGCAATCCGCGGAGGGTGGTCGTGACGGCCGGCTGGCCGGCGATGGTCAATTCCTGCCACTCGTTCGTCTGGCCGCCGAAGTAACGCGAGCCCTTGGTGCTCCGAGCCATGTCCTCCTTGGCCCAGGCATGCAGCGATTGCCGCTCGCTTTCCTTGAGGCTGGCCCGTGGCCCGAGATCGGCCACACACAGGCTAGCAGCGTCCGGGTCGAGAAAGCAGAGGGCGGTTTGAGCTTTGGGATTGTCGCAAAACGAATTGAACATCCGGTCGTGGTCCTGGTTCCTGGTGCTCACGGCGGCGGCCATCTCCTCTCCCGTATAAGGGAGGATCCGCCAACCGGCCGGGGCCGTCAGGGAAACGCCCAGGGCACCGTCCCGGTAAATCGCCCGCTCGCCGGCTGGGCGGCGAGTGACGGCGCTCAACTCGACCCGCGCATCCCCGCCAACAGACTTCCCGTTCGATGACAGCGGTTCTGGTGTCGGCGAACTTGACCATGTAGCGATGAGAGTCCGTCGAGAACCAGGCCGTCTGTTTGGGGCCGAACTCCACTTTGTAGCATTCGTAGGTGCCCGCCGGGACGGTAACGCTCTCAATGCCGGCCACTCGAAATGCCTGCGGGGCCGGGGCACGCTCCCCGACGGAGGGGTTCAGGTCCGCGATCATCACGCTGGCCTGATAGTTGGTGCCCAGTGGCAGCCGACGGACCAGGTGAAAGGTTGTCAAGTCATCATAGACCGCCCCGGTCAAGTCCAGTTTCCGGACCCCCTCCACGCCCGTGGCCCAGCTCTCGGCGCGGCCCGGCTCATAGTCTGTCCCCCAGCACCTTTCCCAGGATTTCAAAGCGGCTTCGGAGCGGCCTGAAGGTGGCCGCGTCCACGTCCGCCACGCCGGCCATCATGCTCTGGAACATACTCGTGAACAGGAGCGCTGTTCGCCAGAACTTCTGGCCGTTGGTCTCGCCGGCACTCACGCTGAAGATCAACAAACCAACCTTCGCGTCGCCGGGGCCTTTGACCTCGAGCTGCAATTCCTCCCCATCCACCCAGGGCGCGGGCAGCAGCGGCAAGGCCCGGTAGAGGTAATCGTTGGCCTGGGCAACGAGTTCCTTTTGCTCAGGGTAGCTCTTGATCACCTGGTCGAACGCGGCGGCGCCCGAGGCGAAGTCCTTCTTCTTGTAGCAGCAAACCCCCAGCCGGAATTGCGCCTGCGCCGCCGCGGCCCACCCGGGCCGCGCCTCGGCGATCGCCTGGCGATACGCGTTGGTCGCCGCGTCCAAATCGCCTTTGGTCTCCTCCGCATAAATCCCCTGTTCAAGCAGTTCCGACGATGAGGCCGCCCATCCCGCCGGCGCTACCGCGAGCAGGCTCGCGATGGCCAGCAGGGCCTTTGGTTTTCCCGTCACCCACGAGCACATTGACGAATAGAATTTTGTTCTCATGCCCGCAGCCTGGGCCAACATTGTTACCGGTTTATTACCGGAATATCCTTTCTCTGTCACCGCTGATTGCGCTTGCCGTTACATCAAACGAATGCTGCACCGCATCGCGGCCGCACTCGGTCAAAGCGTCAAAATCCGGTTCCTGCCGCCAGCCAAAGGTGGACGTGGCCGCCGACCGAATACGGCGATTTTGGAGCCCGTCGGCCAAGTGTGTTCAGCCCAAGGTCACCCGCGAAGCGTCAAGCCGGCGGCGCGGCGAAAAAGGAAATTCCTATGTGCAGCCTTCAACCTTGGACATGCTCGCAGGTGAAAGGGCCTGTGGGCACAGCCGCGAACCGATACATCTAAACTCCGAGCCAGACACGGAAAGGGACGCAGGCTCCGCGTCAAACGCAGCTGGGGACGGCTGCGGAAGGGCGCCCAACGACAAGGCTGGCTTCCAACCGTACCGGGGAAAACCCGCCGTACGGGATGACAAGAGGGGGTGGGGGAAGCGTGGGCAGGACCTATCCCGATTCCGAATCGGGATTTGCCACGATGCTCGAAAGGGCAGAAACACAGGAAGCCATTGGCCTAAACCGGTCGCGCCTCCGCTCCACTCGACCAGTTCTTCTGCGGAAAGGCGAACTTCAGCTTTTCACAATCAGGACAGGGTTGTAGATTTGGCGGAACGGATCAGCAACATTATGAAAACATGGGCATTTTGGTCCTCATGGCCTCGACTGCTTTTCATCCTCACCGCGGCAATCTCGTTGAGTGTCGAACGGGATGTTTGGGCGGATTTGACCAACGGCCTGGCGGCCTGCTGGTCCTTTGATGGGGACCTGGCCGACCACAGCGGTAACGGTCATGATGGTATTGCGCACGGGACGTTCTTCACCGCTGATCGGCTCAACCTGCCGGGCATGGCTTGTGGTTTCAACGGAACCACCGATTACATTGATGTCACAGCGCCCTCCTCGCTGCAAATGACCAACGAAATCTCAATCGTGGCGTGGATCAACTTTTCCGGCGGTGGTCCTTGGAACCCTCGAATTGTAAGCTATGGCGGCAATTTTCCTTCGGCTTACCAAGGCTACGAGTTGCTGACGGTCGGGAATGGGGCGTCCCGCAACTTGATGTTCATCTTTGGCGATCAGAGCATGACATCCTCCAACAGCATGCCGGAGAACACCTGGCAGTCTGTGGCCGCTGTGGCCAGTACGAATTCGTTGGCCATATACATAGACGGCCGCTTGGATTCGGTCTTCAATGCCACGCCGGGAGGATTCAACTACGACGATTCTCCCATGGGCATCGGACGCAAGGCCCCGGCCGGCATGAGCCTGGGCGATGACCTCTGGGGTGGGGCGATTGATGAACTGCGCATTTTCAACCGGGCCCTGACTGCCGAGCAGGTCCGGCAGCTTTATGTCCATGAAGCGTTGCCCTTCTTGAGCATCGCCGGCACAACCGCACCGGGGCGCTTACGGCTGGAGGCTTCCAATCTGACCATCGGCGCCAATTACCAGGTCGAATCCTCCACGGACCTGAATTCCTGGAGCGACTATGGCCCCCCTGTTTCGGCTGCTGCCACCACCAATTCCCAGGACATCCAGTGCGGCGTCTCGCGCGGTTTTTGGCGGTTGAAGGCTCTCCAGTGAAGAGGAGTCGCGCCGAAGACCGGTGCTGGAGGAGCGAGAGCCTAACCCGGGTATTTCATGCTTCCGGCACGGCGCGCAGTGAAAGGGTCCGGCAATCGTCAAAAGGGCCTCGGGCCGCTCGCAGCTCTGAGGAATAGTTGAATCCTCGCACCTGGGGTTGCGCTCCCCGCCCGCTAAATTGCGGCTTCCCGCCCCCAAGCGCTCCGTTCAGCCGGGCTGCCACCGCCAATCCGGTGAGGGCCACTTGGCCCACCACCTGACCTTCAAAGTAAAGGGCAAAACCCGTTCCGTTTATGTCCCCCAAGATTTGCTCCCGGAGGTCCAACAATGGGTGCGCGAACACCAACGCCTCAAACCCTTAATGCGCCACATCTCCAACCTGGCCTTGGCCCAAATCCAGGCCCATGTGACCGACCAGCGCCGCAAGGCGGGAAGGTCTCAAGCCTGAGCCAAGGGCCTGTGGGCACAGCCGCGAACCGATATGTCTGGACTCTGAGCCAGACGCGGAAAGGAACGCAGGCTTGGCGTCAAACGCCGCCGGGGACGGCTGCGGAACGGCGCGGCGCGACCAGGCTGGCCTCCGACCGTACCGGGGAAAACTCGCCGTACGGGATGAAACGAGGGGGTGGGGGAAACGTGGGCAGGACCTATCCCGATTCCGAATCGGGATTTGCCACGATGCCCGAAAGGGCAGAAGCACAGGAAGCCATTGGTCTAAACCGGTCGCCCCTCCGCTCCACTCGACCAGTCAGTAGTTAGCTGAAGGCGCTGAACAGGGTGCGCATCTCTTCCTCGACCTGGGCCGGGTGGGAGAGGGTCCGGCCAATTTCCTGGCGCAGCAGCTCGCGGTAGCGCTTCCTGAGGCGGTGGACCGCCACGCGCGTGGCGCCATGGGTCAGTCCAAGCGCGGCTGTGGCCTGGCCGTAATGCATGGCGGCCCGGTCCATCATCAGGAACGGCTTGAGTTGGTCGAACCACTCAGCCTTTCCCTCGGTGGCGCTCTCATCGCGGAGGCGCTGGATGACTCGCTCAAGCAAAGTGACCGCCCAGGCCCGGTCGTAAAGTTTGTCCGGGCTGAGTTGGTCGGAGGGCTCGATTTGGTATCGCGACGCGGCATCCTTCCAATCCAGGGAAAGGGCTGCGGCGCCGCCGCCGCGTTTTCGGGAGGCGGCGCGGTCTCGCTCGTTGGCCAGGAAATGCTTCAATGCCGCCAGCAGAAAGGCGCGGAACCGTCCCTTGTCGCTGCTGAGCCCCTCGAGGTAGTTCCGGGCCAGGAACCGGGCGAAAAAGCCCTGGGTGAGGTCCTCGGCGTCCTGGCGGGAATGGCCCTGGTGGCGGATATAGGTGTACAAGGGATACCAATAGGTCCGGCAAAGCTCTTCCATGGCCAGGTCCGCTTGCGGCGCGCGGTTTGCGCCGGCGGCCAGCACGAGGGTCCAGTGGGTGGTGGCGAAAACATCAGCCGAGGCAGCGGAGCCCCTCGTCGAGGGCGGATTGGTTGAGTCGCCGGTCATGGGAGCAGGCTGGCATTCAGGGCGCTCGAACTGTCAAAGGCTGCCGGCTGCTGGTCCGGCGTGGCTCCGTCTCCGCCGGATGAACGACCTTGACTTGCGTGCGCACACCCGGGTGCAACGACACGTCTTGGACTTCGACCCACCGGCACGGGCTGAGTTGCAGACGGAATTCATTGATCCGCGCCAGGTTGATGCCTTCGAACCAAACCCCTTCTCCTGCCACCTTACCCACGCGCGCAAACTCCATAGGCGCTGGGGGCGCTTTGCCTTCGTGGATTCCGCCGCTCTCATCCACGGCGACCAGCCTCCCGAACCAGCCTCTGGGGAACGCCTGCCACATCCACGTGGCAGAAAACGCCTGCCCGGGTCTTTTGGTAACCTGGCCGAGAGTGACGACCCCTCGTTGGCCGGAGCGCCGGATAACCTGCGCTCCATGGCGCCGGAATTTGCTACCCCAGTCCCAACCGATGTCGGTGTCCTGCCATTCGTCCGATTCGACGCCGAGACGCAAGGTGAACTGGCCCGTGTTCGGTGGGACCGCGAACGGAATAAAAATCAGATCCCCCTCCCATTGCCGGCGGTTGGGGACAGCCTCTTGGGCGGGCGGCGCCAGCTCGAGGCGGAGGGGTCGCAGCGGCTTGCCCACGCGCAAGACCAAGATCAGGGAGCGTGCGGCGGGGGAGGGCTTGGCGCGGTCTGGCGCGGGATTAGCAGTGCGCCAGAGAACGGCGCCATCGGGCTGCCAGCAGACCAACTCGGGCGCGGCAACGTCCGAGACTGCCAGGACCTCGACCTCACCTCCCGGCAAGGGGACCGTGAAATGGTCGGCGGCCCTGGGGCCGTGGCCCGGCGGCCTGGCCTGCAGATGGGCAGCCAAAGCGCTGATGCCGACGTTTGGGGTTCGCGGCTGGCCAGCCGTCCAGGGCTGCCGGACAAAAAGATGATGGAATAATAGCAAGATGATGGCCAGGATCGGAACGGCAGCCAGCCCTTGCAGGGATCTCAGGGCGGGGCTGAGAGCCACCACCAGTGGCGGCTGGGGATGAGTTGAGCCACCCTGGCGGCGCTGGGCCTCGTGCCGTTGAATCCAGAGCGCGAGGCCGGTGCAAGGGAGGAGGGCAGCCAGGGTCGAAATCAAGAGAATGCCGGGCAATTCGCTTGGATCTTCCACTCCCGCCGCGAGGCGGCGCAGCCCCACGAAAAGCAGCCATTGGCAAGGCCCGAACAGCAGGCCAAAGGCCGCCGGCCCAGCACCCCGCAGGCGCCCCTGACTGCGGCGAATGTCCTCCAACGCGACGGCGCCGAGAAATGCCGTGGCCGGGGCCGGCCAGCCCAATTGGAAAGGGAATAAGCTCAGCAACACCGTTCCCCAACCTGGGGGGCCAACGGGGAAATCCACTATTCCGAGGGCTGCCAGGGCGGCTAACAAACCGCCGGTCACCACCTGGGCGATCGCCAACAAGGCGCAAGCCACCGCCAGCCGAGAGAGGCTGGATTGCGACGGCGGTGTGAAGGGGTGGAATTCATGACGGATTCTGGCGTCGCGCAACAGCAGGAGGGCGCGCGCGCCCACGACCAGGCCGACGGGCATCAATGGCGGGGCCAGCATTGCGCAGGCTGCCGCCGCGCGCGCCAGGCCGAGGTCCTGGAGGGCACGCATCCTGAGGGCTCCCACGACGATTGCCAGGTTCAACGCCGGGAACAGCGGGGCAAGCAATAGCACGGTCCAGACGACGGACAGGGGCGGGTCCCAACCGGCAAATCTCGCCAGACGCACTCCTGCGTTGGCGAAACCTCCGCTGGTGAGCACGCAGCACAGGGCCAGGCCCGCCGCGCCCAGTAACAGCAGGGCGTTCGCCGAGCGGTGAATCGTCCGCCTGGCGGCCTCGGTGGCGGCGCTGGGCGCCGGTTCCGTGGCGCGCTCGCTCGGCGCGGGATTCGCGGAGGGGTCGGCGCCGAGGGTCTCGACCGCGGTCTTGATTTCGCTGACTTGCTGGTAGCGGAGTTCGGGCTTTCTTTCCAAGGCGCGCAAGACCACGGCATCAAGGCGGACGTCCACGTGGACCTTCCTGGACGGTGGCTCGAGGCCCCGGCCAGGAAGCTCCCCGGTGAGCATCTGGTAGAACACGACGCCCAGGGCATAGATGTCGGCCCGATGGTCAACCTCGGCCGGGTGTTCGACCTGTTCCGGGGCCATGTAGTTGGGGGTGCCCATAACCTCGCCCATTCCGGTAAGCGCAGCCGGCCCGGCGGGCGGCTGCCTGGCAGCGTCCGACTCGGGTTCTCCCCGTGCGAGCTTGGCCAGGCCGAAATCGGCCACCTTGACCCGGCCACGCCGGTCGAGCAGGATATTTTCCGGTTTAATATCCCGGTGGACGACGCCCTGGTCATGGGCGAACTGGAGGGCGTCGCAAATCTGCGGCACGATGCCCAGGGCCTCGCGAGCAGAGATGCGCCCGGCAGCGAGAAGCTGACGCAGGTTCACCCCGTCCACGAACTCCATCAGGAAGTAATAAAGCCGGTTCTGGACACACCCAAATTCATAGAGGGTCACGATTCCCGGATGATTGAGCTGGGCCAGGGCCCTGGCCTCGCGCGTGAACCGCTCGGCAAAGGCGGGGTCTTCACCGGCCGCGGGCGGCAGGATTTTCAGGGCGACCCATCGGTCCAGTTGCTTCTGGCGCGCTTTGTACACCGCGCCCATGCCGCCCTTGCCCAGGAGGGCCAGGATTTCGAGCCGGGGAAACAGGGGGGCCAACTCCGCCACGGCAGGCGGCTCGAAAGGGCGTGCTGCGGGTCCGGTCACGGTGTCCGGCACTGCACCCTGCTCCAGCAGGCAGGCCGGGCAAAGGCCTGCCAGCGCCCCGGCCGGCAGCCGCGCTCCGCATCGAGTGCAATTCTGAGACGTGGCCGGATTCACTTCAGGTCCATTCATACCCCCCTTCAGAAGCGAAACCGAGAAAATGTTACAGCAAATGTTGATCCGTGAGCCGGCGGCGCGGCAAAAAGCCAAATTCCTATGTGCAGCCTTCAACCTTGGACATGCTTGCAGGTGAAAGATGAGCCATCAAAGGAACTCGGTTAGCCAACGGGGTAGAGGCCGCGGCATGTATGAACAGTATGCCCAAGCAAAGAAGGGAAGGTGAGGCGGACGGCGCGCGAGGGCAAAGACCGCCCGGAGCAAGCCGAACAGGCCCACCTGTCCGCCGTAGCTCTAGCGAAGGCGGAAGCTGGACGGAGTTCGTCAGACCGGCGCATCAGGCCGTAGCAGCGATTGCAGCCGCGGACATGATAAACCGCGCTGAGCCAAGGGCCTGTGGGCACAGCCGCGAACCGATACATCTGGACTCCGAGCCAGACACGGAAAGGGACGCAGGCTCCGCGTCAAACGCAGCCGGGGACGCCGGCGGAAGGGCGCGGAGCGACAAGGCTGGCCTCCAACAGGACTGGGAAAAACCCGCCGTACGGGATGAAAAGAGGGGGTGGGGGAAACGTGGGCACGACCTGATGGCCGTTTGCCACAACGCTCCAAAGGGCAGAAACACAGGAAGCCATTGGTCTAAACCGGTCGCGCCTCCACTCCACTCGACCAGTCAGCCCCTTAGCATTCATCAACTGAATCAATGTACCGGTCAGCTTTTTCGATTAACAGCTTCAGCCGGTTGAGGATTAACCTGAAGCCATGGACTCGCGTACGCTCTGGTCTCGGATTCTCAAGATCGTCGGCGGCATCAGCATGCTGGTTCTTGCAATGCTGGTCACTTTGGTTGCGGGATGCGTGCATTTCTGTACCGAGTCGTGCCACGAGAAGAGTCTCGGCGCCATCAACACGTCGTCAACCCAGTCGGTCCTACGGACGAATTTCACCTGCCCATCTTCCACGAGGCTTCATCCAGTTGACATGGTCGGTTTCACGCTTTCATTCGCTGATGGTAAAGGATTGGAAAGGCGCTTCTGCTCCATGCCGGATTGGTCCTTGGTCCTCGGAATCGTTGTGATCGACGAGACCGGGCAGGAGGTTCTGACAAGGGGACAACTGGGCAGATTGCAGATGGAGTTCAGTAACTGGAGAGGGACAAATACGTGCGTCATCCTTCACATGCCGCCTGAGATGCCGAAATGTCTCGTCCCCGGCAAGAGCTACCGTGCGACAGTAACCGTTGTTCATCAAGCGTCCGATCTCGGCAAAGGAGAACTGTGTCTGAACTGGATCAGTTGGTAGAAATCCCGAAGCGGGTCCCTGAGTATCAATTCACCCGCGTAGCGTTAATACCCGGCGGCGCGGCAAAAAAGCAATTTCCTATGTGCAGCCTTCAACCTTGGACATGCTCGCAGGTGAAAGTCCTGCCTCGGCAATGGGTGGTTGGGCCGAGTAGTGATAGCAGACTCCGGCGAGGGAAGACCCTGGCTGAGGCAAGCTCTGCCGCAGACGGGCGGGCCTGTCGGTGGCACGAGCCACCGGCGAGGACGGGCCAGCCGCGCTAGCCGCGGACCTGCACGCGGGCAAGCTGTTCGTAAAACTGGATGATGCCGCCGTGGTCTTCCTTCTGGTGGCCGCCGGTCCGCAGGGCCTGCAGGATTTCCATCACGCCGCTGGAGAGCGGCAGCGGGACACCCAGGTCGTGGGCGGTGTCCAGCGCGTTCCTCAGGTCCTTGAGGTGAAGCTCGATGCGGAAACCGGGCTTGAAATTGCCTTTGAGCACCAGCGGCATTTTGGCGTCCAGCACGGTGCTGCCGGCCAGCCCGCCCCGGATGGCCTGATAGACTCGCTCGGGGCTGACCCCCGCCTTGGCGGCCAGGACCATGGCCTCGGACATCGCCGCGATGTTCAGCGCCACGATAATCTGGTTGGCCAGCTTGGCCACATTGCCGCTGCCAATCTCCCCGACGTGGGTCACCGAGCTTCCCATGGCGCTGAGAATTGGCTTCGCCTCCTCGAAGGCATTTTCCGGACCGCCGACCATGATCGCCAGGGTGCCCTCGATAGCCTTGGGCTCGCCGCCGCTCACGGGGGCGTCAAGCATGACGATGCCCTTCTCGCTCAGACGGGCGGAGATCTCCTTGCTGGCCAGCGGCGCGATAGAACTCATGTCAATCAGCAGCAAACCCGGCCGCCCGCCCTCCAACACCCCCGCAGGCCCGAGCACGGCCTGCTTCACCTCGGGCGTGTTGGGAAGCATCGTGATGACCATATCGCTGGATTCGGCGACCTCCCGCGCCGAGCCAGCGCCTGCAGCCCCGGCCCCCGCCAGCTCGGCCACGGGCGCGGGCAGAACGTCATAAACTCTCAGTTCGTAACCTCTTTTCAAAAGGTTCCGGGCCATGGGCTTGCCCATGATGCCAAGACCGATAAATCCGATTCGTTTCATAGGTGATTTCGTGCTCACGGCAATTCAGTTGACCCCCATCTCATTTTGCATGCCTAGCGCCGCATCCTCTCGACCAAGCTGTGCCAGTTCCGACACGACCAATCAAGGGACGGAGGGTTCGGAGGTACCATTGACTGCCCCTGACACCTCTGGGCCAGCTTTCTTGCGGCATCCGCCACCAATTTGGAGTGCCGTTGCCTGGGACCTTCCCTCGACTCATCGGTGGTTCCAGCCAGCAGGAACTCAATCCAGTTCTCAAGGCGGTCCTTGGCGAACACGAACACCACCTGGTCAAACTGGGCCCTTGTGATTCCAGCTTGCTTCGCGGTCCTCCAGAATTTTTCCCTTAACTCCTCTCCGTCATCCATGTCGTCGTCGAGATCAGCCCAGACCATCAGAGTCGTGGCGCCGCCCATCTCCAGGCAGTTCCGTAACTCAGTGGGCATCCTCGCGATCACATCGTTTCGTCCCCCGCAATCGATCGGGCGAATCACGTTGCTTCCATTCCACGGTCGGATCCAAGCGGGATGAAGCGCGTTCAGGAGCGCGTGGATGAATACCGGGTCGATGCTGCGCCCCTTCTTGCCCTCGTGGAGACACACGATTTGCGTGCGGCTAGGCATGGACCCACCCCCTTGCAACAGCCTCGCCGGCGGTGAGCCCCGCCGGAATCTTCAAGGGCCCGATGCGGGTGGGCGACGTATGACTGTCGCGCCACAGGTAGCGGCCGAACTCCTCTCCGGCGTTGCCCAGGATCTTCGGGATGATGAGAAATGATAATGGCTTGATGGCTCTCATCGAGCAGCTCCCTCAGGGATAACACCCAAGGCTGAAGCTCGGGGAGGCCCACATAGTTGTCTGGCTCATCAATCAAGACAGTTTGTGCCGCCCCCGTGGCCAGGGCGGCCCGCACCATGTAAAGGCCCAGGAGTGCCTTCTCGCCGTCCGAGAGTTGATCAAAGAACAGACCGCCGGCATCGGGGTCGTTCATGCCTTCAAATCGGAGCTGCAGGGCCTTGACGTTTAAGCCCACGTCCACGAGACGGAACGACCTGAAGTCAGGCCAAACCTCCTGCAGACAACCACGCAGGGCATCCGTCCATTCCTGCTCTTGGTACAACGAGCGATACCAAGAGGTGAGGTTGCCGAGGTAAAGGTCGGGACGCGCGGATTGCTCCTTGCTTTCCTTTTCCATGCCACGCGGGTTTGGCCGCAGAATCAACAGTTTGGAGAGGGCCTCTTGGAGGATGGCGATTTCGCGCCGGTCTCCAGCCGGTTGGATGGATGCCAGCGCGGCTTGCCGCCAGTCCAGCGGGAAACCTGTTTGTGTGCCGTCCGCCTTTTGAAACCGGACCCCTTCGAGATCTCGCTCAAAGAGGCTCCTCTTGTCGCACGTGGCCCGCTCCCGCACGATCCGTGGTTTCTCGTGGCTGGCGACTTGCTCGATATGCAGCAGGTATTCGAAGGAATGCCCATTCCGACGTCACGCCCAACTCGAACTCCTGGACACGGCTCTCCAGCCACTTGGTGAACTCGAGGCGAGGGATGTCCCGCTCGTTCGGACCCCCAAGGTAAGCGTCACCGGTAGCGAGACTTCGGATCAGTCTGACGGCATCAAAGACAGAACTCTTGCCCGCTCCGTTGGGACCGCACAGGACGCCGAAGGAGTCGAATTCAGCCTTGAAGGCGACAAGGCAGCGGAAATTGTTGGCATAGAGCCGCGTTATCATGGGGCGATGGTACTAGCGTTCAGGTTCTCGTCAATCTCGTCGGAAGAGGCCCAGAAGACGACTTCGGGCTTGCCCATGATGCCAAGGCCGATAAATCCGATGCGTTTCATGGTGATTAGAGCTTGAACGTCTCCATTGATTTCCAACCTGCGTCGTAGAATTGCGCCAGCGTTCTTTGCGTCGCCCCAAAGCTGATAAACTCCTCCGGCTTCATCCCGTCCGGCTCGTAGGCCCGCACGAACTCTCTCATCCGCGACAATCTCTGGATGACCGCCGGAGGAACTTCGCGGCCAATTCGCTCCTCGCGCGGCCAGGGGCCGGACATCAAGGGCTCTTGCCAGCTTGGGAAAATTGAAAAGATCATTTTGGCGCCGGCTAACTCGGTGGCGTGATAAGGGCCGCGCAGGGCGGCGACAATGATCTCCATTGCCTCGCCGCGCGCCTCAAGGAGCCTGTAGGCCCGCTTGGCGACGGCCAGACCGGCTTGCTGGATATCGCCCTCGGGCACCTCGGCCCGGCTATCCAGCGCCACCTCTCGCAGGTAATCGTCCAGTCTGCCGATCATGAGGACAGCAAAGCAGTTTCCGGGAGCCAGCCCCCGGGCTTTGGCCCGCTCGATCCCTTTCCGGCGCCGCTCGGCCACGGCCAGCACCTGCGGCACCGTGAAGCTCACAGTCAGGGTGACGGAAATGCCCTCGGCCACGCATTGCTCGAGCACATCCAGGCCCGCGCTGGTCGCCGGCAGCTTGACCGTGATGTTGGGCGACCAGGCGTGAAATCGCCGCGCCATCGCCAGCATGCCCTCGCGGTCTCCCGCCCGAGCCGGGTTCACCTGCGCGCAAACCCAGCCCTGCCGCCCCTCAGTCCCCTGGAACTGCGGCAAGAGCTTCCGGGCCGCGTTCGTGACCGGAATGCGCATCAACCGCTCGGCGCGGTCTTCGGCATTCGTCGTCGCCGCCGTGGCTTCCCGAATTTCCGCCGCCCAAAGCTGGCGGTTGGCTGCCAAGGCCACGTGCGCCAGGAACGGATTGGTGGTCGCCCCGATGGCCCCGCGCTCGAGCCCGCGCTCCAACTCGCCAGGGTCTGCCGAGTCATGCCACCAGCAAGTCCGCGTGGATTTCGACAGCCAGGAGAGATAATTGTCGTTCGCCATTATAGACTCAGTTTTTCGCGAGCGTACCTCAAACTTCGCTCGACCGTCCGGTGTTCCAGCGCCATTTGCTCCGCCACCGGCAATTTGGAAATCTCCGCCAAGGGCGCCGGGCTGCTTTTGGCGCGGACCAACTCGAGGATGGGATTGACGGCGCTGCGCGGCACACCCTCGAAGGTGGGCCAGTACGCCTCGGTCTTGACCGGCACCTTAAGCGCGTCACGGGTGATGACTTCCAGGCCGAAGCGAATCGAGGGATTGGCTTGGCGCAGGAGGCGGACCATCGCCGGCAGGTCGAGAAAACCTTCCCCCAGCGCCACGTCGGCCAGCAGGAAGCCGCCCTCGTATTCGCGCACGACCGCGTCTTTGATATGCGCGGTAATGGCCCAAGGCGCCAGGGCCCGCAGGGTCTCCACCGGGTCTTCGAGCAGCGCGAGGTTGTTGATGAAATCGGCGCAGAGGCCGACCCACTCGCTGCTCAAGCTCTTGAGCATGGCAACCTTCTCGGCAATGCGCTGGTCTTTGTGGTTCTCGACTGCCAGACGAAGCTGGTGGCGCGCCAAGACCGGCTCAATCGCTTGCAGGACCTGCACGGCGCGCCTCTCGGCCTGGCGGAATTCGGCGAACGATTTGAACTGTTCGTAGCGCCGCCCGGGCAGCACGGCGGTCCGCGCGATGCTGGCGCCGGCCGCCTTGGCAACTTTCACCTGCTGTTCGAAGCGGTCCACCTCTTGAGGCTGGCTCGGGAAATTCAGAATCCCCTCCACGAACATCCCATACTCCTCCGCCTGCCGGCGCACCTCGGCTGCGCGGGATGAATCCTGAGGGCCGAATGAACACTGGATTCCCCCGGCCCCAAGGGCATGACTCTCCTCCAGGAAGGCCAAAGCGGGGGACAAGTCCTGGTGACGCCCGCCCCAGCCATTCTTTTGGCTGACTTGGAGGGTGTAGATGACGATGCCCAGGCTGCTGCGCCCGGAAGAGCGCCTGGTTTGAGCGCTCTTTGCCCCGGTTGCGCAACACCCGCCGCCCAGCAGCAGCGCCGAACAACTGCCCGCCAGCGCGGCCAAAGCTTCCCGGCGATTCATGGCCCTCATGCTTTGAGGCGCAGGGCGCGGAGTTCGGCATCCCACGGCGCCCGATAGGGCCGCACCAGCATCGCATTGGCCTCGCGGTCACCCACCACTTCCTCCTTTTCGGCGTCCCAAACCAGCTTGCGGCCCCCGAGCCGAAGGGAAATATTGGAGAGGTGGCACGCCGTGGCCACTTCATGGCCGCTCTGCAAATCAGAGAAAGGCTGCTGACGGGACTTCACGCAATCCAGGAAATTCCGCGTATGGCGTGAGTAATCCTTGATGGCATTGCCGCTGTCATCTTTTTCGGGCGTAGTCCATAACTCGGCCTTTTCCTCAGGCTCAAGCTGGGGTCCGCCGACGGGGTGGCCTTTGACGCCCAGGATGCCGGCGACGACGTTGTTCGGGTTGATCTTGGGGTCGGCGTGCAACTCGAAGCCGCCTCGGGAAATGGGCAGGCAGCCAAAAGTGCCATAGAAGGTCAGCCCGCCCATGCCCAATCCGCCCCTGCCGGCTGTGGCCTCGCGGTATTGGCAGGTGACAGTAAAGCCCGGGTATTCCATAATGACGTCCTGGGTATCGGGCACTTCGCAGTTGTCCTTCAAGAACCAGCGGCCTCCGGTGCTATAGACCGATTTCGGGGCCTTCACACCGAGCATCCAATGCACCAGGTCGAGCGCGTGCTGGCCGAGATTGGTTCCTTGTCCTCCCGAGTAGTCCCAGAACCAGCGGAAGTGGTAAATGGCGCGGTTGGGGTTGTAAGGCCGCTTGGGAGCGGGTCCCAGGAACATGTCGTAATCGAGCTCCGGCGGCGGCGCCTGGTCCGGGGGATTACCGAAGCCCGGCATGATGTTGCGGGAGTTGTTGTTGGAGGCGGACACGATCTGGCCGAGTTTGCCCTGGCGGATGAGTTCGCGCGCGCGCTGGAAAGGCGGGCCCGAGCGGTTCTGGGTGCCGATCTGGATTACCCGTTTGGTGCGGCGCGCCACCTCGAGCATCCAGCCGCCTTCCTTCACGAATAAGGTGGTGGGCTTCTCCACATAGACATCCTTGCCGGCGTCGCAGGCCATCATGGTCATCAAAGCGTGCCAGTGGTCCGGAGTGGCGACATAGACCACATCCACGTTCTTGTCGGCCAGCAGCTTTCTGAAGTCAGCATACTTGGCCGCATTGCCGCCCGCCATGGCGGCGGCCGCTTCCACCCTGCCCCGGTGCGCATCGCACACGGCACTGACCTGCACATCGGGTTGTTCCTTCAGCGCGGCCAGGTGGAACCGGCCGACGAGGCCGAAGCCAATCAGTCCGATGTTGATGCGCTCATTGGCGCCCGTCACGCGGCCGGCAGAAAGGGCGGTCAGCCCAATAGCGCTCGTTTTGACAAAGTCACGGCGTGACATGGCAGTATGGTTTGGTATAGTGTTCATTTGCCTTTAGACAGTTAATGGCACGACGAGCCAAATGGTTACCGGCGATTTTCCAAATGTCCAGCTTAACTCCAGCAATTGCTGCGATGAACGCTCGGACTCTTCACTTGGGTCCCCACTTGGGCTCCGGCGCCACGGGCGCGGTGAAGTAGCCGGCGAAGAAATCAGCCAATGACCCGGGATACACTGCGCGCTGGAGCCTGGACCAGGTCCGCTGGTCGCCGACGCTATAGTAGGGGTAAGTGCGGCCAAGCGGACGACTCCTGGCTGAAGGTGTGATGTGGAGCAGAATTGCGCCATGGCGGGAGTGGGAAAGTTGAAAATGGCTGGTGCTGAGAGAGTTGCGAAAAGTGCGGTGGCCAAAGTGAGGCAGGAACAGTGCAGGAATGGTGCAGAAAGGCGGCGCGACAACGGCGCGACTGAGGCGCAGAGCGTGTCGAGCGTGGGGAGCGTGGAGCGTGGAGCGTTGCGGAGCCGATGCTGGGGACTGTTTTGGGCCACAGATTGCACAGATGGCACAGAAGGGGTCTCGTCAACCGCTGCTTCGGCGGGGTGCGGGACGGGGGGGGCGGGACTTGGGGGTTCGTAGAGGGGGAGATTAGGAGTAGGATTAGGAGTATTGGCTGTATTGGCTATTTTTGGGCGGCTCTGGCTGGTTTGTTTGGGCGCTGGCTTCGTTGCTGGCTCGTTTCACGTCCTCTGGGTAGTTGGAAAGGTCGGAAGCCATGAGTGGGCCGGTTGAAGCCGGCGGCGGCTTGCAACAGGCCCGACGTTCTGAGAACGTAATGGCATGAGCGTGATCGAACTCATTGAACAGTTGAAGGCGCTGCCGGCACACGAGCAAGCCGACTTCGCGCAACTCTTCCGCCAAATGCAGGAGCATAGCGCCGGCGCTCCTGGCGACAGCGGACAGAACGCCGCCTCGCGGCAGTGGCCCGATTTCACGTTGCGGCTCCGGCGGATCTACGGCGGCCGGGTTGTGGCCGACAGCGAGACGGTGATTCCCTACGGACGCGGCGAACGGTGATTCAAGACCATGGAAGCCGAGCGGAAGCAATCACGCGAATTCGTGCGGGCGGCAAAGCTTTGGCGCGCAGTTCGAGGAGTTGGTCTTTGGTGTCGTTGCAGTACATGGGAGCAGTTTTCGCATGGTTGGCGCGGGGGGCCAAACGTTCCATTGGCCCTGTTGGCGGTATTGGCTGTTTTCTTATCGGCATGGGGGGGCGACGGGGGTGGCGGCAGTCCACAGTCTGCAGTTCACAGTCCGGAGTCCACCCGCCTGCGCCGAGCCTTCTGCGGGCAGGCAGTCCACAGAGGGGTGAGGGGCCTCTTTTCGCTTTTGCCGGTCCATCGGAACCGAGAACCTCGGCGTGGCGGCGTCTCGGCAGACCGCCGCTGGAGATCGCTCCGGGGAACGAGAAAGAAGCCGCCGGTAAGGCAAACAAAGGCATGGATATAGGGATAGCAATGCTCCACTCTTAGCGAGGCTCCGCCTCAGACCGACGAGGCATGAACCGTTCTGGCGTGGGTGTCCTTCTCGGCGGCGCAGGGGTGATGGGCTCAGCAATTCCTCCGTGCCCAGAGCGTGGGTTGATGATGGGCCGCCAACCCGGGATCTGCCCCCGGGCACCAGAACGTCCCGCTCTATCCGTGAAATCCGTGTCATCCGTGGTCAGCTTCCAGTTTCGGCTTCGGCGGGCCCCCGCACCACCCGTTTCCACGCCAGCTTGGCCTCCTTGAAGTTGAGCAGTAAGGCCACTTCCAGCCCCGTGATGTTCAGGTTCGATCACCAGGGCGTTTTCGTAAAGTCTTTCATCCAGGCCCGGCTTCAGTTCGTTGAGCACGGCCATGGCCGCTCCCAGGATTTCGCCGGTGAGCTTTTCGTGTTTCATGGCCCGGTTTTTACCACGGATTTCACGGATGGCACGGATTTTAGCAGGGGTGACGCTACCGACGCCGCGCCCAGCCTTGGTGCCCGACCGACGCCCCGGCGCGGGGGCTTTGCGGTTCCTTGCTTTGGTGGCCAACCGGCCACAGGGCCGCCCCCACCCACCGGCATAGAATCGGACTCCGTTTGCCAGTGCCAAAGAGATCGGATAATAATCCGACCGTATTAAGACCGCCAAGCGGTCGAGCGGCCTCGTCGAGGCCAAGTGACCAACACCGGATGTATCTCAACGTGATGGTTCCCCGCCTGCAACGGGAGCAGGAAGTGGCGGGCTTTTTCCGGTTCCACCGGGGCCATCGGTTTGCCTCCTCGGCGTTGATGGAACCGATGAGTAAGGATTTCGTGGCGCGGATGGAGCAGTATGCCCGGCAACACCGGGTTGCGGTGGTGCCCTTCGACCAGGCACCCTACAAGGGTCGCAAGAAGGACGACATTGCCCAGGAATACATCGCCCGGCAAGGGGCCAAGGAAGGAGTGATGTTTCTGGGCAAGGCGAGTTTTCGCTGACGCAGGTGCTGGACCGACCCTTGAGCGGACGGGTGTATTTCAAGGAGGGCCGTGGGTTACGGACCGAGACGACGATCAACCATCCGGCCGCCTTCAAGCTGCGCAAAGGACTGCAGAGCCTGCCGCAATGGCGGCAGATCGGCTTTCAAGCCAACCGACGTTTATTGGACGTCCAAAAGATCAGTCAGGATTGCGCGTTGGGGGAGGCGGCCTTTGAAGCGGTCAACCAGCCGATCCAGGTCGAGGAGCGGCGGGTCTCGGGTTTGCGGTTTGGGGACGGGCGGGTGCAGGCACTGTTGAGTGCGGTGCTGTTGTTTGTCTTCGTGGCCAACGGCTTCAGCGCCAAAGACCTCCGGCCCAAGCTGGCCGCACTGTTGGGGCTCAGAGCGGACCAATTGAGCGCCGGCCGATTCACCTACGACCTGCGGCGGCTGCGCCTGCACGGGCTCGATTGAGCGCGTTGCCGGCACCCACCGCTACCGGCTCACCAAGCGGGGCATCCAAATCGCGGCCTTTTGGACGCGAGCATACAACCGTTTGTTGCGTCCCGGTCTGGCGCAGTTGGCTGATCCGGCCTGCGACCCACCCCCACTTCGTCGTAAGCTGGTTGCACTGACGAAAGCTGTTGATCAAGCCGTTGCCGAGGCCAAAATTGCCGCCTGAAAAAGTTGACTCATTCAGCCTATATTTTGAGAAGGAAGTGACTCTAGCCAAGCTCAAGAAAGACCGCAAGCTACTCCGTTCTTTTTTTAATGCCAAAAGTGTAGTCTATGTAAATGACTGAGTAGTATGGTGCTTTTGTCGCTGCCCGGCGCCGGGTGGTTGGAATGGGCGCGTTGGGCCGAACCAAATGGAGTTCGCTCCGGTCCAGCAGTTCCCATTGGACGGTTTCCCCGCCCCCCAGACCAATCGCCGCGGCCAAGGCCAGCGGAAAGCTGACATAGAATCGGGGCTGCTTTCCTTTGGAGCGCATCTCCTGGACTTTCAAGGGGTAGGTGGTTTGCATTTTGTTTCCCATTGTGTTTGACTTTTATGTGCTAGACTATACTCTAGCCCCATGCCGGATGCCACTATTATTCCGTTGGCACTGCCGCTGCCCCCAATCCTGCCCACCATCGAGGGCAACG
The DNA here is from genome assembly GCA_963713735.1 of uncultured bacterium. Lineage (GTDB taxonomy): Bacteria > Verrucomicrobiota > Verrucomicrobiia > Limisphaerales > UBA8199 > CAVQND01. The sequence continues at coordinate 439,937 of CAVQND010000007.1, forward strand.
TCGATTACCGAGACTTGCGCGACCAATTGCTGCGGATCAGTGAGCTGTTGGTTCAAAGCGATCTGGAAAACCAGATGCTGGAGGCCGATCTCCAGCGCTGGCTGGCCCAGCAGGTGCTCGGGCGCATGGATCAAGTCCTGGAGCAATTGCCCCAGGCCCGCCAGCAAGCGCGGCAGCGCATTTTGGAGGGCCAACTGGTGGCCAGTGAAGAGAAGATTCTCAGCCTCTATGAACGGGATGTGCGGGTGGTCGTGCGCAAGAAGGCCGGCGCCGAAGTGGAGTTCGGCAACACGCTGTTCTTGGCTGAGAACCCCCAAGGGTTGATTATCGATTGGGATTTGTTCCGGCAGAGCGCCCCGGCCGACGCGGCCCTGCTGCCGCGTAGCGTGGAGCGGATGGAGCAAGCCTACGGGCAGCTACCCAAGGCCATCGCGGGCGACCGGGGATTCGACAGCCAACTCAACCGGTTCGGCTTGAACCAAGAGGGGATTTACAACGCAGTCTGTCCGCGTTCGCCCCAGCAGCTCCGGAAGCGGAACCGTTCGTGGAAATTCAAACGGCTGCAGCGGCGCCGGGCACAAACCGAGGGCCGCATCGGCATCTTCAAGAACGTCTTCTTAGACCAGCAGGTGCGCAGCAAAGGCTTTGAACATCGCCAGTTGACGGTCAACGTGGGCGATCCTGGTGCATAACCTGTGGGTAATCGCACGGCTACCGCAAGAGCAGACAGCACAGGGCCGGCACCGGGCGGCCTGAACGCCGCCCCACACATTTCCAAGGAAAGAAACTACAGGCGCAGTGTGTCCTGCTCCGGCGGATTACGAGTAACAACCGGCTGAGGCGCGCCTTAGAATGAACACCAAATCAAATTCACTCTCACTTGCATGACCGTATCTGATTACCCTGCCGAAAACCGCTCTCTGGGACAGGCTCTATATAGAGCCTGTCCGAAAAACTGCCATTCCGGACCTTTGGTGCAACCTTCGTCGCCAACTTTGTCGAAAAATGGCCAAATCAACAAAGGTTGCGACGTGCGCATCTTAGATTTTTCCTAGCCGGTGCCTGCCGTCAGTTCGCAGGCGGATTTGTCTGGGGAAGATCAGTGATGATCTGGGGCGCTTCTGTCGAGGAGACGAGCGTCCTGTTGGGGGGACGAAAATAGTTTCATTTTGTTCGGGACCCGGAGCAAAACCTGGGCGAGAGCGAAGAGCAACTGGCTCGTTCGGTCAAAGAACCCCGGCGGCTGATAGCCCAACGAGCCGACCACGCGTTGGGGTTGAGCCGCAAAGCCCCGGCTTCGCCTTACCTGCAGGAAATCTCGGCGCTGCTGGTCAGCAAGATGCCCGCCGAGCAAGCCGTGCTGGTCGCCGAGCGCCTGGGTTTGGATATGTCCCGTTGCGGGCTGCATCAGGAAGCCCACCGCCAAGGGCTCAAGGCCGAAACTCTCCGCGCTCAGGCCATTGCCCAACTGGTGCTCGTTCTGGCCGATGGAGCCATCTGGACCGTTTCAAACGCACCGGCCAGTTCTGGACCACTCCGGGCGACGAAGCTCTCCTGTGCCTGGAAACCCTCTGGCGCAACGGCCGCTGGCAGGAACTCTTTCCCCACGCCAAGCCCTCGGTCGCGCTAAACTGATGAGCCTTTAACGCGTTCCAGCCGGGTTCTCCGCGCCAAACCTCCCCCAGCAGAATCATCGAGTGCCGCAACCACGGAAAGATCTAAGATGCGGAGCGCCCCGCTAGGGCGCGTTTGCGCTCCTCGCTAACTATTTGCCAATTGAAAGGTTAGCACTTTTTGCGGGACAACCCGCAACAAGTTTTTTACCTTCCGGGAATGCAAAAAGGCAAAGTTCGTTTTCGTCGGCCCACCGCCGACGAACAAACCGTCTTGTTGGGCATGACCGTGAAGTT
>CAVQND010000008.1:0-61189 GCA_963713735.1 uncultured bacterium
GGCGTGGCCATCCGCGTCGGCAGTTACCTGGATCTCTCCAAGCAAACCAAGCGTCGGCGCTGGCGACACCTCATCCATTGGCAAGAGCGCATCCGACGACGCCTTTCACTATGTGAGCGAGCCTTCTACCTGGAGGACTTGCGCCAAGGCCTGGCCGGGGTGAACAAGAACCTCAAGGCCAACAAGGCGCTGGAGAGCTGTAAAATCAACGGCCTGCTGCTCCTGAGTTTGGACGCCAACGAACACTTCCACAGTCGCAGTCGCTGCTGTCCGTGCTGCTGCCAGAGGGAGATTCAAGAGACCGACGACCAAGGCCAAAAACACACGGTAATCGAATACTACCACCGGTATGTCTTTGCCCAAATCAACGGGCCCAAGTTCAACGTGCTGGTGGACGTGGAGCCTATCGGTCCCGGGGAAGAGGAAGCCCAGGCCGGCCTGCGCCTGCTGGGGCGGATTCGCCGGCTTTACGGCGTGCGCTTTTTCAACGCCGTGACCATTGACAGTTGGTATGTGCAAGGCCCCTTTTTGAAGGCGGTGGAGAAGCTGGGCTGGGCCTGGATCGTCGTGCTCAAACAGGAACGGATGGAGGTCTTGCAAGAGGCGCGCGCCCTGAGTGCCGGACAAGAACCCGCTCTGGAGTTTGACGACGAAACCCGTGGCCGGCACGTCAAACTCTGGGAGGTCAAAGACCTGAACTTCAGCAAGAGCTACGGCCGCAAAGTGCGGGTGGTCCACTCGCAGGAGACGTGGATCCAGCACAAGATGGTGGGCGGAAAAATGACCCATCAACCCCAGACCAGCGACTGGTGGTGGATGGCATCGGAGGGCTTGGCGGGCTATCCGGTCCAGGTCGTCTATGAGGGCGGTCACCGGCGCTGGGGCATCGAGAACAAGGCGTTCAATGAGCTGACGCAATTCTACCACCTGGAGCATTGCTACCATCACGAACCGGTGGCCATGTTGGCGCAAATGCTGATTTTAGTCCTAGGTTTCGTCCTCTTTAGCGCCTACGCGGTGCTCCACAGTCAACTGGTCCGGTTGGGCCAGGTGAGCCTCAAAGAGCTGGCGCATGACCTGGATCTGGCTTTGGAGGAGGACTTGCCTTGGGATTTGTGGTTTGCCTGTGGCTGACGACCGCCTGGGTGAGCGCTTTCGGGGTGTTGCTCTTTGCAAACTGGCCGACGCAACAAGGAGGACTCGGGGACTGCGGGAGAGGTGTCTGTCTCGCGCGGGCTCTGCCCGGCCGCCCCTCCATCACGACAGCGCTCGGCGCCGACAAAAATCTGGGCCTCCGAAAGTAAAGCGGCGGCGCACCCCACCTTGCGGAATTGCTGGGGGGGGGGGTAGTTTTGTTGAGCAGCAGGTGTTGCTTGAATACGGTGTGGGGATCGACACCCACTCCAAGTTCATAGCCGCCTGCGTTTTGTGTTTGCGCGAAGGCCGGGTTATGCGCACCGAGGCGGAGTTCCCGGTGACTTGGCCGGGCCTGCTCAGGGGCTCGCGCGTGGATAGTTCGGAAGATTGGCCCCAGCTTCAAGGAGCCCCTGCACTACTGCATCGAGTCAACGGGCACCTATCACATGCCAGTGCTCAAGGCTTTCGGGGGCGAGCCCTCGGTCGTCAATCCCCTCCTTGCCGGGCCGACGCGCCGCAAAACCGACGTGCTTGACGCCCGGCTCCTCGCGCACCACTCAATCACGGGCATGTGGCCAAAGTCCTTTATCGCGGACGCGCAGGGCCTGGAGCTCCGGGTCCTGTGGGCGGCCCGCAATGAGGCGATGGTGATGGCTACGAGGGCGTCCAACCGGGTCAACAACCTCGTGCTTCGCTTTGGCCACACCATAGCCTCCGAGATGGCCATACGCTCGCCGGAGGGCAGGGCGATAATCGGCGGCCTCGTTGACGGTGATGTTCCCAACGTGCCGTGCGTGGCCCCGGACGGGCTTCCCGTTGGCATGCGCCCGGTGGTCGGGAGGATGATGCAGGACCTGGAAATGTACGTTGCCAGGGCCGCTGCCGCGCTTGTGGCCGCCCGGGAGTTCGTCGTCTCAAGGCAATGGCCGACCGGCGAGGGGTTCATCGGCGGTGCCAAGCTGCTCCGGCTCCTGACCACCGTCCCGGGCGTTGGGCAGACGACAGCGCTGACGTGGCTCAGCGAGGTGCTCGACCCGCGCCGCTTCCAGTCCGCCGATCAGGTCTCCGCTTTCTCCGGGTGCGACCCCAGCCTGAAGGTTAGCGCTGGGAAGGTGACGGAATACGTCAAGCGCAAGGGTAACACCAGGCTGCACAGGGCGCTGCTTTTTGCGGCCTCCTCCGTCATGCGCTCGCCCGGGGAGCGGATGGGCGCTTGGGGCGCTTCGATCGCAGGCAGGCACCGGAGGGGAGGCTACAAGAAGGCCATTGGCGCGATCGGCAGGCGCATTGCGACCGGGCTGTGGCACGTGCACAGGCTTGGGGCCGAGTTCAATATCAGCCTCTATCGCTTCGGCAGGCCGCCCGCCGTCCGCGACGCGCCAGTTGAGGCGATCGGCCTAGGGCCGAAGGCCACCTCGTTACTCCCTCCAGGGCTGCGCACCGCCCAGTCGGTCGTCAACTCCTTCTGGAGCGGCCAGCTCGGGGCCGTCAAGGGCATAGGCCAGAAGGCCCTCCAAACAATTTCCGATTGGGCCAAATCCAACCGGGCGGTATACGCCGGGCCGCTAACCTACCGGCGGGACCAACCTAAGTATTATGAGCACAAAACAAGAGGACGGCCTCCTTCTGAGGGGCGAGGTCGTGGCGAGAAAAAGGCGGGAGGCAAAGCAGGGTGATAAGACCCGCTACTGCATCACCCTCTGGATGAGGACCCCGCAGCAGACCTTCCAGGTCGACCGCTGGGCCGACAATGCACTCCCGGACGGCACGCCGGCCGTCGGCCAGAGGCTGGAGCTGCCCGTTGCGATGGGCGCCTACATATCTCACGGCATGGCAGTGGCGAGGCTCTCATGGGGCTCCGCCAACAACGGGAGTGACTTCTGATGAAACCTACCCCAGAACAACTCGCCGCAAGGCGGGCCTTGGTCAACAAGAAACTCACCACCCTGCAAGTTGCCGCCAGGCAGGTCATCCTCGACAAGGCCGAGGCCAGGGTGGCCCTTGCCAGGGAGTCATACCTGCCCCTGCCCCTCGTGGCCCAGATGATGGGCATGTCGCGGGAACACATTGCCCGGATGATTGAGGACGGGTCGGTTGTGGGCTTCAACGTCGGCCTTGGGAAACGCCGCAAGTGGCTCATAAGGAGGCAGGATGTCCACGACTTCCTCGCGTCGCGGTCGAGCCTCCACAAGCCCCCGGACTGATCCCTTGGCGGCCCGGCGCGCCCGCGCCACGGCCGCCCCAGCGGCCGATGCGGAGCAGGGCCGCACCACCCCGGAGGGGGTGGCTGAGAATAGCCCAGGGCAAGGGCACGAGAGCGAAGCGAAGTGCCCGCCGCCCTGGGTTCCGGCCGGGGGGCCACCCGCCATTGGGGATTGCAGGCCGGAAAGAACAGTCAGGGGAGGCCCCGGCTCCGAGCCGGGGCCTGGTCGCGCGTTCCGGAGATCGCCTGGAAGTATAGACGGGGACAAAGACGTTGCGTGTAATGCCAAGTAATTCGGCCGAAGCGGCGTTGAGGCTTGAAACCCTGCGGATTTGACGGTTTTGTGTCGGCCATGAACGCACAACCGCCGTTCCTCTCTCTCATGGTTGCCGGCTGGGTCAATCGGCAGCGACAAGCCGTGATCTAGCACCGCCAGGCGTAGATTGGAGGTGGAGTCCTGGCCGAACGCGGCCGTTGGTTCTTTTTCGGTCTCGGTGAACTGCTTTTTCAACTCTGGCTCCGAGGCTGGCAGGGAGGCCAGGCCGGTAGCAGCGGGGAAATCCTCAGTCAATTTCTTGAGTGCCTTTTCAACCTTTTCTGCTTCGTCCTGGTCCTTGGCCGCCTTGGCTTCAACTATGCCTTGATCGAGGCGGTCGGCGGGGGTGCGAAACTTGCAGCAGAAGTCCCAGTCGGCGCTAGCGGCTCTGCAGGCGTCAAGCATGGCGAAATCGGCACACGGGACGAGGCGGCGCGAGCAGGGCTGGACGGCGGAGGAGGTGATCTTGAATTTTTGAAATGGAGTGAGGTCGTCGGCAGCAAGGGTTCTTTTCCTGTCATTTCCTGTCAGCAGGCATGATTTTGATTAAGTTCTTCATCCTGAAAAGGATGTTGACGATTGGCCTGAAAACATTGAGCATTCTGCTGTTGATTGGCTGAAAAGGTCGTTCAGTTTGAACGGCTTAATTGCGCGCCAGGCGCACTTTTCTTCAGACTCCGCCAGGCCAAGACCTAAGCTCCGAATGGGAACACGTGGACCTCCTGTCAATTTCCGCGCACAAGTTCCACGGCCCGCATGGGATCGGCGGTCGCTATGCCAGACCCGAAATCGAGCTGGCCCCCATCCTGCTCGGTGGAAGGAGAGTGGCAGGCGCGTTGCGAATTCCGGGCCATTCCGGGCAGTGATCCGATTTTAGTCGGACAGTTTTTCGGCCCCGTCGGCTCGCTGTCCGAAATGGTCCGAACGACTGTCCGAAATGAATTGCAGGGTGGCCCGCGCTTCATGAGCAACTCCGCCGTAAGGGAGTGACGCTACAAGTGCTGTGGCCGGAATATCACCAGGCCCACCCCGTTGCCGATCGCATTGAGCCCGAGGCATAGCCTCGCTTGGCCTTTTTTGTCTGGCAGTCCCCTCGTTCGCCAGCCTCGCAGCTGCCACAGTCCCTCCGGCCACGCCGCTCCCGGAAAACTTCGTCGGCCCCTCCTCGATAACCTCATACCTGCGACGGAACTGCCGTGTCCGCGTGCGCCCGTTTCTCAACCCCTGGTTGTCCTCGGACCACTCGAAGGTCTATCTGGTGGATGGCACCCACGCGTGGCTCGGCGGCATGAATATCGGGCGCGAATGCCGTTGCAAGTCGCACGACCTGATGGTCGAGCTGACTGGTCCGGTGGTCACGCCACTTGAGGACGAATTCGATCGGCAATGGGCGCATGAAGGCCCCCTTGGGCGACCTTTGCTTACGCAGTCGCCCTGCTCAGTGGACATTTCCTTTGCCCTGCCCCGAAAGGCGGCGCCCCTAGCAGCCTGTCGGACTTAGGGAACGAAAATCTTTTTGAAATAATTTGAACGAAAGAGGGTTGGGCGGGATCGGATCACCATGGCTGCACGTTTTGTGAACTTGGACCGGCAAACGCCGATGTTTCTGCCCTGCGATCTGCGCGAATGGGTGCCGGACGACCACATTGTTCATTTCATTATCGATGCGGTGGAACAGATTCCCACCGCCCACTTCAAGGTCAACGGCCGGGGCACCGGCAGCGAGCAATATCCGCCGACGATGATGCTGGCTTTGCTGATCTACTGTTACGCTACCGGTCGGTTTGGCTCCCGGACGATCGAAGCGGCTACCCACAGCGACGTGGCGGTGCGTTATCTGTGCGCCAATCTCCATCCGGATCATTCTTCGATCTGCGAGTTCCGGGTGGACAATGGGGCTGCGTTCCGGGCAGCCTTTGTGAGCGTGCTGCAACTGGCGCAGGAATTACACTTGAGCAAGGTGGGAGCCGTGAGTGTGGATGGGACCAAAATCCAGGCCAACGCCAGCAAGCATGCCGCCGTGAGTTACCAGCGGGCCGGTGAGATGGTCGCGCAATTGGAATTGGAAGTGAAGGAGTTGATGGGGCGGGCTGAGCAAGCCGACGCCAAGGAGGCCGAGGAGACTTTGGATATTCCGGCCGAGTTGGCGCGGCGGGAAAAGCGGGTGGGGGCGTTGAAACAAGCTCGGCAGGTTATTGAGGAGCGGGCCAAGGAGATGGCGGCGGCGGCGCAGGAGGAGTACAAAGAAAAGCAGGCCCAGCGGCAAGCGCAACGAGAAGCTGGGCACAAGCCGCGTGGGGCGGAGCCGACCCCGCCCAGCGAGGTGCCCGATCCCAAGGCGCAGTACAACTTTACCGATCCGGAAAGTCGGATCATGAAAGCGGGCAACGGGCAGCATTTCGAGCAGGCCTACAATGCGCAGGCGGCGGTGGATGAGCAGATGTTGATCGTGGGGTAGCGACTCAGCGTGGCGCCCAACGACAAAGAGGAGTTGGTGCCGACGGTGGCCGCGATTAGTCCGGTGGTGGCAGGGGAAGTCAACGCGGTGTTGACGGATAATGGATTTTACAGTGAAGCGGCGGTGGGGACGGTGGAGCAAAAACCCGACGGTGCGCCCAGCGGGATCACGGTCTATGCGGCGGTGGAGAAGCATTCGCATCACAAGACGGTGGCCGACCTGTTGCCGCAGCCGGAGCCAGCGGCGCCCGGTCCGGAGGCTTCGGCCAAGGAGGTCATGGCGCACCGCTTGAGGAGCGAACCAGGCAAGACGCTCTACAAATTGCGCAAGCAGACGGTGGAGCCGGTCTTTGGGATTATCAAAGAGGTGATGGGATTCCGGCGGTTTCTGCTGCGGGGGCGGGTCAAGGCCGGGCTGGAATGGACACTGGTGTGTGTGAGTTACAACCTCAGACGGATGTTTGCGCTCAAAAACCTGGCGGCGGCGGGCTAAAAAGGGTAAAAAACGCCGATCTCGGCTCAAAACAGGATTGAATGGGGTCCATGGCCGCGTGGGAACCAGGTAAAGTCAGAAAATCTTGATTTTTGTGAGCAGCGGGATCTGGTGATGGGGTCCAGCCACCGAAATCGGTTTCTAAGTCCGACAGGCTGCTAGAGTTACTTCCTTTTCGAAATACAGGCTAAATGAGTCAAGTTTTTCAGGCGGCGATTTTGGCTTGGGCAACGGCTTGGTCGATGGCGTCCGCCAGTGCGTCGAACTTGCGACGCAGCGGCGGCGACTCGCAGGCCGGATCCGCCAACTGGGCCAGACCGGGGCGCAACAAACGGTTGTAAGTTCGCGTCCAAAAGGCCGCGATTTGGATGCCCCGTTCGGTGAGCCGATAGCGGTGGGTGCCCGCCATGCGCTCAATGAGCCCGTGCAGGCGCAGCCGCCGCAGGTCGTAGGTGACCCGGCCGGCGCTCAGTTGGTCCGGTTTGAGCCCCAACAGGGCGGCCAGCCTGGGCCGCAGTTCTTTGGCGCTGAAGCCGTTGGCGACGAAGACAAACAGCAGCACCGCACTCAAGAGCGCCTGCACCCGCCCGTCCCCAAACCGCAGCCCCGAGACCCGCCGCTCCTCAACCTGGAGCGGCTGGTTGACCTTTTCAAAGGCCGCCTCCCCCAGGGCGCAATCCTGACTGATCTTTTGGACGTTCAACAAACGTCGGTTGGCTTGAAAGCCGATCTGCCGCCACTGCGGCAGGCTCTGCAGTCCTTTGCGCAGCCCGAAGGCGGCGGGATGGTTGATCGTCGTCTCGGTCCTTCCCGCACGACCCTCCTTGAAATACTGTTTGATCCGGTCGGCCCAAGTCCAGGTTCTCCCGGATGACCTCCTCGAAAAAGACCCGCCCGCTCAAGGGCCGGTCCAGCACCTGGGTCAGCGAAAACTCGCCTTGCCCAGAAACATCACTCCTTCCTTGGCCCCTTGCCGGGCGATGAATTCCTGGGCAATGTCGTCCTTCTTGCGACCCTTGTAGGGTGCCTGGTCGAAGGGCACCACCGCAACCCGGTGTTGCCGGGCATACTGCTCCATCCGCGCCACGAAATCCTTACTCATCGGTTCCATCAACGCCGAGGAGGCAAACCGATGGCCCCGGTGGAAGCGCCAGAAGGCGGCCACTTCCTGCTCCCGTTGCAGGCGGGGAACCATCACGTTGAGATACATCCGGTGTTGGTCACTTGGCCTCGACGAGGCCGCATGACCGCTTAGCGGTCTTAACGGTCGGATTATTATCCGATCTCTTTGGCACTGGCAAACGGAGTCCGATTCTATGCCGGTGGGTGGGGGTGGCCCTGTGGCCGGTTGGCCACCAAAGCAAGGAACCGCAAAGCCCCCGCGCCGGGGCGTTGGTCGGGCACCAAGGCTGGGCGCGGCGTCGGTAGCGTCACCCCCTGCTAAAATCCGTGCCATCCGTGAAATCCGTGGTAAAAACCGGGGCATGAAACACGAAAAGCTCACCGGCGAAATCCTGGGAGCGGCCATGGCCGTGCTCAACGAACTGAAGCCGGGCCTGGATGAAAGACTCTACGAAAACGCCCTGGTGATCGAACCTGAACATCACGGGGCTGGAAGTGGCCTTACTGCTCAACTTCAAGGAGGCCAAGCTGGCGTGGAAACGGGTGGTGCGGGGGCCCGCCGAAGCCGAAACTGGAAGCTGACCACGGATGACACGGATTTCACGGATAGAGCGGGACGTTCTGGTGCCCGGGGGCAGATCCCGGGTTGGCGGCCCATCATCAACCCACGCTCTGGGCACGGAGGAATTGCTGAGCCCATCACCCCTGCGCCGCCGAGAAGGACACCCACGCCAGAACGGTTCATGCCTCGTCGGGCTGAGGCGGAGCCTCGCTAAGATTTGGCCAGGGTGTGGTGTTCAGTTTGCGGTTCGGTCCGCCGATCATCCTGGAGCCGCCACAGAGCCAAACAGTGGAAACAGGGTCCGATGTGGGGCTTTCCGTGCTGGCTGATGGTTCGGACATGTTGAGTTATCAATGGCTCCACGACGGCACGAGCGTCGCCAGCGGCACAGGGTTCTCCGGGATTCAGCTCGTCAATGTCCAGCCCGGGAACACCGGTGCCTACACCGTGGTCGTGAGCAATTCTTTCGGCGTGGTCACCAACCCGCCGGCGATGCTCGGGGTGATTCCTCCGGTCTCGAGAAGAATGGTTTCAGCCATCAACTTAATGGGTGAGTCGGGAAGCTCGTTGAACCTGGAATACGAGGCAGCCCTTGGCCCCAGTCAAAGTTGGGTGCCGCTTGGCGCCGTGAGCCTTACCAGTGATTCCCAGTTCTATTTCGATCTTTCCGAGCCACTCCCGCCTCAGCGGTTCTTCCGCGCCTGGCAAACGGGGAATCCCAGCATGCCCCCAAGGCTGGAGCCGCACATGGTTCCGGCCATCACGTTAACCGGTGCTGTTGGCCAATCCTTGCGCCTGGATTACATCAACGTTTATGGGCCGCTAGACGCCTGGATAGCGCTGGCCGCCGTGACTTTGACCAATACGTCGCAGCTTTACTTCGATGTCTCCTCGATTGGCCAGCCGCCCCGACTCTGGAGGATTGTGCCCCAGCCCTAGCCCGTTCATGACCGGGATGGCGTTCATTGGGTGGAGTCGAGCGCGAGCGCCAGTTTGGTGAGGTAGTAGAGATCGGCTCGGCAACCTGGCAGGTCCACGCGGCGCGCCAATTCGTCACGGGGGGCCTGGTTGAGCCAGGCCAGCGCCTTGAAGCCGCTCAGGGCGAAGTCCGGCGAGTCGACGAAGTTCTCCCCGAAGTGAACTTGGCGCTCCTCGCCCATCAAGGCCCAGGTAGGGCAAAGGGCGGTGAACGTCTGCCAAACCCGTTCGCGGGCGTCGGGTGCCTGGCTGCGAACCAGCGCGGCCACCTCCGGCGTGAGATCCTGAAATAAAGCCAGCTTGTGCCGATGCGGCGCCACGGCCAAAAAGATGCCGTCCCCTTTCCCAATGAATGGGTCAAGTTCGGAGGAGGTGCCGAAGGCCTTGAGCGTTCCGCGCTCGGCTGCCCGGCGCCACCAGCCGAGCAAGGCGACACCGGTTTCGTCGGCCCTGGCTCTGGCCTGGAGGGCAAGCGTCGAGTCTCCAGCCCGCTCTGCGATTTGGCTGAAGGCCGCCAGGGAAGCCAGGTAGCGGTTGGCGAACGGGTCGCCCCGGGCGGCGTCCAGCCGCCAGCCCGATTTGACAAAGGCCTCAAAGGCCGCCTTGAGGCCCGGCCAACTCTCCAGCACCAGCGGTTCTTCGCCACAGCGTTGGGCGAAAAGCCAAACCGCATAGAGGTTGGCAAAGGGTTGGGCCTGGCGGTCGCCCCCCAGGCGAGCACAGTATTCGGCTGGAACGTGGAACCATTCACGGCGGGCGCCCTCATTGAGCGTATACCAGCCTTCGCGCGCGAAGGGCGGATGCCGGGTCCACTCGGCGCGCAAGGCCGTTTTGACCTTCGCCTGCAACTCGGCGGGCAGGTTCGGATAAGCCCAGGCCAGCGCCTCGAACAGCTCACCGCTGTGATCAAAGACAAAGACACGCCCGGCCAAACCGGGGTCAGTGAACAAGGGCGCCCACTTCTCGCGCAGCACGGCTTCGACAGTGGCGATGAGTTGTCGCCGGAGTTCAGGCGGCCCGAGGGGCGGCGGTTTCGGGGCCGAGGTTGAGGGCGGGTCTTTGGTGATGGCCTGTGGTTGCGGACGTTGGGCGCCGGCCGGTTCTCCCGCCACCAGGCACAGAATCCGGCTGCCAGTCTGCCAATAGAAGCGGTTGCCGGCCACGGCCAGGCCGCTACGCCCCGGACCATGCCACTCGTTGCGCGCCCAAGGGGGGTTGCGGAATCCGCCGTAGGTGTCCCTTTCACCCCAAACGGGGAAAAGCTCGCCCTTCTGCAGCTCGAATGCGCTGAGGGTTCCCTGGTGAATAATAAAGGCCGTGTTGCCCGCCACCAGGAAGTTCTGGCTCTCGTCGGCGGTGCCCCAGAAGCAGTTCCAGCGCGGCTGCGAGCCTTGCTGGTGAAAGAGGGGCGTGATGCGGTTTGTCTCGAGGTCCAGCAATCCCAGGGCGACCAGCGGGGCCACACCGTAATTCCAGTTGCCATAGGCGCTGCGATAAAAGACCAACAGCCGGCCATCGGCCGTGAGCGCCGGTTGGGATCCGACCCCCTGGCAGCCGGCGATCCACAAGACCGGGGCGGTGAACGCTTCCTTGCCGGTGCCGCCATCCAGCACAAAGAAGCTCCGCGCATCCCGATTGGTGTCCAGATAATGCACGATGGCCGCTTGCTCGTTGGCCCACAGGTCCGGGTTGCCGCGGGCCTGCTCGCTCTTGATCCAGGCCTCGAGCTTTTGCCAGGTGCTGTCGTCCACGCCGCCGTTGCGGCAGAGCAGCGCGCGGTCGCGCCCGATGCGCTGGGCCATGTTCAGAATCGGGTTGGTTCGCACGACAACGAAGGTGCGGCCTCCTCTGGCCAGGACCATGGGGTAATAATCGCGGGCCGTTTGCCCGGGCAACGGTTCGGAGACCCAGGCCGCCTGGCCGTCAGCCATCCCAAAACACCGCACCTTCAAGTCCTCGCCCGTGACGAAGACCCGCCCCTGGGCCGCGGCGGCAGTCTGGCGGATCGGCACCCCTAACTCCTGGCGCCAGAGGACCTTTCCCTCTCGTGCCGACAAGGCCAGGAAATCTCCGCCCCTGGCGCCGACATAGATGGTGCCGTCCAGCGTCACCGGGGCGGCGGAGAAGCCGCCGTACCCCGCGTAGTAGTGCCACTGGAGTTTGCCCGTATCAAGGTCCAGCGCGTAGAGTTCGCCATCCGTGCTGCCCGCCACCACAAGCCCGTCCGCCACCGCCGGCGAATGCAGGAAGGCGCCGTGCGTCTCGAAGCGCCACACAGCGTCGCCGCTCTCCGCCCGCAAGGCGTAGAGATTGCCGGCGTGGGTGGCCACCAACACCTTGTTGCCGGCCAGTATCGGCTCGATGGCCGTTCCCAGGCGCTCGCCCTCGATCTCCCGCGCCCAGGCGAGCCGGAAGGGCGGTTTCAAATCGGCCAAAATGAATCCGGTGTGGCGCGCGTCGCCGCGCACCATTGGCCAGTCAGCCTCCGCTGCGGCGCAACACGCGAGGCCGGCGAGGCCACAGAAAAGCCCGAACCACCACCCGGTGGGTCGGAAAGCGAGAGAGGCAGTTTTTTCCGGCAAGAGCCTGTCCGAACGACTCGCCGAAATGAAACCTTCGTCGCATCCTTTGTCGTGAACTTTGTCGGATTGGCTGCTTCTGGACAAAGGGTGGCGACAAAGATGGCGACAAAGATTTAGATTCACGGCGGAAGGAGCGTAGCCTATCGAGCCAGATGGGGAAAGCCGCGGTGGGGCTCGCAGGGTTTTGATGGCCAAGGCCAGCCACAAGCCACCGCCGAGCACGAGGACAATCGGAAGGACCAGCACCGCGCGCTGCAAACCGCCGAGGCGGTCTGAGAGGCAGCCAATGATTTCCGGCGACCAGAAGTCGCCGAAGAGATGAATCATAAAAATGGACATGGCCATGGCACTGGCGCGGAGGTTTGCGGGAACGGTTTCCAGGATGAGCGTGTTGACCGGTCCCGTGCCCAGGAAGAGCAACAAGATGGCCCCGGCCAATCCCGCCAGGAGGGCGGTCTTGCTTCCTCCCAGGAAAGCCCACAAGGCGAAGGGCGCGGCCGCCAGGGTGGAGAGGCCCAAGGTGAGGGAGTAGGCGGCAGCATTACGCTTGCGCCAGGCAGTGGCGGCAAAACCCCCGGCAAACGTGCTGAGCAGGCCGGCTGCGCCCGTTAAGCCCGCGAAGTACCACCCCGCCTGCGTGTGGCTCAGGCCGCAGACGCGTTGGAGATAGCTTGGTCCCCAAAACCCGAACGCTGCCATGGCAAAGGTGTAAGCCACATAGCCCCACACGACCAGGTTGTAATCGGCCAAACGCAAGAGCTTGAATACGTCCACCCACCCTGGTTTTGGCATCGAGCGTCCCTCCAGACCGTCGGCCAGACCGCGTTCGGGTTCTCGGAACGGCAGCAGACTGGCGGCCAGGACCAAGCCCGGCAAGCCGGCGACAATGAAGGCGTAACGCCAACCCCAGCGCGCTTCAATCTGGGAGCCCAGCAGGTAACCCAGGGCCGCCCCGACGGGAATGGCGACATAGAAGACCGTCAGGGCATTGTTTCGACGCGCCGGGCCGTAAGCATCGGAAATCAAGCTGGGACTGATCGTCGCATAGCTGGCCTCCCCCAGTCCAACCAGGATGCGGAACGCCAGCAGCGACGCAAAGCCGGTGGCCAGACCGGTTAGCACCGTGCCCGCACTCCAAACGAAAATGCCGGCCGCAATCAGCCACTTGCGGGTCATCCGATCGCCCAGGTAGCCGAAAAGAGGAGCGGTGAAGAAATAGCCGATCATGAAGGCGGTGTTGAGTCGGCCGGCCTGGTGATCGGATAAAACAAAATAGTGTTTGATCGGTTCAACCATCTGATTAACCACGTAACGGTCCAGATAGTTGAATAGATTTAAGCCGGCCAGGATGAACAGCAGCCAGAAAGGAGACAGGGTCCGGCGCCCGGATGCGGTTTGGGTCTGCTCAAGGGAGGGGTCTGAATTGAATTCATAGATCGTGGTTGTTCCAGGAATCAGTGCGATATGGTCATGATAAGGTCACTCAAGGCAGCGGGTCGGAGCTGGATCGCAGTCGGTCCGATGGAGAAACGGCCAGGCGTCGCGCTCTCCGTGGACCAATACTCCCGCCATTCCGGCGTGTTCTGAGTGCGGGACGCCCACCAGAGCAGCCAACTCAGGCCGAGCAGGACCGGTCCGGCCAGCAGCAGGTCTGGCGCTCCCAGAATCAGGGCGCAAAAGAGGAGAACGACTCCCAAAGGAAGCAATCCGTAGATGGCCAGTCCGCCGGCAGCGGATTGGAGGGCTGTGCCGGGAGGTTTCGGCCAGGCATATTCCAAGTCAGCCGAAAGAAAGCGCAGGCATCGGGTGGCGATCGTTCGTGTTTCCGAGTCGGGTGCATAGCGGCCTTCGAGCCGGTAGGTCATTAGGTCGGTGTAGAGACAATGCCCGAAGTCTGCGATCATCGCCACTGCCTGGTCCTCGGATTCAGCCCATTGGTCGGCATAGAGATCATCAAACTGATCGTTCGTCATCCGGCCCTCGACTAATTCGGTGAGGGCTTCCCTCAATGCCGCTCGTTGTTTGCGGTTGATCATGTTTCTGACTGTGCGGATGGCCTCCCTTCCTTCGCCTCAGGCTCGCGCGATGAGGAGAACTGGGCGGCGGCCTCGCGGATTCTTCGCAGATCGAGTTTCCCGCTCGCCAAATGGGGCAGCTCAACCACGGTAAAGAATTGGTTTGCCTTTGGAATCCAGAGATTGGGCAGGTCCAACTGCGGCAGCCGTTTGAGCAGTTCCGCCAGGGGCGCCTCCCCGAGCGTGTGCAGCACGACCAGGCGCTCACCTTTCTTCTCGTCAGGCACACCGGCGACGGCGAAGGTCAACTCGCGCACGCTGGCCAGCTCGTGCAACTTTTCCTCAATTTTGACGTGCGGCACCATTTCGCCTCCGATCTTGCTGAATCGGCTGAGCCGATCGGTGATTTGGAGAAAGCCTTCTTCATCCAGCGAGGCGATATTGCCCGTCTCGTACCAGCCCTCCCGCAGGACTTCGGCGGTTTTGTCCGGGCGGTTGAGGTAGCCCTGCATGACGTTGGGACCGCGGACGAGCAGCAGGCCAGGATGCCCGGGCGGCAACGGGGCGCGGGTGGCCGGATCAACAATCCGCACACTGATGCCCGGCAACGGACGCCCGATTTTGCCGCGGCGGCTGCCCAGTTGGCGAAAACCCGCCGCCCGAAAATCATGGGTGTTGGCCGTGACGACCGGGGAACATTCGGTGCACCCGTAGCCTTCCACTGGACGGATGCCGAATTTCTCCTCGAACGCCGAGGCCAGCCATTCGGGCAGCTTCTCCGCTCCGGCCATGACGAAACGCAGGCTGCCGAAGTCCTCCGGCTCGCAGGCGCGCAGGTAAATCTGCAGGAAGGCCGGCGTGGCCATGAGATAGGTCGCGCCGTAACGGCGCACCAGCTCACCCACCGGTTTGGCCTCGAGCGGATTGGGATGGAACGCGACGCCAATCCCATAGAGAGGCGGGGCCAGCAGCGTGGCGGTGAACCCGAACGAATGGAAGAAAGGCAGAATCCCCAGGAACCGGTCTCGGGGTCCAAAGTCGAAAGTCTGGCCGAGTTGCTCGATGTTGGAGGCAAGGTTGTAATGCGAGAGCATCACTCCCTTGGGGTCTCCGGTGCTGCCGCTGGAGAAGACCACGGTGGCCAAATCGTCCAGTTCCACTTTGCGTCCGCAACCGGCCGCCCGTTCCAGATAGCGGGCCGGTGCGAGCCAGGCGAGGGCCAGGGCCTTGAGCTTCTCGGCGGCGGTGGGTTTCGCGGCAACTTCTTCAAGGAAAAGCGCGCGGCCGGGCAAAGTCGCCTTCACGCGTTCAAGGAAAATCTTCGAAGTCAGAATCGTCTGCAGATTACACTGGCGGGCGCAGGAGGCCAGGGCTTGCGCCGAAAGCGTGTAATTGAGGTTGACAGGGACTTTGCCCGCCAGCAAGGCGGCGAGGTTGGCCAGCGCGCCGGCAACCGACGGAGGCAGGAAAATGCCGACCATGTCCTGGCCCTGCCAGTGCGGCTTGAGCCGGCGCGCGATAAAGAGGGTTTTTGCCAGCAGGCCGCCAAACCTCAATTTCGGCACGCGCGCATCGGCCATGGCAAACCGCAGTGGGTGATGCCGCGCGCGCTGCACAAAGGCGCGGCCCAGCGGCAGCATGGTTCTCTTCCGGTGCGCCCAGGCTTCGCTGTTCAAGGCTTGAATGGCGCTGCGGACTTCGCCGGCGCTGGTCTTTGCCGGCATCGGCTCGCCGAAGCTGACGGCGACCGGGTAAGGCAGGCGGCGCGGCATTTTCCAAAAGAAGCGGCCTGCCTGGTAGCTAAAGATGCTGCCCCAAACCCCATCCAGACAGAGGGGGATGATGGGCGCGTCCAAGCCAGCCATGATTCGCTCAAATTCGCGGCTGAAAGGGAGCATGACGCCGATGCGTGAAATACTCTTTTCGGCAAAAATGCCCACCACCTCGCCCGAGCGAATGGCCTCGGCAGCCAGGCGCAAGGCCTCGGCCAATTCGCGCGGGTGCTTCTCGTCGGGCAGGGGGATGACGCGCAGGCGCCGCAGTGCCGGGCGTAGCCACCTTATGGCGCAAATCTCCTGCGGCAGGAGGAAGCGGACAAACCTTCGAGTGCTGGCGAGGATGAGCAACACATCCGCAAACGAAACGTGGTTGCTGACCAACAGGGCCCCGCCTTTGGGCGGCAGCCGATCCGCCCGCACCACCTTCACGCGGTAGAATAGAGTCGCGAAGACCCTGAGAAAGGCGCGCAGATACCAGGGTTTCATCGGATTATTTCTCCTTTCCCGCCGGCTCGCGCCAGGGCGATGTCGTGGTGCTCGGCTTCGATGAGCGCGATCAATTTGGCCCTGGCAGCCAGCAGCCTGCGGGCGGCTGAGGGGGCGCGCAGGAGGACGGCGGCGGCGCGCAGGCTGGCGCCAAAGCGGCGCAGTTCCCGGACATAATAGTGCGCCGCCAGGCTGGCGACCGGCAGTGACAGGGCATACCAGATCGTGGCGTGCCAGCCAAACAGGCTGTGGAAAACCATGACGCAAAGGGCATAGAAGCCGGTGAAGGCCACCAGTCCACTGAGAATCGTTATGGCGGAGACATCGGTTTTGGCCCCCGGGTGTTCGCTAAACCGCCGCACGGCCCTCCTCACAATGAAGTAGGGAACCAGCCGATGCAGCCAACCATAGAAAGCTATCGGCGCCCCGAGGACCGCGACCGCAACCCAGGTCAGACTCTCTCGCGCCATCCAGCGCCGCTCCGGGAAATGGGCCAGCACGTCATCCGAAAGGTGCAACCGTTTCAAAGCGCGTTCGTAATGGTCCAGCTTGCGCACAAATTCCGAGGCGCGCCCAGGGTTGTCCGCAAACGTGCGGTCAACGGCGCGGGCGATGGCTTGAGTCAGAAGCAGCTCGCCGGCCCGGGCAGTGACCGGTTCGTGGATGACCGTGTTGCCCACCCACAATCGATCCAGGTAGACCCCCTTGACGGCCTCGACAACGCGCGCCCGCTCCAGGTGCGCCAGATGGATGATGAGAGACTGTATCCGACGCTCGATTTCCGCGCTCAACTCCTGGATGCCTTGGTGCCGATTCTGCGCGTAGCCGGGCAGGAATTCGGCGACCCGAATGGGCTGGCCGAAACTCACCAGGGCCTGGCTGCGATAGATTTCTTTGGCGGAGAACGTGAGACCGACCGGAACGATCTGCAGTCCAAGCTTGCCGTCGTGGCGATGCTCGAGTTCCAGGGCCATGCGGGCCGTGCCGGTCTTGACCGTTTTCAATTGCGGGTCGTCGTGGGTGATGCCTTCCGGGAAAATGCCGATGGCCTCGCCCCGCTCCAAGACCTCGAAACAGGCCTGGAAAGTATCCTTCACTGACCGCATGCCGCGCGGGTCGTCCTTGACCCGGTTAATGGCAATCACGCCGCAGCGGGTCAGCAGCCAGCGCACGGCCTTGAAGTTGAACAATTGGACTGTGGCCACGAAGTTCACCTTTCGCGGCACCGAGGTGCCAATCACGAAGGCGTCGGTGAGCGAATTGGGGTGATTCGAGGTAAAGAGCACCGGGCCGCTCGCGGGGACATTCTCCGGGTGGAACCGCTCGAGGCGGGCAAAATAGAACCCAAGCGCAAGGCGAAGCAACCCACGCCCGATACGGTAGAAGATTGGTTTCGGGGCACTCATAAGGACAGTCCTGACCGGGACATTTTGTTTGGTTTCCAAAGGCTACGCCGGTTCGGGGGCCGGTTCGCGTGTCGCGAAGCGAACAGTTCTTTAATGCGTTCTTTGCGGCTCATGGTTCCAGTCCAACGTGAGCACGGCGCCGGGCGCCTTCCAAACACGGCAAAGCGGCCGCCTGCCCGGCTCAGAACCGGGCGGCGGCTGTGGTTGTGTCGAGTAGTCGGGGCGACCGTCCGCCGACCGGCGATATTCCCAGAGGGCAACGAGCGCAGGAGATCGCCGTTCGGGAGGTCTGGCATCCACCGGCGAGGCCGACCACGTTCCCTTCTCGGTCCCGTCCTGCTTCCGCCAGGAGCCTTCCAGCGTTGTTCCCGGTTGGCTTTCAGCGAGCGGCAGACCAACGAAGAGGGGGCGGGCGTCCGGCGCCGGGGGTGTCAGTGAGAGGGCGGTTCCGTTTTTCTCGATGGCATAAACCGGCACGCAGTCACTGCCGCAACCGGCCGGCGGCAAGGCGAAGCAGGCGAGCGCCTCGATTCGTTCCCACGCCCCGGCGGCTTCGACCTGGTCGCGGAGCCACAAATGGGTGAGGCCGTTGGTTCCGCGCACGCGATAAACCGCCACTGGCAGGGCCAGGCGCGGGTCGTCCAGCGCGAGGCGATACATGAGCTGGTTGTAGTTGTAGCGGGGTGTCCGGGCGCGGGCGCCGGAGAAGAAATCGGAGTACGTTCCCTCGAAATAGATGAGCCGACCGCCCTCCTGATCGAAGAAGGGGTGTTGGGTTGGGTTATAGAAATTGTAGTCGCCATGCGTCGCCACCCGCCGCGCATACACCCACGGGCCGATCGGGGTGTCGCCCTCGGCAAACCACATTTCGCCGGCCTTGAAGCGGTGCGAAACCAGCATGATCCAGTGCTGGCGAAAGCCGTTCCAATAGACCGAGCCGCGCCCCGCCGGAACCCGCGCGCCGGTTTCGAAATCGTGCAAATCGATCCAACCCTCTTCGGGTTTCAGTTTCCCATCGGAAATCAACGTCCGGACCCGGTCTGGGGCCAGCCTGTCGGCCCCGGCTTTCCAGACGTACCGCAGATGGCCCGAGGCGTCCCGGTCGACTTTCGTTTCCTTGCCCTGCAGGCGGCCGTCGCCGGCGACACACGTCAGCGCCTCGTAATTCTTGAGGTCGCAGAGACTTTTCAAATCCGCCTTCACGCGCCAGTTTGGAAACAGGTAGAAATACTCGACACCGTTGGCGCGCGCGCGAAACGCGTTGAAACAGTCGGCCCCTTCATGGACATCCCAATGCCGCACCGGCTCGAACACGGCCTTGTCGTCGTTGAACATCACGAGGTCCCAGCTTTCAGCTTCTCCCAGATGGGTGTGATTGGCCACATGCGCCACCAGCCGTTCCACTCCCCTTTCGTCACGCACGGTCAACAGGCTTTCTATCCAGTGCGCCGCCGGTCCGGGCAGGTCGCACATCGGCCTGCTGCGCCCGTCCTGGCCCGTGAAATACGTCAAATCAACTCCCACGCCCGGGTCCAGTCCTCCGTGCCCCGGCAATTCGGACGTCGCTCCCGACGCCCCGAAATTTCCGAGCGGGTACGACGGCTGGTCCGTATCGCCCCAAAGCCAGTAAATCTTTCCGTGATAAGGCGCGGCGATGACGGTGTCCTGTCCCATCACTTGACCGTTGAGGAGGGGTTGCTTCGTCGGGACCGGATGGCCGACCAGCACGCTGTCGCGATAGATGCCGGCTCCGGTGATGCGGTAAAGGCGCTCGGCAATGTTAAGCCGCTTGAGCCGGATAGTAGCGACGCCCCCGGGGACGGTCTTTAGCTTCAAACCGTGATTTCCAAACATGTCGGCGGGAAACTCGTAACCTGGGCTATTGACATGGAAGAAGACCTCCAGGCCCATGAGGCCGGGTTCATCAAAGGCAACGATGCCGTTGCTGTCTGTCCACCAGGCGACCTCATGAGTCGTGCGCAACTCCACCAGCGGCACGCCCCGCCCCGTTCCTTCGTCCACAACGTGGATGGCGAAGTATTCATTGGCCGTGGCAGGAGTCGCCTCGGTGAAAGCGACCGGTTGCAACAACCACAGGCCCAAGAAAAGGAGGTTTGAATCTCGCATAGAGGTCGCGTGAGCAATCACCGGCGGCCAGATTGGCGAGCGTGGAACCGAAAGTCCGCCTCCAATTTCCTTCTGGCAGTTGTCTCCCACCAGCGATCCAGGGCTGGGCCAACGGCGTCCGTCACCGGCAGGTCCTTCGCTTTCCAGGTCGCCCACGCCGCCTCGCGCACGACCGCAGCGCCCTCCGGCGGGAAGAGTTCGGCGATGGCTTCGACCTCCGGCTTGGTGAGCGTGCCCAGTTCCCGGGCCAGATTCGCGAGGCATCGAGTGATCACTGAGCGGGGATCGAGCAGCATCTCATAGTCCCGGCGCAGGTCCTTGGTGGCCAATCGTCCCAAACCCGGCTCGACAAAGATGGCCCACGAACCCTGGTTCGACGCGAGCAGCGCGTGCAGGGCGACGTAGCAGCCGAGCGGACCGACGCCCTCGTCCGCGGCCAGGCGGGCGAGCGCGGCCGGGGTATGTGCTGTTCTTGAGGTGAGAGTAAACGCCGTTTCGCGCAAGAGGGTCTGCAACCACGAACCCGCCGGGGCAAGTTCCTGAGCGTGGCCCGCACACCAGACCATGACGTTCTCGATCACTTGCCGTGCAGAGTCTTGATTCACAATCTGCGTCGTTGGGATGGTGAATTCCTGGTCACCGCGCGGCGCTGTCTCTTTATCCAGAAGGGTCTGGAGCGGGTCCAGGAAAGAGCTGGCGAGCAGCTTCTCGAGGGCCGAGGCCAGCGCTGCCTGCGGTTGAGGAGGAGGGCTGCCTGGGGCCGAGGTCCACAACGGCTTTGCCATCGCCAGTTCGGCGGCAATGAAGCCCAGAGCTGAGCCGAGGGCCCGCTGGCTTTGGAAGGCATCCACATGTGTGCTCGTGCTCGCCGCAATCTGATCCACCGCTTTGGCGAAGGCCCCGGCCGTAAAGCCAAGCGCCAGGCGATAGGCGTTCTGCTGCGCCAGGGCCGGTCGCCGATTGGCCGCCACTCGAGCCCAGTTCTAACAATCGGCCGGTTCCCTCGTCCACGCGCACCACAAAATTCTCGGTTCGGACCGTGAGAACGTCGCCCTGCCACGTCGCTTCGGTTCCCGCTCGATACAAGAGGTCAGCAAACGCCGCCGGCAACACGTCCAGGCGCAGTTGCCAACCGGTGTTCGTTTGTCCCGAACTCAAGCCGGCGCCCAGATTCAGGGTGAATCGGCCGGCGGAGTCGGGGGACGGGCCCAGCTTCACGAAGAACAGTCCGGAGCAGCCCGTCGGCAAGGGGATGCGGAGCTTTCGTTGGTGGACCTGGGCAAAGAGGGCCAGAGCGTCGGACTTGACGACCATCGAGTAGAGGTCCTGCAGTTTCTCGACCCCGGGCGAATTCCCCATCACCCGCGCCATGATCCCGCCTGACGGCGCCACGATGACTTCAACCCTCTGCGGCCACTTGCCGGCCGCCGCCGGCGGCGACCAGGAAACGAGGAGGTCTTCGTGGCGAGATTCCCAGGCCATGAGCCATTCGCGCAGACGCAGCAAGGTCTTCTCCTCGCGGGAGAGGGTTTGCTCCAACGGCGGAAGCCGGCCGTTCTCGACGACTTTGACGCGCAATGACACTTGACCGTTTGGGCCGAGAACTGTCGGCGTGATGGACGAGTCGGCGAAGCGGGCGGTTTGCGTTAAGGCGCGCGCCTTCTCGTCGATCAGGTCCTGCGTAACTTCCATTCCTTTGGACAAACCAAGGAAGCCGAGCACGGCGTCGCGACGGTTCTTCTGGTTCCCCACTACTTCGATAGCCCGCAGGGCGGCCGCCGGCCCTTCGTTCTCGGCGATGACAACCAGGGCGGCGTTGCTACTCGCCGGTTGGGGTTGAATCTCCACCTTGAACGTCGCTGCGAACCGGCCCAGCGCAGCGAACGTGTTGCTGGCGGCGGCGGCGTAGTTTGCCAGGCTGTCGGGGGTGAAGCTCACCGGCACCCCGGCCTTCCAGATGCCGGGAGCTGCCGTGGTCTGGTCTGATGCCGGCGCCAGCTTTTCCGCGAATCGGCCCGTGAAGTCGGCAACCGGGATTGACTTCAAGCCTTTCACTTGCAGCGCCCCGCAGCGGAAGCGCGGGCCCTCGGTGACCTTCGCCACGATCCGGCCAGCCGGCAGGTCAAACCGCGCCTGGACCGCAGCGTCCGGGAATCCGCAGTCGCGGTAGCCGGCGCGGAGGCGGTCCTCGAGCGCGGCCAGGCACTCGGCCAGGGTCGCCTCGGGATGCGAGGCGACGAGATAGTCCAGGTCAGTTCGTAACGCGCGCCGGATCTCGCCTTGGGTGAATGTCTGCACGCCTTCGATGGACAGCCGTTCCGGCTCTCCAAGAGGGCCGACGCGGGCCGGCGCGCCGTTTGGCGCCTCGAGGCCCCAGGCGCAGCGCGCTTGGAGAACGAGCAGAAGCAGGGACAGGTGCGGAACCTTCGAGAGCGTTTTCATTTTGGTGGATGGATTTGCGCCTAAGACCATGGTCATGATCGGTTTCTCATTCGCGAGCCTACTCATTCAATTCGCGATTCAGCGGGTCGGTGCACCACTTTCGAGCCACACAAAGAATCCGACAACGGCGGCCACCACGCCGACCATCACGGTGTCCCCTGCCACGGCGAAGGGAGTCAACATGATACGTGTCGGCGTGCCAGATGTCTCGGCATAAACGGGCAAATCAAATGTTGCCTTAGAGTCCGTCGGCCGATACAGGGTGAATCCCCGGCCCTGGTTGCTGAGGACAGCGTATGCAGGCAGTTCGGGCGGCGGGTTCGTGACGGCGCCTTGCGCGGGCAGGACCGCGATGGGTCTCATTCCGTCTGTCACCGCCAGGTGACGGAAGTTGAGGAGGTGGAGTTGTGCTTTCATGCGTTTCATTGGGCGAATGGATCAAAAGGCATGGGAAGGAAGGACCTTCCATCTGCCGGTCTTCAAGTGGAGGCCGCACGGAGCCGCTGCTTGGCGCTTTCAAGCTGTTCGGCGGTCAACTTCCTTTCCATGCGTTGGGCCTGCGTGGCCGCGAACCGGCCGCCCTGCTCTGCCGCCAGCTTGAACCACACCCAGGCTTCCGCGTAATCCGGTTTGGTGCTGATGCCGTCGCTGAGAAGGCCACCCAGCCTCAACTGCACCTGGGCCAGTCCGCGCCCGGCGGCCTGGCGGTAATAGCGCAAGGCCTCCTCGATGTCGCCCTGCTTCTCGTAAATCGCACCGAGGGAGGCCTGGGCTTCGGCGCAGTTCAACTCTGCGGCCTTGCGCAGCCATCGGATGGCCTCGTCCCGGTCCTCGCGCGAGGCTCCGCTTCGAGCCAGGAGGGCCGCAGCCAGTCCCTGCATGGCGGTGGTGCAGTCCTGCTCCGCCCCCCGCCGGAACCATCGAGCAGCCTCTTCCAGGTTGTGCGGCACGCCGGCGCCGTCCCGATACGCCCGTGCCAGCTCGCAGGCCGCGTGGGGGTAGTCCTGCTCGGCGGCTTTGCGGAGCCAAGCGGCTGCCATGGCAGGCTCGCGCGCGACGCCAACGCCCTGCCGATAGAGCTGGGCGAGCAAGAATCTGCGCTGGGGCGTGACCTTGCTCAGCGGCTTCCCGCAGCCAGCCGGCAGCCTCAGAGGCGAGGGACGGGTCCGGTGGCGACAAGGAGGCCTGCAACGCGGTGAGGCTGCCCTTGGCATAAGCGGTCAGCAGAAGCGGGCGGAGGGATTTCTCCCAGTGGCGTTCGACCACCGGGCGCAAGGCTTCATCGGGCGGCTGGTTTGAATTCGTGGTCAAGGCCGAGAAGCTCTCCAGGATGAATGGCAGATTGCTCGCGCGCAGCAGCTTCGTTAAGACCCGCAGGTCTTTGTCTTTGAGGGAGGGGGCCCGCTCAAGGGTTCTCCGCAAGAACTGCGGCCCGGCCTTTTCACCGCGCAGCAACACGCGAAGATCGTCCTGAAACGCCGCGGCAGTGGAACGTGCGACTCCCTGTTTGGCAAACGGCGCCGCCAGGCGCGGGTCAAAGCGGCTCAACGCTTGCCCCGCGACGAGGCAACCCAAGGGTCCGAGGTCGCCGGCCTGTGCCAGTTGGGCCACATCGTTGGTCACCCAGCCGGCTTTTCCGGCCGCCAGAAGCGTCGCGTCACGCCACACTGCCCACGGCCAGGAACCGCGCGGCCAGAGGTCGTCGTTGACCCGCAGCATCATTCCGCCGAGCAGTTTCACCCAATCGCTGCCCGCCTGCTCTTCCGGGAGAGGCCAGTCGAGGACGAAGGGGAATTCCTCTGAATCGTCCCCCTGGCGCGCGGCGATCGCGCTGCGATCCAAAGGCGCGAACAATTCGCCCCACGGCAACTCCTCCAGCATTGCCAGGACCCCGAGTGCTTCTTCCGAGGTCGAGCCCGCCGGCGAACTGCCGGCCAAGCTGCTCAAAGAGCTCGGGGAATTCCTGCTTCAACACCCCTTGGAACTCACGCCCCAGGAACGCGAGGGAACTGCTCCACGGATCTTGGGGGTCCAACCGGTTCGTGAACGTGGCGCTGGCTGTGGCAACCTCGCGAAGAACGCGGGCAAACGCCCCTTCCTCAGACCGAAGCACAAGTCGCCCGAAATCGGACGGCGACGTGATGGAGCATCGGATGAGCCGCCCGGTGGCCGCGTCGGCGGTCAGCTCCACTTTTTCCTCGGCGTTCTGCTTTGCTGCGGACGGAAAGGAGGCCTTGCTCGACCCGGCAAACCGCCTCGCGCGGATGGGCAAAGCTGACGAAGGCCACCGGCGCCAGTTCGAGTCGCAGCGCATAGGGCGCGCCCCCGGAGGCGCTTTTCCAGCCCGCGCCGGCGCTCAGGCGGAAATCGCCGTGGGCGTCCTTCGGCTCGCCCATCAGCATCAGAAAAGCAGCGAGCTGGCCGCCGCTGGGCTTGCCGATCAGCTTGCTCTGCTGCGGGCCGGAATAAAGCCCGACCAATCCGGGAGCCGCCACCAAGGCGTGGGAAAGTTTGGGCTGGTTGGTGGCAGGCGATTCCCGGCCCACGATTGCCAGGCCCTCTTGTCCAGAATAACCTCGGCACTGCCGCGGTGGCCCTCCCAGCCGGCCTCCAACTCCAACACCCAGTCTTCCGCGCGGTTCTTCCACTGCATCACCCAGTCGCGCAGCCTCAGGAAGGCCTGCTCCTCGGCCGTGAATTCCTGCTTGAGCGGCGGGGCGTTGGTGTACTCGACCACCGCAATGTCGAGCTTGAACCGCCCCGGCTCTGCCAGCGGCGACAGCTTCGCCTCCTGCCAACGGAAGCGGGCGGAATCCCAAAGGCGCCGGACCGCGTCGTTGGTCACGTTTCCAGCCAGGGCCATGCCGGGACGAAGTTGAAGAAAGGCCAGCAGTTCGTCGCGCGGGTTGGCTTTCAGGCCGGTCACCTCGATCTGAGCCAAGGTGCCGAGGACCCCCGGCTTCTTGACCTGGATGAGCAGGTCCGCTTGCCGGCGGCCCTCGTGGAGGGCAAGCTCGACGTGGACTTGAGCCTGATGATGATTCAACTCGGTCAAGGCCTCCAGGACACTGCGTTCAAAGGCAGCGAGGCTGGCGGGGTCCGCCGGGACATGCTGGCCTTCACTCCAAGGCCAACCGAAACCGGGAATTCCGGTCCCTTTCATGGGTTCGGGCATGGCCGCGGCCTCGCGAAGCCGGGCGGTCAACTGCTCGGCGAGCGTCTTGTCCAGGCCGGAGACTCTGACTTCACCGCACACGAAGCGTGGTCCTTCGGTGATGCGGACGCGGATTCGCTGCGCCTGGCGGTCGGCCTTCACCGTCACGCCGGCCTTCGCGAAGCCCGCCTGCTGGTAGCCGCGCAAGGTCTTTTGCTGGAGCCAGGCCAGGTAATCCGCCAGCGGCGCGGAGGGATGAGACTGGGCGTGGAAGTCGAGGGTCATCCCCAGCGCGCGCAGGATGTTGATCTGCGAGAACGTCTGGTTGCCCTCGAAGGCCAGGCTGGCCTCGCCTCCCAAATCCCCCACCCGCTCCGGCTCGGGCAAGACCTCGCCCGCTCCCAAGTTCATCGCGCTGACGAGCAGCCATAGCATCCCTGTATTCCAAAACACCGTTTTCACGTTGGCACCTTTCTTCATGGATTCTCTTTTAAGGCCTCGAGCGCGGTCTGGGTACGGGCATGGGCCAGTCGCTGGCGCGTTTGAACGCCGTCGCAAGGTGTGTTCAACAAACGGCCCAGGTGGAACTCCGCGGCGGACCATTGACGGGCCTGCTCGCTCTGCAGGGCCTCATGCAAGTGCCACAAAGCCACTTGGTTGGCGCCGACGTTGAACGCCTCCGGGATGGCGCTGCGCACCGTGTGCCAGAGGTTGCTGAGGCGGGTCGGTGCGAGCGGGGCCATGCTGCCCGAGGCATCGAGTTCTCGGGCCGCCAGCAGTTGCACGTGCCGAGTGATTTCGGCCGGCGGGCGCTCATCCGCGGCCAGCGGCCACAACTGCGGGGCAACAAAAGGTCCGGCCAGGACCGCGCGTCCGCCAGGAACGAGGCACTCCCCTCCGAGTTGAAAGGCTTCGCCCTGACCGCCGCCCAGCACCGCCGTGATGGGCTCCCCCGAGGCGGTTTCCCAGAGGCGCCACCCGTCCTGGGCCGAGCCCAGGAGCCAGCGGCCCTCCAAGCCAATTTCCCGCGGGCGATACTCGTAGTCCCGGGGCTGCTGCACGGCGATAATCTCTGCTCGGGCTACGTCCCGCACCGTCAACTTGCCGGAAAGACCTTCCAGCACGAACAAGCGCGCGGAGTCCGGAACTGAAGAGCAATCCGCTGACCGGCTCGCGCAGTTCCACGGACTGGCCCAAAGCGGCGCCGGTGCGGGCGTTCAGGATTGTCACCCGGGCGATGAAACCAAGGGTGTTCTCCGAAGTCGGTTCCGCTACAACTTCGCCGCCGACGACCAACCAATGCCCATCCGGACTGAAGAGCAGCCGGGGTTGCGCGCCGGCGATGTCCTTCGCGGGGGCGAGGGCATCGCCGGTTGCCACCCGCCAAACCTGAACCTGCCAGTCGGCCTTGTGGTCTGGAAGAAACGGTGACGAGCCGGCGCAAGTCGCCATCCAGCGGCCATCCGGACTAAACACCAAATCGCGGACCGCCACGACTCCGTTCGCCGGCAAAGGCGCCGGCTTGCCGGAGGCTGTGTCCCAAAGGCGCACCCCGGTTTCGCCAGAGGTCACCAGCCAGCGACCATCCGGACTGAATGCAACCCGGCGCACCGGGGCGTTGAGCAGCAGCGCCGGTGAGACCGGTTTGCCGGTGGCCGTGTCGTAAACCCGCGCCTGGCCATTCTCCACTCCACCAGCGACAGCAATCCGTCTCCCGTCGTGGCTGAAGGCGGCGGTCGCCAGTGCCTGGCCATGCTCGATGCCCGGCGCCACTGGCCGGCCGGTGGCCGTGTCCCAAAGACGCGCGACTCGGCCTCGTTCCAGCGTGGCCAGACGGCTTCCGTCCCGACTGAAAAGCGCGACGACAGGGTGCTCGCTGCCCGGGAAGTTCGTCTGCGTTGGGGTCGGCGAGCTTAGGTCGTGAAGTGGCGGCAGTGGCGGAACCCCGCTGGCGAGGTTCCACACCCTTGCGCTTCCATCGAGGCTGGCGGTCAGCAGCAGGCTTCCGTCCGGACTGAAGCAGGCGCTGGTGACCGCGCCGGCGTGCGGCAAGGTGGGGCTTACGGCCCGGCCGCTGGCCACATCCCAAATGCGCACCTCACCGGTCCCGCTCGTGGCCGCGCGCAGCACGGCCACCCGTCTGCCGTCGGGGCTGAACACC
The DNA here is from genome assembly GCA_963713735.1 of uncultured bacterium. GTDB lineage: Bacteria > Verrucomicrobiota > Verrucomicrobiia > Limisphaerales > UBA8199 > CAVQND01. The sequence goes on from CAVQND010000008.1 coordinate 27,420, forward strand.
GCCGAGGAAGCCCCGGTAATCGGGTTGGCGAGTTGTCCGGCGGCTTGACCCGAGGGCACACTCCAGAATGCCACCGTGCCGTCCTTGGCCAGGGCCAGGAGCCGCTGACCCTCCGGACTGAAGGCAACCTGCACCAACTCGGGGCTGGACCCTGTCTGAAGCTCCCCGACGGCACGCAGAGTCCGCGACCACTCGCCGTTGCCAAGGTCCCAAATCCGCAGGGAGCCGTCGGCGCCCGCTGTCGCCAGGCACTTCCCGTCGGGGCTGAACGCGAGGTCGTTGACCGGGCCAGTGTGCGCCGACACCCAAACAGGCTTGTCCTGCCCAGGGAACTCCGTCACCGCGGGTTCCTCCGCGTGGCCAACCTCGATCACCTTGCCCAAGGCTTTTACCACCCTCCCGCAGGACCCCGACCAGTCACCCAACCGCCTGTCCACGTGCAGGCGCTCGTCCAGGAGGCAGACTTCGCCATCGGGATAAGCGGCGGCGACCCGGTGCTCGGCCGGACTGGCCACGAGTTGCATGAGATTGGTGTTCCGCCAGTAGTTCCCATAGAGCTCGCGCCCGGAGAGCGTTTCCCAGAGCCGGATTTCGCTCTGGGCGCTTTGGACCTTGAGCTTGGGCCGTTCATCACCAGACCAGGACAACCAGTCACGGCTGCTGGCGGTGACCACCTGCCGGCCATCACTGCTCAACAGAACTCGCCGGAGCGGAAGCCGATGCGCCAGGGGTGGAGACACGACCTTTCCCGAGGCGGCCTCCCAGACGCGGGCAGTTCGGTCTTCGCACGCGGTTACCACGTAACGCCCGTCCCGGCTGAATTCCGCGCCCAGCACCGGACCGGCATGGGTCATGGGGGCCCCCACCGGTTGGTCGGTGGCCAAGTCCCAAATGCGCGCCACGCCATCCCGGCCCGCCGTCAACACCCACCGACCGTCCGGGCTGAAGCTCGCCTGGTTGAGTGGCCTGCCGTGAAACCACATTCGGACTAACCGGGGCGCATAGGACAGGTTGACCCCCAGCCGGAGGCGGTTGACGGTATCGGCGGAGGCGTTCGTGCCGGCCCGGCTCAAGACATCGCAGAACCAAAGCGAGGCGCCAAACCAGTCGCCGCGGTCCATGAGCTGCACGGCTTGGGAGGTATTAAGTCTCACCAACCGCAGGCGGCTTTCCTCGGCGCTGGCCTCGGCCATCGTCCGTTGGGCTGCCTCGGCCCGCTGGGCCTGGTAAGCCTTGTCGCGCTCCGCATCGGCCACGCCCCGGGCCTTGTGGGCCACAAACGCGGATTGAAGACTCACGACGGTGGCCACCAGCAAAGCAGCAGCGACCACCAGGGCGGCCCCGACGGTCACACGATGCCGCCGCACGAACTTCGCAAGCCGATAGGCCGGTGATGGCGCCGCCGCTGAAACCGGCTCAGCACGCAGATGCCGCTCGATGTCCCGGGCCATCGAGGCCGCTGTTTCATAGCGGCGCTTCCTGTCCTTTTCCAGCGCCTTCATCACGATCCAGTCCAGGTCGCCGCGCACCAGGCGATTGAGCCTGGCCGGTTCCGCTCCGCGGTTTGCGGCCACGGCGCTCAGTTCCTCCCCGGCCAGCGTGCTCAAGCGCGTGCTCGGTTTGGGCGGCTCTTCCTCGCGAATCGTCCGCATCACGGCGTCGTAGCCGGCCGTCAGCAGCTTCTGCGTGTCGAACGGCGTGCGGCCAGTGAGCAATTCATAGAGCAGCACCCCCAGCGAATAGATGTCGCTCCGGGTGTCCACGTCCAGGCTGCCCAGCCCCGCTTGCTCCGGGCTCATGTAGGCGGGCGTGCCGATCCATTGCCGGAACCGGGTGAACAAGCGTCTTCTCCGTCAGCCGCGCCTGCGTCGCCTTGGCCACGCCGAAGTCAATCACCTTGGGCACCGGCCGGTCGTCCTGGACCGTGACGAGGATGTTCGACGGCTTGAGGTCGCGGTGGATGACGCCCTTCTGGTGCGCGTGCTGCACGGCGTGGCAGACCTGCATGAACAGCTCCAGCCGCTCGCGCGTCGAGAGCTTGTTGGCGTCGCAGTAATCGGTGATGGGAACGCCCTTCACCAGTTCCATCACAAAGTAGGGCCGGCCCGTGTCGGTGGCGCCGCCGTCGAAGACGGTGGCGATGTTGGGATGATCCATCATCGCCAGCGCCTGTCGCTCGGCCTCGAACCGGGCCACCACCTCCCGGGTGTCCATCCCCAGCTTGATGATCTTGAGCGCCACCTTGCGCCGGACCGGCTCCTGCTGCTCGGCCATATAGACGACGCCGAAGCCGCCTTCGCCAATCTGCTCCAGCAGCTTGTAACGGCCAATCATCGTCCCGGGCCCTTCCAACCTCACGTCAGGGAGTGGCATTTGAGAGGTTGTCCCCAGGAAATCTCCCGCCCGTTCGTGTGCCGCCAGAAGCGACTCGACCTGCCGGCGCAGTTCCGGCTCGCCGCGGCAGGTCGCTTCGAGAAAACGCGCGCGCTCGGCGGGCGCTGGCTTCTCCAGCGCCTGCGAGAACAGGTCCTTAATGCGTTCTTCCGGCTCGATGACTCCAGAACAGCCTTTAACCTTACATGCGCCTTCGGTTAGCCAATCCCTTCACAAAAGCCTCGGCCACAAATCGAGGTGATGTGGTTCAAACGATTGGCGCCTTCCGCCCGACTGCGATCAACCGCTGGGCGTTCAGGCCGTATTCCTTCCCGTCGAAAGAACCGAATAACTTCACGTTAATGAAGCCCGCCTGCTCCAACCGGTCCCGCAGCTCTTGTCCGGAATAGACCGTCACGTGGAACCGCCACGTCCGCGCCTTGCCGTCCTTGATGAAAGTCCACTCGTTTCGCAGCCGCGACCAGCCATCGAGGACTTCATGCCGCTCGAAGAGCACGCCGCCATCGGGCAGTGGCGTGGAAGTCGTCGGCTGGAAGATCCGGGCGAGAATCTCCTTGCCCGCCAGCTCCATTAGGAGCGAACCGCCCGGTCGCAGGCTGGTGAAAATGTTCTTGAGCACGAGGAGATCCTCACCTTGGTCATCGAAGTAGCCAAAGGAAGTGAACATACTCAGCGCGACATCGAAAGCTCCGGGCCGCACGAAGTCGCGCATGTCTTGGCGGACCGATTCGATGCGCACCCGCGCGCCTCTCGCGTTTGCCCGCGCCGGGCCAGAAAACGCTTCGCCCGATCCACGCCGGTCACGCGAAATCCACGCCTGGCGAGCGGAATGGACCAGCGGCCGGGCCCGCAGCAGAGGTCCAGGACCTCCTTTCCCCTGGGTTGGACGAGCTTCAACGCTTTGGGCACCAACTCGGCCGCGTCGCCACACCGTTCTTTGGAGCACATCAGCGGCGTCAGCGCCCCCCAGAACTCGTCGTCATCAAACCATTCTATTCTTCGTGGAAGGTTCATTGTTCAGTCATTGGATAATGCGTTCTTCCCGGCTCATTATTTCATGGTTGGGGGAGCGTTGGTCCCACGGAAGAGGCCTTCCAGGCTTGCGGGATCAGCCTGGCGGGTGGGGCGGAGGCGCGGAGGTTCAGGGCATTTTGCGGCCCGAGGCAGGCGGCCAGCGTCGCCATAAGCCCGGCCAGCAGTACGGGGACCATTGCTTTCATAGGATTCTTTTGGGTTTTGAATTGATTGAGTTTAGTTCAGCGCGGAAATCATTCCGAATTCCTCCGGCTCAGGGGCGATGGTCATAGAAACGGCTGAGGGCCCGCACACGATGAACCTGGTAGGCCACGGCGCACCCGGTGAGCATCAGCAATACCAGGAACACGACGTGCCAGTTTGGGTGTTCCAACGTCCCGTGGCGAGCGAAGTCAGCGAATATGAGAACGCTGTAGCCGAGCATGGACAGGATGGTTGCGACGCCAACCAGTGGTGGTCGAAACCAGAGCCCCGACATGGCAACCAGGACTGGGAAACTGGCGATGAGAGGGCCTGGCACGGCTTCATCGAGCCATAGGGTAGCCGTCAGGCAAACGGTGTCCACCGCCACCCAGAGGACAGGGACCAGCCTGCCCCACCGCTCCTGCTCCAAGGCCCATTGGCAAATGACGGACAGCAAGGCCCAGATTCCCAAGGAAGACACGATGCGCGTGTGCTCGGCCAGTGACACGGTGGGGTGATAGTGAAAAGTCACCTGCGCAATGGCCACGCAGACCCCCAAGCCGAGCAGGCGCGACACCAGGGCAGGTTGCCGCCGCATCCAGTGGAGCAGGAAGGGCATTAACCCCCGTGGCCGGGCTTGCACCGGTTCATCCCGGACGAACCGCTCCAGATCTTCTGCCAGGGTCGCGGCCGCCGCATAGCGCCGGCCGGGGGACTTCTCCAGGCAACGCAGGCAGATTCGCTCCAGGTCGCGCGCGACTCGAGGGTTGATTACCCGCGGCACGATCACTTCCCCCTCGAGCACCTGCACCAGCGTGTCCAAAGGCGACGCCGCCGCGAACGGGGGTCGGCCGGTGAGCAGGAAGTAGAGGATGGCTCCCAAGCTGTAGATGTCGGCGGCAGCGCTGAGTTCCTTGGTCTTGCCAACGGCCTGCTCCGGCGCCATGAAACTGGGAGTGCCCAGCACGGCTCCTTCCACCGTCAGGCTGCTGTCGGCGCCGATACGCCGGGCCAGGCCAAAATCCAAAACGTGGGGCTCGCCCTCGGCATCCAGGAGGATATTGGCCGGCTTCAAATCGCGGTGCAGGATGCCTCGCTCGTGCGCGTACTGCACCGCGCGAGCGACCTTGGCAACCAATTGCGCCGCCTCTTTGCCTGCGCCTGCCCGCCAGCGTTCCTGGGCCTCCAGTTGGGCCAGGCTTCGGCCCTCGATATACTGCATGCTGAAGTAGTGCTGCCTTTCATGGAGGCCGACTTCGTAAATCCCCACGATGTTGGGATGGTCCAGATTGGCGGCCGCTCCCGCTTCGGCATGAAAACGCTTCACCTCCGCTTCGCTGGCGAGTTGGCCGGCGAGGATCATCTTGAGGGCCACCAGCCGATTGAGGCCAATCTGCCTGGCCTTATAGACCACCCCCATGCCGCCGTGGGCGATTTCCCCAAGCAACTCATAATCGCCGAAAAGGCGGGCCTTGGCCTCCGCCACCGGCGGCATTGAGGCAGCCCCGGAAATCATCCTGGTTTCCTCAGCCCTTTCCGGCTCCGCCCCGGCACGTTCCAGCTTCACCTTGGGCGGTGACATTTGGGTCGTCCGCAGTAAAAAATCCCCGGCGCGCTCATGGGCGCGCAGGAGCGACTCCAATTGATGGCGCAATTCCGGGTCGCCTTGGCAGGCCTGCCCGAGAAACCGCTCGCGCTCCTTGGGGCCTGTCTTGCCGAGGGCTTGCGAGAACAGCTCCTGGATGAGTTCATCCCGTTTCATAGGGTCAGATCAAGTCAGGCATTTCCAGGGCGGCGAGGATGGGAACCACCAGGACTTAGAGCGGCGCAGCCGCAACCAAGCACCTCGACCATGATTTTTGAGCCACAGATTGCACGGATTGCACAGATGGGAATTCTCTTCTGTGTAATCTGTGAAATCTGTGGCTCAAAGTTCTTCGCAGCCTGCGGGCAACTTTGGCTATTGCAGTGCCGTACATCAGAGGCATGGTTTTCATCATCCAAACCCAGTCTTCGATCTTATATGCGCCGTTGGTTGGCGGTTCCCTTCACAGAAACCACCGAACTCTGAAGCGGTGGATGATGCTGCTCGATTTCACGAAACAACCAAGCCCGCGCGAAGGCCCAGGTGCGCTCGACGGTGCTCAGGGACACGCCTAACTCCTTGGCCACCTGCTCGTGCGTCAGGCCGGCAAAAAAGCAGAGCTTTACCACCTCGGCGGCCCGGCCGTCAGACTCCCCCAACCGCCCCAGCGCTTCGTCCAGGGCCAGCAAGTCGTCATCGGGCATCGGCGAAGGGATGTTGACCTCCTCCATTTCCACCCGCTCCCACTGGCCCCCGCGCTTGAGGCGGTTCCGCCGCCGGGCGCGCTCGACAAGGATGCGCCGCATGGCTTCGGCAGCGGCGCCAAAGAAGTGAGCGCGGTTTTGCCACTCCTGGCTTTGGTTGCCCGCCAGCCGCAGCCAGGCTTCATGGACGAGTTCAGTCGCTTGGAGCGTGTGACCTGGCCCTTCGTGGGCGATCTTTTGACCGGCCACTCTGCGCAATTCCTGATAGACCAGGGGGAACAATTCGGCAGCCGCCTTGGAGTCCCCTTGCTGAACAGCCTCGAGTATGCGCGTGATTTGGGCCATGGCAGCAATGTAACGATTTATCCGCAGCGCTGTCTATTAAGTTTGTCGGGTGCCGCTCAACTGTGGGTCTTTACCGGTAAATCGAAGATGCTGTTATGGCTATGACCAAACTGAAGCTGGCGCTTGGCGCCTCTATCGTCCTGACCATTGGAATGGCGTTGGTAGTCGAGCATCAGGGCCAGGCTAGACTGCGCGAGGAAAACAGCGCCTTGCGGCAACGACTCGCACAGGCTGAGCGGCTCAAAGCCGAAAACCGCCCGCTGGCGCGCAAACCGCGCCTGCCGACGCCGGCGATGGCCGCCGTTGGACCGTCGCCCCAGACACCGCCGGATGAACTGCGGCCTGCCAACCTGCTGGCGCCCTTGCTCAAGGGAGAGGAGTTCACTCTGCGCCCTGAACAGGTCGAGCCTTATCTCCAGTAGAACCGCCGCAGCGCCGAGAACCTGGCGGCCGCTTTCCGAGCCACCCAGGATGCGAAGTTCCTGCGCGAAGCCCTTGAGAAGTACCCCGGTGATCCACGTGTCATCTATGCCGCCTATTTCGCACCCACTTGCAATGGCGAGCTCAAAAACGAGTTCCCACCCGAGGAACGCCGCAAGCTGCTCGAGGCTTTCAAACAATCGGCCCCCGACAATGCGCTGGCCAATTACCTGTCCGCGCAAGACTACTTCGAGTCCGGCCAGAGCGGCGCGGCGGTCCAGGAACTCCTCGCTGCGGCGGACAAAGCTAAGTTCGAGGATTACACCGCCGCCTTCGTCCAGAGCGCGGAAGAGGCCTACCGCGCCGCCGGCTATTCCGAGGCCGACGCCAAGGCCAGAGGAGCGTTGGGAGTGCCCTTGCCGGACTTGGCCGCTCTCAAGCGCCTGAGCGGAAGCCTGGTCCAACTGGCCGATTGCTACCGCCAATCCGGCGATGGCGAGTCGGCCCAAGCCGCCCTGCAAATGGGCCTGGGGCTGGACCAGCGCCTTGCCGGCGGGTCTGGCACGCTCCAAACCACTATTCAGGACATCGTCGGCTTGAAGATTCAAGAGATCGCCCTCGGCGGCATGGACCCGGCCAGCGCCTACGACGATCAGGGGCAGACCGTCAGGGACCGTTTGGCCGAGCTGGCCCGGCGCATCGCGGCGGTTCAGGAACTCGGCCAACAGGAAACTGCCCTGCTTCCAACCCTCTCGGAACAGGACCTCATCAGTTCCTTGGACACGCTCAAACACGCGTGCTTGGGGGGGCTTCTCGACCTGCGGGTGCGAGATGGCGTAGTACGCCGACTCATTGGCAAATGGCTCCATGCGGGAGTGCTGGACCGGGGGCAACTCAGCTACCCGGAAGAGGGCACGCCGCAGGGCGGGGTGATTTCGCCCTTACTGGCGAACATCTACCTGCATTACGTGCTGGACTGTTGGTATGTGGAAAGCGTCAAGCCGCGCATGAAAGGGCGAACCTTTCTGGTGCGGTTTGCCGACGACTTTATCCTCGGATTCGACAACAAAGAGGACGCGGACAAAGTCTATCGAGTACTCTTCCAGCGGTTCGAGAAGTACGGATTGAGTCTGCACGCGGAGAAGACCCGCCTGGTGCCCTTCGGGCGCCCGGCGGAGGCGACCGAACCGCCCAAAGCGGACGGGCCGAGTGCCGGAACCTTCGACTTTCTGGGTTTTACCCATTACTGGGGCAAGAGCCGGGAAGGGCGCTGGGTGATACGGCGCAAGACCTCGCGGAAGCGGTTTGGGCGCAGTCTCAAACGTGTGAGCCAATGGTGTCGGTTACCGGGGCGGCGAACTGGTCACCAAGCCGCTGGTTTTCCAGGGCCATCAACTTGCCATTAACTTTGCCACCAGCGCGGCGATGGCCCTCGAACATGAGCTCCGCGTCGCGCGAGACTTCCCCCGGCGTGCGCCCAACGAAACGGGCGGCGTGTTCATAAACGACCGGAGTGAAGGGGATTCTCATTGCCGAAGGCGATAGATATGCGCCGCCAGGAGGGCCAGGATCAATGCCTCAATTCTGCCTTTCATGATGTATATTTCTACGGTTCCAACAACTTGAGGATGCCTTCCTCCAGTTCAACAAACCCCTGACTTGAGAGGGCGCCGATGGCCTGCGCAGCCGCTTCGTCGGTGGACTTCTGCTTATATTGGGCGATGAGTGGAACCCGTTGTGAAGCAAAGAACCCCGCCTGCTGCCGGCTCCAGCCCTTCTGCAACACCAGCAATCGGAGCAACTCGGCGTCCTGCGCGCCGCGCCGCAGTGCATGGACCCTGAAGGACGCGATCGCATTTCCGTACGGTCCGCCGTCCACGATCAGGGCGTTCCCGTATCCCTCCGGGTCAGGGTTGAGCAAGCCGGTGCCCAGTGACTGCCACGGCAGGACGCCGTCGCACTCGTGCGCGAAGGCCTTGAGGCACCAGGCCGCGTTTTCCCAGTTGTTTTTCTCGAAAGGGCTGCAGGCTCCGTAGGCGTAGAGGACCGCAGGCATCCGGACCTTGTGCCGCTGCATGGTGCGGAAAAAGTCGAACCCGCCGCCACCGGCGTACACGATGGTCATCAGGCCGTCCGAGAGGTTGCCCTGCCAGTTCATGCGTGAAATGTCCCCGCGGAACAGGAACGTGGGCCTGCCGCGGCTCATCCCGCGCAATCCCCTGGCATAAAGGTCTTCCATCCATTTCGGCGTATAGACCTCCGGGTCGTTGATGCCCTGCTTCCACATCCCCGCGAAGAAATTGAGCGCCTCCCAGTCCCGGTAGATGCCCGGCTCGTCCAGTGTCCAGGAGGTGTATCCGTAATTGGGTTTGTTGTTCAGGTAGCACTCGAAGACCGTTCGGTTCCAGCCCTGCTCCTGCGCATGCCGGTAGAACTCACGCACGCAGGTCGTCCAAGCGTCCTTGAACTGCTGGCCGATAGCCTTGTCGATGGGCTTGGCCAGGATGTGGTGCTTGACGTAGTCATCCTGGTTTCTGCTCCCTTTGGCAATGCCGGGGCCCGGCTCGTAGTATTTCTGGTAGTTCAACGGCCAGCCCTCGAACAGCGGCAGGTACATCGTCGGGACCGGCGCGCCCGAGCGCGGGTTCTCCTTGAAGTTCGATCCATCCAGCAGCGGGCCAAGGTTCCGGTCGAAGTTCGCCCAACCGGTCACCCTCCCGGAATCGTCAACGGTCGGCGCCCAGTCGGTATGTGCCTTGCCGCCCTGCGTATAGGGAACCCGATTGATCGTGCACCGGTGGTAGTGGGCAAGCTTGTAACTGTTGAAGAACTGTGGGCTGCCCGCTTCGCCGGGGCCGCCGTAGCAGTTGAGTTCGGGGTTGAAGAAAATATCGTCGGGAATGACGGCGCTGTACACCCTCATCTTGAGCCGCAAGGTGGCGCTGTTGGCGCCTGCGGTTAGCGTAATCTTGCCGGAGTATTCGCCAGGCTTCACGTCCTTGGGAATATGGTAATCCACCGTCACCGCCTGATGCATCTGCCCGTTGATGTGGTTGTCCGGCATGGGACAGCTCACGGTGCCGGCCCACGGCAGGGCGTATTCCGACTGTCGGTTCACGTACCAGTTGCGCCACAGTTTGACGCCGGTGTTGGGAATCATTCCAGGGCCGGCGAGATCTGACACTTCAATCCTCGCATCGCGCACCGGGCCGTCGATGCCGATTTGGAAACTGGCAATCTCGGCGCGCGCAGCCGCAAGCCGGACCACTCCTGACGCCCCGTCCCAGACCGGGTTTTTCCTGCTCACGTCTTCCATCGGCTCGTGCAGGACCCTGCCCGTGGTGGGATCGATCTTCGTGATTTCCGGGAAGGCATAGACCTTCGCGTTGCCGAGGGGCTTCGGCTCGCCGCTCTTGGGCTGAAACTCCACGGCCGGCACCTGCGGGACGATCAACCGCGAACTGGTCCTGCCCTTGGCCTTAACGGCGGCTGATTTGATTCCCGCCGCGTTCACCGCCTCAACCTCAACCGTGGCGCCGGTCTCAGGCGGAAGGTCAACGAGGTTGAATGTTTGCGGCGCGCCTGGCATCGCAAACGGAATCTGCCAGCGCTGAACGGGTGTGCCGTTCACTTTGAGGTTGTAGGCGAAGGCCCCTGCCGGCGCTTTGATGCTGATCTGCAATGCCCCCAGGTCGGCGGTGGCCCACTTAGGGGCGGGCGCCACCTGGAGTTCGGTCGGCGCGGCCTGCGTGGCCTCCTCGTCGCCGTCCAGCACGACCTCCAGGCAGGGGTCCTGAATTCTGCAGTTCATCGAGTAGTGGGTGGAGCCATCCATGATGAAGAGACCGTAGGACGCCCCGGTAACCAGCGCCCTCACCAGGGCGGTATCGAGCGGGAGGCTGTGGACCCCGCCCTCGCTCACGAGCCGGGCATTGCACCTAGGGTATTGCCGTTGCCGCAGGCCACATCGAAGGTCTTCGCACCGGGCCAGCCCCAGTCGTCCCGAAATCCGCTGCGGTTTGCGCAGGCCCTCGCGGCGTCCCAATCCTCGCTGACGGTGGTCACGGAGAGCCACGTGAGGTCAGTTCCATCGTTGAGATTGAACCTGTGGCCGCCGGCAGGCTTCACACAGAACCTGGCCTCTTTGATCTTCTTCCCTCTGAGGGCGGCCACGTCAAAATCCGCCAACCCGAACTGCTCGAAGGACTTGATCTTCATGCTCCCGCCGTTTGCGACCTGGTTCATCTCGTTTGGATGAAAGGAGGGCGAGTTGCAGCGGGTCATCTTGCAGCGGACAACCTGAGGAGTGGCCACACGTGATGGCAGAGAGAAAAACAACTGCGGATGCGACAAGGTGTTTGGTCATCTGTTACCGGATTCATCCCGCACAATCAACGTGACGCGATATTGCATACTCCATCGGACGTTGAGGCTCGGGCACCCGGTTGTCGAGTTCAAAGGTCGGAAGAAACAGCACAGGGCTGGAGCTGCTGCTTCGGTCTTGCCTTCTCCCATCGGCGCAACATCCAATCCCTCGTGGCCGATTTCATCTCCACCGAAGACCCGGCCCGGGCCCTCTACGTCGTCTCCTCACGTTCCAAACTGAGGGACGCTTCGGAACCGCCTCACGGCGTCGGCGAGCCTGCGCTGGTCTCCATCGAAGGTCCAAAAGGTATCGGCGCGCAGGAGCACCGCAGTGGCGACGTGCCACAGGTCCACCGAGGCGGCACCCAGGTCTTGGGTGTGCTCGTCGCTGATTTCCTCAGCCAAGCGCAGGGCCTCGCGCCAGTCCGGTTCCTGGTGCCTGAGCCGGCCCGCAGAGAGGTCGGCATCGAGGCGCCGGAAGATGTTGCCAGGCTGGAACGGCACGGCTTGGCCGGCGCGACGTAACTTGTGGACCGCCAGACGGATGGCGTTGCGGACCTCGAAGCGTTGCCACGGAGTGTAAAGCAACGGCCGGCGCGCATCGGCCACGAAGGCTTTCTGGGCACGCTCGGTATTGTCGTCCCAGCCGTACAGTGAGCAGAGAAAGCTCGGGTCGGCGTAGATCATCGCTTCTTACCCTCCTTCAGCAGCTCGGCGAAGGTGAAGGGGAGCTTCATTTTGAAGTCCTGCCGGGCACGCTTGGCGAAGTTCACCGGCTCGGGCTTCCTGGAGCGAGGGGTCCAGGTGCCTATCGGCCGGCCCCGCTCAGTAACGGTGAGGGGTTGGCCGCGGACCTTGGAGAAGTCCCGCGTGAAGCGACGAATAGTGAGTGTATGCATGTCAGTCACTATATGACCGACGGAAACCCAAAGCAAGCGGCATCTTCGGCGGAGGCGGAAACGACAACCATCGCGCCGGAAGAAGGGGTCAAGCCTTTACACGGCGCATCAGCGGCGAAGCCGACGAGATTCCGAACCGCGCGTTAATGAGGGGCCGGTACTTCTCAACCAGCCGCGTTCCATCCCTCGATTTTCTTGCCTCTGAACCGCGAAAGCGGGATAAAGGGCAGCCTATGAAGCTGCTCAGTTCGTTCGTATGGCTGTTTGGCATTGTCACCTCATGGGCCGCGATGAAAGCGATGTTCTTCCTTCTGCTCGCACTGGCTTGGGTCCCCACTGTACCGGCGGCTGGCCCTCCGTTACTGGCCAAAAAGCTCATTATGACGGGCTGGGACAGTCCGGATACGGCCCAGTTCCGCCGGGATGTGCGCTCGATGGAGCAATGGCCCTTTGATGGGGCCGTTATCTACGCTCAGGGCCTTGGGAGCGCCGGCAAATCGTGCGATGCCAGGGCTGCCTTCAATGCCGACCATTGGGAGTCAACCTGCTTCAGCAACGCTCTGGCCGACCTGAAAGCCGCCCACTCGGGCAAGCTCGCCGACAATTTCCTCATCTTCGGCGCCAATCCCGGCAACGTGGACTGGTTTGATGACGCAGGCTGGAAGGAAATCCGGGAGCATTGCCGGCTGCTGGCGCGACTGGCCCATGAGGGCGGTCTCAGGGGATTGCTGTTCGATCCGGAGCCGTACACCGAGCCGTTCAAGCAGTTCCAATATAGCAAGCAGGCCCAGCGGGCAGGGCACTCGTTTGAGGATTACTGCCGCCAGGCCCGCCAGCGGGGGCGCGAGGTCATGGATGCGGTCGCAGCCGAGTTTCCGGACGCGGTGCTTTACACGTATTTTCTGTTCAGTGAATGCTCCCACGTCCTGGGGGCGGGCGGCGATCCGCAAGCCGAGCTGTCCAGCCACGGCTATGGATTGCTGCCGGCGTTTGCGGACGGCTTGGTGGACCGGATGCCTGCGATGGTCACGCTCATCAACGGCAACGAGGGGGCCTACCGCTACAATAGCGAGGCGGCTTTCGACGCCGCCTTTGTGCGCATAAAAAATGCGTGCCAGGCCTTGGTCTCGCCGGAGAACCGGACCAGATTCCGGGCGCAGGTGCAAGTCAGCCACGGGATTTACCTGGATGCCTACGTCAATCCACCCAGTTCGCCGTGGTACATCGATGGCCTTGGCGGACCGCGAGTGGACCGGTTGGAACAGAACGTCGCCAGCGCGTTGCGCGCGGCGGACAAGTACGTGTGGGTCTATGGGGAGCGCGCCCGCTGGTGGCCGCGGCATCAACCGAACGCGACAGCCCCGAAGACCTGGCCGGAGGTCCTGCCGGGGATCGAGTTCGCTCTGCTGAACGCCAAGGATTCAGCGGAGGCGGCGCGCTACAGGCTTAAGGAGATGCGCTCTGAGGGCACCTTGACCAACCTCCTTTTGAACGGGGATTTCACGGCGGGCAAGGATGGCCAGCCGGAATCCTGGGGTCGTTGGCAGGATGAAAAGGAGTCGCATGGCTCATTCAGCCATGATCCGGGCGTGGGCGCTGCCAAGCCGGGCTCAGCCTGCCTGAACGCTATTGAGCACGGCTGCTTCGTCCAAGGTGTGAAAGTGGAGCCAGGCCGCCGGTATCTTCTCTGCGCCAAGGTCCGGCAGAGCGGTTCGGGCGCAGGCTGGTTGACGGCCCGCTGGCAAACGCCGGAAGGGAAATGGACCGCCGAGGACCGGGATATGCGTTTCGACCCTGCGCCTGTGGCCGCTGATCCCTCGTCCTGGCGCGACGTTATAGGCATTGCCACCGTGCCGGAGGGTGCAGAACAACTGGTGGTGCTGGCCGGGGTCAGCGGGCAGCAGAATCAGCATGACCGTGTTTGGTTTGACGACGTTCTGGTTGCCCCGCTTGCTCGGGGCGCTGCGTCCCCCAAATCACCACGATAATCGCAGCCATCCTGTGCCGGCGGTGATACAGCGCAAATGATGTTGTTGCTAAAACGAAGGGTGTAGCGTTGCATCCGGACTAGATGCACGGCTCCGCTGGACCCTCCACGCGCTCCCGACCAGCCGCACCCGTAGATGGTGTTGTGGTAAAAATAGATGACCGTGTTGGTGACGGTTTCGTGCCCGGCATCGAGGTTCACGCCGAAATGCGTGATCGGGCCGCTCTCGCGCGGGTTCGGATCGGGCCCCAAGCCGGCGTGGGCAATGACGTTGTTATAGACCCAGTTCTCCCCCGTCACATACTGGCCGATGAGCATTCCGTCGCCCACCTGGTTGACGATGAAGTTGTCATGCACCTTATGGCCGGTCATGCAGGCCGTGGACAACTGCTCGCTGTAGAGGTTGATCCCGCGATGTGTGCCGTTACGATGAACTTGGAGAGCGTCCAATGGTCTGCGGTGTGGCCCTTGCCCGCGACCCGATGACCGAAGCCGCGCTACGGTGGCGAAAAGTTCCCCGACCCTCTCACTCCTGGACAACCCTTCGCGAGTTTTGACTGGCGCATTCTGAATCTCGCGTTCATCATCCTCTCCAGTTCATTTGAAGCCATCTCATTTTGGGTCTGATATGAAACGTCGCGATATGTTGAAGACCACCTCGGCGGCGCTGCTGGGGCTGGCCGCCTTTCCCTGGCAGCGGGCACTGGGCGCGGAGGCAAAAGGGAAGAAGGTGCTTTATTTTACCCGGAGTGCCGGGTTCGAGCACTCGGTCGTACACCGCCAGGCCGGTGAACTGAGCCACTCCGAAAAGGTCCTCACCGCTATGGGCAAATGGGCGGGCTTCGAGGTCGAGTGTTCTCAGGATGGGACCATCTTCGACGGAGACCTCGATCAGTTCGACGCCATTGCCTTCTTCACCAGCGGGGATCTGACTTCGTCCCAAGGCAACGGAAAACCAATGACGCCCGCCGGCAAACAGAAGCTCCTCGAGACCATCGCCCGCGGCAAGGGGTTGGTCGCGTTTCATTCCTCAACCGATTCGTTCCGTTCGACCGCCCAGCCCGACCAAGGCCAGACCGCAGTCGATCCTTATATCGCGATGCTCGGCGGCGAGTTCATCACGCACGGCCCGCAGCAAGAGGCCTCACTCATTATCGCCTCGAATTTCCCGGGGGTGGATCGGTTGGGGTGCGCGGAGGGCATTTCGTTCACGGATGAATGGTACGCGCAACGGAACTTTGCCAAGGACCTGCACGTGATTCTGGTGCAGGAAACCGCGCTCATGAAGGGCGATTGTTACCGGCGCCCGGATTATCCCAACACCTGGGCCCGGCGGCACGGCCAGGGCCGGGTATTCTACACGGCGCTGGGCCATCGCGAGGACGTGTGGACGAATCCATTCTTCCAGGCGCTGGTGCTCGGGGGCTTCGCCTGGGCGCTGGGGAATGCGCAGGCCGAGGCCCAGCCCAATATCGACCAGGTGACCCCGCGCGCAAATCAATTGAAAAGCTGAAAGGCGCTTATGAAAGAAAATCGCATGAACCGGAGGCAGTTTGTGCAAACGGCCGCGATGGCGGCGGCCGGCACAACCATAGGGGCGGGTGTGATCGAGCACGCCGCCGGCGCAGAGGCGGCGGCTCCCGACCCGACCCGGACGCGGAGCTATAACGAGAACATGGAATATCGCCGGCTGGGCCGGACCGGGCTGATGGTCTCGGCCGTCAGCATTGGCGGGCACTGGAAACAGATGCCCTTCGCGCACGGCAGCGAGGACTTCAAAAGGAACCGGCGCGAGGTGATGGCCGCGTGCATCGATCACGGCATCAACTACGCCGATCCGTGCGGCGCCGGCGAAGTGGTGGTGTATGCCGAGGCCCTCGGCAAGAACCGCGACAAGATCTACTTTGGTTTCGACTGGTGGGGAGCGCGCAGTCCGGAAATCGCCGGCTCGCTCGACAAGATGAAGCAGCAGTTGGACCAGGGTCTGCGCGAGGCCAAACTCGAGTACGTGGATCTTTGGCGCGTGACGATGCGCGAGCAAACCACCCGCAATACCGAGAAAGAGATCGAGACCGTCATGGCTGCGCTTGAGTGGGCCAAGCGGACGGGCAAGGCCCGTTTTACCGGCATCTCGACCCATCACCGTCCGTGGATCGCGGACGCCGTGGCCAAGTACCCGCAGTTGGAGGTCATCGTCACTCCCTACAGCGCCGGGAGCAAGGAAAAGCCGGTGGGCAGCATGTTCGAGGCGCTGCGCAAGCACAACGTCGGCTTCATTGGCATCAAGCCCTTCGCCAGCGGCAGCGTCTTTAAATCCGGCGGCAGGCCCGATTCCGCCACCCGCCAGGAAGACGACGAGCGGGCGCGCCTGGCGTTGCGCTACGTGCTCGGTTGCGACGTGCTGAGCTGCGCCATTCCGGGCTTGATCACCGTGGATCAAGTCAGGAACGCGGCCGCGGCGGTCAAGGAACGCCGGCAATTCGATGTGGCCGAGGCCGGGCGTTTCGACGCGCTGGTGGCGGAGATGTGGGCCAATCTGCCTGAGAATTACCAGTGGCTGCGGCATTGGGAATGGGTCTAGCCTGCTATTCCAACGACAGGATCCTGGCGGTGTTGGCTTCCATCTTGAGTGGGAACGACAAGGTGCGGGCCGAGACGGTGCGGTTGTCCAACACGTCCACGACCTTCGCCTCGCGCGGAAGTCGAATCATCTTTTCGCCGCCCGTCACTGCGTAGAGGGCCAGGAAGTTCTCGTTGGCATAGACGATGTCCCCGGTGTCGGTGTAGATGTGGCAGCCGGCCACGCGAGCGATGTTTCTCAACAGCGCGGCCGGAAGAATCGGCGCGCTGGAATAAACAGAGGTCCAGCCGTCCTGTTGTTTGACCAGCAACCCGGGCTTGTCCAGGCCGGCCAGGCGGCCAAGAACGGTGGCTTTGGGGTCGTCGCCAAAAAAGCGCGGGGCGATGCTGAATCCGGGCAGGTCGCGCTCAAGCCCCGGGTCGGCGGGGTCCTTGAGGTACAAGCGGTGATCGAAGGTCGGCTTGATTTGGTCAACGTCCACATCGGTGCCGTAGGCGAACCCTTTTGCGAGCGATTGGGTATAGGGATGGTTCGAGGCGGTGATGTTCACATGGAGTTCGCCCGCGGAGCTGTCTTCGGCAACGCGGATGCCGGTGAGGGCTTCGATGCCCGCCAGCGGAAGCTTCTCATCGCTGATGTAACCTGGCGCATAAACCCAAACGGCGGTGGCGTGGTTACGCTTGAGGCGCTGATGGATGGCGGCGCGTTGAGCGGGGGTGACGCGGAAGGTGTTCAGGAAGAGATAGAACTTGTAATCGCGCAGGCCGGCCTCTTCGAGGTCGGACAACAGATAGCTATCGAAAGGCGCGCCCAGTTGGTTGAGTTGCCAGCTCTTCTGTGCGCTGATGAGCGCGGTGAGGAACGATTCGCCGTCGGCGAAGTAACGGTAGCTGCTCTCGTCGAGGACCACGGCAATATCGGTATTGGAGCGTTTGCCGGCCGCCAGGTATTTCTCGTCCGCAACCCTGACCTGCGAGAGCAACTGGATGATCCGGGGGTCGTTATAGGCGCCGCCGAGCAGTTCCATGTACCACATGCCGAAGCCCCCGGTCAAGGCATAGGCGAAGTCGCGAGTCAGCAGCCCGCGCGTCTCGTCGAAATTGGTCGGGTTGCGCAGCGAGTCGCCCCAGCGCCACTGCCGCTGATGGAGGTGGGTCTCGGTATCCACCTCGTTGAAGTAGAGCTTGCCGTGCAGGGCGATGGCCGCGGGGAGGGATTGGGCATTGTTCGCGCCGCCGAGTTGGCGGTTGTCGTAGGTGTAGGGGCCGGCGATGAAGTCAATGTCCGGACAGCGCAACACCTTGCCGAACCCGAGATGGCCGCTATGGTTCAAGGTCAGATGCGGGTAGGTGGTCCACATATAGCCGTAGAAGGCGCCGACAACCTTGCGCCGGCCGGTGAATTCTTTGGTCCAGTGGGCTTGCTCAATCAGCACGTCGGAAACCAGGTCGTTGTAGAACTCGAAATAGTCAGGGACCTGCGCGCTGATGGCAGGGTCGAAGAAGATGCCGTGAGTCGGGCGCTGGCGCGTCTGTTCGGAAGGGACGGAGGCGGTCTCGAAAGTGAGCGTCGGCTCGCCCCAGGCGCGGCGCAGTTCCTCGACATGGCCTCGGTATTTGCTCCTGAGCCAGTCCCGAAAAGCGGCTTGTGCAGGCGGGCTGTAATCTTCCACGCTGGAAACCTTCGGGTGCGGAGCGCCGGGGGCGATCTCCCAGTAAGTGCTCCATGAGAACCATTCGCCGTAGATGCCGTTGCCGGGGAAATAACCGATGATCCGGTCGCCGTACCTCTCCTCGAGGTGAGTGAGGAAAGCCCGCAGCGCGCCGCGGACCAGCTCACGGTACTTCGCCGAGGCGAACGACACGCACCATTCCCCCCGGAACCCGGCGGAGCTCCCGTCGGGTCGCATGGTGACTTCGCTGGGGAACTCATTGTGCCACCAAGTGCCGGGCGTCATGCTAAAGCGCGGAAACGCCACCAGACGGGGATCCGTCTTCAAGTACTCATCCATGGCGGCGTCAGTCTGGGTAAAATCGTACTTCTCGGGACCGACCCAACCAAAAGGGACACCGAAATCGCCGATGAAGATGCCGGCCTGGAGGAACGGTTCGACCTCAACCGGTTTCCTGCCGTAGAAGGTCAACAAACTGCTCAGCTTGCCATCCACAAACAGGGCAGGAACGCCCTGGTTGAGTTTGACTTCGCTGGTCAAGCCGGCGACGCGCGAGGCAGCGTTGCCGGCTGCCAAAAGAGACAGGCCGCAGGAAAGAACTGATACGAATTTGCTTTTTGCGCGCCCGCCTGTACCTCGGCGCTGCGCAGTTGAGTCCGTTCATATGATTATTCATAGCGCATCTTCTGGACGCTGAACAGGCGCAAGCTTGACCCGAGGTCCTGCGCGATCCCATTGATAAGGGCCTCAATGGGCGCGTCCGAGAGCACCGCCAGGCACGCGGCCCGGGCCTGGGGATTGGGAATGAGCAGCTCCTTCTTGATCCACGTCTGGGAATCTGGAACGCGGCTGCATCCCAAGGTCAGACGCTGGCCATTCAGGTTGGCTACGCGCACGAACACTCCGGCGGGCACCTCAACGCAAAAAGCGTCAAAAGCCTGCTTTGCCGGATTAGCCGATTGTCATAACCTCCGAGCCATGAAGTCACTGGTCGTCCGCTGGCACGATAGACCTATGAGAGGTTGCGCTTTTTTCCTGGCGTTGGGGATTGGGCTGACCACCGCCGCCCAACAGCCCATAACCGGTTCCATTGCAGACTCCGCCGCCGAGCGTTGGCTCAACAAGAAAGTGTTGGCCAATCGCGTCCTGGACAACATGGAGAGCCCGGCGAACTGGGCCGCCTTCACGACCGGCGCGCCCGAGATCGTGGACGCCCGGGCGGCTCAAAAAGCGACTGACCGCAGCCAGGTGGTCACCGCCCTGACGTTCTCGCGGGAACGGTCGCGGGAGGGCCGCCAATCGCTGCGGATGCGGCTGCCCGCCCGGCTTGATGCCCCGGGACCGAAAAACGGACGCGGCTGGGGCAGCGCGGGTGTCCGACGACAATTCGGCGGCGAGGACTGGCGACCATTCAATCGGTTGTCGCTCTGGATTTATCCCGATTGCCCGGGCTTTTGCGTCGTATCGCTGGAGCTGCGCCTTTACAACGAGGGCGCGGAGAAGCTGCCCGCGCGCTTTCGGACAGGAGGGCGAGACGACAGTCGTGTTGCAAAACCACGAATGGAACCACGTCGTCTGGGAAATCGGCAACGTGGCGCGAGACAGGGTGACCGGTTTGGAGATTTCCGGCTTGATGTCCGGCCATGAGCCGGAGGCTGCGGACGCTCTGACCTATGACTTGGATCATTTGGAACTGCAAAAGGTCGAGCCGGATTACATCGAAGGTTGGGGGGTGTGGCCCGGGCGCATTGCCTACAGTCATGCGGGCTACCAATCCGGCGCGACCAAGAGCGCCATCGCCAGTGGTTTGAAGACGGGGGAATTTCGTCTGCTTGACCAAGCCACGGGAAAAACGGTGCTATCCAAGGCCGTTCGGACGGTCAGAACGCACCTGGGCGAATTTCAAGTGATGGATTTTTCCGAGGTCCGGCAGAGCGGGTCGTACATCCTGGAAGCCGGCGATGTGCGCACGCGCCCATTCCGGATCGATCCCGACGTGTGGCGTCAGACGATTTTGAAAGCGATTAACTTCCTGTACGCCGAACGCTGCGGGATGGCGATTCCCGGCGTGCATGGCGTTTGCCACCGCGATTGGACCGTGGTCCACGGCGACCAGCGAATCGTCATCAACGGCGGCTGGCACGATGCCGGCGATCTCACCCAGGGGCTCGGCAACACGGGAGAGATCGTCTATGGCCTGTTCAGCCTGGCGGAGCGCTTGCACGCGAGGGGTGAAGACGCGGAGCTCTATGAACGCCTGGTGGAGGAAGCGCGCTGGGGGCTCGACTGGGTCCTGAAGACGAGCTTTGGCGACGGCTACCGCAACCAGGGTTCGGTCAACAGCCGTTGGACCGATGGCATCATCGGAACCTCCGACGATATTACGTCAACCGCCCGCAACAGCCCGATGGGGAATTTCACGGCCTCGGCCGCCGAGGCCATCGCCGCTCGCGTTCTTAAGGAATCGGATCCCGCGGCTGGCGGCCTATTGCCTTAAGATGGCGGAGGACGACTGGCGTTTCGCCCATGCCGGGATGTCCTCAACGAACACTGCGAGTCCAAACCAACCCTGGCGTGGCACGTTCGACTCGGACAACGTGGAACATGAGACGGCGGCGGTGGGTGTGCTGGCCTCGGTGGACTTGTGGCAGGACACCGGGAATGCGCGCTACGCGGACGCGGCCATCGAGCTGGCAGCGACCATTCTGGCCTCCCAGGAGCGAAAGCGTCCGGCTTGGGACGTCCCGCTGTTCGGCTTCTTTTATACCGGCCCGCGAAAAGACCGCATCCTGCATTATTGCCATCGAGGCCGGGAGCAGGCGCCGATGCTCGCGTTGACCCGGCTGTGCGATGCGTTCCCGAACCATCCCGATTGGATGAAATGGTATTCGGCAGTGGCGCTGTATTCGCAATACCTGAAGGCGGTGGCGAGGTACACCGAACCCTACGGCGTCATGCCCGCCTCGATCTATCAGGCGGACGAATATCGGACCGTGCCTGAGGGCAGGCGGGAATCGTTTCGGAACCAGGTCCTCAACGGCATACCGCTGGGAGAGGGGCATTACCTGAGGCTGTTTCCGGTCTGGATGGATTATCGCGGGCATTTTGGGACGATTCTGCCGCAGGCCCAGGCGCTGATGAGTGCCGCCCACCTGCGCGGGGACCTGGAGTCGGTAACGCTGGCGCAACATCAGGCAGAGTGGATTGTTGGCCGGAATCCTTTCGCGCAGAGCACGATGTACGGCGAGGGTTACGACTTTCCTCCCTTGTACGCGCCATTCCCCGGCAACATCGCCGGCGCCCTCCCCGTGGGCCTGCAAACCCGCGGCGAGCGCGACGTTCCTTATTGGCCGGTGCAGAGCACTTGGACCTACAAAGAGGTCTGGGTGCATCCGGTGGCGCGCTGGATTTGGCTCATGCGCGACCTGGCGGGTCCGGCTCTGGTTGAAGGACAGGCCGATGCGCCGGTCGAGTTCGTCGCCACTGGCATCACGACCCCGCTCGGCCATCCGGGCGATTCCAGTCAAGGGGCGGTTTCGGGTGAGGCTGCCGGAAGGCAAATACAATCGTGCGATGTCACGGCGAGGAACAATCGCGGGTTTTCCTGCCCGCCGGCACATACCATCTGGATTTGCGCCGTGGTCGGGCGCTCGATTTTGAGGTTTCCGAGCTCAGGTCCGGCGACGGCGCCATGCACCTCAGGGTGAGCGCGCGAGGCAACGGCGCACACCGGTTCAGCATTCGCGCGGATAATCTCCTGCTCAGCGCCGGAGACCAGGAATTGCTCCTGACCCGAGGCCAGGTGGGCACTGTGGAGTGGCACGGCCGCATCCAATCCCCGGAGACTCCCTGGGTGGCCCTGGTCATAGCGGATGGGGACCTGACGATGCGGAAGGAATTAATGGGAGCCGCCTGGCTCAAGGCCCTGTCGCCGCGCCGCCTTGAGCTTTAGAGCCTCTATTTCGGCATCACGCTCAAAGTTTGTAGCCAATCTGCCGAAGGAACTTCTTGCGCCATTCAATATCGGCCTCGCCTTCAACTCCCTTAGGGGCCAGTCCGTCCACGACGCCCAGCACGCCACGGCCTTGCTCGGTTTCCGCAACCAGCACCTGGGTCGGGTTCGCTGTGGCGCAAAACACTCGGCAAACCTCGGGCACCATTTTCACCGCATTGAGCACATTGACCGGATAAAAGCCGTCCGCCAGGAACAGGATGAAGCTGACGGATTCGGGCTTCTCGATTCCGATGACGGTGAGCTTGGTTTCCATGATCGCATTTTCGCGCCGGCTTGGATAGGCCGTCAAGCCATAAGGCAGGAGAGCAGTTGATTATTGGCAGCGGGAATTGAGAGGCCGGGTTTTGGCGAGCATAAGCGGGCTGCTCACCATTCCGGATTCCATGCCAACGTGCGGCATTTTGGCGGCTTGTCCAGCAGGCTTCTGAGCCTTTCTCTTGTCCGCAAGCCAGGCCCTCAAAATCGATCGGGCAACCCATCGGCAAACAATGGCGCTGGCAGTACAGCAGCGACAACCTCGCCATACAATGCGCGGAAACCCAAATCCGATCCAAACAACGCAACCGAAATCCGGAATGCTTTGTGAAAACCCAATTCCATCGTCCATTGATCGCGCTGGCCTTGCAAAGCCGGCCGCGCGGCAAAAACCAAATTCCTATGTGCAGCCTTCAACCTTGGACATGCTTGCAGGTGGGAGTCCTGCCTCGGCAATGGATGGTTGGGCCGAGCAGTGATAGCAGACCCCGGCAACGGGAGACTCTGGCTGGGGCAAGCTCTGCCGCAAACGGGCGGGCCTGTCGGTGGCCTCAAGCCGTTGGCGGGGACTGGTCAGCCGCTCTGGCCAACGTCCAGGCCGCAACGTTAAGAACTGACTGCTGCCCCGAAAGTGGTTCCTTCTCTGAAGAGCCAAGGGCCTGTGGGCACAGCCGCGGACCGATACATCTGGACTCTGAGCCAGACACGGAAAGGAACGCAGGCTCCGCGTCAAACGCCGCCGGGCACGGCTGCGGAAGGGCGCGGAGCGACAAGGCTGGCTTCCAACCGTACCGGGGAAAACTCGCCGTACGGGATGAAACGAGGGGGCGGGGGAAACGTGGGCAGGATCCGATGGCCGTTTGCCACGATGCTCGAAAGGGCAGAAACATCGGAAGCCATTGGTCTAAACCGGTTGCGCCTCCGCTCCACTCGACCAGACCAGCCGAGGACGCGGAGGGTGGGTTCCTGGCCTTCGAGTTCGGCCCTGGGTCCGCCTGGCAAGGGGGAAGCGTGTAATCCTCATCGGATAGACAAAGAATGCTTTATTTGTTCGGTTCCTCCATCGGCCGGGTGATATAAGGTGTGAACGGGTATGATGAATGATGCCGAACTGCTCCGCTTGTATGTCGAGGCTGGCTCAGAGAGCGCTTTCACGGATTTGGTCCGCCTGCATCTGCCGCTCGTGTATTCGGCGGCGTTGCGGCAGGTCCAGGGAAATGAAGCCTTGGCCCAGGACGTGGCCCAGAGCGTGTTTATTGACCTGGCCCGCAAGGCGAGCTCCTTGGCCGGCCGAGAGGTGCTCGCCGGGTGGTTGACTGCAGCACTCGGATGGCGGCTTTCAAAGCCCTCCGGAGTGAACGACGCCGGCAATGGCGGGAACGCAGATTCTGCGCCATGCAAGAATCCCCCGAAGTCGAGCCCTCCGAACCAGAACCACCTCGATTTGGCACAGGTTCTCGACGAGGCGATGAACTTGCTCGGCGCCGACGATCGCAACGCCGTGCTGCTGCGGTTTTTCCAAAACCAGGATCTCAAAGCCGTGGGCGTTGCCTTGGGTGTCAGTGAGGATGCCGCGCGGATGCGAGTGAACCGCGCCCTCGGCAAGCTCCATGGAATCCTCGTCACGCGTGGTATCACTCTATCGGCTGCCGCCCTGGGCGCCCTCCTGATGACCGAAGCGGTTAGTGCGGTCCCTCCGACACTCCTCGCCAGCATTTCGTCCGCTGCCTTGGCCGGGACCGCCATAAAAGCGGGCGCCGGCCTAACTATCCTCAAAGCCATGACTCTCACCAAAGCTAAGCTGGCCCTGCTCGGCGCTCTTACCGTTGCTGGTATCGCCGTCATCCAGTATCAGGTGGAACAGGTCCGAGCCCAAAATGCCTCGCTTGGCCTGAAACTCGAACGCGTCCGGGCCGCGCGTCAGGAAAGCGAGCGGCAGTGGTCCCTGGTCCATCCCAGCCGGGTGAGAGCCCGGAGGCCGAGCTTGCCCGGTTGCGTGCCAAGAGCATCCAACTCCAGCAGCAGGTCAAGAACGCCCGCCAACGGCTGCTGGCCGGCCGCCTCCCCACCAGCCGGCGAAACTCTGCTCGCGGTGCCGACGACTCGAAGTTCCCCTCTGACGTCCAGCGGGTAAGTGAGCAATCGTTGCGATTCCTGCGCCTCTACCCAGCCATCTTCAATTATGCTACCAACCATCCAACGGCCACCTTCCACGACCCGGATGGGCAATTGAGCCCGGAGGTCACCCGTCTCACCCCGCTGCTGGACTGGGATAACGTTGAATTCAACATCTCCGACAGCGCCACGTTGATCGCCTTGTGCGCCACGAATTCAGAGGAGATCATCGGCATCGCCAGAAAGCCATTGCTGATGGATAACGGTTGCTGGTCTCGCGATTATCTCCTGGCGAACGGCAGCACCCTGACCCTGTGCACCGCCTCGCCGGAGATCTACAATTCACGAGCCGCGATGCCTCGCCTTCCGGGAGAGGAATCGAAATGAGCCGGCGCTACTTCCAGCTCGAATCCCGGTGAGCCGCTTCTCCACCAAGTTAGCCCGCGGCGTAACCGGCCTGCTAGCCGTTGGCCTGGCCGTCGCTTTGACGTGGAGTTGGCGGACCCTCTCCAGGGACCGGTCGCAGACTGGCTCCCTGGAGGGCCAGATCCGCACTTTGCGCGAAGAGACCGAGCAAACGGCTGCGCAGATCGGTGGCCTGGCTCAAATGAACCGCCGCCAGGTTCAGCCCAGCTCGGAACTGCTCCGCCTGCGCGGGGAGGTGTCCCGGCTCTCGCGCGAGTTGGCCGAGTTGAATGCCGTCTGGCCCACCAACGCCGTTTCTGGCTCCAACCGCTCGCGTCGCGACGAGATTGCCGCCGAAGTTGCGGGCGAGTTCGAAGCTCGGAAGCAGACCCGTGCGGAACAACTCTCAGCGGTCCGGCTCGCGCTGAACCAGCTAGTACATCGCGGCGCAAATTCGTGAGTATCAAAGTCGGTGAAGTAGCCAGTTGAGCGAAGTCCTCTCTTTCAGCCCGCTCCTGCATTTCGCTTGGTTTACTGCAGGGCACTGATTCCCCGACCACCTCTCGCCGATGGGAGGCAAGGAGTTTTTTTGTCGCTATAGGTAGATTATTTTGTTGACATATACTTACCTATACCACACATTGGGCCATATGACAAACTTTTTCCTCGCCCCATGAACCCACTCAATAAAGACGACCTCATCGAAGTCCTGGAAAACACGGCCCTGGCTCAACTCCGCGCCTTGCGCGCCCTCCGCCGCTCGGAGCACCGCAAAACCGCTCCGTCGGCGGAGCCGAAACGTAAGTCTAATATGGATGTAGTATATGACATACTGCTGACGGCCAAGGGGCCCCTCCATATCAACGACATCATCCAGCGCGCCAAAAAAGACTATCAGCGCCCACTCCACCGGGAATCCCTGGTCAGCGCCCTGACCAAAAAGGTCCTGGACCAAAATGCCTTCACCCGCACGGCCCCCAACACCTTCGACCTCTTGAAACGCCCCTCATGAAAACCAACCGGCTGCACCCCCTGCTCTGGCCTTGGGAGGCTGCCGTGCTGGCCGTAGCCGACCGCCGCCCGCCTCACAAACCGGTGCCACCACCGTGAGCGCCAGCCAACCCCATTTACGCGCGCCCTGTTGAACACAGCCTTGGCCCTCTCCTGCCAGGAGAAAGCCGAACTGGAAAGCTTAAGCCGGCGGCTGGCCGCTCCCCGACGTGCCGTCGAACGCGCCCGCATCATCCTTTTGGCCGCCCAAAACACCAGCATCCCCGCCATCGCCACCAGGCTCCAGGTGTGTGCCAACACCGTGCGTAAGTGGATCCGGCGATACACCCCCAAACCCTTGGAGAGCCCGGCCACCGAAAACTCCGGTGCGCAACCTCCGGCGGTTGAGCCCCCGCCCTCCAAGCTGCCCCTCCTGGCCGATGCCCCGCGCTCGGGCCGTCCCGACACCTTCACCGCCCAACAAACCTGTGCCCTCGTCGCCATCGCCTGCGAAAAGCCCCAGGACCATGGACGACCGATCACTCACTGGACTGCCCGTGAGTTGAAGGACCAAGTGGTCCAGCAAGGAATCGTTTCCAGCATCTCCGAGCGGCAGGTCAACCGCATGCTCGCCGCCCTGGACTTGCAGCCTCACCGCAGCCGTTACTGGCTCAACGCCAAGCCCGATCCGCAAAAGGAGGAGAAAATCAGGGTCGTGTGCGCCCGCTATCAGCAAGCCCAGCAAGCCGCCGCACGGGGTGAATTGACCTTCTCGGTGGATGAGATGACCGGCATCCAGGCCCTGGCGCGCATCGCTCCGGACCAGCCCATGAAACCCGGTCAACCGGTGCGGCGCGAGTTTGAGTATGAACGCCATGGCACCCTCTCGCTGCTGGCGGGTTTGGATGTGGCTGGCGGCCAAGTGCAAGCCTACTGTCGGCCCACGCGCAACGAAGCCGACTTTCTGGACTTAATCGACGGCCTGGTGCAGGCCCATCCCCAAGCGGTTGGCTTTACCTTTGTCCTGGACAACCTGAACACCCACCAATCCGAAAGCCTGGCGCGGTATGTGGCGCGCGACGCGGCCATAGCCGAGAGCACCTTGGGCGTCAAGGGCGAGCAAGGGGTCCTCCAGAGTCAAGAAAGCCGCGCCGGCTTCCTGAGTGATCCCACCCATCGGATTCGGTTTTGTTACACCCCGAAACACGCCTCTTGGATGAACCAGATCGAAATCTGGTTTGGCATCCTGGTGCGCAAGGTGATTCGCCGCGGCAACTTCGCCTCCTTGGCCGATCTCCAACAAAAACTGGAGGCCTTTGTGGATTACTTCAACCGCACCATGGCCAAGCCCTTCAAATGGACCTATCAGGGCAAGCCTCTCCAGGGCATTGCCTCTGGCTGACAAAACCGCCATCCCCACGCACCAGCGGCTCCAAAAACGGACTCGCGCCCAAGGTCCACCTTTGAGCGTGACGCTTTCCGGGGCCCTCAAGCCTTCCGGTGGGAATGACCTCTCCAAACGACCTCCATTGCCAGCCACGGCTCCCAATTCCTCGTCTTGACGCGCCGACCTCCTCACGAACTTACGCCGGGCTGTACTAGCTGGTCAGTCAGGTGTTGTTGAGTTCCGTCGGGCCGATGGCCAGCCGGATCCCGGGCTGGTCCGGCTCCTTCCGGCGTTGCCATGGAACGAGTTGGAGATTCTCTGCAACGACAGCCGAACTCTGAGATTCCTGCAAGCCTGGCACCCGGATGAGCACATCGCCTGGTTCTCCGAGCCGCTGTTGGACCCCGCCGGTCGGCACATCCGCACCGCGATCTGTGCCAACGGCAGAATCATCTCCGATTCGGAACCCGGTTTCTATCACGGGGGACCGCCCGACGAAGCCACCACTTCACAGGAGTTCAAACTGGACAGTGAAACGTTCATGCAGCGATGTCCAGATCAAAGGCGTCAAGATAGCCGCAGCGGGCTGGACTGATTTTGGAGGCCAGGAATTTCTTGAGGATGGCGTTTTGGGGTAAACCACAGAGAAAATCCGGCCAGGTGTGACGCAGGGCGTGCGAGACGACCCACTCGGAGGGCGGTTTTTGCGGGGATGCGGTGCGGATGTAGGAGTGGAAATTGAACCAGGCCACGCGCCGGAAACTCAGCGCCAGATATTGGAGCAATCCCTGGGCGATGAGGCCCAACTGAATGTGCCGTTCGTAGGCGGCCAGCTTGCGGCGGACGTGCTCCCGGTAAAGCTCGGACTTGCGCTGCACATATTGCTTGCCGCTGCCGCGGTGGATGGGATTCATGTCCTGCATCCAGAAGTGATAGGCGTAGGCCCCGACGGTGTGAATGGCTTGCTTGAAGCTGACCTCAATCTTGAAGCGCCAGCCGTAAAGGCGAATAATCTCCAGCGGGGCCAAGGTCAAATCGGTGCAGAGGAGGACCAAGTTCCCGCGAGTCGGGTGGCTCACCCAAACAAAGCGCACCAACTGACCCAAAGGGCGCCAGAGCAGGTCGTGGCTGAGATAGCGGAGGCTGATGCCCGATTCCCCATAGACCGGGCTGGGGGCTTTGAGGAATTGGTCGCGGTAGCGAAACCAATCCTGGAGGGGAGTTTTGTGGCCATAGGCACGGCGCCGCCCGCGGCGCGGCTTGCGGGAACGCCGTGGGGAAGGCGGGAAATAGGCGACGGCATTGGAGCGCACGCGCGTGACCAGGTGGTGACCCTCGGCCAGTAAGGAGCGGGCGAATTTGGCGGCGGCGTAATAGGCGTCGGCCACGACCGTCACAGGCCCGCCCCACTGCAATCCGAGGAGCAAGGCGCTGAGTTTGTCCAGGAGCGTGCGCCGGTCACGGGCGCTCCAGACGATGCCTTCGTGGATTCGAGCCGCCACCGGCACGGCCAGGCAAACCCCGGCCACCTGCACCAGCAAGGCGACGGCCTGCAAGGAGTGCCCCATGATGAAGGACGCCTTGGCATTGCAGCGGGACTCCTGGTGCAGGCTTTTGACCCCCGGCATTTTGCGGCCTTCCTTGGGGCGCTTGAGGCCGTCGGCCAGCACGACGGGGCGGCCGTTGACCCGCACCAGGCAGCGGCGGAACAGGCGCTGGAGGGTCTGCCGCCACAATTGGGTCAAACGGTCCAGGTCCAGCGCCGGGGAATGGAAGAAGTGCAGCAGGCAGTAATAGCTGGCGTCGGAAAGGCCGAGGCTGCGGACCAGGCTGGTCACGCCGGCCAAGTCGGGGCGCAGGCACAAAGCCGCCAGGACGACCACCAGCCACAGGAAGGTGGTGGTGCGGGAGCAGGCTGGGCGGAGGGGTTGGACGGCGCGCAGCCAGGCCAGCCAGAGGAGGCGCGAGCGTTTGGGAAAGGCGGGGCAAAAAGAGAGGTTGCGCATATCCGAAAGCATGTTTATGCTATCGGAATATGAAGACTACCCAAACGGTTACGAAACTGGAAGCCCAAATCGCTCGAATTAAAGCCCAACTCCAAAAGCACGGAGCCATGCGCCCGGGCAGCCTCTCCCGCCAATACAATGTCTGTGGTAAACCCGGCTGCCGGTGCAAGGACCCCCAACGGCCCCGCCGACACGGTCCCTATTACCAGCTCAACTACGTCTATCGCGGGAAGAAGACCTCCCAGTTCATCCGCCGAGAAATCCTCCGCCAGGTGCGGACTGAGCTGGCCAATTACAAACAGTTCCGGCGGCTCACGGAGCAGTGGATTGGACTAGCCCTCCAGGTGGCTCAAGCCAAAGATAAACTGGCCGCTTGAGCGGCTCTGGCGGGGCGAGAACGTTTCACTGTCCAGTTCAAACAGTTCCGTGATGAAGACCGCTAGCGCACGTTCCAGCCGAGGACGCGGAGGGTGGGTTCCTGGCCTTGGAGTTCGGCCTCGGGAACGACGGCGGGAAAGGGGTCACCCGAAATTCTGAACGAAATTCATGCTTCAGCCGGCGCGCTCGCGTCATAGCCTCGTTCCAACCGGCCTTTGAGCCGCTTCAGCCCGAGTTCGTCTGCGCTCTTGGCCCGCCGGATGGCTTGGTGTTCCGCTTCGCGGAAATCACTGAAGTCGGAGGCGGTTTGCTTCACACTTAACCAGGAGGGGGTGGCGAGATCTCCGTTGCGAGCGTGAGGCGAGAGCGGGCTCGGTGGGGCGTTGTCGCGCAGGCAACCGGGGCCGCCAAGATGGAGGGAGGCTGGTGAAACGAGGTTTTCAGGCGGGGCCAGCTTGGTTATAGAGGGTTCATGCAAAACATCTTCAAAACCTCACTGACCCCGCAGCAGTATGCCGATCGGAAGTATCATAAGCAAGTCAAGGCGCCGGAAAACTGCCTGAACTGCGGGCGGGCGCACAGTCTGGAGGCGTTGGCGTATTACCACCGGTATGTCAGTTGGCTGACGGGCGTGCTGATGATTTGGGTGCGGCGGTTCCTGTGCCGGCACTGCCGAGTGAGCGTGAGTTGCCTGCCGGACTTCGCCCAGCCGTATCGGGCGGTCAATAGCGAGACCATTGCGGCCGGTTTCAGCGGCCAGACCCGGACCCGGGAACAGAACCGGGCCGTCGAGCATTGGGGCACGGCCATCGCGGTTTACTGGCGCCGGTATCAAGGGCATCTGCCGGCGCTCTTGTGCATCGTGGGCAACGCGTTCGGGGCGCTGCCGCTTCAACCCACGGCCCGGGAGTTTTGGAACGTCCTGCTGGCGCGCTGCGGGGATCTGGCCAGCGCCACCCGAGAGTTGGTCCAGCAATATCACACCTGTTTGTTCGGGACTTACCGCTGCCATCAGCGGCGACCGCTTCGGGCTGCATGAAGACCGCCCGGGAGTCGGGCGCCGGTTAACCCCCACACACCCTTGCTATTCCAAGTGCGTGAGACCGGCCCCAGACTCGCGAGCGTATGAATCAACCAAGCGATTCCGAAGCATCGGCCCTGGCCCGGCACGCCGCCGCGAGCTGGATACAGGAAGCCATTGCGCAGAACTTCACGTTGGCCCGGGCCACCACCCTGGCCAGCGAACGGCCCTGGGGCGGCAAGCTCTACGGCGCCTCCACTCTGGAGGGCTGGTATTACTTGTGGCGCAACCAGGGGTTCGAGGCCCTGCACCGACAACCCCGCAAAGACAAAGGCGCGCGCAAGGCGCTCAGCCCGGAAGCCTGCCAGGCCCTGGTGGAGTGGCGCCAAAAATATCGGGACCTGACGGTCAAGTGCATCGTGCGCCAGTTGCTCGACAACGGCACGCTCCAGTTGGGCACCTTCAGCCTGCCCTCGGTTTACCGCGTCTTGGCGGCCCACCACCTGGACGCTCGTTCCCTCAAGGCCAATCCACCGGCCGGACTGAGCGGCCCGACCAAGGCCTTCGAGTGTGCCCTGGCCAACCAACTGTGGATGACCGACATGATGTTCGGACCCACGCTCAAGCTGGCCGACGGCCAGGTCATCCATACCCGGCTCTTCTCGCTCCTGGACAACTGCTCGCGCCTGGTCCCCCACGCCCAGTATTACGACTCGGAGAAGCTCTGCTGGTTCCTGGACTGCTTCCGGCAAGGCCTGGCCCGGCGCGGCTTCCCCGAAAAGCTCTACACCGACCAGGGCAAAATCTTCACCAGCTACCACCTGCAGATCGTCTGCGCCAACCTCGGCGTGCGCCTCTGCCACGCGGCCCCCTATGCCGCGTTCTCAAAGGGCAAGATCGAGCACTGGTACCGGACCCTCCAGATGGACTTCGAGGCCCGTCTGGTGATTGACCCCGTCCACAGCCTGGAAGAACTCAACGCGCGGCTCTGGCGCTGGATCGAGGGCCAATACCATCAGCGGCCCCACAGTGCGCTGGGCGGCCAAACCCCGGCCGAACGCTTCGCCCAGCGCGCCTCCAACCTGCGCACCGCCAACGCCCAAACTGACTGGGAAGCCCTCTTCCTGTGCCGAGCCCAGCGGCGCGTGCGCCTGGACGCGACCTTCAGCCTGGCGGGCCAACTCTGGGAAGCCCCCGTGCATCTGCGCGGCCAACTCATCCAAATCCGCTTCGACCCCTTCGCCTGGCGCCGCCTGGAGATTTGGTGGGAGGGCAAGTTCCTCGCCCAGGCTCGCCGGTGCGATAAACAACTCAACGCCAAAACCTATACCGACCGCGATTATGAACGGCCCGATAAATCCGCCTGACCTGAACGTCGCCCTCAAGAGCCTGTGGGGTGCCACCGCCATGCCCTTTGGCGCCGCCGTTCCCAAACCCTATGCCGCGCAGAGCTTCCAGCAAGCCCGCCACCGGCTCGAACAGTTGGTGGCCGTGCGCGCCTGCGGATTACTTCACGGACCCAACGGCGTGGGCAAGAGCCTCTTAATCCAGCACTTCCTCTCCAGCCTGCCCGACAAACGCTTCAAGCCCCTGGTGGTGGCGCACTCCTCGGTCACCGGCACCGACCTGTTGCGCCTGCTCTGCGCCGAACTGGGCCAGAACGCCCGGATGCGCCGCTCCGACAACGTGCTGCTCATCCGCCAGGGCTGGCAGCAGTTGGAGCGGCTCTGGCCGGTCATCGTCATCGATGAGGCGCAGAACTTGAGCGCCACCGCCCTGGAGGAAGTGCGCCTGCTCTCTTGCGACCGGCGCGACACCCAGCCGCCCTTCAGTTTGCTCTTGGTCGGCGACGAGCAACTGCTGCCGCGCCTGCAAATGGGCATCAACGCGCCGCTCTTGGCCCGCCTGAGCTTTTGCCTGCCCCTGACGCTCTGGACGGCCAGACAAACTGGCCGGCTACGTCCAGGCCCACCTGCAGGAGGTCGGCATCCACGCCAACCCCTTTGACGCAGCGGCCCTCCAACTGCTCATTCGCGCCGGCAACGGCCTGCCCCGGCTGCTCAATCACCTGGCCCAGCGCGCCCTCGAAGAAGCCGCGGGGCAGAACTCCCGGTCCGTTACCGCCGCTCACGTGCAGCGCGCCTTGGAACTGCTGCCCTGGGTCGCCCAATTGGTTCCATGAGACCCCGTGAGCTATCCCCAGCCCCCATCTGCGGCCCGTTCGTCAGGCTTGTCTGACGGGGTGAACGGGCCACCCCCAGGCTCGGTCCCGGCGACCCTGCTCCAACTCCACCAGACTTATTGCCAGCTCACCGGCCAAACCCTCAGCCTGGGCTTTGACCGGGAGCGGCTCTGGTTCGAGTTCCACCGCGCCGGCTTCGCCCAGGCCGACCTCCTCCAGGTCGTGCGCTATCTGCAAAAGGAAATCCGCCACACCCGCCGCAATGTCGGCGCCCTCAAGCTCTCCAACCTCTTGCAACTGGATCGCTTCGAGGAGGACCTCAACATCAGCCGG
Organism: uncultured bacterium; assembly: GCA_963713735.1. Lineage (GTDB taxonomy): Bacteria > Verrucomicrobiota > Verrucomicrobiia > Limisphaerales > UBA8199 > CAVQND01. The sequence continues at coordinate 60,677 of CAVQND010000008.1, forward strand.
GTTCGCCTCACGGCCCCGCCACCCCCAAAACCCCGGCCGCCCTCCTGCCGCCAACCTGCTCACCGGCGCAACAGGAGCGCGGCCGACAACGCGCATTGGAGCAACTGCGCCAACTCAAAGAAACCCTTCGCTAAAGAGCCTATGCCACTGGACCTTTCCATCCTCGAAAAGCTTGAAATCGCTCACCGCCTCGTCGCCGAAGCATGGGCCGAGCGCCTCAACTCTGCGACTGCCGCCTCGATCAGGCTATGCTGGTCTTGGAGCTATCCATCAAACGCGCCCGGCGTTCGCCACAAATGCGTCTGCGCCTGCCACCGGACCGCCGCGAAGAGGCCTTCCTGTTCTGACCCATCCCTTCGCCAAAACGGCCTCTCGCCCCGCCGCAGGGGTGTGCCGCGCAGCATCCGCCTCTCCGCCCCTTACCCAAGCCACCAGCTTCCTCGACTATCTTGATACGCCTTTGTCGAACCTCCTTGATTATCAAGATACTTTTCTCCCAGAAAAGCGTGAAGC
>CAVQND010000009.1:0-324440 GCA_963713735.1 uncultured bacterium
GGTTTGATTAGTCTTTCGCTCCTACTCTCAAGTCATCTCAGGATTTTTCAACATCCACGAGTTCGGTCCTCCACCTGGTGTTACCCAGGCTTCAACCTGCTCAAGAGTAGATCACCTCCGCTTCGGGTCTATTGCCCGCGACTCGGTCGCGCTGTTGGCACTCGGTTTCCCTTCGCCTCCGTTGCAGAGCAACTTAGGCTGGCCACGGACAATAACTCGCAGACTCATTATGCAAAAGGCAAGCAGTCACCGGGCCTTGCGGCCCGGCTCCTACACATTGTAGGCATATGGTTTCAGGTACTATTTCACTCCCCTAGCAGGGGTTCTTTTCACCTTTCCCTCGCGGTACTGGTTCACTATCGGTTGCCAAGGAGTATTTAGCCTTATCCGGTGGTCCGGACAGATTCATGCAGAGTTTCACGTGCACCGCATTACTTGGGATACCCTTAGGGGGCTTTGAACTTCGCTCACCCGGCTGTCACGGTCTCTGGCCCATCTTTCCAGATGGTTAAGCTCGCTCTCCGCCTCCCACGTCAGGGTCCCTCAACCCCGGGAAGACAAGTCCTCCCGGTTTAGGCTGTTCCGCTTTCGCTCGCCACTACTGACGGAATCGCTTCGTTTTCTTTTCCTGGGGTTACTGAGATGTTTCACTTCACCCCGTGTCGCCTCGACGGACTATGAATTCATCCGGTCGATAATCCCGTGTTGCCGGGATTGGGTTGTCCCATTCGGAGATCCACGGATCAAAGCCTGTTTGCGGCTCCCCGTGGCTTATCGCAACTTACTACGTCCTTCATCGCCTCTTGGCACCAAGGCATCCACCATAAGCCCTTAGTAGCTTGATCACAAAGTTACCTGCTCGCCCGGCTTGCGCCGGGCTGGCAGAACTCAGCGAACTGTAATTTGCCCTAGTTATCTACCTATGTGCAGTTTTCAAAGAACCACTCCGAATCGGGCCGGCCGGGGCTTTAACCCCCCGCCCAATCCCGTTCGGAAAAATCGTCTCATTCGCAGGCGGCCCGGACCTTCGCCTCCCCGCCCGCCGCCCCCCGCCTTCCGGGCTGGTGGGCGTGACTGGACTTGAACCAGTGACCCCGCGCTTATCAAGCGCGTGCTCTAACCAACTGAGCTACACGCCCGTTCCACGCCGGAGGGTTGGTGGAGCTGAGGAGACTCGAACTCCCGACCTATAGCTTGCAAAGCTACCGCTCTGCCAACTGAGCTACAGCCCCGTGACGGGCGCGGAGTCGTCTCAAAGAGCGTTCCGCTCACTGGAAACTGAATTGTGCGCTAAGCCGAGCCCGAACCAGCCCCGAAGGGCTGACCGACCTTGGCGTGCGGTTTTTACCCCGCACCCATGTGTCTCCTTAGAAAGGAGGTGATCCAGCCGCAGGTTCCCCTACGGCTACCTTGTTACGACTTCATCCCAATCACCATTCATACCTTCGGCGCCTGCCTCCTTGCGGTTGGCACGGTGACTTCGGGTACAGACGGCTTTCATGATGTGACGGGCGGTGTGTACAAGGCCTGGGAACGTATTCACGGCGCCGTAGCTGATGCGCCATTACTAGCGATTCCAACTTCATGCCGTCGAGTTGCAGACGGCAATCTGAACTGGGCCCGGTTTTTGGGGATTTGCTCCACCTGACGGTCTCGCTTCCCTTTGTGCCGGGCATTGTAGTACGTGTGCAGCCCTGGCCGTAAGGGCCATACTGACTTAACGTCATCCCCACCTTCCTCCTCGTTTGAGCGAGGCAGTCTGTCCAGAGTGCTCCCGGCTCTCGCCGGGGTGGCAACAGGACACAAGGGTTGCGCTCGTTGCGGGACTTAACCCAACATCTCACGACACGAGCTGACGACAGCCATGCAGCACCTGTGTGCGCTGGTATTGCTACCTCGTCGGGCTTTCACCCTTCTACTACGCACATGTCAAGGCCAGGTAAGGTTCTTCGCGTTGCATCGAATTGAGCCACATACTCCACCGCTTGTGCAGGCCCCCGTCAATTTCTTTGAGTTTTAATCTTGCGACCGTACTTCCCAGGCGGCACGTTTAACGCGTTGGCTCCGCCACAAAAGGGGTCGATTCCTTTTACAGCAAACGTGCACCGTTTACGGCTAGGACTACCAGGGTATCTAATCCTGTTTGCTCCCCTAGCTTTCGTGCCTCAGTGTCAGGAGTCGTCCAGGGACTCGCCTTCGCCACTGGTGTTCCTCTCGATATCTACGCATTTCACTGCTACACCGAGAATTCCAGTCCCCCCTCCGACCCTCAAGCAGGGCAGTTTCCAATGCCATTTCGGAGTTGAGCTCCGAGATTTCACATCCGACTTACCTCGCCACCTACGCACCCTTTACGCCCAGTGAATCCGAACAACGCTTGGGACCTCTGTATTACCGCGGCTGCTGGCACAGAGTTAGCCGTCCCTTCCTCTTCCGCTACTATCAGCTTGCCATCTTTTAAATCGCAAGGGTTGATCGCGAATGACAGGGGTTTACGGGCCGAAGCCATTCATCCCCCACGCGGCGTCGCTCCATCAGGCTTTCGCCCATTGTGAAAAATTCTCGACTGCTGCCACCCGTAGGTGTCTGGACCGTGTCTCAGTTCCAGTGTGGCTGGTCGTCCTCTCAGACCAGCTACCCGTCTTAGCCTTGGTGGGCCGTTACCTCACCAACTAGCTGATAGGCCGCGGGCTCATCATGAAGCGTCAGGCCTTGCGGTCCCCAACTTCAACCCCCAGGAGATGCCTCCCCAGGGTCACATCCGGTATTAGCTCGCCTTTCAGCAAGTTATCCCGGACTTCACGGCAGATTACCCACGTGTTGCGCACCCTTGCGCCGCTCCGATTACGGAATATTGCTACCCCATAACCAGCGCTCGACTTGCATGTCTTATCCACGCCGCCAGCGTTCGTTCTGAGCCAGAATCAAACTCTCCGTTTAAAAACGTTAGTTGATTCGTGATTTTAAAACTCCTCATGTCCATCCCACTAACAGGATGAACCTGAAGGGGCTCTTAACTTAACGCACAATTCAATTTTCAATGAGCAGCGGGTGTTCCCACCCGAAAAAATTCTCCACGCCCCTCAGGCCCTTCCGCCACGGGACAAAAAATCCGAGGGCCGATCCGCTCTCTACCTCGGCCTCTCAGACCTTAGTTGTTTTCGCAGTCAATTTGCCCTGACTGCGCCGGCCGTCAACAGATCCGTTGACTTTCCTGAAACCGGCGTTGCCTGCTGCAACACGGGCAATCTACCACATCGCGGCCCGGAGTCAACAGGTTTTTTTAAAATGTTCGATTTTTCTTTTTCGCAACCCGGCGCGTCCCAAATCGCAAAGAACAGGCCGCGAACCTTATACCAATCCAGGAATGGCGCAAGCCCTTTTTTGAGATTTTATGGCACGAGCCGTTCGAGCATGGCGCCGATTTTTTTCGCGTTTTGTTCCACCGCCTGTATTGTGGAGCAGCGCATTCCAAGAAACGGCGCCTGGAAAAGCGGCGTGGGCGCCAGCCACTCCGCCAGGACACGCGGGTTCGACTCCGCCGAGGGGTCGGGATGCCGGCCATTCATCAACACGACCTTGAGTTGGCTCACCGCCGCCGCGCGCAGGGCCTGGACGGTGAGGAGGGTGTGGTTGATGGTCCCAAGTTTATTGGGGGCGGCCACGATCACTTTGCAGCGCAGCCGCGCGATGACATCCAGTGCCGTAAAGCCCTCGCCGAGCGGCGCCAGCAGCCCGCCGGCGCCCTCGATGAGCAGCCAATCGCAGCGTTGCGCCACCGAAAGGACCGCGCGCAGAACCTCAGTCAAACCGATGCGGCGACCGTGCTTCCGGGCCGCCACCAGCGGGGCCACCGGTTCCTGGAAATAGAACGGATTGACCTCCCTGGCCGACAGTTCGCCGTCCTGAAGGGCGCCCAACAGGTCCACGTCCCCGGCGCCGCCGGCACAGAACGGCTTGATGGCCAGCGCGCGGCGCCCCGTGCTGCGCAGGTGGCGCAGCAGCAGGCCCGTCAGCACGGTCTTGCCAACGCCCGTATCGGTGCCGCTAATGAAAACAAGGCCAGCGCGGCGGGGTTTGGGTTGATGCGGTGCCATGATGGGCGAGGATTCTACCCGGCGCTGCGGGACCTGTCTTTTCATTTCTTTGAGCCGGAGAAAGAGTTGACGCGGCCCTGTCTTCCGGGCTTTAATCCAGGCCGATCGACACGACTATGAAACCACCGTCTCCGCCGTCTTGTCCGGGATTCTTCAGCTTGCTTGCGGTTGGGTTGTCACTCCTGACCGTGCCGTTGGGCGCTCAGGACCTCAACCGGCAAACTGCGCGAACGGCGCCGGGGTGGCTGCGGGATGGGATTATTTACGAGGTTTTTCCCCGCAATTTCTCCAAAGAGGGCAATTTCAACGGAGTGACGGCTCGCCTGGACGAGCTCAAGGACCTGGGAGTGGACATTCTGTGGCTGATGCCGATTCATCCGCTGGGGGAGAAGCTGCGCAAGGGGACGCTGGGGAGCCCATACGCGGTGCGCGATTACTATGCGATCAATCCGGACTACGGGACGGAGGCGGATTTGAAGCGGCTGGTCTCGGAAGCGCACCAGCGCGGCCTCAAGGTCATCCTCGATATCGTTGCCAATCACACGGCCTGGGACAGCGTGATGATGGCCCATCCGGAGTTTTACAAACAGGATGCCAACGGAAAGATCATCCCGCCGGTGCCTGAATGGACGGATGTGGCGGGGCTCAATTACGGGAATCCCAACTTGCGCCGCTACATGCTGGCGGCGCTCGAAGCATTGGCTCGACCCCGCCACGTTCGACCTGGACGGGTTCCGGTGCGACGTGGCGTCCATGGTGCCGACGGATTTTTGGGAGGAAGCCCGCCAGGAACTGACCCGAATCAAGCCGGACATTATGCTGCTGGCCGAGGCGAGCAAGCCGGAGTTGCTGCTCAAGGCCTTCGACGCCGATTATGCCTGGCCGATGCACGGAACGCTCAACAACGTGCTGCTCAACGGGGCTCCGGCCACCGAGTTCAAGCGTTCCTGGGAGGAAAGCCGGCGGCAGTTTCCGCAACATTCCTTGCACATGCGATTCTCCGACAACCACGACGAGGCCCGGGCAGTGGCCCGCTTCGGCGCCCGGGGCGCCCTGGCGGCGGCGGCGCTCATGTTTACCCTGGACGGCGTTCCCCTGCTCTACAATGGCATGGAGGTGGGCGACGCCACCGAATCGGGCGACCCGGCCTTGTTCGAGAACCTGCCGATCTTCTGGAAACCGAAGGAACGGCCGCCCCTGCGCGACATCTACCGTGATTTAATCAAGCTGCGGAAAGGATGTCCCGCGTTCCGCAATGACCGGGTGGACTGGCTGCGCAACTCCCAGGAGGCCGATCTGGTGACCTTCATGCGCCCGGACGCAAGAGAGGAATTCGTGGTCATGATCAACCTCTCCAACCGCCCGGTGGCCGGCTCGGTGGAGGTCGCGCAGAGCGACCAATTCAAGCCGGTCAGGCTCTCGGGCCTGCCGGAGTATCCCCCGAGCGGGTTTCCCCTCTTCCGGCTGAAAGGCTTCGAGTGGCGGATTTATTGTCGGGCCCTCCAGTAATTCCCATATCTTTGACCCGTTGGACCAGGAGCGCCGCAATGGCCATGAAGACACCGCCGGCGACAACGGCCGCCAGGCGGTTGTTGTGCAGGAGATGATTCATGACCCACCCAAAACCCAGGGAAGCGGCAATCTCCGGCAGCACGATGAAAAAGTTGAAGATGCCCATATAGACGCCCGTGCGGGCCGGTGGCAAGGCGCCGGCCAGCATGGCGTAAGGCATGGACAAAATGCTGGCCCAGGCGATGCCGACGCCGGCCATCGAGAGAAAGAGCAGGTGTTTGGTGTAGATCGCGGCCCCGACCAGGGGGAGGCTCAACGGCAGCTCGCAAAGGAGGTGGTTGCCGCGCATCAGCGCCACGGAGCCTAGGCCGGCAGCGCCAAACAGAAGGCAGACGGTGTGGATTCGTTTGCGGCTGACTCGTTGTGAGAGGGACACCAGGAGGAACGAGAAGAAGAAGGTCACGACTGAGTACATTGAGAAGCAAAGCCCGCCCCATTCAGTGCCTGCGGCATAGAGCGGCGATTTCTCATCGGGGGCGCCAAAGACATTCCGGGCCACGGCCACGGGGAAATAGAGCCACATGCAGAACAGGCCCAGCCAGGTGAAGACCTGGACCCAGGCCAGTTGACGCATCGTGGGCGGCATCTCCAGAATTGCGGTGCAGATTTCTTTGACACCATCGCCGAGGCCGCGCTGTCGCGATTTCATCTGCCGGAACGCCTCGAGGTCATCGGGCGGGTACTCCTGGGTGCTGGCAATAGTCCAAAGGACGGCCCCGAGGAAGGCCGCCGCGCCGATGTAGAACGAGTACCGCACCGTCAACGGAATCGCAGGCCCCTGCCCGGCCATGCCGCTCTTGACGCCGAACCAATTGGTCATCATCCAGGGCAGAGCGGACGCGATGACCGCCCCCAAACCGATGAACAGACTTTGCATGGCGAATCCGCGGGTGCGCTGTTCCTCCGGCAGCAAGTCCGCCACAAAAGCTCGGAACGGTTCCATGCTCACGTTGATGGACGCGTCGAGAATCCAGAGCAGCCCTGCCGCCATCCAGAGCGCGCGAGGAATTGGGCATGAGCACCAGCGCCAACGAACTCAGAATCGCGCCGACCAGAAAATAAGGCCGCCGGCGCCCAAGCGGTCCCCAAGTCCGATCGCTCATGTGGCCGATGAGGGGCTGGACCAGAAGCCCGGTGAGCGGCGCCGCCAGCCAGAGCATGGGGATTTGGTCCGCCTTGGCCCCAAGATACTCATAGATGGCGCTCATGTTTGCCATCTGCAGTCCCCAGCCAAATTGGATGCCGAGGAAGCCGAAACTCATGTTCCAGATTTGCCAAAAGCCCAAGTGCGGTTTTTGCATAGCGGCTTGTTTCGGCCCCTAATCCAGCATCCTTTGCCCCCCGGCGCAAGCCTATTCGACCTTCCTCGCCCCACAGTCCTGGCCCCAGGCTGCGTTCTTTGCTCGCAGCGCAACGGACCAACCGATCGGCGGCGGGGCAGTTTGCCGTCCTTACCCTCCCTCTACAACCAATCGCGGCGAACATGATTTAGCATTTGATCATACCCGGGCAGGTGCTATTGTGGCTGCATGTTATGAAAGCACATAAGCCTGCAAAAATGATAACGCTAAGGCTGCCGCCTGACGACTACTTAAATGCCACCAGATTGGCTAGGCATAAGCGGCTGTCTATAAATAAGTTGCTAATTGAAGCCATGAGACTTCTTGAACGCCAGGAGCAGGAGAAACGGCTGTTTGATGACTTCACGCGCATCGGGGATCAGGTTGAGGCTGTCGATGTCGAGTTCGGCCTCGCGGCGCAATCAGAAGTTGTGGAAAAGCCATGAAACCAGCCGAAATTCGACGAGGACAAATATGGCTGGTGAATTGGACGCCGGGACGTGGTTCGGAACAATGGGGCAGAAGGCCAGTGCTGGTCATTCAAACCGATGCCGCGAACCTGAACCCGCGTTATCCCAACACAGTTGTGCTCGCCATCAGCACGAAAGGCCTTCCGGTGGCTATTCACGTCCAGATCGAAGCTGGAAAAGAAACCGGCCTGCGCGAGACCAGCTACATCAAGGGCGAGCAGATTCTGACGGTTAGCAAAGAGCGTCTGGAAGAATACCTTGGCCAGACCAGCTCGGACATTCTCCGGCAAGCGGAAACGGCCGTCAAACTCGCGTTGGCTCTCTGACCCGGTGCGTGTGTCCTTGCGCACCATCTCCAGGATGCGCCGCAGCCGGCGGTACTGTGGACGGGTAGCGACCATGGCGAGGATGAACTCCCGTCCAGGATCTGGCGACACCTAACCCGGATATTTCACGGGTTTCGCCAACCGGAAGGCGTAGCGCAGGCTTCCAGCCTGCTGTATCGCGGATTTCCAATCCGCAGATGCTCCCAAGCAGGCACAGCCTGCCGACTGGAAGTCGGCGATACAGCAGGTTGGAAACCTGCGCCACGTAGCTTCGGCAGTCCAGTGCCGCTCTTAGGCTGTGAAATATCCAGGCTAATCCTCCGGCAACTTGGGGCCTGGCATGACCCGTCCGGCGGCACGGGACCAGAATGAGCGAGATGCACAACCAATTCCCCTTCGCCCGCGCAGCGTCAATAAACCGGCGCCGGTACTCATGGCGGCAGTGTAGTTGGCGCCTTTGTGCATTGTCAAAAGGAGCCCGTTCTCATGTTCTCACGGCCCCAGCCTTATTCGGTAAAAGCGATTGGGGTTCGCCGCCGGTTCGGTAAAAACAAAGGGCAGCACGTCCGGCGCGCTTGTCTGCAGGATGGTCCAATGGAAGAGATCGGGGGACGCCTCGACGATGTAGTCCGGTCCGGCGATGCCGGTGACCTGGAAAGCGAGCCAGCCGTTAGCGGTGAGGCGGGCCTGAAGTTGCACCGGCGCGAGCGGGTTCACGACCACGGTCACTCCGCGGGTCTCGGTGGCCGGCGGTTGCATGTTGTCCGTGATGCGAACCCTCAGGAGGTTGGTGGTGCCCGCCATCGCCACCGCCGGGCGCCAGGTGAACACGCCAGCGTCCGCGGTGAGGGTCGCATCGCCTGGCCCGGCGAGAAGACTAAACGAGTATTGTCTGGCAGGGTCAATCATCGCGGGGAAATTGGTGAAACACAGGTTTTGGCCCGGATTCACCACGTAGAGATTCGTTGGGGTGGGCGTCGCGCAGGAGACAATCAGCTTAGCCAGCCGGCTCATCGAGGTCCCGACCGGATTGGCGATCACCACCGAATACAGACCGGCATCGGCGGGTTGGGCGTTGATGACGCTGTAGGCGTCGTTGGTGGCTCCCGCAATGTCCTTCCCATTGAAGCGCCATTGATAGCGCATGGCCTGCAAGCCGACCGCCTTGGCCACGAAGCAGGGGCTGCCTCCCTGCCGGGCCAACAAATCCCGCGGTTGCAGCGTCAGATTGGGAGCGCCATCACGGAGGAGGGCCAGGCTATGGCCAAAGCCCGCCGCAATGGCCACGGCGTCGGGCAGGCTGGGCCGGACATTGATTTCGCCGTTATAGCCGCTGCCCCAGGCCACCACGGTGCCATCATTCTTTAGCGCGAGGGAGTGAAACAGCCCCGCGGCGATGGCCACGACGTCGCGCAAATCGCCGGGGACATCCGCCTGTCCCAGCGAATCGTCGCCCCAGGCCACCACGGTGCCATCGGCCCGGAGCGCCAGGTCGTGCGACTCTCCGGCAGAGATGGCGACGACGTTCGTCACCTCGGGCGGCACCGGAAGCCACGCGCCAGTCACATAGTCCCATGCAACCACCGTGCCGTCGGCTTTGACCGCCAAGTTTTGCTCCCCGCCGGCCGCAATCGCCACCACATTGCTTAAACCGGCCGGCGCCGGCGCCGTGGGTTGCGCCCCGTCCCCATCGCCCCAGGCTACCACGGTGCTGTCTGTCCGGAGCGCCAAACTGCCGAATCCGTGGGCCGCGATGGCCACCACGTTCGACAAATCGTCCGGCACCCAGGCGCCCCTGTGGGGATCGTATCCCCAGGCCACGACCGTGCCGTCGGCTTTCAGTGCCAGGCTGTGATAGAGGCCGGCGGCGAGAGCCACGACATTGGTCAGCCCGACGGGAACGTTCAACTGATCGTAGAGGTTTTCGCCCCAGGCCGCCACAGTGCCGTCAGGTTTCAAGGCCAGATCGTGCCTCTCGCCAGCGGCAATGGCCAGGACGCTGGCCAGACCGGGAGGGACTTGGTTGCGCGTGTCGAAGGACGATATCGTGCCCCAGGTCACGATGCCGCCCACGGCGAGCCAAGCCGTGCTGCTGGTGAGCGCTCCGCTGGCATTGGTGACCACCACGGAAAACGGGCCCGATTGCGCGGGCTGCGCGTCGGGAATTACCAGGGTCGCCTTCGTCTCGCCCGGCAAATCGTTGCCGCCGGCTCGCCATTGGTATTGGAGAGGCGTGCTGCCTTCGGCCAGGATAGAGAACCTGGCGTCCACCCCGATCCCAACGGAGAGGTTCTTGGGCTGTGAGACTATCTCCAGGGCGCCGGGCAACTCCACCACGCCGCTGAGGAGGGCCGTCGGGGATTCGTCGGTCCAACGCCCCGCGCGGCCGGGCTGCGGGTCAGTTGGATTGCAGAGTTTGCAGAAGCCCCACGGGATGTTGTTAGTATCCCAAGGCAATGGATAGGCCCAGAGCGTAACCGTGACGGGGTGGCCGCTAACCCAGCCATACTCCCGCAGGCGCGCCATCCAGTCGTGCCCATCTGCCGTCGGCGCGGGGTCGTAAAAACCGATCCAAAGCTCGCGGTTGACGCCCCCAAAACTGGAGAAGGCCCCGCACACCCAGGAATTCTCGGCCTCGTCGTCGATGGAAACCAGGTGGCCGCCCAAGGAAACCGCGGTGCTCTCGGCATTGGTCCAGCAGGCCGGCTCCAGGAGATAATATTGATGGCTGTTAGCCGGGTTGGTAATCGGCCCGGCGAGGATGCCGACGGGCGATGAACCGCCGGGCTGCGCAAGGCCCGTCCAGGCGCTCAAAGCCAGGAGCAGGCCGCCCAGGCCGGCCGCCAGAACTCGGTGCCGGGTTTGACCCGGATGCGGCGCCGGTCGCGCTCGCCTCCCGGATTCGGGTGTTTGTTCCAAGGCTCGGTTCCTGCAAACTCGATGGCTCATCTTCTGCATACCACGTTGCTCCCCGTGGGCGGGCGGAGCCTCGCATGCGCTCGGCCTTCGAGCCAAGCCCAGGCGTCAAGGTGCTTTGTACCCGCCCTGATTCAAGTTGACATTAGTTGTTCCGAATTCGCGCCCAGGCTACGCTGCTGGCGTCCGCAAGTCAACCAAATGACGATTCCGCTGAAAAAGCTGTGGCCATCCACTCCGGATATGGCCCCAGGCGAACGCTAATAGCATTGTGATCCTGGCGGTGGTTCTCGTGATCTCAGGCGCCAAGAGCGCTGTGGGGAGCGCCGCGCCTCAACTTGAGTCCAAATAGCTCATTATTTGCGTTTTCCCGCCTTTTTCAGGTCACCGTGGCCGCCGCCGGTACACACCGCTCCTGTTGGTGCTGCCACCGGAGCCGGCGAATCCAGCGTTTGGCGTTGCAGGCCGCGCCGATCATGTAATCACCCGCGAAGCGTCAATCACCGGCGGGGCGGCAAAAAAGCAATTTCTTATGTGCAGCCTTCAACCTTGGACATGCTCGCAGGTGCAAGTCCTGCCTCGGCAATGGGTGGTTGGGCCGAGTAGTAGCGGCGGCGGAAAGGCTTGCCTCAGAGGCCCGGGAATGGGAATGATGGCGCCATGAAGACAAGCACCGCAGCTCGAACGAATGGAACCAACGGCCGCATTTCACGCCGCACCGCCCTGGGTGCGGGCGCAACGGCGCGGCCGGCGTGCTGCTGGGACCGCAGTTGCTGGCCGCCGAGGCCGCCCAACGCAAGGTCGTCGTCTGGTCCGAAGGCACCGCCAACGTGGACCCCGGCTCCAAGGGGATATACCCCAATGACATCAACACCGCCATCGCCAACGGACTCAAGCCGCTCGAGGGCCGGGGCTGGGAGATCGTCAAGGCGAGCCTGAACGACCCGGACCAGGGCCTCAGCGACGCGCTGCTCGAACAGACGGACGTGCTGATCTGGTGGGGCCACAAAAAGCATGGGGAGGTGAAGAACGAACTGGTCACCAAGATCGCGGACCGGGTCAAAGCCGGGAAGATGGGCTTCATCGCGACGCACTCCGCGCACTTCTCCAAGCCGCTCAAGAAACTGCTGGGCACGGCGTGCAGTTGGCGGGAATATGTGGCCGACGGCACCTCGGCCGAGATCCTCGTCAAGGAACCCAACCACCCGATCTGCAAAGGAGTCGAGAATTTTAAGCTCCCGCAGATCGAGCGTTACGGCGAACCTTTTGCCGTGCCGACGCCCGAGGCGGTGCCGCTCGACGGCATCTACACCAGGCCCGACGGCAAGACGCAACCTGGCCGCATGGGCCTCTGTTGGACGATTGGCCGGGGCAAGGTCTTCTATTTTACGCCCGGCCACGAGACCTACAACGACTACCACCGGCCCGAGGTCAGGCGGATCTTCATCAACGCCGTCGAATGGGCGGCGCCGTCAGCTCCCTCGCCGACGCAGCGTCAATAAACCGGCGGCGCGGCGACTCAAATTGCCTATCCCTGTTTTGCGAGGGGATTTATCTGCCCCTGGGAGCGGAATGTGAGCATTTGGGGGCGCTCAGAAAGAACTTGGGGGCAAGACCTTCATCCCAAGTGGTTGCCTGAGAAGATGATATAACAGAGCGCTTCTCAGGCTTGACAAGCTTCAGGGTCCGTAGCCCATCCGCCGCACGTAGGCATAAAGAGGATACCAATAGCTGCGACAGAGATTCTCCAACGCTTCCGCGGCTTGGGGCGGTTGCTGCTGGCTCGCCGCCAACACCACGCTCCAGTGCGTTGTGGCGAATACGCCCCCGTGCGCCCGCGATTCGGAATTTGGGTCTTCCGTCCACACGCGGCCATTCAACCACATCGGAGGCCAACTGCACGCCAAATCTGCCGGGTGAAGGCAGGGCGAATGGGCCTGCGTTTCTGTTGACGCCGCTTGTTGTCAGCGTTAAAGTCTGACATGCACACGATGCGTGAGTTTTCACGGCGACTGTCCCATTTCAAGCGGCTGGCCTCGGCCGGCAAGCGGATCCAGTTGGTTGACCGCCAAGGCAAACGATTCGTGTTCGAGGTCGAGCGACCGGCATCGCACCTGGGGGCGGGCAAACATTTGGCCAGGGGCAAACCGCTCTCACCGGAGCGCGTCCCGGCCGATGAATGGAGGGGTAAGGAGTGAACTACCTGCTGGATACAGCGACTTGGTCCAACAGCGTCACCATGCCCGAGGTGCTGCCGGAGAGAATCCGAAGACTTCTCGGGAAGGCCAAAGAGGTAAAGGGCCTCAGCAGCATGAGCCTGCTCCAATGCGCCATTCATCATCGGCGGGGCCGGCTTGATTCCGGGGCAGCTTGAGGGACTTCTTTGCGGCCGGTCTCGCCCGGGACATCGAGTTGCTGGAGGTGACTCCCGATATTGCAGTTGCCACCAATGACTTGCCTCCGGATTTTCCTGGCGACCCCTTCGATCGCGCCATCGCAGCGACGGCGCGCGTTTTGAACCTCAAGCTGATCACGTCCGACCCGCTCATTCGCGACGCGCGGTTTTGCCAGGTGGAATACTACCCGTTCCGACCCTCACGTCTTAAGCGGTAACCCCGCCTGCAAGCGCCTCCGCCCCCGGCCGGAAAAAAGACGCCACCCGAGGCCAAGCGGTTGTGCTGCTAAAACGCTAACCGATAGGAATGACGCGGGATTCATGGTCACGGCGCCCGCTGGAGGCGGAAGAACTGGCCCGCACTGCTGAGCGGGACGGTCATCTGCTGCATTCCGGGTATCGCCAGGTCCTGGACCGGCAGCCAGGGGCCAACAACAGTGGGTGCGCCTTCGACGGCGTAGCTGTTCGTGGGTGACGCCGGCCAACTCAGGCGCACAGCGCGCTCAATGCCGACCAGCGGAATGTCTGAGGTCCACAGTTCCGCGTTGTCGAAGATGGCCCTGCACGCCGGCTGATTGCCGTCGGTCCACTGCTCGACGCCCAAGAGCACACTGAATGAAGTGAAAGGCGCCTCTCGGCCATCGGCGACCACGTCCTGGAACCGCTTGCCGACCACGGCTTCAAACTGGGCAGCGGTGAGGGTCGCGTCCGCGTTGGGTGTGTCCACAACGCTGTGTTGATACAGCACCGTGTTGGGATCGGCTTTGTCCAGCACGCGGACTGTGATCACCAGATTCGGGTTCACCCGCGTCAGGGCGAGAGCCAGGACGATGTTCGTGTTCCTGACCGCCGCCTTTTCGCAAGAGAAAATGCTAATCCCATAGGACGGCGACCATTTCCACACGTAGGCGAAATTGAGCCCTTTATGGAACACATACAGCCCGCTGTTGCCTCCGACCGCCAGTACCGCCACGTTGGTGGCGTTCTCATCGAGACTCACCAAGTCCGCCCGCCATTCCAGCGTCCGGCCCTCGGGCACGGCCCAAGTCCTGTCGGAGATGCCGAGTACAAAGGTGTTTCCAGCGAGGGAGTCGGTGACTAGGCCTGGAAAATATCCGGTTGCAACGAGCTGCCGGTTGCTCTCGATGAGGGTGCTGCTGCCATATTTCCAGGTGGCCCAGCCCGTGAGCGGAGGCGTGTCGAAGTTGTCCAGGACCTCGGTGGTGTTCACCGGCTGAAGGATGATCGTGCCGGCGTACTGGTAAGGAATGGCTGGATCCAGGTTCGCTCCGGCTGCCCGCGTCATCGTCTCGTCGATGCGGAATCCGTCAATGGCCCCGCCGCAGCCAGAGCCAACAGTGTGGAGTTGCAGACTGCCGTCCGTCCCCATCGTCCCACGGTAACTGGCGTCCCACAACCCGCCGGTGGGCGTGAAGTTGGTCCCGGCCGAGTCCCACGTCCCGATTTCGTGATAGACCTGCCCGTAGAGAATTGACGAGCCGTCCGCTTGTGCGGCGCCATCCACGCAGATAGTGCGGCGCCCGGTCAGGCGTGCGTCGGTGCTGACCACCCGCGCGAGGTAGGTGTTGCCGCGAAACCCGACCTGGGCGAGCGCGTTGGTACACCAGATGCCCGGCACGGGCACGCCGATGACCCAGCCTGTGGCGGTGTAAGTATATGCCCCTGCCTCCAAAGCGGCCAGCAGCAAAGTGGTGGTGATCAGCGGGCGGAGGCCAAAGCTTCCGTGGCGAGCCAGTTGGACGAGTCGTGGTTTCATGAGGTTGAACCTTTCGTTGAGATGAACTGTTAGGAATTTGGTTGTTTTGAACTGACAACTTTCGCAAGAGAACGCTTCCAGATGCAGCGTAACGGAAGCACAGGCGAAGCTCCCTTGGGGGCTGTAGAGGGTATTCCCCTTGCTGGCGCCTGGACTATGGTTTCGCGCGGTTGCATTGGCTCTCACCCTTGTACTAAAGCAAAACCCGGAAAAAGTAACTCGCTTGATCACGAATTCCACTGATGTCGCGGATAGGAAGGCCGTTGGCCGCCACTCTCCATTGGTTCGCCAAACCAGCCGGTTGCGAGGGTAGAGATGCGGTGAAGCCCCGCGTAGCGCTCTGCTAATCCGTGCCATCCTGCAATCTGTGGTTCCCCGCCTCACTGCTTCTTGATGGGTTCCCCCTCCTATTCCACCGTCATTGCCACCAGGAACGGACCGCAGCGGGTCATCTTGGACACGTAGTCGATCCCTATGACTTCGAGGTTCGGCTTGGGATTGACGAACGTGGCCTGGTAAAGGCGGAGCTGCCAGTCCAAGCGACTGGCCCGGGCGGGACTCTTCCAGGCGACCGCGCCGCTCGTGCAATCCGAGTTCGTGTCCTCGGGTGATTCGGTTGGATCCGCTTGGCGGACGTGTTCGCCGTAAAGGACGGGGACCTCCGCTTGGGAACCATCGGCATAGTGAATCGCGAAAGCGCCGATCACGGCTCCGTTCTGCAAGAAAAACCACGTGCCGTGAAGAACATGAAAGCGCTTGAACTTTTGACGCACGGGAATGGCAACCTGTTGCGGGAAGAGCTCACAATCGGGCGCGGCGCGGCGCAACTGGATCACGCCGCGCACATCGAATTCCACGCCGCCGAAGACACGCACCCCCGAGGGGAGCGCGGCCAGGTTAAGATCCAGGTCCTCCATCCTGCGCGCCGGCTGCCACGACTCATTCAACGCCAGGTTGTAGCTCGAGGCCAGGTCGAGCTGATTGGACCTGGCCAGAGGCGAGCGAGGTGGGATGGGCAACAGCGGCCGGGTCTTGATCCCGACCGGCGGGAGGTTCAAATCCCCGAAGAACGAAAAATACCGGATGGTGCGCCGAACTGAACTACCCTCGCGCTGCGCCGGGTTGCCGGTCCGTTGGGCGGCGATGGCGTCACGCCAGAACCGCCGCTTGTAGTCCTCGATTCTGGCGGCCAGGGGCGTTTGCGAGGCTCCCGGATAATCTGCCGAGCGCCACGGGAAAGCCCGCCGGATCGCCGCTGTGTTGTCGGCCCCCCCAGTAATCAGCCGTCTCCCATCGGGACTGATCGCTACGGCGTGCAGGATGTTGGTTTGGGCGATGAAGCACAGGAGCTGCTGGCCGGAATGGGCATCCCAAAGACGGACGTGGAATTCCCCGCCCGCGAATTGACACAAGGTGCCGCTGCCGATGGTGGCCAGGCGTTGGCTGTCAGGGCTGAAGGCGAGTGAGGTCACGCCGTCTGGGTGGCCGGTAAGTGGCGCGACCGTCTCTATCCCTGTGCGGCTATCGTAAATTCTGGCGGTCCGGTCTTCGCTCCCGCTGGCCAGGCGCTGGCCATCCGGACTAAAGGCCAAGGACAGAACGCCGGCGCTGTGGTTCGTTAGAATCCGCAAACAACGTCCAGACTCGGTTTCCCAGAAGCGGATGGTGTGATCGGCGCTGCCCGTGGCCAGGAGCTTGCCAGTCGGCAGGAACGCGACGGCGCGCACCCAGCCCGTGTGGCCCGTCAGGGTCAACCGCTCGGCGCCGCTTCGAGCGTCCCAAATACGCACCGTGTTGTCTTTGCCGCCGCTGGCCAGCCACAGATTGTCCGGGCTCCAGGCGACGCACATCACCGCCCGAGCATGACCCCGCAATCGGAGGATCGGTTCAGGGCTGGCGTCCGGGTTGATTTTCCAAACACAGGCCGTGTGGTCCGGACCCGGCGTAAGGAGTTTATTCCCATCGGGGCTGAAGCCCAGGGACACAACCGGAAAGCAAACGGGGATGGTATGGAGCAAGGCCCCGGTGTCCGCATCCCAGATGCGGGCCGTTTGGTCAAAGCTGCCGGTCGCCACGTAGCGACCGTCTGGCGAGCAGGTCACGGCGCAGACGACCTGGTCGTGGCCGACCAGGCTGTCGCTGGCCGGAATCGGCTCCACGGGCCATACCTTCAACGTGCCTTCTCCCGAGGACGTGGCCACCGATTGTCCATCGGGGCTGAACGCGATGGTTATTACGACGAAGGAGTGGCCGGAAAACTCGCGCACCGAACGACGGGTCCGCACATCATATACCTGCGCCCAGGAAGTTCGTTTGTTAATATCTATTCCCCCCACACCGATATACCGTCCGTCTGGACTGAATTCGACGCTGAAGGCACACCTGCCGATTCCAGGGGACTCCAGCGCGGCTACCTCACGGCCGGACTCCGGCTCCCAGAGTTTCACCTGGCCATTGAGGGCTGCGCTGGCCAGGAGATCGCCTTTGGGGTTCCAGGCCAGGGCGTACACCATTTGGGTGTGTCCGTCCAAACGGCGGGTCTGCCCAGTCCGCAGATCCCAGATACGCACCGACGTATCCAAGCTGTTCGCAAAGAAAGCGGAACCGCCGCAATAAGCGACGCGCTGGCCGTCAGGACTGAACTCGGCGCAAGAGACAGCATCTCCGTAGTCCGCACTTTGACCCGTCGGCGCTCCGGTGGCCGCATCCCATAGCCGCACCTTGCCGTCGGCGCACGCAGTGGCGAGCAGCTTCCCATCAGGGCTAAAAGCGACGTGAATTACCCAATACGGATGCCCTAACGGTTCGCAGAGGCTCTGACCGGTGTCCGTGTTCCATAGTCTGGCGGTGCGGTCCCAGCTTGCGCTGGCGAACTTGCGTCCGTCCGGGCTGAAGGCCCCGTGGAGAAGCCAGCCCGTATGTCCACGCAGGGTCCGGATTTCCCGTCCGCTCGCCAGCTCCCACAAATGCATGTCATTTTCGTCGCCGCCCGTCGCCAGCAAGCTCATATCCGGACTGAACGCGGCAAACATTTGGTATACGTTTGTGCGCGAGAGGGTCATCAGGTCCTGTTGGCAGCTTCGTTGCAGCCAGCCCCATTCCCAGCCCCGGTAAACCTCCGGCGTGGCGAACAGGGTTTCCCGCGCCTGGTCGAACCGGCCCTCGTTGATCAGACTCTCGGCAAGCCTGATATCGGCCGCATACGTGGCCCTGGTGGCCAGGAGCCGCTGACGGACCTCCGCCTCGGCGCTAATTCGCGCTTGCCGCCACTGCCACAGCACCGCCGTCAGGCCCAGCACGAAGGTGGCTAACAAGGCGCTCAGCGCACCGGCCAGCGCCGGCCTCCGCTGACACCACTTCCACGCCTTGCCCACGGCGCCCACAGGCCGCGCTTGAATGGGTTCTCCTCTGAGAAAGCGGCTCAAGTCCTCCGCCAGGGCTCGGGCGCTCGGGTAGCGTCGCCTCACATCCTTTTCCAGGCACTTCAGGCAGATCGTTTCCAGGTCTCGAGGGACACTCGGATTGAGCAGCCGCGGCGGAAC
Organism: uncultured bacterium; assembly: GCA_963713735.1. Lineage (GTDB taxonomy): Bacteria > Verrucomicrobiota > Verrucomicrobiia > Limisphaerales > UBA8199 > CAVQND01. Next base: position 18,436 of record CAVQND010000009.1, read on the forward strand.
CGGTTCGGTCTCGATCACCTGTTTCAGGAGAGTGGTAAGGGTATCTGACTGGAACGGCGGCTGGCGCGTGACCAGATGATACAGCAGCCCACCCAGTGAATAGACGTCGCTTGCCGGCCCAACAGCTTTGTGCCGGCCCTCGGCCTGTTCCGGCGACATGAAATTGGGCGAACCCAGCACCTGCCCCGTCAGCGTCAGGTCCGAATCCACGGTCAGTCGCTTGGCCAGGCCGAAATCGGTAACGCGCGGCTGATCGGAAGCATCGATGAGAATATTAGACGGCTTGAGGTCGCGGTGCAGGATGCCGTGCTCATGGGCAAAGTGTACCGCCTCGGCAATGGTCTTGAGGTAGGTCGCGGCTCGTTGGGCCGACAGTGGCTTGTCCCGCGCCACGTCGGCCAGCGTTTGGCCCTCGACGTAGTCCATCGAAAAATACTGCTGACCCTCGTGTTCGCCCACCTCGTGAATCGCCACGATGTTGGGATGCTGCAACCCGGCGGCGGCGCTTGCCTCGGCCCGAAAACGCTCCATCGCATCCTCGCGGGCAAATTGTCCGAGCGGCAGCAACTTGAGGGCGACGACGCGGTCCAGGCTGATCTGCCGCGCCCTATAGACCACCCCCATGCCGCCCTGGCCGATTCGCTCTAATAATTCGTAGTCCCCAAGTCGAAAACCCGCGCCCAAACCCCGAACGTCGGGTTTGGCGACGCCAACTGAACTGGCGCCTGAATCACGATGCCCGCCCTTTGGGGGCTCATCGCCATCCTCGGCCAGTTCTCCGCGGTCCCGGGCCTCGGCGCTCTCCATCCCTAACTCAGCCGCCCCCAATCGCAGCAGGCACACCGGACAAAGCCCATCGGGAGCGTCTTTTGGCAACTCGCGGCCACATTCCTCACATTTCCGCGCCAATTTCATAGCCGGTTCAAGTCAACGTTCCGCAACTGTTCCCACTGCCCATCGCGGGCCTTCACTACAGTAGTGAAGCAATCCGGCGAAAAAGTAACGACCCGCTAGCCGCTTAGTACCGCCAATAAATGCCGGAGTTCGTCCCGGACCTCAGCCGGGTCAGCAACCGTGTGGGCGATCTCTTCCCGCAGCAGCTCGGCGTAGCGGCGGCGCAATCGTTGCGTGGCCATCTTCAGGGCGGCTTGGGTGCTCGATAATTCGGCCGCCAAGTCCGCGTACGTAACCGCTCGCTTCTCGCCCGTAAGAAAGACCTCCAGCTTCTCGAACTGCTCCAATCGCCCCGCAGCGGTGGCCTCGTCGCGCAAACGCGAGAACACGGTTTGCAGCAACGTCATGGCCCACCGCCGCTCGTAAAGCTCTTCCGGCGAACAAGTCAGTTGCGAGTCCTCCCGAAAGAGCTTTTCACAGGTGGCATCATCGAGGGATTGGAAGCTCATGCGCCCGCCGCGTTTGACCGCTGTGGCGCGGTCCCACTCGTTGGCCAGGAAATGATTCAGCGCCACGAGCAGGAACGAGCGAAACCGCCCTTTGTGGCGATCCGCCTGGGGTAGCCAGTTACGGTCCAACAGGCGACAAAAGAAATCCTGCGTGAGGTCCTGGGCATCCTCATGGCTGTGGCCACGCCGTCGCGCGCAGACGTAAAGCGGATACCAATAGGTGCGACAGAGTCGTTCCAAAGCCGCAGCCGATTCCGGGGTGCCCCGCTCCCCGGCCATCACCACCACGCTCCAATGCGTCGAGGGAAATAATCCCGCTTGTGCCCGGTGGTTGGGATTTGAGTCTTCCGTCCACACGGGGGCATTCTAACCGAATCCGTAGCGTGATTGCACGCCAAATGTTGGCTCCATGTTTTTGGCCCGCAGCCCACACGCTGGCGGATTTCACGCTCGCCAGGAACGGCGCCGACGGCCTGCTCGTCAGTGCTCTTGGGCCAGTGCCGCGCAGGCGGCATTGAAGAATTTGATGCCCTCGGCGATTTCCGCAGAAGAGTTCTGCCAGTGGTATTCGTACTCGATGCCGAAGACGCCGTGAAAGCCCTGCCGTTTCAGTTCCCTCATCATCCCTTTGACATCCCCGGCGCCGCTCCCCCAAGGCACGTCATGGGTCGTCGGGCTCCTTTCGGCCAGGTCTTTGAAATGAAGGCAGATGACTCGCCCCTCGAGCTTCTTCAGGCATTCCACCGGGTCAAGCCCCGACCTCATCCAATGGCCGGTGTCGGCGCAGGCGCCCAGCAGCGGACTGCGTCCCTTGACCGCCTCGAGCACGGTGTCCGGGTTCCAGTAGCGCGAAGGTTTGGGGTGATTGTGGATGGCCACCTTGATGCTGTACTCTTTGCAGAGTTTCTCGACCAGGTCCAGCGCCCTGGGCTCCGGCTCCGCCACCAGCGTATCGATGCCCCATTTCCTGGCGAACTCGAACACTTTCCGGCTCTGCGCCTCCGCAGGGGGAAGCTGCACCACACCGATATTGACCAGCTTGATGCCGGCGTCTTGAGCGTGTTTGCGGATGGCCTCCATCTCCTGGTCGGAGAGGTCAATGGTGCGCGGCTTCTTTTGACCGTCCAGGTTCACGCTGCCGGAAAGGCTCATCTGTTTCAGGCCCAGGGCGGCCGTTTTATCGATCGCCTCGGCAATGGGGAATTCCTTGAAAGTGTAAGCATGCATGGCCACTTGCCACCCGAGTTTGTCGGCGGGACTGCCCGGGTTGGCGGCCTCCTGGGCCAAAAGGCCGCCCGCCGCGAGCAGGGCGCCAGTCAGAGATAAGAGTGTCTTCATACTTGCGCCAAGTAAGGCTTGAACCCTGGGGAAATGCAATCTTGATTTACCGCTGGCTCCTTGACCTTCGTCAAGGCGCGGTCCGGCTCCAGGGTGTAGATTGCTCTCATGAACGAGCAACCGTTAATCAATGTCAGCCGGGGAAAAATCATTTCTCTGGCTCAGGAAACACAGTTCGCCCCCAACGGGATTGTCAGCCGAATGCTCCTTCGGACTCCCTCAGCGCGGGTCATCCTGTTCGGCTTTGCCCAAGGCCAGGAATTGACCGAGCACACCTCCACCCAGTCTGCCCTCATTCAAATCCTGTCCGGCGAGTGTGAATTCTCCCTCGCCGGCAAACCGCACAATTTGAAGCCCGGCGACTTCCTCTACCTGCCGCCCAACGCGCCCCACGCCGTCAAGGCCACCAGCCAATTCTCGATGCTCTTGACGTTCATCTGAAACGGCGCAAGAGTGTGGCACATCGCGCGAAAGGCCTGCTGACCGTTCATGAAGGTGTCGGCCTGGGTGACGATGGAATGGCCGAGGGCGCGGGCAATGAAACCGCCAGCCGGGGGTGCGGCTGGGAGCCCAGCACAGAAGACGTTACCTGGCCGCGCCAGCTCCGGCTGACGCTGATAGTAGGGTGCTTACCGGTCGAGAACGACGCCCGGCGCATCACCCGTATCAGCAGATCGTAGCGGTTTTGAAAACAACTGGCGGAGCAGCAGCCTGCGACCCGCTTGGCGGAAGCGATTTCCGAGCGAAGGCGGCTCCGTCGGCCGCGGCCTGCTGTTGCCGCGATACCCGGATGGTTCCGCCAGGGGTTTGGGGTTCGATACACGGCACGAACGCTTACCGGCCCTCCACTTGCTTTCCGCCGCTACTTCGAGGCGGTAATTGCAACTCCCGGTCCGTTCCTGCGCGGGCCACTCAAGCCTGCCGCCGTTAATCGGCTTCCACGACCTCCAACCCGCGGACATGCCGGAATTCGCGCGCATTGAAGGTGGCAACCGCCCAGCGGCGCTGCAAAGCCGTCGCGGCAACGATCAGATCGTGCGGGCCGATCATTAGGCCGGAAGCCGTGAGCTGCGCCCAAATTCGCGCATGAATGCGGGCCACACGCACCTCCACGGGGATGACTTCCAGGCGTCGGAAAAGCTTCTCCGTCCATCGGCGATGAGCAAGGAACTGTCAAGGATCAGCCCCACGGGTTCTTCAAGGGTTTGAGTGCCTTGCGGCCTTTGCGAATCGCCGCCGCAAGATTCCGGCGATCTCCAGCGGGCAAATTGGCACTGGCGAGATCGGCCGCCAGCTCATGGCTATTGCAGCCCGTCTCCGTAACGGGCACGAGCAGCGCGTACGGGATACCGAGCTTGGCAATGGCAAAGGATTCCTTCCGGGAATAAACCCGCTCGACACAGGCGCTAAGGCTCCTGGCAGCTTCCGTCACACTCAACGTCTTCATGGTCAGAGCATAGCACATGCCTCGCTCGGAGGGCAAACTCCTATCCGGTGGCGATGCCGCTCGATACCTTCTGGCATTGATTGCCGTTTGCCCAACGCCCTCAATGTGGCGCTTCGCCAAAACGCCCGTGAATTAGCGAGTTCTCGCCGTGTTGCTCGCTTCGCTGGGCTGGCGACCCTCTCCGTCGTAAGGAAGGGGTCATACGTGCGCCCTGATACGTCTGACTCCGCCAATTGCGAGTCGGCCATGCAAATTGCCGGTAGCCCGCCGTGTTGTAGAAAGTGGCCATTTTGCCTGGGTTTTTGCGATTATTCAGGGCCCAGTGATCCTTTGCCCTTGCGGGCCGGGAGCCGAGTCGTTAGGTTGTTGCCCCGGTAGCGCGGTTAGCTCAGTGGTAGAGCACTTCCTTGACACGGAAGGGGTCAGAGGTTCGAACCCTCTATCGCGCACCATCCCCATCTTTCCAGCTCGATGCGGGGTGCCCACGGGAATCCCGCAATTATTCTCTTGTCTGTTTGCGGGATTTGATATTTAATGGCGGCAATTCAGCAGCAGAGACTAGGTGATGCGGTAATTGTCATTTGTGCTTTCAGAGCAGACGATTTGAGACCTCGGAACAGGAACGTGCACCAGCCCCAGCAGCGGAGATATCGATAACAGTTATGGCAGCCAGATTATTCGTGGGGAACATACCCTTTACAACAACTGAGAACGACCTGCAGGATTATTTCGGGCAGGCGGGGGCGGTGGTTGGGGTCAACATTATGCAGGACCGGGCGACCGGACGGTCGCGAGGTTTTGCCTTTGTTGAGATGGGGACTCAGGAAGATGCCACGAAGGCCATTTCCATGTTCCACCGCAAGGACTTCCAGGGCCGTTCATTGACGGTTAACGAGGCCCGTCCGCGCGAGGAACGGCCCCAGGCGGGAGGTGGGGGTGGGGGTGGGGGTGGCGGTGGCGGCGGCTACCGTGGCGGGCGTAGCGGGGGCAACCCGTATCACGACCGGCACTAGCCCGGGGACTTCACACGCCGATCGAAGCGGCAAGGGCGCGCCGCGCGGGGCTACGCGGCTGAGACCTAGACAAACTTTCCGGGATTGAGTATCCGGCGCGGATCCAGCGCTCGTTTGAGGGCGCGGTGGAGTTCGAGCGTTGCCGGAGAGACTGCCCTGGGCCACCAGGTCTTCTTGGCGAGGCCGATGCCGTGCTCCCCGGTAATGGCGCCGCCCCAGTCGAGCACCTGCCGGAACAGTTCATCCAGGGCGCCATTAGCCCGGGCGGCGGCCTGCGGCTGGTTATAGTCCACCATCACGTTGACGTGGATATTTCCGTCGCCTGCGTGGCCGAAGCAGGCGACGGGCAAGCCATGTTTCTTCTGGAGGCACGCGGCGAAGCGGAACAGATCTTCCAATCGGCCGCGCGGGACCACAACATCCTCGTTCAACTTCGTCAAGCCGGTATCGCGCAGGGCGTAAGAAAACTCGCGCCGCACCTGCCAGAGGGCTTCGCACTGGCTCGGGCCCAAGCCCCGCTGGATGAAGCGCGGCTTTTGCCGGCGGACGAGGCGTTGGACTTCGCGCAATTCGGACCGGACGGAGCGTTCCTGTCCGTCCAGCTCCACAATGAGGTGGGCCTGGCATCCTCTCAAGGGGCGGCTGCGGGTGCGCTCATAAGCGGCTGCAAGCGTGAAGGCGTCCGCGATTTCCAGGGCGGATGGCAGGAAGCCGGCGGCGAAGATGGCATGGAGTGTGCGGATGGCATCGCGGGTGGTGGTAAAACCGACGGCCAGGCAGGCGCGAAAGGGGGGCAGGGGCAGGAGTTTCAGCGTGGCCTCGGCGACCACGGCCAGCGTGCCTTCAGAACCCACCAGGAGCCGCGCGAGATCGAACCCGGTCTTGTTCTTGTGCGCGCGGCCCCCGAGACGTACCACTGTGCCGTCAGCCAGTACCGCTTCCACTCCCAGCACGTAGTCACGCGTGACGCCGTATTTGAGGCAGTGCGGTCCGCCCGCATTGGTGGCGATGTTCCCGCCGATGGAGGACTCGGCGCGGCTGGCCGGATCGGGGGGGTAATAGAGGCCATTTTTCTCGACAGCGGCCTGCAGTTGGGCGGTGATAACGCCCGCCTGGGCGACGGCGACAAAATCGGCGGAGTTAATCTCGCGGATGCGATTCATGCGAGCCAGGGAGAGGACGATGCCTCCCTGGACGGGCACGCAACCGCCTACATAGCCCTGGCCGGCGCCGCGAGGGGTCACCGGTATCCTGTGCCGGTGAGCAAAGCGAAGGACCGCGGCCACCGAGGCGGTGCAGCGCGGCAGGGCGACCGCGTCGGGCTTGTGCGTGGCAAACCACTTGTCGCCGGCATGGGCGTCGAGCACCGATTTGGCGAAGCTGATTTCGCCGGGGGGCAGGATTTGCTTTAAGCGGCATAGGATTTGACCGGGAGGTTTCAATCGGTTTGCGGGGGGATTTCGGGCCTGGGATAGGGCTGAGGGGGCTCGGCTGGGGAAGGGGACTGCCGCAATTCAGCGAAGACAATGACGCCCGCGCCGGTCTGGAGCAGGCTCTGGACTTGCACTTCCACCTGGCGGCCGATGAGGTTCTGGGCATTGTTGACCACCACCATGGTCCCATCGGGGGTGTAGCCAACGGCCTGCCCCTTGTCTTTGCCTTCGCGCACCAGGCGCAAGGCCAGGGCTTCTCCCGGCAGCAGGACTGCGCGGAGCGACTTGGCCAACTCATGCACGTTGACGTAGTTGACCGACTGGAGCTCGGCAATCTTGCCCAGGTTGTAATCATTGGTGTAGAGCTTGGCGCCCAGGTTGCGCGCCAGCCGGATGAGCTTGGCGTCCACGTCCTTCTCGTCCGGAAAATCGCCCTCATGAATCTTGACTTCGTTGCGGGCATTGCGCCGGATGCGATTGAGCACCTCCAGGCCCCGGCGCCCGCGGGCCCGCTTCACCGAGTCGCCGGCGTCGGCCACTTGCTGCAATTCCTTCAACACGAACCGCGGGACGACAATCAGGCCCTCCAGAAAATTGGCCTCGATGAGGTCGGCGATTCGGCCATCAATGATGACGCTCGTGTCCAGCAACAACAGGTTCTCGGGCTTATTCTGCGGGGCGAACCGCACATAGGGAATAATGAGGGAGAAATCCTCCTTGTTGCTGCGCATGGCCAGGATGATGCCGATGTAGCCGAAGCTCAGGAAGAGGCTCAGCCGAATCAGCCAGCGCGTGGGCTTTTCCTCAACGTTTTCAAAAAGGCCGGATTGGTCGACGAGCAGGGCGACCACGGTGCCCAGGAGCAGGCCGAAGGTGGTCGCGGAAAAGGCGCGCAACGAGAAGCCCTTGAGCATTTCGTCCACGGCGATCATGAGCCAGCCGAACCCGAAACCAACCATGAGGCCCAGCAACCCGCTGTGGGGAACGCTGACAAACTCCGGCCGCACCTGGCTGACGGCGTAGCCCCCGGTGGTGCACAGGAGCAGAAAGAGGATGCGAATGACCCAGAGCGCCATAAATCATTCGGAGGAGTCGGATTCCTTGGGCGAAGAGAGCCGCACCGGGGGCCGAGCAGTGGACGCCTTGGGCGGCTTATGGTGCCACAACACGCCCCAAATCCCGAGGCGGTTCAGGTTGCTGGTGGTCACGGTGAGATTGGAGGCCACGAGTGAGACGTTGGCGGCCAGTTGTTCGTTCTTGAGCAAGGTTCCCGCCAACCCCTTGCCGGCCTGGACATCGCCCAGCAAGCCCTTGAGGATTTCGGTCGAGTCATCGATGTTTTTGACGGCGGCCGCGATGGCGGTTCGATTGCTGGCGACCACGCCGTTGAGGTTGCCGGCGAACTCGTCCATGTGACCGGTGAAGGCCACGAGGTTGCTCCCCGACTGGGAGATGGCCGGGCCGTTCGAGGACACCAGGACATTCAAGTTACTCATGATGGTCGAGGCCCGTTCGGAAGCGACCCGCAGGTTGTAGGCGAGGGCCGAGACGTTGGTGAGAGTTTGTTCGTTGAGCAAGTGTTTGCGGACGTCATCAATCGTGGCCCCAAGCCCATCGACCGTTTGGTCCAAGCGCTGGATGAGCCCGCCGGCAGAGCGGCTCCAGCTCATCGAAGCTGACCGGGGCCTCCGCCTCGGCTCTGGCTCCGTCCTGCAGCACGGGTCCTTTGGTTTTGGTGGGTATGATGGCGACACATTCATCGCCCAGGAATCCGGAGGGCTGGATCACGAAGCGGGCGTCTTTGCGGATCTCGTAGCGCTGGTAAATTTTGATCGCGAAGGTGGCGCTTTTGCCGTTGGAAGCGACGCTCACGTCGGCCACGCTGCCGACCTTGACGCCGGACATCAGGACGTTGGCGCGGTTTTTGAGGCCGGCCACGTCGGGGGCGTGCAGATAGATGGTATAGGTGTGGTGGAAGAAAAACCTGCCCTTGCTGAACTCGATCAACAGCCCCGCCAACATCACCAAACTGATGGAGACAAACAGCCCCACTTTCCATGCCAATGAATGTCTGGTCATAAGCTCTCAGGTTGCATATTCGCTGCCTTTTCGTCTGAAATTCCATCGATGAACTGGCGCACGACGGGGTCTTTGGACTCAAAGATCTCCTCGGCGGTGCCCGTGGCGTAGATCTTCCGGGCGTGCAACATCAGGATGCGCTGGCCGAGGCGGCGCGCGGTCCGCATATCATGCGTGACGACCACGGTGGTGACTCGCAGCCGATCCCGCACCCGCAGGATCAGGTGGTCGATGCTGTCCGAGACGATTGGGTCCAGGCCGGTGGTGGGCTCATCATAGAGGACAATCTCTGGCTGGTAGATGATGGCGCGAGCCAGGCCGACCCGTTTGCGCATGCCCCCGGACAGCTCCGAGGGGTTTTTGGATTCGGTGCCGGGCAAATCGACCATCTCGAGCACCTCGGCGACGCGGCGGGCGATTTCCCGCTCGGAAAGCGAGGGGTCCCGCCGGAAGGCGAAGGCGACATTTTCGGCGACGGTCATGGAATCGAACAGGGCGGCGCTCTGGAAGAGCATGCCGAACTTGTGGCGGACCGGCAGCAGTTCGCGTTCATTCATCGCGACAATACTCCGGTTCTCGATTAAGACCTCACCGGCATCGGGCTTGAGCAGGCCGATGAGGTGCTTGAGCAAGACGCTCTTGCCACCGCCGCTCCGGCCGATAATGACGACCGACTCGCCCTTTTGGATGCGAAAACTGACGCCATCCAGGACGAGGTTGGGGCCGAAGCTCTTTCTGAGATCGCGGACTTCGATCATAGCAAATTGAGCAAATGCAACACCTGGCCGAGGGTCAGCGTGAGAAAGAAATTGGAGATGAGAATGGTGATGGAGGAATAGACCACGGCCTCGGTCGTGGCGCGCCCGACTCCCTGGGCGCCTTCGCCGCAAGACATTCCTTTGTAACAGCCAACCAGCCCCACGACGCCGCCGAAAATGACCGCCTTGATGACCCCGATGGTCACATCCTCCAAACTGGTGTATTTTTGGGCGTTGGCCCACGAATAAGTCGGATCGATGCGGTAGAGGAAAACCCCGACCACGAATCCGGAGCCGATGCCGATAACGATGGCCTCGGCGGTCAACAGGGGCAGGACCAGGACCAGGGCGAGCACGCGCGGGACGACCAGGTAATCAACGGGGTGGGTGGCCAGGGTGCGGAGGGCATCGATCTGTTCGGTCACGCGCATCGTGCCCAACTCGGCGGCGATGGCCGCCCCGACCCGCCCGGCCACCATCAATCCGGTCAAGACCGGCCCCAACTCGCTGCACATCGAGACGCTCACGACGGCGAGGGTCAGGGTATCCATCTTGACTTTGTGGAACTGGAAGTAGGTTTGCGCGCTCAGGACCATGCCGGTGAACGCCCCGGTGATGAGCACCACGGACTGGGACTTCACGCCGATGAAATAGACCTCGTAAAGCAGGTCGCGCCAGGCCACCCCGAAAGTGAACAGGGACACCACCGCTTCTTTTGCCAGGAGCGTGAACTGACCCAGGCCCTCGAGCCGTTCTTCAATCCGCTTGTTGCCCAGTAAATTCATCAGCCAACGCAGCCTAGCAGACCGCCCCTGGCTTGGCCAGACTTTGATTAAACCGGCCTCGGCAGAAATAATTGATGCGAGCTTGACCAAACCGGGGGGCACGGCATAGTTTTGCAGCCCATTTGAGGCCGGCGTTCCCCTGGGCCTCACCCAGGGGCGAGACAAGCAACTATGACGACGGATTCTTTAGGCAAACGCAACACGAGCAATAAGGCCGTGCTGAGCTGGGTAGCCGAGATGGAGAATCTCTGCCGGCCCGGCCGTGTGTATTGGTGCAACGGCTCGCGGGCGGAGGCCCAGGCCCTCACCGCGCAAGCCGTCGAGCGGGGCATGCTCATCAAGCTGAACCAGAAAAAGCTCCCTGGATGCTACTATCATCGCTCCCACCCAAATGATGTCGCGCGCGTCGAACAGGCCACCTTCATCTGCACTAAAGACCAGGAGGAGGCCGGCCCGACCAACAACTGGATGGCGCCGCGCGAGATGTATCAGAAGCTCCGGACCTTGAGCGAGGGGGCGATGCGCGGACGGACCATGTATGTGGTGCCTTATCTGATGGGGCCACCCGGCTCTCCCCTGGCCAAAGTGGGGATCGAGCTGACGGACTCGATTTACGTGGTCTTGAGCATGGGGATCATGACCCGGATGGGCAATATTGCCTTCGAACAACTCGGCGACGATGACGACTTCAACCGCGGCCTGCACTGCATGCTGGATATCAACCCGGAGCGCCGCTACATCGCCCATTTCCCGCAGGACAATGCCATCATCTCGGTCGGTTCCAATTACGGCGGCAACGTGTTGCTGGGCAAGAAGTGCCTGGCGTTGCGCATCGGCTCCTATCTCGGGCGGCAGGAAGGCTGGTTCGCCGAGCACATGCTCATCCTCAAGGTGGAATCCCCTGGCGGCGAGAAGACCTATGTGGCGGCGGCCTTCCCCAGCGCATGCGGCAAGACCAACTTCGCGATGATGATTCCGCCCCCCTATTTCCAGGGGTGGAAGATCACGACCATTGGCGACGACATCGCCTGGATGAGGCCCGGGCCCGACGGGCGCCTTTATGCGATTAACCCGGAAGCGGGCTATTTCGGCGTCGTGCCGGGCACCAACTCGAAATCCAATCCAAACGCGATCGAGATGATCGCGCGGGATACGATCTATACGAACGTGGCGCTGACGCCGGACCTGGATGTGTGGTGGGAGGGCAAAGACGGTCCCCCGCCCGAGGAATGCCAGGACTGGAAGGGCAACAAGTGGACGCCCGAGTCGGGCGAGAAGGCGGCGCACCCCAACAGCCGTTTTTGTGTGCCGATGACCCGCAACCCGGTGCTGGCCCCGGAGGCCAACGACCCCCAGGGCGTGCCCATCAGCGCCATCATTTTCGGCGGGCGCCGCACCGACACTGTGCCGTTGGTATTCCAGGCCTTCAACTGGGTGCATGGGGTTTACCTCGGCGCCACCATGGGCTCCGAAATGACGGCGGCGGCCGTCGGCGGCGCCGGCCAGGTCCGGCGCGACCCCATGGCCATGCTGCCCTTTTGCGGCTACCACATGGGCGATTACTTCCGTCACTGGATCAACATGCATCGCTCCATCAAGCACCCACCCCGCATCTTTCACACCAACTGGTTCCGCAAAAACGGGCAAGGCGAATTCCTTTGGCCGGGTTTCGGCGAGAACATGCGCGTGCTCAAGTGGATTATCGACCGCTGCCACGGACGGATTGATGCCGACGAGACGCCCCTGGGTTGGGTTCCCAACCCCAAGAGCTTTGACCTGGGCGGCATTGCCAACTTCACCCCGGAGAAGTTCGCCAAGGCCCAGGCGGTCAACATCGAGGAATGGCGCCGCGAAGTTATCTTGCAGGAGGAACTCTTTATGAAGCTCTACTCCCACCTGCCCAAGGAGCTGATCTTTCAGCGCGAACTCCTGGTGGCGCGCTTGTAGGGGGCGTTGGAGCGTGGAGCGTCGAAGCGTGGAGCGTCGGAGCGTGAGGGCACCGTAGCACTTGCCACGCTCCACGCTCTCACGCTCTCACGCTCCACGAGCCCCTAACGCGGATATTTCACAGCCTAAGAGTGCTACTGGGCCGCCGAAGCTACGTAGCGCAGGTTTCCAACCTGCTGTATCGCCAACTTCAAGTCGGCAGGCTGCACCCGGTTGGGAGCATCTGCGGATTGGAAATCCGCGATACAGCAGGCTAGCAGCCTGCGCTACGCCTTCCAGTTGGCGAAACCCGTGAAATATCCGGGCTAACGACCTTGCCGGCTGGCCCAATCCTCGAGCGTCTGGCCCTCGCTGATGTGGCTGATGCCGGCCTTGCGGGCGAGCTCCAGGAAACGCCGGAGCCGCTCGGCGCGGGCCTCCCCTTTTAGGTGGTTGCCCGCCAACTGGACGTACCAGACCGGCAGGCGCGCGACCTGCGCCCGCGCGCGCACCGTCTCGTTCTCGGCCACTTGTTCGGCCTCATCCAGCACTTTCAGAGCGGCGGCCAGGAACTCGGGGTTCAAATAGGCCGCCTTGGAATTATCATAGATGTGGGCGTGGGTCTTGCCATCGCGCACCTGGCGGTGGAGCAATTCCAGGTAGGCCCGCAGATTGGGGGCCGCTTTGCCATAATAGGCCTCCAGGAATTCATCGGTGAGCTTCTGCACGTCGGCCTCCGGATTCCAGAGCAGCTTGGCCAGGAGATAGGCCCGCAACGGTTCCATTTCCCCGGCGCCGCCCGGAGAGTAGTTGCCCTGCTCGAACAGACCTTTGACGCCGTGCTGGACGAAGAAACGGACATTGGGCTGCAAGGCGTCGAAGTTGGGAAACGGCTGCTGGTAGTTCCCAAAATCCGTGGTGTAATCCCATACATAGAGCAACGGTGCGACCGGCTGCCAGGCGATGATATCGTCGCGGAACCGCCGGTTTTCCTCCGCCGTGCAGGTCGCCAGCGGGTGGGCGAAGCAGCATTCAATCGAGCAGAGGCGGATGATGACGTTCTGGCGGGGGCGCAGGGTCTTGGGCGGCTTGCGGGTGTATTGGTAGGCGAGGGTGTCGAGGCGCACCTTTGGGTAGTCGCCTTCGATGTCCTGAGCCAGCGCATTGACAAAGCGCAGAAGCGACGCGGCGGGGCTGCCTTCCTCGTCGTCCAGCGCCTTGCATTGCTGGCACTGGCACCAGTTGCCGGTGTCGTTTTGCGAAACGCTGATGATGCTGGCCTCGGGATGCTCCTTGATCCATTGGCGGACGCGGGACTTGGCAAGCTTAAGCACGTCAGGATTCGAGAGACAGCGCTGGACATAACCGCTCTTGCGCTCGCCGTTGATGAGCGGGAAGTACTCGGGATGCTCCTTGAAAAGGTCCGCAGGAATCAAGCTGTCGAGGCTGTGAACGAACGGGAAATAGACCGCAAAACGGCCGCCGTGTTGGTCGGTGAACTTGTAATGATTGCCATTGAGCCGGTGGCGCGCTGCAAAATCGGCGTCATGGAGCATTTCCGACCAGAACACCTCGCGATACTCGAGCGGGGGCACTTGGGTCTCCTCGAGCGCAGCCAGTTCCAGGCGATTGGTTTGGGGCGTCACCTCCAAATCCGGCGTGAACCAGCGGACGCCCAGCTTTTCCTCGAGCAGCCCATAGACGCCGTAAAGGGTGCCGCGGGGTTTGCCGCCGGCGATGATGAGCCGCTCCCCCTCGGTGCGCAGCGTAAAGCCGTCCTGGCCGAGCTTCTTCAAATCGAGAGCGGGCTGTATCTGGCGCAAGCGGGCGTTGTCGCCCAGCAGAATCTCCTGCGAAGCGGCAGGTTCGGCGTCAGTGACGATGGGCAGTTTGGCGCCGCTGATTTTCTCGAGGTAACGCTGCAACTCCCGGGCAGCATAGCCTTCGGAGGGAATCGCCGCGGCGGGCGTGACAATGCGGTAGCTGCTTTGGCCCTGGTCGGCCAGGGTCAGCGCAGCCTGAGTCTGAAGCCCGGTTCCCAGGGCCAGGGTGAGGAGCACGGCCCGCCAGCCGGGGCGCCAATCTGTTTTCTGGCAAACGGTCTTGAATGTAGGAAGCATTCGCGCATATTAGCCCAGTGCAGAATGCCAGGAAAGAGAAAGGTCCCTATTTCCACTCATAGCCCCATCCCCGCGCCGCAACGGTCACCGGCTTGCCGTTCAACTCCACGCTCGCGTCCTCGTCGGCAAAATTCTCGATGACCCAGCTCCCGTCCTCAAACAGGTAGAGCCCCACTCGATTGGGGGCGCGAAAGGTGGCGTTGAGCGGGCGCAGCAACGGGGCGCGAAGCTCGTCCAGTTCCCGTTGGCCGAGCTGGAGCAACGACTTGGGGTCATGGTTGAGCGGCAGGATGTGAACGTTGGGCGCCTCGAGCCTGATTTCACTTTGATTGGTGAGGGAGCGCGCCAGCCCGTCGGTCATCAAAACCGGCCTGCCGGTTTTGATGAAGGCATCCAGTTTGGCGGCGAAGCGGCTGTCTTTGAGGGCGTGGACGGAGAAGAACGCCGCCCGGGCGTCCGAGGGAAACTCGTGGCACGGGACCAGGGGCAGGCCCATCATACCGACGAAATCGAATACGCGTGGCTCGTCTTGCGGATGGCTGTTGGGGGGTTTGTAAGCGGCAAGGCCAATGATGGCGCGGCGGCGGACTTCCCTGGCGACGGCAAGGAGTTCGGGCACGTTGGCGCGCAGCGCCAGGATGTCCTTTGGCCCCGGGCCGCGCTGGAGCGAACCGTAGGAAAAGAGCATCGATTCGCCCGCGCCGCCCAGGACTGTCTGGCGGGCCTGTTCGACGTAGGTGCGCTCGGTCGTGCCGAAGGAATCGAACCAGCCGCCACCGCACTTGGGGCCGCCAATGCCGCCCAGCCAGCGCATAATGAAGCAAGCCTCGTATTGCACGGTCCCGCCCCACCGCCGGTCGTTGTAGTCTCGCGTCTCGGTGCCGACCCAGATGCGGTCAAAATCGGCGGTTTCACGCCCCACCTCGTAACCGCGGTCCTGGAAGCTCTCATACCACTGGGGGTACTTGATGATGAGCCGGGCCTTGGGATTGACCCGTTTGGCCGGGCCGAGCACGCGCTCACGCGACATCTGAGTCATCAATTCGCAACGGTAGTCTTCCCACGAGTCGCCGCTGACCGGGAAAGCGCGCTCGCCGATGGTCACGGTCCGGGCCCGGCGGGCGCGCTCGCATTCGGGGCAGGCGCACTCCTCGAACCAGAAGTCATCGATCATGATCTCGTCAAACACGCTGGCGGCGTATTCGAAGACGGCCTGGAGATTGGTTTGGGTGGCCCCGTCCGTGTAACACGAGACCACGTCCTTCCAGGCGGTCGAGGGCTTGCCAACCCGGGTCGTCGTCACGCAACCGGAGACCGCGAAACCTTCGGATAGAAACCGCTCTTTTGCGTGCTCGAGGGCCGTCCGTTCGGCGCGGTAACCGTCGCGAAAGGCCTCGATATAGACCTTCGTGACACCGGTCCGCTTGCACCACTCCAGGGCGTGGCGCAGGCCATCCTCGCTGGACAAGTAATCGCGCACGTCCTGCGCGCAGAACAAGGTCGAGTACCGGTGCGTCTGCGCCGGGTCCTTGGCGAGTTTCCAGAGGTCCGGCGCGGCTGAGTCCGGCTCGGCGCACACCGGCGCCAGCAAGGCCCGGCAAAGAAAGGAAACGCTCAGGAAATGCAAGACGCGACGGCGGTTTGTTCTCATGCGGGCCAGTGTGCCTTGCCTCGGGTCAAAAGCCAAGAGCGCAGGCCGCTACGGACGCATCAAGATTCATGGCGGCATTCGATGACGATGAAAGCGGCCCCAACCTAGCGCGGATATTTCATAGCCTATGAGCCGTACTGGGCTGCCGAACCTACATAGCGCAGGTTTCCAACCTGCTGTATCGCCGACTTCAAGTCGGCAGGCTGTACCCGGTTGGGAGCATCTGCGGATTGGAAATCCGCGACACAGCAGGCTAGAAGCCTGCGCTACGCCTTCCAGTTGGCGAAGCCCGTGAGATATCCGGGCCAGCGCCTGCCCCAAAAACTCCGATGCTTCACCTTGGTCGCAACCTTCGTCGCCAACCTTGTCGAAAAATGGCCAATTCGACAAGGGTTGCGACAAAGGTTGCGACGAAGTTTTCCGTTCGCCGGGCTTTTGGGATAGGCTCCGCTTATACAGATCCGCGGATTCCGGTGTCTATAATATGATGCAGTTGCCGATAACCATGCCGGACCTGCCTTCCTGCCGTGAGTCGGTGGACCAGGCGGTTGCTGCCGAAAACGTCCGGGCCGTGGCCTCGACCCTGACGGAGCCTCTGGCCTTGCTCGGTCTGTCGTTTCTCGCCAGGGCGGGCGACCCTGTGCGAAAGGAACTCGCCGAAATGGCCGTCAGGGCCAAGAGCGATTACGCCCCGGTCGTCGCCTTCCTCTCCGTCGCCATGGACCGCATCGATGCGGAAACCGTCGGCGGACTCGTCCGGGCCGCTCCGGGAAATTCGCTGGGCCATTATTTGCAGGGCACCCTGCTGCATGTCTCCAACCGCCCGGGCGAAGCGCTCGAGGCCTTCAGAAAAGCGGCGGCGTGTCCCGAGATGCGCTTCTATGATTCCATCACCGGCGAAGCGCTGTTCAAGGCCCTCGACGCATGTCATCTCCAGGGCCTTGACCGGCTTTGCGCGTTGAGCTGGAAGACCTCGCGCTGGGCTGATTTCAGCGGTGCGGGATTGCAGCCGATATACCACGCCCTCTCCGAAATGGCCCGGACGGCGGACCCGGCGGCGCGCCCCGAGCTGGCCGAGATTCTCTTGACGCTGGCCGGACACCTTTTTGTCACGAATTTCACCAACCGCTGGTTCGCCCTGCGCGCGGTCGAATTCGCATTCATGATAAAGGCTGAACTCGCCCCTGCCCAGAGCCTCAGGAACGGCTACGCCGCCGCTGTCTATGGGTTGGCCAGCCCAATGTTCTCCTGGCCGGGCCTTAAAGAATGGTGGCATCATGGGCCACAGCAACTGGCGCAGTTTCTTCCGAATCGGATTTGGGGGGCCTTTGCCGCAGCCGACCCGGCGTTGATGAACCCTTGCGGAGCCAACGCCCATCCGCCCGAGAGTGAACGGGCTGCCTTTGAAGCAGCCAAAAAGGGGGCGGCCCAGGCCGCCAAAACGCTCCTTGATGCCGCTCTGTCCGAGCCGGACGCCATTTTTGGACCTTACCTCAAAGGACTTCCGCCAGCGCAGCGCCAGCCGGCGGGTGGCCCGTTGTTCTCGTGGACGCCCGTGGACGGCCTGATAGGGAAGCGGCCCGACCTGTTCCAGGCGGCGGCGGCCAATGAAGAGGCGATGGCCGCGCTTTGGAAGGCCGGGGAAAATGATCCGGCGCGGAAAAACGGCGCCAGGATGTTGGAAATCGCTTGGGCTATCCTAAGCTACGCCCAAACGCATGAGCAGGCTTACCCGGACAACCTCGCGGTCCTTTTCGAGAGCGGACACCTCAAACCCCACTCGAGGCCAAGTCCCTCGTCACCGGCAGGCCATACGTCTATGTCGCTGCCGGCGAAAAGACTCCCTCCAAAGTGAACGACCAGGCCCGGTTCGTCCTGCTCTATGACGATAATCTCATCGCCAACGGCTCGTACAAATGCGCCTTTGCTGCCGGCATGCACGGCAGCATTAGCGTGTCCGACCTCGAGCAACAGCTAAAGAGCCGTGGGAAAGTGGGTGCTTGAGCCGGGGCTGATTCAAGATCGCCCCGGAACTGTAGGAGCCGACGTGAGGAGGCTCAGTATTTATTTTGAACCCCGATCAGAGCCTCCTTACGTCGGCTCCTACAGGATCTTGAATCGGCCCTGGGCATGAGCCAGGGCTGAAAAAGGCAAGTTGCTTATACAGATCCGCAGATTCCAGTGTCTATATACAGTGATATGAAACGCATCCTCTCGATCGTCGCGATCCTTGGTGGAGTCCTTCTGGTGGTTGTCCTCTGTTTGCTCCATGCTGCCACCACGCCTGCGCGCCGGTCCTTGACGGCCGGGGCAGTCAGGATTCTTCCGGCAGGCCGTGCTTACGCCAAACTCTTGAAGACAGAGGGAGCGCCAATCCCCGCATTCGTGAACGTGCGGGAGCTTGTTGCCAGAGGGCTGCTGGGGCAGGACAACGTAAGGGGTTTCGCCGGAATGGAGGTCAGCGTCTGCACATCTGCGGTTGACGACGGTTCCCGTGAGGTGTTGATTCGGGTGCGGCAACCGGACGGCGCAGAGTTGGTCTTGCTGGCCGATGGCAGCGTCCACGCCAGGAGACGATGAGGCGGGCCACGGGCGTTGAATATGATGAAAAAGCTGAATGTAGTTGCGGCGGCAGCCCTTTTGACCGCCATCATCGGGTTAATCTTTGTCTGGCCTGCCGGACCGTCCTACCAAGGGCAATCAGCCAGCAAATGGTTTTATCGCGCTTGGGATTCTCCGTTCGAGCCGGACCTGGGCAAAGAGGCGGTTCGCGCATTGGGTCCCAAGGCGGTTCCTTTTCTGGTTCGCAGGCTCGAGGCTGCGCCCTCAGCGGGGCTCAGAGATGGGCTTTCGCGGGTCTCGTCCACCGCCAGCGAGATTTACCGCCAGCGGAAGGAGATGTGGCAAGGCCGGGCGGCTTACTTGCTCGGAGAGATGGGCCCGGCGGCAAAAGGCGCGGAAAGTAATCTCGTCAGGGCAGCAGCCGGCCCCAACTGGTCATTGCGAGGCGATGCCACAGTTGCGTTGATGAAGATCCAGCAACAACCGCCCGACCCTTTGATTGAGAAGTTGAAAGATACGAGTGACTGGCAAGCGTGGTATGAGAATGCGATGATGGTCGGACAATTCGGCTCCCGCGCGGAGCCTGCGATTCCGATCCTGTTGGAGGCGCTTAAGGACACGAACAACATAATTCAGGCCCACGCGCTCATTGCCCTGGGCATGATCGCTCGGCAACCGGACCGGTGCCTCCCCGCCATCCTGCCGTTTCTGAGTTCACCAAACGTCAGCGACCGGCAGAAAGGACTGGGCGCCTTGCTCGCATTCGGGACCAACGCGCTCGTCGCCAGAAATGCTATCCGGACTGCCCTCACGGATTCGGACCCGTGGGTCCGGATGCTGGCCCGACGCGCCATGAAGAAGCTCGATAGCATGAAAGGGACTCAACCGTGAGCTGAGCGTTGGGCCGCAGCGGGCGGGAGAGTCTTCTGACCACGGATTTCACGGATGTTTTTTTTATCCGTGTCATCCGTGTCATCCGCGGTTATGATCCACGTCTCTTTGTGCTCTTTGCGTTCTTTGCGGTTATACTTGTTTTGTGTTTATGACCAGTGCGGAAATACGACAATCGTTCCTGGACTTCTTCAAATCCAAGGGACACACGCTCGTGCCGTCCTCGAGCCTGATGCCCGATTCGCCGAACCTGCTTTTCACCAACGCGGGGATGAACCAGTTCGTGCCGATCTTCCTTGGCCAGCGGGCGCCGGACGTCTCGCGATGGGCCGGGGCGGCCCCGGGCCTGGACACCCGCGCGGCGGACACCCAAAAATGCATCCGCGCCGGCGGCAAACACAATGACCTGGAAAACGTCGGCCTCGACACTTACCACCACACCTTTTTCGAGATGCTCGGCAACTGGTCTTTCGGCGACTACTTCAAGCAGGAGGCCATCGCCTGGGCCTGGGAACTCCTCACGGAAGTCTGGAAATTCCCCAGGAACCGGCTTTATGCCACCGTGTATTGCCCTGACAAGGCCAAGGGCGAACCGAGTGAGTTCGACCAGGAGGCCCACGACATCTGGGCCGGGAAATTCCGCGCCGCCGGCCTCGATCCGAAAATCCACATCGTCAATGGCGGCAGGAAGGACAACTTCTGGATGATGGGCGACACCGGCCCGTGCGGCCCGTGCAGCGAAATCCACGTCAACCTCACCCCCAGGGCGACACCCAGGGCCGCCTCGTCAACCAGGCCACCGCCGAGTGCATCGAAATCTGGAACCTGGTCTTCATCCAGTTCAATGCCAACCCTGACGGCACGTTCTCGCCGCTGCCGGCCCGGCACGTCAATACCGGAATGGGCTTCGAACGGGTCGCCGGCATCATCCAAAACACCAGGAACTTCACCGACTTCAACCGCCTCATCTCGAACTACGAGACCGACATCTTCCGCCCGCTCTTCGACAAAATCGAGAAGCTGAGCGGGAAGACATACAGCTCGACCTTGCCGGCCAGGGACACGCATCGCCTGGCCGACAGGGAGAAGATCGATATTGCCTTCCGTGTCATCGCCGACCACATCCGCACGGTGAGCTTTGCAATTGCCGATGGCATCCTTCCCTCCAATGAGGGCCGCGGCTATGTGCTGCGCCGCATCCTCCGCCGCGCCGTCCGCTATGGGCGTTCGTTGGGCTTCCATGAGCTGTTCTTCTACAAGCTCGCCAACGTCCTGGCTGAAACCATGGGCGGGGTTTTTCCTGAAATCGGCGCTCAGAGGGACCGTGTCGAGGAAGTTATCCAACGCGAGGAGGAGGCCTTCAACAAGACGCTGGATCGAGGCATCGAACTGTTCAACGAGGTCGTTGCATCCCTCTCCGTGGCGCCGGCAGGAAAACTAACGGGGTCGAGGCGGACCGTCAGGGCCCTCGAATTCCCGGCGCACGAAGCCTTCAAGCTCTATGACACCTACGGTTTCCCCCTCAACCTGACCGAGTTGATGGCTCGCGAGGGCGGCTTGACCGTTGAGGTCGCCGGCTTCAACAAGTTGATGGACGAGCAACGCGCTCGAGCCCGCGCTGCTCAGAAAAAGGAGGTCATCGAGTTGTCTGAAGTCGAGACTACCGCCGGGACGCAATTCGTCGGCTACGACAAACTCGAGACCCCTGCGAAGGTGCTGGAAGTGGTTGGCATCAAGGACAAGACGGCGGTCATTCTCGACACCTCACCGCTCTATGCCGAGATGGGCGGCCAGGTCGGCGACACCGGCGAGTTGAGCGCCGGCGGCCAACTCTGGCGCATCGTCAATACACAAAGGGTTGGGGATGCCTGGCTCCACTTTTTGGAAGTCCCCGGTCCACAGCCTGCCTGCCGTAGCGCCAGCGAAGGCAGGTCCACAGCCGACAGTCAGGCTGTCGATCTGCCTGCGGTGGGGGACAAGGTGAAATTGGCGGTCGAGCGTCCCCGCCGCCTGGCCATCCAGCGGCACCGCACGGCCACCCACTTGCTGCATTGGGCCTTGCACCAGGTTGTCGGCCAGGATGCCACACAAAAGGGTTCCTACGTCGGCCCGGACAAGCTCACGTTCGATTTCAGCAGCGCGCCGCTCTCGCCCGCGCAGGTGGCTGAGGTCGAGCGCCTGGTCAACGAGCGCATCCTCGACAACGCCCCGGTGAGCTGGGCCGAAGTGAAATACAATCACATCAAGGACCGCCCGGACATCATGCAGTTCTTCGGCGAGAAATACGGCGATTGGGTGCGCGTCGTGCAAATCGGGGGCGAGCGCAGCGGGTTAAATGGGTATTGGATGGAGCTGTGCGGCGGCACGCATGTCCGCGCCACCGGGGAGATCGGCCTGTTCCGCATCGCAGCCGAATCGGCCATCGCCGCCGGAATCCGGCGCATCGAGGCCCTTTGCGGGCTCGAGGCCTATCGGCGCGCCAGCGAGGAACTGCAGCTCATCCGGACCCTCTCTGCCAAGGTCAATTCACCGGTGGGTGAGCTCGAGAAAAAGCTCGACTCGCTGCTGGCGCAGCAAAAGGAAGTCGAGAAGCAGCTCAGAGCCATGCAGCAGAAGCAGGCCGCCGAGCTGGCCCGCAGCCTGGCGGCCAGGGCGCAAACGCTCGGCTCGACCCTGGCCATTGTCGAGAATCTGGGCGTGGCCGACGCCGATTTCCTGCAAGGCGTGGCCGACGGCCTTAAGGGCCGGTTCAAGGGCGTGGTGGTCCTGGGCGGGGCGGCCAACAATGCGGTCGCCCTCGTGGCCACCGTCTCGCCCGAACTCACCCGGCAATTCCAGGCCGGCAAGCTCATTCAGGCCATCGCTCCCATGGTCGGCGGCAAGGGCGGCGGGCGCCCCGATAACGCCCGGGGCGGAGGCAAGGATGTGGCCAAACTGGGCGAGGCGCTGAGCAGGGCTGCCGAGTTGATCAAGGGCTGGCAAGTTCCGGCCTAAAGCGCATTGCGCAAGATGGCCGTCAATTCATCGGCGGTGAGGGAAATCGGGTTGGCTTTCATGCTGCTGGCCTTGCCGGCTTTGTCCACCAGGTCGGGGATGTGTTGGGCGGTCAGTCCGTAAGCGGCGAGGCTCGGGATGCGCAGGTCAGCCACCAGGCGGCGGACCCACTCGACCCCCTGGCCGGCAGTAGCAGTGGCGGCGTGGGTCAGCAGGCGCGCGATTTGCTCGTAGCGCTGCAGGCTCGGGCTGCCAGCCTGGCGTTGGCACAGGGCGCGGAGGTTGGCCTCCATGACATGGGGCAACAGGGCGGCGCAGACGGCGCCGTGGGGCGCGGGGAACAGGCCGCCAATCGGCCCGGCAAAGCCGTGCACGGCGCCCAGACCCGCATTCGCCAGGGCGAGCCCGCCGAACAGGCTGGCGATGGCCATATCCTCGCGCGCGGCGGCGTTCCGGCCGTTTTCATAGGCGGCGCGCAGGGAATTGGCGGCGCGGCCCAGGCCCTCGACACAGAGGGCATCGGTCATCGGGTTGGCGCGGGAGCAGACATAAGGCTCGATGAGCTGCGTCAGGGCGTCCAGGCCGGTGCTGGCGGTGAGGCCCGGGGCCAGGGCGTAAGTCAACTCCGGGTCAACCAGGGCCAGCTTGGGCAGCATCCCGAGGCCGCGGAGGCTCACTTTAACCCGGTGCCGGGGCGAAGCGAGCACGGCGTTGCGGGTGACCTCGGAGCCGGTGCCCGCCGTAGTGGGAATCGCCATGAAAGGGACCGAGGGCCGGCTCAAGGCCTTGCCCCGGCCGACGACTTCCAGGTAATCGAGCAACTCGCCTTCGTTGGCGAGCATCGCGGCAACCGCCTTGCCGGCATCGATCGCGCTGCCGCCCCCCAGGCTGATCACGAACTGACACCCCTCTTGCCGGGCCAGGGCCACGCCGCCCTCCACGGTCTGGATTTCCGGCTCGCCGGCAACGGCGCACGCGACGGCCTGGACGCCGTGCTGGCGCAGTGCCGCCAGCAGCGGTTCGGCCCGCCCCGGGTCCCGGCCGGTCACCACCAGTGCCCGCAAGCCGTACTGCTGCGCCAACGGGCCGATTTCACCAAGGGCGCCGGCGGCGAAAATGATGCGTTGGGCGGTCGCGAAATCGAACCGGATCATGGGTCAAGTATGAATTATGAAGTATGAAGGATGAAGTGTGGAGCGGTGGTCACTTGGAGTGCGCCGGCAGAGCGAAGCGGCGACGGCGCTTTCGGCCACCCGGGACGTCCAAGAACGCCAGACCCTGCCCGAGCCAAAGCGGTGTCGCGCGCCGCTTGCCACCGCACTCCAAAGCGGCCCGCCCGAGAAGGCTCGACAGACCTTGTCACCAGCCCTGACTTGCTCATGCCTCATCCTTTATCCTTCATCCTTCACTTTCTGGTACTTCACGCTGGCTCGCGGCTCGGCCATCATCGGCGCCACGGCGTCGCGCCAGGTTTGATAGTGTTGGGTTTCCTTGTGGGCCGCGGGCGCCAGCGGGTTGCGGTAAACCTCAACCAGCACAAACCGGGTCGGGTCGTCCTGCTGCTGCACGACATCGAATCCGGCGATGCCCGGCTCCTGGACGCTCCGCCGCGAGTTCTCGAGTGTCGCCCGTTTGAAGGCCTCAACCGACTCAGGCTTTACATGGACATGAACATGGACCACCAGCATACACTTTCCTTTCGCATTCAGTTTCACTGCTGTCTCAGCGTCAACACCAGCGTTGGGTCGAGCGGGTAGCGGCCAAAGCGTTCCCCGTAGAGGGCCAGGCCGCCGGGCAGGGAGGGGTCGACCTCGAGCCGGATGAGGAATTCCTTCGCGGCGGCAGCGGCGCGCAGCGGCTCGGCCGGGATGGCGGCGTTGATGAGATAGCCATAAGAGCCGGCCTCGCGGAGTTTGCGGTCGCGCTTTTGGGCGTGCCAGGAGAGGATGCCGCGATGGTCGGCGGGGTCATTGGGCAGCTCGAATTGGCCGAGAGACACGCCGGCCAGCCGGACGCGCACGGCGCTGGGGAAGCGGCGGGTGTCGGTCATGGGATAGGAGTTGGGATTGCGGCTGGGGTCGTGGGTGCCCCGGCCCAGCATGAAATCGCCTTCCTGCCGGGCCGCCCCTTCCTGGTCTTTGCCGAAGAGTTGCTTGGCGGAGGCCTCGAACACGAGCGAGGCGCCGGCGATGGCCTCGGGCGCGAGTCCTTCGGGCCAGGGCAGGCGAAACTCGAAGTAGCCGGCGCCCGCGCCGTTGACCTTGAGGCCATCCAGGACATTCCACTGCTTGCGCGACCATTGGGCGGCGGCAAAGGTGGAGGGGGCGAAGCGAAGCAGGCGGACCCGGACGCCATTGAGTTCGACCTGTTCGTCGCGCGGGGCAGGGCCGTTGGCGACCAGGAAAGTCGTGAAGTTGCGATGCAGCACCAGGCCGGCCGGGTCTTCCAGGATCAGGCTCAGCACCACCAGGGCCGGATGATCGGGCAGCGTGACCCGCAGCGGCTCCAGCTCCATCGAGAGCCAGGGCCGAAACTCGATGGCGCGGACGCTTTGCGAGTACCATTGGGCGTGGCCCAGGGTGTCCCAGCCGCTCAGAGTGGCGCGCAGGCGCAGGCGCCCGGCGGGCGCGCGGTCGGTCAGAAACGAGGCCCAGAGCGGGACGCTCGACCTCTTCGCCCGGCTTGGCGTCCCGGCAGAGGTCGCTGCCGGTGGAGAGGTAGAACGGGCCGTGAAGGTCGCGCAGGCTCATTCCCGGGACGAGTTCGTCCAGGCCGGTGATTTTGTCGGAGCGGTCAAAGCGGTAGTAGCCGTTCCATTCGTTGATGACGTCGTGGTGCTCGGTGTAGAGCCAGCCGCAGATTTTGGGGTGGCGGCGGAACTCGTTCATCATCACGTGGTAGTCCCAGCTCCAGTCGCAGTCGCCCGTGCTGCCGTCGTAGCCCCAGACATTGCCGCATTCGCTGTTGAGCAGCGGCTGGCCGGCCTGGGCGCGGCCGCCGATGAAATTCCATTTCGAGCCGGGGAAGGTGTCGCGGGTGACCTGGTCGAGATGCTCGCGCCAGGCATAGCCCGGGAGATAGGCATGCCAGGAATTGATGTCGGTCGCGACGTGGTCAAGGTTGCAGGGCGAGTTGTCTTCGACCAGGCGCGTAGGGTCGAGCTGTTTGGCCAGGCGATAGATCGAGGCAACCCATTCCTGGGTTTCGGGCTGGTAACGGCGGTCGCGGCCTTTGCCGCTCATCAGGCCCCAGGTCTCGTTGAAGGGGACCCAGGAAAAAATGGCGGGGTGGTTGAAATCGCGGCCCAGCATCCCGCGCAGCGTCATTTCGATTTCCCCGCGCATGTCCGCGTCCGGTTCGCCCCAACTGTTGGGCACGTCGGCCATGAGCAGCAGGCCCAGGCGGTCGGCCCAATAGAGCTTGCGGGGCACGTCCACTTTGACGTGCAGCCGGTTGGCGTTGAGACCCAGGCGGCGCGAACGCAGAATCTCATCGCGCATGAAACCATCGCTGGGGAAAGTGTAGAACCCTTCGGGATGATAGGACTGGTCGAGCGTCATCCTAAGGTAAATCGGCTCATCGTTCAGGGCCACGTAAGGAAAACCAAGGCCCGGCACATTCACGACGCTGATTTTTCTCATGCCGAAGTACGAGCCGACGCGGTCTTCGGCATTGCCCGCGCGCAAGACGGCCTGGACTTCGTAAAGAAAGGGGTCCTCCAGCGACCAATGCCGGGCGTTGGGTATCGAAACCGCAAACTGGACTTGAGTGCCGCCGGCGGGCACGGGTTGGGAGACCTCGGGCAAATCGCCGGTCTTGAACTCAAGCCTCAGCTCGGCGCCCGCCGGAGCCGGGGCGCTCAGGCCCGCCGTCACGGCCACCTTCGATTGGTCGAGGTCGGGTGCGAAATGGAGGCTCTCGAGCCAGGTCTGGGGGCGGGCCTCCAGATAGACCGTCTGCCAGATGCCGCGGGCATTGCCGTAGCCTTGTTTGCCCTCGAGCTTGAAGGCCCGGGCCGTATCGTCCACGCGCAGCACGAGCTGATGGCTGGCGCCCGCCTTGAGGCGGGGCGTCAGCTCGAACTCGAATGGAATGTAGCCGCCGCGGTGAGTGCCCAGCGGCTCTCCGTCCAGCCAGGCCCGCGTCTCCCAGTCGCAAGCCCCGATGACCAGGAACACGCGCCGGTCTTGCCAATCGTCCGGCACGCGCACCGCCCGCGCATACCAGGCCACGGGGGCCTCGTCCGGGACCTTGGACAAAGCCGAGCCCCACGGGAACGGCACCGTGATCGTCTGGGAGAAATCGGCCGGACCCTCGAACCATTTCTCGGCAACCCCATGGTCCTCCTTGTCGAACCGGAATTGCCAGGGACCGTTCAGGTTAAGCCACGCCGCCCGTTGAAAATCAGGCCGGGGATGCTCCGGCAGGGGAATCGAGGCATCGACCGCCCGAATCGTGGGACTGCAAACAGCACTCAACCAAAGGGCCAGCAGGACTCTGAGCAAGCGAATTGTCATAGATGCAGCGCATGATAACCGGAAGAGCCGGCCGACGGAAGCCGGAAGTCGGAGGGGTGCGCATCGCAGGTTTTTCCGAATGGCCATGTGTCCTGAAGTATTGAGGATCATTGAAAATTGAGAATTGAAAATTGGTCAATGGTAATTAATATCGGATCGATGTTGCATTTATCATCATCGCGCATCTGCTTCCGGCCCGGCGCGTCGCGGTCCTCTTGGAGGAATGCGAGTCGCTTGGCCGGATGTTGGGCAAATCAGTTTCGACCGCCAAAGCCAACGGCTGGCGTTCACGCAAGGACGCTGCCCGGGTTCATTTACCAATGACCAATTCTCAATAATCAATTTTCAATGATCCTTCCGAAAAAGACTCTTTTCGAAGAATCCGAGATTCTTGCATCGAGATGTCTTCGTGCAAGCCGTGGAACCGTACGACCGGGACGCGGGCAGGATGCCCGCGCCACCGGGTGATGACTATGATAAAAGCTTCTCTGCCGGCCTGCATCCTCTGCGCCGCTCTCTGCTCATCCCGAGCGGGCGAATCCCAAACTGCCCCCGAAGAGCCCTGGCTCAAACAAAGGCTCGAACAATTCCAGGATCTCAAGTTCGGTTTCATGATGCACTGGGGGGCCTACAGCCAGTGGGGCTGCATCGAATCGTGGCCCCTGGTCGAGGAAGATAAATGGGCGCGCCCCGATGACTTGCCGGCCTGGACCGAACGCGGCCAAGACCTGAAACGCTTCCAGGCGGATTACCGGGCCCTGCCCAAGACCTTCAATCCCGTCAAATTCGACCCGCGTCCCTGGGCAAAACTGGCCAAAACCGCCGGCATGAAATACGTCGTCTTCACCACCAAACACCACGACGGCTTCTGCATGTTCGACACCCGCCTCACCGATTACCGGGTCACCGCCCCCGACGTGCCCTTCCACACCAACGCCCGCTCCAATGTGGTGCTCGAGGTCTTCAAGGCCTTCCGCCGCGAGCACTTTGTCATCGGCGCCTATTTCTCGAAGGCGGATTGGCATTGCCCGGATTACTGGGACCCCGCCCTGCCGGCCCGCACGCGCAACCCGAATTATGACACCCGCGCCCACCCGGAAAAATGGCAGCGGTTCGTCGCCTTTACCCATGGCCAAATCGAGGAACTGATGACCGGCTACGGGCCCATCGATATTCTGTGGCTCGACGCCGGCCAGGTGCGCCCGCCCGACCAGGACCTCCGGATGGAGAGTCTGGCCGCCATGGCCCGGCAGCATCAGCCGCGCCTGATTATCGTCGACCGCACCGTGGGCGGCCGCTATGAGAATTACCGGACGCCCGAGCAGGAAGTGCCCGAAAATCCGCTGCCCTACGTCTGGGAAAGCTGCCTGACGATGGGCAACTCGTGGTCATTCAAGCCGAACGACAAATACAAATCCACCCACCGCCTTATCCATCTGCTCGTGGACATCGTGGGCAAGGGCGGCAACCTGCTGCTCAATGTCGGCCCTCAACCCGACGGCCAACTGCCGGCGGAGGCCGCCGCCCGGATGAAGGAAATCGGCGCCTGGATGAAGGTGAACGGCGAGGCCATCTATGGGACACGCCCCATCCAGCCATACAAGGAAGGTGACGTTGTGTTCACGCAGAAAGGCAAGACCGCCTACGCCATTTGCCTGGCCAAAGACGAAAATGACAGCCTGCCCCCGCAGATCAGCTTCTCCTCGTTGAAGCCCGCCGCCGGCTCCAAAGTGCGCCTCTTGGGCGTGAAGCCATCGCCCCTCTGGCAGACGGACGCGGCCGGAAAAACCACAATTGAAGTCCCTGCCTCGGCGCAAAAGGCCCCGCCCTGCCGCCATGCGTTTGTGGTCAAATTCCAACTCTAGACCCCTAAAGACGCATGTGCTCGCTAGCCGGCAAACAGGGAATCGTGTTTGGCGTGGCCAACCGGCGCTCGATAGCCTGGGCCATCGCGCAGGCCTGGCACCAGGCAGGAGCCCGGCTCGCGTTCAGCTACCAGGGCCAACGGCTCAAGGACAACGTCCAGGAACTCGCCGGGACCTTTGGCCAGGACACGCTCATCCTGCCGTGCGATGTAACCAGGGACGACGAAATCGCCGGCATCTTCAAGGCCCTTGGCGGGAAGCTGGGCCGGTTGGACCTGCTCCTTCATTGCGTGGCGTTCGCGCCCAAGGAAGCCCTCGAAGGCGAGTTCCTCAACACCAGCCGGGAGGCCTTCCGCATCGCCCACGATGTCAGCGCCTACTCGCTGGTGGCCCTGGCGCGCGCCGCCGCCCCGCTCATGTCCGCCGGAGGCAGCATCCTGGCCATGAGCTATTATGGGGCTGAGAAGGTCGTGCCACATTACAACGTCATGGGCGTGGCCAAAGCCGCCCTCGAGGCCGCCACGCGCTACCTGGCTTACGACCTTGGCCCCAGGAAAATCCGCGTCAATTGCATCAGCGCCGGCCCGGTCAACACCCTCGCGGCGCGCGGCATCTCCGGCTTCACCGGGATGCTCAAGCAATACGAAGCCCGCGCCCCACTCAAACGCAACGTCCTGCCCGAGGAACTGGGCGCCACCGGCCTCTTCCTGGCCAGCGACGGCGCCGCCGCTATCACCGGCCAGGTCATCTACGTCAATTGCGGCTACCAGATCATGGGGATGTGAGCCGCCGAATCGGGGTTGCCAAGCGGCGCCCTTTGGGATTACGATAAAAGCGCGTGGGTGGTCACCGCTGGGATTAGAGCAGTACACAACCAGCCGCCCGGACTTTGAGCCATGTTTGAGAATGTCGGTGAAATGGTAGTCCTGTTCTGGCGCGCGCTGCTGGCCATGCCTTTGGCGTGGCGGCAGCGTCAAAAGGTATTCGAGCAGTTCTTCGAGATTGGCAATGCCAGCCTGCTCATGGTGAGCATCCTGTCGTTTTTTATCGGGGCCGTCATCGCCCTGCAAACCGCCCCTGTGCTCGTCGAGCACGGCCTGGCCAGCGCGGTGGGCGGCGTCGTTGGCATTGCTATCTGCCGCGAGTTGGCCCCGGTCATGATGTCCATCCTCATCGCCGGGCGCATCGGCTCCGCCATGGCGGCGGAAATCGGCTCCATGCGGGTCTATCAGGAAATCAATGCCCTCCGCACCATGAACATCAACCCCATCCAGTACCTGGTCATGCCGCGCCTGCTGGCGATTGTGATGGCCCTGCCCCTGCTGGTCATTTTTGCCATCCTCGTCGGCTGGCTGGGCGGGGCGATGGTCTGCATGGTCAATCACCGCATCGAGATTTCCTTCCCCTCCTTTCTGTCAACCTTTCAGGACGTGGTCCGGCTCAAGGACGTGCTCAACGGCCTGTTCAAGAGCTTCGTTTTTGCATGGGTGGTCGGCGTCGTGTCCTGTCACCAGGGCCTCATCACGCGCGGCGGACCGCGCGGCATCGGCCGCTCCGTCACCAAGGCGGTCGTCAACTCGATCATCTTAATCGTCATCCTGGATTACCTGCTGACTCGCCTGTTGATGAGCTGACTCTGACATGAACTCCCCCCCTTCCAACCACCATGGCGTCCGCCTCGACGTGCGCGGCCTCCACAAGAGTTTTGGGGGCCTGGAAGTCCTCAAGGGCCTCGATTTCGAGGTGGAACCGGGCGAAATCTTCGTCATCATGGGCCCCAGCGGCAGCGGCAAGACTGTCCTGCTCAAGCACCTCATCGGGCTGGAACAGCCCGATGCCGGCCAAATCCTCATCGAGGGCCGCCCCATCGATTCCCCCGAAGTCTTGGACCAGTTCCGCCTGGCTATGGTCTTCCAGTCCGGCGCCTTGCTCAACTCCCTGTCCGTCGGCGAAAACGTCGGCCTCTACCTCTCCGAGCATCGCCTCAACCCCCCCGAGGAAATCGCCCGCATCGTCGCCGAAAAACTCGAAGTCGTCGGCCTCAAGGACGCCCAAGACAAGATGCCCAGCGACCTCTCCGGCGGCATGATCAAGCGCGTCGCCATCGCCCGCGCCCTGGTCATCGACCCGCAGCTAATCCTCTACGACGAGCCGACCAGCGAACTGGACCCGCTCTCGGCCGTCGCCATTGCCCAGGAAATCCTCCGCCTCCAGCAACGCACCCATCTGACCTCCCTCATCGTCACCCACGACCGCGACCTGGCCTTCGGTGTCGCCAACCGCATCGCCGTCATCAACCAAGGCCGCATCCTGACCATCGGCGCGCCGGAACAGGTCCGGCGCGACCCCAACCCCCTGGTCCAGAAATTCCTCCAGGCCGCCTTCCGGCGCCTGAATTGATCTAACTTCTCCTATCGAACCTACCCCGGAATTAGCCTATGAAAAACACCCTTGAAACCCGCCTCGGCATCTTCGTCGCCCTGGTCATTATCGCCTTCGTGCTCATCCTCGAATTCCTCGGCGGCACCGAGCGTTTCCACCGCGGCACCCATTACCGCGCCCTGTTCAACAACGTCCAGGACCTTAAGACCGGCGACCGCGTCCGGATGGGCGGCAAGGAAATCGGCCGCGTCGACGACATCACCCTGGATCACATCAACAACAAAGTCCTGGTCACCATCAAGGTCAACTCCGGAGTGCTCGTCCACACCGACAGCGCCGCCAGCATCAAGTTCACCGGCCTGATGGGCCAGAACTTTGTCTCCCTGGACTTCGGGTCCCCCAACTCGCCCCTGGCCGAAAAGGACACCTTGCTCAACTCCGTCGAAACCCCCGACCTGAGCGCCATCGTAGCCAAGGTTGACGCCGTCGCCGGCAACGTCGAGAACCTCACCAAGAGTTTCACCGGCGAAAAAATCGAGAACCTCCTCGGCCCCCTGACCGACTTCCTGAAAGCCAACCGGGGCCCGCTCACCGCCACCATCGCCAACATCCAGACCATCTCCACCCAGATCGCCGAAGGCAAGGGCACCGTCGGCAGGCTCGTCAACGACCCCGCTCTCTACAACTCCACCCTCTCCGCGGTGAGCAATTTCCAGGACACGGCCACAGAAGTCAAAGCCACCGTCGCCGACGCCCGCAAAGTTGTTGACCGCGTCAACCAGACCGTCGCCCAGGTCAACGCCGGCCAGGGCACCGTCGGCAAACTCCTCAAGGAGGACACCCTCTACCGCGAAACGACCGCCTCGATGACCCATCTCAGGGAAATCCTCCAGAAGATTAACCAGGGCCAGGGCTCCATCGGCAAAATCGTCAACGACCGCGAGCTCTACGACAACGCCAAACTCGACTCTGCAGAAGGTCGATAAGGCCACCGAGGGCCTCGAAGACCAGGCCCCCTCACTGTCATGGGCATGCTCTTCAATAACCTTTTCTAAGGAGCCATCACGAAATAACCTTGCTAACCTGACCACAGCACACAACATAAACATGAGGGGAATCATCATGAAAAGGGCCGCAAGCTGCCGACTGTTCCCCTTATTGCTCGTTGGGTTCACCGGTTGCGTATTGGCTGACGACGTTGAGGACCAAAACGGGTTGACAAAGGCTGTCTTCGCGGCAAGCTAAAGGAGATGAAAGTGTCATTGCCATCGGCCTTGGAAGAATTCGTGGCTAGCCAAGTGAACTCAGGTGAGTTTGAAGATGCCAGCGAGGTTGTGGGCGAAGGGCTGCGTTTGCTGAGGGAAGCACGCGAGAGCAAGGCTATGGAGGAAATGCGAACCGCCTTTGCCGGTGTTGATTCGGCCGGTGGCAAAGGTGAGCCGACGGCACGCGATCACGCGTTCATTGGCAAGGCCATACAACGCTACCGCTCGGGCAAACGCCGGGCATGACTGTTGTCATTGACACAAACGTTCTCGTTGAGGCTATCTTCTGGCCCCGCAGCACGGCGCGACGAGCTTTGACGGGGTTGGCCAAGCGGCAGTTCCGAACCGTGATCAATTCCGCAATCATGGAAGAATACGCCGTCATCACAGCCCAGGTTCGGGAGAAACTGTTCTCAAATACGCAACCCTCCGGGGCGCTGGCATGGCTCGCCGCAAAATCCCTGCATGTTGAACCGTTGCCGCTGAGCGGGAAACTCAGCCGCGACCCCGATGACAACCTGTTTGTTGCAACGGCAGTGGCGGCTGGAGCACAGTTTCTCGCCACTCAGGATCGCGACCTGCTTGTGTTGGAAAAGCCCCTTGGCGTCGCCATCGTGACTCCCGTCCAGCTTGTGCGACTCTTACGGCTTTGAACAAGATTGGGGCTGGGGAATTTGATAGTGGCATTGGATACTGTTTGCCACTTTCGGAGCAAATCGCAGTCAATCGTGGCAAAAGCGGCTCCTGACCTGGAAAAAGATCGCCTTCAAATAGCGCGCCTCTTTGAAGGCCACCGGATGATCCGGCGGGTGGCCCGTCGTCTGCAGTTCCCGGGCCGGACGGCCCGAGCGGGCGACTGCCTTGCGCACCGCCCCAAAGAACTCCTCCGCCCCCACATGGGCCGAACACGAACACGCGGCCAAAATGCCCCCGGGCGCCAGCCGCCCCAGGCCCAGCCCGGCCAGACGCTCGTAGGCGCGGATGGCGCCGGCCTGTTCGGCCTGGCGTTTGGCCAGCGACGGCGGATCCAGAATGATGAGATCGAACCGCCGCTCCGCGTTGCCGCCCAGCCATTCAAAGGCCTCCGCCCGCACCGTCTCGCGCCCGCAGGTCGCCACCGCCGCGTTCTCGCGATTGAGCGCGAAGTTCCGCTCCGCCCCGGCCAGCGCGTGCCCGCTCAGGTCCAGGTCCGTCACCGATGACGCCCCGCCGCGAGCGGCGTAGAGCGAGAAACCGCCTGAAAAACTGAACGCATCGAGGACCCTCCGCCCGCGCGCCAGCCCCTCGACCCTCCGCCGGTTCTCCCGCTGGTCCAGGAAAAACCCCGTCTTCTGGCCCCGCAGCACCTCCGCTTCGAAGCGCAAACCGCTCTCCAGGAAAACCACCGGCCCCGCCGGCCCCGCCCCGTAGAGCAACTCCCCATCCGTTCTGGAGAACTGCCCCCTGGCCCTCTCTCCTATATTGCGGCTCAGACGCAACACCATCCGCTCCGGGCGCAACCGCCCGACAAAAAGCGCGGCGATCTCATCCAGACGCGGCAGCCACGCCCCCGTGTAGAGTTTCAGGACCAGCGTCCGGTCGTACCGGTCCAGGACCAACCCCGGCCAGCCGTCGTTTTCGCCATGTATCCACCGCCAGCCGGTCGTCTGGTCGTCGAACAAGCCGCGCCGGCGTTCAAGGGCCTGCTCGAACCGGCCGGCCCACCAGCTTGCGTCAACCGCCTCGGGCCGGCCCGCCTGCAGCGCGCGCAGCCGGATCGGCGAGTCCGCATCGAACAAGCCCACCGCCAAAAACCGGTCCTTGCCATCATAGACCACCGCCAGCTCGCCCGTCTGCCCGGGACGGCTCTGCTCCCGAATCCCCTCCGCGAAGACCCAGGGGTGGCCCGCGCGCAACGCCGCCTCCGCCGCCGCGCTCACCCGCAACTTCAAGCGCGGCGCCGCCTTCCGGGACTGCTCGCAATCATTCTTCATTCGTGCTTTGGACCGGGCCGGCTGCACGAATGTGCATTGCGCCCGGCCCCGGCTCAAGGCTGCAAAGGACTTGCGCCAGCTTGCCGAGGAGGGCCTTCACCACGCTGGCGTGATCCTCATTGATGATGCGACCATCGCCTCCTCGAATGTTGGGGCGCTTGTGGGCGCCCTGGCCGCCTTGTGGCGGGCGCACGGCAAGGAGGACTGGCAGGATCGCTGCCAATTCCTGCGCCGCCGTCAGACGTAGCTCGGCCGGAGAAGAAGCGATGATCTTAGTTCTGTGTAATCTGTGAAATCTGTGGCTCAAAATTCTTCGCAGCCTGAGGGCAAATTGGGCTGTTGCTGTGCAGCGACTTGCTGCACCGTAACGCTTCAACGTCTCGGCGTCGCCAGGCGCGGCTCGATCGCCCCGCAGGTCGTGCACTCCAGACACCGGATGCAGCCCGAGACGTTGACCTTCCGGTCCACCTTCACCCCCATCGAGCAGCGGCTGCGGCAGAGGTTGCATTCGACGCATTCCTTGGGATTGAACCGCAGATGAAACAGGCTAAGGCGGTTGAACAAGGCCAGCAATCCGCCCAGCGGACAAAACAGCCGGCACCAGGGACGGTGAATGAACAGCGCCGCCGCCACAAAGGCCAGCAGCAGCGCGGACTTGAACCAGCTCATCATCCAGCCATGGCCGGTGAGGAGGCCCCGCACAGAGTAGGGCAGGCCCGCCTCGAGGGCGCCCGCCGGGCAAAGCCGGCAGATCGAGACCGTCTGGTCGTCGAAGCGAATGCCCTTGGAGCCAAGGAGCAGCGGCAGGAGAATCACCAGGCCCGCCAGCACGGCATAGCGGGTGTGCCCGGTCCAGGCCGGCAGGGCGATTTTTCCGGGCGTAATCTTGCCCAGGAGGTCCTGGAGAAAACCGAACGGGCAGGCCCATCCGCAGGCCAGCGACCCGCTGACGGCGGCCACGACCAGCAGCACCCCCAGGAGCAGGCAAGGCATCTCAGGGGCCACCGGCATCAGCGCCGCATAATTGGCCAGCACGCCTACCGGGCAGGCGAAAGCCGAGAGCGGGCATGAATAACAGTGGAACACGCAGCCCGGAATGCCGTGCAGCCACCGGCCCGCCGGCGCCAGCCACAAACCCAGAAACCCCGCCTGCACCCAGGGCCGGCTCCGCGAAAGCTTCCGCCCCAGGACCGTGCCCTCCCTCTGCCCCCCTTCTGCCCCACAGGCAGCGCAGCCATCCGGCGCCCCCGGCGGCCCCGCTGCCGGCCCCTTCGGTTTCTGTTCTGCGTTGTTCATTCCTGTGTGCTGCAACCTTCCCCCTTCACCCCTCGACCTTGGAGCGGCCACGCCACGTGGCCAATGTTCACCTCACTCAGGTCGGGCACGGCGTGGTCGCGCCGGCATCCACGCGGACTTTCCATGTCGGCGGAGAGTACTGCGAGTTTTGCTTGGCCCACCGTTCAAGGGCGGCTGGATCATTGTCCCTGGGCGGCGGAGCCGGGGCGAGTTGCTCGGGGAATTGCAGGCCGCCGGAGGAAAAGGCCTTGACCAACTGCGTCTCCCAGGCAGTGCCGCCCTCGACCGTCTCGATGGAAGTCAGGTGCCGCGACCCGCAGACCACCAGCACGATTCCCACCAGCACAATCGCCAACCCGGTCCAGAAATCAGGCCGCTCGGGGTCCCGCAAAGCGGGATTGACTGGTGGTTGTGGGACGCGTTTAAGCACGACCCGCAGCCTATGATACCTCCCAGCCTCGCGGCAAGAGCTTTAAGATCACAAACCGGGATTTTGCTCTCGACAAGTCCTCCTGGCAGGAAGCACACTGCCTCCATCGCCAGAAATCGAATTATGAAAGTCATCACTCAAAAACAGACGAAGTTGGCGATTGAACACATCGCCGCGTTGCTCAAGAACGACGGGGCAAATCAGACCCTCACAGTGCAAGAGTGGCTTGATGTTGCCGAGGTTCGACCCGCCCAGTTCCGCTCTTCCGCAGGCGCCTTGGAAATCCTCGGCCTGCTCGGTTTTGGAGATGAACTCGTGCGGGCCGCACCCGTGGGCTAGATGGGCTTTGGGGTCGCTCTATTCGAGCCATACCTTGGGATGTGCCTGACAGCTCCGTTAGGAGCGGCGTCTTTATAGAAACGCGGCCCCTCAAGGGTTCTCTCAAGCTCTGTCAGGAGCGGCATATCAGCCCGCTGGACAGTGCTATCCCAACATGCCGCTCCGGGCCGGTTTGAACACGCACCCGCAGTTCTTGTCCAACGCACGATGAAGCTCGCTTCCATCAGGACACACGATGCGGCACTACTGGCGCAAGGATATCCGGCCCTTGCTCGCGACCGTCCTCATCGTTTGCTCGATCCGCTCCTCGCTGGCGGACTGGAACGATGTCCCGACCGGTTCGATGAAGCCGACCATCCTGGAAGGCGACCGCGTTTTCGTCAATAAACTGGCCTACGACCTCAAAATGCCATTCACGACCCGGCACCTTGCCCAGTGGAGCAACCCGCAGCGCGGTCAAATCGTAGTGTTCTACTCCCCCCACGATGGCCGGCGTCTGGTCAAACGCGTGGTCGGCCTGCCCGGCGATACCATCGAGTTGCGCCGGAACAGGTTAATCCTCAACGGCAAACCGGTGGATTACCAGCCCCTGGCCGAAGAGTTGCTGCGCGACGTCTCGCCCGCCGACCGCGCGGTCCAGGTCTTCGCCGGTGAACAACTCCCCGGCCGGCCGCACGCCGTGGCGGCCATCCCCCGGGTGTCCGCCAAGCGTGACTTCGGCCCGATTGTCGTGCCCGAAGAACGCTATTTCATGATGGGCGACAACCGCGATAACAGCTTTGACTCGCGTTATTTCGGCACTGTCGAGCGCAAAAGCATCCTCGGCCAGGCGACCTCGGTGGTTCTTTCCTTTGACACCAGCCGCCACTGGCTGCCGCGCTGGCGCCGGTTCTTTTCCGGGCTGTAAAAAGCCCCGATCACTTCGCGATTCGGAAGTACTGCCGCACGGCGGTCGCCGCGCCGCTCCAGGTGTAAGTGCCCGTTGCCGACGTTACGTTGGCCGCATTGGTCTGCCAAGTGTTCAAGTTCGTGGAGGATAGAACCTGAAACTGTTGGCCCGGAGCGCTCTGCCACTGAAGGGTCGCCGTCTGAGCCTGCACCTTGATGGACTGGATGGCCAGCGGAATAGTCGTGCTGCGGCTCGCGACCAACTGGCCCTTCACGCTCACTGTGGTGTCGTCCTGCGAGACGAGGGTCAACAGGAAGGTGGCGTCCACGGGGATAATCAGCGTCTGCTCGTCGCCATTGGTGCCCAGCGTAGCCTGGCTCGTGACTTTGTTTGTGGCATAACCGCTCAGAGGCTCGACCCCGGACGTGCTGATGAGGCCGGCGACGTTGTAGGCCAGCGTGCTGGTTGCGTTCGTCGGAAACGAGAACGTCAGGCTGCGCGCGTCAAACTGCCCGCTGGCCACGTTGATCACCGGGCTGGTGGCGTCGAATTGGACGTTGCGCAGGGCCGCCACCACCGTGGCAATGCCGGCACTGGCCAGCCCGCCGTAATTGGCCGGCGCACTGCCCGCGCTCCCATCCGCCTTGGGCTGCCAACTGCCACTGTTCTGCGCCTGGATGAGGCTCTGCCCTGTGAATTGAATCGTGCCGGCCCCCAGGGCGGTCTCCAGCGTGCCCTCGTAGCTGGCCGTCAGGCTCCCCGCCCCTTGCTCCATCAAAGCAAAACCCAGAACAGTGCCTGAGATGGCGATTGAACTCTGACTGGCATCAACGGTGAAGACCTGGGCAAAGGCCCGATGACCAGGATTTACGGCCAGCAAAGCACCCGCTAGAAGGCTTGCCAGCCATCGTTCGGAAGAGTCGGTTTGCATACTATGATTTCATGAACGCGGCAATCCGCAATGGTGCGCAGACCTCCCGTCCTGGCGCAATGCCAAAATGAAAGACCTTGCGGTCACTCTGAATAATTCAGCCCGCGGCTCCGACTGGTGTACGAAAGCAATGTGAGCCAAGTGTCAAACCAATGAACAGCGGCGCCGTCACGCGGTTCTGCCGCAGCCCTGGGGCCGGAGAGGTCGCCCGGAGTGCTTTTTACCTGCTGCTGGCGGCGATGATCGCCGTGGACGTCACCCGGTCCGCCTTCCAGGCCGGCCAGTTTTTCCGGAAGCCCGATCCGGCGGCTGACGTTGCCCCGCTGGATTCCTTCTCCGAGCCGGCTCTCGCCGCGGCCATCCTCAAACAGCAGGCGGAGTCCTGCTACACACGGGCGCGGAATGCGGCATGGGATTTCGCGCTCTCTCCGCTCCACGACCCTCGGCAGGCGGGTAACCGCCGGCAGCCGGGCGGGGGCCCTGCCGGTCTGGCCGGATCTGGCAGGGGCGTTCCTCCCGCGGTTTCCTGGCTCCAACCGCTCGAAGAACTCCGCGCCACGATTCAGGACCTGGACGTCAACCTGGACCGGAAGCTCCTGGTGGTTTATTCCGAGAATCGTCTTGAGAATCAACTCCTGGATCGCTTCTTGCAGTTCCTGCACGAGGCGCCCGAGCGCCCGGAAGTCCTGGACTGGGTGCCTTCTTCGCTGGATTGCTCAGGGCATTGCGGCCGCACCGAAGAACTGGAGGATGCGGTGGGGCATCTGGTCCGATTTCATCCGAATCTCAAGACGGCAAAGCAATTGACCGCCCGGGTGCAGGCCTGGGAAGCAAAGCGGCGCGCGGGCTTGGGCGCCGGCGACTGATGAAAAAGGAAGAGGACCGTTCGATAGGAGCGTTCAAGCCAGCGTCGAAGCAGCGCAGGACCCTACAGCGATTGCTGCTTCTTCTGGCGCTGGCGATTCTCGTGCGGAGATGGGTTTGGATGCCGGCGTTCATAGTGGGGGACAGCATGCTCCCGACCTTGCACCCCGGAGAGATAGCCGGGGTCAACAAGGTCATCTATCTCCTCCGGCCTCCTCGTCGCGGAGACGTGGTGGCGGCCTGGACCGGCAAGGAGTTGGCGATCAAACGAGTGCTGGGGCTGCCGGGGGAAGATGTGGCGGTGCGAGACGGATTTGTTTATGTCAACGGCAGGCCACTGGCGGAACCTTATGTGCAATTCAGGGACCACTGCAACATTGCCCCTGGCCGGATTGGACCCGGTCGCTTCGTGCTGGCGGGGGACAACCGCCTGCAGACCGTCATCGCCATCGTAAACCGGGAGCGCATCGTCGGGCGGCTCAGGCGATGAGGGGGCCGAAGACAGGAAAATGCTTTTTTTTGGGGCGGCGCGGGTGTAGTAATACTGATTATGTCAATGGAAACTGCACTGGAAAGCTATCCCAAGACCGTCGCCTTGAAGAGCGGGGTGTCCATCACGCTCCGACCCCTGGTTTCGACCGACTCCAAAGCGCTGTGCGCGTTTTTCACGGCCCTTCCGAGCGAGGACCTCATTTTTCTCAAGGAACGCGCTCCCGACCCAAAAGTTATCCGTCGGTGGTGCAGAAGCATCGATCACGGCCGCACCCTGCACTTGCTCGCCTTCGCCGACAAAAAGATGGTGGGCCTGGCCACCCTCAACCAGGACCTCGGGGGCTGGAAACGGCATATCGGACGCTTTGATGTCCATACCCTGCCGGAATACCGCGGCAAAGGCATCGGACGCAAGCTGATCAACGAGATCATTGATGTCGCCCGCCACTCCGGTCTCACGTGGCTCGAAGCCGAGATGTTTGATCAGCAGCAAGCCGCCATCAGGATGTTCGGCTTGCTGGGCTTCAGCAACCTCCTCCGCCTGCCCGATTATGTCAAAGACATGCAATCCGTAATGCATGATTACATCCTCATGGGCCTGAAGCTCATCACCGAGGAAGAATACGCCGGAACTGGGTAGAGCCTGCCCCACAAACTCCGTTACCCGGCCATCAAATGTGCTGGTCGATGATGTATTTCGCGGTGCGGAGCGTCTGCTCAAGCTTGCCCCGGGTTCCGAGCCTGAAAATGGGAGCGCCGACCCTGATGGGCGGCAGGCGCAGGTAGGCATTCTTCAATATCGGCGCCAAATCATCCAGCCGCGCGTATTTTCGTGGAATCGTGTTGTCCACGTCCAGAACCGTCCCCCCCTCTTGTTTCTTGTCCAGGAGGAACACTAGGCCAATATCCGCTTCTTTAACCCCATTGGGGAGCGGCGTGAGATATTTTCTGCCGCTTTCCAGGTGCCTATAGGTGACAAAACCCATCTTGCCCGCCACTCGCATCTTGTCTCCCGTCACCAGCATGATGTCATCATCCATGATGATATCCCCCAGTTTCGCGCCCAGGGTGCTCTTGCCGCAATGGGCCGCGCCCACCAATAAAATCCCCAGGTTCTTCCGCGAGTCCACCAGGAGTCCAGTGCCATGCACGATGTCAAAGGCCCGGCTGTGATGCGCCGCCAGGTAACAGACCAACTGCCGGATGATATGGCTGCCGGCCTTGCCGCGATAATTCGTAATCTGGAGAAAATCATCATCCGCGAACGCCCGTCTCCGCTTGCCGTAGCATAAGATGATTTCCAGGCTCGATTCCGTGCCCGGTGCGAAATAATCATGCGGTCCCAGGATGCCTCGGTTCTTCGGGTCGTACAGGCGGGACTCGATGCTAAGCGTCACATCCTGCCCATAGACGTTTAAATTAAACCTTTCCATAGAGCACACAGTCCGAAGACGCCGACAGGATGGGGCAATCGCGGGCCAAAACAATTCAAAAAGTTCAACCCGGATGAAGTCCGACAGGGCCAGCCACAAAGTCCGTGGGGCCGTCTCGGGCAGGCCGCTTCGCAGTGCGCTGGCAAGCGGAGCGCGACACCGCTTTGGCTCGGGCAGCCTCTGGCGTTCTTGGGCGCCCCGGGTGGCAGAAATCACGAGCAACTGTTCAGGTGTGGGGCAGACCTCCTGGTCTGCCGGTTCACGGAGCCTCCGGCTCCGTGCCCCTGCGGGAGTCGAAACTCCGGGCCGGAGGCCCGCCTAACCGGCAGACCGGAGGTCCGCCCCACGCTCCGACGCGAACAGTTACAATCACGACTTGCCGGGATGTCAGCGGCCCTGTGTTTGGACCCACCTCTGTTCAGGAGACATTGCGGATACCCGCGAAGAGGCACAAGAGGCTTAGAGCGGCGCAGCCCATTCGCGTCAGGCTAAGGTTTGGCGCGCAGTTGACGCGGCGGCCTTTTCTGTGTCCGACACAGGAGCAGCACGTTTTTGTCTTCGATTAGCCACTTCATTTCTTCCCCTTTTTTGATCTCCAGCGCCTCCGCCAGGACCACCGGCAAGTTCAGATAGTAGGAGCGATTGGTTGGCCGCTCCACCTTTTGCACTTTGATGAGGTAACCCGTCGTTTTTTCTGTCGCCTTTTGTCGCTTTGGCATATAGTATTAATACTATATAAAACCACGCATGTCATCTCCTAACCCTTCCGCGCAAAACAATTCCGGTTTGCCCGCCTCCCTCCACCAACAGCTCCCGGCCTGCCTCCCCAAACTCGACGCCATCTGACGCCGAGGGTATCGCCCGAGCCTCAGGCTTTCTGCAGCGCAGCCCACGTAAAATCCCCATGCTCAAATTTGCCAAGGGCCTCCTGGCCCTCGCTCCCGAAACCGACCTCGCCTTGGAGCATACCGCCGCAGTCATCGGCTTGGCCGCCGACACCACCTACACTAAACAGTCTTTGAGTGAACGGCTCTCCGGTGGCCTCAAAGGCTTTCTGGCTGGGGTCGTCACGGCCCTCTTCAGCCAGATCGCTCGTGGCGTTCCGACCTGCCAAGCCCTTGAACGCTTTGCTCACGTCTGGGTCCATGACAGCACCTCCCAAACGCTGCCCAAGCACTTGGCTGAACTCTTCCCCGGGGCCGGCAACCAACATGGGCAAGACTACGCCACCCTCAAAATCCAATGGATCTGCGACATCAAAAACGGCGTGGTCGGGCACGTCTCCCTTTCGGGCTATACTCGCAATGACCAGGCCGCCGCCCCGGACATCCTGGAAGTCGCCCGCCCCGGCGATCTGGTCCTGCGGGATCTGGGTTACTTCACCACGGCAGTCCTGGCCCAGTTTGTCAGTGCGGGCATCTCCTTCCTCAGCCGCTACCGCCACGGCGTCAATCCTACGACCCCAAGACGGGCCAACCGCTGAATTTAAAGGCCCTCCTGAAGAACTCTGGCTCCTTGGATATGGACGTGCTCCTGGGACCGGAGCGAGCGACCGTGCGCTTGGTCGCCCTGCCCGTGCCAGAGGAAGTGGCCAATCAGCGGCGGCACAAGGCCAAAGTCTCCGCCCAGAAACGCCACCGCTCCCCTCCTGGCGCCGAGCATCTCTTCTTGATGGGCTGGAACATCTTCGTGACCAACGTGCCGGCGGCGACTTGGCCCCCCAGGTCCTGGCCGCGATCTATCGGCTGCGCTGGCGAATTGAGA
The DNA here is from genome assembly GCA_963713735.1 of uncultured bacterium. Taxonomy (GTDB): domain Bacteria; phylum Verrucomicrobiota; class Verrucomicrobiia; order Limisphaerales; family UBA8199; genus CAVQND01. The sequence goes on from CAVQND010000009.1 coordinate 61,276, forward strand.
TCATGTTTTGAAAACCTGGAAAAGCCACCTGGGATTGCCTCACCTCAACTGCCGCACCCCGGTCTTGCTTGAGCTCTCGGTGCTGACCAAGTTGTTGTTCTGCGCGCTGGTCTGCCAGCTTTCTGACCTGCTGGAACTCAATTGTCCCCACGGCCAACACGTCAGCCTCCTTCGCCTGGGGCACATTCTCGGACAGTGCGCTTGCTGGTTCTCGGCCATGGTGCTGGGCGTCTCGGTCGTTCAATGGGTGGAGTTCTGCCTCGCCCGCCATGCCTTCTACGAAAAGCGAAACGATCGCAAAAACTACTACGAACTGCTGTCCGGAGCCGCAGACGCCTTAGCCTGACGCGAATGGGCGCAGCCGCAACCAACCACCTCGACCATGATTTTTGAGCCACAGATTGCACAGATTGCACAGATGGGAATTCTCTTCTGTGTAATCTGTGCAATCTGTGGCTCAAAATGCTTCGCAGCCTGCAGGCAAATTGGGCTATTGCACTGCAAAAACCCTAATCCTTTGGGCCTCTTGTGCCTCCTCGCGGCTATTCCCTTCGAGGCTGGGTGTCCTCCATCCCACGCACCAGTCACTACGGATTGCCTGGGAGCTCAAGCTTGTAGCCGATGCCGTGGACGGTGAGCAGCCAGCGGGGCGAATCGGGGTCCGGCTCGATTTTGCTGCGCAGGCTCGCCACGTGATTGTCCACCGTGCGGGTCGTCGGAAAGGCCGTGTAACCCCAGACGGCATCCAGAAACCGCTCGCGCGAGACCGGTTCTCCCGGGGTTTCCGCCATCAACCGGAGCATGGCAAATTCCTTGGCCGTGAAGTGAAGGCGTTTGCCGGCGCGCGCGGCGGATTGCCGGGCCAGGTCGATTTCCACCTCGCCCAATTGGAGCTTTGCCGGGGTCCGGGCCTGGCGGCGCACCCGCCGCAGCAACGCCCGCGCCCGCGCCAGCAATTCCCGGCTGCTGAACGGCTTGACCAGGTAATCATCCGCCCCCGCGTCCAGCCCCAACACCCGGTCCTCGACCTGGCCCTTGGCCGTGAGCATCAGAATGGGCGCCGGCCTCGAGAGCCGGCGCAGCTCAGCGCATACCGCATAGCCGTCCAGCCGCGGCATCATGATGTCCAACAGAATAAGATCGGGCTTCTCCTCCAGCGCCCGCCTCAGCCCGCTCTCCCCGTCCGCCGCCGTCAGCACGCGATAACCCTCCCCCGCCAGCACGTCCTCCAGCGCCGTGCGCATCGGAACCTCATCTTCGATAACCAGTACCCGTTCCATAGCATCACCTCATTCCAATCCCGGATTTCGGGAGCCAGTTGCAAAATCAACCGCAAGGAACGCAGAGCTCACAGAGAAATGCCTCATTGTTCTTAAGTCTTTGCGTTCTTTGTGTTCTTTGCGGTTAATCCTGCGACCGCCTCCCGGGTTCCGGATTTCCACCCCGGCAATTCGATCGTAAAACGGCTGCCCTGCCCCGCCCCGCTCCGCACCCGCACCTGGCCGCCATGGGCTTCCACAATATGTTTCACAATGCTCAACCCGATCCCCACGCCCTGCGTCTGGCGGCGCAACTCGGAGCCGCGCCGGTAAAACCGCTCGAATATTCTTTGGTGGTCTTCCGCCGGAATTCCATCCCCATGATCCTCGACCCAGAGCAGCATCGAGGCAGGATGAGGGATGAAGGATGAAGGATGAACCTCCGCCCTTCGCCCTTCTTCCTTCTTCCTTTTTCCTTCTTCCTTTTTCCTTCGCACCTCCAGGCCCACAGTCACCGTTTCGCCCTTGGGGGAATGTTTCATCGCGTTGTCAATCAGGTTGACCAGCGCCTGCTGGATGGCCTTGCCGTCCACCTCAGGCTCAGTGCTCAGGGCTTGGATGTCAGCCTCGGCAATGGCCAGGGCCAGCTTGACCTGGCGCTCCGTGGCGGACATCTCCATCAGTTTGACCGTCTGTCGCGTCAGCCCCACGAGGTCGGTCGGCTCGAACTCGTATTGCTTGCGGCCCTGCTCGATGCGGGAAAAGTCCAGCACGTTTTCGATCAGCGACGAAAGCCGGCGGCATTCCTGGCCGATAAGGCGGAAGTACTCCTGCTGCCTGGTCCTCTCGGCAATCTTGCCGCTTTCCAGGCTCTCGGCCATCAGCCGCACCGAGGCAATCGGAGAGCGCAACTCGTGCGAAACGCTCGACACGAAGTTGCTCTTGAGCGCGCCCAGCCGGAGCTGGCGATAGAAGGCGCCCCGCGCCGCGGCCAGTCCGAATATGGCCGCCAGCGTCGAAGTGACAATCAGCCCGCCAAAGAGCAGCGTGCGCTGCCGTTGCTCGGCGAAGAGCCTCGCCGGGTCGGCCAGCCAGAGCCGAAGGACCCACTGCGGACGGCTCGACATCGGCTCGATTCCCCGACCGGGCCGGGTCAGGGCAGAAATCTCGCCGGGCATCGCCTCGACCGGCAAAACCACGCTCGACTGGGCAAGATGGTCTCGAACCTCGGCCAGCACCCGAGCCGCCCCGGGCCGGGCCGCTCGGAAACCACTCAAGTCCAGCGGTTCTCCCTCCAACTCCGCAGTCAGGCCCAAGTAGCCGGGCATCGCAACGCGGCTCGCGCGGATTGCCCGGACGAAGGCGCGCTCGAGCACCACCTTGGGATAGACGCGCAGCTCGGCAAACCCCCTGGCCGCCCCAGGGGCGCCCTCGGCGCCGGTCGTCGCGTTAGTAGCCCCTCCAACCCTGCCAAGGACACAGAACCAGCGGCGTCCCATGGCCTCGACCCAGAGATTCGTCGCCTCCGGCGCCGAACCCAACTGCCCGACACCCCAGGCAATCCGGCCCAGCCGCGCCTGGGCCGACCAGAGCTTTTCCACAGAGTCCAGCAATTCCTTGGGCCGCGGCGCCTTGCCAATAAGCGCGCGGGCCTGGTTCAACAACTCCGGCAACAGCAGACTCTGCCCCTCGAGCAACTCATCCACCAGCGCGTCCAGCACTGTCCCCAACTCCGGCCCTGAACCGGCTTGCCGCAGCGCCTCCGCCAAAGCCAGGTTGGACAATGGCACCCCGGCCTCGGACATCATCCCCCGATGCGCCTCGGCAAACGACCTCAGCGCCTTTATCGGCTCGCGCCCAGGCTCGCCCTCCAGCCGAATCAATTCCGCATTCGCGCGCGCCTCAACCGTCGGATTCAGCTCGAGAAAACCCTTCACCGCAGCCCCCAATCCCCCGGCCTTCTTCCCGGACAACTCGGCCTGGCCCAACGCCTCCCACGACCGCCGCTGCTCCCCCGTAAGGGCCAGGAACCATCCTGGCGGATGCGGAGGTTGATCCTGGCCCGGCCCCCGAGCCAGCCCACGGTCTCCGGCAGCCAACACCCGGTTCGGAAATATCTCCTCTGGCCGCAGGTCCGGATACATCGCCTGCCAACTCCTCAACGGCGCGCCATTCAACTCGGACTCCTTCATCCGGCTCGAAACGCCCTCCCCGGATGTCCCGGCCCTGCCCCCTGCCAGTCGCAGCCGTTCATATTCCAACCACTCCAGTCCGCAGAGGTCGAAGGCGCCCAACTCGACGAACACCCGGCGCCCCACTTCCGGGGCAAGTTGCTGGACGACCTCCTCCGCCCGCTGCCGCGCCTGCTGCTCCACGGCCGCCTTGTCGCGCAGAATTGCCGTCAGCCCAATGGCCGCCATCACCCCCACCGGCAGCAGAATCAACAGCCCCTGCCAGAAAAACACCGGCTCTCGTCTTGCGCGCGCGCTCATCTCATGACCTGTTCAATCGATACCAACCCGCAAGCCTGCGCGCACCACCAAAACCATTTGTCATGGTTTTGTAAAAAGGACATGGCTCCAGCCATGGTGAAGTTCGCGGGCCGGGCGTCAATTGGAAAACACTTTGCGCCGACACCCCGGCCGCGATAACCTCTCAGGGCGGGCAAGCAGTCCGGCATGAAAACCGGTCCAGACGCAGGCGTCGAGGGTCGAGGGTCGAGTGTCGAGGGAACGAAGTGCCGCCCCTCGACCCTCGCCCCTCGACACTCGACACTCGACCCTGGATGCCTGCTTGCCTATGAACCGGTGTCCCATAACCGAATGTCTGCCATGAACGAACAGGAATCGACAACTCCCGGTGCGCCGCCAGAGGCCGCGGCGGCGCCAACTCAGGCCGGCGGCATCGCGCGCCTGCGCGCGGAGATCGACAGCATTGACAAGCAGTTAGTGGCCTTGCTGGCGCAGCGGCGCCGGGTCGTCGAGCAGATCACCCAGGTCAAACAGCAACAGGACTTGCCCACTTTCCACCCGGCGCGGGAAGAAAACCTGATCTCGGCCCGCCGCGCCCAGGCGGTCGAGGCCGGGTTGGACCCGGATTACGTCGAGGACCTCTTCCGGGCAGTGCTCCGCCAGTCTCGCGCCGGGCAACTGCGGACTTTGGGGCGGCGGGCCGCGCGGCCGGGCGCGCGCGTGCTCATCGTGGGCGGGCGCGGCAGCATGGGCCGGTTCTTCTGCGCCTGGTTCACGCAGTCGGACTATGAGGTCCGCGTCCTGGACCGCGACGACTGGCCGCGCGTCCAATCACTGACTGCCGGCCTGGATTTGTGCATCCTGGCCGTGCCCATCGACGCCACCGCCTCGGTGGCCGCCCAAATCGCGCCCCACCTGCCCCCAACCTGCATCCTGGCCGACATCACCAGCCTCAAACGCGAGCCCTTGAAGGCCATGCTCCAGGCCCATCCCGGACCTGTGGTGGGCCTGCACCCCCTCTTCGGACCGGCTACCACAACCATGGACAAACAGAATCCTCGTCGTCACCCCGGGCCGCCAAATGGACGCCTGCCAGTGGCTCCTGGACCAACTGGCAACCTGGGGCAACGTGCTGGTCGAAACCTCCGCCGATGAGCATGACGACATCATGGGCATCGTCCAGGCCCTCCGCCACTTCGCCACTTTTGCCTTCGGTCACTTCCTCTGCTCCAGACGCATTCCCATCCTCCGCACGCTCGAACTCTCCAGCCCCATTTACCGCCTCGAACTGGCCATGGTCGGGCGCCTCTTCGCCCAGGACCCCTCCTTGTATGCCGAGATCGTTTTCGCCACGCCCCAGCGCCTGGCCCTCCTCAAAGACTATGTCCAATCCCTTCAGCAGCACCTCGGCCTGGTCGAGCGCGGAGACAAAGCCGAGTTCGCCGCCCGCTTCCGCCACGTGGCGCAGTGGTTCGGGCCCTTCAGCGAACAGGCCCTCCGCGAGAGCACCTTCGTCGTCGAGCAATTGGTCCATCGGTTCTAGAGTTTCGCTAACTGGAAGGCGTAGCGCAGGCTTCCAGCCTGCTGTATCGCGGATTTCCAATCCGCAGATGCGACCAAGCAGGTACAGCCTGCCGACTGGAAAGTCGGCGATACAGCAGGTTGGAAACCTGCGCTACGCAGCTTCGGCACCCCAGTACCGCTCTTAGGCTGGGAAATATCCGGGCTGGGAGCCGGCTTATAAGCAATCCGGCATCCAAGGGTTGAGGGTCGAGAGGCGAGGGGCGGCACTTCGTCAGGGCCAGTGACAAAGTCGCCGAAACGGGCCCCATTCCCTGATTGTAGGAGACGACGTAAGGAGTCTCTGACCAATGGCCTCCGAGGGGAGCAGGCTTTCGCTGTGCCCAAAATTCAATCGGAGACTCCTTACGTCGTCTCCCACAATGGTTTGCGGAGAACCTTGTCACTGGCCCTGGGACTTCGTTCCCTCGACACTCGACACCCGGCCCTTGGTCCGGATACTCTTGACCTGCGGTCTGCGACCGCGCAATACATTTATGGCAGCAAAGCTTACCATCGGCTTTTTGGGCGCGGGCAAAATGGCCACGGCGCTGGCTCGGGGTTTTCTTCGGGCTGGGCTTGTCACCGCCGAGGCCATTATCGCCGGCGACCCGAGCGAAGAGGCCCGGGCGGCCTTTGCCAAGGAGACGGGCGCCAGGACCTCCGCCCTCAACGCGGAGGTCGTTGCTGCCGCTTCCGTCCTGGTCCTGGCGGTCAAGCCCGACCAGGTCGGCAGCGTGCTGGCTGAAATTCGCAGCCGGTTCACGGACCAACACCTGCTCCTGTCCATTGCCGCCGGCGTGCCGCTGGCCAGGCTCCAGGCCGGCCTCGGTCCGGGCGCCCGCCTGGTCCGCGTGATGCCCAACACCCCGGCGCTGGTCGGCGCCTCGGCCACCGCCTTTGCCCTGGGCAAGGCGGCTTCTACGGAAGATGGCGTTCTGACGCAAGAACTCTTCTCCTCGGTCGGCATGGCCTTTTCCGTCAAAGAGGCCTTGCTGGATGCCGTCACTGGCTTGAGCGGCAGCGGACCGGCTTACGCCTGCATGTTCATCGAAGGCCTGAGCGACGGCGGCGTGGCGGCCGGCCTGCCGCGCGATGTGGCGACAAAACTCGCCGCCCAGACGGTGCTCGGCGCGGCCAGGATGATCCTCGAAACCGGCCTGCATCCGGGCGCCCTCAAGGATCGGGTCGCCAGCCCGGGCGGCACCACCATCGAGGGCATCCACGAGCTGGAAAAGGGCGCCCTGCGCGCCACGCTCATGAATGCCGTGCGCGCCGCCGCCGAAAAATCCAGGAAGCTCGGACAAAGCTGACCCGGAATCTTGTTTATGCTCCTCCATCCGCCTACCGACAGACAGGCGCGCCTCATCTGGCACGCCTTGACCGGCCTGGCGATTGCCGTCCTCGCCGCCCTGGTGGTGGCCCTGGCCTGGGGGCTGGGAAAGGTGGTCCAGATTCTCTCGCCCGTGCTCTGGCCGCTGGCGGTGGCCGGCGTGCTCGCTTACCTGCTCGACCCGGTGGTTGATTTCCTCGAGCGCAAAGGCGCCCCGCGCACGCGCGCCATCCTCGCTGTCTTTGCCGGCGCCCTTCTCCTCCTCGCGGCCCTGTTCGCCAGCGTCGTGCCGCACCTGATCAATGAAACCGGCCAACTGGCCTCGCACATCCCCGCTTACGCCAACCGGCTCACCGAGTCCTTCGGGCATTGGATCAGCCATCCGCCGCCTTGGGTGCAACGGCTCCTCCAGCGCCAACAGGGCAGCCCTGCAACACTCCCAAAAGCAGCCCCTCAAACCAACCAGGCCACCCTGCCCGGTGAGACAAACCAGGCCGCTCCCGCCCGCCCCCCCGACGCCCCCGGCTCCCCCGAGGGCGCCCCCACCAACGCCCCGGCCCCTCTGTTCGGGCGCCCCCTCAGCACGCAGGACTTCCAGACTGCCGCCGGTTGGCTCGCCCAGGGCATCGGCAGCCTCGGGCCCTGGCTCTGGGGCCAGAAACAGCGCGTCGCCTCCTGGTTCGGCGTCCTGGTCGGTTTGGCCCTCATCCCGGTCTATACCTTCTATTTCCTGCTCGAAAAGCAACGCATCTCCTCCAATTGGACCGACTACCTGCCCGTGACCGATTCGCGTTTCAAGCAGGAGTTGGTCTTCGTGCTCAGCTCCATCAACAACTACCTCATTGCCTTCTTCCGCGGCCAGGTGCTCGTGGCCATTTGTGATGGAATCCTCTACGGAATCGGTTTCCTGGCCATCGGCCTGCCCTACGCCGTCCTTATCGGGGCCATGGCCGTCCTCCTCACGATGATTCCCTTCCTGGGAGCCATCGTCACCTGCTGCACTGCGGTGGTCATTGCCTTCGTCCAGTTCGGCGATTGGCTCCACCCGCTGCTGGTCCTGGCCGTCTTTGCCTCGGTCCAAGCCCTCGAGGCCTTCGTCATCTCACCCAGAATCATGGGCGGCCGCGTCGGCTTGCATCCCCTCACCATCATCATCGCCGTCATGGTCGGCACCACCCTCCTCGGCGGCTTGCTCGGCGGCATCCTCGCCATCCCCCTGACCGCCGCCCTGCGCGTGGCCATGTTCCGCTATATCTGGAACAAATCCCCCGCCGCACAAGCCGCCAACCCCTCCAACCAAGCTCTCAGGGAGCAGCCGGAAAGAACTTCCTGAGCATTGCGATGCCCTTGGGCACGGCCGTATCGGCCGGTTCTTTGCCTTCGTATTCGAGCGCGACGTAGCCGGTGTAGCCGGCCTCGTTCAAGATCCCGGCGATGCGGCCGTAGTCCAAGTCCAGGGTGTACCACTCGCCGCCGCCGTAGTAGGCCTTGGCCTGAACATAGACCGTCTTGGGAGCGATCATCCTGAGCTTGTCATACGGGTCCTCCATGAAGTTGCCCGTATCCATGAGGGCCCCCAGCCAGGGCGAAGGCACGGCATTGATGAGCCGCAGTTGGCCCTCGGGCGTGCGGCTCAGGCCCCAGTGGTTCTCGAGCGCCATCACCACCCCGCACTGCTCGGCCTTGGCAATGCACTTCTCGATGCACTCGATGCACCACTCGAAACCTTCGTCCTCAGTGTGGCCCGGCAGGATCGGCTCGATCCCGCGCGCCTTCATGAGGTCGTCAAAGTCCTTGATCGTGTTCCACCGCCCCGAGTTGAGACGGATGCTGGGCGCGCCCAACTCGGAAGCCAGCTCGAGGCACTTGTGCGTATGCTCCACTTGCCGCTGCCGCTCGGCCGCGTCGGCCTGCACAAAATTCTGGTGGATGGATACGCAGATCGGCGCCACCCCGTTGCGGAAGGCGTGCCGCTTGAGCCTCCGCAAATAAGCCCGATGCGCCGCCGTCAGCGGCTCCTTTTCCGGCAGCTCCATCTGCCGGTGCAGGATGTCCACGCCTCCGACCCCCAACTCCGCGGCCTTTTCGATCACCGTCTCAATGGATACTTTGGGGTCTCGAAAGTGCCAATAGGAATAAGTGCAGAGGCCGAGCTTGACCGGCTTCTTGCGCGCCGTTTGGATGGGTGCGGTGTCCTGCGCCTCACTGCCCAGGGCCAGGGTCGCCCCCAGCCCGGCCGTCGTTGCGAAAAAAGAGCGTCGATTCATCATAGCGCTAAGTATTGTTGCCCCATGTTAGACCGCCTCGGCCCGCGAATAAAGCAGTTTCGCCGGATTCTCATCAACTTGGGCGCACGACAAGACTGTTCCCTGCCGCATGAATGCGGCAGGCGTGGGCGCAAGAAGAAGTCTGTCGTGCGCCCGATCGGCTTTCCCGACCGCCAACTTAGCCCGGATATTTCACTGGTTTTGCCAACTGGAAGGCGTAGCGCAGGCTTCTAGCCTGCTGTATCGCGGATTTCCAATCCGCAGATGCTCCCAAGCAGGTACAGCCTGCCGACTTGAAGTCGGCGATACAGCAGGTTGGAAACCTGCGCTACGCAGCTCCGGCAGCCCAGTACCGGTCCTAGGCTGTGAAAAATCCGGGTTAGCATCCGCGCCGCAACGATTTGAAAAACCTCCGGGCCGCGGCCTCCAGTAGGTCCAGCTCGCTGCCGATCATAAAAAACCGAAACCCCTGCCCCTGGAACCGCCGGATCTCCCCGGGTGTGCGACCCGGCCGGCCGAGAATCTTCCCATGACGTTTGGCGGCCGCCGCTATCCTGGCCACCGCCGCATCCAGCCGCCGATGATGCTGCTCGCCCCGCAGGCCCAGCGAGAAGGAGAGATCGCTGGTGCCGATGAAAATCACGTCAATGCCGGGCACGGCGGCGATTTCGTCAATGCACGCCAACCCCTGGAACGTCCTCCACCATGGCCACAACCAATACGTTCTCATCGGCAAAATCGTAGTAGTTCTCCGGCTCCGGCCACCGGAACCGGGCCAGGTCGGCGCCCGAGCCTCGCAACCCCGCCGGTGGGTATCGGCAGGCGGCAACCGCCCGCCGGGCAAGCTCGGGGCTGTTGATGAAGGGGAAAATGACCCCGAGCACGCCCATGTCCAGGAGGCGTTTGGCGGTCCAAAGCTCGCTGATGGGCGGACGGGCCAGCGGCACGGCGGGCAAGCCCCGCGTGGCCAGGACAATGTTCCGGACGGTCTCCAGGCCCAGCGGAGAGTGCTCCGTCTCGATCCAGAGGAAATCGAACCCCATCGCCGCCATTCGCGCCGCCACCTCGACGTTATTGACGGTGACGAGCACCCCGATGGCCGAGTGCCCTTGTCGAAGCAGTTCTTTGAGGGGGTTCTTCCCGGCCAGGCCCGGCGGTGATATTTTGCTTTTCATACCGGTGAACGCTCCGAAACCACTACGCCCTCACGCTCGACACACTCGACTGGCTCCACGCACTCCGACGCCGGGACCAGGAACACGCGGTAACGAACGCTCACCTTCTGTCGCGCGGGCGCCCAGCAGTACCCGGGCACCCCGAATAAGCCGCCGCGTTGGATCATCGCCCGCCGCGACTCCGGAAATGGAGATACCCCGAACTCCATGCCTCGCGTCAGCGTCACTCCATTCCACGGCGCGGAAAGGCGGGAATGGTTCTCCTCCCAGATGCCCAGCCAGGGAAAATCCTTCCGCTGCCAAACGTAACCGAAAGCAAAGCCATGCGCCGGACTCCACGCCGTGAACCGGGCCTGTTCCCGCCCCGCATCCATCAGGTGCGTCGTGAACGCCCCCGACACAGGCCGGTTCGTGAACACCCGCAGGTCCTCGAAGCTGCCGTCCACGCACGGGACCATCGGCCAGTCGAATTCGGCTCCCATCCGCGTATGGCCCTTGCCGCCCGTAAAATCAGCCTCATTCACTTTCGACCGGGTCGCCGTGACTCGAAACTGCGTCCGGCCCTTTTCCAGGAACGGCGGCCCAAGGGTCGCGTGCTCGGTCCAGGCGATGGGCCAATCCCATGCCGAAAGGTTCTCGACCGTTTCGCTAATCGTTGCCACGCGCGCCCCGGCCGGCAGTTGGATGTCGCGCGTGAACCTGAGCCGGGCTTCCTTAAGCTCCACCGCCTGGCTGAGCGTGTCACCTTTGACCGCGATGTCGTAGGCCGATACCGACGCTTCGCCATGAACGGTCATCCCGGCCCCCGCCTCCGCTCCCAAAGGGCCCCCAAACGTGTCCAGGCACAGATTGTGCCCAAGAATACCCGCCAGAAGCTTGCTCTCCGAATCGCCCCCGTACTGCCGGTGTTTGGCCGCGTCGTAGTGCGAGGGCTCCATCGTCGGCCACGGCGGCGCCCAAAGCGGGTTCAGCCCCGTGGCCTTGTCCCTCACCTCGGCAATGTGACCCCCTTCGACCGTCACGATGATTTCCAGGGTTCCGTTACTGAGGATATGCGCCCGCCGCCCGCGGTATTCTATCTCGCTCATAAGCCAAAACCGTCAACTGTTGCCTTTTCTTGTTTAGCTTTCAACCACCCCAGTATCCGCCAACCCCTCCGGCTATGCCAGCCAATTCACGCCATTTTACTTGAATCAGCGCCTGACTTTGCTACTATGGGGAGTCGTGTTCAATATCGCGGCTCGAAGAAAAGCGTGTGGGTTCGCTGTGTTGCCGTGCTGCCGCCAGTCGGCATCCCGAAGGCGCGGCAACTTGGCCTCCGGCGGAGGCGGCCTTCCCTAGGCGGACTATGGCTGCCCCCGTTTTATTGGACCTGGGTCCCAAGCCGCCAGCCCCCGCCCGGAAGGGCACACTCCTGGTGGTGGACGACGAGGAAGGGCCGCGGCAATCGTTGAACGTCATTTTCAAGGACGAGTACGAAGTGTGGATGGCTCCCGACGGGACCACCGCCATCGAGTTGACCCAACACCACAAAATCAATGTCGCCATCCTGGATATCCGCATGGCCGGCATGTCGGGAATCGAACTGTTGGAACGTCTCAAGTCCGTGGACCCCGGCATCGAGGTCGTCATGATGACGGCCTTCGAGACCAGCGAAACCATGCGCCAGGCCCTGCGGCTCCGCGCCTGCGATTACATCAACAAGCCTTTCGACATCTCGACAATGCGGGCGGCCGTGGCCAACGCGATGCATCGCCGCTCCCTGGAGAGCGAAATCCGCAGCAACGCCGAAAGGCTCCAGCAACTCCTGGCCGAGCTCCAGAGCCACCACATTGACGAGCAGCTCTCCAAAGCCCGGACCGAGATCTACGCCAGCATCATCCACGATATCAACGGCCCGCTGACCATCATCTCCGGCTTCATTCAGCTCATCAGCCAGCGGATTGGCAACTCGACCCAGCTTCCGGTGGAAGACCTCCAGTTTGTCAAGGAGCGCCTCAAAGTCATCACCCGCCAGGTGACCAACTGCATCGAGATCTCCCGCCGCTACCTCAGCTTCCTGCGCCGCCAATCCCCAGGAGGCCCCGCGCGTCGGGGTCAACCAGCTCCTGGCCGATCTCGGCCAACTGCTCCGCGTTCATCCGAGCCTCGGCCACAATCAGCTCGAGGTCCGGCCCCTGGCTCAAGACGTGGTCATGCAAATCCACGGCACCGATTTCATCCAGATCCTGCTCAACCTGGCCGTCAATGCCCTGCAGTGTGCCCCCCAGCCCCATCGGGTCAACATCCAAGGCCGCCTCTTGTCCCAACCGCTGGACCTGGCGCCCTTCCGGGACGGGCCTCGGGACCGCCTGCTCAATGCCGACCAGTTTGACAATACCGCCCCGCTTCTGGCGGTTTCCGTCGGCGACTCCGGACCCGGCATGGCGCCGGAGGTTCTTTCCAGGATTTTCCAGCCTTACTTCACTACCAAGGGTCCCCAGCAGGGCACCGGCCTGGGTTTGAGCATTGTTCTGCGGCTCGTCAAGACCGCCAAGGGCGTCCTGCATGTCCGCACCGAGCCCGGCGTCGGCACCACCTTTACTCTCTTCCTGCGCGCCGTTTCCCTGCCGGGCAAGTAGCTTCAACGCCCCAGCTTCCCCGAGAGTCGTTCCCACAGGCGTTGGGTCGTGCGCCGGGAGGCGGGCAACACCCAGGAGGAGCGCTCGGCAAATTCAAGCGCGCTGGCCTTCGGGAACCCTGAAATTTCGAGGGCAATGCGGCGCCCATAAACAAAGAGCCCTCGCAATCCTATGTTGCGCGAGCTGACCCGTTCGATCTGGCTGTAAGGCACAGACACCTTGACCGAGTCCCCCTCGAACACCAGTTCGGTTTCCGTCAACCTGAGGTAGCCGATGTCATCCGCGTCCTCGAGCTCAGCCCAAAGCCCCGAGCGGATTCGGGGTGAGAGCGTCAGTTGGACGATGAAACCGTCCGGGTCTTGGCCGGCGGCGGGATTGAGCGCGCGCACCAGCCAGGTCACGTAGGCATTGCCCAGCCCGAACGGCAGGAAATAGGCAGTCCCGCCAAACACCGCCAGTGGCAGCAACAAATTCCAGAGCGCGAACTTCCCCCCGCTCATCACTAAAACAGACGCCAGAACGGGCAGCACCAGGACCATCCCGCAGGCGTGAATGGCCAACTGCGCCCCGGCGCCAAACCGGGCAGGGCGGACAATATCAATTCGTGCCGCATCCGAGCGCCTGGATCCGCTGTCTTGCACCGCGCCAGTAAGCGGCCGGAACCTTGAAGAATCAAGAAAAACCGTGTCCCCCGTTTTATCTTGCCAGCGGCCACACAGAGCCTATCCTTGCGTGATGCGCACCATGGACAACATGGAACAAGGGCAGCCGGACTCCGACCTTGTCGTCGCCTTGCGCGAGTGCTTTGTTATCGCTCTCATCCTGCTGGACCCCGAAAAGCAGAGCGTCACCCTGAACGGCCCGGCTGCTCGCATCCTCGGGCTGGAGTTCCCTGACCAGACTCAGTGTCCGCTGGCCGCCCTGCCGACGCCCGTCCGGGAAGTCGTCCGGGAAGTCCTCTCCTCCGACCAACCGCTCGGCAATCGCCAAATCGAGCTGGCTCAGCCCGGCGGCCAGGCCCGAATGGTCCGCCTCAGCGCCCTCTGGATTGAGCCCGGCAGAAAAAAGGCCCCGGTAGCCCTCGTTGTGAATGACCTGGCGCCGGCCGTGGAACTGGAACGCAAGTTGCGCCAGCTCGAGCGGTTGGCCAACGTGGGCACCCTTTCGGCCAGCATGGCTCATGAAATCAGGAACGCCCTGGTGGCCGTCAGGACTTTCACCGACCTGCTTTTGGAAAAGCATCAGGAGGCCGAACTGGCTGCTCTGGCCCGCCGCGAGATCGAGCGCCTCGACTCGATCGTCAGCCGGATGCTCAAGTTTTCGGCCCCGGTTCGGTCCACGGCTTCTGCCATTAGTTTGTGCGAAACCCTGGAACACTCGCTCCGCCTGCTGCAGCCGCGGCTCGAAGCGAAGTCCATCACTGTCAATCGTCTCTTCCAGGCCGCGCCGGACCTGGTCCAAGGCGAAGACATTCAATTGCAGCAGGCCTTCTTGAACTTGTTTCTCAACGCCCTGGATGCGATGGGAGCCCAACGGAACCCTCACCGTGGCCACGCGCCCCGTCGCCCCTTCCTCAGCGCCCCCTGCCTGGCGCCACGGCTCTGCCTCCCCCCAAATCGGCGTCACGGTCCAGGACACCGGCGCGGGCATCTCTCCGGAAAACCTTGTCCGTCTCTTTGAACCGTTTTTTACGACCAAACCAAACGGCACCGGCCTGGGCCTGGCTATCACCCGCCGGATTATCCATGAGCATCGAGGGGAAATCTCCGTCCAGAGCCAGCTCGGCAAGGGCACGACCTTCAACATCGTCTTACCGGCTGCGCCTTAGTGCTCCTGGACAATTCTGAGCGAGTCCAGGTCGAACCATGCCTCGCCGGCGGAGGCGCGGAGTTCGCAGATGAGCTCGATTTCGCGGGTGGCTTCCTGGACCTGGAATTGGGCGGCCAGGGGTTGCCAGGACAAATCGCCAATCAGGTTGGGCGCCTGGCGGACGCCGCCTCCAATCCGCAGGCCGGCGCCCTGGTGGATGCCGGAGGCCAGGGGCTTGACTCCCGCCACCTTGGCCCGGCCTTCGAAGCGATAACGTCCGCGCTCCAGCAGCGCCTTCGCCCGCCAGGACGCGAGGGTCCGTGGCCCGGCGACAATGTGCAGCGCAGAAATGCCCCCGGGTCCTTTGGCGCGCTCCAACGTCCCGCCCGCCGGCGCCTCCACGGCCATCCATCCCTCGGGCCGGCCCAGGCCCGCCCGGAACTGCATGAGCTTGAGTTCGGGCCGGCTCAACTGCTCCTCCAGGTCTCGACGCCGCTGGACAATGCGCTCCTTGACGAGGCCGGTTTCCTGTTGGAGGCGCTCGAGTTGGGGGCCGCTCAAGAACGGGCGGAGCTCGCGAGTGAGTTGCTCGACACGTTCGACCAGGACCTCCGTCTTGAAGAGGTTTGTGAACAGGGAATGGAGGGCAACCTCGTAGCGAGCTTTTCCTTCGGGCGTGCCAAGGACCGCCTGGGCTACCAGGCCGGCCATGAAGGGGCGGCAGGGAAAATCGGCCTTGCCCAGGAGTTGGTCCATGCCGTGGGGGAAGAATACGACTTTGCCGGTATCGAGGTCGTGATAAACCCTGAAATTATTGCGCGCCAGGCAATAGCCGTCCCGGTGACAGAGGATGACTTCCATGGCCATAAAGGCCACGAACCGCTGCGTGTCCAGCGTCTGTTCCAGGCGCGCCCAGCGCCGGGCCGGGTCGGGTTCGAGGGCGGCGCCGGCCAGGGCCTTGAGGGAGGCCCGGCTTTGGGCGGGGGCTTCGACCGCATTGCGCTTGAGGCGCTGGTCAACGTCGTGGCCCTCTGCGGGTTCGAAGAGGTCCCCGCTCACCTGTTTGAAGTGGCAGGCCAGGAAGTCCTCGGTGAATCCCTCTTTGAGGACGTAGAGGCCCAAAGCCCGTCCGTTGAGGGTCACCAACGCCCGGCTGACTCGAGGGGCCGGCACCCCGGCCGCGTGAAAAAGCTCGCTCCCGAGCTTTTCGTTGACGTAGCTCGGGTCCTCGACCGAATTGTTGAGGTGGATGCGGCGCAAACCGTGGAATCTCCGGCCCGCCAGCAAACGGCAGAAATCCAGGGTGAAACCGGGTTTATCGTCCAGGGGACGGAAACTGCCGACGGACCCTTTGAGATGGACCGCCACGTTGGAATAGACCGTGGCGCCCGCGGAGACGGTAGCCGGAACGAACTCGCGCGCCTGCCGGCGGAGGCTCTCCATGTCCTGGGCGTTGAGGTCGATGCGAATGCGCTGAATGGCGCCGTTGGTGAAAAGGTCGGCTCCGGGCAGCGGTGGCGCGCCGCTCTGCTGGGCGGCCGGACCGGAAAGGGCAGCCGCCAGCCAGAGTGCGGCACAAAGCGCGGGAATGCCGCGCACTCCAACGGCTTCGCCAGTTCGAGTGCCGTTGGGCGTGTCGCGAAGCGTTTGGAGTGCACGGCATGCCCGCGCCTTGGCTGCGCCCTCCACCAGGAAAATCAACATTAATCCTTGCACGAGCACTTAGCGAGCGGCGGTTTTGGGATTGGCATCGGCCTTTTTCTTCAACACGACCAGGGCATTGCAGGCAGGCCGTTCCTGACCTTCGCTGGGGCTGTTTCTTACGGCGCCGAAGGCCCAGAGCGTGGCGGAGCCGCCCCCATCAAAATTCATGGCTTCTTTGCAGCCGAGCTTGAACATGTACCGGGCCAGTTCGGGCAGAGTCATGCCGATGGAGACATCCATTTGCCGGCCATCCACGACCACCAGCAGGATGTAATCGTCGTTCCAGCCGATGGCAGTGCGGGGGTGGCGCACCTGGATGAGGTCCTTCCATTGCATGAGCTTGCCGGCCTGCACCAGGGCCGGTCCGCCGCCGATGGCTGCCTCAACCCCCGACAAGTCGGGGAAGGTTTCCGTGATGACCTTCACCCGCGCCCCCGACGCCAAAGGGGCCAACGCAGCAGCCAGCTTGGGACCGATCGACAGGACCATCCTTCCCCGGCCCACGGGGGTGTTTCCAGTCTTGCTGACCTGGCGCACGCGCGCTTCATAGACCTGGCCGATGCGCAAGGGAAGCCAAGGGCTGTTAGTGGTGGCCGCTTCCAGAACGTATTCCAAGCCGCCGCTCGTGCGCGTGGAACTGCCGACTGCAGCGGTGAAGAGCACCACGGCATCGTTAGTTCGATATTGGTTAAGCCCGATGGCGGTAGCCTTGCCGTCCGGCCAGACGACCCGGAAGAGCGAGGCAATGTTGGTCATTTGCGGTTGCCCGCGACGATCAATCCAGAAAGAGGTATGGCCCGAAGGGCTGCTGACGACCTCCCCGCGGCGGATTTGCACGTCACGCGGCCGCCCCTCATATCCCCTGGTTTTGTAGTAGAAGTCTCCGTTGATGGCCGCAACGATCTGGCCGAGTTCTGCCGGCACGGTCTTGAGTTGGTCGGTGACGTTGTCCATACCCAGGACATCACCCCTGCCGAAGGCAGTGCAAAACTGCACGTCCGTCGCCGAACGTTTGATCTTGATAATGTGCGCGGACATCGGCGCCCGGGGCTCCATGTCGTTGAGGTAGATGACGGATTGATCCTGGGAGGAAGGAACGGCGGCGCCGCTTGCCAGCCCGGGCGCTTGGAGCGCCAAAGCCAGCAGGGCCAATGACAAAGTTCTCCGCAATCCATTGTAGGAGACGACGTAAGGAGTCTCTGATCGATTCTTAGGCACAGCGAGTGCCTGCTCCCATCGGAGGCCATTGATCAGAGACTCCTCACGTCGTCTCTTACCCGGCCCTCGACCCTCGGGTGTCCGATTGCTTATGAACCTGGGTCTAAGTATCCCGGCTAATCGACGGCACTGCATTCTACTTGCGGCCGCCAGTCTTGGCTTCTCTATCATAATTGATTGCTTTTTTGACAACGACCAGGGAATTGGCGATGGGCCGCTCGTAACCGTCGCAGGGGCTGTTGCGCACCTGGCCTTCGCACCAGAGTGTGGCCGAGCCGCCGCCATCGAGGTTCAGGAGGTCCTCGCAACCCAGCTTGAGGAGAAACTTGGAAAGTTCTTCCAGCGTCATCCCGACCGAGAGGTCCCTTTGCCGGCCATCGACCTCGATGAGGAACAAGAACTGCTTGTTCCAGCCGATGGCGGTGCGCGGGTGGCGTTCGAGCATGGAGGCGAATTCGTAAGAGTCGCCGGGGAAGGCCCGTATCGTCTGGCGCTTGCCGTCGCGCACCAGGATGGGGCCGCCGCTGATAGCGGTGCGAACGCCGCGCAAACCGGGCGCCGAGGCAGTCGAGATCTGCACGACACCGCCGGTGGTAACGTTCTGGACCTTGTCCATCATGGCCGGGCCGACGGAAAGTACCAGCATGTCCGGTGCCAGCGCCGTATCCCCGGCCGCGCGGACTTCGCGCACGCGCGCGGCGTAGGTCCGGCCCATGCGCAGCGGCAGCCAGTCGCCTTGGCCCTGCCTTTCGAGCACCAGCTCCCGTCCGCCGACAGTATGGGTGGAGTTTCCCACCGCCGGCGAGTAGAGTTCCACTCCGTTGGGCTTGCGCTCCCCGTTGAGCTTGAAAGGGGTGATGGTCCCATTGGGCCAGGTTACTTGGAACCTCGAGACCACGTTGGTCACGTGCGGCTCCCCCAGCACATCGAGCCAGAAAGTCGGTCCGCCCGAGGGGGCGCTGAGCACCTTGCCCTCAACGATTTGGAGCCCTCGTGGCGCCCCGGCGTAGGCCTTTTCCCTGATATAAAAGTCACCGTTGATGGCGGCCGCCGGCTGGCCGGACATCGGCTTGCACAGGGCCACCTGGGCGCTGAGCGGGCCCAGGCCCACCGCGTGGCCGCCGGCGTGCACTGAGTGAAGCTCGGTACTGTGGATTTGAGCGCGGCACCTCCACCAGGTGGATCGACCAGGGCGGATTACCGACCCGATAATTGGTATAGAGCAGGCTCGAGGCGGGGGCGGCAGCCTCGGCGGCGGAGCAGAGGCCCGCGGCGGCGAGGCACAATGCGAAAACCAAGCGTGGGATTAGCCCGGGAATCTCACACCCCGCTACGTGCATGACAGCTCCGGCAGGAGCGGCATATTTATAGGAACGGAGCCCCACAAGGCCCCTCTCAAGCTCCGTCAGGAGCGGCATGTCAGCGCTCAGGACTGTCCTGCCCTGACATGCCGCTCCTGGCGGAGCTTGGGTCGCAGGCATGGAACATCCAGGAAACTGACTTGTGCCCCACCTTCCCCGGAGTTTGACTGCGAACATGGCCTTGAGTTTTAGCAAGCCACATCCGCAGTTTCAATGCCAAAGTCAGGGCCAATTCATGAAAACGGTGGGGTCAGTGACAATGTCGCCGAAACGGGCCCTATTCCCCGGCCGTAGGAGACGACGTAAGGAGTCTCTGATCCATGGTCCCCAAGGGGGGGCAGACTGTCGTTGAGCCCCAAACTCAATCAGAGACTCCTCACGTCGTCTCCTGCCGCCGGATTGTGCTGGACAGGCATGGGGCCAAAACGGAAAGTGGCTGGCGCCGCCTGAGTCGTTGAAGGCGCCAATCCTGCCTCAAGCCGGCACGGACGAACGATGATCGCTCGCATCACTTTGGAACTGGCCCTCCGCAAGGAGTTCGATTACCTGGTTCCGCCCGAACTGGCGGAGCAGGTTGAGGTGGGCACCCGTGTCCAGGTCCCCTTTGGCCCTCGGAAGGTGCTGGGCTGTGTCACCGCCCTGGCTGAGGAGTCGGACCGGACGAAGCTCAAGCCGATCCTCAAGGTCATCGGCACCCCGGCGATGGTCACGCCGAAGATCCTCAAGCTGGCGCGCTGGATTGGCGAGTACTATTGCTGCGCGCCGGAAATCGCCCTCAAATGTGTGCTGCCCGATGCGGTCCGCCATGAACAGGCCGGTTGGCGCGAGCGGCTTTATGTGCGCGCCGTGCCGGTCGGCGGCCCGCCGCCCAAGCTTTCCAAACGCCAGAAGGAACTCTGGCAAATCCTCGAAGAACGCCGCGAACTGCCGCTCAAGGAATTGCTCAAGTTGGCTCGCACCACGGCGGGCACGCTCCGGCGCCTCGAGGACAAGGGCCTGGTGGCCATCGCCGCCCAGGTCTCGGAACGCGACCCTTATGCCTCCGAGCAAATCCTGCCCAGCCAACCCCTGACGCTCAATCCCGCTCAGGCCCGGGCGCTGGCGGCCATTACGGCAGCGATGGAAGAAGGCAGAAGGCAGAAGGCAGAAGGCAGAAGGACAAAAGACGGAGGGCCGAGGGCGGACACGGCAGGGGAAACACAGGAGGCCTCGTTGCGAGACTCTGCGGCTCCTCCTTCATCCTTCATCCTTCATCCTTCATCCTTGGAGACGCAGGGGACCTTGTTTCTCGAGGCTGCGGCTCAGAATGAGGGAAGAAGGTTCGAGGGGGCTGCTGCGGAATCAGGCGCCAGGCCGGACGCACAGAGTCAATCTTCCGGCTTGCAGGGCGTTTCGGGGGAGGGGCGCACTTTTCTGCTGCACGGCGTGACCGGCAGCGGCAAGACGGAAGTCTATTTGCAGGCCCTGGCCCACGCACTGAACCGGGGCCAGGGCGGCATCGTCCTGGTGCCGGAGATTTCGCTGACCCCGCAGACGGTCGAACGGTTCAAGGCGCGGTTCAGTTCCGGCCCGTCGCGCACGGTGGTGGCGGTGCTGCACAGCCATTTGTCGGCAGGGGAGCGCCACGATGAATGGCATAAGATCCGCCAGGGCCGCGCCCGCATCGTCATCGGAGCCCGCTCGGCCATTTTCGCGCCGGTCGATCCGCTGGGGCTAATCATCGTGGACGAAGAGCACGAGCACACCTACAAGCAGGAGGAGGCGCCGCGCTATCACGCGCGGGACGTGGCCATAGTGCGTGGCCGGATGGAGGCGGCGACGGTGGTGCTGGGGTCGGCGACGCCCTCGATGGAGAGTTTCTACAACTGCACCATCGGCAAGTACCGGCTCTTGCAGTTGCCGGAGCGGGCGGACGACAAGAAACTGCCGGTGGTGCGCGTGGTGGACATGCGCCAGACGCTGCGAAAAGGAAATGTCATTCCGATTTACTCCCCGCAACTTAAGGAGGCCATCGCCCAGCGCCTGGAACGGAAGGAGCAAGTCATCCTCTTTCTGAACCGGCGCGGCTATTCCACCTCGTTGCAATGCCCGCTCTGCGGCTACGTGGCCGGGTGTCCCAACTGCAGCATCTCCCTGACTTACCATCGCCAGGACCCCAAACTGTTCTGCCATATCTGCGGACACACCGAGCCGGTGCCGGCCTTCTGCCCGAATGAGCGGTGTCGCAGCCCCCAAATCCGCTATGCCGGCATGGGCACGCAGAAGGTCGAGGCCACCCTCGCCAAATTGTTCCCGCGCGCCCGGATCGTACGCATGGACTCCGACGCCCTCAAACACAAGGAGGATTATCGCCGTATCCTCGGCGATTTCCGCGCCGGCAAGATAGACGTGCTGGTAGGCACCCAAATGATCGCCAAGGGCCTCCACTTCCCCAACGTTACCCTCGTGGGCATTATCTATGCCGACCTGGCCCTGCACCAACCCGATTTCCGGGCCGGCGAGCGGACCTTTCAATTGCTCACCCAAGTGGCGGGCCGGGCCGGGCGCGGCGACGTCGAAGGCGAGGTCTTTGTCCAGGCCTTCACCCCCTTCCATCCCGCCATTCAATACGCCCGCCGCCACGACTTTGGCGGCTTCTACGAGCAGGAACTGGGCTTTCGCCAACAGCTCAAGTATCCCCCCTTCAGCCGCATCGCCCTCCTCACCCTCAAAGGCCGCAACGAAGAAAAAGTCAAATTCTCCGCCGACCACCTCAAGCGTGAGCTGGACAAGTTGTTGGCCGATTCCAAAGACCTCATCCTGGCCGGCCCCGCCCCCGCCCCGCTGCTCCGCGCCGAGACCTTCTACCGCTATCAAATCATGCTCCGCGTCCAGCGCATGAGCCCCCTGGCCCGCCGCCTGGCCCAGCTCACTCGATCCCTGGTCCTGCCCGAAGATGTCACGCTGACCGTGGACATTGATCCCGTGGGATCGATGTGAGACGGGGATGGAAGTCCGAAGGGCGAGGAGGGAAGTTCAGTGCTTAAGTGAGAGATCAGGGCTGGTTTTCTGCTGCGAAAACACAGACGGATTTGTATGGTGAGCGTATGAGATGTTTCCGCTGGATTTGCGGTCTGTTTTTTCTCGGAGCGGTTTCGGCGGGCCTGGCCGGAACGCTGGCGCAGTTTCGCACCCCATTTGGCGACATTGCGGTGGAGCTCTACGACCAGGACAAGCCGGCGACGGTGCACAATTTCATCCGCTACGTCCAGAGCGGACGTTACGCGAATGAATTCAGCCACCGGCTGGTGCCGGGGTTCGTGTTGCAGGCCGGCGGTTTTGCCGTCACCAACCGGGGCACAACCAACTGGTCCACGACGGCGGTGGCGACCTACCCGCCGGTTACGAACGAATTCAACACGGGGAAGTTTTACAGCAATGTTTTTGGAACCATCGCCATGGCCAAAACCAGCGACCCGAATTCGGCGACCTCGCAATTCTTTTTCAACCTGGCCGACAACTCCGCCTCGCTCGACAGCCCGACCAATAGCGGCGGTTTCACGGTGTTCGGCCAGGTTGTCGCCGGCACGAACGTCCTGGGGATATTCAACAATTTCCGATATTGGACGTATCCGTGGGCGACGCTTCCGCAGGCGACGAACCTCGTGCTTTACCAGTATTACAACTCGCCCTTCGATACGCTGCCGCTGCTCAACCCGAGCCTCACGGATTCCAACCTGGTGTTCATTGACATCTCGCTGCTCAAGGTCCAGATAGCTGCAAAGGCGAACCGCACCTGCGAGCTTTCGTGGAACAGCGTGGCGGGAATGACAAACTACGTTGAATTCACCACCCGCTTTCCGCCGGTTTGGCAGTTGCTCCTCGCCACCGGCGGCAACGGCAGCGCGATGAAAACAACCGACTCCACCACGAACACCGCTCCGCGCTTCTACCGCGTCCGCGTGGCGAATTGAGGCGCGCATGAGCCGAATCCGTAAAGCGTATGAGGCCCGGTTTCGCGCCCTGCTGCAGGCGGTGGGGGCGCGCCGTCTGGAACAGGGCGTTGAGTGGCTGGTCGGGAAGGCGCAGCGGGTGAGCTTGCGGAAAGGGATGCCTTTGGCCAACGCCCTCACGCAGGTTTACGAGCAGCTCTCAGCCCGGCCCGGCTTTCAGGGCGTCAGAGCGGCGCCCCCCGCCATCCGGTTCTTCTGCGATGCCGGGCTGGGCGGGTTGGCCCGGTGGCTGCGGGCGGCGGGATATGACGCGCTGTGGGAGGCCGGGATCGATGATGACGAGCTGCTCCGCCAGGGTGTCAAGCACGCCGCAGTCATCCTCACCACCGACAGCATGTTGATGGAACGCCGGGTGTTGCGCGATGGGCTCATTCCCGCCCTGTGGATGCCGCCGACCCTGACCATTGCCGAACAATTGCTGCTGGTCTTTCGCGAGTTCGCATTGGCGGTGCAAGACTCGCGCTGCATGAGCTGCGGCGGAGAATTGCGGCGCGCGGACAAAGAGACCCTGCGGGACCGCATCCCACCCCGCACGTATCTCTGGCTGGACCAGTTCTTCGTTTGCAATCGGTGCGACAAGGTGTTCTGGCACGGGACGCATTGGCAGAGAATCCGCAAGGAGTTGGAAAAAGTCCGCACTGAGTTGGAACCGTCGGGGAGGAGTTAGATCCCGGCTCATAAGCAATCCGGCGTTCAAGGGTTGAGGGGCGAGTTTCAAGGGGCGGTGCTCCGTTCCCTCGACACTGGACATTCTACACTCGGCACTCGGCACTCGGCACTCGACACCTGCGTCTGGATGCTTTTGGACTGCGGTCTAATCTTGTTTGGGCTGCCCATCGGCGCCTTCGCCGTCGAGGTTGATAAGGATGTCACGAGGCGGCGCTTCCCGAGGTCATCCTGCTCGCTAGCCTGTTCCACCATTACAACGGATGACGGTCTCGAAATAGCTGGTCGATGGCGCGAGGCGCCCCGCTTACGGTGCCGGTCCGAGAGCCTTTTTGGCCAGGTTCACCAATTCATCTGCCAGTTCGCGGAAGTACGGGCACTTCTCCCAAACCAACTGGGGATCGAGTTTGCGGAATAGTTCTTCGCCGTAAGTCCGCTTCTTGTAAGTCCGCCCTGTCGCCTCTTCATAAAGCCGGTTGAGCAGATAGGCGGGCGGTTCATCAAAGTTCACGGTCTCGGGCATCACATGCCTCCCTGGCAGCTTTTTACGGACGGCGGGCGGCAGTACGTCTGGCTGGCTCAGAATCCATGCTTCAATGTCGTGAACCGCGAAATACTGGAGGAAACGAGGCTGATCCGCTTTTTTCTCAAGGTGCGCCTTTGCCCACTGATATTGCTCTGCAACCGTGGCGCGATCGGGCGGGTAAAAAGTTGGCCCGTACAAATCGAGCAGCGCCACCACGGCGATAACGTCGGACCGGCAGAGGTGGAGACGTGCTTTAACCGGGCTGTCTTTAACCATTTCGGCCCAACCGTTGAACCGCACCGGCTGGACTCCCACCCTCACTGGCAGCTTGGAGTCCAACCATCGGCGCAGGAAATCAGGCAGAGCCCCCTTCTCCGTCCAGCCTTCACAAAAGAGGACAAATTTCATGACGCCATCGCCTCCAGTTCGCCGCTCCTGTGCAAGGCCCCAAGCGAGTATTCCTTCAACCAACGCTTCGAGTTCGTCGCCGGCGATCTGTTTAAGTTCAGTTTCTCCCTCATTCCATTTAACTACCGTTGTGCTCGGCACAGTGGCGCCAAAGGCATCCAGGAATGGAGGAGAGTGGGTCGTGAGGACCACTTGCGTTCGCCGTGCCGCCTCAACCGCATACTCTGCCACGATCGGCAGCATCGAGGGATGCAGACCCGTCTCGGGCTCATCGATGGCAATCAGCGGCGCTGGATCGGGCGAGGACAGGACCGTCAGCAGGAACAGAAACCGCAACGTGCCGTCGGACAGGTCGCCGGCAGACTGTTCCCGCCTCAGACTCCTCCACCGGAGCCGGAGTTGGATGCGCTGGTCGGACGCCGGGGCAAATACGAGTTCCTCGAAATCCTCGCCAAAGGCCGCCCGCATGGCGGCGCTGATTTCTTTCTTGAACTCGCGGTCGCCGGTGTACAGGGTATGGAGCACGGGGATCAGGTTCTGTCCGTCCGGTTGAACGCGTTTCTCGAGGCGCGTTACTGCGGGCAGACGGATGGCGGCGTCGCGGTTCGTGTGAAAATCGTGATAGACGCTCCAAGCCGACATGTGCGCACGAAACAGCGGCAGCAGTCGATTTTGAGTGAAGGGATCGGCCGCCAGAGAAAGCAACGTCTCCAATAGAGGCACATTTTCTTCGGGAGCCACAAGTCGGCGTTGCTGCGGGTCAAAAATGCTCGCTCTCGACCCCTGCCTTTCCAGGAACTTCATCGGTTGCGTCTCCAGATTTTGGTCGACCTTCGAGTAATTTCCCAGCAGCTCATAGCCGATCCGATATTCACCGCTCGTGCCAAATCGGTCGAGCCGCAACTCGTACGTTAACGAGTCCCTGACTGGGTCTCGCCAAGCCTCTAGCGGCGAGCACCTCACCCCGAAACGAACCGCCTCAGCAGCCCCGTCCCAAAGCAAGGGCTCCATTCCACCGCAAGATTGGACCAGCTTGCCCAGCCCACCCTGCGCCGAAACTGCCAACAACTCCAAGACGCGGAGCAAGTTGCTTTTCCCACTGCCGTTAGGGCCGATCACTACGTTCAGGTCCCCAGGCCGCCAATTGACGATATGCTTGAGGGAGCGAAATCCCTCTATGCCGAGGCTGAGAATCTTCATGTGTTTAGATTAGCAGAGTTTGGTCGGGCTCGACAATGCGCTTGGTCAAAAAGTTTGAACCCGGCCCGCCTTATGGATGCCGCCGACCCTGGGCATTTCCTCACTCTTCTTTGGGCTGGCCGTCGGCGCCTTCGCCGTCGAGGTCGATAAGGATGTCACGGGGTTCGGCGCCTTTGCTGGGGCCGACGATGCCGCGATTTTCCAGTTCGTCCATGATGCGGGCGGCGCGGCCATAGCCCAGGCGCAGACGGCGTTGGAGCAGGGAGACGCTGGCTTTCTGTTCGCTGCGGATGACTTCAATGCACTGCTCGATGAGTTCTTCGTCCTCGTCGCAGGCGCTCTCTTCGTCGAAGCCGTTGGCGGCGCGGGAGAGTTGCTGGTGGATTTCCATTTCGTAGCTCGGTTTGCCCTGTTTGGCGATGAAGTTGACGAGGCTTTGGATTTCCGGGTCGGTGATGAGGGCGCCCTGGGCGCGAATGAGCTTGGCGGAGCCGGGAGGCAAATAAAGCATGTCGCCTTTGCCCAGCAGTTTGTCGGCCCCCATGGCATCCAGGATGGTGCGCGAATCCACTTTGGCGGCCACCTGGAACGCGATGCGGGCAGGGATGTTCGCCTTGATGACGCCGGTGATGACGTCCACGCTCGGCCGTTGAGTGGCCAGGATGCAGTGAATGCCGGCGGCTCGAGCCATCTGGGTGATGCGCGCAATGGCCATCTCGACATCGGCGGGCGCCACCAGCATGAGGTCGGCCAACTCATCCACGATGACCACCACATAGCTGAGCTTCTCCGGAATGACCATGTCCTCCTCGCGCGGCACGACGATTTCCTCGTCGACCTCGACCGCAAAGCCTTCGGCGCCCGGCTCGACCTTTTCCTTTCTCGCAATCAGGGGCAGTTCCGGTTCGGAGGGCGGCAGCGGTTTGTCCTTGGGGCGGGAGTTGAAGGAACCGATGTTGCGCACGCCGACGCGGGCAAAGATCTGGTAGCGTTTTTCCATCTCGTTGACCACCCAGCGGAGGGCGAGAATGACCTTCTTGGGGTCCGTCACGACGGGCACGACCAGGTGCGGCAGGGGGTTGTATTGCTGGAGCTCGACGACCTTGGGGTCGATCATCACGAAGCGGAGTTGGTCGGGCGAAAAGCGGTAGAGCAGGGAAGCGATGATGGCATTGATGCAGACGGACTTGCCCGAGCCGGTGCTGCCGGCGATGAGCAGGTGAGGCATCTCGGCCAGGTCGGCCACGATGGGGTTGCCATAGACGTCCTTGCCCAGGGCCAGGGGGATTCTGGCCTTGGCATTGCGCCACTCCTCGGACTCGAGCAGGTCGCGGATGATGACCTTGGTCTTGATGGCGTTGGGAACCTCGACGCCCACGGAGCTCTTGCCCGGAACGGGGGCCAGGATGTGAATGCGTTCGGCCTTGAGGGCGGCGGCGATGTTGTTGTTGAGCGCGCTGATCTTCTCCAGTTTCACCCCCGGCGCCGGGTGCAGCTCGTAACGGGTAATGGTCGGGCCTTTGGTGATGTCGCCCAGCGAGACTTCTATGTCGAACTGCGCCAGCGTCTGCTGCATGAGCCGCGCGTTGGCCATCAACTCCTCCTTCGATTCGGTGGGCTTGAGCGAGGCATCGGGGTGCTGGAGGAAATCCAGCGGCGGCAGTTGGTAATTGCCGATGAGGGGGGTTGCGGCCACGGCGATCGGCTTGGGTCTTCGGGGGACGGGCTTGGGTTTGGCCGCGGTGACGCCGGTCTCAATCTCAGCCTTGTCGGTCTTGGCTTGGGTCTCGGCCCCTTCGAACGCCTCCGATTTGGCCTCCGGCGGCTTGGCGCCCGCATCGGGCTTCTTGCCCAAAATATCCGCAGTGGTGGCCGCCACGACCTCGTGGGCCGGGATGACTTCGCCCTCGGCGCCGGCGGGCTCGGCCTTTTCCGGTTTCTTGACGCGGCCGGCCTGGCCGGGTTTGGGTTGCGGAACGCTCAGGTCGCGGACGGTCGGCTCAGGGACCGGCTGCAAATCGGCCCCCAGACCGGAGCGGGCGACTTCCTCCTGCAATTTCTGGGCCTGTTTCTGCAACTCCTGCGCGCGGCGTTCGAGGGCCTCTTCGTCAGTCCCGGTTTGGCCGGCAGCGACCCGCTTGCTCCACAGACCGCGCAGCCACTCGCCAAGCTGGAAGTTGGTGAGAAAGAGCAGGCTGATGAAATAGAGCATCAAGAAGATGATGGTGGCCCCGGCGGTGCCGAAGTAGCCGAAGAGATGCTGGTTGAGAGCGTCTCCAAGAGCGCCGCCGACCAGCCCCACCCGCGCTTTGAGGTTGGGCAGGCGGTCGCTATAAAGATCCAAAAGCCCGCAGCAACACAAGAACAGCACGACCGTCCATAGCCAGCGGCGGCGCAAGTAGCCAAACGACTGAAAAAAACAACCTAACCCAACGAACAGGAACAAGACCGGCAGGACATAAGCCGCTGCGCCGGCCCAAAGGAAGGAATAATACGCCAGGTGGGCCCCGAACGGCCCAATCCAATTCCGGGTCGAGGGATTCGGGGGCACGATGTTCGCTGGAGATATCGTGGGGGTCGGTACGAAAGGAGCGAGGCCATCAAAAGCACCGCCAATGCCATCAGAACAAGGGCGATGACGTTGTTAAAGCCACGCGCCCCGTCTGTGTCGCTCGATGCCTTTCGCGCCATGGACGCAGAGTAACAAGTCGCCGCGCACGCTGACAAGGTCAGAGAGCGACTTTCACCGGGTGCGCTCGAACATGAAACGCCAAAACCAGGCGGAGCGGAGCGGGAGGGCGCCCAGCGGGCCCTGCAAGAGAGGGCTGAACATCATCCATTGCAGCCAGCGCGCCCAGGCGAGCCGGCGCGCAAAGGCAGCGTCGCAGGCTCGGGCGATCACTTGCCGGGCACGCACCCAGGGGATTTCCCCGCGGCTATAGGCGGCTAGCGGTTCCAGGGCCAGTTCGGCCGCCTCGAAGGCCATCGACATGCCGTTGCCGGTTACGGGCGGGATCATGGTCAGCGCGTCGCCCAGACGGCACTCGGGCGAGGCGGCGGCGCGTTGTGGACGGAGGCACAAGCCGGCAACCGAACAGAAAGAGGCCTCCTCGAAGGTCGCCTTCTCGAGGCGCTCCCAGGCGGAGGTGCCCGGGGTGCCTCGCAGCATCGCCGCCCGGGGCGGGGCCAAGCCGTGGGCTGTGGCGGAACGGCGGAACAGGCCGCAGACATTGACCTGGTCCGGACCGAGGCGGCAGAGCCCAATGTAGCCGTTGGACAAGGCATGCATTTCAAGGTCTGCAGCCAAAGGCACGTGGCGCGCGTGGACTTTCAGGCCGAACCAGCGCCAGCCGCCTTCGGAAGGTTGCAAGCGCCGCCCGTTGGCTCGCACGAGGCCCTCGGGCGATTCGGGCCCGCCCCAGCGTTGGTTCTCCCGAAGTTCGCCGCCGCTCTCCAGAAAGAGGCGCGCCAGGAGGGCGTCCATCAGAAAGCGCGAGAGGCAGACCGCGGGGGCCGGCAGGGGCCGGACAGGCGAGCGGGCGTCGAGCAGGAAGAAAGCGGCGGTGTGCGCGGCGCCCGCCCCGGCCTGGAAGAATTGCTCGCGCAAGCCCAGCCGCGCCAGCACTCCCTGGCCGCGTCCACTGATGAATTCGCCGCAGACCCGATGGCGCGGATAATGGCCCGCTTCCCAGACGGTGACGGGGATTTGGCGCCGCCGCAGCCCAATTCCAAGG
The DNA here is from genome assembly GCA_963713735.1 of uncultured bacterium. GTDB lineage: Bacteria > Verrucomicrobiota > Verrucomicrobiia > Limisphaerales > UBA8199 > CAVQND01. The sequence continues at coordinate 90,580 of CAVQND010000009.1, forward strand.
GATAACCCCGCCAGGCCCCCGCCGATGATGGTGATGGGTTTGAGGGTGGACATGGTTCAGTTTAGGCGCTTGGCCGAGCGACAAACAGGTGGCCAAACAGACCGGCCCGCCGCTCGTGCAACGACCAGCCCGGGCCGGCGGGCCAGAGCGCGGACAGTTCCCGCGCGGCGAACCCGGCGCGAACGCTCACCGTGGCATCGTGCCGGGTCACGCCGCCGCAGCCGATGAGCCAGACCATACGGCTGCAGGCCAGCGGCAAGGGGGCGCGGCGCGGCTCCAGGGCGGCAAATACCCGCGCGCGCCGGGAGGCGGCCAACAACAGCTCCCGCAGTTGCGCCTCGGAAAAGTGGTGCAGAAACAGGTTGCCCAACATGGCGTCGCACGGCGCCCCGGCCGGGCGCCGGAGCCACTCAAACAGATCGGCCTGCGTCGTCTCGACCTGCCAACCCAGGCGCGCCATGGCCCCGCGCGTCTCCGCTTGCAAGAGCCGCTGCCGGTCCAACGACTCGACCTTCAGGCCTTGCCAATCGGCGGCGAGCCGCCGCGCCACGCGCAACAGGAACGTGCCGTCCCCGGCGCCGAGGTTGACGATGCGGCGCGGCGGTTCGCCATCAAAGGCCCGGCGCAAGGTCCCGGACCATGGCGCCCACATTGCCCATCCAGACATTGAGCCGCTGCAGGTCCCGCCGCGAACGCAGGGCGCGCGGGTCCTCGGGCGGCAGCTCATCCAGCAACTCGGGATGAAGGCGGCGGGTCATCCTTCCACCTCCCACAAAGCTCCATGGCAGCTAAACCCCGCGCCAAAAGAGGACATCCACCAATAGCCGCCGGGGGCGGAATCCGCCAGGGCCGCCTGCAAGACAAAGAAGACCGACGGGCTGCTGAGATTGCCGTATTCACGAAGCACCGCCTCGCTCCAGCGCAGGTCGTGCGCGCTGACCCCCAACCGCTGGCGCAGGGCCAGCAACACATCGCGCCCGCCCGGGTGCAGCATCCAGCCCGTCACTTCCGAGCGCCGGACTTTGGCCCCTGCCAGCACGTCCTCGAGGACCTGCTGCGCCTGCTGCGCCGCCAGGGCGGGCACTTCCCGGGCCAGGATGTTCCGCAGCATCCCGTTCTTGTGGTCAAACCGCAGCGAATCGCGGTGGACCGGCTTGAGCCTCGAGCCGCCGGCTTTCCAGGCAATGCGCCGCTTGCCGTTGGGAACCTGGCTCAGAACGGCGGCGCCGGCGCCGTCGCCAAACAGGCAGGCGCTGATGAGCACGCCCGGATCATCATCGAAAAAAAACGCGGCGCTGCAGACCTCGACACAAATCGAGAGGACGCGGCGGCAGCGGCCGGAGGCCAGCAGGGCCTCAGCGACCTGAAGATTCGGCAGCGCGGCGGCACAGCCCTGGCCGACCAGGTCCAGCGCCAATGCCTCCGGGCGCAGCCCCAACTGCTCGCTCACATAGCTGGTCAGGCCGGGGCACAGGTAGCCGGTGCAGGTGCTGATGACCAGCGCGTCGATGTCTGCGGCCTGATTGCGCGCATCGGCCAGGGCCTGTCGGGCCGCCTGGCTGGCGAGGAGCGGCGCGTATTCAAGGAAACGCCGATGCAGGACATCGGGCGTGAGGTCGAAGACCTGGCTGAGGTTGTCCAACGCCAGGCGCCGGGTGAGGATGCCGTTGTTGCCGGTAAGGACCTTCCTGAGAATTGCCTGCGCGCGCGGGGCCAGCTCGTGAAATCGCGGGGATTGCCGAAGAAATTCCCAGCATTGCCATTGCGAATAGCATTGGTGCGGCGCAGCCGTTCCCAAACCCGTGATGACCATATTAGACCATAACGCGCCTTGAGGACGGGCGCCAGCGCTGTATAATAAATTGGTTCACTGAATACTTGCGTATCAGACGTATGCGCGCGCAAAACTCTCCCCGGGGGACCGCCAAAGGGGTCATGGCCAGTATCAATCCCGCCACGGGAAAAGTGATGAAGGAGTCCGAGCCGCATTCGGACCAGGAGGTCGAGCGGCGGCTCGAATGCGCCGTCGAGGCCTTCACGGGGCGCCGCCGCGCGCCGCTGGCCGAGCGGGCCCGGCTGATGAGGCGGGCGGGGTTGATCTTGGAGTCGGAAAAGCGCGACCTGGCCCGGCTGATGACGCTGGAGATGGGCAAACCGCTGCGGGCGGCCGTCCAGGAGGTCGAGAAATGTGCCTTAGCCTGTCACTACTATGCCCGGAACGCCGGCCGGTTTCTGGCGGATGAGGCGGCCAGTTCGAGCGCGACGCGCAGTTTTGTGCGCTATCAGCCGCTGGGGCCGGTCCTGGCGGTGATGCCGTGGAACTTCCCCTTCTGGCAGGTGTTCCGGTTTGCCGCGCCGGGCCTGATGGCCGGCAACGTGGGCCTGCTCAAGCACGCATCGAATGTGCCGCAATGCGCGCTGGCCATCGAGGACCTCTTGCGCCGCGCCGGTTTTGCGCAAGGAGTTTTCCAGGCCCTGTTGGTGGGCTCGGAGCGGGTGGCCCGGCTGATCGAGGATCCCCGGGTCATGGCCGTCACCCTGACGGGCAGCGTTGGGGCGGGGGCCAGCGTCGCGGCGGTGGCCGGCAGGCAAATCAAAAAGACCGTGCTCGAACTGGGCGGGAGCGACCCGTTCATTGTCATGCCCAGTGCGGACCTGGAGCGCGCAGTGGCGACCGCGGTGCAGGCGCGCACGCTCAACAACGGGCAATCGTGCATCGCGGCCAAACGGTTTATTGTCCACGAGCGCATCGCGCAGGAGTTCGACCGCCGGTTCGTCGAGCGCATGGCCGCTTTGAAGGTGGGCGACCCCATGGATGAAACCACCGACATCGGTCCCCTGGCCACGGCCGAAGTCCTGGAAACGCTCGAAGCGCAGGTGAACCGGACCGTGGAGATGGGCGCACGGGTGTTGCTGGGCGGCCGGCGGCTCGATAGACCGGGCTCTTTTTTGAGCCGACCGTGCTGACCGGCATTCCGCCGGGCTCTCCTGCCCGGCAGGAGGAGCTGTTTGGCCCGGTCGCATCGATTTTCCACGCCGGCGACATGAAAGAGGCTGTTCGCATCGCCAACGATTCCCGGTTCGGACTGGGCGCCAGCGCCTGGACCAACGTGGCGCGCGAACGCGAACTGTTCATCGAGCAGATCGAGGCCGGCCTGGCCTTTGTCAACTCGATGGTTGCTTCCGACCCGCGGCTCCCCTTCGGCGGAGTCAAGCAGTCCGGCTACGGCCGCGAACTGAGCCACCACGGCCTGCGCGAGTTCCTCAACATTAAAACCGTGTCAATTCGTTAGGGTCACATCTCCACATTCCACACTTCTAGTTGTCCTCCAATAATCGTTCGGTCATTCCGCGCAGGGCCGTTTCCTTGGCCAGGCGCTGCTCGAAGCGTTTGATCGCCATGCCCACGGCGGTGTAGTCCATTCCGCCGGCCGCCTCGCCCAAGGCCCGTAGCGTCAACCCCGTGCAGCGCCGCGCCACATACAGCGCCATGGCCAAACCCGGATCACCGCGCCGGCCTGCAAACTGCGCCCACGGCTCGCCGCGCGCCTTCTCGACTGCCTGCACCACCTCGGTCCAACTGCTGCGGCCTCGCAGCGCTCGGCGCCCGCTGTTCTCACGTTTGGCTTCGATCTGTGCCCGCACCGTCCAAGCGAAGCTCTCCCCGCCCAGTATCAAGCCCCACCTCAGTTGCGACCAGAGCGATTCGTCCAGGCCCCGGCCAGCCTTCTCCTCAGCCAAACGCCTGTAGCCGGCCTCGCCCCCGGCCCGCCCTAACACCTCCTCCCTGCTCAGCCACTCGGCCGCCACACTGTAGCCGGCGTAAGCGCGAAACGAGCTCCAGGGATACTTGCGCAGCTTCTCCAGGCGCTCGGCGCGCAAGGATTCCGGTGCCTGGACCAAGCCGCGCCCCTCCGCTCGTTTCTGGTTCTTTGACAGAGCCAAAGAGTCGACGGCCACTGGATTCAGATGGATATAAACGCTGCAGGCCAAAACCCATTCGCCCGACTCCACCAACACGGCCTTAAAACGGCCCTGAAAGACATGGCCCACCCGCCCATGCCGCCGGTTCCACCAGATGCTGTAAGCCACATTAAGCCATTGAACGGTGGCGCTCAAGTTGGCGTGCGGCGTGTGGAGCAGCAGGTGGTAATGGTTATCCATCAGCACGTAAGCGTGCACTTCGACAGCCTGCCGCTCGCTCATCTCGGCCATCAGCTCCAGGAAGTGCCGCCGGTCCCGGTCGTCGTAGAAGATCCTTTGGCGGTTGTTGCCCCGGGCCGTCACGTGATACCAGCCATTCTTAAATTGAACGCGCAAGGGTCGGGCCATGCGCTTGAGACTACGCAAACCATCGGGGGCTGTCAACACGCTTGTGTGGAATGTGGAGACGTGACCCCAATTTAAAAAGGCGTTGACGCCGTCCGGGGTTGTTCACATGATGGGGCGGCTGGTGGCTGCGGTGGACGCCGCCTTTGGCCCGTGTGGGACTCAACCAATTGGAAATGACCATGAATCTGGACGTTTTGTATTCGGAACTGACACTGAAACCTGCCGCCAAGCTTGCGCTGGTGGTGCTGGACGGGTTGGGTGACGTGGCGACGCGCCAGCAAGGCTACCTCACGCCGCTGGAAGCGGCGCTGACCCCCAACCTGGATGCCTTGTGCAAAGACTCGGCCCAGGGCCGGATGTATCCCATCGCCCCGGGCATCACGCCGGGCAGCGGGCCAGGCCACCTCGGCCTCTTCGGATACGACCCGCTTGAGTACCAGGTGGGCCGCGGCGTCATCGAGGCCCTGGGCTTGGGCCTGGACTTGCAGGCGGGCGACGTGGCGGCCCGCGCCAACTTCTGCACCCTCGACCCCAACCGAATCGTCACCGACCGCCGGGCCGGGCGCATTCCGACCGAGATCTGTGAGAAGCTCTGCGCCCAGCTCGCAGCCAAGGTGCAGCGCATCGGCGACATCGGCGTCATCATCAAGCCCGGCAAGGAACACCGGTTTGTCGTGGTGTTCCGCGGCAAGGGCCTGGAAGGACCGGTCACGGATGCCGACCCGAACCGCGAGGGCTTTCCCATCCCGAAAGTCGCGCCGCGCGACCCCAGGAATGCCGGGCAAAAGAAGGTGGCGAGGCTCGTGGCCGAGTTTTACAAGGCCGCCCTGCCCGTGCTCGCCCGGGAAAAACCCGCCAACGGCTTTCTCATGCGCGGCATCGCCCATCAGCCCCGGATTCCCCTCTTTGAAGAGCGCTACAAACTCCGCCCGGCGTGCCTGGCGGTTTATCCGATGTACAAGGGCCTGGCGCAGCTCGTGGGCATGAAGAAGCTCGAAGGGGCCGCAGACGATTCAGGAGCAGTTCCAGCGCTACCTGGCCGAATACGACAACTTCGATTTCTTCTTCATCCACTTCAAGTACACCGACAAGTACGGCGAAGACGGCAATTTTGCGGCCAAGACCAAGGCCGTGGAGGAGTTCGACGCCGCCCTGCCGATTCTGCTGGGCAAAAAGCCCGAGGTGCTGGCCATCACCGGCGACCACTCGACTCCCTGCGTCATCAAGGGCCACTCCTGGCATCCGCAGCCGGTCCTCCTGCACTCCCCCTATAGCGGCTCGGACAAGCTGGACCGGTTTACCGAGACCGGCGCCAACTCCGGTTCGCTGGGCCTCTTCGAAGCCAAGTACCTTCTCCGGCTGATGCAGGCCAACGCAAAGATGCTCGACAAATTCGGAGCGTGACGGGTTTGAGACCTTCGTTTCATTGCATCCACCCCCTCTGGACCTTCAATCCGCTCTCGTCAGGACCCAGGTATTGTCCGGGTTGTAGGCCGTCATTGCCCTGGCGATGGAAGGGGTTTTAGGCCCGAGGTTTTTCTGATAAACCTTGCCTTGCTGGTTGACGATGAAAGTCATCACGCCGGTGTTGCCCCACTCCGCCGGCCAGGCCGCCAGCGCGAAGCCCCCGATCATGTGCTCGTTGATGATGTAACTGTATTTGCCGCCGGGTGCGTCTTTGCCCTGTCGAGTCAGGATCTTGAAATAGTAACCATGGTAGGGCGACGGCTCGTCAGTCAGGATTTTGGTCTTTTGTCGGTAGCCTTCGACCCGGGCCTGCGCGACCAGCGGGCCTAAGGGACTGAGTTCATCGCCCGTTCGCGTGGACCAGTAGAGGCCGTCGTGGGTGCCGGGGGTGCTGCGAAGATGCTGGGCGTATTCGAGCACTTCATCCCCGTTTCGATCCACGCCGGCATACTCGCGCTGGGCCTGCTCGTAGGCCCGGCAGACCCGGATGGCGCCCAGTTCGTTGGCGCCAATGCGCCGGTTGAGAACCTCCTCTTTGCCGGCCTCGGTATCGAAGAGCCATCGCCCGTCCTGTTTCACCAGCGGAATGGGAAAGGGCCAGCCGTCAGCGCCCAGTTGGAGCACCTCCTTCGAGGCGGATTGGGCAACCAGCTTAATCTTTTCCTTGAGGCGGCTTAAGAACAGCTCCCGCTCCTCTGCCGCCTCCACGACATCCACTGAAACCAGGCCGTGTGCGGCCGGGCCGAAGATCGCGTGCAAGGCATTGGTATCCCTGGCCTCAGCGGCTGCTTTGAGCGCGTCCACCGCGGCCTCGGGAGAGCTAAATCGCTCCTCATCCGCAGCCGGCAGGCGCCCGGGAAGCACTAGCATAAGCGAGGCGAAAAACAGTCCGACTACTCCCTCAGGGGAGCGCCATAGGGGTAAAGAATTGCAGAGTTTCATCGGCTATATGCTTTCGTGAAATCGTTATTCGGCAAACCCATCAGCGTTTTCCCCCGCCCGCTGGGCGACTCGGAGCTACTGAATGCGCGGGCGCAGTGGGATGCGAGGCGGGTGCTGCCGCCCTCGGCGCCGCCGCTTGGCGGCTCTCCTGGCCGCGGCTGCTGAACTGCCGCGTATCATGCGAACTCTGGACCCCGATCAGTGCGCCGTTTGCCGGGGGCGAGTGGGGCGTCTGCGCCGGATGCTGGACCGCCGTCGGTTCGGGCCGCCGGGCAGGCGCCCCCGGCCGGGGTTGGCCGGCGATTACAGTTACGGTGCTGTGGACCTGGTGGGAGTCCCAGCCGCGATCCAGGCCTCCGCCGCTCGGGCCTGGAGGGTTGCGCGGTTGCCAGACAGTAGTGTGGTTGAGATCTCCCGGAGGACGCTCGCCGGGACGGCGATACCACCAATCAGCCGGACGAGGATGGTCACGGTGCCAGACGGTGAGGTGGTGATTGTGCCAATCAAAGTCGTGGTTGAGCCAGGCCCCCATCTCCAAACCGATGCCGAAAGAGATGAATGAGTTGCCGAATGGCCGCTGGAAATAAACCATATCAGGCTGATACACCGGCACATAGATCGCGCGCGGGTCGGCCGGGAGGATTTCAATGCTCCCATCATCAGTGACAACGTTCTCCTCCGGGGTGGCTGGCAGGTTGCCCAGGGCTTGAGCTTGGGCACGGAGCCGTTGAATGGAATCCATCACGTCCTGCGGCTGATAAAGGAAGGCCTGTCCCAGGGCCGCGGTCCAGGCCAGGTTATCGTCCATCCATTTGAGAATGGCCGGGTATCTGGCCAGCGCCTTGACGCTGCCATCCCACGGTTGCTGGTCAATCAGGTTTGGGTCCCCGCCGCCGTTCACGTAACGATCCGCCAGCACGACCTCAGAGGGTAACGTCGCTGCCGGCAGGATTTGCGCCAGCAACGGGTCGGGGTAAAGCGCAATGGGTCCAAGCATTTGGTCCAGTTCGGCGCCCGAGCGCATTTGCACTTCCGGTCCAGGAGGCGGAGCCGGCATTTGGGCCCGGGCGATAATCCCCGCACTGAGGAAGACCAGCAGCCCGGCCGTGAGAGTGGATTTTCGTTTCATTTGGTTCCGGCGTTTTACGGTGTCATCGAGGTCGCTTCCCCGCGAGAGGACCTCCGCGAGACATTCCAGCCACCACAAACTGCTTCCACCTGTTGGACGCCGGCGGCCATCTGCTGCATTCAAAGATTGTAACTCTTCAGTTCGGGCACAGATCTCCTTTTGAGAACTGGCTTTGTTGGGCAGCCGGTTCCCCCTCACCCCGACCCTCTCCCCGAGGGAGAGGGGGCAAGCAGGGCTGCCTCTTGATACTCCCACATCCCTGGATTCGTTAACCGACTGACGGCGACCTCACGGCCAGACAGATTGCCCGGCGATGAGTCATCCCTGGCGACTGGGCTCAGAGCCCAGCCAGCAACTCCGACACGGAAACCGTAAAGCCTTCGAGCAGGCGCGACTGAGCCTGCCCCCCCGGGCGCCAACGTCCCGCCAGTTGGTACTCCCCGGCGTTGAGATGGAGCGCCTCGATGGTCTCGGCTTCCGGGTCGATCAGCCAATACTCGCAGACGCCGTGTTGCTCGTAGAGATCCCGTTTGTCGATCCGGTCGCGGCGGCGTGATTGAGGTGAAATCACTTCCGCTACCAGGTCGGCGGCGCCCATGACGCTGCTCCGAATGATGCTCAGTCGCTCCTTGGCGATGAAGATCACGTCGGGTTGAGTCGCCCGATGCGGGGCGAGGACCATATCGAGGGGCGCGATGCCGGTTTCTCCCAGTCCATGGCCGGCAACCCAGGCGTCCAGTAACTTGTAAAACCGGGCCACGACGCGTTGGTGGAAAAACGAGGGTGCGGGCGACATAATAAGCTCTCCATCCCACAATTCGGTCGGCAGGTTGCTTTCGGGCAACTCGGCGGCGAGTTCCGCGAACGTCCAATGACGCTCCTTCCATTTGCCTGCCGTGGGTCTGGACCGGGCTGTTATCACACCCAGAATCAACCGCCAAATCCCCGGCCAGTCAAGCGAACAGTCGCGCTTGGCCCGGGCGGCCGGATCAGCCCGTCCGTGCCATCAGGCCAGCGTGTCCCTGTTCGCGTAGATCTTCTCGATGGCATCGGCGATATCGTCCATATCCTGGCGCGTTCCCAGCAACATGTTCTGCGTAAACCACACGGCTTCGGCGCACAACTGATCGTTGCGGGGCAGGACATTCTCTTGCCGGTAGCGGTCCAGCCGCTCTTTGGAAAAGAGCCGCTGATAGCTCTTGGAGTTCAGGGCCTCCTCGATCAGACCGTCCTTGTTGGCCGGACCATATCCGCCGGAGCAGGGAATCCCCTCGGCGCTGAGGGCCTGGAGGAATTTCTGGCGGGGCGCCTGGTTGAACAGCTCCTTCTTGTACCGGAAAGGATAGAGATGGTACACCGCCCGAGTGGCGCCCGGGTTGGGCTTGAAGGGAACAATGCCCGGAATCTGTTGCAACCGGGAAGTCAGGTATTGGGCGTTCTCCCCGCGCAGCCGGGTATCTTTTTCCAACCGTTTCATCTGAGACATCAGGATCACGGCTTGAAACTCCTGCATGCGAAAATTAGTGCCCCGCACCGGGTTGCTGCCGGAAGGCTGAAAAGAGCCGTGAGGCCGGCCGCAATTGTGGAAGGCATGACACCGATCCACCAGCGCCGCGTCGTTGCCCACGACTGCCCCGCCTTCGCCGGCGGGCAAATGCTTGGAGTTTTGGAAGCTGAAGCAACCGAGATCGCCGAGCAACCCGCATTTCTGGTTCTTGTACTCGGCCAGCCAGGCCTGGCAGGCATCCTCAACCACTACCAGGCCATGCTTCCTGGCAATGGCCAGAATCGGGTCCATTGCGACGGGCAGGCCCAGGATATGGACCGGCAGAATGGCCCGGGTCCGGTCGGTAATGCGTTCCTCAATCCTGGCCGGGTCGATCGTGAAGGTCTCCACGTCCGTATCGGCAAAAACCGGCAAGGCCTTGACCATGAAAATAACGGCGTAGCTGGCGACGAACGTGTAGGGCGAGACGATCACCTCATCGCCCGCCTCGACACCCAGCGTATGCAGCGCCGTGATCAAGGCGGTGGTGCCGGAGGCGGTGGCCAGGCAATTCTTGGCGCCGAGCAACTCCGCGTAGCGCTTCTCGAACTCCGTCACGCGCGTGCCCTGCCCGCGAAACCAATTGCCGCTCCGCAACACCGCCAGAATCTCATCCTCGGCCGACCGATCCCAAACCGGCCATGCGGGCCAGCCGTTGGTCCTGACCGGCTGGCCTCCCGAGCAGGCGAGCTTGCCGGCCTTTTTGTTCAAGATGTCGGCGCCGGCCAAGGGGCTCGCCGCCATCGCCGCCATCACGCCTGTAGATGCCGTGGTTAGGAACTCCCGTCTGGATACGTTGGCCTCATTCGTCGTTGGGCTCATGGCCAATGAGTCTATGCCTGCGCCCGGCATTGTCAACCGCGGAGTGGCCCTGCGGCCCTCAGCCACAGGGCTAGTGACAACGTCCTCCGCAAACCGTTGTAGGAGACGACGTGAGGAGTCTCTGGTCAATTTTTGGGCACAGCGAGAGCCTGTTCCCCTCGGAGGCCACTGATCAGAGACTCCTCACGTCGTCTCCTACATTTTGAGAATCCTTGTTTTTGCGCCGGGCCTAAGTTATGCAAGGGCGTGAATGTTCCTGGCTCAACCGACCAAGAACTCCAGGACGCGCCCCCCAAGCGCCTGCGCTGGTGGTTCCATCTTCTGGTCATTGGGGCCTACCCGCTGGTGGTCGGGGGGATGGGCTGGCACAGGAGCCGGCTCCATGGTCCGGCCCTTGGGCATGAGGCCCATGGGCTGATGGCTGTCTGCGGCTTTGAACTGCTGCTTTTCGGGGTTGTGTTTGGCTTGGCCTGGCTGGCTTCGCGCGCCTCCCGCCGGAGCTTGCTATTGCCGTGGCGCGGCGGGTTTTGGGTCATTCCGCTGAGCATCGGCTACTCAGTTGCGCTTCGGTTGGCCGTAGCCTTGGCGGCAGCGATAGCAGCGATGGTCCTGTTGGTGACGCATCTGGTCTCCATTCAATCGCTCCAACGCTTCGTCCTGGCCAACCGGCCCGATGTCCAGGCCCTGGTCGATATCCCGGCGTTGCGACAGGACCCGCTATACTTCTGGCTGTCCCTTACCCTGGTCAGCTTTGTTGTGGCCGGTCTCCGGGAAGAGCTTTGGCGCTCCGGCTTCCTGGCGGGGATGCGAGCGCTGTGGCCGCGGCGTTTTGGCTCGCTCCAGGGCCAACTTGCGGCCGTGTCCCTAGGGGCTGTCGTTTTCGGCCTCGGCCACCTGGCCCAAGGCCCCCTGGCCGTCTTGCCCACCGCCCTGCTCGGTCTGGGGCTGGGGGCCATCATGGTCTTGCATCGTTCGATCTGGCCGGCAGTCCTGGCGCACGGATTGTTCGACGCAACGACCTTCGTGGTCCTGGCGCTCTTGCCCTGGCTGGGAGACCAGATGCCGCAACTGCGCTAAGCCGCAAGCATTCGGTGAACCAACGGAAGATAACGGAAGGGCCAACTGTTCCGCAGCCAGAGCCAACAGCGGCTCGAGGTTGCCACGCACCGAGGCTACCACCAGGTCACGCTCGTGCAACACCATCAGGCAAACCTTCATTCGCCGGGGCGCCATCCTTTTGCCGGGGAGATACACGCCCACTACGTCCTGCTCCTTGCAGACACCCACCACTCGCTGCCAGCCGCAACCCGCCATCGCCTTGTCCACCGCCGCAAAAAGCGACTTTCGGTCGGCGCACATAGACTCCGACGCCAGCCTGTAGATGCCGACCTCCGCGCCGCGCACCGTCTCGAGGGCCGCCCGCGGCTCCGCCTCCAACGGAAAGAGCCGCGAGCCCATCCGCACCAGGGCGGTGGTCATTTCCCCGATGTTAACGGCGATCTTGGTGTCCCATGCCCCGCCAATGGAGCCCATAGCGCTCCGGCGCAGGGTTGCCGTGTCGGCGCTCAGTCGAAAGTACCCCGTCACTCCGAAGACACAGAGGCCGGCCGCAGGCCCAGGCCCACAGGCACCAGGAATCCCGCGCTCCTCCACCAGGCAGGCTTCGATCCTTCAAACATACTCATTGGTTTTGCCCTCCCCGTCCATTCCGTCCCTCTGACTTCGGACCGTGGACTGTGGACTGTGGACTGTGGACTGTGGACTATGGACTGTGGACTTTACCGCTCCGCCTTATTGGCCATCTGACCGATGTTCTTGAGCGGCTCGATGTGGAGTCGTTCGCCCAGGAGGGCCAATTGTTCCGGCCTAATATCGCCGACCACATTGGCGAACACGGCCTGCTGCTTGCCATCCAACAGCACCAGTGCCAATCCTTGCACCGCCTCTTTGCCTTGGGTTTTAAGGTATATTCCGATGTCCTGCCCTTCCTTGACCACCTTAACGACGCGCTCCCAGCCCTTGGCCTCAAGCTCCTTGCAAACCTTTTCCGCTCTCTTCTCCAACTCCGCCCGGTTCTGGTCGTTAAGGCCGATGACACTCACATGCACGAGCTGGAGGCCGTTGAGCAACTTCGCCACGTCCGGCTCCTGTTTTTCGACAAATCGCGCCGCCAGACCGATCAGGCTCGCCGGGACGTTAATCTCCACATACTCCCCGTTTGAATCCGGGGGCGAGAAAGCCCCGAAGTCCACCTGTCCAGGCGGGGACTTTTCTGCCCCGGCACATACGCCCGCCGCCGCCAGCACCGCGATTCCAATTCCCAAAGCTGCAACCGCCATCGTTCTCTTCATATTGGCTCCTAATGTTTCAGAATTACTTGTTTTTGGGCCCTGTTTGGCCCGTCACCAGCCAATACCCGGAAGGAGGCCAAAAAGTTTCACCCGGCAACTCAGCGGCTCCGCCTCTCCTGCCGGGGGTCTGGGTAGTCGCGGGCGTAAGGTTGGGAATGCTGCTCGTGCGCCTGCCAATTGGCGTCGTATTTCCGCGCCAGCACCGGGTCGTTGATGACCAGCAGATTCTCCGCATTCTTTTCTTCGGCCGCTTTGGTGAAGTTGAAGGAGCCGGTCAGCACGACGTAACCATCGATAATGATGACCTTGTTGTGCGCGATGGCGTGCTGGGCATCGATGAGCGTCCGGATACTGTTGTGCGCCAGGAAATCGGCCTCGGAGTACTTCTCCGTCCGCTGGCTTTCGTCCAAAATGACCGCCACTTTCACCCCGCGCCGGCGGGCCTCGACCAGACTCTGGGCAATCGGCGCCGAGGTGAAACTGTAAGCCTGGACCCGAATGCTGTTGGTCGCGTGGTCCAGGGCATCCACCACCGCCTCGGTGGCGCCCCCCTTGGGTGAGAAATAGACCTGGACGCCCACTGGGATTGAGGTTTGCGGCTCACATCCCGCCAGCGCCAACAACATCAATCCCGCGGCTGCCCAAGCGATTATCTTCATCATAGCCAAATCCGCATGACCGTCGCATAAAGCCGGGTGCAGGAAAAGACCCCATTTCAACCAACACTTGCCAGGGCGGCCAATATCTGCGACGGTTTGAGCATGAACACTGTTACCTCACTCAAGACGGTCAAAGGCAGCACCAAGTCGTTGGTGGAAGCGGAGCTGGCGCGCACGGGCGGACTGCTGCGGCTGGCGCCCAATTGGGTGCCCCGCTCCTTCCTCCAGCCAGGCTTGCGCATCAAGCTTCATCCCGATGACATTTATGCCTACGGCGCCAATCGCGGCGGCATTGACGAGCGCTGGTTCGCCTCCACCACCGAGGCCGCCAACGAAGGGCGCGTGCCCGACGAGGGCCTGAGCTATGCCGTCACTGCCAGGGAACGGTTCACCTTGCGCAAGGCCGTCGAGGACTGCGGCCCCACCCTGGTCGGCAAGGCCATCTGGAACAAGTACGGCCGCTGGCCGGTCTATTCGAAGTTCTTCGACAATATGGGGCCGATTCCCCACCACATGCACCAAAACGCCGCCCAGGCCAAGCTCGTCGGCCAGGAAGGCAAACCGGAGGCCTATTACTTCCCGCCTCAGCACAATTACATCGGCGACAATTTTCCCTACACCTTCTTCGGCCTGGAACCCGGCACCACCAAGGCCCAGGTCCGCAAATGCCTCGAGGACTGGAACAAAGGAGACAATGGCATTCTGGACCTCTCGAAGGCCTATCGGCTCAAGGCCGGCACCGGCTGGCTCGTCGGCCCCTGCATCCTCCATGCCCCCGGCTCCCTGTGCACCTACGAACCGCAGTGGGGCAGCAACGTCTTCGGCATGTACCAAAGCATGGTCGAAGGGCGCTACGTCCCCTGGGACCTCCTGGTCAAGGACATGCCCAAGAACAAACACCGGGACCTCGACTTCATCGTGGACCAGCTTGACTGGGAAGCCAACGTCAACCCCAACTTCAAGGACAACCACTACCTCGAACCCATTGCCGTGGCGGACACCGCCGACAAGGGCTACATGGACCGCTGGATTGTTTATGGCAAGATCAACGGTGAACAACGCTTCAGCGCCAAAGAACTGACGGTGGAACCCCGCGTCAAGTGCAGCGTCAAAGACAACGGCGCCTGCGGCCTGATCTGCGTCCAGGGCGCCGGCAAAATCAACGGCCAGCCCCTCAACAGTCCCAAGCTTATCCGCTTCAGCGAATTGACCGAGGACGAATACTTCTGCTCCGAGGAGGGCGGTCCGAGCCGGCGTGACCTTCGAAAACACCAGCGAAACAGAACCGCTGGTCTGCCTGCGCTACTTCGGCCCGGAGGTCAATCCCGAGGCGCCCGCCGTTGGGGACTATAAGAAAAACGGCGCCAAGAAAGCGTAGCGGCGGCCTGGGCGTGGGTTGGGCATCCTGCCCAAGGCCCCCACGGGCACGATGCCCGTGCCTGGAGTTTGGATGTTTTTGCTTCGAGCCGACTCTCGCAGGAGCACGCGCTGAAAGCGCGTCAGCATATCAGCCCAGGGCAACGCCCTGGGAAAACCGTCGCGCATTCCCAACCCGCCCTGCAAGGGCGGGAGCAGTTGGTTCAGTCCCAAAGCTAACGCTCATCGTCAGATGAATGAGGTTCCTGACGAGTGATTGAGACATGCGGGAAGGGTGACCTGCGCCCTTGCAGGGCGCAAGAGTCGAGTAAGGCCGGCTTTCCCAGGGTGTTACCCTGGGCTGATGTGCCCGCACGCCGTTGGCGTGCAGAATGTCCAACCACGTGGGCATGGCGCGGGCAAATGCCAGAGCCGACCGCAACTCCGATCACTCTTGGATGTTTGACAGACCATGAAAGCACCCATCGCCCGTGTATGAAAACAAGGATCGATGTCAAAAGCGTGTTGATCGGGGTCGGTCGCACCGGCACTGCCAATGATGGAAGCCTTCAAGCCTTCATTCCCGACAAAGGCAGCGACCGCACGCATCATTGGTTCCGCAATACCTCGAAAGGCGATACGGAGTGGCATGACCTTGCCGCGATGAACAAAGTTGAATGAAGACCGAGGCAACGCCTGACTCTAACGGGGCGCTGCCTCAGACCGCCTCTGCAACGGAATCTGCCTGAAGGGGTTCATTGGGAATTGACCTGTTCACAACGTCTTTCGGGATTCAAGGAGGTTGGAGGGTGTCCCGGTTCATAGCCCTTTTGTAGAGGGCGAGGTAATTCTCGGCGGTGCGGGTCCAGGAAAAATCGGCCGTCATGGCATTGGCGCGGAAATGGGCGAGGGCTTCCGGCTCCTGGAACAACACCAGCGCCTTGCGGATGGCCTTGGCGAGGGCTGGGGCGGAGTATTCGCTGAATTTAATCCCGTTGGCGCCCGCCGCATCCTCCCTGGCATCGATGACGGTGTCGTCCAGGCCGCCGGTGGCGCGCACAATGGGGATGGCGCCGTAGCGCAGCCCGTACATTTGGTTGAGGCCGCACGGCTCGAAACGGGACGGCATCAGGAAGAAATCGCACCCGGCTTCGATCCGGTGCGAGAGGCCCTCGTCGAATCCAATCCGCACTGCCGCCCGCGACGGAAACCGCCGCGCCAGGTCCAGGTAAGCCTTCTCGAAGGCGGGGCTGCCAGTGCCCAGCAGCACGAAATGGAGATTGGCGCTGAACATTTCTTCCAGGGCGCCCAACATAATGGCGACCCCTTTTTGCTCGACCAGCCGCCCGATGTTGCCGAAGAGCGGCACGGCCGGATCGGGGGGCAGGCCGAATTCCTTCTGCAATTCGAGTTTGTCGGCCGCCTTGCCTCCCAGGTCGTTGACGCTGTACGGGTGGGGAAGAAAAGGATCGTTCGCAGTATTCCATTCCTGGTAATCAACGCCGTTGAGAATGCCGAACAACGCGTCTTGCCGCCCCCGCAACAGCCCATCCAGGCCGCAGCCGAATTCCTCGGTGATGATTTCGCGGGCATAGCTGGGGCTGACGGCGGTGATGACATCGGCAAAGGCGATGCCAGCTTTGAGGCAATTGACCTGGCCATAGAACTCGACGCCCTGGGGCGTGAAATAATCCCACGGCAGGTTGGCCAGGGCATATTGGCCGGGCGGAAAAAGGCCCTGGTAAGCCAGGTTGTGGATGGTCATGCATGTCCCCGGCCCGTGCTGGCCCTCCGGTTGACGCCGCTGATGGTGAATGAAGAGGGCGGCGAAGCCGGTCTGCCAGTCATTGAGGTGGAGCACCTCCGGTTTCCAGGCCAGGTGCAGAGCCAGGCGAGCAATGGCTTTGGAGAAGAACAGAAATCTTTCCGCGTTGTCCGGGTAATCCACGCCGTGGGCCTGGTAAAGCGAGGACCGCTGATAAAATTCCGGTTGATCAATGAAATAGACAGTCAAACCCGGCTGCGGTTCCAACGTCCAAACTTCGCCGCGGAACCGAGCCAGGCCGAGTGGAAAATCCAGATGCAAATCCAGCGGCTTGAGCCCGCCAAAACGCTCGCGAACCCCCGGATAAAGAGGGGTGACGATCCCTACGCGGTGTCCGGCCTGCGCCAGGGCCTTGCCCAAAGCTCCCGCCATGTCGGCCAACCCGCCGGTTTTTGAATACGGATGGACTTCGCTGCTGGCCAGGAGGAGCCTCAAGCGACGATCCTTTCGGCCTTCAGATAGTCCTGGAGCGGAGCGGGGATAGCGAGGCTGCCATCGGCTTGCTGGCACGTCTCGATCAGGGCCACGAACAGGCGAGCCAAAGCCGTGCCGCTGCCGTTCAAGAGGTGGGGAAAACGGTTCTCCCCCGTGTCGGTCTTGAACCGCAGGTTCATGCGGCGCGCCTGGAAATCTTCGCAATTGGACACGCTGGAAACCTCGAGATAGCTTCGCTGTCCCGGCGCCCAGACCTCGAGGTCGTAGGTCTTGGCGCTGGCGAATCCCAGGTCGCCGGCGCAGAGCAGGACGACCCGGTAATGCAAGCCCAGCGCTTTCAGGACCCGCTCCGCATCCGCCAGCATTTTCTCATGCTCTTCATAGCCGTGCTCAGGCTTGACTATCTTGATCAGCTCCACCTTGTCGAACTGATGCACTCGAATCATGCCGCGCGTCCCGACGCCCGCCGCCCCGGCCTCCCCCCGGAAACAGGGCGTGTAGGCGCAGTAGTAAATCGGCAACTGCCGCTCGGCGAGGATTTCCTCGCGGTGGAGGTTGGCCACCGGTGTCTCGGCTGTCGGAATGAGGTAGAGTTTGCCCAGTGTGCTGGCATCCAGGCCCTCCTGGACGGCGTAATATTGATCGGCGAACTTCGGGAATTGCCCGACCCCCTCGAGGCATTGGGGACCCACCATGAACGGAGGGGAGACCTCGGTGTAGCCATGCTCCCGCGTGTGAAGGTCGAGCAGAAACTGGATGAGCGCCCGCTCGAGCCGGGCGCCCCAGTTGGTGTAAAGGACAAAACCGCTGCCCGAAATCTTGGCCGCCCGGGCGAAATCGACCAGCCGCAGGCTCTCGCAAAGCTCGACGTGCGATTTGGGCTCAAAGGAGAACGGCGGCTTCTCCGAGTGGATGCGAACGACCGGGTTGTCCTCGGCGCTCTTGCCTGCCGGCACCGATTCGTGCGGCAAATTCGGCAGCCGCAGCATCAATTGCTGGCGCGCGGCTTCCGCCGCCGCCGCCGCCTGGTCCAACTGCGCAATCCGCTCGCCCAAGTCGCGCATCTCCTTCTTCCTGGCCTCCGCCTCGGGGAATCTCTTTTGGCCCATGAACGCGCCGATTTCCTTCGAGACCCGGTTCCGGTGCGCCTTAAGGGCCTCGACCTCTCGCAAGGCCTCGCGCCGCTGCTGGTCGAGCCTGAGCACTTCATCAATGCGGGTTTCATCCCCTGCCCGGCGGCTGGCCAGGCGTTGGCGCACAAAATCCGGCTGGTCGCGAATCAGTTTGATGTCCAGCATCGGCATATTATATGCATCGCCAATTCCCGGGCAAGAGTGAAGGTCTCCCAGCGCGGTGGGTGGGACCGGCCTTACACCGGGCCTCGGTTTTGATGTCGCCGCCCCCGGAGCACATAAAGGGCAGAATTGCACTAACTGGAGAGGGGCAAAGCTGCAGGTGGTTGATGCGGAGAGGATTGTGAAAAGCGCGGTGGCGAAAGTGAGGCGGAAATAGTGCAGGAATGGTGCAGAAACGTAGCTGGTCCACAGTCCACAGCCCACGGTCCACAGTCCACAGAGCGCGGGGGAAGGGACGCTGGCGACTGGACGGGGACCGGCAGGTGCGTTCGGAAGGGCAGTCGAATGCAAGGGCCTGCCTGCTGGACAGGCAGGCGCCAAGAGCGCGGAGAGGGAATTGTTCGCAGCCAGCAGGCAAATTGGGTTATTGGGTTATTTGACCACGGATGGCACGGATGGCACGGATTTATCTGATTACCCGGTGCTTCGGCGGGGTGGGGCCTGGGGGAGTGGAGGGTGCAGAGTGCCCCGGCTGGCCGGGATTTCGCTTCGCTCAACGGACTTGAGTGCGGGGTGGTCTCATTTCCCTGGGCACCGGCGGGGTGCGGCGCTGGTGAGGACGGCGGGAAACCGTTGGAAACGGTTTCGAGGTCAGCAGGCGGATTGGCACCGCGCGGAAGCGGTGTGTTAATGAGAGGAGCTGGACCGGTGCTTGGCGTGGCGGCTTGATCGGCTGGGGTGCTGGTGGAGGGCGGGGAGTCTGGCGAGATGTCAGGAGGCGGGGCTGGTGGTTGGTTTGGGTTCGCGGGCAGGATGCCCGCGCCACGGGGCGGGGCGGGCGGGTCGGGATTTGGGGGTTCGGATGGAGGGAGATTAGGATTAGGAGTAGGATTAGGAGTAGGAGGGGCAAACGCTGGCGAGGCGGGATTTGGGGGTTCGTAGAGGGGGGAGAGGTCGGCGGCGCGGAGGTCGCGGATTTCATGGCGGAGGTCGAGGTAGATGCGGACGAGTTTGTCGCTGTCGACCCAGGAGAAGTCGCGTTTGGTGATGGCGGCTTCGACGTTGGTTTGGACTTTGGCGAGGCGGGCCAGGTCTGCTTCGCGCGAGGCGAGGGTTTGTTCGTGGAGGTCTTCGAGGTGGACGGCGCGGAGGGCGCGGATGTCTGGGGCGAGTTGGCGGTTCCAGTCGACAAGGGTGCGCTGGGAGACGTGGAGGTCGGAGGCGATGCGCGCGAGGCTGAGGCCTTTGGCGCGGAGTTCGGCGAACCGGTCTTTAATGTCGTTCGAATGCATGGGCCAGTTTTCGCATGGTTTGGGCGAAGGGCCAAACGTTCCATTGGCTCTATTGGCTCTATTGGCTATTTCTTTGCGGTAGATGGCTTTCGGAACGTTTGGGCGGGCTTCGAGGGGCGAGTGTCGAGTGTCGAGGGGCGGAGCGGCGGCGTGGTGGCCTCTCGGCAGGGCGCCGTTGGAGATCGCTCCGGGGAATGGCGGCGCTCTGCCGAGGCGCCGCTACGGGGGCAGGGTTAATGGAATGGGGGAAGGCACCCTGGCGGCTGGATGGGGATGGGCAGACGCGTTCGGATGGGCAATTAAAAAGCGGAGACCTGCCTCCGCCGAGGCTTCGGCAGCCAGGCCTGTCTGCGCCGAGGCTTCGGCAGGCAGGCGCGAAGAGCGCAGAGGAGAGAAGCTGCAACGGAGGCGATGACCGCGGAACACGCGGAATACGCGGAATGGGAACCGGCCCGCTTCGCAATTCCGCGTATTCCGCGATGTTCCGCGGTTCATTCTTTCTGTTGCGCCTCGCTCGCGCCTGGCCAGCGACCGAAGTCCCTGTGCCGTAATTGCTCGAGGGATTTTCTCGAGTGCCTTGGCACGAAGTTCGAGGGGCTGATCTTTAGTGTCTTTCGAATGCCTGGGGCCAGTTTTCGCATGGTTGGCGGGAGGGGCAAACGTTCCACTGGCTCTATTTGGCTGTATTGGCTGTTCTTTTCATGGAGATGGGGTGGATCTGGGCGAGCTGAGGGCTGAAAGATGAAGGAATTGTGCGCCCGTGCGCGGTGACCGCATCGGCCAAGGCCAAGATTGATCCGTCTGAGTGGGTTTGTGTTACTAAGGCGCAGAATAGATGCTTGCTGCGCAAAGCGCGTGGTGCTAGAGTCCGGTTGTTGAGCATACCTATGTCAAAGCTCGCCAACGATCCCGACCTGCTGCCGGAGCCTTTCCGACTCGTGCTGCCTGACAGCGCTGATCCGGCTCTTATCGTGGATTTGTTTGAGAGTGTGGACACCTTCGAATCGCTACGCTCAAAAGGACACCACGTTCTAATTGGGCCCCGCGGGAGCGGAAAATCCATGATTTTACGACAACTCTCGGCGGGCGTTAGGCTCGCTGCGTCAGGGCATCTGAATCCGGAGTTCTTTGGCGTGTATGTCATGCTCCGAAGCAATCACGCAGAATTGTTTCGTCGGTCCTATCGCGATACGGCTGATCCTCGGCCGTTTCAACATTTTTTGGTCTGCTACGTAATCGCGCAGTTACTGCACGAGTTCAGCAACCAACCGTTCGGAGATTCAGTCGCCGAACCTGTGTGGAGCATTCTCCTCAAGCACTGCTCGTTCCTGAGCGGTCATCCTGCGCACGACCTGCGTTCGGCAAAGTCCGTGTTTGACGAGCAGTGGGAAGAAGCCATTCGAATTGCTGATGGCTTGAGCCGTTGCTCCTTGCATTTTGTGCAAGCGCTTCGAATGCCGGACATAATTTCTGCTATTGCTGAGGTGCTCCCGCGCACCTCTGGTTCCAAGGGTGGCATTGGCCTGCTCATGGATAGCTACGGCTATCTCAAGGAGCTTGCGGGCTACATCAACGATTGGATGCGCAAGGATTTGATTGACGGTCTTTCAGTCAAAGCGGCTGGGGTTGTGAGTCACGAAGCCCTGAATAGCGCTCTGAGTGAGTCTAGGCCGGAGCCTGAAACTGACTACAGGATCATCCCCCATCAGTTCGATCCAGTTTCTGGCGAGTGCCTGAGGGTGTTTCGACAAATTGCCAATAAGAGGCTCCTCCGCGAAAAGCTCGCAGTCACGGTTGAAGACCTTCTGCCTGGGGATTTCGAAAACACTAGGCTCAAGTGGGTCGGCGCGAAGCCGACTCCCCTTGAGTATCTCTGCGCGCTGTCTGGCGGTGACGTGGCAGCGTTCCTCGCTGTACTTGAGAGGCTCTGGCGCAGCATCAAGGCCAATAACTGCCGAATTCCGGTATCGGCGGAAACGTTCGGGACTAGTTGCCGGAAGCTGAGTGGAACCTATTGGAAAGAAACCATCCCGGTTCAAGCGCGAGACGAATGGCGGGAGCTGCAGAGCCTGACCCGCTCGGCTGGCGGGAAGGCGAGCGAGGCTTCAAGGGGCGCTGCCGATGCGGCGGGAGTTGTGATCGGTTTTCAGATCCAGGAATGGGGGCAGGGCGATCCCGAGGTGAAAAAGGTCCTGCAAACTGGGCTTCGGTTGGGAATTCTGCAATGTGAGCCAGATGATCGAGGTGCGCTCGATATTGACTCGGATTTCTGCCCCCTTCGGTTCGAGCTCAACCGACGCTTGTGCGCGTATTCGGATTTCGGCCTTGATCCCCGTGGTACCGCCACTTCGGTCGTTAATTCGACCGAACTGAAGGCGTGGATGGAAACCGCGTACCATGGACAGGATGACAAGGCTAGCGGAGGCGCCGGAGTACGTTCCCAATTCGCATGGTCACAGTGTGTTTTTCTGTCGTGTCCACTGCCTTCGTCCACTGGCAAGCGCCCCGAATTCCAAACCAGATTACTCAGGGGATTGTTCGATATATTGGCTGCTACGGAGCAAGACCAAGCACGGTTGGCGAAGCAGCCTGAGCGTGACGATCTCGTCCGGGATCCCCTCGATTTGAAAATTGAGGACTTTGTGAAGGAAATTCCGGATGCGATTCGGGACTGCAAGTTCGTCATACACGACGTCACGACGTTGTCTCCTGGAGTCGCTTTCGAGTTGGGACTTGCAATCGGGTTCCGGAAGGTGCGCTCGCTCGTATGGGACGACGCTCGCGCGCCGTTCAAGTCAGATGAGCTTCCGTTGCTTGTGGCGACGCGCTTCAACGTGAACCACTTCCCATTCAAGAGTGACCCGGGCTTCAGAAGTTGGCTCGACTCCAAGGTGGTGCGCCCCTGTTTGCAGAAGCTTCGCGAGGTGCTGCCGCCGGCCGCCACACGCCAGCCGAATGCGTGTTTCACTTAGAGTGGGAATCAGTACCGGTGATTTTCAATCCATCTTGCTCCCGCAGTTGCGGGGGCTTCGCGAACCAGTTCTCGAAGGCGATGACATCGGCGAACATCGCCAGTTTTCCAGATATGAGAAGCAGATCCGCGCTGCAAATGTCGCGATCATCAACTACGACCGCCAGGACCTGATGTCAGCCGTTCTGCTGGGAATTGCAGTAGGGGCAGAGACGCCAACTCTGATGACGTACGACAGGGAGGCGACGGGTCGCTTGATCATGTGGGGGGATCAACCCTTTATCGAATGGGCTTCAAAAACATTGAACGAGGATTTGAAACGTGAAGACTTCCCCGGCACCATTCGGCAACTTCTTTCGACAGGAAGACGTGGAAATCACTGAGAATCGAACGGTGCAAAGAATCAGCCCCCTCGATATAGGGGCGCCCGATGATTTGTTCATCGCCACCGTTTCTTTTGAAACAAGGTGTTGCTCCGCTGCGCAGCGGCTGAGTGAGCGCTACCAGGTAAGCCGCGCGCTGCTGCTACGTTTCAAAAAGGCAGATCAGGGCAGCCGTGAGGAGCACTACAATGAAATGAGTACTCAACTCGCTTGGCGTACGATAGGTCAACGCCTTCCGGATGTGCTCTGGTGCGAGAAGGACGATGGCCTCGACGGGTATTTCAAGCTTGGTCAGTACCCTGGACGCGCTGCCGGAACCGCCGCGGCGGATCACTTTGGATATCACGACCGTGACCAAGCAGTATCTTCTCGTACTTCTGCGAACTCTTCGCGCCAAGCTCCCTGGCGCCACTGTGCGCGCTCTGTACACACCGGCGCGGTATCCTTCGTTCATGGCCGTGCGCGAATGAGCTATGGCGTGAAGTACGTCGCGCCTGTCCCATTTTACGCCGGCATCCAATACCCAGAGAGGCCCGATCTGCTGGTTTTGTTCCTTGGATACGAAGGTGAGCGTGCCGTGCGTTTATGGCGCACGGTCGAGCCAGAGCACACGATTGCCATCGTGGCAAACCCTGCATTTCGCCCCGGTGGTCACTTGCCCACAATTCGGAACAACAGAACCCTTCTTGAGTTAGACCGGTCCGTTCTGGAGCAGCGTCAGGTTGCTGCCGGGAGTCCTGGCGCCGTGTTCCGGTTGCTCCTTCAAATCAGCGAGCAGTTCTCCAAATGGAACGTCATGGTTTCGTGTCTTCGGCCCAAGGTGCAGGTGCTTGGAGCGTTCCTTTTCTTCGAGCAGTATAGCTCCTTTCCTTGGCAGATGCTTTACGCTCCTGCGGCCACGTACGACGAAAAGCGCTACACGATTCGCCCGGAGCATTTCACGATGGAATATCTTTTGCCGCAGCCTGGTACTCTCGCCGATATTCCTGCTTTGCGTGATGAAGGCACAAAGGCGGTCGAGGAAGAAGATGATATGAGCGCGAGCGAATCACAGTTGGCATAGTCGGTCAAGTTTGGCGGGTGGTTAGCCTGGCCTTCCGGCTCTGTGGGACGGTGGCCGTGTGTGCGTGCCGCCACCGCCGTGAGACAGGCCAGCAGGGGCGGCGAAGAAGCGGCAGCACCGGCTTGGACGGGTAGAGCGGCGGCGCCCCGAGCGCGGGGCTGGGCGGGTGAGAGCGGGGCACGAGCCCGAATCTGAGAGGACGATGGGGAGGCAGGACCAGACGTGGCGGGTGTGGGGTGCGGAGGGGTGACCCTAATTCGCCAGGATTTGAGATTCGGGCGGCGGGCTGGTAGAGGTACTTTTGGAAGGTGGCGAAGATGGTCCCGATTTCCTCCGGTTTGCCGAGGTCGGCGACGGCGTCGGCGATGGAGTCGTGATATTTGAGGCGGAGCAGGGGGGTCAGTTTTTCCTGGTCGAGCTCCTCCACGCCGACGGTGACGTAATGGGAGAGGACAAAATCGAGGAAGACCTGCTGTTTGGCGGTGAAACGGGTGTTGATATAGACTTTCGCGTTTGCGGCGCGGACCTCGCGGGTGACCGGTGGCAGGGCGTAGGCCACGTGCGCAAGCACATCGAACAGGTCGCTCTTCTCGGCGTCGATGATCTTCTGCATTTCGGCCATCTGGTCCCTGCCAAAGCCTTTTTCCGCCAGGCCCTGCAACAGCCTTGCTCGTGTGTCTGGGGCGCTCCAGATGGCACGGAGCTCCGCCTCATCCTTGAAGAACTCGGGCAGCTTGCCAAAGAGCAGCTCGAGGAACTGCTGCGCGGACATGGGGGTGCCGTCGGGGTGCCAGAACGTGGTGGCCATCATGTGCTGGATGGTGCGTTCCTTGCCGTCCGCCAGCTTGACCTTCGCCCTCTTTTTGCAGGCGCAGGGGCGCTGGCCGCACTTTGGGCATGGCTCTTTCGGACACTCGCAAGGGCGCTTGCCGCATACGGGCCAAGGCCTTGGTGGCTTCTTCTCGCATTCACAGGGTTGGCAACCGCACTTGGGGCAGGGCTCTGGCCAAGCGGCTCTCCGTCCCATTCCGGATCGCTGAAATGGTGGTGCGCCTTGACGAAGTCGTAGATCGTGAAGTAGTCCTTGCCGTCGTAGAGCCGAGTGCCGCGCCCGATGATCTGCTTGAACTCGATCATGGTGTTGATCGGGCGCATCAGGACAATGTTGCGGATGTTCCGCGCATCCACGCCGGTAGAGAGTTTTTGCGAGGTGGTGAGGATGGTGGGGGTGGTTTTTTCGTTGTCCTGGAAATCGCGCAGATGTTGTTCGCCGAGGGCGCCGTCGTTTGCGGTGACGCGCTGGCAATAGCTGGGGTCGCGGCTGGTCTTCCTCTGGTTGACGAGGTCGCGCACGACCAGCGCATGAGCCTGGTTGGCGCAGAAAACCAGCGTCTTGTCGGTCTGGTTGATCAGCCCCATGAAGATTTCCACGCGCTTCTTTTCGCGCTCTTTGATCTCGATAATGCGGTTGAAGTCCGGTTCGTCGTAAAGCTTGCCGGCCTCGACTTCGCCCTCAACCACGGTGTCATCGGGCGTATAGACGTAGTAATCGAGCGTGGTCTGAATCTGCTTCACCTTGAACGGCGTGAGGAAACCGTCGTTGATGCCTTCCTTGAGGGAGTAGATATAGGCCGGGTCGCCGAAGTAGGCGTAGGTGTCCACATTGTCTTTGCGCTTGGGCGTGGCGGTGAGGCCGAGCTGGACGGCGGGCGCGAAGTATTCGAGGATGGCGCACCAGTTGCTTTCGTCGTTGGCGCCGCCGCGGTGGCACTCGTCAATGACGATGAAATCGAAGAAGTCGGGCGGATACTCGCCGAAATAGGGGGACGGCTTGCCATCCTTGGGAGGTCCGCTCATGAACGTCTGGAAGATGGTGAAGAAAAGACTGCCGTTCTTGGGGACCTTGCCTTTCTTGCGGATGTCTTCGGGCGCGATGCGCACCATGGCGTCCTCGGGGAAGGCGGAGAAGGCGTTGTAGGCCTGGTCTGCGAGAATGTTCCGGTCCGCGAGGAAGAGGATGCGTGGGCGGCGTGTGGGTTCGCGGCTCAAATTCCAGCGGGTGTGGAAGAGTTTCCACGCAATTTGAAACGCGATGAAGGTCTTGCCTGTGCCGGTGGCGAGCGTGAGGAGGATGCGCGTGAGTCCGGCGGCGATAGCTTCCATGACCCGGTCGACGGCGATGTCCTGGTAGTAGCGGCTCGGATGCGAGCCGCCTTTGTCCTCGAAGGGCACTGTGGAAAAGCGGTCGCGCCAGGCGTTGGCTGCGGCGAAGGTCTGGTTCCAGAGTTGGTCGGGGGTGGGGTAGGCGGCCACTTCGCCTTCGGGGGAATGGGAGGAATGGGAGGAATGGGAGGGATGGGAGGGATGGGGCTCAGGGGACATATCCACCTGGTAGATGCCCTGGCCGTTGGTGGAGTAGGCATAGCGCACGGCCAGCTTGCCGGCGTAGTTCTTCGCCTGGGCCAGGCCTTCCGTCAGGGCCTCATCCCAGGCTTTCGCCTCGACTACGGCCAGCTTGCGGTTACGGTACACGAGCACGTAATCGGCGGTGAGGGGTTTGCCGCGGCGACCGTGGCCTTCGATGCGGCCGGGGGTGATGGGGTATTCCCGCAGGATTTTGCTGCCCTCGACGACGCCCCAGCCAGCCGCTTTGAGCGCGGGATCAATGTGCTCGGCTCTGGTTTCGGCTTCGTTCATGGGAGAATTATTGTTGATACGCTGGCGCACGCAGGCGCACGTACGCTGCCTTCTGGCGGGCTTTGGCTTCGATTGTTCCGTCCTTCACCCACCTCTCAATGTGGGAATTATGGTCGCCGCCTGCATTCAGAATTAGGTTTCCACTCAAGCCGTGCCGCGAGCGGAGCTCCAGCAGCGTCCGCACAAAATGTTCTGACCTGCACTCATCCAGGGGGTGATCCTTGGCCTGTCTTCCATACCAGGGGTTATCATCAACCGAGAGATTGCACTCCTGTTCGTTTAACATGCCCAAACATTCCACACCGAACACCGTCTTCGGATACTGTTGTCTTATGCGTTCAGCAAAATATGCGTAGTCGCTGACCGGTTCCGGGTTTTGCCCGATATCGAAGGTGTTTTTGTAATTACCGTCGTCCCATTCCTCGCCCCCCCGATGACTTTCGACCCCAATAAGAGTGACTCGGGCTTTCTGAACAAGTTCGTGAGCGTTGATGATGTTCTGGTTTGTGCAAGTGTCATTCCTATGCTCCTCATCTATCAAGAAGAGGATGGGGACATCGCGGCCGGGCAGGAGTTGCGTCAAGACCCCGAGAATTTTGATGGGCTCGGCAATGCCGTATTCATGCAAGACATATTCTCTTGGTTCGATGCTGGACATTGGATTATCGGCCATGATGGTTAAAGGTTTCCAGTGAAGGCTTGGTGCAGGAGCGACTTCTTCAACGCTTCCAGTGCGGTGAGCTTACGCTCGGAGAGGACGGCGAGGCGTTGGGTCTCTTCGGAAAGGCTTTCGAGGTTCTCCACGAGATTTCTCTGCACGGGAATCGGTGGGAATGGAATAGCCAAGGCCGAAAGCATTCCTTGGTTCAAACTCTTGATGTTGGTGCCTGTGCCACCGTCGGTGAGACGTTTTCTCGAACTGGCAGACTTCATGAAATAGCAAAGGTATCTCGGCAGCATTTCACTGTTACATAGTCTGATTCGGATTGTGAAGCCCGAATGTGAAATCTTGTCCGTTACTTCGCCTACCAGAATGCAGCGGCCAATCAGTTCGATGTTACCGTTTGAACGAACGGCGAGAATATCATCTTGCTTCAGGGAATCCAATTCCGTGAGTTCGCCGTCAATCGTGACTGTGTCCAGGTCATCCAGTGGGGCGGAATAGTTCTCCTGAAAATTCCTCACGCCGACGATTTTGATCTGCTCGCCTTTGCTGTGCTTCGTGTAATTGATTCCGTTTCGAAAGCTCGCGAGGTTTCCCAACGGTTTCTCCACCCACTCCTTGCCGCGCCGGGTGAAGACGGATTGGAGGTGGCTTTCGAAGAGGGCGCGGGCGTTTTGGAGGTTCTTTTCGGCGTTGGCTTTGGCGGTGGCGATGCCCTCAAAGGCTTCGTCGAGGATGCCGACGATGCGCTGCTGTTCGGGGAGCGGGGGAACGGGAATGCGATAGCTTTCAATAAACTCCTTCGGCAATCGTTGCTGCCCGACTGCCCCACCCATGCGCGCCGCGCCCTCGGCTCTAAATTCCGGGCGGGCCAGGAAATAGTAGAGGAACTCCTTGTCGAGCGTCGCGGACGGTCGAAAGACGATGAACTCGGAGGAGCCGAATCCGATGCCATTCCTTAAGCCCGAGGCGATGCCGAGCTTCCCGTTCTCGAAGCAGGGTGTGATCTTCGCGAGGAGCACATCGCCGTCGGCGAAGTAGGTGTAGCTCCCGACTACTGACGCGAGAGCCCTCACCTGAGTCGCGTTGAGAAACTTGCGATCGATCCCCAAATCTTCCATTGGCGCGAAAGACACCAAGGCGTCCGCGGCGACTCGTTCACGCGCCTCGGACTTTGGAGGCTTAATCGTGCAAACATCGGCCAGGGTCTTCTTCTGCCAGCCGTTCTTCATAGCAGCGCCTGGATGTTGCCCAGGACCGCCGCGTTGGGGGCATGGGAATGATGCGAGGGATGGGACTTGTGTGTTGACGCGGGACTCATGTTTGGGGTGGTTTGTTGCGGTACTGCAAGCGGAGGCGGGTTATGCGCTCGCGCAGGCCGCCTTGTTCGAGAAAGTCCTTCTCCAAACGGATGAGCTGCTGGTCAATCAAGTAAGGCGGCGTAAATAAATAAAGGTATCAACTTCTGAGAATCGTGGTATGATAGCTGCACATGAGTGCTATTGCCGCGCTGACGCAGAAGTTCAGGGCCATTTGGCCACTCCTAAATGAGCGGACCCGGCGCCTTACCGCCGCCAATGAAGCTATGCAGATGGGTTATGGCGGTGTCTGCGTGGTTCACCGGGCTTGTGGCTTGTCCCGCAAAGCCATCCTCAAGGGTATTGGCGAAATCGAGCGGGGCGACTCCTCGCTGGCGGAGCGCATCCGGCGCCCGGGCGCCGGACGCAAGAACCTCACGGTGTTGGATTCCGGGCTGGTGGCGGCGCTGGACGATTTGATTGAGGGCGGAACTCGCGGCGATCCGGAATCTCCCTTGCGCTGGGTCTGCAAGAGCACTCGGACCCTGGCCGAGGAGTTAAGCCAGCAAGCTCATCCGGTGAGCCACATGCGGGTGGCCCAACTGCTGCACGAGCAGGACTACAGTTTGCAGAGCAATCGGAAGCTGGAGGAAGGGGAGGACCACCCGGACCGCGACGCCCAATTTCGGCATATCAACCGGTGCGTGAAGCGGGCCTTGGCGGCGGGGGAGCCGGTCATTTCGGTGGACACCAAGAAGAAGGAACTGGTGGGCAACTACGCCAATAGCGGCCAACAATGGCGTGTGGCGAAACAACCGCAACGGGTCAAGGGGCACGACTTCCCGGGTCCCGAGGTGCCTCGCGCCTATCCCTACGGCATCTATGACTTGGGGCGCAACAGCGGATTCGTAAACGTGGGCACCGACCATGACACGGGGGCCTTTGCGGTGGCCTCGATTCGTGGGTGGTGGCGCTTTGAAGGGCGAAGACTTTATCCTGCGGTCCGGACGCTGTGGATCACCGCCGATGGCGGAGGCAGCAATGGGTGGCGGCTGCGACTCTGGAAACTCGAGTTGCAGGGCTTTGCCGACGAAAGTGGGCTGTGCCTTTCCATCTGCCACTTTCCGCCCGGCACCAGCAAGTGGAACAAGATCGAACACCGACTCTTTTCGTTCATTTCGTCCAACTGGCGCGGTGAACCGTTGCGAGATTACCAGACGGTCGTGAACCTGATCGCCAGCACAACGACGGCCAAAGGATTGACGGTGACCTGCCGGCTGGATCGTCGAAAGTATCCGACGGGTAGAAAAGTCTCACGCGAGCAGATGAAGCAAGTGAACCTAAAGCCTAACAAGTTCCATGGTGAGTGGAACTATACCATCGAGCCTCACGGGTGAACCAACTTGATACCTTTATTTATTTACGCCGCCTAATTGGCCTGGTGGATGAGGCAGAGGGCGATGTTGGCCACGACTTCGGGGGCGGGTCTCCACGAACTCGCGGTAGTCCTCGTAGGTCTGCGGCGTCTTGCGGCCCAGCTTGCGGACGTATTGCGCTTCTTTGGAGTCTTTGTCCCAGGCCGGCAGATCACGCGCCCGGAGGAAGTCGCGGTAGTCATCCAGCAACTCCTCGAGGCTGGCGCGGGCCACGTTGGTTAGCTTGAGCTCGGTTTCCTTGGAGGTGGGCGCGGCCTTGCTGCCTTCCAGGATGTTCTTCTTGCCTGAGCGGGCGGACTGGATCATCTGGTCAATGGTGCGGTCGCCCTTGGAGAGGAACCTGTGCGCGAAGCGGAAGGTAATGTCATAGACAACCTCGGCTTTTTGGAAGGAGAGCAGGGTCTGGTAATCGCCGCGCGGGGGAAGCAGGCGTTCGGCTTGCTGGACGGGATGGGAGGAATGGGAGGAATGGGAGGAATGGGAGGGGTGTTTCCCGTCGGTGCTGTTGTTCCTGTTGTTCGCATTGTTCTTCATAGCAGGGCCTTGATGTTCCCCAGCACCTCGGCGCTCTCGGCGTCCAGGGCGGCGATTTCGTCCAGGATGGCCTCCGGGCTGCGGTGGGCGATTTGTTCGCCGCCGTTCGGGTTCTTCACGGAGAGGTCAAAGGTCGTCGGGTCGATGCTTTTGGCGTCCACGGTCCAGCTCTTGGGTGAGTCGGCGAAGGTTTTTTGGAGCTTCACGAACCCGGCCAGGTCATCGTCGCTGAGGGGGTTGGTTTTACCGAGGTTGCGGCCGGGGTCGAGCTGGTAGAACCAGATGTTGCGGGTGGGTGCGCCTTTCTCGAAGAACAGCACCACGGTCTTCACGCCCGCGCCCTGGAAGGTGCCGCCGGGACAGTCGAGGACGGTGTGGAGGTTGCAGCTCTCCAGCAAGAGCTTGCGCAGGCTCACGGAGGCGTTGTCGGTGTTTGAGAGGAAGGTGTTCTTGATGACGACGCCGCCGCGCCCGCCGGCCTTGAGCATCTTGATAAAGTGCTGGAGGAAGAGGAAGGCGGTCTCGCCGGTGCGGATGGGGAAGTTTTGCTGGACTTCCTTGCGCTCCTTGCCGCCGAAGGGCGGATTGGCCATTACGACGTCGACGCGGTCTTTTTCCTGAATGTCGGCGAGGTTTTCGGTAAGGGTGTTGGTGTGGATGATGTTGGGCGCCTCGATCCCATGGAGGATCATGTTCATGATCGCGATGACGTAGGCGAGGGACTTCTTTTCCTTTCCGTAGAAGGTGCGTTCCTGGAGGGTGCGATCCTGCGTGGTGGTGCGTTTGGGATTGGTTTGCTTAAGATAATCGAACGACTCGCAGAGGAAGCCGGCCGAGCCGACTGCGCCGTCGTAAATGCGCTCGCCGATCTTCGGCTTTACAACCTGGACCATTGCGCGGATGAGCGGGCGCGGGGTGTAATACTCGCCGCCGTTGCGTCCGGCGTTGCCCATGTTTTTGATCTTGGCCTCATAGAGGTGCGAC
The DNA here is from genome assembly GCA_963713735.1 of uncultured bacterium. Taxonomy (GTDB): domain Bacteria; phylum Verrucomicrobiota; class Verrucomicrobiia; order Limisphaerales; family UBA8199; genus CAVQND01. The sequence goes on from CAVQND010000009.1 coordinate 122,061, forward strand.
AGCTCGTGCTTCTCGGTCTGGGAGCGGAAGCGCAGTTCGTCAATGTGGTCGATGATCTCGCGGAGGTTATAGCCGCTCTGGATTTTGTTTTTTATCTCGCCGAAGATCTCGCCGATTTTGTATTCGATGGTGTTCGGGCCGCTGGCCTTTTGCTTAAAGCTGTGGAGGCAGGGGAAGAGCTTCTGGTTGACGAAGTCGCGGAGGTCGTCGCTGGTCAGGGCGGCGTTGTGGTCAAGCTGGCCGTCCTTGCCCTTGGGCGCGGCCCAGGTTTCCCAGCGGTAGGTTTTGTCGAGGAGATAGGTGTATTTCCTGCGATCCAGCGCGGCTTCGTCGGCGCGGTCCTGCTCGAGGCCATCGAGGTATTTGAGGAAGAGGAGCCAGGAGGTCTGCTCGGTGTAGTCCAGCTCGGTGGTGCAGCCTGCCTCTTTCCGGAGGATGTCGTCGATGTTTCTGAAGGCTTGTTCGAACATTAGTGCTGGGGTGGATCAGCGGGTGGAGGGCGGATGGAGGGTGGGTGCGTGTGCGGGGTGGCCCGGGGGGAACACCTGCCGATTCATTAATAGCTGTGCATTTATGCCGCCCATAACAAAGGGTGGCATAATGATGCGCCGGGACGGGAAAGGTTGCAGCAAAATAATTGGGTTTGCTGTTGGGGGCAATGGGAGCGGGGTCTGGACCGCGCGATCAAGGATGAAGGATGAAGGATGAAACTGGGGGATGTGCCTTCGGGAGAAGGGGGCGGCGCTTTCTTGTCGGCGGCGGAGCCAAAGCGCGGGAATGCCGCGCGCTCCAGGCGCTTCGCGAGTCATGGATGCACGGGCGAAATGGGGGGCGTGTGCGGGCTGGCGGGTTACGGCGGCCGGGGGGGACCTGGCCGGGAAGATGCCGCCGCCGGGTGAGGGCGCGCCTCCGAACGGGGCTTCCGGAGGGGCTCTCGGTCGCATTCATGCAGACTTTGTGTTGATAAGGCGTGCGGTCCGGCAGGGGTTCCGCGGTGTTGGACCGCAGTCGAGAGGCGCTCGGACAGGGCCGTGATAGCCGATAGCCAATAGGCAATAGCCAATAGGCAATAGCCAATAGGCAGGGGCCTGCACGTGTCTGGGTACTTGTGAACGGAGGTCTAACCACAAAGAACGCAAGGAACGCAAAGAATGTGCTGCCGGCTGAAGCCGGCGTTCCGGGTGGGCCTCACGGCTCGCGGCTCGGGTCCAGCAGCTCCTTTAGCATGAAAAACAGCCAATACAGCCAATGGAGCCAATGGAGCGTTTGTTTTTTCGGCGCGGGCATGAGAAAACTGGAGGGAATAGAAATGGATGAAGCTAAATGAATACGATGGACAGTGGTTCGGCCGGCGGGGCGGGCCGTTGCGGCCGGCCTGGGGGCCGGTCAGCCTCCTCGCTCGAGGAGATTGTCGGGCTGCTCCAGCCATTTGCGCTCAGGCTGCTGGCTCGCGAGGAACCGGCGCCGGAGCTGCTGAGGGCGGTCAATCGAAGCCTGGTTGGGCCGTTCCGATGGGCCGGGCTGGAGGTTAGGCGCGACAGGCTTGGGCTGCTTCGCGAGAAGTTCGAGTGCGAGTTTTGCGACCGGTTCCTCAAGTGGCTGCGCGACCCAAAGGCGCGCGAGATTGCCGAGAGCCCGATGTCCAACTCCGAGAAAATCGCGCTGCTGCGTGAAACGCTGTTCGCGGACGTGGACGAATTGGAAAAGTCCGGGGAGGTCATACTGCCGGAAGGATGAAGGGGGATGGATGATGGATGGTGGATGAAGGGGGAAGTGTGAAGTGTGCGAGGTATGCGAGGTATGCGAAGTATGGTCGCGGGGGCGGGCTTACGAGGAAGCGGGGGCTCTTTGCTCGGGCAGGGTTGAGGTATGAGGCATGAGGGTTGGGCCCCCAAGCGGGCCTACGAAAAGGCGGGGCTCGTTGCGGTGCGCAAGAGCCGGACGATGGTGCTGCTCTGGGCGCGGCAATGCCGGAAATCCACGGCGCTGGCTGTCATCGCGTTCGATGATCTGTCGCGGGGACCTCACCGGAGCGTTATCGCGGCCAGCGCGTCGCTGCTGGTCGGGTCGGAGTTGGTTGGCAAATCCGTATCCACCGTCGAACACGCTGCGCTGGTTGTCCGGGAGGCGGCGGCCTTTCAGGCCGCGCTAGTCGCGTCGCTCGGCTCTTCCCAGACGGCGCTGCGCCTGATCGCCGCCAACCGGCAAACCTCCGCCGAGTACCCGCAGCCTGAGGGGCGATGAGTTTACGGACCTGTACCGCGCAGGGCGGCTCGAACTCCGGCTGTACCATGACCGCTCCGCCTATTCGCGGCTCCAAGTCATCGCGCCGAATCCGGCGACGGCGCGCGGCTGGACAGGGACCGTCCTGCGGGATGAGGCCGGCTTCACGCCGGCCGCGCTGGAAGCCGAACTCCAGGAAGCGGTTGGGCCGATCATCGACGCCGACCCGTCCTTTCGGCTGGTCTGCGCCAGCAACCTGCCGGCCGATGATAGCCACCCGTTCTTCCAGCTCACCCTTCCACCGCCCGACCTGGACTTCATCCCGAGCCCCAGAGGCTCATTTTATCGCGGACAGAACGGCATTCTGATCCACCGGGTGGCCTTGGCCGACGCCTACCTGGCGGGCCATGTGCTGTACGACCATCGCAACGCCGCGCCTCTGACCCTCGAGCAATTCTACGCCCAGGCGGTCAACAAGGGGGCATTGCGGCGCAATTACCAACTTATACACGAGTTCGGGGGCGCTGCGGCCATCGACCTGCTTGCCCTGGGAGCGGCCCAGAGGCGCGGCCTCGGGGAATCGCTGCTGATCATGATTGATTCGCAGGCTGGCTTGGACCGGGCGGTTGAATTCCTGGGCGACCACCTCCGAAACGGCCCGGTCGGCGTCGGCCTGGATGTGGCCACGACCAGCCGAAGCTCAAGCCACCCCAGCAGCGTCACCGTTACTGAAAAGCGCGGGCATGAGCACGTCCAGGTTCTCGTGGCCCTCTGGAAGGAGCGGCAACCCCAGGTCGCCCGGCAGCGTCTCCGGCAAATTGTGGAGGCGGTCGGCGCGCGGGCCTCGGGCGGCCGGGCTCGCCGGCTCTGCATCGATGCCAGCAACGAGCGTTACTTCGCCCAGGAAACCGCCGATCTTTTTGCGCCGCTCCTCCCGACGGAGTTGGTTGTCAACAGCGCGGCCATCCACCCACCCGCCTGCGATCTGCCGACCAACATGAAAACGCATCTCGGGGACCTCTACTCCGCCTGTTTCAACGACAATCACTACACCGCTCCGGCGGGCGACTACTACAAAACCGATCACCGGCTCGTCATCAAAGAGCAGGGCGCCTATCTCTGCCAGCCCGGACCGGACGGGATGCACGGCGACACCTTCGACAGCGGCAAGCTCGCTCACTGGGCGCTGACCAGCGCCTCCGGAGCCATCGTTGATCCGGGGACAATCCGCATCGGCGGCGGCCGGCTACCGCCGCCCCGGCAATTGCGACTTCCCGTGCCTTTTGGCGTCATTCTAACAAACTGCCTTGGCTGGCGTCCGGAGCGTGGAGGGTCGGAGCGTAGAGCGTGAGGGCAGCGTAGCGATTGCCGCGCTCCAGGATCTCACGCTTCACGCTCCACCCCAAGCGTTCAGATCCCCGGATTCGTTTTTGCACGGGCCCCATCCCGGAAATTTCACACCCCGGGACGTGCACGACAGCTCCGTTAGGAGCGGCATGTTTATAGGAACGCAGCCTCCGCGACGCCTCTTTCAAAGCGGGTAAGGGGGTGGCGCGTGGCCACCCCCTCCCCATTGTCGCAATGAAGTTGATTCCTCATATTTGCCGGCGTGCATGTTTCATGCTCCGGGCGACCCCTGCACTGGCTCCACATCAAAGCGCCACCAGTGTTTCACCTCACGGTGAACAGTCCTTGCCCCTTGCGGGGAGTCCGGGCGGTGTGCGTTGGCATGGCCCAACAGGATGCTTTCCAGCGTGAACAACCCGAGTCGGACAAAACTTTTAATGCGCAGCTTGCGGTTGTCGTGACGGGACTTGCGCTTGTATTTCATAGAGCGTAGCCGCATCCTGACCCACGAATCGAGTTGGTTGAACCGTTCTCGGTTCGTGCTCCACGAGGTGCCAAAGTAGTGTCCGGTGCCCCGGATGAGCGGGTTGAGTTTCTCGACGACACGGCGGTCGAAGTTGTGCTTTCGGCGGGTGGACGCCCGCACCTGGTCTTTGAATTTCTTGACTGACTTTGGGCGCATCCGCCGGGAGCAACGCGAGAGCACAAATCCCAGAAAGGCATAGCCTTTGCGGTAAGTTGTGATGCGCGTTTTCTCGGGGCTGAGGCTCAGCCCCAATTCCCCCAGGACGGTTTGCACCTTGGTCAGCGCCTCTTGGGCCTGAGTTTGGGTGAGGCAGAGCACCACAAAGTCGTCGGCCTAGCGCACGAAGCGGAAGCCGGCATCATGGAGTTGCCAGTCCAAGTGATTGAGAACGATATTGGCCAGCAACGGCGAGATGACACCGCCTTGCGGAGTGCCAAGGGTCGTTGGCTTGAACCGCCCGTTTTCCATCACCCCGGAGCGAAGAAACTTCTCGACCAGGCGCAGGATGTTGCCGTCAGCCACTTCTGCGGCCACAGCCTGCATAATGACGCGCAACGGCAGATTATCGAAAAACCCCTTGATGTCGGCGTCGAGGACAACCTCGTGGCCTTGGTCGTGGAGCGATAATGCCGCCGCCAGCGCCTGATGGCAGTTACGTCCTGGGCGAAAGCCGTAGGACGCCTCGTGAAACAGCGGTTCAAAGATGGGCTCCAGAAGGCGACGAACCACCTCCTGAGCGACTCGGTCTCGAACCGCGGGAATACCGAGCGGACGAAACTCCGTTTCATTTTTGGGGATGAAAACACGCCGCAGCGGGTAAGGCTCGAAGGAGCCATCCTTGAGTTGTCGCATAAGCGCGTGGAGGTTTTGGGCAAGGTTGGCCTCAAACATTTTGATGCTCACCTTGTCCACGCCCGCAACGCCCCGGTTGGCCTTGACCGCTTTGAAGGCGGCGGCCAGCAGAGGCAGGGTGATTCTGCCGGTTAGCGAATGAGCCTTGCGTTTGGGCGCTGGGCGCATTGTGACTGTTGGTTCTACAACCATGCTGTTGTCTCCCACACTGACGAACTGCATCCCGCCCTGGCGCCGGCCAGTTGGGGGCTGTTTCTTAGCTGACGCCGAGTTGCTGCGCAAGAGGCCACAGCGAGCCAGAATGAGGCTGGAGTCGGCGGGCTAACTGGCCCCGTGTGCCGGAACCCTTCGGGATGCTGACTGAGGTTTTGCCTTTCAGTTGGCCCTGCGGCCGACCTACTTTGGCTCTGCTGACATCCCCAAAGCAGCGGCGGCGGAGACCGCCTTCGCTGCACCCGCGCATGGGGTCGGCTTTTCGGACGAACCTTATGGCCGACCGTTGCCTGGTTGGGAGAACCAGGACGCGGTGGGACTTCGCCGGTGAAGTGCGAGGACCATTGTTTCCGAGTGACCACGCCTATGACCCGGTTAGCCGCGCCGGATAACCGCACGCACCGACACGGGAGCCGTTGTGGGGCCAACGGCTCAGGCTTCGCAAACGGAGCGGATGCTCGCCCAACGGCCAAGCCTATGCAAGACCCCTCGGAATGACGTGGCCCGGCCTCTTCGCTACCGCCCATTACTGTGCGGCACTGGCTTCGTTCCCCTCGGTTGGAGACCGAGGGTTTTGACCACGTTTTCGAGACGGGCGCGGACCCGCCTCGGTAGGATTTAGTTGTTGTTACCATCAACTGCACCGTTTAACTGACTTGGTTCTAGCACTCTACGGCTCACGCGCTCCGTCAGGAGCGGCATTTCAGTGGTCTGGATCGGGCTGCGCTGGCGTGCCGGTCCCCTCCGCTGTCCGGTCTGCCAAAGCCCGATGCGCGTCATCGCGGTCATCGACAACCCGCGCGTGGTCGAAAGGATTCTTCGCCGCCTCGCCGCCTGGCAAGCCCGGCAAGCCGGCTGGAGAATCGAAAATTGAGAATTGAAAATTGAGAATTGGACATTGAAGAAAAGTCAGCGGCGCTCTGCCGAGACGCCGCTACGGCGCGCCCTCCTCAATTTGCAATTGCGAATTCTCAATTTTCAATTTTCAATCCAGGGCCGTCCCCACGGGGCCCTCCAGGCCCTGCACCTGCGAACCCTGCGACAACGTGGGCCCAATGCCCGATTACGAAAACGTGCTCACGGATTGAGAATCGTCCTCTGGAAGGCCGGCTTGCGGGCGGGCCTTTACTCGGCGGCGGCATCGTCCCGCCCAGGCAGGCCCAACTATCACCTTTTGGCGTCATTCTGACAAACTGCCTTGCCTGGCGTCCGGAGCGTGGAGGGTCGGAGCGTGGAGCGTGAGGGGATCGCAGCGATTGCCAGGCTCCAGGCCCTCACGCTTCACTCCGTCAGGAGCGGCATTTCAGCGGTCTGGATCGGGCTGCCCTGACATGCCGCTCCTGAGGGAGCTTGGCCCTCTCGGCGCATCTGGACTATAAACATGGCGCTCCTGACGGAGCTTTACCCCCTCGGTTGCATCTGGACTCCGCCCCAAGTGTCCAGATCCAGACTTGGTTTTTGCACGAGCCCCATCCCGGAAATCTCAAGCTAAGAGCGGTACCGAGCTCCCGAGGCTGCGTAGCGCAGGTTTCCAACCTGCTGTATCGCCGACCTCCAGTCGGCAGGCTGTACCTGTTTGGGAGCATCTGCGGATTGGAAATCCGCGACACAGCAGACTGGAAGTCTGCGCTACGCCTTCCAGTTAGCGAAACCCTGTAAAACCTCCGGGCTGAGGGGGCGACTAAGCTGTCGGGGCCGGAATCCCGGCCTCCGCGCGCAAGAAGGAGGCAGCGGTTGTGGTCTGGAGCTCGACTTGGGGCAGGCTGGCGGGTATCAGGCAAAACTGGCCGGGGGCCAGCGAGAGAGAAGTCTGGCGGTCCCGGAGGGACAAGGGGCCGCTGAGGACCCCGAGGATGTGCATCCGGCCTTGGGCCAGCCGCAGTGGAGCGCCCGCATCGATTTGCCAGACTTCGACCGTAAACAATGGGTCGCGCACCAGTGGGCGCACGCGGGCCGGTCCGGCGGGCGGGGCGGTGCTGCCGGCTGAAGCCGGCGTTCCGGCGCGCACCAGCGGCCGCACGCGGGCCGGTCCGGCGGGGGCAAAGCAGCCGGGCAGGAGCGCCGGCTCGAAATCATTGAAGTCGATGCTGGCCAGCGATTGGGGAACATGGAGTTGGCGGGGTTTGCCGTCCAACCCGAGGCGGTTCCAATCGAACACGCGATAGGTCGTGTCCGAATTCTGCTGGATTTCGAAAACGACCAGGCCGCCGCCCAAGGCATGGACGCGGCCGCTGGGCAGGAACATGGCATCGCCCGCCTGAACGTGAAGGCGGTGGAAACACTCGGCGACGGTGCCGGCCTGGAGATTTCGCTCGAAATCCACTCGGGTCACGCCCCGCTTCAAGCCGGCGTATAACGCCGCTCCGGGCGCGGCGTCGGCGATGTACCACAATTCAGTTTTGGGTTGCCCCCCAACTCAGCCGCTTTGGCGGCGGGAGGATGCACCTGCAAGGAGAGGGTGTCCCGGGCGTCCAGAATCTTGACCAGGAGCGGGAATCGCTCGTTGGGCGAAGCGGGGCGCCCCAGCAACTCGGACGAGTGGCGGGCCATGAGCCAGGAGAGATCTTTGCCGGCCAGTGGCCCGTTGGCAATGATGCTGGCATCGCCGGGGCGGTCGCTGATTTCCCAGGACTCGCCGATGGGCACGCCGGGCGGCAGGGGCTTATGATAGAGTTGAGCCAGTTTGCGCCCGCCCCAGACCCGTTCCTTGAAAATGGGCTGGAAGATCAGTGGATAGAGCATCGCGGATGGTCCTCAGCATCACGTGTGCCCGCTGCGGCCTGGGGCGATCCCATCAAGGGGCCTCGGCCTTTTCCGGGGAGGGGGACTTCTTTTCGAGGAAATGGCCGAGGTTGCGGAACTTGGCGTAGCGTTGCTTGAGCCGGTCTGCGGGGGATAATTTAAGGAGTTCATCGAGGTGCTTGAGCAGGTAATCGCGGACGGTTTGAGTCGTCTTTTCAGGGTCATTGTGGGCGCCGCCCAGGGGTTCGGGGATGACTTCATCGACCAGGCCCAAGCGGAGCAGGTGTTTGGCGGTGATCTTCAGGGCCTCGGCGGCCCTGGGGGCGGCGGAGCGGTCTTTCCAGAGGATGGCGGCGCAACCCTCCGGGCTGATGACCGAATAATAGGCATTCTCGAGGATGCAGATGCGGTCGGCAACGCCGATGCCAAGGGCGCCGCCGGAGCCGCCCTCGCCGATGACCAGGGCGATAATGGGCACCTCGAGGAGCATCATCTCGCGCAGGTTCAGCGCGATGGCCTCGGCGATGTGGCGTTCCTCGGCGCCAATGCCGGGATAGGCCCCGGCCGTGTCAATGAGGGAAATAATCGGCAGGCTGAACTTGTCGGCCAGTTTCATGAAGCGCAAGGCCTTGCGATAGCCCTCCGGGTGGGCGGACCCGAAATTGCGGAGGATGTTCTCCTTGGTATCGCGGCCTTTCTGGGTGCCAATGACCATCACTTTGTGCCCGCCCAGGCAGGCGAAGCCGCCCACCGCGGCCCGGTCCTCGGCAAACAACCTGTCCCCATGCAGTTCGGTAAAGCCGGTGAAGGTGGACTCCAGGTAGTCCAGCGTGTAAGGCCGCTTGGGGTGGCGGGCAATCTTGATGCGGTCCCAGGCGCTGAGGTTCGCGTAGATCTGGCGCCGGGTCTCGGCCAGCTTCTTCTCGATCAAGGCGACCTGTTCCTCGAAACTGATTCCGAGGGCATGCTTTTCCGGATGTTTCTTCAACTCCTCGAGCGTATTCTGCAATTCGGCAATCGGCTTTTCGAAGTCGAGTTGATGTTTCATCGCCCTAAGCTTAAGGCCGTCGACCTGGAAATGGCGATACCTTTGTTGCGGGGGGGTGACAGGGCCAGTGACAAAGTCGCCGAAAGGCGCCCCATCCCCTCACTGTAGGAGACGACGTGAGGAGTCTCTGAACAATGGCCTCCGAGGGGAGCGGGCTTTCGCTGTGCCCCAGACTCGATCAGAGACTCCTTACGTCGTCTCCTACAATGGTTTGGGGAGTACAGGCAAAGAGCCGGATTTTCATCCGGCTCTCAGTGGTGACGAGGTTTATACGCCTTCACCCAGGCGCTCAGAAGGGTAATGCGGCCAACTATTTGCTCGCTGTTCGAACCGCATTACAAGCAAAACCTCTATACTAACCCTAAACGAACAGCGAAATCTTCGTCGCTCTCCCATTCACCCATTTCCCTACATAATAGATACCATGAGCAAGCAACTTGTTCAAAATTTTTCCGTTTTGAAAGAGCTTTTTCTCTTCGCCCAGGGAAGAGGCTGCGATGTCCTTGCCCGTCCATCGCGGCCCCGCCTATTCCTTTCCATCGGATCGGCCTCCAGTCAAGCGAAACCGCGCTCTTTCTGAAAAAAAATGTGTGCATCCGTCAGGATGTGGGTCTGGGGGCGCTGCTTGAGCACTCGGGCCAGCGGCGTATTGCCGGCGGGGTCGAGGGACTGGCGCAGAGCGGACGCTTTGCCAGGGCCCGCAGCCAGAACCCAGACCTGCCGGGCGGCACGGATGGCGGGGTAACCGAGGGTAATCCGCCGCGGCGGCGGCTTGGGAACCGTGACCGGACGGTACACCGCCTGGCTGGCCGCTATCTCCTCCGGTTCCCCGGGGAATAGAGACGCCACATGGCCCTCCTCACCCATCCCGAGGAACACCAGGTCCAGGACGGGTTGTCCGTCCTGGCCGGGAGGGGCAATGCCCCGCAATTCCGCTTCCGCCTCGGCGGCGGCCATCTCCGGCAGCGCCTCTCCCCGGGTGCGATGGATATGAGCAGCGGGAATGCCCAGAGGACCCAGAAGACAGTCACGGGCCAGGCCGAAATTGCTTTCCGGGTCCGTCGGCGCCACGCATCGCTCGTCGCCCCAGAAGAAATGGACCCAGCTCAAGTCGAGGCCGCGCGCTCCGACCCGGCCGGTGACGGCCAGAAAGAACCGTCGCGCAATCCGCCCCCCTGAAAGGGCCACACAGTAGGGCTGCGGACCCTGGGGGCGGCTTCCAATTCGTCGAGCCACCAGGCTGCCGCGGTGTCGGCCAGCCCCTGGGCGGCGCTAAAAGTCAAGAGGTCGAAGGTGCCCATGACGTGCGGTCGTTGTGGACTATCGGCTCGTGCCAGACATGGCCGGACTGGGCCAACAAATCATCTGCGGCCACGGGGCCCCAGGTGCCGGCGGAGTAGAATTCGCGGTTGGTCAGGGGCTTGTCCGCCCAACTGGCCCGAATCGCATCAACAAATCGCCAGGCCGTTTCAACCTCGTCGCGCCGAATGAACAGCGTCGCATCGCCGGCCATGGCCTCGAGCAGGAGCCGCTCATAGGCCTCCGGGGTATAAGCGCCAAACTCGGCGTCGTAACTGAAGTGCATGCGCACGGGCCGGACGGCGACGCTGGTGCCTGGGACTTTGCCGTTGAACCGGAGGGAGATGCCTTCATCGGGCTGAAGACGAAGGGCCAGGGAGTTGGAGTCCAACCGCTGGCCGCATTGGGCGGCGAAGAGAACGTAAGGGGTGGGGCGGAATTGGATGCGCACTTCGCTGACGCTGGAGGGCAGGCATTTGCCGGTCCGCAGGAAAAAGGGGACGCCCGACCAGCGCCAAGTGTCAATGAACAGCTTGAGCGGCAACGTAGGTTTCGACGTTGGAATCCGATTTGACCTTGGGCTCCTGGCGGTAGCCCGGGTGCAACCGGCCATCGACAACGCCGGCGAAATACTGCCCCCGCACGACCTGTTTGGCAACGTCCTGGGCGGTGAGCGGGCGGAGGGATCTGAGCAGCTTGACTTTTTCGTCGCGAATCGCTTCGGCATCCAGGGAAACCGGAGGCTCCATCGCCACGAGCGAGAGGACCTGCAAGAGGTGGTTTTGCACCATGTCGCGCAAGGCGCCGGCCTCCTCGTAGTAGCCGCCCCGCTGGCCCACGCCCTGTTTCTCGGCCACTGTAATCTGGACGCTGATCCACCGAATCGCGGTTCCAGAGCCGCTCGAAGATGGAGTTGGAAAAGCGGAACATCAGGATGTTCTGGACGGTTTCCTTGCCCAGGTAATGGTTGATGCGGAAGACCCGCTGCTCGCGGGCATAGCGGGTCAACTCGTTGTTGAGTTGCAGGGCCGAGTCCAAGTCGTGGCCGAACGGTTTCTCGACCACAATCCGTTGCCAGCCGGCCTCGTCGTCCCGGCGCAGCAGGCCGGCCCGATGCACTTGCTCGACGATCTCCCCGAACTGGCTGGGCATGACGGCAAGGTAAAAGAGGATGTTCCGGCACAATGGCGGGCTGCCAAACGCGCTGAGCTGCCGCTCCAGTTTCGTGTAAGTCGCCGAATCGGCGAGGTCGCCCCGGCAATAGACGATGTGCTGCGAGAAGTCCCCCCAGACCGCTTCATCGACCGGCTGGGTGCGGGAAAACTCGTCCAGCGCCTGCCGCAACTCCTGCCGCCAGGAGGCATCGGTCTTCTCGCGGCGCGCGACGCCAATGACGCGGAAATCCGGCGGCATCTGCTTCTCTTTGCACAAGTGATACAAGGCCGGGATGAGCTTGCGGGCAGTCAAATCGCCGCTGGCCCCGAAAATCACGATGGAGCACGGTTCCGTCAGTTTGCGCGCCTGCCCCAAGCGGCAGGTCATGAGATCGTCAAATTCCGCCCCTTCAGTTTGGTTCACAGCCGCAATATTGCCCGGAATTGCCGCCGGATTTCAACACTGCCTGTAGGAGACGACGTAAGGAGCCTCTGCTCAATGGCACTCCGAGGGGAACAGGCTTTAGCCCTGCCGGCTGAGAGACTCCTTACGTCGTCTCCTCAATGGCTTGCGGAGAACCTTGCACTGGCTCAGCGGTGAGGGTCGAGGGTTGAGTCTCCGATGCGCCGGGTTTGGCGGCCTCGACAAGTTTGCGCAACCTCCTGACGGCCGCGCCCAGATTGCGCTGGCTAAAAAGGGTAGTGCCGCTGATGAAAGTGTCGGCCCCGGCGCGGGCGCATTCGACCGCGGTCTTGAAATCGATCCCCCCATCCACGGCAATCGTATAAGTCAGATTGCGGTCGCGGCGCCAGGCGGCGGCCTGCTGGATCTTGGGCAGCGTCTCATAGATAAAGGACTGGCCGCCGAAACCGGGGTTTACGGTCATGATGAGCAGGTTATCGATCTGATCGAGAAAAGGTTGGACCAGGCCCACCGAGGTGGGGGGGTTGACGACCAGGCCGACGCGTTTGCCGAGAGATTTGATGCGCCAGAGCAGCGGGGTTAGGGCATCGCCCAATTCGACGTGGACGTTGATCTGGCTGGCGCCGGCCTGGGCGAAGGGTTCCAGCAGGATGGCCGGCTTGGAGCACATCAGGTGAACATCGAAGAAAAGCCGGCTCAACGGACGCAAGCGTCTTTACCACCACCGGACCGAACGAGATGTTCGGCACAAAATGTCCGTCCATGATATCCAGGTGCAGCCAGTCGGCGCCGGAGGCATTCACTCGCGCAATTTCCCTGGCCAGGCGTCCGAAGTTGGCGGCGAGCAAAGAGGGCGCAATGATCATGCCCGGGCTGAGTCGCCAATGCAAAATAACTTGAACAATCTGACTGGTTCTTTTGGCGGCTGGCGGCGTTGCTCGCTCGTTACAGATCCGGGATATGCTCCTCGCTCGCGCCTTGCCAGCCGCCAAAATCCCGGCGTCATATTGTTCAAGTTATTTTGCATCGGCTCCTACACCGTTGCCGGAGAGGGCGAGCCCAGCCCGGGGAGCTTGGGCGGGGCCGGCTTGGGATTTTCGGGCAGAGGGGTGCCTGCGGGGGCGCCCAATGTGGCTTCAACCTGGGGCTGAGGCAGGGGCGGCGTGAACTTGCCGGTCCGGACGATTTCGTCGACCTGAGTGCCGTCGAGCGTTTCGTATTCGAGCAGGGAGCGGGCAATGAGTTCGAGCTTGTCGAGGTTGGCGGTGATGAGGCGCTTGGCGGTTTGGTAGGCCTCATCAATGATGTGTTTGACCTCGGCATCGATCTCCTGCGCGGTGACATCGCTATAGACCTTGGCGCGGGAAACTTCGCGGCCCAGGAAGACGTATTCGTCATCGTTGCCGTATTGGATCATGCCGAGGCGATCGCTCATGCCCCACTGGGTGACCATGGCGCGGGCCATGTTCGTGGCCTGCTGGATGTCGCCCGCCGCTCCGCTGGAAATGTCGCCGGAGATGATTTCCTCGGCGATGCGTCCGCCCATGGTCATGGTGATGACGTCGAGCATTTCCTTGCGGCGCCGGTTGAGAACGTCGGTCTTGGGGAGCGACATGGTGGAGCCGAGGGACTGGCCGCGGGGGATGATAGTGACCTTGTGGAGGGGATGGGTGTGCTGGAGGAGCACGTTGACCAGGGCGTGGCCGGCTTCGTGCCAGGCGGTGAATTTCTTCTCCTCATCGGTCATCGCCAGGCTGCGGCGCTCCCGTCCCCAGCGGACTTTGTCGCGGGCCTCCTCGAGTTCGGGCATGCTGACGGCCTTCTTGTTCTGGCTGGCGGCCAGGAGTGCGGCTTCGTTGAGAAGGTTGGCCAGCTCGGCGCCCGAGTAGCCGGGAGTGCCGCGCGCAATGACCGACAGGTCAACCGAGGGGGCGAGCTTCACGTTCTTGGCATGGACTTTGAGAATCGCTTCGCGGCCGCGCACATCGGGGAGGTTGACGGTCACCTGGCGGTCAAAGCGGCCCGGGCGCAGCAGCGCCGGGTCCAGGACATCCGGGCGGTTGGTGGCGGCGATGATGATGATGCCTTCCTGGGTGTCGAATCCGTCCATCTCGACCAGCAGGGCATTGAGAGTCTGCTCGCGTTCATCGTTGCCGCCGCCCAGGCCGTGGCCCCGGCTTCGCCCCACGGCGTCAATCTCGTCAATGAAGATCAGGCAGGGAGTATTCTTGCGGGCCTGCTCGAACATGTCGCGCACCCGGCTGGCGCCGACGCCAACGAACATCTCGACGAAATCGGAGCCGCTGATGCTGAAGAAGGCGGCATCGGCTTCCCCGGCAATGGCCTTGGCCAGGAGCGTCTTGCCGGTGCCCGGAGGACCGACCATCAACACGCCCTTGGGGATGCGCCCGCCCAGACGCTGGAATTTCTTGGGGTCCTTGAGAAACTCGACCAGTTCGGACACCTCCTCGATGGCCTCGTCGATGCCGGCCACTTCTTTGAACGTCGTCTTGTTGCGTTCTTTGGCCAGGAGGCGCGCCTTGCTCTTGCCAAAGCTCAAGGCGCCTTTGCCGGCCATCTTGATCTGGCGGATAAAGAAAAACCATATCAGGGCGGCGATGACGATGATCGGCAAAATGTTCCACACCATGCCCACGAGCAGTGGTGTTGGGTTCATAGGGCTGGAACCCCAGTTTCAGCAGCTTCGCCTCCAGCTCCGGGACTAGCCGAACTTTGGCGGTGAAGGGAACCGGTGCCGTTGTGGGGGTCGTTCTCCGCCAGGCGCTTGCCTTCGGCGTCGGTCTTGTAGTACTTGCCTTCGATGAGATTAAGAGAAGGGTTCTGCGGGTTGTAATTGATTCTGCCCTCGGCGATTAGGTTCGCATCAACCTATTGCTGGAAAGCGAAATTGAGACAGCGTGTCCCCCGGGGATCGCATGCGATCCTTGAGGAGCATGAGCATGATTATGCCGCCAAAAATGAGGATCCAAATCAGCCACGTGCGAGGGGGCACTCTGAATTCGCCGCCGCGTTTGGGGTTCTTATCATCATCGCTACTATATCGATTGTCGTCTGACATCATTCGCTATCGGTTGCGCAACACTACCATGCCGGGCCGCAAGCCGCAATGCACCATTTTTAAGGCCGAGCCCAGCTCCATCGCAAGCGGCGTTTTGTAGTCTGGCTAAGCTTAAACCGTTCCGAAATCCGCAGGCCCTCTACCCAAAAGAGTTCGCCCTGCGCTGTGGCGGCCACGATGAACTCATGCCGTTGTTTGCGCAAGACCTTTTGGTTGGTAAAAAGGTCCTGCAGTTTGACCGGGGCCGGCAGGCCAATCGGCTGAAAACGGTCGCCGGGCTGCCAATGCCGGAGCACCACGGGACTGCCGACCCGGTCGGCGTCGAAAAACTCGCGTTGCGCCTGCCCGGGCCGGGGTTTGCGCCCCCCTCGAGTGATGCGCCAGCCCAGGCGCAGTCCATCGAAGAGGACCTGCCCGGCCCTTTCAGAGAGGTTCTGTTGGAGGGTTGCCGGGCTGAAAAGGGCGGGCTCGGTTTGGCAGAGGCGCACCAACCCCTGCGCATCGCGTGACACCGTCATGGCCTGCCGCGCACGCGGTGGAGAATCCTCAGGCTTGAAGCCCTGTCCCCGGCACTCTGTCTGGCTCTCGGCTGGAGCCTGCCCCAACAACTCCGATTCCGGACCTTTGTCGCATCCTTGGTCGCCAACTTTGTCGAGAAATGGCCAACCCGACAAAGGCGGCGACAAAGGTGGCGATGAAGTTTTCCACTCGCCGGGTTCTTCGGGACAGGCTCCTGCCATCGGGGCCTGTCCGACGCTGACGGCGCGGTTGGGACGGGAGCGAAGTTGCTCGACCAACTCAAAATCGGGCTCGATGCCCTGGGCGAGCAATTGCAGTTGAATGCAGCGGCGCTGCACCGCCACCGGCAATTCCACAAAGGGCTTATCGGCCAAAGGGATCTGCAGGCGGAGGTGGGGCCAAAAGCGGCGGGATGCGCCGCACTCCATACGCGTCGCGATTTCGGTCGTGTGCCCATGCTTCGCGGAGCGTTTGGAGTGCGCGGCATTCCCGCGCTCTCGATTGGAGGGTTGCGGCGGACTTCGACGCGGCAGGTCAGTCACCGAAACTCCCTGGCGGTGGTCCTCCGCCATCGGTCCCCCGCTGGCCGGGGACCGATGGGCAATCCACTCCCGGGCTGCCTGGGCCGCAAGAGCCGCTTCTTCCCCGATGATGTCCATGAGCCGCAAGATGGTGCGATGCAAGGCCGGCTGGTATTGACGGCGCAGCAGTGGCAGCAACTCGTGCCGGATGCGGTTGCGCTGGATGTCGAGATGGGCGTTGGAGGCATCTTCGCGGAAAGGGACCTTCCTGGAGGCCGCCCATTGGCGCAAGGCTGCCTTGGGCTGGTCCAGGAAAGGGCGGACCAAGGCCACTTTCGGGTTGCTGGGGGAAGGGCTGCGCCATTTCATGCCGGCCAGTCCTTCGCCGCCGCAGCCGCGCAGCAACCGCAGGAAGAACAACTCGAGCTGGTCATCGGCATGGTGAGCCAGCGCCACGGTGGGCAACGCCAGACGCGCAGCCGCGCGGGCCAGGAAATCGTGGCGCACTTTGCGCGCCGCCATTTCCAATGACACGCCGCCCACTCGCGCGAACTCCCTCACCTCCGAGCGCCCGATGACGCAGGGCAAACCGAGCGCTGCCGCCACGCGCCTGACCAGGCGCGCGTCGGCCTCGCCGCTGCGCCCGCGCAACTGATGATTCAAATGCGCCACCCTCAGTTGCCAGCCGTGTCCCGCCGCCAATTCATGCAGCACCCGCAGCAGCACCATCGAATCCAGACCGCCCGAGACGGCCACCAGAATCGGCTGCCCGTCCTGAAACAGCCCGCGCCGCTCAATCGTTCGCTCCACCTGGCCCAGCAACTCGCTCACATTGATAATGCTATTGCCCTGTCGCCCGGATAGCCACATTTTTTGTGGCGCTGGGGGGGCGCAAATCTCTTTTGTTCGGGCGCAGATCCGTTTTTGGGATCTGCTTTTGTTCGCCAACCAGTTTCCCCTCACCCCAACCCTCTCCCCGAGGAGAGGGAGCACCCAGGGCCGGCTCTCGAGCATTCCCACACCGCTGGATTCGTCAACCGACTGACGATGGTTCTCCCTCTCCCCGCGGGAGAGGGCCGGGGTGACGGGAAACGGGACTCTCGAAATGCAGCAGGCGCTCAAAAACAGGTCTGCGCTCGTTCCCTTGACACCCGCCACTCGACACCTGCGTCTGCATACCTTTGAACGTCGGACTTTGAGCTTTCAATCCAACGGATTGTGTCGCGTTCATAGGCGAGAGGTTTCGCATATTCTTGAATCAGCCCTGCATTTCGCGCCGCCCGACCCGTTTTGCCTTGTCCCACTTGAGTGATCGCCATAACTTCCCGTCGTGAAGACCCGCCACTCTGGATCGCCCCTTTGGCTCTGTCCCTTGCCGCTGCTGCTGGCCGGTGGCCTGCTGGCCCAGGAAGCCCAGCCTCCGTATATCTTCGAGCCGGAAGTGAAGGTGCCGATGCGAGACGGCGTCCGGCTCACTGCCAACGTCTATCGCCCCAGAGCCGAAGGCCGCTTCCCGGTGATCCTGCAGCGCACGCCCTACGGCCGGCCGGACGGGAAATGGGGTGAGGCCCAGCGCTACGTTGCCGCCGGCTATGCCATGGTGGTCGAAGATTGCCGCGGGCGGGGGAAATCCGAGGGGGTGTGGGACCCGTTCCGCTACGATGTCGAGGATGGTTTTGACACGCAGGAATGGACGGGTCAACAGCCGTGGTGCAACGGGCAAATCGGGACGGCGGGCGGCTCGTATGTGGGGTGGACGCAATGGGCTGCCGCGCCCAAGGCGAGCCGCTACCTCAAGGCCATGGTCCCGGTGGTGCCGTTCGACAACGCGTATGAGATGGCCTATCCCGGCGGGGCCTTTCAACTCGGGCTGCTCATGGGCTGGGGTGCGGCGGTGGGCGGCGTGGCGCTGGATGCCGGGAAGCTGCAGGAGGCCTACCGGCATCTGCCCCTGCAGTCCTTCGGCGATCAGTTCGAGAAGAAGGTTGGCTATCTTGATGACTGGGTCAAACACTGCCAATACGACGACTACTGGAAGCAGCGCGGCATTGATTACCGCTACCCGGAGGTGACCGTGCCGATTCTCAATATCGGCGGCTGGTATGACATCTTTTCCAAGACGACCATCGAGCAGGCGGCCAAAGTGCGCGCTGCCTCGAACGACCGGCCGGTCCGCCGCAATCAGCTTGTGGTCATGGGACCGTGGACCCACGGGGTGGGCGCGCGCAAGGTGGGGGAACTGGACTTCGGCGCCGAGGCGGGCCTCAATTTGGGCGAGCTGCAGTTCCAATGGTTCGAGTATTGGCTCAAGGGGCATGAGAGCGGGGTGCAGGATTGGCCGGCTTGTTATCTGTTTGTGATGGGCGAAAACCGCTGGCGCGGCGAGGGCGAATGGCCGCTCAAGCGCACGCAGTACGTCTCCTACTTTCTCCACGGAGCCGGCCACGCCAACTCGCTCAAAGGCGACGGCACCCTCAGCACCACCGGGCCGGAGGCGGAGGCCGCCGACGGGTTTACTTACGATGGGAACAATCCGGTCCCGTCGTTGGGCGGAAACAATCTCGTGGGCGCGCCGGCGGGGCCATACGACCAAACCAAGGTGGAGGAGCGCCAGGATGTGCTGGTCTATACGACGGCGCCCCTCGAGCAGGACGTGGAAGTCACCGGGCCGGTCAAGCTGGTCCTTTACGGGGCCTCGAGCGCGCCAGACACCGATTTCACCGCCAAGCTGGTGGACGTGCATCCCGAGGGAAAGGCCTACAATCTGTGCGACGGCATCATCCGCGCCCGCTACCGCCGGGGCCGCGACCAGCCCGTGCTTCTCGAACCGGGCCAGGTCCAGCAGTTCGACATCAATCTCTGGGTCACCAGCAATCTCTTCCGCCGAGGCCATCGCATCCGGGCCGAGCTATCGAGCAGCAATTTCCCCCGTTTCGACCGCAATCCAAACAGCGGCAAGCCCTTCGGGACCGATACCGAACTTCTGCCTGCCAAGCAGAGCGTTTTCCATGACCGCGACCACCCCTCGCACCTGGTGCTGCCGGTCATCCCGCGGTGACCTGGTGCGGTGTTCACAAAAGGAGTGGACAAGACCTGAACAGGAGAGAACGGAGGGAATGGAGACAGAGGCTCTGTTTCCTCCGTTCTGTCCTGCCGCCGGCAAGCCAGACAGGTTGTGTCCCTCATTTGGACAGTAGAACTCCGTGGGGGAGCCTCGTCCGCACAGCCGGCGGCAATTGGGCGAAGCCGCCCAGACTGGGCCAGCGGATTTAGCCCGGATATTTCACGGGTTTCGCCAACCGGAAGGCGTAGCGCAGGCTTCCAGCCTGCTGTATCGCGGATTTCCAATCCGCAGATGCTCCCAAGCAGGCACAGCCTGCCGACTGGAAGTCGGCGATACAGCAGGTTGGAAACCTGCGCTACGTAGCTTCGGCAGCCCAGTGCCGCTCTTAGGCTGTGAAATATCCGGGTTAGGTGATTGGCCCGAGTGAACCCCTGGCGATATTTCACCATGGGATCGCAACAGGCACGCAACCTGCGGCAGGCGGACAACGACGGCGCAGCGCAAGGCACGACGCTCCCGCCCAATTTACAATTCAGACAAACCCTCGCAATGCGACAGCAACCGGAACGACCCATTTATGAGAAGGAGTAGCTT
Source organism: uncultured bacterium (assembly GCA_963713735.1). Lineage (GTDB taxonomy): Bacteria > Verrucomicrobiota > Verrucomicrobiia > Limisphaerales > UBA8199 > CAVQND01. Next base: position 141,666 of record CAVQND010000009.1, read on the forward strand.
GATCTGCCTCCTGGCGTTGGCTGGGGCCATGGTCTGCCCCGCCCGCGGGGCGACCTTCGAGGCCGGCCCTGACCAAGCCGGCAACGATTCCCCCTCCCCGATTCCATTTCCGGTCGCCAGCCATCCGCGGCTGTGGATTACGACCAACGATGTGCCGCGGCTCAGAAGCTGGGCCACGCCGGCGAACCCGGTTTATCAGGCGGTGCGGGCGCTGCTCACCGACAGCATGAACAATTACGACACGCAATACTTCCCCGGCGGCGTGCAAAACCCCAACTGGCCGGACTTCGGCGATACGCAGGGTTACACCGGTTTGCTCACCGAGGAGGATGCTTTCGTTTTTGCGTTGTTTTCGCTGGTTGATCCCGACGCCACGCAGCGGGCGCTCTACGCGCAACGGGCGGCCAATTTGATCCGGGTCGCCATGACCCAGGCGGCCAAAGGCCCGCTGGCGGGGGCGCCATTCCGTGATCCCGAGTTTGCCACCTACAACCGCGCCAATGCCTCGCTCGAAACCATGCCGCTGGCGGTGGATTGGGTTTACAACGCCACCGGCCCCGATGGCCAACCGGTCTTCACCGCGGCGGACAAACTGACCATCCGCAACGGCTTCCTGGTCTGGGCCGAGGCCTGCCGGCACGCCTCGACGACCGGTGGGGACTCGCCGCCGCCGGACGTGGTCAACGAGCCGTCGCGATTGTGTCCGAACCACGCAGCGTATCGCATGGCGGCCAACAACTATTACCTCGGCCACGCCAGGATGCTGACGCTGATGTCGTTGGCCATCAACCCCGCGGACGACCCGCCGCTCGACCCGAACCTGCCGGTCTCAGCGTCGACGAATTCGTTGCGTGCCTATATCTCGGTAGCGACCGGCGCGTGGCTGTTCCAGGAGTACGCGATGTTTGGCGAAGGCGCGCAAGTGGCGGCGGATTACGGTTTGCCGGGTGACGGTGCCGGCTTCGGCCTGGCCAATGGCGGCCTGCCGCCCGAGGGCATGCTCTACGGCCATTCCTTGGGGTTCATCCTCAGCCAATTGCTGGCGCTGCAAACCGCCGGCTTCAACAACCCCAATTTCTGCGGGCCGCAATGCAACCTCATTGGCGCGCCGCTGTGGGACCGGTTTTGCGACGCCTGGTTGAGCGCGCTCATGCCGGCGCCCGCCATGATCGAAGATTACTTGCCGCCCGCCTATCAAATGATGGGTTACGGCGACATTCTGCGGCTGTATATGACGCCGGATTTTTCAGAGATCTATTCCCTGCTCATGTTGCTGGACTCCCAGACCGGCGTCACCAACCGGATTGCCAAAACACGCTGGCTCGCCTTGGAGGCGCCCCAGGGCGGTTACTCCGAGCTGCTCAACCGCGTCAGTATTCCGTGGGGCAATGCTGAGGGCAATCAGGCCGGTGTGCTCTATTTCCTCACCCTCGATCCGGCCACGCTGGCGCCGCCGGGCGATCCGCGTCCGGCCCTGCCCACTCTGTTTTACGATCGGTCGCAAGGCACGCTCGTGGGCCAGAGTGACTGGACGACCAACCGTTCCATGCTCCATTGGCGTTGCAGTTGGATCTCGATTAACCACCAGGATGGCGATGGGGGCATGTTCCAGTTTTTCCGCAAGGGCGAGTTCTTGACCAAGGAATACAGCGGCTACGACGCCAATGGCTACGGCCAGGCAAGCTGGTTGCACAACACGCTGGCGCTCGAGAATCATTGCGCCTCAGGCACGCCGGCAAATCTGCAGTGGTTCGAGACCGGGCTTTGGGCCACCGGCAGCCAATGGCAGCTCGGGGAGGACGCCGGCGACCCGCTCACCTGCGCCAGCGGCGGCCCGGACTACGTCTTCGCCTGCGGCGACCTCACGAGCCTCTACAACCGGCCCTCGCCCTGGACCCCCGCGAACGCCGCGCTGGACATCCTCCACGCCAGTCGTTGCCTGCTCTGGCTCAAGCCGGATCACATCATCATTTATGACCGCGCGATCTCCCAGACCGCCGGGCTGTTCAAGAGGTTCAACCTTTGCCTGCCGGCGGCGCCGGCCGTGACGGCGCTGCCCGGCGGCGGTTCATTTCTCACCGAAACCATGGCCGGCGGCCAGCAGTTGTTCATTCATTCGTTGCTGCCGGCCAACGGGACGGTCAGCATCAACTCCCTTGCCAATGTCATCACCACGGTGGCGGAGGGCGAACCGTGCAACTACCGCCTGGCCATCGAAGACACGAACTACCCGGCTGACCTCCGGTTCCTCCACGTTCTGCAAGGCGCCGATGCAGGCGTAACGGCGGACCCCGCAACTTATGTGCAAAGCAACGGCGGCAATGCCTTCGAGGGGGTGGTTGTGCGCGGCGTGGGTGTGTTGTTTCCCGTGAATGTGTTGAGCAACAATTTCACCAGCGTGAGCTACGCCGCCCCCGCCGGCGTAACCAGCCACTACGTTGCCGGCCTGGCGCCGAACGCACAATACGCCGTGACGGTGCGGACCAACGCCGGGCAATTGCAGGTGACCGTCGCGCCCGGGACACAGGTGACGGCGGACAACGCGGGGTTGCTGGCATTCGGTAATGCGGGCCAGCCTCTCCACAACGCCTCGCCACAATGGCTCTCCGCCCGTCGGGTGGGCGACCACCTTCAACTCACCGGTGTGGGCGGGGCGTTGCTGCCGTACCAGGTTCAAGCCTGCACCAACCTCAATGCGCCGTACTGGGCCGCGGTTGGCGCCGCCACTGCGGATACCGGTGGATCTCTTCAATACACCGACTCTACGGCTACCAATTCGGGGCGACGGTTCTACCGGTTGGCCCGGTGAGCCGGCAAAAAGCCATGGCGACTTGACCGAGCACGGAAATCTCGCACTCCGGAACGTGCGTGACAGCTCCGCTAGCAGCGGCATGTCAGCGCTCTGGGCCGGGCTGCCCCGACATGCCGCTCCTGACGGAGAACGTGTGCTGCTTTTCCCAAGTCTCAAAATCCCCGTCATCCGACCGGTGCAGCTCGGAATGTCCATCGGCAAAACCGTAGGCCCTGTGCCAACTGCCGTCAGGCGCCTGGAAGCCTTGTCTTTCCCTGACCACGATAGTTTGCGCGGCCGGCGAGCCATTCGGTATATCCTTAAGCGACCCTTGGAAAACCAGTTCAAACTGGTTCGTTCCAGTTAAGCCCGGGGTTTTGTCGCGCAAGTAAGGGTCAAGCAGGTCGAGGCTCCTGGCAACTTGTTGGGTATTGTCCCCCGCATACAGGAACAGCCCCAGCATCAGAAGTTTCGCATCGTTCATTTTGGCGATGGCCATCTCACGCTGTGCATCGACAGGACCGGCTTCCTGCTGTTCGGCGTTCGGCCCGGCCTTAGCGAGGGTCGCTTGGAGCCGGCGATTCTCATTCCGCAGACCCTCAAGCTGGTTGGTTTGGGAGCGGAGCGTTCCCACCTCTGCGCGAAGTCTGAGCAATTCGCGCAACCGGTCGTCGCCGATGGATGAGGCGCTGTTGGCGCGAGCGACCAAATTGGACAGGCGGTCATTTTCCGTCTCCAGTTTGGCCATTTGCTCGGCTTGCTGCCGCAGGGCCCGGTTTTCCTCCCGCTGTTCAACCAAGGAATGGTGTTGGATTGCAAGCGGAGTAGCGACACCGCCGACGACGAGGGCGCCGATCACACCCAGTTTGAGGTTTGTCATATTCATGATTTTAAGAACGGTTAGCGCAGTTCCACCCGCGGCCGCGCTGGTCAGGGCGGTTCCGGCGACGCTCAGGGCCAGGCCCGCGGGCGCGGCCGTCACCGCCTCAGAGGCCAGCACCGTTCCCAGTGCAGCCGCTGACAAGCTCACGCCCCGATGTTTGAGCAACAGATGGAGTTTCTCGAGGGCGCGGGAAACGCGCTTGCGCGCCGCCTCTTCATTGCTGCCCAGCGCCTCGGCCACCGAAGGAAAGTTGCACTGCTCGAAAAAGCGGAGCAGGATGGCGGTGCGGTCCTCGGCCCCCAACTGGTCAATCGCTTCGTCGAGGACGGGGGCAATCTGCGCCAGGTTTTCTTGGGTGTGGTCTGGGAGCGCATTCATTTGGACCGCCTGCCTTTCACGAGCTTGACGACGACGCTCCCCGCGCATGAGGGTCGAGGCCACATAAACCGTGTGGTGATGAAGCCATCCGCCGAGCATCACGTGGTGGAGGAGATTCGGGGCTTTTCTGGCCAGATCAATGAAGACGGTTTGGGTTACATCCTTGGCCAACTCGGCATCGTTGCCGGCCAGCCGCACCGCGGCTGAATAGACCAGATCAATGTAGCGCGCGAGCAACTCGCGGAAGGCCGGTTCCGAGCCGGTCTTTGCGTAAGCAGCGAGCAAACTCTCGCTCTCGGTCGTCTTCATTTCACCACTATAAAGCCGCAGGAGAGCGAAACTGGACAAAAATCTTCGGCAGTGGCTTGGACCTTAGCTACGCTGGTGAGGGGAAAGGCAAAGGGCCCAGTTTCAAACAGGAAGGGAACCGCAAATGGACGCGATGAACCGCAAAGAACGCAGAGATCACAAAGAAATGCCTCGTTTTTCTCAGGTCTTTGCGTTCTTTGCGTTCTTTGCGGTCAATTCTGCAATCGCTCCTTCACCATTGACCGGCCGGGGCGGTTCTGCCACCCTGGCAGTCCATGACGCAGACAACGCTATGCAGAATCCTGCAAAACCAGACTCAACCGGGCTATTGGTGAACCGCCGGGCCTTTCTTAGGGCCTCGGCTGCCCTGGCGGTCCTGCCCTGCGTCATCCCGGCCTCCGCCCTGGGCAGAGAGGGCCGTCCCGCTCCCAGCCAACGAATCGTCATGGGTGGAATCGGCATCGGCAACATGGGCGGCGGCGACCAGGGGGCCTTCCTGGGGCGCAACGATGTCCAGTACGTGGCCGTGTGCGACGTGCGGAAAGGCGTCCGGGAAGGCGCCAGGAAGCAAGTGGACCAGCACAACGGCGACACCGGGTGCGCGGCCTATGGCGATTTCCGCGAACTCCTGGCCCGCAAGGACATCAACGCCGTCCACGTCGCCACCCCCGACCATTGGCACGCCGTCATCGTCATTGAAGCCTGCAAACAGGGAAAGGACGTCTATTGCCAGAAACCGGAATCGCTCACCATTCGCGAAGGCCGGGCCATGGTCGAGGCCGCCCGCCGTTATGGCCGCGTGGTCTCGGGCGGCAGCCAGCGCGTCCTCGAGGACTTCCAGGGCATCGTCCGCCAGTGTTGGAGCGGGGAGATCGGCGAGCCCAGGGAAGTCTTCGTGAACTGCGGCGGGCCATCCAAGCCCTGCTATCTGCCGGGCGAACCCGTGCCGCCCGACCTGGATTGGGACATGTGGCTGGGGCCGGCCCCCTGGGCGCCCTATCATCGCTACCGCGTCAGCGGCTCCTTTAGCATTGACGGCACGAGCTGGCGCTCGTGGCGCGACTTCTCGGGCGGCGGCATGACTGACTGGGGCGCGCACAAGTTCGGCGGCATGTTGTTCGCCATCAACCGCATGGAGGATGGGCCCGTCGAGATTATTCCTCCCGACGGCAAGGACCACAAATATCTGACCTACCGGTTTGCCGATGGCCTGCTCATGTATCACTCGCCCGGCAGGGGCGAGGAGGTGATTGGAACCGGAAAACCCGTGGCGCCCCGCGTCATCCCGAGATACAAGGGCACCGGCGGCATCTACGGCGATTTCATCGAGTGCGTGAAGACCCGCCAGAAACCGTTCCGCGATATCGAGCGCGGCCATCGAACCGCCACCGTCTGCCACCTGGGCAACATCGCCTACCAGCTCAACCGCCCGCTCAAGTGGGACCCGGTAAAGGAGGAATTCCCCGCCGGCGACCTTGCCAACCGCCTCCTCGACCGGGCCCGGCGCGAGCCGTGGACGATCTAGGCGATTGGCCCAACCGCGAATAGACGCAAATTGACGCGAATCACGAGAGACCGCAGAGCCGGTTACAAGATTAACCGCAAAGAACGCAGAGATCACAAAGAAATGCCCTATTTTTCTCAAGTCTTTGCACTGCGATGGCCCAATTTGCCCGCAGGCTGCGAAGAATTTTGAGCCACAGATTTCACAGATTACACAGAAGAGAATTCCCATCTGTGCAATCTGTGAAATCTGTGGCTCAAAAATCATGGTCGAGGTGCTTGGTTGCGGCTGCGCCCATTCGCGTCAGGCTAAGGCGTCTGCGGCTCCGGACAGCAGTTCGTAGTAGTTTTTGCGATCGTTTCGCTTTTCGTAGAAGGCATGGCGGGCGAGGCAGAACTCCACCCATTGAACGACCGAGACGCCCAGCACCATGGCCGAGAACCAGCAAGCGCACTGTCCGAGAATGTGCCCCAGGCGAAGGAGGCTGACGTGTTGGCCGTGGGGACAATTGAGTTCCAGCAGGTCAGAAAGCTGGCAGACCAGCGCGCAGAACAACAACTTGGTCAGCACCGAGAGCTCAAGCAAGACCGGGGTGCGGCAGTTAAGGTGAGGCAATCCCAGGTGGCTTTTCCAGGTTTTAAAAATGATCTCAATTCGCCAGCGCAGCCGATAGATCGCGGCCAGGACCTTGGGGGGCCAAGTCGCCGCCGGCACGTTGGTCACGAAGATGTTCCAGCCCATCAAGAAGAGATGCTCGGCGCCAGGAGGGGAGCGGTGGCGTTTCTGGGCGGAGACTTTGGCCTTGTGCCGCCGCTGATTGGCCACTTCCTCTGGCACGGGCAGGGCGACCAAGCGCACGGCCGCTCGCTCCGGTCCCAGGAGCACGTCCATATCCAAGGAGCCAGAGTTCTTCAGGAGGGCCTTTAAATTCAGCGGTTGGCCCGTCTTGGGGTCGTAGGGATTGACGCCGTGGCGGTAGCGGCTGAGGAAGGAGATGCCCGCACTGACAAACTGGGCCAGGACTGCCGTGGTGAAGTAACCCAGATCCCGCAGGACCAGATCGCCGGGGCGGGCGACTTCCAGGATGTCCGGGGCGGCGGCCTGGTCATTGCGAGTATAGCCCGAAAGGGAGACGTGCCCGACCACGCCGTTTTTGATGTCGCAGATCCATTGGATTTTGAGGGTGGCGTAGTCTTGCCCATGTTGGTTGCCGGCCCCGGGGAAGAGTTCAGCCAAGTGCTTGGGCAGCGTTTGGGAGGTGCTGTCATGGACCCAGACGTGAGCAAAGCGTTCAAGGGCTTGGCAGGTCGGAACGCCACGAGCGATCTGGCTGAAGAGGGCCGTGACGACCCCAGCCAGAAAGCCTTTGAGGCCACCGGAGAGCCGTTCACTCAAAGACTGTTTAGTGTAGGTGGTGTCGGCGGCCAAGCCGATGACTGCGGCGGTATGCTCCAAGGCGAGGTCGGTTTCGGGAGCGAGGGCCAGGAGGCCCTTGGCAAATTTGAGCATGGGGATTTTACGTGGGCTGCGCTGCAGAAAGCCTGAGGCTCGGGCGATACCCTCGGCGTCAATGGCGTCGAGTTTGGGGAGGCAGGCCGGGAGCTGTTGGTGGAGGGAGGCGGGCAAACCGGAATTGTTTTGCGCGGAAGGGTTAGGAGAATGACATGCGTGGTTTTATATAGTATTAATACTATATGCCAAAGCGACAAAAGGCGACAGAAAAAACGACGGGTTACCTCATCAAAGTGCAAAAGGTGGAGCGGCCAACCAATCGCTCCTACTATCTGAACTTGCCGGTGGTCCTGGCGGAGGCGCTGGAGATCAAAAAAGGGGAAGAAATGAAGTGGCTAATCGAAGACAAAAACGTGCTGCTCCTGTGTCGGACACAGAAAAGGCCGCCGCGTCAACTGCGCGCCAAACCTTAGCCTGACGCGAATGGGCTGCGCCGCTCTAAGTGCTTTGCGTGCTTTGCGGTTGATTCTGCAAGCGCTCCCTCCCGGCTCCCTGCGCCAGGGCGCAAATCACGGCTTTTTCGGACCTCGGACTTCGGACCTCAACCTTCGGACTTCAGGGTCGCATGGTCTGCCCTTTCCCTCACCAGCGCGACATTAGAGCGGCCCTGGGGCCGGGGTGTGCGGTCAGACGCACAGTTGTCAGACCAAAGCGGTTCTGATAGAATCGAGTCAATTCAACAAACGGACGGCCTGACCGCATAAGGCCGTCCAAAAGCATTGGGAATATGGAAAAGCGTGGCGGGGAAGTTGTATCGCCCGGGGGCGTTGGACCGGCCATGAGGGGCAACGGGAAGCCGGCCTTCACCCTCATCGAGTTGCTGGTGGTTATCGCGGTCATCGCGATTCTCGCCGCCTTGCTCCTGCCGGCCCTGAGCCGGGCCAGGATTGCGTCCAATAACACCGTCTGCAGGAGCAACCTGCGGCAATACGCCGTGGCTCTGAGCTGCTACGTGGGCGATTTCAAATATTATCCTCCCTGCTATTTGGACGAAACCAATGCCCTGCCCATCTGCGTTTACTGGTACCAGCGGCTCGAACCCTACACCAGGACCAGGTGGGTCGTGTGGGACAACTTTTTGGCCAGCCAGTACCCGTACCTAACAAAGCCGAGCAGCATCGAGGTTTGCCCGAGCTACGGGCGTCTTCCGTGCTCTTTGCCCGGCTGTTACGGCTACAATAACATTGGTTTCTGTCCGCGGCAAGACAGGCAGCTCGGCTTGGGCGGAACGAGCTTGCCTCCTGCCGTCCCGGGCCGCCACAGTGTCGAAACCGATCTTTTTGCGGTACCCGCCGGTCAAGTCCGTCTGACAAGGGAAGACGATGTCCTGCATCCGAGCGATATGCTTGCCTTTGGCGACGCTTTGCTTGTCGACACTGGCTCCGATGAGGTCATGGGCTACCCGGATCTGTGTGAACCCTGGTGGATGGTAAATTATGAACTTGGTTATGATGATGATTTTGCCGGCGACGCCGAGCCGGCCGTGGCGTGGGAAAAGCGCCGCCACGCTTGGCGCTGGAACGTGGTGTTCTGCGATGGCCACACCGAAAACCACCGCACCCGGGAGTTGTTCGACGGGGCACAGGACAATGTGGTGAAGCGCTGGAACCGGGACAACCTGCCCCACCCGGAAAACCTGGGCTTTTATCACTAATGACGCCGAGCACGCGCGGAGCCTTTCCGGGGTGTCGCGGAAATCCAGAATTGATTAACCGCAGAGAACGCAGAGAACGCAAAGACCTGAGAGAAACAAGGCATTTCTTTGCGATCTCTGCGTTCTTTGCGGTTGATTCGTAAGCGGTAAGGGGGGTGCATTCTATGCAGGGCAGCGAGGGCTGGTAAGATCGGAGGATGAAACATGATCGCAACCACAATCCGGTTCAACGTTCCGAAGAGATCGCCGCGTTGATTACACGCTACCGCGCCAGCGGACTAGCCTTGAAGGATTTTGCTCGCGAGCATGACCTGCCGCTGGGACGGCTGCACTATTGGCTTTACCAGAAGCACCGGGCGGTGTCACCCAGCCGTCTACCAAGGTCTTCACGCCCAGCTCCCGCGCCCGTCTTCCAGGAAGTCAAGCTGGCTGCTGGTGCGCCTCTGATTTCCAGTTGGGCGGCCGAGGTGAGCTTGCCCCGGGGCGGGGCCGTTCGGTTCAGTGCCGCGGCGCTGCCCGGCTGGATTGGTGCGGTGGTCCAGGCCCTGCAACGGCCATGCTGAGTTTATCGCCAGCTACGCGGATTTTCGTGGCGCTCAACCCGGTGGACCTGCGTCAGGGTTTCAACGGTCTGTATGCGTGGGTCCAAACGGTGCTGAGGCAGGAGCCAACTTCAGGTCACTGGTTTGTCTTCCTTAATAAGCGACGGAACCGGCTGAAGATCCTCCTTTGGGACGGGTCGGGCCTATGGCTTTGCAACAAGCGGCTGGAGCGCGGGACCTTTGCCCGACCGATGGGCGAGGGTAGCAGTCAGTGCCTGCGCCCGGAGGAGTTGACCCTGCTCATTCACGGGATCGAGAGCCCCTCCCGGCGCGAGTGGCACCGGGTCTGAAAATTCTTTCACTTGGCACTGGACTCCAGCCCCCGTGCGGTTTAGGGTGGGGGCCGTGACAGAGACTTTGATCGTGCAGGGTCGCTGCCTTCAGGACTCGGACCTGGCACAGATGCGCCAGTGGCTGGGAGACCATCCGGACTGGAGCCGGCGGCGTCTGTCGCGGGAGTTGGCGGCGCACTGGGGTTGGCGCAATGAGGCCGGCCAGCTTAAAGACATGGCGGCCCGCACGCTGCTGGTGAAGTTGGGGCAGCGCGGACTGCTTGAACTGCCGCCTCGCCGCCAGGTGCCCACCAATCGGATGCGGTGTCCTTCCGAGAGGGCGGCCCGCCCGCAGTGGGACCAACGCCCCATCCCGTGCGGCTTGGCTGGGTTGGGAGCATTGCGGCTCAGCGAGGTCAGCGGCGTCGCCGCCGAGCGCCGCTGGGTGGCGGGGGCGTTGAAGCAGTTTCATTACTTGGGCTTTGGCGGGCCGGTCGGGGAGAACCTCCAATACTTGGTCCGGGATGGCGGCGGGCGCCCCTTGGCCTGCCTGGTGTTCGGAGCGGCGGCCTGGAAGTGCCAGGACCGGGATCGGTTCCTGGGCTGGTCGGCGCAACAGCGGCAAAGGAACCTCGCGCTGATCGCCAACAACAGCCGTTTTCTGATTGTGCCCTGGGGGAAGGTGCCGCATTTGGCCAGTTGGATCCTGGGCCAGATCAGTCACCGGATCGCGGCGGATTGGCAAGCCAAGTATGGGCACCCGGTGGTGGTGCTGGAGACGTTTGTGGAACGGGAGCGTTTCTTGGGCACAGCGTATCGGGCGGCGAACTGGCTGGCGGTGGGGGCCACGGTGGGGCGCACCCGGCAGGATCGGCACACCTGCCTCCAGGTGCCGGTCAAAGACATTTATCTGTATCCGTTGCGGCGGAGTTTCCGGGAGGCGCTGGCGGCATGAGGAGTCGAGAGGAGTTGGTCGGCGAGTCGGCGCGCCATCCGCGCGGCGTGGCGGAGTATGCTTTTGAACTCCAAGAGCAACTCATTGCCAGAGACCAGGCCTTGGCCCAGAAGGACCAGTTGCTGGCCGAGAAAGAGCGCCTCCTGGCTGAGAAGGAACAACTGCTGGCGGAGGCACGAGCGTATATTGCCGAACTCAAGCTGCAGCTCTTCGGCCCCAAGGCGGACAAGTTGACCCCCGAGCAGGAAGAGCAACTGCGACAACTGGCCGGAGACGTGCAAGAGCAAGCCCAGCGGCCGGCGCCGCTGAGCCGGGAGGTGCTCGAGCCGGAGGTGCTGCCTGAGGACGAGCAAAGGCCCCCGCGCCCCCGGCGCCACCTGCGGCCGGCAGTGCCGTTGGAAGTTCGGCGCGAGGTGCTTGAACCGGCGGACAAAATCTGCGAGCACTGCCATCGGGAGCGGCCTTGCATCGGCCAGGAAGTCAGCACCGAATACGATTACCAACCCGCCAAGCTGGTTGCTCACGAAACGGTGCGGCCCAAGTATGGGCAATGCCCGTGCGGCTGCGGCCAGAGCGGGGTGGTCATCGCGCCGCTGCCGCCCCGCCTGGTGCCCCAGAGCAAATTGGGGCTGGGCCTGGCCGTCTATATCCTGTTGAGCCGCTTTGACGATCACGTGGCTTATTACACCCTGGAGCGGATTTTCCGGGAGCGGCACGGCGTCATCATCCCCCGCCAACAGATGGTGCGATGGGTCGAGCAGATCGCCTTTCTCCTGCTGGCCATCTACAACCTGATCTGGGAGGGGCTGGCCGCGGGCGACTATCTTCAACTGGACGAGACGCCGGTCAAGGTGCTGGACCCGGAAGTGAAAGGCAAAGCGGCCACGGGCTTCCTGTGGTTTTTCTCGGCGCCGCGCGGGGATGCGTTTTTGGAGTTTTGCGATGGGCGCGGCCAGGACCATCCCCGCCAACGGCTGCTCCTCTTTAAGGGCACGATTCAAACCGACGCCTACCAGGTTTATAAGTCATTGCAGCGCGAGCGGCCCCTGGAACTCAAGCGGCTGGGATGCTTGGCGCATACGCGTCGGCTGTTCCGCAAAGCCGCGGGAGAAGCCTCGGCCGAGGCCATCTGGTTCATTGCCCAGATCCGGCAGTTGTATCGGATTGAGGATGAGGTGCGCGAGGCCAGCCCGGAGGAACGCAAGGCCGTGCGGCGCCAGAAAGCCCCCGCCTTCTGGCGGGCGATGAAGCGGCACGCCTTGGAGTTGCAGGCGGATCCTCGGTTCCTGCCCCAGAGCAGCCTGGGCAAAGCAGTGAATTACTTCCTCAAGGAATATACCCCGCTGGTCGGGTATTTGCGCGACGGCCGATTCGAGATCGATAACAACCTGGTGGAGAACGACATTCGCCCGGAGGCGGTGGGGCGGCGCCGCTGGCTGTTCATTGGGCATCCCGATGCCGGTTGGCGAAGCGCCGTCATCTATACCATTATTCTGAGTTGCCGGCGGCGCGGGATCAACCCCCAGGAATATTTGACCGACGTTCTCCGGCGCCTGCCCGCGATGAAGAACACCGAGGTCAAGGACTTAGTGCCCAGCCGCTGGAAGCCGCCGCCGGTCAACGGCCAAGTCCGCCCACCTTGAAACCGGCGGATTGCGCCCGCGCGCCGCCTGGATATGCTCGGGTCATGAACGACGCACCGGGTGCGCGGGCGCACCCTTCAACGCATGAAGCGTTCTGGCCAACGGACCTTTTCAGCCAAGGTCTTGGCTGGGTGATTATCGCCCGCTTCAAGGCCCAAGGGCAGCGCGTCCAAGCCGGCGTCTTCCTGGTGGACGTTTTCTGTCTCGGGGCGAAATTGGCCGTCTATGAGGATTGCGATAGGGAGGACTACCGCTCTCGCATCCGGGATCACTACCAGTCGCGCTTCCCGATGGTCTCCGTCGAACCCTGTTGCGCTCGGAAGCTGGTGGAGCAGGCCGTGCAATACGCCCAGACCTTGGGGTTGGCCCCGCATCCCGACTACAAGAAGGCGGCCCGGGTGCTCGGAGGGGTGCAGGCCGCGCAGTGCGCTCAGCAGTTCACTTTCGGATACAGAGGCAAGCCCTTCTATCGGCGTGGCCCCAGGGAGACCGAGGCGAGAGCTCTGGCTATCGTGCGCCACCTGGAAAGGCGCTGCGGCCCGGGTAATTACGATTACAACGTCCTGCTGGGCGAGGGCCAAGGACATCACTCGCGCCCTGGATCTGTAGAGATCGTGCTGAGGGGTGTATCTCACTTACCGCTTACGTTGATTCTGCACACGGCACCACCGTTTCTCCTGATTCGCGTCCATTCGCGTCCATTCGCGGTTCCCTTCTTGTTTGAAACAGGGCCTTTTCGGACCTCGGACTTCGGATTTCAGGGCCGCGGGCCACGCCATTTCCCTCACCCGATGCTTACTTCTACCGTGTAGCTTTGGCCTGCCTGAATGCTCGTGAGCCGGTTGGCGGGCAGGGGTTGGCCGTTGACGACGACCAGTGTCCTGGAGACCCCGCTTTCACGTCGGATTTCAATATGGAAGGTCGCGCCGCGAAATTCGCGGGTCACTTTTGCCTGGCTCCAATGGCTGGGCAGTTGCGGTTGAATCACCAGGTCCTCTCGGTCGCCCTTGACGCCAAATAAACCTTCAATCAGGCAGCGGTATAACCAGGAGACTGTGCCGGTGTTAAACAACTGGCTCGAGCGCCCGGCGGTCCTCGGGTGCTGGTAGTAGGCCCCCCGATAATAGTTTGGGATATATACCGGAAGCTGGCCTCGGCGCCGGTAATCCGCGAGCCCCGGCCCGGGGAGCATCTGACGCAACAGGCGGAAAGCCCGGTCGCTCTCGCCAATGGTGTAGAGGCTATAGACGTAAAAAGCGGCGGTGTGATTATAGACCGACCCGTTCTCGGCCGAGCCGGGGAATTTTTGGGTGACCCGCCCGATGTCCTCGCGCATGGCGGTGAAGGCCGGGGCATGGCTCATAACGCCGTAGGGGGTTTCCAATTGCTCGGCGACGGCCGCGATGATGAGTTTGCGTTGTCGCTCATTGGCGGCCCCGGCCAGCATCGCCCAACTCTGAGGATTCAGGAAGATACGGCCTTCTTTGTCGTGGCTGACGCCGAAGACAACGCCGTCGTCAGTGATGCCACGCCCAAACCATTGGCCGTCCCAGAGATGGGTGTTTACCGCCTCGTTGATCTCTCTGGCGGCGGCCCTGAATTCTGCGGCCAGTTGGCCTGCGTTTTCAGCGGCGCAGATGTCAGCCCAGAGGTTCAGCGCGTAGGCCACCGCTACGGACAACCAACCGGACATCCCTTTGCCCTTGTAGCCCACCATGTTCATGGGGTCGCACCAGTCGCCCTGGCCAATATAGCTCAGCCCCCGCGCGTCCCGGGCCCGAGCAGCCACCGCAGGGCGCCCGTTATCCGCTCGAACACCGTGAGGCTCTGACCCTCTCGGTCGGTTAGCGGCTCACGCAAAATCCCGTAGTCGTTGGTTTCGTCCAGGTAAGCCTTGAGGCAGACCGGGAGCCAGACGCAGTGATCGGTATGGGGGATCTGGTTGATGTATTTCAGCTCGGCGCCCTCAGCCAGAAGAATGCCATCGGGCATGGCGCCTGAGGCCTCCTGCTGGCTCAAGGCGCGCAAAAAGGCCGCGCGCGCAACCTGGGGTTTGAGGTAACTCATGCCCATATTGTCTTGCAGGTAGTTGCGAGTCTGCGGGTCGGTGGTCATGCGATTGACCTCCCCGTGATAGAACACCTGGCGAGGCAGCCAATGGTTGACGAAGTTATCCAGCTCCGCGTCAGGGGTTTCAATGCTGAGCGGGCCTTTCCCCTGGGCGATGTAGCCGGCGTAGTCGGCCGCAGCGCGGACGAAGCCTTCGGCGTTCAGGTATTTGTTCCGCAAGGCAATGATTTCGGCATCATCATGCGCCGGGCCAAATATGAACCGGTAGTGTTGACTTTGGCCAGCCGCCAGCCGGATGCGATATTGGAGAACGGCTGCCGGGGTTTCATAAAGGGCATCGCCTTTGGATAGCTCTTCTTGCTGCACGCCCCTGGGATTGTGCAGACCGCCTTCGCCCTCGAAGGCCTCCTGCCCGGCTTCCCAGGCCGTGGGCGCCTGCTCCGCCAGCAAAAAGGTCTGGTCCTTGAAATGCCGGTTCTTGAAATAGTCCGCCACTTTTTGGTATGGGGTCACGCAGGTCGCGATGATCCCGACCAGGTCGGGCCGGTATTGGCCGGACTGGTTCATCCAGCTCATGTAACCGACGGGAAAATAAGGATAGACGCTGAGCTTCCGCAGCCGGCCCGAGGTGTTGCGGACTTGCAGGCCCCACAGTTCGACCACGTCGCCGGTGGACAAACCCAGGGTGATGTCCAGCGCGATGCCGTCCTGCTCGAGGCCCCAGCGGATGTCGCTCTTGCCCACGGAGAAGCTGTAACGCTCGAGCGGGGCGCGCACCGGTTCGTAAGGCGCGGAAAACAGACCCCCGCTCTCTTCGTCTTTCACATAGAAGAAGCGGCCGGGGTGATGAGCGTAATAGGGTTGCTCCGGCTGCAGAAAGCTTTTGGCCTCGAGGTTGGGCGCGTAGGCGTATTTTGCCGGCTCAGGCTGCATGAATTGGGCCACCGCGTAGCCGCGGCAGGTGACCTGGATCAGCATTTTCCGATTCCATAAGAAACCGGCTGCCCGCGGCATGGCCGTGGGGCTCAGCAGTTCAAAACGCTCGCCATTATGAGTGGGCTGCAACATGGTTTGCCCCTTTACGTTCGGCCAATTCGGTTTGTATCCGCGCCATTTTCTCATTATCCAGCGTATAAAACATCATTACCCCAACCGCCAGGAAGGCGAAGCCCGCGGGAATGAATGACATGAGCATGACCATGCCCGTTTGTGATTTCACGCTTTGCGCCGCGTTGGCCACATATCCCAGGGCGGTGAATACCCAGCCCATTAAGGCCGCCGCCAAGGCGGTGCCCAGCTTCTGCGAGAACGTTGCCGCGGCAAACGTCATCGCGGTGGCGCGCCGCCCCGTCCGCCATTCGTTGTAGTCGGCAGTGTCCGCATACATCGAGAAGGCCAGCGGCGACTTGGGGCCGAGCACCAGCCCGATGGCGATTTGCAGGGCAAACATCCAGGCAATCCGGTCCTTGGGGATGAAAAAAAACGCCATCGAAAGCATCCCGGTGGCGCTCATCAGCATCATCAATAGCCGCTTTTTGTCAAAGAAGCGCGTCAACACCGGGGTCAGCGAAGCGCCGCCGGCAGGCCGCCGCCATGTAGGCAGGGACAAACGCCGCCAGGAGATCCGGGCGCTGCACATAGTATTTGAAGTAGTACGCGGCGGTGGCGGTCCGCAGCGTGATCGTCATCATGATGATCAGCGCCAGGAAGAACAACGCCACCCAGGGGCCGTTTTGGGTCAGGTCCGCCACGTCCTGCCACACGTTGGTCTTTTGGGCCGGTGGCGGAGCGATGCGCTCCCGTGTATTGAAAAATGTCGCGGCAAATATGCACGAAGCCGCCACGCCCCAAAATGCCATGGTCAGTTGCCAGCCCAATCTCTGATTGCCGTGCCCCAACCATTTCACCAGGAGCGGCGTCGCCGCCGTCACCAACATGCTGCCGCCAAAGGCAAAAACAAAACGCAGGCCGTTAATCGTCGAACGCTCCTGCGCATCGCTCGACATGACCCCTGAGAGGGCGTTGTAGGGAATATTGATGCCGGTATAACTGACCATCATGAAAAGGTACGTGCCATAGGCCCATAAGAGCTTTCCCCCGTTGCCCAGGTCGGGCGTGGTGTAAGTGAGCACACCCGCCGCCGCCAAGGGCAGCGCCATCCAGATTAAATAGGGACGAAATTTCCCGAAGCGCGTGGCGGTTCGATCCGCCGCCGCCCCGATCATCGGATCGGTAAAGGCATTGATGATTTTGATCGCAAACAACATCGAACCGGCAGCGGCAGCCGAGATGCCGAAGACGTCCGTGTAGAAAATCATCAGGAACGTCGCGATGTTGGCCCAATAAAAATTGAACCCCATATCCGCAAGGCCGTAGCTGATTCTTTCCCGCCAGCTTAACCGGCTCGCTGCAGCGACAATGGTCATGCCATGAACCGTGTACCAGCAGGCCCTCCCGAGAGCGAGGTTTTTCTGCCCCCGGCTCCGGGGTCGCCGGGAGTCAATGGAAGGTTGTCCCGCATCCGGACCTGTGATAGGCATGAAATGTGCTTTGCAAGACATCACCTTGACCAGACTCAATGCCTCCATAGCCTCGGCTCTTGTCATCATCGCCATGACGGCCTGCCTCCTGGTCCAGCGCCGCGCTTTGGAGGAGTTGCGTTTGGAGAACAAAGGGCTGCGAGGGCAATCCGATCAGTTGACGCGCCTCTGTGCGGACATCCGGGCGGCGTGGCCCCAGGCATCCGCCTCGGTCGCAACCAACCTGGCGGAGGCCGTAGCCGTCGACTGTGCGGTTGATTGCGGACCGGTCAGCCATTGCGCCAGCGGCTTTCTTTTCGGTTTCAGCGACGACGGCCTGGAACCGCCCGACAGCGCTGTCGTCCCCCTCAAGATACGCCTGCATCGCACCAGGCTCAGCCTGGCCAAGGCCCAGGCGTCTCGCATGAAATCCCTGGGCTTTCAGCTTCAGGTCGTGGTTTCGGACGATTGGGGTTATGGGCAAAGGCATCCCGGCGACAACGGCGACTGGGCTCCCTGGGAGAAGTATGTCCGTCATCAAGTGGCCCTCGCCAGGGAGGCCAGACTGCCGGTCCAATTCGATATTTGGAATGAACCGGATTACCGTCTGTTTTGGCAGCGAACCCCGGAGCAGTTCCTGGGCACATGGACGCGCGCTTACCGTGCCATCCGCGCCGCTGAGCCGTCCGCGGTCATAGTCGGTCCGAGCTGGTCCAACGTGCATCCGGGCCAACCCCGCTTTGATGACTTCCTCCTGTACTGCAAAACCAACGGCGTCATCCCGGATTACGTCTCCTGGCATTTCCCCAATGACACGGTCGCCGAGGTCCGATATTGCCGGGAATTTTGCGCGCGTTGGGCAATTCCCATCAGGGGTGTCATGGTCAACGAATACTGCCTCAAACAGGACCAATGTGCCGCCGCAACAGCATGGCACCTGGCCCAGTTGGAGCGCGCCCGCGTGGATGGCGCCTGCCACGCCATCTGGGGAGACGAACGCCATCATAATCTGGATGGCATCCTGGTCGGCGGCGCGCCGCGCGGCCAATGGTGGGTTTACCGCAGGTACGCTCGAAATCGGCGGCCGGCTTCTGGCTTCAACACCCAGCGCCAGCACCGACCTCGCGGCGGTCGCTGACCTCAAGGCCAGGAAACTGCACCTGCTCCTCGGAAGGCGAGGCAACATTGGCCTGCACGTCGACATCCGTCTGGACCACCTCGAGGCCTTGCCCTTCCTGGCCAAACAGGAGAAACTCCAGGTCCAGGTCGAGCAGATACCGGACAATAACGGGGCGCCCGTCACCAACCTGCCGGCGGTGTCCAGGAAAACGACAACCGTAGTCGATGGCCATGCGAGCTTGGTCATCCCATGGCTGGGCCCCCGGGATGCCTACGCGGTGCAAATCTCTCCGGGCGGCTGAGCCACTGGTTTCGGGTTGAGTTTCCGGTGATAAGGGCGTAATATGGTATCCATAAGCAAGACTGTTTCCAGGAATCATGGGAACCACCGATGCAGCGTGCAGCGGCGCCTTGCATGGCCCCGTGCCGGCCGGCGGGCTGATGTCGACTCGCAAAGGCCCGCGCCCCCGGCTCCATTCGGAGGATAGTGCGGGGCATCGCCGGCGCCGTCACTTTCCTGTTCTTGTTCGCCGTTGGCTCAACTCGAGCGGACTCGCTGTTCTTCAAAGCGCAACCCGATGCCAACGGGGGGGTCAACTACAACTGGTTCAGCCCCAGCAACTGGTTCCAGCCCGATAACATGGGGGTCTTGCAGCCCGTGAACAAGATTCCCGGGCCCGGTGACAACGCGTTCATCCTGACCGCCGTCAACGCCGCGGCCAACGCGATCACCCTCGCAACGCTCGTGGTGGAGCCGGGAGTCGGGGTGTCTGGCGGCGATTTCACGGCCGGGCAGGTCGCGACCGCCGCAGGCGCCAGCTTCACCAATTCGTCCATCCAAGTCCTGGCCCAAATGTACGTGGGCGGCGGCTGCACGATGAATGCCTGCGTCTTGACCGTGGGGGCCGGGGCCTTCTGCCTGCTAAACGGGCCTCAGACCAACAATAGGGCGGGGATGCTCTTCCTAAGCAACTCCACGATCTTCAATATCGGCGAGATCATCCTTACCAACGGCTCGAGCATTACGGGCGGAAGCAACCTGGTCAACCGGGGCTACATCAGCTCCAGCGGAACCGCCGCCGTGAGCGGCGCCTTCGGCGCTTTCGACAACAGCGGCGTCGTGCAGTGCTCCGGCGGGCTGCTCACAATCGGTCCCTTTGCGGTGTGGACCAACAGCCTTGCCGTCGGCCAGTATCGAACTCTGGCAACCAATTCCACCATCCAATTCGGCATGGCTGCGCCGGGGCCGGCCTTTTCCCCGAATACCACGAATCTGCTCGCCGGGCCGGGAACCAACCTCTTTCCCTACGGCGCCACGGTCAACGGCCTGCTTGAGGTGGGAGCCAGCGACCCGAGCACCCATGCAGTGGATCCCGGGCTCGCAGTCCTGTCCTCTGAGGCCGTCATATTGAACGGTTCGGGTGTGGTCCACGTCGTCGCCGCCCCAACGTCACCGAGCACGCTCGCTTGGAACGGGGGCAGCATTAGCGGCGTCCAGGTGAACATTGACCCCGGCGGGCAGTTCACCCTGAGCGGGAGCGCGGACCGTTACCTTTCCGGAGCCACAGTCAACAACGCGGGCGCCACGACAACCAAGACCCAAGGCATACCCCTTCACCTTAATAATGGGGCGGTGTTTAACAACCTGGGCGGCGGCCTGTTTGACGCGCAGAATGACGCCGCCATCGTTGGCAGCGGCGGGGGTGTCGTTGGCCGCTTCAACAACGCCGGCACTTTCCGCAAATCCGCCGGGACCAATGACACCTGGTTCACCTTTGACAACGGCGCCGACACGACGCAGACGCCGGTGTTCAACAATTCCGGGCTGCTCGACGTCCAGACGGGGCGGGTCGGGCTGGGCGGCGGGACCAATGCCGGTCAATTCAACGTGGCCGGCGGCGCGCGGCTTCGGTTTTTGTACAACACGAACGTGCAGATTGCCGGCGCCATCTTCACCGGTCCAGGACAGGTGAACGCGGACACAGGCTTTGGACCCGTGACGGTGCTGTTGCTCCAAACCGATGCCACCATCCAGGATTTCCTGATGGGCGATGCCACGGTGGACGGGCCGGGCGACCTCACAGTCAATGGCACGTTCACTTGGAGCGGAGGCTCCATCCAGGGCGGCGGCGCGCTTAATCTTAGGCGGCGTAAATAAATAAAGGTATCAACTTCTGAGAATCGTGGTATGATAGCTGCACATGAGTGCTATTGCCGCGCTGACGCAGAAGTTCAGGGCCATTTGGCCACTCCTAAATGAGCGGACCCGGCGCCTTACCGCCGCCAATGAAGCTATGCAGATGGGTTATGGCGGTGTCTGCGTGGTTCACCGGGCTTGTGGCTTGTCCCGCAAAGCCATCCTCAAGGGTATTGGCGAAATCGAGCGGGGCGACTCCTCGCTGGCGGAGCGCATCCGGCGCCCGGGCGCCGGACGCAAGAACCTCACGGTGTTGGATTCCGGGCTGGTGGCGGCGCTGGACAATTTGATTGAGGGCGGAACTCGCGGCGATCCGGAATCTCCCTTGCGCTGGGTCTGCAAGAGCACTCGGATCCTGGCCGAGGAGTTAAGCCAGCAAGCTCATCCGGTGAGCCACATGCGGGTGGCCCAACTGCTGCACGAGCAGGACTACAGTTTGCAGAGCAATCGGAAGCTGGAGGAAGGGGAGGACCACCCGGACCGCAACGCCCAATTTCGGCATATCAACCGGTGCGTGAAGCGGGCCTTGGCGGCGGGGGAGCCGGTCATTTCGGTGGACACCAAGAAGAAGGAACTGGTGGGCAACTACGCCAATAGCGGCCAACAATGGCGTGTGGCGAAACAACCGCAACGGGTCAAGGGGCACGACTTCCCGGGTCCCGAGGTGCCTCGCGCCTATCCCTACGGCATCTATGACTTGGGGCGCAACAGCGGATTCGTAAACGTGGGCACTGACCATGACACGGGGGCCTTTGCGGTGGCCTCGATTCGTGGGTGGTGGCGCTTTGAAGGGCGAAGACTTTATCCTGCGGTCCGGACGCTGTGGATCACCGCCGATGGCGGAGGCAGCAATGGGTGGCGGCTGCGACTCTGGAAACTCGAGTTGCAGGGCTTTGCCGACAAAAGTGGGCTGTGCCTTTCCATCTGCCACTTTCCGCCCGGCACCAGCAAGTGGAACAAGATCGAACACCGACTCTTTTCGTTCATTTCGTCCAACTGGCGCGGTGAACCGTTGCGAGATTACCAGACGGTCGTGAACCTGATTGCCAGCACAACGACGGCCAAAGGATTGACGGTGACCTGCCGGCTGGATCGTCGAAAGTATCCGACGGGTAGAAAAGTCTCACGCGAGCAGATGAAGCAAGTGAACCTAAAGCCTAACAAGTTCCATGGTGAGTGGAACTATACCATCGAGCCTCACGGGTGAACCAACTTGATACCTTTATTTATTTACGCCGCCTTAGCGCCGGATGCACGTGCGCCATTACTGCCAACGTGACCCTGAACCGCGCGCTCAACAATGCCGGCAACGTTACCACCATCAACGGCGCGGCGGTCAGCGCCGGCAACGGCATTGCCTGGAACAACCAGGCCGGCGGCGTGCTTAACCTTCAGAGCGCCGGCCTTTGGGTTTACACCGGCGTCGGCGGCCCTCCCACATTTCAAAACGCCGGAACGGTCAGCAACGGGGTCGCTTTCGGCCCCGGCTTGAGCTGGGCCTTCACCAACAGCGGCCTCGTCTGGATCCGCTCCAACTAGTTCACTTTCCAGCGCGGCTTCACCCAAACGGCCGGACAATGCCTGGTAGATGCCGGGGGAACCTTGAATGCCCCAGGCCCAAGCATGGTCCTGATTCTGGGTGGCCTGCTCGATGGAGTGGGCAACGTCTCGGGCAACGTCGCAAACTCCGGCATCGTCCATCCCGGCAAATCGCCGGGCATCCTCACCATCGCTGGCAGCTTTTTCACGAACCTTCCGGGCGGGACCCTGGCCATTGACATCGGCGGGCGCACCGCCGGCGCCGGTTACAGCCAACTGGCGGCCGGCGGTTCCGCCGAGGCCATGCTTGGCGGGACGCTGGTCGTGTCGTTCGTTAATGGCTTCCTGCCAAGTCTCGGAGACAGTTTCACCATCCTCTCGTTTCCCAACGTGCTTTCTAAAGGCGTCTTCACCTCTTGCAACGGCCTTCGCCCAGGCAACGGCCTGGTTCTGGTGCCCGTCTATCGCCCCGCCGGCGTGGACCTGGTTGCGGCCAATGACCCCGTAATCGCCTCGCCCGGCCGCAATGGAAACCAGTTCAGCTTCACTTTCCCCACCACCCCCGGTTTGTCAAATGTCGTCCGGTACACCGACTCGCTTTCCCCGCCAGTTTGGCACACCCTCACCAATGTGGTGGGCGGCGGAACTCCCCAAATCGTAGTGGACCCCACCGCCACAGAGTCTCCCATTCGCTTCTATCGCGTCGGGTTCCAGTAGCTGAGACCTTCCTGGCTGCTGCCCGGGGGAGTGGGAGAATTGTCCGCATACAGAAGCGCGTGCGACCGGTGTCTATCGGGGTAGTATGAAACGGAAACTCGGTGCCGTTGGGGCCTTTGTCTTGCTGGTTGGGGCGATCGTGCTCCTCCTGTGGTTCAGCCGGTCCGCGACAAACCATTGGAACGTCTCGGCGACGCCACACCCGGCAAAGACCCCGTCAATGATTATCTACTCCCCGCAGCAGGTCCACTGGACCGCTTCCGCGCCCCTGTCGGCGTCCTCCACCAACCGAGCGCCGCCGACAAACACGTCGCCGCCGCTGAAATGACCGGCAGGCAGCTTCTCCTTGTCCAGCCAGAACGGCTAGCCCGGATATTTCACGGGTTTCGCCAGCCGGACGGTGTAGCGCAGGCTTCCAGCCTGCCGTATCGCGGATTTCCAATCCGCCGATGCCGCCAAGCAGGTACAGCCTGCCGACCGGAGGTCGGCGAGACAGCAGGTTGGAAACCTGCGCTACGCAGCCTCGGTAGCCCGCTTCCGTTCCTGGGCCGTGAAATATCCGGGCTAGGGGGCGGGGGCGCGCTCGGCGGCGGGGGGCATCGGGGGGAGCGGCGCATGGGGCTCGAGTTGGTACCAATACACCGTGGTCGAGAACTGGAGCGTGCTGCCCGGCTTGGAGAAATCGCGCCGGAACATCGGGTCTTCATTGACGCCGAAGCCAATGGCCACGCGCAGGGAACGGTCAAAGTTGATGGCGTCCTGGGTGAAGAACCGGTAGGCGGCGGCGCCTTTGAGAAATGGGAAATAGCCGGTCAGCGGAAAGAGGTTTTCGCTTTCGGGAAATCCCCAACTGAACCCGAAGGAGTCCTCAAGGCCCTGAAACTCGACCGAGGCGGTTTGCTCGCCGTCGATGAAGAACTTCTCGTTCTCATCCACCGGGTAGCCGTCCCGGCCGGGGCTGCGGACCGTGACGTTCCAGCCGACGAATTTGCCTTTGCCTTTGGCCTCGAGGGCCAGGTAATCCGTCTTGCCCAGCAGCAATGCTTCCTGCCGCCAACTGGCATGGAAGTAGCCGGTGTCGGTGGAGAGCTTCTTTGCCGCGCGGTAAGTGACGTAGCTGTAGCAGGGCATGATTTTCCAAAGCTCCTCGCCTGGGGCAACCGGGCCGTCATAGACGAGCTCGATTTTCGCCGCGCGGCGGAACGGCATGGGGAAATAGGCGTTGAAGCCGCGCCGTTTGTTGACCAGGGCGGTGTTGACTTGCTCGCGCAGGCCCGCGGGGTCGCAGAAGAAGTCCACCAGCGGCACGTCCACGCTCGGCGAAGTTTCGCCGTCCCAGTACATCCGCAGCAGCACGTCGCGGTTGAGCTTGAGGGTTTGCGGCATGGCAAAATGGAGCATCGTAATCACCGCCGGGCCTTTCAGGTCGGCCACCACGACGCGTTTGGAAGAGTTGAACCGCGCCCCCAAGGGGTTTTCGATCCAGAGCGCGTTCTCCGCCTTGGTGCGGCCGGGCGCCAGCGTGGCCAGATCCTCGAGCCCCAGGGTCTGTCCCGGGGCCGACGGGGCGCTTGCGGGGATGAGCAATCCGGCCAGGCTGAGGGGCCAACAGGCAGCAAGGAATGGGCGCGCTTTCATAGGAGCATTCAAGCGCAGCCTCGAGCCGCTGGCAATGGCAAAACGACTCCGCAGTTCGCCTTTGACCTTGCGGCTCGGCGCAGGCAAGCTGGCGGGGGCTGGCCTTTGCGGGCCGGCGGGAATTTGGTCTTATGACATCACGTGAACGAGTCGTTGCCGCATTAAACCACCAGGAACCGGACCGCGTGCCCATCGATTTGTCAGGGCATCGCTCCTCGGGCATTGCGGCCATGGCCTACGCGCGGCTGCGGGATTTTCTGGGTTTGCCCAAGCGCCCGATTCGCGTCTATGACCCGGTCCAGCAACTGGCCATCGTGGATGAAGACGTGCTCGAGCGGTTCCGCGTGGACACGATCGAGTTGGGCCGCGCCTTCGCGCACGAGGACAAGTACTGGGCGGATTGGGTGCTGCCCGACGGCAGGCCGTGCCTGATGCCGGCGTGGGCCTTGCCCGACCGCCTGAATGGAGAGTGGGTCTTGCGGGCGAAACCCAGCGGACGGGTGATCGCGCGCATGCCGGAGGGCGTCTGGTATTTCGAACAGGCCAACTTTCCCTTCCTTGACCACGAGGACCTGGATCGAATCGAGGCCGAACTGGCCGAATGCATGTGGTCGGCAATCGCCTCCCCGCCGGGGCCCATTGCCGCCGGAGAGGGCGGCGCGACGCTCTTGACCCAAGGGGCGCGCCAATTGCGGCAGCAAAGCCGGCGCGCGATCCTCGGCCTGTTCGGCGGCAACCTGCTCGAATTGGGCCAGTGGTTTTACCGCAATGACAATTTCTTCGTGATGCTGGCAGGCGAACCGGAGCGGGCGCACCGGTTTCTGGACCGGGTGATGGAAATCCACCTGCGCAACCTCGACCGTTTTCTGCAGACGGTGGCAGACTACCTTGACGTAATCGTGTTCGGCGACGACCTGGGGATGCAGTCCGGCCCGCAGGTGTCGCCGGCGATGTACCGCGAGTTTTTCCAGCCGCGCCAGCGGCTGATGTGGCAAAGGGTCAAGCAGCTAAAGCCGCACCTGAAGATCATGCTGCATTGCTGCGGGGGCGTGCGCGAGTTGCTGCCGGGCCTGATCGATGCCGGCTTGGAGGCCATCAACCCGGTGCAGATCACCTGCCGCGGGATGGAGGCTGCGGGCCTAAAGGCTGATTTCGGGAAACGGTTGACCTTCTGGGGCGGGGGCTGCGACACGCGCCACATGCTCATCCACGGCACGCCGGCTCAAGTGCGCGACCACGTGCGCCGGCAAGTTGAAACCTGGCGCCCCGGTGGCGGCTTCGTCTTCCAGCAGGTCCACAACATCCTGGCGGATGTGCCCCCCGCCAATATCGTGGCGATGTACGACGCCGCAGGCTGAGCCGCAAAGCTCGGCCGGCGGAGGATTTCGTCCGAACCTTTGTCGCGACCTTTGTCGAATTGGCCATTTTTCGACAGAGTCGGCGATCAAGGTTGCGACAAAGGTCCGGGGTCGGAGCTTTTAGAGCGAGCCCCGGAGGAGGTGCGTTCCGAAGAGACCTGGGCGGGCCAAGGGGCTTATTGGGCCGGCTTGGCCTCTTCGGCCTTCTGGGCAACCTGCTTAACCTGTTCGCTGATCTCGTTGACGACCTGTTTCTGGGCGTCGTTGAGGCTGGGGAGCTCCTTGAGCTTGTCTAAGGCGACCAAGGCATCAACATACCTTCGGTAACGAAGGCCGTAAGTGACGTGGGCCATCTCGGCCTGGACCTCCTGGCCGCCCTTCTCAAGGGCCGCTCGCAGTTTGGGCATATTGACCTGCACATTGTTGTAGGTCGGCGCCTTCTGCGCGGCCGCTTCTTTTTTGCATCCTGCGCCCGGCACGGCGACCAGGCCGGCCAGCGCGATTCCAAGTATCCAGGTGGTTGGTTTCATCATATAGGGTCAATACGATTATCAGGGAACCCCTCCGGTGCGCAGGTTCTTGGTGGCATGAGAAGCGACCCAGAACCAGTCGGCGTACTGAAGCGGGCCCGAGGCGGTCTTTTGGGAGGGCTCGCCGGAGAGATGGTAAAAATGGCTTCTCCATTTGTGCATTTCGGAATGTCCGTCCGCGAAGGCGAAGCCGCAGCCATTGTTGTGGAAGTCGGCCGGATAGTTGACGGCGTGCGGCACCGAGGCGATGACAGCCAGGGCGGCGTCATTGATGCTCCACGGATTCTCATCGACGGTGGTAAAGACCATGGCGGAGCTGCAGAAACCGAAGTCGCTAACTTTGCCAAAGGTGGCGTAGGTTTGGCCGGCCTTGTGGCCCCCGTCAGTCAGCCAGGGGCCGTTCACAGGGAGCACCGGCTTGCCGCCATGGCCGCCGTTGCCCTTGGCGTACACGGCACAGACCGTGCCGACGCCCTGATTCATCGAGATGCTGCGGACCGCCGGGACGATAGTGCCCTTCCGGTTGGGGTCTAAGCCGTCGTATAAGCCGAAGCGCGGGTCGGCCGGGCATTTGAAGATGCCAGGGGTTGAGGCGATATAAACCGCGAGGAGGTCATACTTGGGGTCGGTTATATAATCGGGGTCGGTCATCTCGGACGCCGCCGCAAGGCCGACCGGCATGCCTCCGCCTGCCTGCCCCGCGACCCATTCGTGGCCCTGTGTCGTGTTGCCATCATCGGGATTGGGAGGCCAAAAGTCGTAGTTGTCCTGGGCATACATCCACATCGCCTTGATCATCTGATTGTTGTTATTGAGGCACGTGACTCCCTGGGCTTTGGACTTGGCCCTGGCCAGGGCCGGCAGGAGCAGCGCCGCCAGGATGGCGATGATGGCGATGACGACCAACAATTCGATCAATGTAAAGGCGTCGCGAACAGGGAAGCCGGACAAGCCCTGCCGGGGGCCTCCTCCGCGCGATGAGTTAACTAGTGTTTTCATATTTATTCAACTAAACGATCTACTTACGCCGCTGCCCAACCAGGAATCAAGCGGATTCTATGCCGACCGGCCGCTCAAGTAAAGAAGTTTTTTTGCATACCACAGGGCTGCTCTAAACTTGGGTTGCGGGGGGAGGCACAGGGGCGCAGCCCTGAAATCCGAAATCCGAGGTCCGTAGTCGGGAAAAAGCCGCGATTTGCGCCCTGGGGCACCAGGGCTGCTCCAAGGGCTCGCGCAAAGATCAGTTCCGATTTTCTTGTGGGCGGAGGCGGCCTGCCAGTGGCGTAGGGGCGGCTGCCGGCGCCTGGCCTCCCGAAGCGTATGGAGGGCGGGCCTCGACGCAATTCCTGCGCGCCGGAGAGGTCACGGGTGAGCAAATTCTGCGCGCTTCCCGGCGGAGCGACGGCGGCTGGCTGCGCACGGGAGAGGCGGAAGCCCCCGCAAACGCCGGGCAAGAGGCTGATTGGCACAATTTGTGCGATGCGCCAAGGCGCAGTGTTCAGGACCGCCATGGCGCGGCCACACGACGAACGACAAATCAAACGCAGGAGACTATGATGATGAGAACGCAGAATTGGCTGGTGGCGGCGGGAGTTGGCGCCGCTTTGTGTTTAAGCGCGAGCAACGGTTTGGCCCAGAACAACGGTGGCGGTGGTGGTGGCGGCGGCGGGCGCGGCGGCCGGCAGCGCAACTTCGATCCGGCCCAGAGGCAGCAACAGATGATGGAAGGAATCAAAGCGCGCCTGGAAGTCAACAACGATGATGAATGGAATGCCCTGCAACCGATGATTCAGAAGGTCATGGATGCGCGGAGGGATTCCTTCGCCGGCATGGGCCGTGGGATGTGGACGTGGGCGGGGCGGTCCGGGCGGTCCCGGCGGGGGCGGCGACCAAGGCGGGGGCGGCGGCAACGCCATGCGGGGGGACGCGGTGGCGAGCCAAGTCCCGAGGCCGAGGCCTTGCGGAAGGCGATCGATGCGAAGGCCAGCACAGGCGAGATCAAAGCGGCCCTGACCCGGTACGTCGAGTCCCGCAAGGCCAAAGCAGAGCAATTGAAGACGGCGCAAGAGAACTTGCGCAAGGTGCTGACGGCCAGGCAGGAAGCGATTGCCACCCTCGACGGGCTGCTTTGAGGCACCTTGGCCCTTAATCCAGAGAAGCTGGCCGGTCCATCCGGCAGCAAAGCCAAATCGAAATCGAACCAGGTCATGAGCGAGAACGCTGTAGAGGACGCGAAGCAATTGCTGGACAAGATGGTCGCAGCCAAACAACTTTCGGCCATCGATGCCGAGGCCCTGGCGCGCCAGACGGAATCCGGCGCGCCGCAACCACCGGACGAGGAGGGCGTGCTGCGGTGGTTGGCCCAGGAATACGACCTGGCCTTTACGTCGCTCGAGGACGTCGAGCCGGACCGCCAGCTTCTCTCCTTGTTCCCCGCCCGCATTCTGCTCAAGGAAGAGCTGCTGCCGCTCCGGCGGGTTAACGGGGTCGTCGAGGTGGCGACCAGCCGCCTCTTCGCCACCCAGGGCCTGGATGCGCTCAAGAGCATGACCGGCTTGAACCTCAAACCGGTGTTGGCCACCAGCGAGGCCATCCAACGGGAGATGAAGAAGCGCCTGGGCGTGGGGGCGGATACGATTGACACGCTGGGCGAGGAGGGCTCTTTTCAGGTGGTCGATGAAGTTCCGGGCGAGGACACCGACCTGGACAGCGCGGCGGAAGACGCCTCGATCATTCGCTTTGTCAACCAGGTCCTGCGGGACGCCATTGAATTACGCTCCTCGGACATCCACCTGGAACCGTTCGAGGACGAGTTTCGGATTCGTTACCGCATAGACGGCGTGCTCCAGGACGTGTCGGTGCCGGCGCAGCTCAAGCGGTTTCAGCCGGCCATCGTCTCGCGGGTGAAGATATTGAGCCACCTCAACATCGCCGAGAAGCGGCTTCCGCAGGACGGCCGCATCAAGATTCGCATTGACGACGCCGAGGTGGACATTCGGGTTTCGGTCATACCGATGCTCCACGGCGAGGCGGTGGTCATGCGCCTGTTGCGCCAAAACGCAACCTTGCGCGGCATGGAGGAACTGGACATGGCCCCGCGCGAGTTGACTTGCTTCCGGCGGGTGCTCCAACTGCCCCACGGCATCATCCTCGTGACCGGCCCGACCGGCAGCGGCAAGACTTCGACCCTCTATACGGCGCTCAACGAAATCAACGACGCCGAGCGTAAGATCATCACCATCGAAGACCCGGTAGAATACCAGCTCAAAGGGGTCAACCAAATCCAGGTGTCAGAAAAGGCGGGGCTGACCTTTGCCCGGGGCCTGCGTTCCATCCTGCGGCACGACCCGGACGTGGTTCTCATCGGCGAAATCCGCGATCAGGAGACGGCGCAAATTGCCGTGCAGGCCTCGCTGACGGGCCACCTGGTCTTCTCGACGCTCCACACCAACGATGCCCCCGGGGCCCTGACGCGGCTGGTGGACATGGGGGTCGAACCCTACCTGGTGGCCTCCTCGCTCGAGGCGGTCCTGGCCCAGCGCCTGGTCCGCGTCCTGTGCCCGCGCTGCAAACAGGAAGACCGTTCCCCGACCGCCCAGATCTTCAAAGAGAAGATCGGCATCGCCGCCCACACTGCCATCTATCGCTCCGTGGGTTGCGAGGAGTGCCGCCAGACCGGTTTCTATGGCCGGCACGCCATTTTCGAATGGATGGACAGCACGCTGGAAATCCGCCAATTGATTTTGAAAAATGTTTCCAGCGATGTGCTTGGCGACGCCGCCCGCCGCGCCGGCATGCGGACGCTGGCCGAAGACGGCTGGCGCCTGGTCAACCTGGGCATCACGACGGTCGAGGAAGTCCTGAGCGTCACGACGGCCAAGGAAATCGAGAGCGCGACCAAAATCACGCCTCCCCCTGAGGCCCACCCCCGGGAAGCCCACATCTCGCCTGTCCTGGCCCCAGGGCGGCACGCCGATGGAGCCGCATAGTTTAGACTCACGCTTATGCCCCTTTTCCAGTACAAAGGTTTGCAGGCCAATGGCGCGGTAGCCGAAGGCCGGCTCGAGGCGGCGGGCCGGCAGGAGGCCTTTCAGCAAATGGCCGGCCTTGGCCTGCGGCCGGTGAGCCTTTCCGAACAGGCGGGCGCCCAGTCAAAACCCGGGGGCGCCCTCTCTGCTTCGCTCGGCTCGTTCTCCCTTTTGCAGCGCTCCCCCAAGGTATCCTCGCGCGCGCTGGAGAACTTCACCAGGTTGCTCTCGAGCCTGCTGGCGGCAGGCGTGCCTCTGAGCCGCGCGCTGGTCATTCTCTATAAAGAGGCCTCGACGCCGGCCGCCGCCGCCAAATGGAAGGAAGTCCACGACCTGGTCATCGATGGCATGTCGCTGGCCGATGCCATGGCAAAATCGCCGGAGACCTTTCCGCGCGTCTATATCGCCATGGTGCAAGCCGGCGAGGTGGGAGGGTTCCTGGACGTGGTCCTGGCCCAGATTGCGGATTTCCAGTCGCGCGAGAAGGACCTCCGGTCCAAGGTCATGGCGGCGATGCTTTATCCGTGCGTGTTGCTGGTGCTGGCCGTGGGCGTGCTGGTTTTTCTGCTGACGTTTTTTATTCCGAAGTTCCAGGTCATTTTTGCCGGCCTGGGGGCGGCCCTGCCTTTGCCGACGCAAGTCGTGCTCGCCATCAGCTACAGCCTCCGGCACTACGGCCTTTTTGCCGCCGCCGGCACCTTCATCGGGGTCTTCCTGGTTCGCACTTGGTTCGCCTCCGAAAAAGGGAGGCGGCTCTGGGAGGGCCTCATCCTGCGCGCGCCGCTGGTGGGACCGCTGGTCGCCCAGTTCGCCATGGCCCGCTTTTGCCGCATGTTGGGCACCCTCCTGGGCGCCGGCGTGCCGCTGGTCCAGGCCCTGAGCGTCGCCCGCAAATCGATTGGCAACCAGATCCTGGTCGACGCGGTTTCCTCGTCCATCGAGCGGGTTCAGCAGGGCGGCCAGCTTGGCGCCAGCCTGGCCGATTGCAAGGGCCTGTTCCCCAGCTCGGTCCTGGAGATGATCTCGATTGCCGAGGAGAGCGGCCGCCTGGACCAGGAGTTGGTGCGCATCGCCAACGTCACCGAAGGGGACCTGGACCGCAATTTGAAGACGGCCGTCGCGTTCGCGGAACCGATGATGCTCTTTTTTATCGCCGGATTTATCGGAACGATCTTCATCAGCATGGTCCTCCCTATCTTCGAGATGCAAGATAGATCAAATAACCCAATCACCGTAACCGTCTATGAGAATCAAACTACACCGCAGAAACCGAATCGGCGCCCTCCGCCGGCAGGGGTTCACCCTGGTGGAAATGCTCCTGGTGCTGGTCATCCTGGCGACGCTGGCTGCCATCGTCTATCCCAAGGTCATGGGCCGCGGCAAGCAGGCCAGAATCACCGCTGCCCAGACCCAGATAGCCAGCTTCAAGAGCGCCCTGGATGCCTTCGAGGTCGATAACGGCTACTTTCCCAAAGGCCGCAACGGGTTGCTGGATTTGGTCCAACAGCCCCGCGATGCGGTGAGTTGGCACGGGCCCTACATGGACCAGATCCCCAAGGATCCGTGGGGCCAGGATTACATCTACGAATGCCCGGGCAAACACAACCCCAGCTCCTACGACATCAGCTCGCTGGGCCAACCCGGAGACCAAATGCCCATCGGCAACTGGGCCATGGATAAACGGTCCTGACTCCGTGCAAACGCGGCGGCTCACGTGTGCCCTGAAGGGCGAAGGGCGAAGGTCGAATTTCGGATTTCGCCCTTCGGGTGCCGGCTTCACTCTCATCGAGCTGATTTTGGTGATGGCTCTGCTCACCATCGCCGCCTCGGTGACCGTCCCGACGCTCTCCCGGTTTTTCCGAGGGCGCGCGCTCGAGTCGGAGGCGCGACGTTTGCTGGCGCTGACCCGCAACGGGCAGAGCCGGGCGGTTTCCGAGGGTTTGCCCATGGACCTGTGGATCAATCCGGAGCAAGGCAGGTTCGGTCTCGAGGCCGAGCCGAGTTACGACAATGAGGACCCCAGGAAGGTGGATTTGCAGCTCGACGCCGGTCTCCAAATCAGGATCGAGACCGGGGCTGTCTCCGCCTGGACCAACACCGCCAATAGCGCCCAGGTGCGCAGCGTCGCCAGCCTCCCTCGCACGCTGCTGGTTCAACCCGGTCTGCCGACCATTCGTTTCATGCCCGACGGCTCGATAGCGGACACCAGCCCGCAGATGCTCTGCCTGGTTGGCCGCGACGGCTTCGCGCTCTGGCTCAAACAATCCCGAAACCGGCTCACTTATGAGATTAAGAGCGATCCCCGAGAGTGAGCGGTCGGAAGGCTTTACCCTGGCCGAGGTCCTGGCCGCCCTGCTGTTGATGGCTATCGTCATCCCGGTCGCCATCGAACGGCATGCACCTCGCCAGCCGCGCCGGGGAGGTCGCCGCCCGCAAGGGCGAAGCCGCCCGCGTCGCCCAGCGCATCCTCAACGAGAACGTCGCCACGACCAACTGGAGCCAGTCCGTCCAGAGCGGCACGGTCACCGAAGGCCAGCGCCAATATCGCTGGAACCTCCGCAGCGACAACTGGAACGAGGACCGCAACCAGAGCGCTATCCTCCAACTCTCCGTGGAGGTCTTCTATGCCGCCCAGAATCGCGAATACTCCCTGCGCATGAGCACTTTGGTCGATAGCACGCCGCAAACCAATGGCACTTCGAACTGACATGGCAAACCTCGCGCAACGGTGAATTCAACCCTCCAATGCTTCCGGCCAGGGCTGGCGAGAAAGCAGTCCTTTGGAGTGCGCCGGCAGAGCGAAGCGGCGACGGCGCTTTCGGTCGCCCGGGACGTGCAAGAACGCCAGCCGCTGCACGAGCCAAAGCGGTGTCGCGCTCCGCTTGCCACCGCACTCCAAAGTGGGCTGTCCCAGACGGCTCGACAGACCTTGTACACAGCCCTGCGCCGCCGGTCGCCGGCCGTCGCCTTTACGCTGGTCGAGGTGCTGCTGGCCCTGGCCATCTGCGCGATAGTGCTGGTGGCCATCAATGCGGTGTTTGCCACGGCCGTGCGGTTGCGCGACCGCACCTCGGCCAACGTGGACCAGTCGCTCCCGGCCAACCTGGCCTTCGAGAAGATGCGCACCGACCTCAAGAGCGTGGTGGGGCCGTTCGGTTTCCTGGCCGGCGATTTCAAATGCGACGCCCAAACCATGGGCACCAGCATGGGCCTTTCCACCGTTTCCGGAGGGGGGCTGGATTTCTTTGCCTCAACCGGCGTCATCAACGACCAGGCGCCGTGGGGCGACATCCAGGAGGTCTATTACCAGTTGACGCCGGCAGCGGACCGCAACAAGGCCCTGGGCCAGGATTTGGTGCGTTATGTCAACCGCAATCTCCTGGCCACCACGACCGTGACCCCGGACACCCAATTGCTCATGAGCGATGTCGAGAGGGTGGACTTCGAGTGCTACGACGGCGCCCAATGGCGCAACACCTGGGACACCAGCGCCGGGGACACCAATCTGCCGACCGCGGTCCGCATTCGCATTCAACCGGCCGTGGACCGCACCATCTCCGGCTCAAAACCCGAGCCCCTCGAACTCATCGTGCCGCTGATCACCCAGACCCGGACCACCAACTCACTCTCGGGAGGCCCATGATCGAGAATTGCCCCCTCATCCCCCTGCCGGCGCGGCTCGATCCTGGTCATCGTGCTCTGGATCACGTTCGGGCTTATCAGTCTGGCCATCTACTTTGCCGGCTCGATGAACTTCGAGCTCCGGGCCTCGGACAACCGCGTGGCCAGCCAGGCGGCCGAGCAGGCCATCGAAGGGGCGGCCCGCTATATCACCTGCCTGCTGGCCAACCAGATTGCCAACGGCTCAAACGGCTTCGTGCTCGACCCCGCGAGCTATGTCAATCAAGCCGTCCTGGTCGGCGAAGCCCACTTCTGGATCATTGGCCGCGATACCAACAACATCACTAGCGGTCCGGGACGCCTCTGCTTCGGCCTGGTCAACAAGGCCTCCAAGCTTAACCTCAATTCCCTCATCCACTCCCCTCTGCTTTTCAGCAACCAGCTCATCTGGCTGCCGCCCATGCTCACCGACCCGGGCGCCGGCGCCGACCTGGTCATCGGCATTCTCGACTGGCGCGACACCAACGGCAACGGTCAGACCGTCAACACCTACTCGTCGCTGCAACCGGCTTACATCTGCAAGAGCGACCCTTTCGAGACCGTCGAGGAGGTGCGGCTGGTTTATGGCGCAACCATGGACCTGCTCGTTGGCGAAGACATGAACCGCAACGGCGTGCTCGACCCGAACGAGACCGACCAGAACCAGAACAACATGCTCGACCCCGGCATCCTCGAGTACCTGACCGTCTATAGCCGCGAGAGCAATAACGGCACCATCAACCTGAGCAACCTCACCAGCAGCCTTACCCAGTTGACTTCCCTCCTGACGACCAACTTCGGCAGCGCGCGCGCCGCCGCCATCCTATCGAATCTTGGCTTGTCCACCGCGGGCGGCGGAGCGGGCGCCACTGGCACGGCCACGGGGGGCGGGGGCCGTGGAGGCGGGGGCCGTGGAGGCGGAGGAGGCCGCGGAGGCGGGGGTGGAGGCCGTGGGGGCGGAGGTGGAGGTGGGGGCGGGGGTCGCGGGGGCGGACGCGTGGTAGTCCAGGGCGACGTAGCCGTGCCCGATGTGGCCGTGCCCAATGCAGCCGCGCCCAATGTAGCCGGGCCCAATGTGACCGTGGTTGTCGCAGCACCGGTCACTTTCGCCTGTCCGTTGCTGTTTTACGCGAGGAGCGGAATGACCTCGGACGAGTTTGCCCTCATCGCCACCAATCTCACCACCACGACCAACGCCATCATCGAAGGCCGGGTCAATGTGAACACTGCCAGCGCGGCGGTCCTGACCTGCCTGCTGGGGGGCGACCAGTCCGCCGCCGCGCAACTGGTCAATTACCGCTTGAACAACCCTTACAACCTCACCTCGATCGCCTGGGTCATCGACGCCCTGGGCCAGAACTACCCGGACGCCTTGCAGGCCCTCGAGACGGGAGACTATCTCACGACACAGAGCTACCAGTTCACCGCCGATATTGCGGCCCTCGGACCATACGGGCGCGGCTACCGGCGCGTGAAATTCGTTTTCGACACCAGTTCAGGCACTCCTCAGCTTCTCTATCGCCAGGACCTCACCCACCTGGGATGGGCGCTGGGCAAACAGGTGCGGCAAGATTACGTCCTGGCCAACAACAAGCGATGACAACAATGCCGCCAATACAACCCATCCCATGATCAATTTGCCCCTATTGAATCTTCGGAAACGCAAGCGCCTCTCCTCGGTGCTCGGGTTAACGCTGGACGGCAGCCGCCTCGAGGGCCTGGTCCTCCAGCGCGCCATGGGCGCCTTTCACGTCCGGCACCCCTTTTCGGTCTCCCTCTCGCTGGACCCGCTGACCAACGCGCCGGAGCTGGTTGGGCGCGAGATTCGCAACCACCTCGATGCGGCCGGGGTGCGCGAGCGCAACTGCGTCGTCGGCCTGCCTCTCAAGTGGGTGCTCGCCACCCATGTCGAGGTTCCGGACCTGCCCGAGGCTGACATCGCCAGTTTCCTCCAAATCGAAGCCGAACGCGGGTTCCCGTGCGACATGCAGACCCTCCAGGTCATCACCTCCCGCTGCCAGGCGCCCGGAGGCAAACAACAGGCCCTGCTGGCCGGCATCCCCAAGAACCACCTCGCCGCCCTGGACCGGGTGCTGCGGGCGGCAAAACTCAGGCCGGTCAGCTTGTCGCTGGGCATCGCCGCCCTCCAACCGGCTGTGGCGGGGGAGGCGAGCGGCGAGCTGGCCCTGGCCATTGGCGAGACCCACGTGGCGTTGCAGGTCACCTGCGGCGGCGGCGTGGCCGCCCTGCGCGCCCTGGAGGGCGCCCTGGAAATCGAGGGCGCCCAGCGCGTGCTCCACGCCGACCTCGTCGCCCGCGAGGCCCGCATCACCCTGGGCCAACTGCCCGCCGAACTCCGCCAGGCCGTTCGCCGTGTCCGTATCTTCGGCCCCCCGAACCTGGCCCGGCAATTGGCCGACGAAATGGAATTGCGCTTCGAGTCAATGGGCCTCGAAATCGAATGCGTGAGCAGCTATTCTCCCAACGAGTTCGGCGTCGAGGTCCCGGCCGGGGTTGCGGTCTCGCCGGCCTTTAGCCTGGCGGCGCGGCTCTTGGCCGGACAAGGCACCGTCTTTGAATTCATGCCGCCCCGCGTCAGTACGTGGCGCCAGATGGCTGCCCGTTATTCCTCCGGCAAGCTGCGCACCGCCTTGACCGCCGCCGGCTCGGTGGCCGTGCTGGTGGGAGGTCTGTTCTTTTACCAGCAATGGCAGCTTTGGGGCCTGGAAAGTCCAATGGGGGAAAATGGCCCCCCAATGGAAGGAACTCCAGGCCCTGCAGGCCAACATCAATCAATACCGCCCCTGGTACGACGATTCGGTCAAGGGCCTCTCCATCATGCGCCCCTCAGCCGGGCCTTCCCCAGAGACAGCAGCGTCACTGCCAAGACCATCGAAATCGGCGACCTCAAGACCGTGAGTTGCACCGGCGTCGCAAAAACCGCCGGCGCCCTGCTCCCAGACCATGGAACGTCTCCGCGCCCTCAAACAGATCCGCGACGTCAATCTCATCAAAACCAGCGGGCAGGCCCCGGCCATCAGCTTCACGTTCACCTTCACCTGGAACCCAGGGAGGCAGCAATGCAAATTAAGAACCGCCAGCAACTCCTCATCATCGTCACGATCTCGGCCGCCGCCTTGTTCATTGCGGACAAAGTCGTGCTCACACCCCTGCTCAACGCCTGGGATGCCCGGCAGACCCGAATTGCCGAGTTGCGCAAGAAGGTGACCCAGGGCAAGGCCCTCCTGGGCCGCGCGCAGGGCATCCGCAACTATTGGCGGGAGATCTCCCAAAGGTCGCTCACCAACGACACCTCCGTCGCCCAACAACGGGTCTTCCAGGCCGTCACCCAATGGGCCCAGGACAGCGGCGTGAGCATCGGCAGCTACAACCCCCAATTGAAGGTCGACTCCGATGATTACTCCACCTACGAGTGCCACATCGATGCCACGGGCGACCTCGGCCGGCTGACCCGCTTCCTCTGGGGCGCCGAGCGCGAACCCCTGGCTCTGAGGTTCCAGTCCATCGAATCTGAACGCCCGCGATAAAGAAGGCCGCCAAATGTCCCTCAACCTCACCTTCAGCGCCCTCATCCTGACCCCGCCAACCCGATGAACCCCCCACTCCTGCTCCCCCTCATCCTGCTCGGCGCCTCCCTGGCCCTGGCCCGGCAAGCCGACGGCCCCATGCCCGCCGGCGCGTCACTGCCAACCGACGCCTCCCCGCTCACCAATGCCGCCCCCCTGGCCCAGCAGGTCGAGTCCGGCGGTGAACTGGAGGGCGTCGACGGCATTGCCGGAACCAACGAGGTCGACGAGCCGCTCGAGCCGGGTCAAACCGCCGCCCCCACCCAGGCGGGCGAGGAACCGCGCAGCCGCGGCGCCCGGGGCGCCTATCGCCGTCCCGATGGCCGCCAATCCAAGCAAAACCGGTTGGCCCGCGAGCGGCAGCGCGCCCGGCCCTCCCCAGGCAACCCCAGAGCGGGGACAGATTCGGGCACCAACGGGCCCGGCAGCCTCGATTACGCCGCCTTCAGGGTCATTGTCGAACTCAATATCTTTGATCCCAATCGCGTCCCGTCGGGGCCCAGGCCGGTTCAGGCGCCCAGAGCCGAATACTTCGGCCTGGTCGGCACGATGCGCTACAACAAGGGCACTTTCGCCTTCTTTAGCGGGAGCGGTTCCAGATACGAGAAGGCCCTCAAAGTCTCCGATTCCATCGCCGGCTACAAGCTCACCAACATTGCCGCCGACTCGGTGAAACTCGTCTATGCCACTACCAACGTCGCCGCCGACCCTGTGAATGCCGGCGCGCCCTGGCCCTCCCCGCATGCGACCAACGAGTTCGAGATGCGCATGGGCCAGCAAATGCGCCGCGAAGAATCCGGCCCCTGGCAGCTCGCCGCCGCGCCCTCGAGATACGCCGGCGGTTCCTCTTTCAGTCCAGTTTTAGGCTCCGAATCCTCCGGCACCAACAGCGCCGCCGCCGCCGGCGGCGCCGAAAACGAAACCCTTAAACGCATGATGCAACGACGCGCCCAAGAGTAGTTCCCAGACAAGTCCTCCTATGAAAACCTCCTATCCCTTCGTCCTGCTGGCCGGCCTCAGTTCCGGCCTGGTCCTCATGGCCGCCGAGCCGCCGCCCGGCGCCCCGGCTGCCCCCACGCCGACCAATCCCGCTCCGGCCACCCTGGAAGAGGCCGTCGCGGCCCCCACCAACGCCCCGCCCGCCGCCGCGCCGGGGGAGGCTGCCGTCCCGGCCGCCGCCTCGGCCGCCGGCGCCACAAACTCTGGTCCCACAATCACGGTCCAGGATGGGGCGGACGGCCTTATGTTTAACTTCCATGGCGCCCCGCTCAGCCTCGTGCTCGAGGTACATGAGCGACGCCGCCGGATTCATCATCAACAACCAGGCCGACTCGTTGCGCGGCAGCGTCGAGATCTGGAGCAAGAAGCCGGTCACCCGGGATGAAGCCGTGGAACTGCTGGACTCCGTTCTGCGGAAAAACAAGTACGCGGTCAGCCGCAACGACCGCATTCTCACGATTTTCAGCATCGAAAAGGCGAGGACTTCCTCCGAGCTGCCCGTCACGACAGCCAGCAAGTGGGAGGACGTTCCGGACACCGATGACGTGGGAACCTATGTCATCCCTGTTCGTTATATCAGCGCCTCCCAGTTGAAGATGAATCTGCAGATCCTCCTGCCCCTGGAAACCGAGATGTCGGTCAACGATAGCGCCAACTCCCTGCTCATGTTCGCCCCGGGACGCGATGTCCGCCGCGCCCTCAAAATCGTCAACGCCCTCGACACCTCGTTTTCCAGCGGCAACTCCATCCAGGTCTTCCGGCTCAAATATGCGGACGCCAAGGCATTGGCCACCGAAATCATGACCTTGTTTTCACAAAACACGCAGGGCGGCATGGGCGGCATGGGCCGCGCGATGGCGTTCATGGGGGCGATGATGCGTGGCGGCATGGGCGGCGGCATGGGCGGCGGCCAAGGCGGCAGTAGCGCCGAGCCGGGCGGCACGAAAGTGGCCGCGACCTCCGACGATTACTCCAATTCCCTCATCGTCAATGCCTCTCCCGAAGACATGGACACGATTAAAGCCATGGTCGCGCAAGTCAACGTCGCTACCACCGATATCACCGAGGTGAAGATCTTCCAGCTCAAATACGCCGACCCAAACCAACTGGCCGATCAACTTTCCCAGCTCTTCCCCGATACCTCCCGGACCGATACCGGCCCCGGCTTCGGCATGCGCTTCGGCGGCGGCGGCCCCTTCGGCGGCCGCGGCTTCGGCGCCAATAACCAGGCGACCAGCAACACCCGGGACAAGAAAATGAGCCAGGTCATCGCTGTCCCGGAGCCGCGCACCCGCTCCATCATGGTCAGCGCGGCGCAGCAACTGATGCCCCATATCGCCGAGATGATCGAGAAACTCGACATCGATGCCAGGCACGAGGTCGTAAAAGTCTTTGAACTGGCCAACGCCGACCCGCAGGATGTCCAGCAAATCCTCCAGGACCTGTTCCAGCGCTCCGGCAGCATTCGCGCCAACAACAATAACAACCGCAACTCGATTCTGGGCACCGGCAACCCCCTGACTCAGCGCGCGACTCAGAACCAACTCAACAACTCCAGCCTCCGCGTTCGGTGGCAACAGCCGGGGCGGGAGCGGGGGCATGGGCGAGCGGCATGAGCTTCTAGCCCCAGCCCCTCACCACCACACACCACCCGATTTACTCCAACCCAAGGCAAACATGAGCACTCTATCCTCAAACTGGCACAAGCATCTGGCCGCCCTGGCGGCCCTCACCCTCTGCGCTGCCGCTCCAGGCCCACGCGCAGGGCCGGGGCGGCGGCTTCGGCGGCGGCCTCGGCGGTGGCGCCGGCGGCGGCCGCGCCGGCAGTTCCACCAGCAGCCCATACCCCAGTGCCACGACTATCCCCGATGCCTACTTCTCCATCGACCCGGAGTCACGCCGCGTCTTCACGATAGCCGATGAGGAAGCCAGCCGCGCTATCTCCCTGGTCATCTCCAATCTGGACCGACCCAAACCCCAGGTCCTCATCAATGTGGTCTTCCTCGAGGTCACCTACAACAATGCCTCCGACATCGGCATCGAGGGAGGCTGGGCCAAGAACATCAATAACAGCACCTCCGCCAATGCCGCCAATGCCTTCGGCATGTCCTCGCTGTCCGAAATCGGCTCGGTCGCCGCCACGAACGTCAATGTCCTCGGCCAGCCGGTTTCGAGCTTTGCCCAAACCACGCCTCTGAGCTCCCCGGGCGCCGGCCTCTACCAAATCCTGGGCCAGAACTACCAGGCAACCCTCCGCGCCATCGCCCAGGCTGGCAGCGTCAAGGTCCTCTCCAGACCCACCATCCTGGCCCGCAACAATCAGCCCGCTACCATCTTCGTCGGCGAAGAGGTCCCCTTGGTCAACGCCACCCGCTACGACAACTTCGGCAACGTCATCAACACCTTCAACTACCAACAAGTCGGCGTCAGCTTGAACGTCACTCCCTTCATCACCTCGCAAGGTCTGGTCGAAATGATCGTTTCCCCGGAGATTTCTTCCATCGACCCCACACTCTCGATTCCCATCTCCGCCACTGCCAGCGCCCCAGTCATTGACCAGCGCTCCGCCAATACTGTCGCCGTCACCCCGGACGGCGAAACGGTCATTATCGGCGGCTTGATGCAAGACGACAAGACTGTAAACGTCATCAAGATCCCGCTCTTGGGCGACATCCCGCTCCTGGGAAGCCTTTTCAGGCGGACGCAGAAGAGCACTGCCAAGACCGAGCTCATCATCTTCCTGACCCCTCATATCGCCCAGGCCCCCTCGCAGCTTGTCGCCCTCTCCGAAAGGGAAAAACAAAAGTCTGACGGGCCAAGGGCCTTCACCGAAAAGGAGCTCAATAAGTTCCTGGAAACCCTGCCTGCCAAAGGCGCTCCCAAAGGCGCTCCAAGGCGGCCCCCAAAGGCGCTCCCAGGGACGCTCCCAAGGCCGCTCCCAAAGACGCCGTGCCGCCGCCGCTCCCCCGCGACGGACAATAAAATCAACCCCGCCCCCTCCCCCAAAGACAGCCAATGAGGCAGAAGGGAACAAGGCAGTTCGACAAAGGTAGATGGTTCGCCGCTGGCGCATTGCGGGCAGTACCACCACCGCGGCAACGACTGCGGGGCGGACCTCCGGTCCGCCGGATTTATCCCGGAGGGATGAAAGAGGGTAGCCGGGGGTCGAAGCGTAGCGAGACCCCCGGTCAAGCGACGGCGTGCGTCCGCATCCCGGAGGGATGCCAGAAGGCGGCTCACGGCAGCGGCGTGCGTTTGTTTCTGGCACCCCGTTCCGGGGTGCATGACCATCGCCGCTCTCGACCGGGGGTCGCCGCTGCGCCGCGACCCCCGGCTACCTTCTGGCAACCCTCCGGGTTGCGCGCCCTCTCCGCGGCGCAGGCAGCGTCGGGCATTCTTGGACGTCCCGGGCGGCCGAAAGCGCCGTCGCCGCGTCGCTCTGCCGGCGCAGTCCAAAAGCCAACCTTGCCAACAGCCCTGGGCCTCCGCGCTGCATTCTCCCCATGGACCTAGCGCGCCGCAACCTGTTTGTTTATGTCCTGCTGGCGGCCGTTTGGGCGCTGATAGCCGGCTGGCAAGTCCAGGAGCATGTTCGGGTCAAGAACTACGCCAGGGCCAACCTGCGGAACCGCTCCAAAGACATCGCCGATACCATGGGTTCTTTCATCCGGGGCCTGCAGTTCCGGGGCGCGGTGTTCAGTGACAGGCTGCAGCCGGTGCTCGATCGCCTGGCCGGCTCCCCCACCAACGAACTGACTCCCTCCCGCGAAGTCCTCTCGGTCTTGCTGCTCAATGCCGCCGGGGACGTGGTTGCCAAGGCAGGCAACATACCTATCAATTTGGAGCAGAATGACCTCCTCAAACAGAGAGAGTACTGGGGCCGCAAAAGCTTGATCATCGCCTACCCGGTCGCGGGGGTCAGTGTCAGGCAGGAAGGCGCAACCAATCCCGCCTCCCCGGTCCTGGTGGACCCGCCAACTAACACGATGCGCGGCCGCTTCCCGCCGCGTCGCGACGAAACCAGGCCCGAGACAAACGCCTCCTCCAATGCCCTCAATGAAACGAGTTCTGAAGGGCCGCCGCCGGGCCCTCCACCAGGCCCTCCCCCGGGCCCAGGCGGCCGCGACGGTCCGGTTCAGACGCCGCCCGCCCCCGTGGTGGTTAAGCCCGGAATTCCAGGCCTTGGCCCAGAAACGCGAAATGCACGGCCTCGTCCTGGCCATGTCCACCGACGCCTACCAGGCCATTTGCCAGGACGACCTCTGGCTGCGGTTCGTCATCACCTTCTTCGCCGCCATCTCTGCCCTCGGCTCGGGCCTGGCCTGGCGCAACCTGGCCAAGTCCTCCGAACTCCAAATCCGCCTGGTCCGCGCCAGCGAATTGAACACTCATCTCAAGGAGATGAACCTCGCCGCCGCCGGCCTGGCCCATGAAACCCGCAACCCCCTCAACATCATCCGCGGCCTGGCCCAGATGCTCTCGAAGACGCCCAACGCACCGGTCGAGACCCAGGAACAATCCCGAGAGATCATCAACGAGGCCGACAAGGTGGCCGGGCAATTGAACGAGTTTATCAACTATTCCCGCCCGCGCGAGGTGCGCCGCTCCAAACTCGTCCTCGGGTCGGTGGTCAACGAGGTCATTCGGGCCTTGGGCTACGACCTTGAAGAAAAGAAGATCGATCTCCAGGTCATCGGCGAGTCCCTCAGCATCGAAGCCGACGACCAACTTCTGCGGCAGGCCCTGTTCAATCTCCTGCTCAACGCCATTCAGGCAGTCGAACGGGGCGGAGAAATCCGCGTCCTCGCCGCCCGGCGCAACACCGCCGAAGCGGTCCTCGAAATCCGCGACAATGGCCCCGGCGTTCCCCCGGAGCGCCGCACCGAGATCTTCAGACCCTACTTTACCACGCACAAGACCGGCACCGGCCTCGGGCTGGCGGTGGTCCAGCAGATCGTGCTGGCCCACGGCTGGGAAATCGAATGCCTGCCCAACGTCCCCAAAGGCGCCCTCTTCCGCATCTCCCACCTCAAACTGGCCGCCTGAGGGCGCGCCCCCTGCCTCAGGCGAGGCGCCCACGCCTGGGCTTCGCCAAACTGACATTTGATAGTCATGGCTTCAATTGTGTTGGCCCCAGATTAGCACCGCCGCCGGCGGCCGGATATTGCCCTTTGGTCGTATCCCAGAATTGGCGGACGGCCTGGCCGATTTGGACGGTGTTGCCGACCCGCGTTGGGCGCCACCAGGCCGGGAACAGGCGCCGATAACGCGCCTCGCCGAACCGGGTGTCGATCAGCAGGACCACTCCGCAATCCGTTTCGGAACGGATGACGCGGCCCGTGGCCTGCAGGACGCGGTTCATCCCGGGATAGGTGTAGGCGTAATCGAATCCCGAGCGGGTGTCTTGCTGGAACAGGCCGGCGATGAGGTCGCGTTCCAAGCAGAGCTGCGGCAGCCCCACGCCGACAATGATGGCCCCAATCAGCCGTTCGCCCGCCAGGTCGATGCCCTCGCCGAAGATTCCGCCCATGACCGCAAATCCCACCAAGGTTTCCGTATGGTCGGCGGCAAAGGCGGCCAGGAAGGCCTCGCGCTCCGCCTCGCTCATGCCAGGACGCTGGGCCAGGAGCCGAACGGCCGGGTGCAGGGCCTGGAACTGTTCCTGCACGGCCCTCAGATACTGGTAGGAAGGGAAATAAACGATGTAGTTTCCGCGCCGCTCTTCTGTCACCGCCGCTATCGCCTGCGCCACGTCCGGCAGCGTCTCAGCGCGCGTATTGAACCGGGT
The DNA here is from genome assembly GCA_963713735.1 of uncultured bacterium. Classification (GTDB taxonomy): domain Bacteria; phylum Verrucomicrobiota; class Verrucomicrobiia; order Limisphaerales; family UBA8199; genus CAVQND01. The sequence goes on from CAVQND010000009.1 coordinate 185,918, forward strand.
GCCGATGCGGTCGTGCATCAGGAGGGCCAGGTTTTCCGGAGGAAAAGGCGAGGCCAACTGCAGGAGCGGGTCCCCGCTCTCCCCGCCCAGCAGGTCGCGGTAATAGGGAAGCGGCGTGAGCGTCGCGGAGAAGAAGACCGCCGCCTTTCCCCGGGTCAGCGCCTGCCGGAGCAGCCGGGACGGGTCCAGGCAGAACAACCGGATGGCGCCATTACGGCGGCTTGGAGCCGCCTGGCCTGGACCTGTCCGGTTCAAAACCGCTGTCGAGCCCGGCTGGCAGATGGTCACATACGCGCTCGTCATAGAGCGCCGCGGTGCGTTGAAACGAGTGCAGGCGAAAAAACAGTTCGAGCAGAGGTTGGCGGAATTCGGCGCTCTGATTCTGTGCCAGCCAAGTCTCGGCCTCTTTGAGAGCGGTTTCGACCAGCGGCAGCAGGTGGGCGGGAAGCTCCCGGCTGGCGAACCCCTCGCCGGCTTGGGCGGCGGAGGCCAGCCGTGGGGCAGGCATCCTTGCCTGCCCGAGGTCCGCCCCCTCCCCCTCGTTTGGTGGGGCGGCAGGGGCGGGCCCTTCGCAGAGGTGGCGTAGGGCGGAGCCCAGCCGGCTCAGGGCGCGAGCGCATCGCGGCAGGGCGGGCTGGACGGCGCGCCGGACCTCACGGATCTCCCGGAGGTCGAGGTCGGCGGAGAACATCTCGCGGGCACGCTCGACCAGGTTATGGGCCTCATCGACCAGAAAGGCATAGTCGCCAGGCTCCTCGCCGAAGTGGCGGCGGAGATAAACGTTCGGATCGAAGACGTAATTGTAATCGCAGATGACTGCATTGACCCAGGCGCAGAGGTCAAGCGACAGCTCGAAAGGGCAGACCTGGTGTTGGCGGCCGACCGCCTCGAGGACGGGGCGGGAGATCTCCTCGCGCTCGAGGGCGGCGCGCATGGCGGGTTTGTGGCGGTCATAATAGCCGCGCGCAAACGGGCAGGTGGCTGGGTCGCACGCCTGGCCGGCCTGGAAGCAGATTCTGTCCTTCGCGGTGAGGGTCAACGCGCGCAGTCGCGCGCCCGCCTGCCGGAGCTCGTTGAGGGCCTTTTCCGCCACCGCCCGTCCCACGGTGCGGGCGGTCAGATAGAAGATGCGTTCGAGCTTGGCTTGGCCCATCGCCTTGAGGGCGGGGAAGAGCACCGAGATGGTCTTGCCAATGCCGGTGGGCGCCTCGAGGAACAAGCGCCCGCCGGAGGCGAGCACGCGGTAGGCCCCCACCGCCAGTTTGCGCTGGCCCGGACGGTAGGTTGGAAAAGGGAACTCGAGCGTCCCGATGGACTGGTCGCGCCGGCAGCGCCAGCGGCAGCGTTCGCCCACCCACTCGAGATAAATCGAAGTTGCCTGCTCGAAGACCGCCGCCAGGTCGTGCCGGGTGAATGGGCCGGCAAACTCGGTGGCCGTGTCTGTCTCGAGGTCCAGGTAGGTCAGCCGCAGGGTCAGCTTTTCCAGACCCTGGCTGCTGGCGTACATGAACCCATAGCACTTGACCTGGGCCCAGTGCAGCGGCTCGGCCAGGCCGTTCCACCGTCCCTGGACGGTCTTGATCTCTTCGATCAGCACCTCCTCCGGCGTGGCCAACAGCCCATCGAGGCGCCCCTGGACCCGCAAGATAAACTCCTCGGTTTCCAAGTCATGGCAAAGCCGCACCTCTTTCCGGTAGCCGGCCGGCCGTGAACGCTGCATCCGCTGATGGCCCCGAATGCCCGCCAGCGCCCGGTTGAGGCCAACGAAATCACCCTCCCCGCCAAGGTCGCCCTGCCGCAGGGCGAACTGGACCAACTCCCGCACCTGGACCGGGATGAGAGGTTTTGCCGACGATGCCACCCGCCAAATCTCAAGATGCCTGCCCCTCCCAGGCAAACCAATTCTGTGCGCCGCCCGGCGCGCGCAGAGCTGCTGTTGAGCACCTGCCGCACGTCGAGCGTCCCGCGTCCCCTCACCCCGGCCCTCTCCCTCGGGGAGAGGGGGAATCCGCGTCAGTCGGTCGAGGGACCGAGCGGTGTGGGAATGCTCGAAAGCCGGCCCTGGTTGCTCCCTCTCCCTCGGGGAGAGGGCCGGGGTGAGGGGAAACCGTTATGCCGCGTCGTATTGACTGCCAGGCGCGCGGTTGGTAGATTGGGCGGTGTGATGCGTCAAGCACGAATACGTTCAGCCACTCGCACTCTACATCTATAACCTCGCTCAACGAAGCACGAATATGAAGACTAACTACCTTAGCCGCCGCCAGTTTCTCGAACGCACTGCCGCCGCCGCCGGCGGACTGCTGCTGGGCGCCGACCACCTCCTGGCGCGCCAGGCTGCCAAGCGCACGGCGGTCGACCAGGTTGCCCTGGGCAAGACCGGCCTCAAGCTGAGCCGGGTGGGTTTCGGCACCGGCACCAACAGCGGAAACGTGCAATATGCCCTGGGCCGGGAGCCGTTCAACAGGCTCATCCATTACGCCTACGATCACGGCATCACCTATTTCGATTGCGCCCAGGCCTACCGCACTTTCGAGTGGCTTGGCGGGGCCATCAAGGGGCTGCCGCGCGAGAAGATTTTCATTCAGTCCAAAATCCCCGGCAGGCCGGAGAATGTGCTCGAGGCCATCGACCATCACCGCAAAGTGTTCGACACCGATTATGTGGACAGCATGCTCATCCATTGCATGGTCGAAAACGGCTGGACCGACAAATTGAAACGCATCATGGACGCCTTCGACGAGGCCAAGGAAAAGAAATGGATTCTGGCCAAAGGCGTTTCCTGCCACAGCATCCCTGCCCTTCGCGCCGCAACCGCCTCACCCTGGACCGATGTGCACCTGGTCCGAGTCAACCCCCAAGCCAAGCACATCGATGGCATGGAGCAGGACTGGAACAAGTCCGGCGACGACATCTCCCCGGTGCTGGCGGAACTCAAGACCATGCGCGCCAAGGGCCGCGGCGTCATCGGCATGAAGATCATCGGCAACGGCGATTTTACCAACCCGGAGGACCGCGAGAAATCCATCCGCTTTGCCATGTCCCATCCTGAACTGGATGCCATCGTCATCGGCTTTAAGAGCCCCGCCGAGATCAATGAAGCCATCCGGCGCGTAAACCGGGCGCTGGCCGAGGCCTGAACTGCGAACACCTAACCCGGATACCTCATAGCCTAAGAGCGGCACCGGGCTCCCGAGGCGACGTAGCGCAGGTTTCCAACCTGCCGTATCGCCGAGAAAAATCCAGGCTAAGTTGTCACAGTTTTCCATTGAAACCCCCAATCGGCTGGGGTAGCAAAGGGATTGGCATGGCCTCCGAAGCAGCAGCCGATGAGTTCGCCTTTGTGGCAGAAGTGCCCAAGCGCGGGCGGAAGAAAGTCTTGAACGCCTTCGAGATGCATCAAAAAACGTGTCGCGCCGCAGCGAGGGAGGGTTTCCCGGTTGCCCAGGCTTCGGCTGGTCAAATGCCCAAGGCAACCGCATTGAAGCCAAAGAAGACAAAGCGAGTTGCCCGTGGCGTGGCGACCAACGACTTGGTCTTTTCCGCCCACGTCGGGACAAATGACGAAGTGTTCCCACAGGTGGTGAAGCTCTACGTTCCCCCCCGGGCCAAGGTTGCCGATGTCACCTACGGCAAAGGGATCTTCTGGAAGGGCATTGACGTTAGGCAATTCGAGTTGCATCCAACGGATCTGAATCAAGGGGTTGACTCGCGGGCGTTGCCCTACGAGGCAGGATCTTTGGACGTAGTGGTGTTTGATCCGCCCTACATGCACACCCCGGGCGGCACGGCGCATAATGGGCACCAGAATTTTGAGCAGGTACTATCAGAACAACTCTGCCTCCAATGGCGGGAAGAAATATCACGAGGCGGTTTTGGACCTTTATTTCAAGTCCGCTCATGAGGCCTACCGGGTCTTGAGGGGCGAGGGGATCTACATCGTGAAATGCCAGGATGAGGTCTGCGCCAACCAGCAACGGCTGACGCACGTCGAGATCATAAATGAATTGGCCTACATCGGCTTCCTCGTGGAAGATCTCTTTGTTGTCGTTCGGCGCAACAGACCCGGCGTGAGTCGCATATTGAAGCAGCTTCACGCCCGAAAGAACCACTCCTATTTTCTGGTATTCCGGAAATCCTCTAAAACAAAGTATCCGCCTCTAAGAAAAACTCACCAAAAGGGCGGACGTGTAGCGGCGGGAAAACCCGATTCAGGGCAGTATATGCTGCTGGAACGTCCAAATAGTAAATCCGCCTAAGCTGTGCAATGTGCATCTGGTACAGACGCCATTGATCCGGAAGACAAATCTCCACCACTTCCCGCTTGGCAACGTCATTCTTGGTTTCGGTTAGGATTACAGGCGTGCCGAGAAAAAGCCCCGTGCCGTAAACGCCGTTCAAGACTCTCTGGTGCGCCCAAACTTGGATCACCCTCTCCCGTGTTGACGTTTTTACGGGCAAGTGAAACTTGGGTTTTCCCTTGCCCAAATCAAAAACGAAATCCGTTGGCAGCTCGGTTTTCAAATCGTCCACGTTCAAAACTGGGAGCCGGGTCCGAGGATTGATGCCAAGGCGAGAGGCGAACAAATGGCCGATGAGATATTCAAAGAAGGTCCCGGGGGTCTTCTGGTCCCCTTTTTTGAGCAGGTCAATGGCTGCACAAAAGCTGATTGCCACCGTGTAGATCGCCTGGGTGATCTTCATGGCATCGGCTCGCTTGAAATCCCTTTTCGCGATGCGCCCTAGCAGGTCATTCCAGCCCGAAACCTCGCCCACGTACAGAGCCTGATTCACCGGGCGGCTGATTTTGGCCTCTCCCTCAAAGGCAAAGTATTCTTTCTCCGGGACCTTTGATTTGAGGCGGACCCGGCCAAAACTCGCCAAGAACTTGACGCACTCGCCGAAAAGGTCAGTCAGGAGTTTCCCGATTTGAGGGTTTTTAATGTCCCCGCTCTGGGATTTCTGGATGGCCCGATATGCTATTTCCACCACGTGGGCAGACATTGCAGCATTAAACCAGAAGGGCGTCAGGACCGGAAGATATTATTTCGGCCTTTGTGTTCCATCCGCATCGTCAGCACTGCCCTACCGTTGTTCGCGCAGGAAGGAAATCGAGGCAAGCTCCTTCTCAATGACCCTGGGCAACATGTCGTTTATCAATTCATTTCCGTAATCCTTAACCACGGCCTGGCCAAAAGGGAGGCTCGGCACGTTCCCCATGCCGAGTTTGCGCGATCGGCGCTCGCTTCGTTCATTTCTTGCCAGCACGCTGCCCGTCTTGGCATCCTTCCACTCAAAGCCGAGGGCCACGCTCAAATCCAGAATTGGCGAGCGCAAGAATGGCTCTGTGATCGCCGCCTTGAGTTCAAGCACTTCGCAACTGAGCGTCGCGGTGGCGCTGGCTTTGTCCGAGAGAGAAAGTCCACCTCGCTGTAACTCCGCTGCCAGGGCCTCTCGCACGAGATCAGCCACCGGCTTGGCGAACTGCCCCGTGTCTCCGTTGGAGGAGTTCTGATAGTAAACACCAGGTTTGGTGTTTCGCTTATCCGAAATCGCCGTGATCATCACGTGCCCCTTCGCCGTGGTGGAGAAGCTCGGTGTGTAGGTGGGATTGTATGCCGTTTGTAGTGTGGACTGGCATCCTGCCAAGAAAGCCGCCATGCCGAGAATGACTACCCCGGCGCAAGTGTGCTTGACTGTCATAGTTGTGTTCATAAGCATCTGCCAAATAATTAACTCCATCGCCAGCCTTTCCTGCCGCGCCGCGAGCGCGCCAGGCAGCCGTCGTCACCATCTACAGAGGAAGGCGTGAAGAAGCGTTTCGAGAAATTATCGGTTCTCCTCACTTTTCCACTCGGAGGCCTGGTCGGGCGGCGACGTGGGGATCCACTCCTAATTGCCTCTGCATCAACCATTTCCAACTTTCCACCTCCCCGTCTGGCGCAACTCTGCTCCCCATCAGGCCTTCAGCCCGGAGTTGCCTGCCATTGTCAGATTGACACGAAGGGCGGGCCTGTGGATTATCCGGCCATGATAGAACCCATTCATTCTCCCACGTCACGTCGCGAGTTTCTCAAGAATACCGGTCGGTTGGCTGCGGCCTCGGCCCTGGCCGGCGTGGCCCTTCCGCAGGTGCACGCCGCCGGCAGCGATTTGGTGCAGGTGGTCCTGGTCGGTTGCGGGGGCCGCGGCACCGGGGCCGCCTCCCAGGCCCTCTCGACCAGGAGCGGCCCCATCAAGCTCATCGCCATGGCGGATGTCTTCGAGGATCGGTTGCGGAAGAGCTACGAGGAATTGAAAAAGGCGTATCCCGAACAAATGGACGTGCCCCAAGACCGCAAGTTCATCGGCTTCGACGCGTACCGCCAGGCGATGGATTGCCTCAAGCCTGGGGACATCGCCATTTTCGCCACCCCGCCGGCCTTCCGCTGGGTCCACTTCGGCTACGCCATCCAGAAGGGGCTCAATGTCTTCATGGAAAAGCCGGTGACGGTGGACGCGCCGACGACTCACAAACTCCTGGCGCTGGCCGAGGAGTCCGAAAAAAAGCAGCTCAAGGTGGGCGTCGGGCTCATGATCCGGCATTGCAAGGCCCGGCAGGAACTTCATCAGCGCATCGAGGACGGGCAAATCGGCGACATCATGCTGCTGCGCGCCTACCGGATGGCCGGCGCGTCAGCGACCGCCGGCCCCAATGCGGGCGACATGTCGGAGACGCTTTACCAGATTCGCCGTTTCCACAGCTTCCTGTGGGCCAGCGGCGGCATATTCAGCGATTACAATATCCATCAGATCGATGAGTGTTGCTGGATGAAGAACGCGTGGCCCGTGAGGGCCCATGCGACCGGCGGACGCCATTATCGGGGCCGCTCGCTGGACCAAAACTTCGACAATTACAACGTCGAATATACGTTCGCCGACGGCGCCAAGCTCTATTTTGTTGGCCGCGCCGAGAACGGCTGCCATGACGAATTTGCCAGCTATGCCCATGGCGCCAAAGGCTCGGCTATCATCACCACCGCCAGCCATTGCCCGGGCAAGTGCCGCACCTTCAACGGGCACAATTTCACGCGCGCCGACATGACCTGGGCCTTTCCCCAACCCGAGCCCAACCCCTACCAACTGGAATGGGACGAACTGGTCGGCGCTGTGCGCGAGGGCAAGCCCTATAACGAGGCGCGGCGCGGCGCCATCGCCAGCCTGGTCACCTCGATGGGCCGCATGGCTGCCCATACGGGCCAGGTCATCACCTATGACGACATGCTGGCCGTCAAGCAGGAATTCGCCCCGGACGTGGACAAGCTGACTATGGCCTCCGCCGCCCCGCTCCAACTGGGCCCGGACGGCAAGTACCCTGTCCCCGAACCCGGCATTAAGAAGGACCGGGAGTATTAGGGCGTAGAGAGAAATCTATCGGCTCAGGCTCCGGGTTGGCCTGATCGCCGTAACCGAGGCGGCGCAACGATGGATTGCGGAGACGGATCGCGCAAAAGCGCAAGCAATGTGGCTTGAAGCCACAGGCGTCTTCCCGTAGATTAGACGCATGGTTGCGACTGCACCAACCTCGGAGAGCGTGAAGGAACGCTGGCGCACGGCAGGACGCTTTGCCGACGTGCTGGAAGCGGAAGTAAAGGCGCGCCGGAACCCATTCGCGACGCGAGTGGCATCCTGGTTCAACCTTTGCCGCGTTTGCCAGGACCTGGAAGAGCAGATGTTGCTGGCAGACCCCGCCGACCTGGATGATCAGCGGCTCCATCGGGTAATGCTCTCCGCGGCCATCGCCAGTGGGGAGGGGTTGATGATCGAGCACGGGGATGCCGAGGCCCTCAAGGCGCTACGGCTTTCGCCGGAGGCGCTGGCCGCGAAGCTCGACTCGTTGCGCATCACCTTCGCGCAGTGGCACACGGAGATGAAGCCGGAACGGCAAGCCGCCATTCTGCAGGAGGCTTTCGGTGGCCAGGTGTGAGGAGCTGGAGGCCATCCTCCAGGCGCGATTCGAGTTGGAGTATGCCGAACCGGAGGCCTTGGATGAGCGATTGCGCCGCTTGAACTTCCTCCTGGACCAAGTGATTGCCGGCACTGCTTTGAGCCGGGGTCTAACTTTCTGCTAGACACCCGCGCCGGCGCGTAGAACATTTTGTTCATGGTCGCCACCAATTCCACCATGCTTGCCTTGGGAACCCCGGCGCCGGACTTCCGGCTGCCGGATACGAGCGGAAAAATCGTCTCGCTCTCGGACTTCAAAGGGGCCCCGGCGCTCCTGGTGGCGTTTATATGCAATCATTGTCCTTACGTAAAACACATTCGCGGCGGCCTGGCTCAACTGGCCCGCGACTATCTCGCGCGCGGGGTGGGCATCGTCGGCATCAACTCGAACGACGTGGAGAATTACCCGGCCGACAGCCCGGCCATGATGGCGGCGGAAGCCAAAGCGGCCGGGTATCTGTTCCCTTATCTCTACGACGAGACCCAAGGTGTGGCCCGCGCGTACCGGGCGGCCTGCACGCCGGATTTTTTCCTGTTCGATGCGAACCGGCGCCTGGTCTATCGCGGGCAAATGGACGACAGCCGGCCCGGCAACACAATCGCCGTCACCGGCAAGGACCTGCGCGCCGCCCTGGAGGCGGTGCTGGCCGGCAAACCGGTCTCGCCCAACCAGAAACCGAGTCTGGGCTGCAACATCAAGTGGAAGGCGGGAAATGAACCGGAGTACTTCGGATAGAGCCTGTCCCAAAAACTCGCATTTCAGACCTTTGTCGCAACCGTTGTCGCAACCTTTATCGAACCGGCCATTTTTCGACAAAGTTGGCGACAAAGGTTGCGACAAAGTCTTCCGTTCGCCGGGCTTTTGCGACAGGCTCCAGCTAGCCCGGATATTGAAGGCGGCGTCAGGCATCCGACGCTGCGTAGCGCAGGTTTCCAACCTGCTGTATCGCGGACTTCCAGTCGGCAGGGTGTCAAATGTGGGTGAGGCGCCCGCAGGTTGGAAACCTGCGATACAGCAGATTGGAGATCCGCGCTACACCTTCCGGCTGCCGAAAGCCGAGAAATATGCGGGCTAGCAACACCCCATGTCTTCATTGATTGGCATCGAAATCGGCGGCACCAAGCTCCAACTGGTCCTGGGCGATGAGACAGGGAAGATTGTCCAGCGGCGGAAGCTCAAGGTCAAGCCCGCCTCCGGCGCTGCGGCAATTCGCCGGCAGATTCGGCAGACCTTGCCCAAGTTGATGCGCCTGGGGCAAGTCCAGGCCATCGGCGTGGGCTTTGGCGGGCCGGTGGATTGGAAGACGGGCAAGATTTGCCGCTCGCACCAGATCGAAGGATGGTCGGAGTTTGACCTCGGCTCCTGGCTGCGCCGATTGGCCGGCGTGCCGGTAGCCGTGGACAACGACGCGAACGTGGCCGCCTTGGGGGAAGCCCGCCACGGGGCGGGCCGCGGTTTCGACCCGGTCTTTTACGTCACTCTCGGCAGCGGCGTCGGCGGCGGCCTGGTCAGGGACGGCCAAATCTATCATGGGGCGGCCCCAGGCGAGGCGGAGATTGGCCACGTCCGGCTGGACCGCCAGGGAACGATTGTCGAGGCTCGATGCTCGGGGTGGGCGGTGGACGCGCGCATTCGCGAGTTGAACGGGCAGGCCCCCCAAGGAGTGCTGGCTCGATTGGCCGGCGGCCGCCAGGGCGGCGAAGCCAGGCACCTGGCCGCCGCATTGGAGCAAGGCGATGCCGCGGCTCAACAAATCCTGCGCGAAACCGCCGAGGACCTCGCCTTCGGACTCTCGCATGTCGTTCACCTGTGCCATCCCCAAATCATAGTCATAGGCGGCGGTTTGTCCGGCCTCGGCGAGCCGTTGCGGGCGGCGGTCGCCGACGCTCTCTCCCGGTTCATCATGGAGGTCTTCGCGCCGGGCCCCCGCCTGGCCCTGGCTGCGCTGGGCGAGGATGCCGTGCCGACCGGAGCGCTGACGCTGGCGAGGGGCGAGGGGCGAGGGGCGAGTGTCGAGGGGCTCGAACCGGCGACAGATCCAGTAAAATCAGGAGTGAAACCGGGCTGCCATCACAAATGGCCTCACAAACCCCGGGGCTCGATTCCGATTTGCAGGAAGTGATGTCTAACGAGGCGGAGCCTCAGACCATGTCTGCAATCAAATTTGCCGCTACGCACGCTTGCCGAAGCAACACGTTGAAGCGGCTGGTATAAACGGAAAAGGGGTTCACCCATAGCTTGGTTCATTCAGTGGGCCGACAGCGAAGACCGTGCTGGTTAGGCCCTCCCCCTGCAGCCAGGCAGGGATGGCTGAGAGAGAGCGCCGAATTGCGGCAGGAGAGCCCGGCAGGGTGGTTAGAGCTTGCCCAGGTGAGCAGCAACGCGGTTGCGAAACGCCGCCAGGATAGCGCCAACCTGATCCACCCCTTCCCGCATGCGATCCCACTCGATCTCGATTTCGGCTTTGAGTTCTTCGGCGGTCACAGGAGGACGCGGGCCCGCTTTTCGATGACCCGGGTAAAAGGCGTCGGGGAGTCTAGCGGCACCAAGTCCAGCGGAATGCCCAGGGCCCGTTCCAGCGCGGACGCCAGCTCGAAGAGCTTCCAACCAGGAACACCTTCGCAGGCCAGATCGAGGTCGTGGGCCGGGGCGGGATTGTCCAGCGCACTGCCGAAGAGCAGCAGCCGCTTGGCCCCAAACTCTCGGGCTACAACCACGGCGGTCGTCAGAATAGTCTCCAGGTCACGCATTATCCGCACCTTATCATTTCGTGTCCGCCCCGGCAAGGACACAAGGGGTCAGCGAGGGGGTCAAAAGCACCGGTGTCGCATCTCAACATTTGACATTTGCGTCGGCCACTGCATCGATCCGGGCCTTGCGTCGGCTGCATCGCGGTGGTCACGAGGGAGCCGGCGGCGGCTCTTGAGCCAGATGCGCTTCCAGGCGGAGGATCAGGGCAGGCAAGTCCTGCTGGGCCGTGTCCCAGGGGTGGCTTCATGAACGTCGTCGTAGTCATGGATCAGGATGTTGCTCATGCCAGTGATCTGCCTCCAGGGCAAATCGGCGAGGGTTTTCAACGCAGCGGGGGACACGTGCCGAGCGGCTTCGCCCATGACGGCGTAGCGGCGGATGACCGCGTCCTGCTTCTCCGAGTTGGCCTCGAACTGCTCGCGGGAAACGCCTGCCAGGTAGCTGCGAATGGCGCGCGCCGGGTCCAAAATGTCACGCAGGTAAGCGTTGTCCTTCGACATAGATTGGCTCGGTGTGCGAGAGGATCGAGTGCTTGCGGTAAGGATTGCGGCTACGTTCCACGGCGCGCGGGCTGACGAGGTCCACGCGCCGGGAGAAGATCCGTGCCAGACCTTCTTGCCAGTCCACCCATTCGAACAGGCCGCATTTCACTCCCGGCCGGATGCTGGCCAGCAAATCCACGTCGCTGTCCGAGTCGAAATCGTCACCCAGGGCGGAGCCGAACAACTCCAGGCGTGCGATCCCGCGTTCCTGGCAGAATCGCCGCACCGCTTCGGCGTCAAATTCCAACTTCATTTCAGCAGATGTTACCGCCGAAACGTGGCCCTGCCAAGAGTGGTCTTGGCAGTCTGACGGTTCGGTGGCTTAGGGCGCGGGCTCCGGCCATCCCGTCGGCTACGCCTCCAGAAACCCGGAAATGGTTGCGAATCGGCCGATATGTTATGCAACACATTGCACGTCAATGGCTTGAATCCAAACTCCACAACTGCACTGTCACGAGGGTTCAATTCCCTTCACCCGCTCCAGCCTTCGCCCCTTGGGCTGCGGCTTGGCGGGCCATTGATTATCAAGGACTTACGCAAAAGTGCGAGTAAAGTGCAAGTAAAGTGCAAGTAAAATGAACCATTCCGGGAGACTCTTGTGCTTTTCATTGGCCGACGTTCGCGGCAGTCTTGCGCCCCCCGAATTACCCCGCCATATCGGGCGACAACAAATCCACGGTTCTTATTCCGCCGTGAGCGCGACAAGTGGGTCCAGCGAGGCGGCGCGCCGCGCGGGCAGCAAGCCGCTGAGGAGTCCCACCACGAGGCTGACCGCCAAGGCCAAAAACACAAACTCCACCGGCGTCTTCACCGGGAGGGCGGGGACGTACAAATGCAGCAATTGGGCCAGCCCGATGCCTAGGCCCAGACCCAGCGCGCCGCCCAGGGTGGACAGCAGCGCCGCCTCGCTCAGAAAGAGGAGCAGAATTTGCGTGGGAGTAGCGCCGATGGCCCGGGCCAGCCCGATCTCCGACGTGCGCTCGTTGACCGAGATCCACATCATGGTCAGGATGCCAATCGAGCCCACGAGCAGCGAGATGGCCCCGATCCCGCCCACCGCCAGGCTCACGATCCGGATGATCCGCCCCAGACTTTCCAACATGCCGGTTTGGGTGACGATGGTAAAATCCTGCTCCTTATTGTGCCGCGCGATGAGCAGGCTCCGGACACGTTCCACCACGGGCTCGATCAGCGAGGCATTGGCCATCGAACACGTCAATCTCGTTCAGGCCCAGGTGATTGAACAGCCGCCGGGCCTCCCCCACCGGGATGAAGGCGGTGTCGTCAAAGTCGAACCCGAGAAATTGGCCCTTAGGTTCCATCACCCCGAGCACCAGGAAGCGCTCCCCGGAGATGCGCACGTGCTGGCCGAGCGAAGTCTCGTCCCCGAAGAGTTCGCGCTTTAGTTTGGGGCCCAAAACGGCCAAGGGCGCGCCGCGCCGCCATTCCATCTCGGGCAGAAACCGCCCGCCCCGGACGCGCCACCGCCATACGGATGGGGCCGCCGACGTGACGCCATAAACAATTACATCGCGGGTCTTGCCGGCCCGCTCCACCGGTGCCGCCCCATACACCACCGGCACCACGCGCTCCACTCCGGGCAGCCGCTCGAGCGCCGCGGCGTCCTCCAGCGTCAAAGGATGCACGGTGATCCCCAGGGCGCCGGGGGCGCCCGTGGTTTCGACCCTCCCGGGGGCCACCTTCGCCAGCGTCGTGCCGAACTGGGTGAACTCGGACATCACATATACGCGCGTCCCCTCGCCAATCGAGGTCAAGCAGAATCACCGACGCGATCCCGATCACGATGCCCAGCATGGTCAGGAGGGACCGCTGGCGGTGGAACCAGAGGGACTGCCAGGCCAGTGCGCAGCAGGTCCTTGAAGCTCATGCCTTGCGCCTCATCAAGGCCTGAACCGGATTCAGGCGCGCCGCGTTGCGGGCCGGCAGAATGCCGAACAGCAGTCCCACGGCGCAGGACACGACCAGGGCCGCCCCGATCGCCCAACCCGGCGGGTGGATGGGGAAATCCGGATAGAGCCGCTGCAAGCCGCCTCCCGCCGCCAGGCCCATCACCAATCCGAGGCCCCCGCCGGCGGTCGAAAGGACGGCGGCCTCGACCAGGAAGACCGCCACCACCTGCGCTTGGGTCGCCCCGACCGCTTTGAGCAGACCGACCTCGCGCGTCCGTTCGGAGACCGAAACCAACATCACGTTCATGATGCCCAGGCCGGCCACCGCCAGCGAAATGGCCGCGATACCCGCCAGGGCCGCCGTCAGCGCGCGCAGGATTTGATCGAAGGTGGCGAGCACCGCGTCCTCCGTGAGGACGGTGACGTCTTCCTGCCCCGCATGGCGGTCGCGCAAGACCGCCAACGCCGCCTGCTCCGCCTTGGGCACCTCGTAATGAGAGCCCACCTCCGCCAAAATCCGATACAGGCCGCTCCGGTTGAACAAGCGCAGGGCGGTTTGCACCGGAATCTCGACAACCTCATCCATATCCATCCCCAGCGAGGTGCCCCGCGGGGCGATCACGCCGATGATGCGAAACCGCCATTCCCCAATCCGCACCCACTGGCCGAGCGGATTTTGATCGGGAAACAGCTCCCGCTGGAGCTTCGCGCCGATGACACAGAGCGCGGCCTCGGGCAGGTCCGGGGGCAGAAACCGCCCGCCGGCCATCTTGAGGTGCCGAATCTCGAGGATGTCGTGCGTGGCGCCGACCACCGCGGCCTCCCGGCTGCGTTCCCCGGCCAGGAGGGTGGCCGTCCCGACGGCCAGCGGGGCCACGCCGCCGGATTGCCGGCACCCGCTGGAGCAGCGCCGCCGCGTCTTGCATCGTCAGGTCGTGGGGCGCCGTGCTGACCAGCGGCGCCAGGCCTTTGGTCTCCGTCTTGCCCGGAATGATGATGAGCAGATTCGCGCCCAGCGAAGCAAACTCGCCGGTCACGTAGAGACGGGCCCCTTCGCCCAGGCTCGTCAACAGCACCACCGAAGCGACCCCAATCGCCACGCCCAGCAGCGAGAGCGAGGTCCGCAGGCGATGACCTCGCAAGCCGCCGCTGGCAAACCGCAACAAATCGAGGAACCTCATACGGGCCTGCCGCGAGCCTGCCTCCGCCCCGGCCGGGACGGCGGCGCCCTCCGCCCGCTCATCCGAAACGACTTCGCCATCGGCCAAATGGATTCGGCGCCGCGCCCGTTCCCCGATTCGCGGATCATGCGTCACCACGATGAGCGTCAAGCCTTGCCGGTTCATCTCCTCGATGAGCTGGACGATCTCCCGGCCCGAGACGCTGTCGAGATTGCCGGTGGGTTCATCGGCGAGCAGCAGCCCGGGACTCATCACCACCGCGCGCGCGATCGCCGCCCGCTGCTGCTCGCCGCCCGAAAGTTGGTCGGGGCGGTGCTCGGCCCGCGCGGTCAGGCGCACCGCGGCGAGCGCGTTTCGGACCCGCTGCCGCCGCTCCTCGGGGAGAATCCCGGCGAACACCATCGGCAGTTCCACGTTTCCCGCCGCCGTCAGCCGCGGCACCAAGTGGAAAAACTGAAAGACAAACCCGATCTGGTGACGGCGCAGGCGGGACAACTCCAACTCCGTCAACCGCGCCGTCTCCTGGCCCGCAAACCGGTAGGAGCCCGCGGTGGGCCGATCCAGGCACCCCAGCAGGTGCAGGAGGGTCGATTTGCCCGAGCCGGACGGGCCCATGACCGAGACATACTCGCCCCGCTCGATCCGCAGGTTGACCTCCTTGAGCGCGTAAACCGGGCTCCCGCCCACGACATACGTGCGATGAATCCCGGCTAGCTCAATCACTTTTCCACCTCCCCGGCGATGACGACCCGGGCGCCGGCCTTCACCTCCGGCCGGTCGAGCGACACGACGACCTTTTCTCCCGCGGTCAGCCCGGAGGTGATCTCGGTGAAATTCCAGTTGTGCAAACCGGTGGCCACCTTTTTCTCGGCCAACAGGCCACCCTCCACCACAAGGACCCGGTTGCCCTCGAGCAAGGCATAAGTCGGGATGCGCAGCACCTGCTCGCGCGCCTCCAGGAGCACCTCGACGTCCGCGGAGAGCCCGGGCAGCAGGTTGGGTGGCAGCGGCGAATCCTTGAAATCCGCCTCCACCCGGAGGGTCCGGTTCTGCTCCTGGCGCGTTTCCACAAACGAGGAAACGTACGTCACCGTGCCGGCGAATGACTGTCCGCGGAAGGCATCCAAAGTCATCCGGACCGGCAACCCCACGGCGATCCGGGCCACGTCGGCCTCGTCAATCGGGGCGCTCACATACAGGGCCCGCGCGTCGATCAAATCCACCACCGGCGGGATGAACACTCCGGGCGGCGAAGGGCTAATCCATTCACCCACTTCGGCACTGATGTCCAGCACCACGCCGTCAAAGGGGGCGGCCACCACCGTCTTGGCCAGCGTGGCCCGCGCCAGGTCGAGGGAGGCCTCCGCCTCGCCGATGCGCGCCTGCGCCGCCAAGGCGGCCGCCGCGGCGGCCAACGCTCGATTCCGGTCCTGATCCTGGGCGGTGGCCGAGACCACGTCGTCACGGGCCAAGTTCTGCGTCCGATTCCATACCTGCTGCGCCAATTCCGCGTCCAGCCGCGCCTGCCGCGCCACCGCCTTGGCCGCTTCCAGCGAGTGCAGCGACAGTTGCACCTGCGCCTTGTGTTCGCTGTCATCCAACCGCAGCAAGACGTCGCCTCGCTTTACCTGCGAGCCTTTCTCGACCGCCTTCTGGCTCACCAATCCGGCCAGGCCCGGGCTCATCCCCGCGCGCCGGCGGGACTGGACGGTCCCGGCCCTCGAGTTAACCACCGTGTGCTCGACGCGTCCGACCTCCACCGGATGGACCGTCACCGGAACCGCCACGGGACGAAAGACCGTCAGCCGCAGCAAGCATACCGCCGCCAGGAGCGCGGCGCTGAGGCCCAGGACCTTAAGCCACCGCTTTGGTTGAGCGCTTTGTTCGATCAATGCGGCGGAGTCTAGCCACCGCTGGCGGTCCAAGCAACTTCCGAACGTTCACCCGTTCATCTCAGCCCCCGCGAGTTGGCCCTCGACGGAGTGGCTTCGACAAGACCTCCACGCTTCGGATTGGGTTCAGCACTGCTTGGGTGAGCGCCACCGGCTCCGCCACAAGCGGCCCATTCAGAGTGGTGCCAGATGGTGATTGGTGGTCGGGAGTTCGACAAATGGAGCAAGAGTGGGGTTCGATTCCCTTCACCCGCTCCGTTGATTATCAAGGACTTACACGGGAGTGCCGTAAGCCCGGCAGATTTCGCCGGGAGCGTCAGAGGCGCTGATGCACGGACGTTCGCCTCCTAAACAGCTCGCGGCGACTTTGACACTCGACCTGGGGGACAGGGAACGGTAAAGCTTGGCCGTGCCGTTGAGCTACGCTGAATTGGAACAATTGGCGGAATGAGCGAGGTAAAGACAACGCCCGACTGGCTTGCGGCCGACGTCTTGGAGCACCTCCACCGCGTGGCGTACGACTTCCATGTCCGTGCCTTTGGCGAGGAAATGGCCAGGGTCAACTTCCTGCCGCCAACAACGCCGCCGAATTCGTGGGGGAGACGCCAGCCTGCACGTGCTGCCCGAATCCGAGGAGGTATAAACCGCGGTTTTAAATCGATTTAAAGGGCTTAGTGGACACACCACTACGGGGCGAACGTCAGCGTGCCCCAGGTGTCGGGGAGCAGGCGCGTACTGCCCGGGCGGTCAACCACGAAGGCCTCGCTCAAACCCGCCCAATGCGCCGCCCGCTCGCGCCGGTCGCCCGCGTCGTTGGCGACGCCGACGGAAGCGTCGAAGCCGATCGTCTTGCCCGCCAGATCGCGGAGGCCAAGGCTCGCTAGCGGGATGGAGGCCTCGACGGTGTAGCTGGTCAGCCCGGTCTTCGGGTCTTTCTCACCGAGCTTGTAGGCCATCTGCAATCCCGGAACCTCGCCAATGTCATCGAAGCTCACCGACGCTGCCGGCGAACTGATCGTCCGCGAATTGGCGCCGCCGGCCTTTTTTTGCCAAAAACCGTGCTGGAAATCCTTCTGAGCCAAGCCGTCCTTGACCCGGGCGAGGACGACGCGCAGGTCGCCCTCCCGGACCTCCTGCCGCGGTCCGCTCCAGTTGGGCCCGAGCGAGAAATCAACGTAAGCGCCGGACACGAAGGGGGCATAGGGCAGTTCGCTGCCGCTGTTGAGCGGACCGTTTGGCGCGCTGACTTCGTATGCCAGGTAGAGGTTTTGTTCATCATACATCAGGCGCACCTCGGCCAGGCGCCGGCCATCCAGTAACACCAGTGCGGCAGGCGATTTCCCGCCGTCCGCCCGGTCGTTCCAGCCCTCGCGGTCGTCCAGGACGCCGTCCACTTTCACGGGCCGCGGCGATTTTCGGCGAGGCACTCGATAGTTGGGCTTGTCCGTCGGCGCGACGCCGTCCGGGTCCCACAGCTGGACCGTGGAGACCTCGGCGGCAGTGAGCGTGACCGTGCCGGCCCCGATGGCGGTGAGCCTGGGCAGGATGATTTCGTGGATGTGCGCGCCCGTGTCGTTGGCGATGGAGTAGATCTTGCTGCTCGTTGGCTCCGTATAAACGATCGTCGCTTGAATTTCGCCGTAGAGCGTCTCATCGTTCTTCACCCCTTCGCCAAAGTCGTGGAAGACGTGGCCGAGAAAAAGCCCGTTGGTGGTCCAGAGCCACATCGGGCCGAGCGTATCCACGACGAACAGCGCCCCGCCCGCGACTCCCGAGAGGGCGGCCGGGTGATACATTTGGCCGCGTTCCGCCCGGCCCGGCGCGCGGCGTCCAACCGCCCACAAGGGTCTGCCGGTCTGCTTGTCGAACCGTGCGACTTTCGTGCGCCAATTGCGGCTGGCCCACCAGCCCCGGCCATCAATGCCGGGAAGATCGAGCGGCAGCTCTGATTCCGGGTTCACCATGGAATAGTAGGCGTCAGCGGTTTCAATCGGCATCGGAAGGACATAGGCGCGGACCTTTTTGGTGCTATCGCCACCGGTCAGGTCGGGGGCCTGCAGCGGCACCAGGTCTCGCAATTGGCTCCATTCATACACGGGCGCGCCGTTGGGCAGGAGTTCCTTGAGGGGCAGGAAGGAATCGATGAGCCGGGCTTTGCCGTTGTCGTTGAACCACCGTTTCATCCGGATATTGAGACGGTCGTCGAGATGCGCCTCGTTGAGCCGCAACGTCCTGGCGAGCATCTCGGGGTTCTCGGTGTAGGTGATTTCGTCGGCCGCCATCTTGCCGTCCCCATTGCGGTCGGCCCAGGTGAACCAGTTGTTGGGCCCTTGATCGTAGAACCCTTCGATCTTGCCGTCCGGGCGCTTTTGCGCGCGGTGCCCGAACACGAGCGCCACCGGCTTGGGCTTTTTTCCATCGCCGTAAGTGAAAATCGCGCCGCAGTCGTTTCCTTCCCCGCTCATGAAGTAGTTCCGCCCGCGGAAGGTGACAAAGTTGCGGGAGGCGGTACTGGAACACCGGCCAGCGTTTGCCCTTGAGCGGGTTACCCCCGTGCTCCTGGCTGAGAAAGAATTGCTCCTGATACATGTCGGCCCAGGTGCAATCGAAGTGCCACGCGGGGCGCCAGGTTTTCTTGGCGACATCCATCTCGTAAGCGCTGATGCCCGGTTCATCGGCAAAGGCGTCGGAGGCGTAAATGAGTTCGTTGGGCCGCGCCGGGTTCAGGACATCCGAGAATAGCGAGAGTTTACGTCCAAACCACTCGCGCTCCAACCGGCCATCCAAGGACCACCGTGACGTCCGCGGAAAGCCGGTGGCGATGTCGTTCACCCACAGGGCCTCCTGTTTCCCATCCACCCCCGGACCAATGCACAACGCCGTGATGATTCCAAGGCCCGTTCGGTCGAAGAGACCCCTCCTGCGGCGTTCCACCCGCCTTCCCGATCCTGCGCAGCAATTTGCCTTGCGACGAAAAGACCAGCACTTGCCGCGTGCCCAGAGAAGCTTCGGGTCCCAGCGGCCCGCCCGCGCCGCTGTCGCCGATGTAAATATTGCCCGCGGCGTCGGTCGCGAGGGCGTGCGGAAACGTGAGAGCAGTTTCATCCAAGACGGTCGCCTCGGTCTGCCCGTCCAACGTCAATCGGAGCAACTTTCTTCCGCTGACCACGAGCAGGCGCTCCCCGGCAACGGCGATGCCATGCGGCGCGGGCAGGGTGACCTGTTGGCGCAGTTGTCCGCTTTGGCGATCCACGATGAAGAGCGCATCGTTGTTGGCGATCGTGGCGAAGAGCGTGTCCTTGTTCAGTGCCAGGCCATCGAGCCCCCCGGTGAGCCGTCCATGCCAGCGCGTGTCCGCCGGCTCCCCCCACGGCTTGATCGGCAAGGCGGCGAGGATTTTTCCGCGCGGCTCCCCGAGGTTGTAAGCGGCGATCTCGACCGTGTGTTTATCCCAGTTCCAAATGCCCAGGTAGTAATGGGCTTCGTTCATCGCGGCCGCCGAGCGCCCGTCCCACGGGTAAAACGTGAAGTAGCGCTGGTAGATACGCCCATCGCCATCCATCTCCTGCACGCCGGTGATTTGATTGTCCTCCACCGCCGCATACCCCATCACGAGCCGCTTGCCGTTGGAAACGATCGATGAGGGAAACCCCAGGTTCCCGCCCCAGTCGCCTTTGCCGTCGGCCGTGCGCCAGGGCGGATTCCCGCTCTTGCCCACGATCATCTCGAACTTCGCCCGAGGCGCCTCGGCGAAGAACACGCCCCTGGCGGTGTAAGTCCCTGCCGCCGCGGATTTACCCAAGTCCGTCGTGCCGTCCCACTCCATAGTGCGCGCGCCCTGCTCCACGGGTTCGGCATAAAGCAGCGAGCGCGTCAGCACACCCTCCTGGTCATAGAGGGCCAGGCTTACAAAACCCTTTGCGGGCGCCGAGAATGAGATAGGGAGCCGCAAAGCTGACGCCGCGCGCAAGGGGTCCGCGCACTCGGCGCCGCCGCCGATCAGGACCGCCGCTGAAATGGCGACAACCCCACGCAAGCGGCGGCCCACGAGGCACTTTTGCCTCATTAACGCCCTTTGCCGGCGGGTTCGGGAGCAGGGGCACGGACCGGGCTCAGGGCCCGGCCAGGGGCGTTTTGAGGGTAAAGGCGAGCAACGCGCCAATCAAGAGCATCACACCGGAGATGCCAAAGGCCCAAACGTAGGAGCCGAATCGGTCGCGGATGGCGGCCCCGAGGATCGGCCCGAGGACGGCGGCGACGCCAAAGCCGGTAAAGACCAGGCCGTAGTTCACGCCGAGGTTGCGCACGCCGTAGAAATCGGCGGTGGTGGCGGGGAAGAGCGTAAAGACCGTTCCGTAGCACAGCCCCGTGAAGGCGGCGCCGAAGAGCAGAAGGGCGGGCGAGGAGTAATGGGCGAAGGCGAACATATTGAGGGCCTGCAAAACGAAGGCAGCCAGCATCGTTCTGGAACGGCCAAACCGGTCCGAAAATCGCGCCGCTGAGGAATCGGCCGAGGGTATTGAAAACCGCAAGCAACGCAACCGGAACGAAGCCGAGTTTATCAATGTGGGCCTGGTCTTTGGCAATGAGGGGGACTTGCGAAATAATCATGAGCCCCGCGGAGGCGGCCAGGATGAAGGTGAGCCACAACTGGTAGAACTGGGGAGTGCGGAGCATGTCGCGCCAGTCAATGTCCGGGCGCGCGGTGGCGGCGGGTTTGGCCAACGCGGCGCCGGAAGGAGCGGCGCCGGCCGAGGCCAAGGGCGTGTAGCCGGGCGGGGGATTGGCCAGGAGCAGGGACAGGAGGGAAACCAGGACAATGGTGCCAAGGCCCAACGCAAGAAAGGTCCCCGGGATCGAGGTCTGCTTGAGGAGGAACTGGGTTAACGGCGCAATATAGGCGGCGGCCAGGCCGACGCCGCTCACGACGATGCCGGTGATGAACCCCTTGCGGGCCGGGGGGAACCACTTGATGGAAGGCGGGGTGGTGGCGGAGTAGCCCAGGCCGATGCCGATGCCGCCGACCAGCCCAAAGGTGAGCACCATGGCCAGGGGCGTGCTCGCCCAGGAGGAAGCGACGAGGCCCAAGCCGAGCATCAGCCCGCCCCATGGCGACGTAGCGCGGCCCGATCTTGTCCTGGCAGCGCCCGGCGAAGATCATCGTGATCGCAAAAGCGGCAGCGGAGATGGTGAAGGGCAGCGAGGCCTCCGCCCTCGTCCAGTGCCAGCGCACGACCAACTCTTTGCCCATGACGCCCCAGGCGTATAGCACTCCGAGAATGAGATTGATCGCCAGGGCTGCAATCACGACCGACCAGGCGCGGGCAGATGAAGGGACTCGGTGTTGTGTCATGGCACCAGCCTAGCGAGACGGACCCCGGTCGACAACAAGGAATTCAGGGAAGAATATGGTGGCGGGATGGACGGGGTACTGGTATGAAGATGAGCCATAAACATGCACAACGCGTTTTGGGATCAGGAAATCGAGACCATGGCCCGCCCCGCCCTGGAACGGCTGCAACTGGAGCGCCTCCAGAACACGGTCCGGCGCGTGGCGGCGACCGTGCCGTTTTACCGGCAGCGATTTGTCGAACTGGGCGTCAAGCCCGACGACATCCAGTCGCTGGCCGACGCGCGGCGGCTGCCGTTTACGACGAGCGCGGACTTGCGGACCACGTATCCAGACGGACTGCTGGCGACGGACCGCCGCGAGGCGGTGCGCCTGCACACCTCGAGCGGCACCACCGGGAAACCCAAGGCGCTGTTCTTCTCGCGCAAAGACGTGGACATCGCGGCCGAGCAGATCGCCCGCTCGCTCGTCATGACGGGCATTACTGCCCAGGACGTGTTCCAGAACATGATGAGCTACGGGCTGTTCACCGGCGGGTTGGTGATGCACTATGGGGCGGAGAAGGTCGGTTGCCTGGTCATCCCGTCCGGCCCCGGCACCTCAGAACGGCAGTTGATGCTGATGCAGGACTTCCGGACCACCGCGGTGCACATCCTGCCCAGCTACGCCCTTTACTTCGCCGGGTTCCTGGAGCAGAAGGGGATTCATCCGCAAAAGGACCTGGCCTTGCGCAAGGCCTTTGTGGGGGCGGAACCGCACACCGAGGAGACGCGGCGCCGGATCGAGCAGGCCCTGGGCTGCGACGTCTATAACTCGTACGGCTTGACCGAGATGAATGGTCCCGGGGTGGCGTTCGAGTGCCATCACAAGGCGGGGTTGCACCTGTGGGAAGACAATTATCTCCTGGAGATCGTCTCCCCCGAGACGGGCGAGCCGGTGCCGGACGGCAAGCTGGGCGAGTTGGTCCTGACCAGCCTGCATCGGGAAGCCATGCCGCTGCTGCGCTATCGCACCCGCGACCTCACCTCGGTCATTGCCGAGCCGTGCGCCTGCGGACGGACCCACCGGCGGCTGAACCGGATTACGGGACGCTCGGACGACATGCTGATTGTCAGGGGAGTGAACATCTTTCCCCAGCAGATCGAGCGCGTGCTCATGTTGACCCCGCAAGTGGGCCGCAACTATGTGATTGTGCTCGAGGGCCTGGATGACATGACGGTGAAAGTGGAATTGTCCGCGGCGGGATTCGATGGAAAGGTCGAGCACCTGACCGCGTTGCAGGAGCAACTGGCGGAGCGATTGCGCGCGGAGCTTTGGGTGCGGCCCAAGGTGGAGCTAATGCCGGCCGGCGCGCTGCCCGTGGCGGAGGGCAAGGCCAAGAGAGTCATTGACAAGCGATCCCTTTAAAGTGGCGTTATGAAACTTATTGCCGTCTTTGTTGAAAACCGGCCGGGCCAGACGGCCCGGGTTACCCGAATCCTTGCCGAGGCCGGGGTGAACATCCACTGGATTACGATTGCCAACAGCGGCAGCTTCGGCGTGATGAAACTGCTGGTGGACCAGCTCGACCGGCCGTGGCGGCCTTGCAAGCCCACGGGTTGATGGTGTCACTGCTGGAATCGCTGGCGGTGGAGGTCGCGGACAAACCCGGCTCGCTCCAGGCCATCGCCGAGACGCTCGAGCAAAAGGGCATCAACCTCGACAACTGCTCGGGCTACGTCGCGAACGACCGCGCGGTCCTGCTCATCGAGACCCACCAGCAGGCCCAAGCGCGAGCGGCCCTGGAAGAGCGCGGGCTGCGCTTGCTGAGCCAGGAAGAGATGCTCAGCCGGTGATGGACGAGAAAGGTCAGAGGCTCAAGGCCATGTCGAAGGTTGCCATGCTCGATCTCCCCTGCCCTTCGCTTCAGGATGCAGTTCTGAAGGATGGAGTTCTTGCAAACCACAGAGATACCCATCTTACCAAATAAAGATTGCGTTCACTTAACCTTCGGAATGAATGAGGCCTCAGGATTCCATCCCTCAGAACCGCCCAGGACGTTCGAAACTGTGTAGTTCAGCGCTTCGGCATTCGATAAGCCGCCTTACCCAGGGAACCCGGCCGGTGGGATCAGAACCGGGCCCCGTGCTGCGATATTCAGCATAGAACGCTGTTTTTTCCGCTTGCGGGTTGTCCCAGTTGTCCCAACCGGCGGGGGAGATGACGGCCGACATTTCGGTGTTTAAACGCATTTTGTTTGGGTCTGAAGCGCACTAACCCATTGACGGCGAAGTAGTTAACACCGTTTTTGGATTTCACGCTGATGGCTACAGTTTCACTTTGAGCAAATCCAGGATTCTCTGTTGGTCTTCCCCCGGAACGGTGACCTGGTCGAATTCAATGCCGTTGAGTTTGGCTCGCTCTTGTCGGATCGCCTTGAGCCGCTCCAACACGTTGGCAAAGCTCCAGCGCCGGTTCTTCTCGGTCCCGTCCTCTGCGAACAAAGGGGCCAATCGCTGCTTCATGTGCCACTGCAGGTAATAGGCCAGCATACACAAAAACACGTGGCTGCGGATTCGCCGGTCCAGCTTGTGATACACCGGACGAACTTCTAACTGCACCGTCTTGATCTGCCGAAACGCCTGCTCCACCAACTCCAGTTTCTTGTACCCCGCCACCGTCTCGGCCGCCGCCAACTCCTCCTTGGGCACGTCGCTGCGCACTACGTAGCAGCCGTCCCAGGCTTCCTCAGCCTTGACCTTCTCTTGGTCCATACTCCAGATGAGCTTGCTCCGCTGGACCTTCCAGCTCACGAACTTGCCCATTTTGTACTTGGCCAGCACCTTGCCCACTCGCGCTCCGATGTGGGCGGCATCGGCCTTGCGCTTGGATTGGGCGATCTGGTCCAGTCGGGTCTGCGTCAACTCCAGCAACCGCTGCCGGGTGGCTCCTTCGCGCGCCTTGGTCTCGGGATTACGGCACAGACAGTAGCGTAGTTTGGGGTTGTCCGGATCAATGACTTCTACCACCTTGCGTTCATCGAAGATCTCGGGCGTGATGAGTTTCCGTTCCAACAGGTCGAGGATTTGCTGGTGCGTCAGCGCGCTGATGGTCCAGAGCCCTTCCCAGTCCTTGACCTTGTCGTAGTTGGCTTGCGTGATCATGCCCCGGTCCCCGACGAAAACCAACTTCTTGATCCCGTAGCGTTGCTGGACCTCGCGGATCTTGTCGGGCACGGTGCTGGCGTCCTGAGTGTTGCCAGCAAAGACCTCTACCCCCACTGGGCAGCCGTCCTGGTTGCAGATCAAGCCGATGACCATTTGCTCATGCTTGCGCTTGCCGTCGCGATTGTAGCCAAAGGCAACGATCTCGCTGTCCTCATATTGGCCCTCGAAGTAGCTGCTGGTAATATCGTAGAGCACCAACCGGCCCTCTTGAAGATGCTTGCGAGCCAGGGCCTTTTGGATGCCCACCTGGCGCTGGAGCAATCGGTCCATCGGCTCATAGCAATGGGTTTGCACGTCCACCGGTCCTTGGATCCCGCACTGTTCCCAGAGAGTGGTGTTGGGCCCTTGGTGGGACAGAAAGAGCTTGCTGCCCTGATAGATGAGGCGTCCGGCTACCATGGCCAGGACGTCTTTGACCCAGGGCTCTGGCCGGGAATAGAGCGCCCGATCCAGTTCGAGTTCTTTGGCCAATTGGAGCGCGGCGCGACTGGCGCCGTATTCTCGGGACTGAAGGATTTGAAGGGCGTCGGGGTGGCCCTTGGGCAGGGCTTGTCCGACGAAAGCGGCTTGGATGAGTTTGAGGTGTTCCAGGTCCAGGCCGGTGATGCGACCATGGCTGGAGTGCATGACCTTGCCCTCTTGACGGAAGGAGGAGCGGAGAATGCCGACGGGGTTAAGGCGGTGGGTCTGGATTTCGAGGTGAATGGGGCGTAGCGGCATCATGATGGCTACATAATACGCACAATAATCAGTGTGTGTCAACACAATAATTATATATGTATGGCTACAAATGAAATCAAAAACAGGGGCTAAGCCGTTGATGTTTCAGAAGTTACGGAGATTCAGAGAAGACAAAATGCGTTAAGGGCATTACGGGCAGACGGGTAAAGCAGAGCCCGCAGGTCGCGGTTGCGCAGACCATTGGCAGCAAATTCGCCGCGGTTGACCGCCAGCAGCAGTTGGGCGTCGGCCTCCCCAAACGGGTTAAGGGCGCGACAGCGCCGCCCTTGCCGGCGGGTCGGACAACACACCGCAGCCGCCTCCTGAGCCAGCGGGGTCGAGTCCGCTACCGCCGCCAGGGCCGCCAGGTAGCGGTCCACGCCGGCCCGGCTCACTTGGGCCCGGCGGTAGAGGTCGGCGAGCCCACGCCGCAAGATGCGCCACTGGCGCTTACCCTTGGGCTGGTTTTCCGCCGCCCGCCACACCTTGAAATCTCGAGGGTCGTTCATGGTCAGCTCGCCCCGCAGATTGCTCTCTTTGTCGTAGGCCTTGAGCGAGTTGCGGTTGACCCAGTGTTTGAGGCGTAGCCCGTCCGGACCCCGCCGCAGGTCGCCATGGACGACGTCGCTTTTGCGGGCCCGACTGGGCCCGCGCATATACTGCAAGACCTGCTCGCAACTCAGGTTCGTCACCGTATGGCGTACCAGCGTGGGGTAGATGCGCCGCAGGGCGGCCCGGCTGCGAAACGTCACGTTACACGCATACTCACTTTGCCGGGCTAGCCATTCCCGTCCGTTGAGGCAGATCTGGATCAGGAAGGGAAACCAGGTCTGCAGGCGCACCGACAGCCAGCCCAGTTCGGCATGGATGTAATAATAGTAGAGATGCAGACATTTGCCCCACTGCACCTTCAATTCGAGCTGTCGCGTTTGCCGGTTGCCGCGGGCGAACCAAGTCCGGCATGGCTCCACGCAACTCAACACCGCTACCAAGCCCTGGCGAACCGGTCGCTGGCGCTGAGCCCGCCTAGCCTCTTGCTCTTTGTCGGTCTTGACGGAGGGTAGGTAGGTCATCGGGCGGTGCTCCCGCTCCGCCCACGCCTTGGCCGCCTGGCACACCCGCTGCGTGATCCCGGTGAGGTAGCGCTTGTAATCTTTCCACAGCACCCCCGCCTTGGACAGGTAGCGTTCCATGACCGGGCCGTAATACAGGGTGCGCAGGGTGCCTTGGACCCGCAGCCGATCCCAGCCGTGTAGAACGCCCGTGACATCGGCCGGATAACGTTTTATGAAGGGGTGCGGGACAGCGCCGGGTGCGGTACCCATCGGAAGCCTGCTCATTTACTTGGTTCATCGTTGGGTTCCCGGTGGCTGGACAGCCGTGTTTGCCGCGATGGGCACTGCGTTAAGCTGGACGGCCGTGAATCTCCCAGCCGCGCTCGGCTACAAACTTAAAGTTCCGATCTGGGTCTCTTCTGTTGCTCCTCGCGGGGCTATTTATTCTGTTTTGCAGGGCTGACCGAGTGTACGAACGCTATCGGCAGGAGACGATACTCCTGCGGGAGCGGCTGAAAGGGCCTCTTGAAGAGAGGGCCGGGATCACCTGGAGGGACCCCCTCCAATCCAAGAAATCATAATCAACGACCTCCGCTGGCAATGTAGTCACGACCGATTTGGTGGCGTTGATTCGGCAAGGGCGTTTTGCCGTACCTGCGACACCGAGCTAAGCCCAAGCCGCAGGTTCCCCTTGAATTGGTCTCCTGCCAGGTATTTCCGTGAGCGCTGCAACAAGGCGATCGATTTTGATAAACCCGGCAGCGTAGTCGTGAAGGGGATCATGCGAGAGATCGAGAGACTGGAGCGGCGGCAGCAGAGGCGCTTTAGGGGTCTGGTTGAGGAGAAAATGGCCGCTTATCTGGACCCTGTTGCCGCCAGGGCGGCGGCGCTAAACCAGATCCTGCATGACAGGCAACAGCCTGGAGCGGCAGGTTGAATTCCCCTTCAACCTGCCACAAGTGCTCGCCAGGTGCGGATGCTCTGCGGGGCAATCCGGATGGGCGCGATGGATGACCCCGTCGGGGTCAGCCAGGGAGAACGTCACCATCTGGCGTCGGCCGGCATCGGAGAACCACTTGGGCGGCTCGGACGGGAAGGCGGAGCCCATGACCACTGAGGCAAGTCCGTCGGCTTGATTGCTTCCACCTGGCGACCGAGCAACATGGACACCGCGGCGGCCATGGATTCGTCGCACGTGAAAACCGATGGAGGGCGATTTGCTGACCAGTCCTTCGCGAGCTGATCAGCCATCTCCCTGCGCCGCCCTTCGCAGTGCCGCCAGATGCTCCTCGCTGGGCTGGCACTCTGACATGACCTGCTCGTAGCTGCTGCGGGGCGTCAGCTCTGCCTCATACAAGGCCACGATGCGGTTCCGCTCGTAGCCGTGGAGCTGTTGCCACTCGTCCGGCTGATATCCGGCCCAGTGCATGGCCATGGCCTCCGGGCCCAGTTGTGGGCGTCGCGCTCCTGGTTCTCCCACCAATGGATCTGCATTCTCGTCTCGGGTCTTTCCAGGTCAAAGTCTAGGGTGAGTTGTGGGGCTTCGTTCTCGCTCATAGAATCAATCCACGACCATCGTGATCTGCCTGGGCAGGCAGGCCAGCCGGTTGGCGATGCCGTGCGTTGCAGCGCCAAAAACTCCCACACCAGCCCAAGCTGCTGGTAAAGCTCCGCGAACCGCTCCGCCTCCGCTCCCTCCCGCCTGCGCGCCGGATGCCGCGACACAAAATCCATGCTGCGGAACAGCCGGCGGAGATCACGTCTCAGGCTGGCTTCTGTGGAACTGCTGTTCATGGGACAAATACTATCAGTTGTTGGGACAGCCTTCCAGCCGGTTCCGCGCATCAATCCGCCCCTGCCGGATACAGGTTCGGGAAATAGTGGCCGGCCGCGTCCGCAGGAAAACCCAGGCGCAACGGCCCTTTGGGCGAACCGGAGGCGACCAACCGTTGCGAGAGCAGCTTGGCCGTGACCTTCTGAGCGGTACGAGGCGACGCGCCGATGATTCGTGACACGTCGCCGCGCGCTACTTCTCCGCGGAGAAAGATTTCCCTGAGCACCAGGGCGGAGCCGCCGGGAAGCTCCTTTGCCGACTCTCTCCGCCCGGCATACGCGGCGATGCGATTCAACATGCCATCCAGGGCCAGGAGTTCCTGCATGAGCTCGACCTGGTCGGCTGCCGTGCCCAAAAAGAACCGGCAGAATTCGCCAAGATAGCGCTGCGAGAGATAGCCGCGCCCGTCGTAATCGTTCATCCGCCGCTCATCGGCATTGGCCAGCGCGGCTTGATAATCCGCCTGCTGCCGGGCCAGGCCGCGCGAGATCGTCCATAGCCCATCACTGTCAACGCCCGCCTTCGCAAACCACGCGTGGGTGAAAAGCCGGGCCACGCGGCCATTGCCGTCCGGGAACGGATGTATCCACGTCAGACGATGATGTGCGGCC
Organism: uncultured bacterium; assembly: GCA_963713735.1. Taxonomy (GTDB): domain Bacteria; phylum Verrucomicrobiota; class Verrucomicrobiia; order Limisphaerales; family UBA8199; genus CAVQND01. The sequence goes on from CAVQND010000009.1 coordinate 214,954, forward strand.
GCAACGGCGATGAGGCTGGCCGGTTCGGCCGTCATGCGCGGACCGTAAAACTCCGCGAAGCGCTTGAGGAATTCCCCGAGCTTCTTGCTGGACGGCGCCATGTGCCGGCCCACACTCACCTCGCCTTGGCGAAGGACGCCTGGTTGGACTTCATGGGCCTTTCCCTTTTCGTCCTCGACTTTGCGGAATTCTTCCGGCAACCGGCGGTAGAATCCCTCGTGCAGCCAGCAAAGAAACTCAGTCGAGCAGACCTCGCTGGCGGCCATCGCCGGCAACCTGGCTTCCATCTCCGCCTGAATTTCCATGTGAGCCAGATGTTGGAGCTGAAGGGACCGTTGTGCAGGGTTCGCAGAAAAATCCCTCCGGATCGCCGCGTCAATGTCTCTTGGCTTCGTGCGATGACCCTCGATGAGGTTCGAGTAGTAGCTGTTCATCGAGCGCACCAAATCCGCCACCAATTTGCGCGTGGTCGGATGCAGTGAAGCGCGGAGCCGTTCGGCGCCGCGTATCAGCGCCAGGGACAGGTTCAACAATTTGCCGTCACCCTCTCCAGGCAGGAGCGGCTCCATATCCGAGGGGTGATCGTAAAGCGTCTTGACGGCGGTTTTTCCGGTCATTTATGCCGATCTTATTGCCGATGCAATCGAGCACATAAGGCGCCACTTTACAAGCAAATCTTTGAGTAAAGGCCCCATCCTTCGCCGGCAGATTGCCGATTGGGTTGCCGATCTTCGCGCTCGGGGGTGAGGATATGAGCCGTATCGAGGCTTGATGCGGGCGCAAGGTCGGCCATACATTGCCGGCAAGCGAATGAGCGAGTACCAGTATTACGAATTTCAGACCGCCGACCGCCGGCTGAGCGAGAAGGAAATGCAGGAGCTGCGTGCTTACTCGACCCGTGCCGTCATCACGCCGACAAGCTTCTCCAACGAGTACTCGTTCGGCAGTTTCAAAGGCAATCCCAACGCCTGGATGGAAAAGTATTTCGACGGGTTCGTCTATCTGGCCAATTGGGGAACCCATGAATTTCAAGTTGCGCTGCCGGCCAGTCTGCTTTCAGCCAAAACCGCCGGCCTCTACTGCGCCGGCGAGGCCGCCTCAGTGCGCGAGAAATCCGGTAAACTGATCCTGACGTTCTGTTCGGAGGAAGAAGCGGGTGGCGAGTGGGTTGAGGGCGAGGGCATTCTATCCTCACTTCTGCCGCTTCGCGGCGGGCTGGCCCAGGGAGATCTGCGGAGCTTGTATGTCGGTTGGCTCCTGAATGTGGAAGCCGGAGAATTGGAAGAGAAAGAGACAGAGCCGCCGGTGCCGCCCAACCTCGGTAAGTTCTCCGGCCCGCTGTCAAAGCTGATTGATTTTCTCCGCATCGACCCGAACTTGCTGGCGGTCGCCGCCGCGGGGAGTCCACGCAAGCAGACCCGGCCGGCGCAGCGCGAGGAAATGGCTGCCTGGGTGGCGCAGTTCCCGGCGAAGGAGAAGGACGAGCTGCTCGTCCGACTCATGGCGGGGGAGGATGCAGCCCTCGGCGCGGAACTCCGCTCCCGATTCAGTCGCAGCCGGGCTGAGAGCAGCCCAACGCCTGTAGCGCCTCGCCGGACAGTGGGGCAACTCCTGGCTGCCGCGGACACCTTCAGGGCGCAACGAGAGCGCAAAGCGGCTCGCAAGGCAGCCGAAGAGAAAGCGCGCCGGGAACAACTGGCAGCCGCCGCCCGGCAGAAGCACCTGGATGGCCTTGCGGGGCGAGAGCCAGGGCTGTGGACCCAGGTTGAGGAACTTGTCGCGACCAAACTGCCCAAGAGCTACGACCTGGCGATGCAACACCTGGTGGACTTGCGGGATTTGGCGGTCCGCAAGGGTGAGGAAGCCGATTTCTCCCGGCGCCTCGCCAGGCTTCGTGAGGCTCATGCCCGCAAACCGTCGTTTATCGGAAGGCTCCGGGAGAAGGGGTTTTGACGATGGCTCGACGAAAGATTTCACCCAAATCGGATGCCTCTGGCGCCGCGCGCCGGACCTCCGCTTCGGGACTGCTCGACAGGCTCAGTTCCGAGGAAGCAGTGGCCGTTCTGCACCAGTTGCTCGACCAACACCAGGAACTGCGCTCCGAGGCGGAACAATTCGCCACCAAGCTCGTGTCTTCATGCTCCATCGAGGACATCGCGCAAGATGTTCAGGACCGAGTCTCAAGCATCAACCTGGATGATTTGAACGGACGAGCGGGAGCCCACTCCGGGGGTTACGTGGGACCGGACCAAGCCGCGCAGGACCTCCTGGAAGAAGCCCTCGAGGAGTTGGTGGAGGACATGAAGCGGAGGGCAGAATTGGGCCTTGTGTCCGCGGCCGGAGTGCTCTGCGCCGGAATTGTCCAAGGCCTCTATCAGGCACGAAATACCAAATCGGACGGCGCTCTGGGGTGGGCGCCGGACTTCCCCGGCGAGGAGGCGGATTACGTTGTGGGGGAGTTCCTGCGGGCTTGCCCCCAGGCGGCGCGGAAAGCCGCGCACAAGAGCTTGATGGAGACGGTGGCCGAGCGCGCGCCGAAATGGGCGGAGGATTTGAGACGCGCTGGTGAGCGAGGTTCCAGAGAATAGGCCCGGCCCTCTGGCAGTTCCAAAATCCAGATTCAGAGTTCGCAGGATGATCGTCCTTGGGCTAGAGCGAGCCCGTAAACTCGCTGGAAGGCTCGGTCATTAATGGCCTAGTACAGCCCGGCGTAAGTTCGTGAGGAGGTCGGCGCGTCAAGACGAGGAATTGGGAGCCGTGGCTGGCAATGGAGGTCGTTTGGAGAGGTCATTCCCACCGGAAGGCTTGAGGGCCCCGGAAAGCGTCACGCTCAAAGGTGGACCTTGGGCGCGAGTCCGTTTTTGGAGCCGCTGGTGCGTGGGGATGGCGGCTTTGTCAGCCAGAGGCAATGCCCTGGAGAGGCTTGCCCTGATAGGTCCATTTGAAGGGCTTGGCCATGGTGCGGTTGAAGTAATCCACAAAGGCCTCCAGTTTTTGCTGGAGATCGGCCAAGGAGGCGAAGTTGCCGCGGCGAATCACCTTGCGCACCAGGATGCCAAACCAGATTTCGATCTGGTTCATCCAAGAGGCGTGTTTCGGGGTGTAACAAAACCGAATCCGATGGGTGGGATCACTCAGGAAGCCGGCGCGGCTTTCTTGACTCTGGAGGACCCCTTGCTCGCCCTTGACGCCCAAGGTGCTCTCGGCTATGGCCGCGTCGCGCGCCACATACCGCGCCAGGCTTTCGGATTGGTGGGTGTTCAGGTTGTCCAGGACAAAGGTAAAGCCAACCGCTTGGGGATGGGCCTGCACCAGGCCGTCGATTAAGTCCAGAAAGTCGGCTTCGTTGCGCGTGGGCCGACAGTAGGCTTGCACTTGGCCGCCAGCCACATCCAAACCCGCCAGCAGCGAGAGGGTGCCATGGCGTTCATACTCAAACTCGCGCCGCACCGGTTGACCGGGTTTCATGGGCTGGTCCGGAGCGATGCGCGCCAGGGCCTGGATGCCGGTCATCTCATCCACCGAGAAGGTCAATTCACCCCGTGCGGCGGCTTGCTGGGCTTGCTGATAGCGGGCGCCCACGACCCTGATTTTCTCCTCCTTTTGCGGATCGGGCTTGGCGTTGAGCCAGTAACGGCTGCGGTGAGGCTGCAAGTCCAGGGCGGCGAGCATGCGGTTGACCTGCCGCTCGGAGATGCTGGAAACGATTCCTTGCTGGACCACTTGGTCCTTCAACTCACGGGCAGTCCAGTGAGTGATCGGTCGTCCATGGTCCTGGGGCTTTTCGCAGGCGATGGCGACGAGGGCACAGGTTTGTTGGGCGGTGAAGGTGTCGGGACGGCCCGAGCGCGGGGCATCGGCCAGGAGGGGCAGCTTGGAGGGCGGGGGCTCAACCGCCGGAGGTTGCGCACCGGAGTTTTCGGTGGCCGGGCTCTCCAAGGGTTTGGGGGTGTATCGCCGGATCCACTTACGCACGGTGTTGGCACACACCTGGAGCCTGGTGGCGATGGCGGGGATGCTGGTGTTTTGGGCGGCCAAAAGGATGATGCGGGCGCGTTCGACGGCACGTCGGGGAGCGGCCAGCCGCCGGCTTAAGCTTTCCAGTTCGGCTTTCTCCTGGCAGGAGAGGGCCAAGGCTGTGTTCAACAGGGCGCGCGTAAATGGGGTTGGCTGGCGCTCACGGTGGTGGCACCGGTTTGTGAGGCGGGCGGCGGTCGGCTACGGCCAGCACGGCAGCCTCCCAAGGCCAGAGCAGGGGGTGCAGCCGGTTGGTTTTCATGAGGGGCGTTTCAAGAGGTCGAAGGTGTTGGGGGCCGTGCGGGTGAAGGCATTTTGGTCCAGGACCTTTTTGGTCAGGGCGCTGACCAGGGATTCCCGGTGGAGTGGGCGCTGATAGTCTTTTTTGGCGCGCTGGATGATGTCGTTGATATGGAGGGGCCCCTTGGCCGTCAGCAGTATGTCATATACTACATCCATATTAGACTTACGTTTCGGCTCCGCCGACGGAGCGGTTTTGCGGTGCTCCGAGCGGCGGAGGGCGCGCAAGGCGCGGAGTTGAGCCAGGGCCGTGTTTTCCAGGACTTCGATGAGGTCGTCTTTATTGAGTGGGTTCATGGGGCGAGGAAAAAGTTTGTCATATGGCCCAATGTGTGGTATAGGTAAGTATATGTCAATAAAATAATCTACCTATAGCGACAAAAAAACTCCTTGCCTCCCATCGGCGAGAGGTGGTCGGGGAATCAGTGCCCTGCAGTAAACCAAGCGAAATGCAGGAGCGGGCTGAAAGAGAGGACTTCGCTCAACTGGCTACTTCACCGACTTTGATACTCACGAATTTGCGCCGCGATGTACTAGTCCGCGGCCAACAGTGTCTTGAAGCTCACTTTGAATTGTTGTTCCAGGAACTGGAGTGTCTTGGGTTGGTTGGAAAGGGACGCCACTATTTGCCGCACGGCGAACAATCCTGCTCGCCTTAGCTCGAACGCAGGCTGGCAAGCGGGTTTAGCGCCGGCACGCCCATGGCCTTAAAATGGTCCAAATCCGCCGTCAACACGGTCAGGCCCTCGATCTCCGCCACGGCAGCCGTGCAACGCGTCTCCTAAAGGAACGGTCTGCCGTTTCGTTCGTGCCAGCAATAATAGAGCGCCGGCGCGTTCGCACACTGCACGGTCCAAGGGGAACGAAGGAAGGTGGCTGCCGACCGTCTCCCAAAACTCGCGGAAGCGCTTGCGTTTGCCCCCATCCTTGATCGGTTCACCGGCCAGGAATTCGGCAACCGTGGCATCGCAGATCACGACCTCCGCACGGTGCTGCTCAACCCATTGATCCAGATCGAAGTCGCGCCGCTCTGCTTCGATCAGCACGCTGGTATCAAGCAGCGCCCTCATTAAGCCGCATCCAACTCCTTGAGGGTCGCCGCCATTTCATCGGCCGTATCCTTGCCCAAAGGCCGGCGGGAGCGCCATAGCCGAGCGAACTCCTCCGGGGGCATCGGCTGTGGCCGAGGCCGGATTTCCGCCACCGCCTTGCCATGCCGGGTAAGTTTTACGGTCTGGTTGCGGTGCAGCACAGCGGACAGCACTTTGCCCGCTTCACGTCGAAGCTGTGTGAGAGTCGCATTCACAATCCAAAAGTGCATACTTTTCACACATAATGCAATAATCATTTATTTCCGCCACGCTGGAATTTGACAAGTTGGTCGGCCGCCCGTACCGTACCTCAGCCGCATAGGCGAAAAAGGAAAGAACGCGCGACATGAAAAAGCTCATCCTTCGGATTGGCATCGGCGTGGTGGTGCTGGTGATGCTCGCCGGTCTGGCGGTGCATTTCTTCCTCGACAGCGCCATCAAAAAAGGGGTCGAGACCATCGGCCCGAAACTGACCCAAGTGGAAGTGAAACTCGATAGCGCGAGCCTGTCCATCCTCTCCGGGGCAGGGAAGATTCGGGGCCTGGTGGTGGGCAACCCCGGTGGATTCCAAACCCGATGCGCCATCAATGTCGGTTCCGCGAGCCTGGCCGTGCAGCCCGGCTCGATCTTCTCCCACAAGGTGGTCGTCCGTTCGGTCAACATTGACCGGCCGGAGATTACCCTCGAAGCAAGCCTCCACGGGAGCAATCTGAGGAAAATACGGGAGAATTTGAAGGACGCGAGCGGCGCCGGCAGGAAGCCGGTGACCAAAGACGACAAGTCGGGCAAGAAACTCGAGGTGGATGAATTTGTCATTACCGGCGGCAAGGTGCACGTGAGCTTTGTCGGCTTGGCCGGCAAGACCGCTGACGTCACCCTCTTGGATATACACCTCAAGGACCTCGGCACGGGACCCGAGGGCATCACCGCCGCCGAATTGACCGACAAAGTGCTGACCGAGGTCCTCGACCAGGCCATCGAGGTGTCCGCCGGTGCTGTCGCCGACCTCGGCAGGCAAGCGGCGGTCCTGACCAAGAACGTGGCTAACTCCGCCGCGGAGGCTGCGGGAAAAGCCACGAAAGGAATTGGCGGTCTCATCAAGAAGGGCCATTAAGCATACCCACACATGCGGATTGCGGGCGAGGCGGGGGCCTGATAGGTTGAGGGCTGGTTCAAGACAATGCTATGAAGAAACTGGCGGTGCCTGTTCTGCTCAGCCTGGTCCTGCTCTGCGGCTGCGCGCGATACTATGTGATCAAGCTCAACAACGGCACGCGGGTTACGGCGGTCGGCAAACCCAAGCTCAAGGGCGCCCACTACGAATACAAAGACATCAGCGGGAAGGCGCAGCGAGTTCCCGAGGGCCGGGTAAGCGAGATCGAGCCCGCCTCGATGGCCAAGAAGGAGAAGAGCCCGTTTATTCCAGCGCCCGGGAGGTGACGAACTTCTCGACGTATTTGCCGATCAGGTCGGCCTCGAGGTTCACGGCGTCTCCCACCTTGCGCTCACGCAGGGCGGTGACCTCGTAGGTGTGGGGAATAATCCAGATGCGAAAGCCTTTTTCCTGCGCGCCGGCCACGGTCAGGCTGATGCCGTCCACCGCGATGGAGCCTTTGAACACCACGTAGCGCATGACCTCGTCCGGCGCGGCAATGTCGAGCACGTGGTCCTGACCCTGGCGTTCCCAGCGCGCAATGGTGCCGAGGCCATCGATGTGCCCGGTGACAAAATGGCCGCCCAGGTTGCCGTCGGTTCGCAAGGGCCGTTCGAGATTCACCAGCGAGCCGGGCCGGGCGAACTGCAGGTTCGTCCGTTGCCAGGTTTCCCTGAGCAAATCGAACTGGGCCAGCCGCTCTTTGCCGCGCCCGGCCAGCTTCACCACGGTCAGGCAACAACCATTGACTGCCAGGCTCGAGCCCACCTTGAGCCCGCGCCCGCAAAGCCGCGCGCGCACGGTCAGCTCGATTGACTTCTCCGCCGGCTTGATTTGCTCGACGGCGCCCGTTTCCTCGACAATTCCTGTAAACATGACGCCCGGCAGACTTGCAGGGCAAAGCCGGCCTGGCAAGAGGATTGAGGCTACGCCGGCCCGTCAGCCCAGGGCCGTTGACAAAGTCGCCGAAACCGGCCCCGTCCCCTGGCTGTAGGAGACGACGTAAGGAGTCTCTGATCAATGGCCTCCAGGGGAGCAGGCTTTCGCTGTGCCCCAAACTCAATCAGAGACTTCTTAGGTAACGTCTCCTACAACGGTTTGCGGAGAACTTTCTCACCGGCCCTGGCTCTTCAACCTGTGCCGTCAGGAGCCAGTCGGGGCCAAGCCTGCGCCATTGGACCTGGCGCAGGTTCAGGGTCTGGTCCATCGCCAGGGCGCCAATGCCGGCGACGGCGGGGCGAGAGGCGCGTCCGCCCAGGATCTTGGGGGCGTAGAAGAAGGCGATGCGTTGCGCCAGGCCCTGCGAGCAGGAAGGCGGCGTTGACTTCGCCTCCGCCTTCGACCAGCAGGCTCGTTACGTTGTCGGCCCCGAGTTTTTTCAAGAGCCAGGGCAGGTGGAGGCGATGCGAGCTGTGCCGGGCGTGCCGGCGCGCGGTTCGAGCCGGCGGCGCCACGAGCACCTTCACCCGCGCCGCCAGCGCCGCTACACGCCTGGCCGGGGCGGATTGGCCCACCACGATAGTCGTAAGTGCCGCCGGGTCGTCACTGACCACTTTGGCTCCCAGCGGCGTGCGCGCCATCGAATCCAGCACGATGCGCCTCAGCCGATGACCGCCGGTCTCCGGCCTTTGGCTTTGACCCAATCTGACCGTCAGGCTTGGGTCGTCGGCCAGAATGGTGTTGATGCCGACCAGGATGGCATCGGCGCCCTGGCGCAATTTCATGGCGTAATTGCGGGCTTGCTCGCCGGTGATCCATTTCGATTCACCGGAGGCCGTGGCGATTTTACCATCGAGGGTCATGGCGGCTTTGACGGTGACCAGCGGCGCGCGGCGGACGATCCAATGGTTGAAGGCGCGGTTGAGGCGCTCGCATGGCTCGGCGAGCACGCCGTGGACCACCGTGAGGCCGGCGGCCCGCAAGATGGCGAAACCCCTGCCGGCATGGAGCGGGTTCGGATCGGTCGCGCCGGCGACGACCTTGGAGAGGCGCGCCCCGATAATGGCCTCGGTGCAAGGGGGCGTGCGGCCGTGGGTGGAGCAGGGCTCCAGTGTGACATAGAGGGTCGCGCCCCGGACGCGGTGATTGTGTCGTTGCGCGTCCCCCAGCGCCTCGATTTCAGCGTGCGGCCCGCCGGCTCGACGATGCCAGCCTCGCCCAATGACCCGGCCGGCCTTGACCAGGACCGCGCCGACCATCGGGTTGGGCGAAGTGGCGCCGTAACCGCGGCGGGCCAGGCGCAGGGCCAGGCGCATGTAATCAGAGTCGGTCCGCATGACAGTTTCTTCTTTGCGCTCAGCGCGTCTCGGCGTTTTCATTGCCCCACCGAACGCGTCTGCCCGTCTCCAGCCAGTCCCCGGCATCCCTTCTCCCACGCTCCACACTAGCCCTCCTGGAAGAGCGCCTGGGCAAATTGTTGAGGGCTGAAGGGCTGCAAATCATCAGGCTGTTCGCCCAAGCCGATGAATTTGACGGGCAGGGCCAGTTCCTGATGAATGGCGACGACCATGCCGCCTTTGCTGGTGCCGTCGAGCTTGGTGACGATGAGGCCGGTCAGAGGGACGGCCTTGTTAAACTCGCGGGCTTGGCTCAAGGCGTTCATGCCGGTGGTGGCATCCAGGACCAGGAGGACCTCGTGGGGAGCGCCGGGCAATTGCCTGGCCGTGACGCGGTGGAGCTTTTGGAGCTCCTGCATCAGGTTGTGTTTGGTGTGGAGGCGGCCGGCAGTGTCCATGAACAAATAGTGGGCTGCGCGCGCCTGCGCCGCCGCCACGGCGTCATGCGCCACTGCCGCGGCATCCGCCCCATAAGCGCCGGCAATGACTTCCACCTCCAACCGCTGGCCCCAAAGCTTGAGCTGTTCGATGGCGGCGGCGCGGAAGGTGTCGCAGGCGGCCAGCACGGCCTTTTCCCCGCGGGCCTCGACGAGGCGGGCCAGCTTGGCTGCCGTCGTGGTTTTGCCGGAACCGTTTACGCCGACGATCGAGACGACGGTCAGCCCCTCGGGCGCTCGGCGCAAGTCCGGCTGATCGGCGGCGAAGCTGCGCACGACTTCGTTCTCGGCGATGGCGGATACGTCCAGGCCGGCGGCGCCCTGGGTCTCGTAGGACTTCTTGACGGCCTCGAGGATCGTGCGGGTCACCTCGAGGCCAAGGTCGGCGGCAATGAGTGCGGCCTCGAGCTCTTCGAGGGCCTCGGTCTCGAGCCGGGGCGAGCGGGTGATGATGCGTTGGATCTCGTGCGCCAGCTTGCTGTGCGTCTTTTGCAGGCCGGCCTTGAATTTTGCGAATAAACCCATCGGTTAGCGCGAAATATGGAGGCTCGGGGGCGGATTGGCAATCACGGCCTTGCGTTCCTGGATTTTGCCCTTGAGCTTCTCGACATAGTGGCCGGGCAGCTTGACGGTGCCGATGAGAGGTCTGCCTTTGCTGAGGCCGTGGCAATCGGAGCCGCCTGTAACCAGGAGATGAAAGCGGGCGGCCACCTCGAGGTAATGCCCGATAGCGCCAGCCGAGTGCTTGGTATGGAAGCACTCCAGGCCGTCCAATCCCGCTTCGACGACGGCCGGGATGACGTTGTCGGTGCGGTTGAGCCCCGGGTGCGCCAGGACCGCCACGCCGCGGGCGTGGTGAATCAGGGCAATGGCCTCGGCGGCGGACATCTTGAACTTGGGCACCCAGGCCGGCCGGTTCTTTTTGAGGAACCGTTCGAAGGCCTCATCCAGGTTCGAGCAGAGGCCGGCTTTGACCAGGGCGCGCGCCACGTGGGGCCGGCCGGGCGCGCGGCAATTGGCCAGGGCAAAAACCGCCTCGGCGGCCAGGGGTACGCGCAACTGGTTCAGGCGCATGACCATCTCCCGAATGCGGTCCTGGCGCACGGCTTGGAACTTGGCAATTTCGGCCAGCAGCTTCGGGTCCCGGGGTTCCAGGCCGTAGCCAAGGATGTGGATTTCGTCTCCGTTCTGTTGGGCGGTCAACTCGGTGCCGGCAATGAACTCGAGGCCGGCGGCCGCGCAGGCCAGCGTCATCGGAGCGCACCCCTCGACGGTATCATGGTCGGTCAGCGCCAACACTGCCAGGCCGTGGCTGCGGGCCTGCGAAACCAATTCCTCCGGCGACCACGTCCCGTCGGAAAAGCGCGTGTGCAGGTGAAGGTCGGCGAACATTGGAGAGGGGCGATTGCCAGGGCCATCGGCCGATGAGTCGGGCTCACTTAACGGCTCGGGCCGGGCGCATCAGCTCGCTTTTCACCTTGTCCAGGATGCCGTTGACGAACTTGCCGCTGTCCTGGGTGGAGAATTTCTTGGCTATGTCCACCGCTTCGTTGATGCTCACGACCGGGGGAATATCCTCCCGGTGAAGCATCTCGTAAATGGCCAGGCGCAAAATGTTGCGGTCAACTGCCGCAATGCGGTGCAGTTCCCAGTTTTTGGCGTGCTTGCTGATCAGCGCGTCGGCCTCGTCGCGATGTTCCAGCGCGCAACGGATAAGCGGGTCGGCAAACAGGCGCACCGCTGCCTCTTCGGCCGTGGCCGGGGGCAACTCCACCGCCTGGCCCCAGGTAGAGGCGGCCTTCTCCTCCGCGATGGCGGCGGCCCGCTGCGATTCCCAAAACTCGTCCAGGGCCGCGTCCAGGTCTTCGGGCGGGTTCAAATCGTGCTGAAACAAAAACTGCACGGCGCGTTCACGCGCTTCACGTCGTTTTCCCATACTCAAACAATGCCGCAAAAACCCTTGCCGAGAAATCAAATTCTGACAACATTCAGTTCCCATGATGCAGCCGGATTGGGGCCATCTTTTGCGCGAATGAAGTTCTGGTTTATTTCGCGTCCTGCATGCCGCAGGGCTGCGCCTGCTCCCGTTGGCCCGCATCATCTGTCCCGGCAGGCGCGGGCCTGCGCGGCAGCCATCCTGGTCCTCGGCGGCCTGCCGGCCTTGGGCACGTCGCCCGAGGGCCTGAGCCCGCGCGCCCGGGGCCAAATCCGCGCCCTGCCTCGAGGAGAAGGCAACCCGAACGCCCGCGCAGAGGAAGATGGAATCCGAACTGATCCATGCCGTAAAAGGGCATCGGGGCGAAGCCTTTGTTCCGGGCGCTCCGGCTCTCGAAGTTGACGTTCAAACTGGAGCCGGACGGGCGCGTGCTGGTGGACATCACGGGCAGGGTCACCCCCGAGTTGCTGGCGCTGGTAGGGCAGGGCGGCGGCCAGGTCATCAGCAGCTTCCCCCAATTCCATGCCCTCCGCGCGCTGGCCGCGCTCGAGCAACTTGAGGCCCTGGCGGCCTCAAGCGATGTGACCGCTGTTCGGCGGGCGGTGCAAGCCCGCACGAACGCAGGCAGGGTCGATTCCCAGGGCGACGTCACGCACCTGGCCGCCGCGGCTCGGGGCCTGTTTGGCGTCACGGGTGCGGGGGTCAAAGTGGGCGTGCTCTCCGACAGCGTGGACAACCTGGCCGAGTCCCAGGCTTCGGGCGGGCTGGGCGCCGTCACAGTTCTGCCGGGCCAAAGCGGCACGCCGGCCACCGGCGAAGGCACCGCCATGCCTCGAGCTCATCCATGACCTCGCGCCGGGAGCACAGCTCTATTTCGCCACCGGCCATGGGGGCGAAGCCAGTTTCGCCCAAAACATCCTCGATCTCCGCGCGAGCGGTTGCGACATCCTCGTCGACAACCTGGCTTATCCCGACGAATCCCCCTTTCAAGACGGGGTCATTGCCCAGGCGATTGCCGCCGTCACCGCCGACGGCGCCCTCTACTTCTCCTCGGCGGGCAACTCGGGCAATTTCGATTCGGGCACCTCGGGCACGTGGGAAGGAGACTTCATCGATGGCGGCGCCGTGAGCTTCCCCGAGGCAGGCCGCCTCCACAGCTTCGGGCCGGTCACCTACAACACCGTCGTGGCCGGCGGCAGCCAGGGGCGCGTGGACCTCTTCTGGTCGGACCCTCTGGGTGGATCTGCCAACGACTATGATCTGTTCGTGCTCGATTCCACGGGCACATCGGTCTTGCGCAGTTCCACCACCATCCAAAACGGCGCGCAAGACCCTTATGAATCGCTCTCGAAGCTCAACCCCGGTGAGAGAATCGTTATCGTGAAATCCTCGGGCGCGCCGCGGTTCCTCCACCTCAGCACCAACGGCGGGCAGTTGACTGTCGCCACGCCCGGCGCCATAGCCGGTCACGCCGGGACAACCAGCGCCTTGGCTGTGGCCGCCGTGGATGCCGCCACTGCCTACCCCAACCCCTTCACGGGCCGTCCCGCCAACCCCGTCGAAACGTTCAGTTCGGACGGACCCCGACGCGTCTTCTTCAACGCCAACGGGACGGCGCTGACTCCGGGGAATTTCTCCTCCACCGGTGGCGCCATCCGCCAGAAGCCCGACCTGGCGGCAGCCGATGACGTCTCAACGTCAGTGCCGGGTTTTGCCTCCTTCTCGGGCACATCGGCTGCCGCGCCGCACGCCGCCGCCATCGCCGCGCTCCTGCAATCCTATAATCCCGGCCTCACACCGGCCCAACTCCGCGCCCTGCTCGCGACGACCACCCTGGACACTATGGCCGCGGGCGTGGACCGGGATGCGGGTTTCGGCATCGTGATGGCCATGGCGGCGTTGCAATCCGCTCCGTTTGATTCGTTGCTGATCACACCGGGAACGGGCCTGGCCGCCGGCGGACTGGCCGGCGGCCCCTTTACCGCCTGCGCGCCGGGCTTTGTCCTGACCAACAACGGGACAGCTCCTTTCAACTGGTCGCTGGGCAACACTTCCGTTTGGGTGAACCTTGCGCCCGCCACTGGCGCGCTGGCCCCCGGCGGGCCGGCTGCAACCCTGACCGTAAGCTTCAACTCCTCGAGTAGCGACCTGGCGCCGGGGCTTTATCCGGTGACTGTCTGGTTCACCAATTTGAGCAGCGATCTCGGGCAAAGCCGCCTGCTCACGTTGTCCATCACCCCGAATCCGCCGGCCCAGGGGACCTATGCCAACAGCATCCTGGCCCTGCGCCCGCTGGTTTATTGGCGTTTGAACGAGACCAACCTGCCCCCGCCGGCAGACCTCGTCACTAATGCCGGCTCGCTGGCCTCCGCCGGCACTGGGTTCGGCCTGGCGGGCGTCATCCAGGGCGAACCGGGCATCGTCGGCGCCAGCTTCCGTTTCTCGAACCCCGGGTTGATGGTGGGTTTGTTCGGCTCCCACGTCAATGTTCCCTTCGAGCCGGCCCTCAACCCGAACGGGGCCTTTACAGTCGAACTCTGGGTCAAACCGGCCCAAATCACCACGGATTTGTTCTGCCCGGCCGCGGCGCTTGATTTGACCCGGAACGGGGGGAACAGCCGGTTGGGCTGGGTTTTCTACCAGGCCACCAACACCTGGCAGTTCCGCCTCGGCGGTTTGGATGGCTATACGGCGACCCTCTCCGGCGGCTCGGCCCAAACCAACGTCTGGCACCACCTCGCCGGCGTGTATGATGGCGCCAATGCCTCCCTTTATGTGGATGGCAAAAAGGTGGCAGGCCCCACGTCCGCCGCCGGGTTCAGTCCGAACGAAAGCCTTCCACTGCGGCTGGGCGCCACAACCATCCCCAACCGCACTTACGATGGTTGGGTGGATGAAGCGGCCTTTTACGCAAAGGCCCTCAGCCCCGCCACTATCGCAGCTCATTACTCCACCGGCACGACCGGGAGCAGCGGTTACACCGCTCAAATCCTCGCTGCCAACCCTGTCGGCTATTGGACCCTGGAAGGCCCGCCCTACACCGCGCCGGCTCCCAACCTGCTGCCCCAGGCATTGAACCTCGGCAGCCTGGCCCCTGACGGCAACGGCTTCTATCAACCTGGCTCGGCGCCGGGGGCGCCCGGCGTGCCGGACGCCGGGTTGGGGGCCAACAATTGCGCCTGCCTGTTCAACGGCACCGGCGCTATCGATGTCCCAGGTCTCTTCCTCAACCAGACCGGGCCGTTGACCCTGCTCGCCTGGGTCAAGGCCGGCCCGCCCAATGGCAACGCGCAGACTGTCATCAGCAAAGGCGACACCGCCTACCGCTTGTTCATGGACGCCAACGGCTATCCTCATTTCGCCAACGGCACGCAACCGGTTGGCGATGTCGTCGGACCCAACCGCCTCAACGACGGCCAATGGCACCAATGGGTCGGCGTGTGCGACGGCATCCAATCCGAATCACTCTATATCAACGCGCAGCTCGTTGGCTCGACCGCCGGCGCCACCACCCCGGTGGCCGGCAATAGCGACAACCTCTGGCTCGGCGGCGACCCCGCTCCGGGCGCCTTCCGGCTCTTCCATGGAGTGCTCGATGAAGTCGCCGTCTTCACGAACGCCCTCACCGCCGCACAGATCCAGCAGGTGTTCGTCGCCGCAACCAATGCGCCCGCCCCGCCCCGGTTTGTCGCCATCACCCCGGCCCACGCCGGCCAGTTCGCCTTGACCTGGAGCTCCATCCCGGGGCGCTCATACCAGGTCCAGTTCAAGACCGATTTGACTCAAACGACCTGGACCAACCTTGGCGGCCCCCTCGTCGCCCCCGGCCCGCTCTCTTCGGCTTCCGACGCGGTTGCCTCCAACCCGCAGCGCTTTTACCGCGTGGTCCTGTCGCCTTAGGCACTTCAGCCGCGATCCTCGCCCGGTTTTTGAAGAAAAGTGAAGAAAAATGAACATTGGGTGTTGACATTACTAGAGGCATAGTATTTACTATGAACATAGTATTTCCTGGGGACAGGCGGCTACGATTATGAAACCGACACAGCCTTCCAAACTTGAGATGCAAGTCCTCTGCGTGGTGTGGGAGCGCGGGCGCGCCACAGTGCGCGAGGTGCTCGAGGCCATGCCCGACGGCAAGGCGCGCGCCTACACGACCATCCTCTCGGTGCTCCAGGTGATGGAAAAGAAGGGCTTGGTTTCCCACACCACCCAAGGCAACACCCATCTCTATGAGGCGCGGGTGACGCGGACGCAAGTGACGGGTCCGCTGCTGCGCGGCCTGGTGCGGGACGTTTTCGGCGGCAGCACGGTCACGGCCTTGCAGCATTTGCTGGCGGAGAACGAGGTCAGCCGCGATGAGTTGGACGAGATCAAGCGCCTGCTGGCCAGGCCTGACCGCCCGGCGGAGGCCAAACCGGCCGGGCCGGGAAGGAGGAGTCGATGAACGGCCTGATGCAGTGGCTGGCGTCGGACGCCTGGGCGCGGGTCGTGCAGGCACTGCTTCACACGCTATGGGTGGGAGCTTTGCTGGCGTTCGGTTTATCTGCGGTGCTCCGGCGGGCGGCCAATCCTTTCGTTCGTTATCGCGCCTGCGTGCTGGCCTTGACTGGCGTTTTGTTCGGCGGTTTGATCGTTTGGGCCTGGCTGGAGACCGAACCTGCGCGCGCCTCCGGGGCCCATCCGGCCAAGGGAGTTGAACCGGCCGTGGCGGCGACGCCGGCCGTTGCGTCCAGCAGTGACAGTATCCGCGCCTCCGGTTCCGTTCCTGTGGACTCGGCGCTGGTTTTCCGGTCCTCGGAGCCGGTTTGGGAGGCGCCTCGGCCCCTAGGCCTGGAAACCGGTATAGACCGTGGATGGCCTGGCTGGCATTAGGCTGGTTGCTTGGGACGGCGGCGATGCTGGCGCGGGCTGCCGTGAGCGTGGCCGGGGCGGAAAAGCTTCGCGCCTCGACGCGCCCGCTCGAGGACGAGGGCGTGCGGCGCCTGGTCCGGGAGGCGCGCCGTCGCCTGGCCATGACCCGGCGTATCCGGCTGGCCGTGACCGAGAAACTGACATCGCCGGCCGTGGTTGGGGTGGTCGTGCCCACGCTGATTCTCCCGCTCTCGCTGCTGACGACCATCCCGGCCCGTCAATTGCAACTGATCCTGCTGCACGAATTGGCCCATATCCGGCGCGGCGATTACCTGGCCAACTTGTTTCAGTTCGTCATCGAGTCGGTCCTGTTTTTCAATCCCGCCGTCTGGTGGCTGAGCCGCCAGATGCGGCTCGAGCGGGAGGCGTGTTGCGACGCCTTGGCGGCCGGTCTGGCCGAGGATCGACTGGAATACGCCCGTGCCCTGGCCTGCGTTGCGGAACAGGCGCTGGGGCCGGCGCCGGTGGCTGCGCCGGCCTTTGCCGACCGGCGCCAGCCTTCGGCCCTCAGGGACCGTCTCGAACGGTTGCTGGTGCCGGGCTATCGTCCCTCGCTGCGCCTGACCTGGAAGGCCCTGGTGGGCTCGCTGTTCCTGGGCGGGGCGCTCCTGTTGCTTTCCGCAGTGGGAACTCAATGGACCGTCAAGGCCGCCGCTAAACTGCTTTCGCCTCAGCAGCGGATCGAGCGGATTGAGAACGCGATGAAGAACCTGGGGCAGCCGCCGGCCGATTCGGCCACCCAGGAGGCTCAGCAGATCCCGGCCAAAGTTGTTGTGCGGACCCGGGATGGTTCGCCTTTGCCGAGCGGCACTTACGGGACCTTCATCAGCCGGCGCCGCAATAGCTCGACCGGCATCGGGGTCACTCCCGATAAGGACGGCGTCTGCGCCGCGAGCGTGCCCCGGGGTGAGTTGTTCTTCTATGCCAATGTGCAGGAAGGATTCGCCCCGGCCTTCCTTGGCCCGATTGATACCCGCGCCAGCAACGAGGTCGAAAACCTGGAGCTGATTCTCGAACCTGGGTTCCCGGTTTCCATCAAGGCGATGGATGCCGATTCCGGCCAGCCGCTGCCGGAGGCCACGCTCAACTGCCAATTCTGGGTTCCACAGGCCGGCCAGGGCCTGGGCAACCCGCAACCGCTGGCCACCGACCGGCAGGGCCTTGCCACGCTCCCCCACTGCGCCCCGCTGCCGCTCGGCATCACCTTGATAAAGCCCGGATACGAAACCGTCGAACAGCGCTTTGCACCTCCCAAACCGAATGCGACGCTGAGCCTTTCGACACTGCGGGCCTTGCCAATGGCCGGCCAGGTTACGGATCAGACCACAAAGGAGCCTGTTTCGGAGGCGGAGATTTATGTATTGCGCGCGGAAGATGCCCCCGGCGTGCAGGACCACCACCCCGACCACCCCGGCTCGCCGCTGGCGGTGACCGACGCCCGTGGCCAATTCGTGATAAACCAGCTCCCGCGAGGCGGCCGCTATTGGCTGCTCGTCAGGGCTGACGGCCATGCCGACGCCATCCTCGCCAACGCGCAGGCGGGCCAGACCAATCTCCACGCCGCCTTGGGACCCGAACTGCGCGTGACTGGCCGGATCAGCGGCGATCTAAGTCTGCTGCCGCGCAGCAACCAGGGACCCAGGCTCGCGTGCAGGAACCAATATCAGGAGGGCAACTTTACTTACGAGACTTTCAAGTACGTGCCCGTCCGCATCGAAGGCGAGACGGGCTACTTCGAGTTCGTCAGCCCGATTGCCGGTCTTCTGAAACTGGAAGCCGGCGACCGCACCTTCAGGCGGGACGTCACCGCCCCGGTCAAGGATTGGGTCCTCGATTTGTCGCCCGCCACGAACGAACCCCCGCCCAGGAGCATCACGTTGCGTTTTGAGCACCCCTTCGAGAGTCCCGCCCAAAGGCACCATCTCCGTTGACCTGCCTGGCCGAGAGCCGCACACGGCCCTACGCAAGGAGATGGAGATCCGCAATGGCGAGGTTTCCTTCGAGGTCCCGATCGGACGCGAGTTTTCTATCGAACCGGCCCACACGGTCGGCTATTCGTTCGAGCGGAGAATAAACATCAAGGTCAACGATGGCCGGGGGCAGCTGGTCATCCCCGTGCCTGTGATTCCGGCCGGGGCCATCTACGCCCAGGCCCGCAGGGCAAACGGTTCGCTGGCGGGCAATGTCTCCTTTTCGGTCGCCGAGCTGAAGCGTTCGCCTCTGGCCGAACCGGGATTGTACACCATGCCCAACGCGGATAACTGGTCGCCGGATGCCGGGCCGCGCAAATACGTTGCCAGCCCGCTGCCCCTGGGCGGCACCTACGTGGTCATCGCCTGGCAGTCGAACAACTTTGCGATCAGCGAGCCGATCAAACTCACAGAGGAGGCCCCGGACCGGAAGGTGGAGCTTCAGTTCAGGCCGGGCGCTCGCATCGCCGGCCAGGTCATCTCGCCGGCAGGCCAACCCCTGGCCCACGCCAAGGTGGGCCTTTGCTGGAGCCACGCGAGTTGCAGCTTCGGGATGCCGGCGCGTCGCACTGACTACGATGGCCGGTTCTGCTTCGATGACTGCAATCCGCGGCTCGGGCAATACGTGCTCACCGTTCACAGCTTCGGTTTGCGCTCCGCGAGCCTGCCGGTCAACTTCTCCAAGCTGCCCCTGAGCGCGCGGCTCGAGCCGGGACTGAGACTGAGCGGCCGCGTCATCGAGGCCAAATCGAAACGCCCTGTCGTGTCGGCCGAAGTGCGGGCCCTGCCCGAGTCCGGCAATTTCCCTAACGAAACCGCCCGCACGGACGAGCAGGGCCGGTTCGTTTTCGATACTTTGAATGCGGCCAAGTACCATTTTTATGTGGAAGGCTGCAGCTTCGCCAACAGCGTCATTGGCCCTCTCTTCCAGGCGGGCGCCGCTCAACCTGTCCAGTTCGAGATGACCCTCATCCCGGGCGCCTCAGTCAGGCTGGGCTCTGAAGAGCCTTGACAGGAAGGCGTCGGCGCGGCGGGCTCCGAACAGCCGCGCGCGAGGCCAGGTATTCACAGCCCCGGCCAGAAGGCCCTCCAGAACGTGTGTCCCGATCGGGCCGGCACGGGATTGGTGAGGATGACCGTGTGGTTGGTCCCCAGGGCATTCGTTGAAACCGAGGTCCAGGCGCTCAGGTTGGTCGAGATTTGGACCACATAGGTCGCGCCCGGCTGGCCTTGAAGCTGCACCAGGAGCGGTTCGCCCGCCTGGGGCGCCGGCGTCGCCACCGTCAGGCGCGGAGCGGCGGGCGCCAGGGTAAAGAGCGTCATCAACAGCGGTGGAAAAGTCCACAGGAAGTTCGTCCCGGCCGCCGTGAAATTCGTTTGCGCGAGGTCCGGCGAACCGACGCCGGTTTGGGCGGCGGCGTCCTGCGGGATGCCGTAGGAGCGGACCGTGGCTCCCGGGTCGGGGATGAACCCGGTGATGGCCATCTGGGCATTGAAACTGGCGAGGGTGTCCTTGTTCAACACCAGGCACAAGAGCGCCCCATCGGCGCGCCGGGCGGCATAGGCCGGGAGGAGCTTGTAATCACTGCTGGCGGCGAGGATGGCATCGCCGGGCCGGGCAAAATAGTGCATGAGTTTTGCCGCATAGAACGCCGGATAGCGATTGGTGAGGCCGCCGAGCATGCCGAGGTCCCCGCACGTCTGCCAGCCGTAGAGCGTAGAGTCGAAACTGCCGCGGGTATCGGAGCTGTTGCGCAGGTCCCACCAGACGAACGCGTTGAACTCGGTCTTCATGACCTGGGCCAGGCTGTCGGCATAATACAGGCCGTTGACCAGGCTGGTGGATTGGCGGCCTTGCGCCCCGCAGTCGCTGTTATTCTCGGTGCAAACCAGTTCCACGCCGGCGCCGGCGGGGCCCAGATAGGCGGTAAGTTGCCGGCGCAAATCGGCGGCCGCGCCGGCCCAGGCCGTGGAGGACTGAAGCAAAAGGGGATCGCTGTCGGCGCAAGCAATGGAGTTGGTAGCGCTAAACTCCGGATACGAATGGTAAATGAGAAAATCCGGGACGACGCCCAGGCTCTTGAGCGTGCTCAGCAAGACCGGCGTCCAGCCGTAATGCACCTGGCCGGTCAGCGGATTGGTGGCAGGGTGGTTGGTGTAGCCGTTCACCGAACTGTCCTCGCCCGGGGTCACGGGGACCCCGATCTTGATGGTCGCATCGGCAGCCTTCATCTGCTCCAGATAGTCCTTCGCCCGCGTGGCGTAGGTGTAGGCGTCGCGCGGATGGACATTCTGATCGGTCTCCCAGGTGCCGTAGTTTTCGTTGCCGACCTCCCAGTACTTGAAGCCGTAACGGTTGGTAACGTTCGAGCAACGCACCCAGTTGGCGGCTTCCTCGGCGGTGCCGGTGCCATAGTTGACCGTGATAAACGCCTGGGCGCCGGCGTGGGTCGCCACGTGCGCAAACCTGGCAAACGAAGTAGCCCACGCCCAAGTGTTGGTCAGGCTTGAGTTCGAGGCCCAATGATACTCGTCGGAAGCCGAGCCGCCGGGGAACCGCAGCGCCAAGGTCCCCATCTCCTCGAGCAACGAGAGCGTCTGCGCCGTGTCGAAATTGCCGTCCCAAATGGCCGTATTGACCCCGAACCAGCGCGCGTCTGCCGCGCGAAGCGAGGACGCGGCATTGACACTCAGGTGCGTCAGGGCCGGCGCCGGTTTGGCGGTCAGTTGGACATCATCAACATAGAAGGCGCCGGCCGTGCCGCTGGAGGTCAGCGCGATGTTAAACCGATTGAGATTGGTCGCATCGGCCGCCCCAAGCGTGCTCAGTGCAATGACATATTGCTTCCAGGTGTTTGGCGCCAGGGCTGACAGCAGGTGGACCGGTCCGGTGCTCAAGCCGAACTCGGCAGAAACCTGGAGGACTTGCCCGCCACCGGCGCCGCCGTCGGGCCCAAAAAACCAGGCTGTCGTAAAGCGTCGCATCGAAATCCGAATGCCCGAGGGAAAGCGCCTGCCAGGCCGCGGCGCTCACACGGATGGAATTGGTCCCCGAATGCACCGGGGCGGTGTTGCTGAGGTTGCGGGGCGCCCAACTCCAGTCCTCGAAGCCGTTGACCAGATGATCGGTGTAGAGAGGCAGCGGCGCTTGCCCCCTGGCTTGAGCGCTAAAGACAAGAAGGGCGAGGACCCATCCGCAGGCCACACCCACATTTCGGAACACGCGCATCGATTCGGAAGGACTTCCCGCAACCAGTGCGGGCTTGCCATAGAAACTCGGCTGACCAAACACGGCGCCAGCCTACAGAATCCCGCAGGCGTCGTCACTCAAAAAAAACGGGCCAAAAAAAGCGGGCGCCGCTCAGAGGCGGCGCCCTTGGGGTCATCTTCTTAAGAACTATAACCGCCGCAAGGCCGGGATCATGGAGTGACCGTGATCGGTGTGCCGGTGTTGGGCGTCTTGGTGTTGTCGTCAGCGTCGGTGGCCGTGACAGTGAAGGTGCTGCCCGCGGTCATGGGGGTGACGCTTAAGGTCACGGTGCCGCCCACCAGGGGGGCGTTGGCCGGCAACAAGGCACTGGCATCGTTGCTGGTAAGGGCGATGCTATCGTTGGGCGCCAGCGTGATCAGGTGCCAGGTGGCGTCCACAGCATTGACGACCACGTTGAAGGCAACGGCGGCACTTTGCGGGTCGGGTGTGCCGGTCTTGCCGGTGGGCGTGCCCGGCGCCGCAGTCTCGCCCGGCATCAGCACCTGCAATTGCGTATAGGCGCGCTTGAGGAGCCGCCAATAGCCCTGTCTGGAACCGGGCAAATCGCTCTTGGAGAGGAGCACCTTCCTGGCAGCGTTCACCAGGAGAACCGTCAACGGGCTGTCAACCCAATTGGTCGGATTCAAGTCCGGGCTGCTTTGGAGTGAGAAACCGGCATCCGGCAAGGTCCAATCGAGCCAATACGCGGCATTGGCTGGAACCAGTTGAACGCCCGCCGCGCCGTTATTGGCCTCCAACTGCCAGGTGTTTGTGTCCAAAGTCGAGTCGATCAGGAAGTTGTCATTGAGGTTCGTCGCCAACCCCGTGATCTGGACTTGGGAAACGACGGCCAGCAGCCCGCGATTGATATTCTGCTGCGGCTTGGCGCCAATGTAATAATACAAAGGCAGGGCTTGGCCGGAGTTGTCAACGTAACCGGCCAGTTTGTCGGGCGAAAAAACGAAGTTAGTCGTCAAACCGCTGGGGCTGGTCATCGTCACGTTGGTGTCGTTGACGAAGCTGAGCAACCAGGTGCCCAGAGTGCCGGCAGGCTCGTTCAGAATCGCCAGCGGGCTGGAATAATAAGTGCCGTTCCCATCCGGGATGGAATTGGTCTTCCACCGGAAAGTCCAGACCGCCGAGCTATCGGCCTGGTTCTGCAGGTCCATGAAGACGCAATTGGTCTGGTCCCAGTCGGGCGCGCTGTCCGCGCCGATGGTGCCCAGGCCATTGACCGGGTCGTAAGGCACCGGGACCAGGTAGCTGTGAACCTCGAAGCCGGGATTGTTCGTGCCCGGGAACGACTTGATGGTGAAGGAATAGTTCACGGGCGTGTTGCCATTGCCCACCCAGGAAAACACGGGATTGACATCCCTGATGTTCTGGCGGTCATATTGGCCGGTGCCGGCGGCAATGAGATTGAGGCCGGGAATGGTCTTTTCCAGCGTCAGGGAAGGCGGGGGGGGCGGCGGATTGGTCGAGGGGGCGGGCTCAAGCCAAACGTTATCAATATTGAACATGAACGTGTTGGTGAAGACGCCGCCGGACCATATTTTCACATAGAACCCATTGACCTTTTCGAGACCGGCCAGGCTCTCGTTGATGGGCGCGACCACATGCATCCAGTTCCCCGCCACACTGAGAGGCGGCGACATGTTCGTCACATTGACCTGCCCCCAGCCATCCGTAGTGAAGCCCAGCTCGAAGGTGCCAAAATCGTTGTTCTTGGTCGGCGGGCTGGCCGGGTCGATCAGCAGGTCCAATGACAGGTTATTATACTTGCCGATGACATTGAGCACCACTCCGCCGTCCCATCCCCACCGGTTGGCCAGGGTGCCAAAAGTCATGATCTGGTCGCCTCCGGCGCCAGTGAAGGGAACTTCATATCGAAGAGAGCCCGAATTCGGGTTGTTGGAGGCATCGCGGGTGCTATCCCAATAAAGCCATGTGTTGCCTAATGCATCGGGTGATTGCAGGCCCCAGCCGTTCCAGGTGATCCAGGAACCTGCGCCGGTATCGAAAGGTTGAGGGTTTTGAGCGGTCTGCGCCCAGCCCACGGCCATCGAGCCGGCCAGGGCCAGTCCGCACACGGTCGTGAGGAGCCATTGGGGGATTGTTCTCTTTTTCATGATCTGATCTATCTTCTTTCTTTGGGGGTTCTCATTGCGTTTGCACAGGGGTCGCCCCAGTGCCACGGGCACTCGCAGAGGCATGGCCAGGGCCAATGTCCGCTCGCGTTGCAAAGGAGAGCCTTCATGAACTCCCAGTTGAACACCGGCGGGCTTGGCGAGTCAAGTTAAAATGACTATCCTGCGGTCTGGAAAAAATCGAGCTGGGCGAAAAGTTTTTCCTTGAGGAAAGCTCGCCGGCAACCGATAATCGTTTACAGCAAGCGGTGGGGAGACTTTAACGCTCCCGCGCGCTGGTTCTTTGGAAAAGACAAAGCCGGGTTTTGGAATTTACCCTGCCTATGCTCGTGATTAGAAGCTATGTCCTTGAACCGTAGTTGATAAATCGAGGGGCCCTAACTGTGGTTGTGGCCGACAGGCCTTAACTGGAAGTCGTAAGCAACTCAGCGGGTGCCCACCTGTTTCTAATAAGTTCAAAGGAACTGTTACACACGGCAATGGCGGGGTTTTTTTATCGCTCTTTTCCCTGGGCGCTGCTTCCGGCCCCTGTTATGTTGGGGCATGGCGCCTGATGAATTGTTTTCCGAAGCCGCCCCCGCCCCGCCGGCCGCGCCGCCGGCCGCCCCAGCGCAGCGCCACCAGCCCCTGGCCGCCCGGATGCGTCCGCGCGATCTGTCCGAATTTGTGGGCCAGCCGCACATCCTCGGCCCCGGGCAGCTCCTGCGCCGCGCCATCGAGGCCGACCGGATGCAGTCGGTGATTTTTTATGGGCCGCCGGGGACGGGAAAGACTTCACTGGCCCAGGTCATCGCCCGGAAGACCCGGAGCAAATTCGAGCGGCTCAGCGGCGTGGAATCCAATGTGGCGGACATGCGGCGGGTGCTCTCGCTGGCCGCCAACCGGCTGGAGAACACGGGGCTGCCGACGTTCCTGTTCATCGATGAAATCCATCGGTTCAACAAGGCGCAGCAGGACGTGCTGCTGCCGGACGTGGAAGGGGGCATCGTGCGGCTCATCGGCGCCACCACGCACAATCCGTTCTTTTTCGTCAACTCGCCACTGGTGTCCCGCTCGCAGATTTTCGAGTTGCGGGCGTTGTCGGAAGAGGACCTTTGCCGCCTGCTCCGGCGCGCGCTCCTTGACCGCGAGCGGGGGTTGGGCGAGCTGAGGCTCGAGGCGGATGAGGCGGCCCTGGGCCACCTGGCGAGGTTGTCCGACGGGGACGCCCGCAAGGCCCTCAATGCGCTCGAAATCGCCGCCCTGACCACCGCGCCTGGCGCCGACGGGGTAATCCACATTGACCTGGCGACCGCCGAGCAAAGCATCCAGAAAAAGGCGGTGGTGTACGACGATGAGGACGCCCACTACGACACGATTTCGGCGTTCATCAAATCGATGCGCGGGAGCGACCCGGACGCGGCGCTGTATTGGCTGGCCAAGATGATTCACGCGGGGGAAGACCCGCGCTTCGTCGCCCGGCGCATCGTCATTCATGCCGCCGAGGACGTCGGCCTGGCGGACCCGATGGCCCTGGTGCTGGCCAACGCCGCCTTCCAGGCGGCCGAATTCATCGGCTGGCCGGAGGCCCGCATCCCCCTGGCCGAGGCGGCCATTTACATCGCCACCGCCCCAAAGAGCAACAGCACCGTCATGGCCATCAATGCGGCCCTCAAGGACGTGGAGTCCGGGCGCACGCTGCCGGTGCCGGAGCATTTGCGCGACGCCAGTTACCAAGGCGCCAAACGCCTGGGCCACGGCCAGGGCTACCAATACGCCCACGATCACCCCGGCCATTTCGTCGCCCAGGACTACCTCGGCGCCGACCGGCGCTACTACGAGCCCGCCGAGGAGGGGGCCGAGAAGAAGATCAAGGAACGCCTCGAGAAATGGCGGGCGCAACTGGCACAGGCTAAAATCTCGTCCCCAGCCGCTCGGAATGAGCCCTGAGATTAAGGCCTCCAAGCAAGCGCTGCGGCGGGAGGTCGCCGCGGCGTTGCAGGCCATGGCCCCGGCGGAGCGGGCGGCCGCCTCGGGGCAGGCACGGGATTTGCTTTCCTCGCAGCCCCAGTGGCGGGCGGCGCGGTCGGTTCTGTTTTATGCCCCGCTGGCGGAGGAATTGGATGTGTGGCCGCTGCTCAAGGAGGCGCTGGGGGCGGGCAAGAGGGTCGGCCTGCCGCGCTTCGCGCCCGAGAGCGGCGGCCTACCTGGCCTGCGAGGTCCGGGACCTGGGGCTGGACCTCAAGGCGGGGCATTTCGGCATCCGCGAGCCGGCCGACCATTGTGCCGCCGTTTTCATTAAAGTGGCTGGACTTGATCCTCGTGCCTGGGGTAGCATTCGACCTGCAGGGCCGCCGCCTTGGCCGGGGCAAAGGGTTTTATGACCAATTGCTGGCGGGCCTGCGCGGAGTGACGTGCGGCGTGGCGTTCGACCAACAAATCGTGCGCCAGGTCCCTGTCACCCCGCATGACATTCGTATGAATTGCATCTTGACACCGACGCGCTGGATTGCGCTGTGAGCGCGCGCGGTTTGGAATGACCTCATTGGCCAATATTGTGCAGGACGGCGCCCTGGCCACCGCTGGAGGCGCGCTTTGCTATCTCCTGCTCTGGTGGAAAGACCGCAACCTCAAGGAGGCCAAGCGACTCGAGGTGGAGGCGCTGTTGGCCAAAGCCCGGAACGAAGCCGAGGCCCTGCTGGGGAGCGCCCGCGTGACCGCCAACCAGGAGGCCCTCAAGCTGCGCCAGGAGCTCGAATCGCTCCTTCAGCGCCCGCCTGGCCGAGCGCGCCGAGTTGGAGCGCCGGCTGGGCGAGCGCGAGGCGCTGATCAATTCCCAACTCGAACGGGTCGTGGAGGCCGAGAAGAGAGTCAATGACCAGAGGGCGGCGTTGCGACAGCAGGCCGAGGCCCTGGAAGAGCGGCAGCGCAAACTGCAAGAGCTGACCCGGCAGGCCGCCGAGCAATTGCAGAAGCTGGCCGGCTTGAGCGAGGCGGAGGCGCGCGAGGCCTTTCTCAAAAAGGTCGAGCAGGAGGCCCTGCGCGACGCCAGCAACCTGGCGCGCCACATTCTCGAGGAGGCCAAGACCAAGGCCGAAGAGAAGGCCCGGCGCATCATCGGCATCGCCATCCAGCGCTATGCCGCCGAGCACACCTTCGAGAACACCACGGCCAGCATCGCCCTCCAGGGCGAGGAGATCAAAGGGCGCATCATCGGACGGGAGGGCCGCAATATCCGCGCGTTCGAGGCGGCGACCGGCGTCACCGTGCTCATTGACGACACCCCGGGGGCCGTGCTGCTCTCCGGGTTCGACCCGGTGCGCCGCGAGATTGCCCGCGAATCCATGCTTCGGCTCATTGCCGACGGGCGGATTCACCCGACGCGCATCGAGGAGATCGTGGCGAAGGTGAGCCGGGAGATGGATGAGACCATTGTGCGCATTGGCGAGGAAGCGGTGATGAAGGCGGGCCTGCCGCCGATGTGCCTGGAAGTCGTGAAGCTGCTGGGGCGCCTGCATTTCCGCCACAGCTACTCCCAAAATATCCTCGACCACTCCGTCGAGGTCGCCCACCTCTCCGGGCTGATGGCTGCCGAGTTGCGCCTGGACGTGACCATGGCCAAACGGGCCGGCTTGTTGCACGACATCGGCAAGGCCGCCAACCAAGAGGTCGAAGGGCCGCACGCGCTGACCGGCGCCGAACTGCTCAGACGCTGCGGCGAATCCGAGGTGGTGGTCAATGCCGTGGCCTCCCATCATAACGACGTGCCCGCCGTCGGCCCGCTCGGCATCCTCGTCAGCGCCGCCGATGCCATCAGCGCCTCCCGGCCGGGCGCCCGTTCGGAGAACATGACCACCTATCTCAAGCGGGTCGAAGACCTCGAACGGATTGCCAGCTCGTTTCCCGGCGTCGAGAAGTCCTTTGCCGTCCAGGCCGGGCGCGAATTGCGCGTCTTTGTCCTGCCCGACCAGATCGACGATGAAGCGGCCTTTGCCCTGGCGCGGAAAATAGCCTCGACCATCGAAAACGAACTGCAATACCCCGGTCAGATCAAAATCATCGTCGTCCGGGAGACGCGTTGCGTGGAACTGGCAAAGTAGAACGAACGACGCTTATGAATGTCGACCTGCCGCACTACCTGACCGGCGAGAAAGTGCACGCCGGCGACCGCGTTCGATACAAGGGCGCAGCAGCCACTGTAGCCTTTGTCAGCGATGGCGAAGGGGGTGAGTTTTCCGGCGGCTACGAGGATTATTTCGGCCAGGAGGCCGGGATTATGCTCCGTGACGACGACGGCGAGCTTACCTTTCTGGCGGAACCCGGGGACGACCTCGAGCTGATCCACGCATCGTCGGCCGGGTTGTAAAGCTCATCATGGACTATCGCCAGGCACTGGTGGCGCTGAACCTGATCGAAGGCATTGGCCCGGTCCGGGTGCGGGCGCTGCTGGAACATTTCGGGGAGGCACCGGCGGTGCTGCGCGCCTCCCGCCAGCAGTTGCTGCCGGTCAGGGGCATCGGCGAGGAGGTCGCCGAGGCCATCGCCAACTGGGAAAAGACGATCGACCTCGAGGCGGAATTGAAGCGGATTGCCGACTTCGGGTGCCGGGTCGTCGCCCAGCAGGACGAGGAATACCCCGCACTGCTGCGGCAGATTTATGACCCGCCGCCGGTGCTCTATGTCAAAGGCCAGATGCTGCCCAAGGACAAGAACGCCGTGGCGATGGTGGGGTCGCGGATGACCACCCACTATGGGATCGAAGCCGCCCGGAAGCTGGCCTATCAACTGGCCTACCTGGGCGTGACGGTCGTGAGCGGCGGGGCGCGCGGCATTGACTCGGCCGCGCACCAGGGGGCCTTGGCCGCCAAAGGACGCACCATCGCGGTCCTGGGGACCGGCATCAACCTGGTTACTCCTCCGGAAAATGCGAAACTCTTTGAGCAAATCGCCGCCAACGGCGCCCTCATCACCCAATTCCCCTTCAACCGCCCCGGCGACAAACAATCCTTCCCCATCCGCAACCGCATCGTGGCCGGCATGACCTTGGGCACGGTCGTGGTCGAGGCCAACCTCACCAGCGGCGCGCTCATTACCGCCAACTTCGCCAACGAATACGGCCGCCAGGTTTTCGCCGTGCCCGGCCGCATTAACTCGCCGCGCAGCAAAGGCTGCCATGACCTCATCAAGAAAGGCGCCAAGCTCTGCGAAGGGGCTGAGGACATCCTGAGCGAATTCGAATACTTGTTCCCCGCCAGCAACAAACCGCCCTCGGCGGCGGAGACGGGCGTTCTGCCGGCGCTGGAACTCAGCGAAAACGAGCAGAAGGTCTATGACACGCTGAGCAACGAGGAGATCGGCATCGATGACGCAATCCGCAAGAGCGGCCTGCCCGCCTCCGCCGTCTCGGTCGCGCTCCTGAGCCTGGAGATGAAGCGGCTCATCCGGCAATTGCCGGGGAAGATGTTTGTGAGGAATCAGTGAAGATCTTTAAGTTATGGCAAAGCGTGACTGCTAAGATTACAGTGAGGAGGTATGCAAGCCTCTGTCGAAAGAAAAGAGTGGACGGACGAAGCGCTCATGGCGCTGCCCCGGGATGGCCAAAAATATGAACTACTCGGGGGAGAATTGGTCGTGAGCCCGACCGGCTTTCAGCACGGGTACCTCGCGTCGCGGTTGGTGTCCGCGATCACGGCTTTTGCGCTCAAGCACCGCTTGGGCGTCGTTGTGGATTCGAGCACCGGCTTCCGGTTGAAGAGCGGCGACTGCCTTTCGCCGGACGTTTCGTTCGTTGGCAAGGAGCGCCTCCGCGGGCGAAAGGAGACTCCCACGAGGTTCTTTCAGGGCGCGCCGGATCTGGCGGTAGAGGTGGTTTCGCCCGGGGAAAGCCGGAAAAGGCTCAAGCAGAAATTGGCGCAGTATTTCGCAAACGGGACCCGCCTCGCCTGGGTGGTGAATCCCAAAGACCGCACGATAGAGGTTCACAGCTCGCTGCGAGACTCCGATACGCTGCGTGAGGGCGACCAGTTGGACGGTGGCAGCGTGTTGCCCGGCTTTGCCTTCCCCATCGAGGGAATCTTCGAGATGCCGGACTTTGACGCTTGAGAGAATAACAGTCCTTTCCCATCCGCAACCGGAGATGCATCTTCTCCCGTGCTGCCTTCCCGCAGTTGCTGGTGCACGCAGCGGCCCGGCAGCGCCGCAGTCAGGTAATCGGGTGAATCCTGTTGCAGTGCGGCCAGCTTTCTCATGGGACCCGCTTTCTGAAACCTCAGCGGGTGAAATCAGCCGGCGTGAGCTTTTCATTCACGACAATGTTTTCGCGTGTCTGGGTGAACACGATGCCCGATTCGAAGCCCGATTTGAGCGTGCTTTGCGTCTGTTTCATGATTGCCTTCATCTGCGGTCTCATGGCGGCGATGGCCTCGGGTGTGGCCGGTTTGTTCTGCATTTCCAGAGACTTTTTTATCGCTTCATCAATCGCTTGATCACTCGGCGGCGCGCTGAAGTCTGCCTTTCCCACAAGCCTGGCGCGGCATTGGTGGATGAGAAAATCGCTTTTGCCGATCCAAAGCATCGCGGATGCTGTTCCTGGTTTGCCTTGGTCAGGCGCGTTGGACGGGTCCATCACGCTCGACACAACGTAACAATCAACGTCACCCACCTTCGCGTCGTTCTCTCTTTTCAGCGGAGAGTGGCCCGACATGGCAGAAGCAAAAAACGCATCGCCGAACTCTTGATTAAAGAAAGCTCCGGGTATCGTTGACGTGGCGAACGATGAAAGACCCGCGGCCTGGGTCAAGGCATTCTTCATGCTTGGCATTTTTTGAGATTTGGCGCTTTTCTCCTGTCCGGCGGCGGTGGTCAGGAGATAATCTCCGCCGCCATCCGACCAAACAACTCCCTTGAGTCCCATCACCTGCGTCCAATCAATCCGATACAAGTTAGGCCGTTGCAGCCGGGTATTGAAGGTGAGGGTGATGCTTTGGCCTGCCATTTCCGAGACCACGGTCCCGCTATCGCTGTAACTGGAAAGCGCGGCGTAGGCCTCGCGTGATTTTCCGGCAATTTCCTGCGCCGTCGCTTTGTCGCCGCCGCCGCTTTGAGAGGTCGCCATCCGTACCGCGCCGCCCGCCAGCAAGGCGGCTGCGCCCACGCCCACCGCGCCTATCGCCTTCAACCACGTCCTCGTCTTCATAGTTCCTTTCACTGGGGTCCTTTGCTTTTCGCGAAGTTCTCAATCTCCCTCTTGACATCTGCGGGGCTGAGTTCTGGATTCTCCTCTTGATGAAGCATGATGGCGGTTGTCCTGTTGTTTGGGTCGCTCGCCATCCGCTGAGCCTCGGCAGATAGGCTGGACGGCAACTTGATGCCGTGGTGCTGGAGAAGGGCATCCATCTTGCGTTCGACGCGATCGAGCCGTCGGCGTGTAGCCAGTGAGGCACTGCTGGTAAACACGATGACGATGAAGGCGATGATGGCGAAGTCGGTGAAATCGAGGACAGCCAAGAGTGCGTTCATGGGATTGTTTGTGATTGATAACGCTTAACCTTCAACAGTTTATTACTGGAGCCATGGTTTTGTTGCGCCGGTTGTTTGTTTCAGGTCATTTCGAGCCGCCGACTCCCATCTTGCTCCAGATGTCTTTGGCAGCCTTGGCCTGAAGCGCTTGCTGTTGGCGGTAGTTTTCCAACTGGGTTGGCGTCAGCACGGACTCCAGCGCCTTGGCTTTCTGGTCAAACCCCCCCTGCATTACCCCCTGCATGATGTCGGCCAGATTGGTAGAGGCGGGCGCAGAGGCGGGCGTGGCGCTGCCGGTCAGTTGGCTGAGGTTAACCTCATACAGGGCGGCAAAGGCCCCATCCTCTTGTTCCGATGTCAAGCCGAGGGTGGACTCCATCTGGAGCAGTTCAGTATTGGCCGCCATGCGCGCATTGTGGGCGGCCTCTTCCTGTTGGTAGCTTGGATAGGCCGCTCGCTGGTCCGGAGTCAGCAGCGCCTTGATTTGCTCGTCCGGATTGCCCGCGTTCTTGGCCAGGCTGGCGATCTCATCCTTGTTAAATGTGCCCGAAAAGACCTGCTGCGTCCCCGCCGACATCACCTGCGCCTGCCGCATCAGGATGTCACGAGCGGCCTGGGCTTGTTCCGGAGCCAGGTGCAAGCTGGCCGTCATGCGGGACAACCGGCCCTCGACCTGTTGCTCCGTGGCCTGCTTCATGGCCTGCTTCATCAGATCACCCATCGGCCCGGAGACTGGCGTGGCGCCGGCGCCGCTGGTCTGCCGCGCAAGTTGGGCCTTCAATTCCTCGGCCTCGACATTCGCCCGCCGGGCGACCCCAGCCATCCCGCGCAAGCGGAGCAACTCGGGCTGAGTTTGCGCCTTCCATTGGCGCAACCGCTCCAGTTCGGCCTGGTCGGCCTCGACTGTGCGCAGCCGTCCCGCTTCACCGCGCAACGCGGCGAGTTCCTTTTCCTGCGCGCGCAATTCGCCGCGCAGGGCGGCGAGTTCCGTTTGCCCCGCGCGCAATTGTGCGCTCTCGGACCGCGCGCGCTGCAGGCGCGTTTGTTGCCAGACGGGCGCGGCAATGCCTGCCAAGGCCAGGGCGCCAATCAGACTGAGTTGAACTTTGGTTACACTCATAAGTTTCATCAGCGTCAGGGCGGTTGAGCCGGCAGCCGCTCCGCTGGCCAGCGCTGCGCTGGCGATGGCCGCCGCCAAGGCGGCCGGGGCCGGCGTGACGACTCCGATCGCCAAGGCGGCGGCTAGACCGGAGGCGGTCGAGGTGATGCCGCGTCGCGCCAGCAGCCCACGGAGCTTCTCCAGCGCCCGGTCCACTCGCATCCGGGCCGCGTTCTCATTAAGTCCCAGCCGCGCGCCGACTTCGCGCAAGGTCCGGTCCTCCAGGAAGCGGAGCACTACGACCGCGCGGTCCGCCTCTTTCAATTCGTGGAGGGCGTCATCGAGCGCCGGCCGAACCCGCTGCCAGGCCTCGCTGGGGGAGTCCTCCGAAAGCAACTCATTCATAGTCTGGGCCTCTTCTTCCCGACGCCGGCGGTGCTGCTCGGCACGCCGCAAATTGGCAGCCCGATGGCGGACCGTCGTGTAGAGCCACCCCGCCAACGAGGGATGGCCCAGAAGCCTGGGACCTTTGCGCGCCAGCTCCGTGAACACGGCTTGCGAGAGGTCTTCCGCCAGCGCCCCGTCGCCGCCCGTCTCCCTGAGGGCCGACGAATAGACCAGGTTCAGGTGGTCATGCACCAGTTCGGTGAAGGCGCTCTCGGAGCGTTCCTCAACATACCGTCGCAGTAATTCCGTGTCGTTACTCATCTGCCGTCATAGAGGATATGTGCGCCGGAGGCTAAAACCGCACAAAAAACTGCCCTGGGCGAAAGAACTCGTCTGCTGCGGCCGGGTGCCTTGGCCGGGTTGTTGGAATGGCGCCCCAAACCCGGCCTGGGTTCTTGCACAGAACCTTGATGGCAAGGGAGCCGCTACTCGGTCTTGACTTCCTGGACTTCGAGGAAGCCGTGGAGTTGGCGGATGCGGGTCGGGTGGCGCATTTTGCGGAGGGCCTTGGCCTCGATTTGGCGGATGCGTTCGCGAGTGACTTTGAATTGCCGTCCGACCTCTTCCAGGGTGCGGGAGTAGCCGTCGCCCAGGCCGAAGCGCAATTCGAGGACTTTGCGCTCGCGTTCGGTAAGGCTGGCGAGGACGTCGCTGAGTTTGTCCTTCAGAAGGCTGAAGCCGGTCATCTCGGAAGGGCTTTCCGTGTTCTTGTCTTCGATAAAGTCGCCGAAGCTGGTATCTTCGCTCTCGCCGACGGGGGACTGGAGGGAGATAGGCTGCTGGGCCATTTTGAGGACGGCCCCGACGCGTTCGACCGGGAGCTGCATTTCATCGGCGATTTCCTCCGGGGAAGGCTCGCGACCGAAGTCCTGCAACAAGCGTTTCTGGGTGCGCATGAGCTTGTTAATGGTTTCGATCATGTGGACGGGGATACGGATAGTGCGGGCCTGGTCGGCGATACAGCGGGTGATGGCCTGGCGGATCCACCACGTGGCATAGGTGGAGAATTTGTAGCCGCGCCGGTATTCGAATTTCTCGACGGCCTTCATCAGGCCCATGTTGCCTTCCTGTATGAGGTCCAGAAAGGAGAGGCCGCGGTTGGTGTACTTCTTGGCGATGGAGATGACGAGGCGCAAGTTGGCCTCGACCATTTCGGTTTTGGCCAGGAGGGCGTTGGTGGCGGCAGTTTTCAACTCCTTGTAGGTGGCAATAAAGGCGGCGTTGGGCATGCGCACGAACTCCTCGAGGGCCTGCACTTTGAGGAGTTCGGCCTGAGCGAGGGCGGCGTGC
Organism: uncultured bacterium; assembly: GCA_963713735.1. Lineage (GTDB taxonomy): Bacteria > Verrucomicrobiota > Verrucomicrobiia > Limisphaerales > UBA8199 > CAVQND01. The sequence goes on from CAVQND010000009.1 coordinate 248,835, forward strand.
TGGGCCGGTTTGCCGGGCTGAGCCAGGTCGGGGAACTCTCGGAAGGAAGACTGGAGTTTGTCGAAGATATTCTCGGCCACCATGGCCATCTCTTCGAAGACTTTCTGTTTGTAAAAGAACTTGGGGAAAGTGGCCTGGAGCTTCCGGTCCAATTTCTTGAAGGCAGCGAAGAGCTTGCGGCCTTCCGGTGAAGGAGGGCATTTCTGCCACTGGGCGTATCGGTGATCGACCTCGAGGTCGATGTTGCGGACGGTCTTGATGAGTTTCTGGAGAACACGAAGATGGGTCTCGCGGCTGTCAACCTTCTTATCAACAATCACGCGATCAAAGCGTTCTTTAGGAGGTTCGGAGGTGAGTTTTTCGGCCAGGGCGATGTGCTCTTTGGCGGCGAAACCGAGACCGCAGATGAGCTGGCGGAGACGGGTTTCGGCCTCTTCAATCCGTTTGGAGATTTCGACTTCCTGCTCGCGGGTGAGGAGGGGGACCTGGCCCATCTGCTTGAGATACATCCGCACCGGGTCGTCAAGAATGTCCAGCCGGGCTTTTTCGTCCTCCTCGTCCGGTTCGGGCTGCTTGATGCGGTCAACTTCGGCCTGGTCAACGATCTCGACCTCGAGGTTGCGCAACTGGATGTAGATCTCGTCCAGTTCCTCCGGGGAAAGCACGGCCTCAGGGAGGGCATCGTTGATATCGCCATAGGTGAGATAACCTTGTTCCTGGCTGAGGCGGACGAGTTCCTTGACTTTCTCAGCGATCTCGAAGAGGGGGAGCCTTTTTCCGGTGTCGAGCCCGAGGAGCCACCGTTGCCTCCGACTTTGCCGCCCGCAGCGGAATCCTGGGGAGGGAGAGCGGGTGCGGTCTTGCTAACCTTCAATTTGGCCATACGACTGGTTTCGAGATCATCAAAGCCGATGAGAATCTAGTACATCGCGGCGCAAATTCGTGAGTATCAAAGTCGGTGAAGTAGCCAGTTGAGCGAAGTCCTCTCTTTCAGCCCGCTCCTGCATTTCGCTTGGTTTACTGCAGGGCACTGATTCCCCGACCACCTCTCGCCGATGGGAGGCAAGGAGTTTTTTTGTCGCTATAGGTAGATTATTTTGTTGACATATACTTACCTATACCACACATTGGGCCATATGACAAACTTTTTCCTCGCCCCATGAACCCACTCAATAAAGACGACCTCATCGAAGTCCTGGAAAACACGGCCCTGGCTCAACTCCGCGCCTTGCGCGCCCTCCGCCGCTCGGAGCACCGCAAAACCGCTCCGTCGGCGGAGCCGAAACGTAAGTCTAATATGGATGTAGTATATGACATACTGCTGACGGCCAAGGGGCCCCTCCATATCAACGACATCATCCAGCGCGCCAAAAAAGACTATCAGCGCCCACTCCACCGGGAATCCCTGGTCAGCGCCCTGACCAAAAAGGTCCTGGACCAAAATGCCTTCACCCGCACGGCCCCCAACACCTTCGACCTCTTGAAACGCCCCTCATGAAAACCAACCGGCTGCACCCCCTGCTCTGGCCTTGGGAGGCTGCCGTGCTGGCCGTAGCCGACCGCCGCCCGCCTCACAAACCGGTGCCACCACCGTGAGCGCCAGCCAACCCCATTTACGCGCGCCCTGTTGAACACAGCCTTGGCCCTCTCCTGCCAGGAGAAAGCCGAACTGGAAAGCTTAAGCCGGCGGCTGGCCGCTCCCCGACGTGCCGTCGAACGCGCCCGCATCATCCTTTTGGCCGCCCAAAACACCAGCATCCCCGCCATCGCCACCAGGCTCAGGTGTGTGCCAACACCGTGCGTAAGTGGATCCGGCGATACACCCCCAAACCCTTGGAGAGCCCGGCCACCGAAAACTCCGGTGCGCAACCTCCGGCGGTTGAGCCCCCGCCCTCCAAGCTGCCCCTCCTGGCCGATGCCCCGCGCTCGGGCCGTCCCGACACCTTCACCGCCCAACAAACCTGTGCCCTCGTCGCCATCGCCTGCGAAAAACCCCAGGACCATGGACGACCGATCACTCACTGGACTGCCCGTGAGTTGAAGGACCAAGTGGTCCAGCAAGGAATCGTTTCCAGCATCTCCGAGCGGCAGGTCAACCGCATGCTCGCCGCCCTGGACTTGCAGCCTCACCGCAGCCGTTACTGGCTCAACGCCAAGCCCGATCCGCAAAAGGAGGAGAAAATCAGGGTCGTGGGCGCCCGCTATCAGCAAGCCCAGCAAGCCGCCGCACGGGGTGAATTGACCTTCTCGGTGGATGAGATGACCGGCATCCAGGCCCTGGCGCGCATCGCTCCGGACCAGCCCATGAAACCCGGTCAACCGGTGCGGCGCGAGTTTGAGTATGAACGCCATGGCACCCTCTCGCTGCTGGCGGGTTTGGATGTGGCTGGCGGCCAAGTGCAAGCCTACTGTCGGCCCACGCGCAACGAAGCCGACTTTCTGGACTTAATCAACGGCCTGGTGCAGGCCCATCCCCAAGCGGTTGGCTTTACCTTTGTCCTGGACAACCTGAACACCCACCAATCCGAAAGCCTGGCGCGGTATGTGGCGCGCGACGCGGCCATAGCCGAGAGCACCTTGGGCGTCAAGGGCGAGCAAGGGGTCCTCCAGAGTCAAGAAAGCCGCGCCGGCTTCCTGAGTGATCCCACCCATCGGATTCGGTTTTGTTACACCCCGAAACACGCCTCTTGGATGAACCAGATCGAAATCTGGTTTGGCATCCTGGTGCGCAAGGTGATTCGCCGCGGCAACTTCGCCTCCTTGGCCAATCTCCAACAAAAACTGGAGGCCTTTGTGGATTACTTCAACCGCACCATGGCCAAGCCCTTCAAATGGACCTATCAGGGCAAGCCTCTCCAGGGCATTGCCTCTGGCTGACAAAACCGCCATCCCCACGCACCAGCGGCTCCAAAAACGGACTCGCGCCCAAGGTCCACCTTTGAGCGTGACGCTTTCCGGGGCCCTCAAGCCTTCCGGTGGGAATGACCTCTCCAAACGACCTCCATTGCCAGCCACGGCTCCCAATTCCTCGTCTTGACGCGCCGACCTCCTCACGAACTTACGCCGGGCTGTACTAGCCTGAATCTGCAATGCCCGCCATGCGGAGTCAAGCCGGGATAGAATTCCGGTGCGAATGGGGGCGCTCGCCCTGGCCGCTGGTCTCAAAGTGAACTGGCTGACCAACAAAACCAGTCCCCAGAAACAGATCTGCGCCTCACCTGAACAGTTTGCAGCAGCCCTTACTGGGCGGCAACTTTGATGAGCACGACGCCGTGTCGGGGGACGGGGGCCTGGAAATGGTCGCTGAAGCTGCCGAGGTCCTGTTGGCGCCAGAGGTCGCGGATTTTGTGAGTGCCGGTCAGGTGAAGGTCGGCCCAGTTGGCGGTCACCTGGGCTTGTTCGGCGCCGCGGTTGAAGAGGCCCACCGCCTTGGAGCCGTCTTCCATGTCTTTGGCCCAGACTTCAAGGGGGCCGTTTTGGGCGACGCGGCCGGCCTGCCGGCCCAAGGGGTCCTGGCTGACCTCGAGCACTTCGTCATTGGTCAGGAGGTTGAGGGTGAACTCGTCGAGCTTGGTCAGGTCGCAGCCGATGAGCAACGGGGAGCAGAGCAGGCACCAGAGGCTGATGTGGGTGTATTGCTCGTTGGGAGTGAGGCGGGTGGGGCGGACCTGGGCGCTCCAACCGACATAGCCCACGACGAGCATGTCCGGGTCGTTCCAGTGGCCCGGGCCGGCGAACTTCTCGTGACCGGCCTGGCCGAAGCCGATGCCGGCCATGCTGCGCCAGGTATCGGTGATGTCGCCGGTGGTGCGCCAGCAGTTGCCGCCGACCTGGGCGCCCCATTCCCAGACGTTGCCCATGCCGTATTGGCAGAGGCTGAAGACGATGTCGCGAGGGGCCTTGTCCAAGGCGGCGCGCATGACCTGGTAGGGCTTCAGCATGGCGGCGTGGTCGGGGCGCGGGGCGATTTCGCCGTAGCTGCACCAATCGTATTTGAGGTAATCGAATCCCCATTGGGCATAGCGCCGGGCATCCTGCTCTTCATGCTTGTAGCTGCCTTCGTGGCCGGCGCAGGTCTTGGGACCGGGCGAGGAATAGAGACCGATCTTGAGACCCTTGCTGTGAACGTATTCGGTCAGGGCGTTCATGTTGGGGAACTTGGCGTTGGAAAGGACGTTGCCCTGGGCGTCGCGGCCGGCTTCCCAGCAGTCGTCAATATTGATGTAAGTCCAGCCGTGCTCCACAGGCCGCTGGCGGCCATGGCATCTGCGGCGGCGCGGACATTGGCATCGGTCACGTCGCAAGCGAAGCAGTTCCAACTGTTCCAGCCCAGCGGCGGGCGTCAGCGCAATGGTGTCGCCGCAGAGGATCTTCAACGGGCGCGTGGCGGCGCCGAGGTCGTTTCTGGCGGTGAGAGTAGTGATATAAGTGCCCTTATCGTTGAGGGCGCCGGTGATGATGCCGGTGGCCGGATCCAGTTGCAGCCCTGGGGGCAGGCCGTCGGCGGCGAAGGTCATGGGGCGCTGGCCGCTGGCGGGGATGGTGAAGAGGAACGGCGAGCCGGGGCGGGCGCCAAAGATTTTGGGGCCGTTGATGCGCGGGGCGGGGGAGGGCTTGGGTGTCAGGACCACGGCCGGTTCGCGGGGCGGCACGAGGGCCTGGGGTTTGCCCTCGGTCATCACGATGTTCGCGTCCGCCCAATCGGCATGGTCGGAATTGATGCTGTCGCCGGCGGCCTCCACGGCGAGGAGAAGGGTCTTGACGCCCGTAAGGTCCACGGAGACCTGTTTGGCAGGGGCGCCGCCGCGCATCACGCCGCTCTCCCACAGGGTCTTGTCATCCCCGGCGACCCGGAAGACCACACTGCCCTGGCGGTCAACTTCGTCATCCACGCCGACGCTGGCGGTGAAGCGTTCGGCCTTGCCGCCCAGGGAAAGGCGGAACGTGCTGTTGGCGTGCGTGCCCAGGCCGTGGGCGAATTTCTGTCCGCCGATGGACAACTCGCGGTTGTCAACGGAGCGGTTCCGGTGCGGACTGCCCCAGCCCTGTTCGACCTGCGAGAGGTCGAGGGTTTCGATTCCGAACGTATCGGTCTTGGCAGCGACGGAGAGGGCGAGCGAAGCCAAGGCCACGACAGACAGTGTGTGCTTTATGATCATCGTGTTTATACGATTGTCAAAATTCTCGTTGTTGAAAAGCTATTTCGCGCTGCCAATGTCGCGAGGGGCGCAGATCAGTTTTGGAGCACCGGCTGCATTTCGAGCGTCCCGGTGAGAGGTTTGCTATTCAAAACTCAAGCCGGCGTCGCGTCCGACCGCGAAGACATGCTGGCGGGCGGCGGCGTAGTCCTGGGCGGTGGCCAGATGTTCGAGCATGAGGGGCGGGTTCTGGGGCAACTCGGCCAGGCGGCGGAGGTAGGTGGCATAATCCAGGGAGCCTTTGCCGGGGATCACTTCGCGGAAGTGGACGTTCATCTCGACATCCCAGGTCAGGTCCTTGGCGTGGCAACTGACAATCCAGCGGCCCAGCTTATCGAAGCATTCGTTGAGCAGCGCGGTGTTGTGATAGAATTTCTCGGGGGAATTGACGAGGTTGCAGGGGTCCAGGTGCACGGCAAAGGCCGGGCGGTCGATGGCCTTGATGAGCCTCAGGTAGCTGTCCGGGCTGTCGGGCAACGCCCAGCCCATCACCTCGAAGGTGAAGCGGGCGCGTTTGGGTTTCACGGCATCGATGATCTTCCGGGCGTTCTCGACGGTGGCCTCAAAGTACTTCTCAGAAAGGTTGTCGGGATGCGGGCCGAACCAGGAGGTCGGGCTGAAGGAACCGGCAATATCCACGCAGCAGAGGGCGCCGATGGCCTCGGCCAGGGCCAAACCGTCGGTGACGGTCCGGAGGTTCTGGCGGCGCTTTTCGGGGTCCGCATCCAACAGGTTGACCCAACGGCCCACTTCGGCAATGACGACATCGTGCCGGGCAAAGGCCTCGGCAAAGGCGCGGAGCTTTTCGGAGTCCTTCAAGGCGACATTGGGACAATAGGCCGCGCGGTAGCCCAGTTTGCGATGAGCCAGCGCCAGCGCCTCCGGGTCGTCGCCGGCCTCGAACAACGGACCACCCAAACGGATGGGTCGCAGTTTGGATTCCGCCGCGCGCCCCTGGCCGGAGAGCAGCCCGCCCGGCTCAAGCAACGGGGCCGCCGCCGCCATGCTCAAAGACCGCTCCAAAAAAGCCCGTCGCGTGTGAAGTTTCATTTCTTTGTTGTCTCATGAACGGCTTTTGGATTCAAGCCTTGTGGCGCACTTTTTAGGCCGGAGTCCCCAAGAACCGAGAGGCAGGCGTCGAAGGTCGAGGGTCGAGGGGCGAGGGGCGGCGCTTCGTTCCCTCGACACTCGACACTCGGCCCTTGGATGCAGGATTGCTTATGAACCTGGGTCTAATGACCGTCGCTAGTGATCGTCTCTAATGACCGTTGCCCCGGCGGCAGGGCGGGAGACGAACAGGGAAGGTTCTATCCCGGTGCGTTTTTGGTATTCTGCGGAGATGGTAGCGGAGATGCCGGGCAGGGTCTTGGTGCGGACAAGGGCGATGGCGCAGCCGCCGAAACCGCCGCCGGTCATGCGGCATCCGATGAGGCCGCCCTCGAGGCCGATGGCTGCGGCGATCTCGACGACGGCGTCCAATTCAGGGCAGCTCACCTCGTAATCATCGCGCAGGGAAAAATGGCTGACATACATCAACCGGCCGACTTCGGGCCAGTCGGAGGCTCGCACGGCCTGGGCGGCATGAAGGGTGCGTTCGATCTCGCCGATGACATGACGGGCGCGACGCCAGACCGCCGGGTCGAGCTTGCCGCGGGCGTCCTGGAGCTGGCCAGCGGTGGCGTCACGCAGCGAGGGAACACCCAGGAAACGGGCGGCCTCTTCGCACTGGGCGCGGCGTTTGGCGTATCCGCCCCCGGTCAGTTCGTGCTTCACATTGGTGTTGGTGATGAGCAGGGCGACCGAAGGGTCGGTCATCGGGACCAGCTCGGGCACGCGGGAGCGGCAGTCCAGGAGCAGGAGATGGTCCTGCTTGCCCATGACGGAAATGAACTGGTCCATGATGCCGCAAGGCATCCCGGCATATTCATGCTCGGCCTTTTGACAGAGCAGGGCCTTCTGGACCGGTTCGAGCTTGTCCCCGGTGACTGCCTCAAGCAAGGTGGCCGTGGCGACCTCAAGGGCCGCGCTGCTGGACAAGCCGCCTCCCAGCGGCACCGTCGAGTGGATGAGCGCGTCAAACCCGGCCAGCTTTGCGCCGCGAGCCAAAAAGCCGGCCACGACGCCGAGCGGGTAGTTGAACCAGGCGCCTTTGGGCGCGGGCTTGATCGGCCGGCTCAAATCGATCACTGCCGTCCCGTCGGCTTGAGTCGAGCGGAACTGGATGGTGTTTCGGCCATTGGCCGGCGGGGCGGCGGCGATGACAGTGTAGCGGTCAATGGCCATCGGCAGCACGAACCCATCGTTGTAATCGGTGTGCTCGCCAATGACGTTGACGCGTCCGGGCGCCGCCGCAACCCAACGAGGCGGCCGTCCGAGGGCCTTCTCGAATTGCTTGGCGGTATCTGTGGCAAGTTCGTTGAGTGTCATGATGATTTTGTGGTGAACCCATGCACGGTGGTCTGCCGGTAGGTTTGTCCCGGGCGCAGGATGATCGAGGGGAACTTGGGCTGGTTGACCGAATCCGGGAAATGCTGGGCCTCGAGACAGACCGCTGCATGGCGTCGATAAACGGCGCCGCGCTTTCCGGTGAGAGAGCCGTTCAGGAAATTGGCGGTGTAGAGTTGCACGCCAGGCTCGGTGGTGGACAGTTCCATGACCCGGCCGGACGCGGGCTCGCACACGCGGGCGGCAAAGGCAGTGTTCTTGCCACCATGAGCACACAAAGACAATCCGCCTTGGATTTCGACGTACCCGCGCGCCGCCAAGGCGGGGGCCTTGCCGCCGCCGTTGAGCACAAAATTGTTGTCGTAGCCGATCGGGTCGCACCTGAGTTGGGAAAAGCGCGAGCCAATGGGTTGGGGAGTGGTAAAGTCCAGCGGGGTCCCTTTGACCGGGGCAATTTGGCCGGTCGGGATCAACTGGGCGTTGGCGGGCGTGTAATAGTCCGCCGCCAGCATGAGTTCATGGGCCAGCACGTCCCCCTGGCCGGCGAGGTTGAAATAGGAGTGATTGGTCAGGTTGACCGGGGTCGGTTTGTCCGTGAGGGCCGAATAGTCGAGGCGCAGTTCGTCGGCGTCGGTCAAGCTCATGGTGACCTCGATGGCCAGGGTGCCGGGATAGCCCTCTTCGCCATCGGGACTCGTGTAGGCAAACTTGACCGCGGCGCCTTCGAGCGGTGTGGCCTGCCACAGGACTTTGTCGAAGCCTTTGAGGCCGCCATGCAGGTGATTCGGACCGTCATTGATGGCGAGGGTATAGGTCTTGCCATCCAGGACAAACCGGCCTCGGGCGATGCGGTTGGCGACGCGCCCGACCGTGCAGCCGAAACAGGGATGCCCCTGGAGGTACTGCTCGAGATTGTCAAAACCGAGCACAACGTCCCCGAGGTTGCCGTTGCGATCGGGGACGTGCAACTCGGTGATGATGGCGCCGTAGTTGGTGATTTTCGCCACAAGACCGTGGGCGTTCTTGAGTGTAAAAAGCTCGACTGCCGTCCCATCGGACAGTTTGCCAAATGCAGTTCGTTGGATGCTTGCTTTCATTAAAGCTCCGGGCCCCCCCTTCTTCCGGCCGCGAGGCGCGACAAAAAGGCCATAAAAGGAGCCGCAAGTCCAATACAAAAAAGCAGCAAGCGCGGGAATGCCGCGCACTCCAAACGCTTCGCGAATCAGGGCGCCGGCGGCCGACGTTGGCTGCGCCCGCCGACAAGGCGGCGGGGGCTTCCTACTGGCTGGACTTGCGGCTGCGCCAGAACAGGGTCAGCATGGTGATGCCAAAGGCCAGCAGCACCAACCCCCAGCGGAGGTTGACATTGATGCCGAGGGAGCGGTTGTAGAGCTCAGGCTCGGAGTTGGTGGCGAACCCGTAGAGGGCGAGCATGGCGCCGATGAGGGTAAACATGAGGCCGATTGGCAGGCGAATATCCAGACCCATAGAGTGGTTCCTTTCTCTAGCGGAAAATGATGTTGAGCACGACGCAGCAGGCAAGCAGGCCCAGGCCCAGCGTGGCCGGGCGCAGATACCAGGCCTTGCCTTCCTCCTTGAGCTTTGGGGTCAGGGAATAGACCAGGCCCGTGAGTTCCTCGTTGGTCTTGGTGCGCCGGGTGAGCAGGGAGATGACGACGGTGAGGGTGAAACAGGTGATGAAGGCGAAGCTGGCCAGCCAAAAGTTCTGGGCCATTTCACTGGGAAAAGTCTTCAACAGGTCCAGGTAGCCGCCTTTGGCGCCGGGGCTGTTTCCGGCGGCAAGGGTCAGCGAGTGGAAGAGGGCCGAGGCGCTGATGCCCCCGAAAAGGCCCAGGAACGCGCCGGTGCCGGTGCAGCGGGCCCAGAACATGCCGAGCAGGAACGTGGCGAACAAGGGGGCATTGACGAAGCCAAAGACAAGCTGGATGATGTCCATGGCGTTGTTGTATTGCCTGGCGAAATAGGCGCAGGCGATGCTCAGCAGAATACCGGCCACCGTCACGGTCTGGCCCATCCAAAAGTAGTGCTGGTCGCTCTTATTGGGGGCGATGTAGGCCTGGTAAAGGTCGTAGGTCCAAACGGTGTTGAAGGCGGTGACGTTGCCCGCCATGCCGGACATGAACGAGGCCAGCAGGGCCGTCAGGGCGAGTCCCAATAGGCCGGTGGGACAGTACTTCGTGACTAACGACTGGATGACGCCGTCGTAGTCATAATCGGTCATGGCACTGCTGAAGGCGGCCACAAACTGAGAACGCAAGGCCTTTTGCTCTTGGGTCTGGTCCTGGTCGATGGGTTTGCCGGCGTAGGTCTTGACGACTTCGGCCAGCTTGGCCTGGTCAAAGCCGAGAAGCTTTTTCGGTTTGCCGGTCTTGGGGTCGAGGCCCTTTTGGGCGCCGCTGACCTTCTGGATAATCTCCGGCAGGGCCGCCTGCGGGTCGGATGGGGAGGCTTGTTTGACGGCCGCCACGGCTGCGACAACGGCCTGTTGTTCGAGGGCGGGAGGTGGGATGCGGTAGTTCTTGGCCGGGATGGAGGTCAGGGCGACGGCGATCATGCCGGGCAGAATGACCAGGGCGGGAAAGAGCATTTTGGGGACGGCGGCGATCAACGGGGTGCGGCGGGCGGCGCCCATGTTCCTGGCAGCCATCGCGCGCTGGACCACCAGGAAGTTGGTGCACCAGTATCCGAAGGAAAGCACGAAGCCAAGGCCGAAAACCATGGCGAAACAGTCCACGCCCATCGGATTGTGGCTCGAGCCGGCCAACAAGGGTTTCCAGGCGCTGGTCCATCCGTCGGGGCCGTAAGAAGTGCCCGGGTCTTTCAGGTGCAAAGCGGCAGGATCCACGGAGACCCCGCTCAACGCCTTGGTCATCCCATCCCAGCCGCCGAGATCCTGGAGTCCCAGATAGACCACCGGCGCAAAGCCCAGCACGATCATGAAGAATTGAAGCACCTCGGTGTAAATGGCGGAGGTCAGCCCGCCTTTGAGGACATAGACCAGCACGACGGCGGAGCAGATCCAGAGGGCTACATGATAATTCCAGCCGAGGACTTGGTTGAGCAGCTTGGCCAGGGCGTTCATCGAGATGCCGGAGGCGAAGACCGTCATGACCGCAAAGGCAGTCGAGTTGAGCGCCCGCACCCGCTCGTCGAAGCGCATCTTCAAGTATTCCGGCACCGAGCGGGCCTTCGAGCCGTAGTAGAAGGGCATCATGAAGATCGCCAGGAAGACCATGGCCGGGATGGCGCCGACCCAGTAAAAGTGGCAGGTGGCAATGCCGTATTTGGCGCCGCTGGCGGCCATGCCCACCAACTCGAGCGCTCCCAGGTTTGCCGAGATGAACGCCAGGCCGGTGACCCACGCCGGGATGGACCGTCCCGAGGTCAGAAAGTCCGACGAGCTCTTCAGGTATCGTCTCAAGACAAACCCGATGCCGACGACGAACATGACGTAAATGAGCAGGATGGCGTAATCGAGGAACCCTAGTTGGACGTTTTGCATAGGTCTGAATAGGTCTGAGTATGCGAACTGGCAGTGATTTAGAGGTTTTTCGAGATGATGTCAACGAATGTCAGCCGCCCGGGCGCGTCCGGCGAGTACCGCCTCAGGCATGGGAGCCGGAGACGAAGCCCAAGACTGCGCGCATGAGCTGCAACCCGGAGGGTTGCCAGACGGTAGCCGGGGGTCGCGACGCCGTCGCGACCCCCGGCTAACGGTGAAGGGTGATGCACCCCGGAACGGGGTGCCAGAAGACCGCCCGGCGTGCAGTGCGCGCGCCTCTGGCATCCCTCCTGGGTGCAGGCGTACCCCTGCGCCGAGCCGGGGGTCTCGCTTCGCGTCAACCCCCGGCTACCGTCTTGCATCCCTGCGGGATGAAACTGCCTTTGCGGCGTCGTGAATTGGCCCTGCTGCTGGAGGGCTGGTTCCGATTTCACCTTGATTTGGTTTGATTTGGTCTGATTTGGTTTGATTGACCCTGGCGGGCGCGGGGGAAAAGCAGAAAGCAGAAAGCAGAGGCAGACCATGGCGTTGAGGCCCTGGGGCCGGCGGGGCGGAGCGGCGTCTCGGCAGAGCGCCGCCGGATGGTTCCGCAGCCGAAGGCCGCCTGAACTGAAAATTGAGAATTGCAAACTGCGAATTGAGAATTGACAAGGCGGGCGGAGCGGACGGGACGCGGGCCGCGGGGCGAGAGGTCATAATTGGTTAAAATTGGTCGAATTGGCTGCATGGATTCTTTTTGGCTGGCGCTTTCGCCGAGCCGGACAGTTTTTATTTATTTTTTTCCGCACTTTTGCGCACTTTTCCGCTCGCAGGGCCATTTTACCGGGCGATCGTGAATTGGAGGAGGCCGGGCGGTCTCGGCTGGGCCGGGCGAGGCGGGCAGAGTGGTGTCGTTTCATGCGGCGACTATACAGCAATGCTACACATTTTGTCAAGGGAAAAAACGGGGTGGGGGCATATTTGATCTCCAGGGCGTTATTCCGAACCCAACCGCCTCGAACTTGGTCGCTCCAGGACGCTTGACCAAAGGCCGCCCCCTATGGTAGATTCGGGGCACTATGAGCGGGGCCGAGAATCAGTTGTCCCTCAGCCGCGGAGACTTGGTGAATCGGCGCGGCGCTCAACGGAAATCCTTCTTGGCGTTTTTGTTCCTCTTCCTTTTCTGTAAAGCCGCCTTAGCGCCGGTTTTCTTGCCGCTCGGAACTCCGCAGGACAATCTGGAGGTCCGCCGTGCCGTCGCAAAGCGCGAGGAGTTGAAGGGACCCTTCGCCGAGTATTATGACCTAATCCAGGCGCGGTTCATGCCGCTTAAACTGGCAAACGTAGAGCGGATTTTCGGACCACAGGTGGGCACCCCGGGCGACATGATTTTGCCGATCTATGTCCCGAGTGGCATCGCGCTATCCGGCCTCAGGCCCAGTAACACGCCGGATAGGAGCCACGTTGGTCTGTACGCCCTGGGCGACATCGGCTGCGTTGAGGTCTTCTACGGTTTCGATGGAGAGCGGGTTGCGGGCGTCGTCTTCCATCACCGCGCAGGGCGAGCTGTCGGCCCGATGAAGCGGGGCTTCGTCCCGCTCCAGTCTGTAGCTGATTTTGAAGAGCGCCTCAAATGGGATCTCGAACAGTTCCAGGATATAAAAAAGTGGCTCGATGACCACCTTGCCAAAGTAACAGAGTTGGGCGTGATCGAGCTGTCAGACCACACCCCGGCTCGCGTTCACCTTGAAGACGGCGAGGACTATCTCGTCACCGCAGCGGTCGAGTCGTTCAGCACCTTTTCGGTTTCAGTGAGGGTAGATTGCCCGAACTCCAGGGATTGGAATGGATCGGGTGTTCGGAGGCAAATCAACCGTCCAAATCAATCGGTCGTTTTCCCCGCCGCCGGGAAGCTCTATCGCCTGACACCGAGGCTTCAAACTGAGCCGAGAGCGGTCGATCTGGGCGTTGTGGAAATTGATGACCACGTCCCGACTCGTCTTGCTGTGGGTGCTGACCGACAATGCATCGTAACGGCCACGAAGGGCAGTGGCACTGGCATCACCATTCGTTTGGAGATCCACTCGCAGAAGTATTCGATGGAGATTCAGCAGCCGTGGGCTCCCGATTCCAACGAAGAAGTTAGGTTTCCGCTGGATGGCATCATTTTTTCATTTACACCGACATTCACCTTTTCGTTTACACCGACACTCAAGCCGCCTTCCCCTTAGCGGGGCCCATTTTGATGATCCGAAAGGCGTCAACCCATACCTTGGTTCGGGCTTGGTCCGCACCATTCGCTCGGCGAGCTTTTCGGTGACCTGGACCGTGCCGCTCTCGTGCAGTTCAAAAAGCTCGGCGTCCTTGACGACTCGCTTTTGGAAGCTGAGGAAGTCGGAGCCGGATGGGTCCGCCTCGGCGGGCGGGGGTGTTCTGCGGACCCTCGCCCGTGGCCCCTCTCCCATCGGATGGGAGAGGGGGGAGAACTTTGGTGGCGGGCGTGACCCTGGGCGGCGCTCGTTCCTCGTTTGCCCTAGGCTGATATGTGTCACCCTTCCAGGGTTTTTGGGAAGGGCAGGAGGGTGGGGGGCGGGGAGCGGGGGGGTGGACGGGGCGGGAATAGGCAATGGCCGATAGCCGATAGCCGGTAGCGAATGGCAGATGGCGGAGGGATTGCCCGCGGGGGCGGGGGGAAAGGCTGAAGGCTGAAGGCTAAAGGCTGGACAGTGAGGGCGAATTACCGTACATCGTCAAAAAGACCTGGACTGTATGAGTGCCGAAGCAGAGGCCGCCGGGCGGCCGAGCGAAGGAAAGACGGCCGCCAATCGGTGGCCGGCGCCGATCAAGTTCATCATTGGGAACGAGGCCTGCGAGCGGTTCAGCTACTATGGCATTCGGGGCATCCTGGCGCTTTACATCAGCGAGGTGTTGTTCCGGAATTTGCCCAAGGACGAGGGCAAGGACCGGGCCACGGAGATTATCCACCTATGGGTCTTTGCCAATTATTTTTCTGCGCTGCTGGGGGGGTGGCTGAGCGATAAGCTTTGGGGCCGCTATTACACGATCCTCTATGTCTCGCTGATCTACTGCCTGGGGAATTTGGTCCTGGCGGCCAGCGTCGGGTCCGCCTGGGGACTCTACGCGGGGTTGGCGCTGATCGCCGTCGGCTCCGGGGGCATCAAGCCTTGTGTGTCGGCTTTCTGCGGCGACCAGTTCAGGCCGGAGCAGAGCGCGATGCTCCAGAAGGCCTACGGGCTGTTCTACTGGTCGATCAATTTCGGTTCGTTTTTCTCGTTCCTGGTCATTCCCTGGATAAAGGATCAATGGGGTTACCGCCTGGCGTTCGGCGTGCCCGGTCTGCTGATGCTCCTGGCCACGCTGATCTTTTGGCTGGGCCGCAAGCACTACACGCGAATCCCGCCCTCGAGCCAGACGAAAACGGCGGGGTTCATGAAGGTGACGTGGTATGCCTTGACCAACCTGGGCCGGCGGAAGCCGGGGCAGAGCCTCTGGGATGTCGCCCGGCAACAGTTCAGCGATCGGGAGGTGGACGCGGCGCGCTCAGTGGGCCCGGTCCTGGCGGTCTTTGCGCCGATTACGATATTCTGGGCGCTGTTTGACCAAACCTCCTCGACCTGGGTGATGCAGGGGGAAAGGATGGTGCCGGTGGGGCTTTTTGGGAACCTTAAGATTGGGGCGGAGCAGATGCAATCGATGAACCCGGCGCTGGTGATGGTGCTGGTGCCGTTGATGCTCTGGCTCTATCCGCGCGTGGAGAGATTGACGGGGATGCGAGTCTCGGCGCTGCGGCGGATGGGCGCGGGCCTGGTGCTGGCGGCCCTGGCCTACGTGGTGGTGGGCCTGCTCCAGACCCGTGTGGACGCCGGGGCGCAGTTGAACGTGCTCTGGCAAACCCTGCCTTATTTCATGTTGACCACAGGGGAGGTCCTGCTCTCGACAACCGGGCTGGAGTTTGCCTTCACGCAGGCGGCGGCGGAGATGAAGAGCACCATCATGAGTTTTTGGCTCGTGACGGTGGCGATCGGCAATCTCTACGTGCCGATCCTCACCAAACTCAAGAGTTCCCTCATCCATACAGCGGCCGGCCAGGCCGGCAGCGCCTCGGTGAATTCTTCGACCTTCTATCTCTATGCCGGGCTGACGTTGGGCGTGGCAATCATCTTCATGCTCATCGCCATGCGCTACAAGGAGCGCCAGCTTGAATTGACCAGCGCCCAGCGGGGTCCGTAGCGGCGGCTGGGCGGAGCGCCGCACTATTTGCATCATGCCCGGCCATCATTGCTTGAGTGCCTGAGGGGCACCGGATATGCTGATGCTTTATGAAGTTTGAGGCTCCGTCTCGAGCGCCGCAATGGGCGCGGTCCCGCTATGGTTTTGCGGCCTTCTGTCTGGTGTCGCTTCTGGCCGGGTGGCTGGCGCTGAGGGTGGTGTTGCTGTGCGCCTTCAAGCCGGCGGGACTGGCGCCGGGGGAGGCCGTGCTGGCGCTGTTGAGCGGGTTTCACCGGGACCTCTTGGCTGCCGTGGCCGAGATCCTTCCGCTGCTCTGCTGGCTGGCGCTGGTGTCCAACCGCCAGTTCGGCGCCCGCTGGCATCGGCTCTTGTTTCTGGGCGGGAGTTTCGTGTTCTGTTTTGCGCAGATCTTCCTGTTGTTCATCGAGTTTTTTTTCTTCGAGGAATTCAAGTCCCGCTTCAACACCGTGGCCGTGGATTACCTGGACAATCCCAGGGAGGTCTTGATCAACATCTGGGAATCGTATCATGTGGGGCTGTTTCTGCTGGGCTGCCTGGGGTTGACGCTCCTCTGGATGTGGGCCGCGCGCCGGCTCTTTGGGGGGATGTGGGAACTGCCGTTTTCGGGCAAGGCCCGGCTGCTGCACCTGGCGGCGGGAGCGGCGCTGGCAATGGCGCTGGTCCCGTCCCTCAACCTCAGAGGCGCCCACGTCGGCAATGACCGCACGGTCAACGAGGTGGCCAACAACGGCGCGCTGTCGTTTCTTGCGGCGGCCTGGACGCATCACCTGGAGTTCGCCGATTTCTACAAGACCATGCCGCTGGCGGAGGCCTACCAGCGGGCACGCCGGCTGACGGCGGGGCCGGGGGCGTCTTTCGAGGCGGAGGCGACTCGATTCGGCGCCGGGTGGCCGGCGACCCGTCGCGCCCGAGGCTCAACGTGGTGATTCTGCTCGAGGAAAGCCTCGGCTCGGAATTCTGGGGTTGCCTGGGACGGGCCCGGACCCTGACGCCGGAGATGGACAAGCTGGCGGGGGAGGAGGGACTGCTTTTTACGAACATTTATGCCTGCGGCAACCGGACGGTGCGCGGCATGGAAGGCGTGCTCTCGTCGTTTCCGCCGCTGCCAGGCGGTTCGATTGTGAAGCGGGACCAGTCGGACAACGTCGAGACGACCGCCCGGGTGCTCAAGCGGGACGGGTACTCGACGCTCTTCGTTTACGGCGGGCACGGTTTGTTCGACAGCATGCGCTCCTACGCGTTGCGCAACGGCTACGATCGATTCATCGAACAGAAGCATTTTGCGCATCCGACGTTCACCACGATTTGGGGCGTTTGCGACGAGGACATCTTCGGACGGACGATCGAGGAATGCCGCGAACTGGCGAGGGCGGGCAAGCCGTTCTTTGCCACAGCGCTTTCGGTGTCCAACCACAAACCTTACACCTATCCCAAGGGCAAGATAACCGAAGACCCCGCCCGGCGAAAACGCGAACATGCGGTGAAGTACTCCGATTTCGCCCTGGGCCAATTCTTCCGGGCGGCCAGGAAAGAGGCTTTTTGGACGAACACCGTGTTTGTGGTCGTGGCCGATCACGGAGCGCGAGTTTATGGCGAACAGAGCATTCCCATCCATTCGTATGAGATTCCGGTGCTCATTGCCGGACCGGCAGTAGTCAAGATGCCGAGCCGCATCGGCCAACTGGGCAGCTCGCTCGATGTGTCTCCGACCGTTCTCGGCCTGATCGGGCGGCCCTACGAGACGATGTTCTTCGGTCAGGACCTCTTGAAGAGCCGTCCCGAGGCCGGCCGCGCCCTGCTCAATCACAATCGGGACATCGGCCTGCTGGCACGGGACCGGCTCGTGGTCCTGGGGTTGATGCAAACCGAGGAGTTTTATGCCGGCGACCCTAAGCGGGTAGAAATGAGCCTGGTGTCGAAACCGACGGACGCCGACCGGGAACTGGAGCAGGATGCCATTGCCCTCTACCAGGTGGCGGACGATCTCTACACGCACCGGCGTTACAGCATCAATGGGGCGCATCCCACCTTTGTCGAGGTTGATCTGAGGAAGGGCAGTCAAATTCCCCCTCACCCCGGCCCTCTCCCCAAGGAGAGGGGGAATCCTCCGCAGTCAGTCGGCGAAACCAGCGGCTCTGGGATTGACGACAGCCGGCCTTGGCTGTTCCCTCTCCTTGGGGAGAGGGTAAGGGTGAGGGGAAATGGCACTTCCATGCCGAGATCACTCCCGACAAAGGTGGGGTGCGCCCGGATTGATGGTTCGGGTTCTTCAACTGTTGGCAACCGGCTCCGCGTCTGCTACACTGCGTCATGCCAACGACAGCTCGAGCCGCAACCATGAAGATCAACCCGCCCCGCAACCGCTTGATTGGCGACATGCCCAAAGTCGGGATTCGCCCGGCAATTGATGGGCGGCGCAAAGGCATACGGGAGTCGCTCGAGAAAACGACGATGGGGCTGGCAAAGGCGGTGGCGGCGCTCATCCAGTCCACGCTCCGGCACGCCAACGGCCTGCCGGTCGAATGCGTGATAGCCGACACGTGCATCGGGGGCGCCGCCGAAGCGGCAACGGCCTCCGAACAGTTCCGCAAAGCCGGCGTAGGGGTCTCGCTCACCGTCAGCCCGTGCTGGTGCTATGGCTCGGAGACCATGGACATGGAGCCGCTGATGCCCAAGGCGATCTGGGGCTTCAACGGCACGGAACGCCCGGGGGCGGTCTATCTGGCCGCCGTCAGCGCCGCCCATGCCCAGAAGGGCCTGCCGGCCTTTACGATTTACGGACGGGACGTGCAGGACATCGGCAGCACGGCCATCCCCGGCGAGGTGCGTGAGAAGCTCCTGGGGTTTGTCAAGGCAGGTCTGGCCGTGGCCACGATGCGGGGCAAGTCGTACCTGTCGGTCGGCGGGGTTTCGATGGGAATCGCCGGTTCGATCGTCAACCAGGACTTCTTCGAGGACAGCCTCGGGATGCGGGTGGAATGCGTGGATATGACTGAACTGGTCCGGCGCATCGAGGAGGAGATCTATGACCCGGAGGAGTTCCAGCGGGCTTATCCCTGGGTGCGGGGGCATTGCCCCGAGGGCAAGGACTACAACACGAGGCCCCGCAGCCGCAAACGCAAGGACGGAGAATGGGAATTTGTCGTCAAATCCGCCATGATCGTGCGCGACCTCATGGTTGGAAACGCGCGTCTGGCCAGGTTGGGCTTCGGCGAAGAGGCCCTCGGCCACAACGCCATCCTGGCCGGGTTCCAGGGCCAGCGCCAGTGGACGGACCACTTCCCCAACGGCGACTTCCTCGAGGCCATGCTCAACACTTCCTTCGATTGGAACGGCATCCGCGAGCCCTACCTGGTCGCCACGGAAAACGATTCCCTCAACGGGGTCTGCATGTTGTTGGGCCATCTCGCTGACCGGCACGGCCCAGATTTTCGCCGACGTGCGCACCTACTGGAGCCCGGAGGCCATCCTGCGCGTGACCGGCCGCGAGGCCAGCCGGCGCCGCCGCCAACGGCCTGCTGCACCTCATCAACTCCGGGGCCGCCGCCCTGGATGGCTGCGGCAAACAGATGAAGGACGGACTGCCGGCGATGAAACCGTTCTGGGAAATCACTCCGCGCGAGGCGCTCGCCTGCCTGGCGGCAACCACATGGCCGCCGGCCGTTTATGAGTATTTCCGAGGCGGCGGCTTCTCGAGCTCCTACGGCACTCGCGCCAATATGCCCGCCACCCTGTTTCGGCTCAATCTGATCAAGGGCCTCGGACCGGCCCTCCAAATTGCCGAAGGCCACATCGCCGACTTGCCGGCGGAGATCCACACCGTCCTGGAAGGCCGGACGAACCCGACCTGGCCCACACATTGGTTCGCGCCGAGACTCAACGGAGGCGGGCCCTTCCGCGACACCTATTCGGTCATGAATGCCTGGGGCGCGAACCATGGCGTCATCAGCTACGGACACATCGGCGCCCAACTCATCACCCTGGCCGCCATGCTCCGCATCCCGGTCTATATGCACAATGTCAGCGAGGAACAGGTCTTCCGGCCCTCCGCCTGGGCCGCCTTCGGCACCGCCGGCCTCGAGGCCGCCGACTTCCGCGCCTGCGCCAACTTCGGACCGCTCTACGGCAAAACCTGAATCGGCAATTCAAAGCATGTTCAGCGCGAGTTTCCTTTTTGCCTCACTGTTCTGGGGTTCGGTTGGGGTGGGCTATTTCATCTACGGCAAGAAGCAGGGTTCGTGGCTTCCCATGGCTGGCGGAGCGGTGATGGTGGCGGCATCATACTTCATCGGTTCGGCCCTGCTGATGTCCCTGTTCTGCGCCGGAGTTGTCTTCGCGGTTTATTCTCTGCTGCGGAGGGGCTATTGACCCATGAAGGGGCGATGTTTGCCAGTTGCGGTTTGCCCGCGGGTAAGTTACTAAGAGCCTCATGCGATTCATTGGCAGCGTAATCGAGAAATTGCAGCGGCACCCCAAGCGGATCGTGTTTGCGGAAGGCGCCGAGCCGCGCGTGCTCCAGGCGGCGCGGCAGTATTACTCGTTGTCGTTGGGCGCCCCGATCCTGCTGGGGGACCGCAGCCGGGTGAAAGAGACGGCCGCGGCGTTGAGCATCTCGCTGGAGGGCATCCGCATCATCAACCCTGCGGAGAGCGATGACTTGGATAATTTCACACGGCGGTTCGAGGCCCTGCGGCGTCACCAGGGGCTCAAGGAGCTGGAGGCCCGCGAGGCGTTGCTGCAGCCCAATTATTTCGGGGCGATGATGGTGGCGATGCACCAGGCCGACGGGTTTGTCTCGGGGACAAATCAGAGCAGCGGCGCCGTGCTGCGGCCGCTTTTCCAGATTATCAAGGTGGCGCCCCAGACGCAGGACGGCTTCCAGTTGCATGGTCATGGAGGTGGAGGATTCGCGGTTTGGGGAGAATGGGGTGCTGTTCATGGCCGACTGCGGCGTGATAGCCGACCCGACGGTCGAGCAACTGGCGGACATTGCAGTTTCGACGGCTCAACTGGCCCGTCATTTGCTGGGGGTGCGCCCTCGAGTGGCGCTGCTTTCCTTCTCCACCAAAGGCAGTTCCCTGCACCCCTCGGCCGGCCGGGTCCAGGCGGCGGCGGCGCTGGCCGAGAAACGGGCTCAGGAAAAGCAGCTCGAGGCCGATTTTGACGGCGAACTGCAGGTGGACACGGCCTTGGTTCCCGATATTGCCGCGCGCAAGCTGCCGGAGGGCAAGCTCGGGGGCAGGGCGAATGTCTTGATTTTTCCGGACCTCAACTCGGGCAATATCGCCAGCAAGCTGGTTCGGCATATCTCGCGCGCCAATGCCTACGGCCAGATTCTGCTGGGACTCGACCGCCCGGCCGCCGACGTTTCGCGCGGCTCCAACGCCCATGATGTCCTGGGTGTGGCGGCAATTGTGGGAGTCCAGGCCGTGGATTATCATAAGCTCTACCCGGGAGCGGGCCAGAAACTGCCCGGCGAAGAGTGAAGATCGCTTTACTTTTGCCTTCACTTTTGGCTCGGGCGGCCATTATTCTCAAGAGCGTGACAGTAGAAACGTTCAGGCCGGAGATTGCGGAAGCCATGGCAGCGTACGACAAGTACGTCATCTGCATCGACAAAACGCCCGAGGAGTTTGAGGCCTCCCTGATTTCACTTCTCAATAAGGCCCTCAAGGCCTATGAAAACCGCAGGCCCCAGCTCCGCCATGGCATCGCCCTGGACAAACAAATCACCGTTATCCTCAGCCAAAACGACGGCCCGCGCCCGCTCTGCGGCATCTACTTCAATCTGCACTCCCCGTATCAGAAACAGGTGTTGCCCAAGACCACCAAACCGATGACCGAACCCATCGGCGGCGGCCAGACCAAGGCCGAAGGGTAGCCGCCCACCGGCTCACCGGTTGCGCGCTTCGTCCCCGGGCGCCGCCTCCCCTTCCACGACATCGGCCACAATATTGTCGTCATACTGCGGGCCGGCAATTTTGACTTCGCCGACTTTGAGACCGCCGCGATACAAGCCCAGCCGCATCTCCAAGGCCGGAAGGCGGCCCAGCTGGATAATTGAGGACCACAAACCGTTCGGCTTGGTTGACTCTGACTACTTTGCCTGCGGGGGCAGTTTCGGGCGTGACGATGAGTTTCTGGCTCCCGCTCCGGACCACCGAGGAACCGGCCGGTGAGGGCAAGCCTCGAGCTTGTGGCCGGCGCAACCGCAGTCCAGCAAGACCGCCAGCATGACGACTGAAACCACGACGCGCATACGACCAGTAATATAACCTGTTTGGCCAAGGTCAATTCACAAGTGAAGGAGAAGGCGGCAGCTAGAACCCGCTGAGGTTTTGGATTTGCTGGAAGTAGGCGGTCCAGAACCGCACGACGAAGAAGGCAATGAGCAAGACGACCACCAGGTAAATGGCGCGCGGGAACCAGCGGGCCAGGGCATGGAGCTTGCGCGAACCTTCCTCCTGGTAGTAGCCGTGCAAGCGTCTGAGGGTATCATCCAACTGGCCGCTGATTTCTCCGGTGGCGTATTGGTTGGCAAAGAGCTCGGGAAACTCTCGCGAGGCGCGGAGGGTTTCGGCGGGAGTCCGGCCGCCATCGACCTGAGGCCGCCAGGCCAGCACGGCGCGGTGCAAGGCGGGCGAACCGCTGGCCGCGCCGGCCAATTCCCAGGCTTCGACCACGGAGACTCCGGCGTTGAGCAGCGCCTCCAGCGCGGCGGCCAATCGGCCCAGGGCCAGGTCGCGCCGGGCGGCGCCCAGGAAGGGCGCCGGGTGCAGGAGCCGCTCGACCAGGGCGCGCCAGCGCTCGCTATGCCGGCCTTGGGCGGCATAAACGGCCAGGGCAATGACCGCATAGACGGGGAGGAGCACCCCGAGGGTCTGGCACAAATAGCGGACCCAATTGCCCGAGAGAAAAAACTGCGAGAAGGGAAGGATAAAAACCGCGAAATGAAAGAGAAAGGCAGGGTAAGCCAGATCGGCGATGAGCTGGCGGGCAATTCTGGCCCGGTCCGCGTAGTAATCGGCCAGCAGCCGGAAGCAGGTATCCAGGCGCCCGCTCTGCTCGCCCGCCTGGAGCAGGGCGATGTCAAACTCCGGCAACCACCGCGAGTCCAGACGCCGCAGGGACTCCGAGAGCGTGGAACCGCCGGCCAACTCCCGGAGCATCTGGCGGATCGGCTCGCGGTAGGAGTGCGCAGGGGGGGTCCGTTGGAGTTGCTGGAGGGCGGAGATGAGACCCAGCCCGGCGGCGGTGAGCGAGGCCAGTTGCTGGTAAAACGCCGAGCGCCTCGAGAACTGGGCGGGCGTGACAATGAGCGCCATGGCCGGCGGTGCGTTACCCGGCCACGCGGTTGAGGCGGGTTTTGAGGTCTTTCTTGCTGCGCAGGCCGACGAGTTGGTCGGTGACCTGGCCCTTATGGAAGAGGAGCAAAGTGGGGATCGACTGGATGTTGAACTGCGCGGCCAGGGGCCCGAATTCGTCGATATTCACTTTGCCGAAGCGGACTCGGCCCTCGTATTCGGCGGCCAATTCATCGAGGATGGGGGCGAGCATCTTGCAGGGCCCGCACCACTCGGCCCAGAAGTCAACCAGGATCGGCCCGGGAGACTCGACGACTTCCTTTGCAAAAGTCTCCTGCGTCAATATGATAATATTGGAAGCTGCCATAACCAATGCCTTCGACTCGTGGAACCGCCGGCCGGGTTTCCGCTACCGGGGACCGTCCGACATTGCAAGGTGAATGGTGTTCGCGGCAGCCTTTTCCGGTGTGGCGCCTGAGGAAGAGGGCGGCAATTCCAACATCCGAATATAAACCGTGCTGGCCACGGCAGCCAGGCCAACAATGGCGGCAACGATGGCCAGGACTTTGTCCAGCGTGCTGATCGAGGCGACGGCCATGGGGGCGGCGACCGGGCGCGGAGCCGCTGCGGCAACGGCCGTGGGCCGTGAAGCGGTGGCGGCGGCCGGCGCTGCGACGGCGCGCGGGGCCGCCGGGGCGGCGTGAGGGGCGGCGGCCGGAGCCGCCGCCGCCGGGGCCGGAGCCCCGACTGCGCCGCCTGCCGGCCCGCCGGGCGGCAGTGTGGGCAGTTTGATCGTCGGGGCGGCCGAGGGCTTGGGCGGCAAATTGATCCGGACGGTCTCCTTCTTGGGTTGGACCTTTCCAGTTTCCTTCTTCGGGGGCACTGCGCCACCCGGGACGTGGGGGATATTCTCAGCCATAACGTTAATTTTCGTTCACACTACGTTTGACCCGTTCGGGTGTCAAACTCATTTGCTGCCGGGCATTTAGACGGGCGCAGTTCTCTTTTTAGGGACTGGTCCTGTTGGGCAGCCCGTTTCCCCTCACCCCGGCCCTCTCCCTCGGGGAGAGGGGGCAACCAGGGCCGCCCCTCGATCATTCCCCCACCGCTGGATTCGTCGATCGACTGACCTGCTATGGGGTGGTTCGTCAACAGGAATGTTCGTTTTAGTTTCTTTTTCTCATTTTTCTCCGCTGCGGAGGTTGAATGTTGCGTTGCGTCTTGGATCGCCTCCTCTGGCGGAGCACCGGTCGTTGGACCTGGCTTAACCTGCTATCCGTACATCCTTTGCGGAGTACACTATATCGTTTCCAATCCGGCCAGAGGAGCGCACGGAGACCAATCTTTAAATCGGGCCATCCAAAGGCCCAGGGGTCAGTACGGTCTCCGTTACGCTCCAAAAGTGTCATGACGAAAAATGTTTAGCGTGGCTTATTGTTTACTTCAGCAATCTCGTTTAGTGTAGCTTATCCCTTACTTTAGCAGTCTCGGCCGGGTTCCTTTTGCCCGTGACAGGCCTTGCCCCTGCCCTCATGCTCCTGGCGCGGCTCGGGGGACAGGGGCTTGCAGGAGTGCAACCCGAGCACCGGGCCGCCCTTGGATTGCGGATGCATCCAGGCCTGTCCCGACCGCGTTTGGGGCAGGCCTTTCAGTTGAGGGATGGCTTCGCAACCCAAGGCCCAAAGCGAAAAACTCATCGTCTTTTTTCTCTGATCTTCTTTTGTGTTCATACGTCGCTTGGGATCTGCGTTCAGTCTTTAGAGTTCTGTGCGGCCTTGGTTTTCTTGGCCGGCGGCGCGGGCGCAACGGCCGGCGTCGCCGGGTTTGTTTTCAAGCCCAGGTTGGCGGCTTGGCAGCGGCCGGTGCGCACTCGCCACCAGTCCACGCTGAACTGCCGGCCGACGGCCACGGCGATCTGCTTGCGTTTGGAGCGGGTGGTTTTGGGATTGGCCAGCACCGGCAGCCACTTGGCGACCGGCTTGTAGGTGGGCTGGTATTGCATCAGGCGCCAAGAGGCCTCCACCAGCACGGTGCGCACGCGCGGGTTGCCGTGCTTGTTAATGGACCCTTGGAAACGGCGCTGTGCTGAGCTGTCTTCCCGGGGACACATTCCGGTGTAGCTGGCCACTTGCCGCCGGTTGTCGAACCGGTTCCAGTCAGCCACTTCTCGTTCCAACACCTCGTAAGTTAGCTTGCCCAGGCCCACCGGCAGGTCCGCAGGCGCGGCCTCCGTCAGGGCTTTACCCAGTGCTCTGAGCTCCTGGTCCACCGCTTCGATCAGCCGGCGCAACGGCTCCAACAATTCCAACACGATGGCCGGCAACACCAGTTCCTTCCACAGAGCCTCGGTCCACCAGATGCCCTTGATGTGGGCGCCATAATAAAGGGCGTGGCTGCGCCCTTGGGCCGCCAGGCGTTGCTTCTCCTTCTGCAAGCTCTCCCGCTGGCGAGAGCGACTCCGGGCTTGCTCCTGAGCTTCGGTGGGCACGCGCACCACGCAAAAGGCGTCCTGATTGCCGGCGACATACCGGTCCAAGCCCAGCACCAACGCCTTGGCGTCACGCTTGTCGGTCTTGACGTTCTTGCCGTACTCGTCCCAATCCCGAGGCCGCACCACGTAGTTGGTGATGCCAAACCCCGCCAGCTTCCGGTGCAAACTGTAGCCAAAAGGGCCCGCCTCGTAGCAACTGTAAACCTGCTTGGCCAGCGCCGTCTGTTTCCTGGCCCAGTCCAGGAACTGAGTCGGGCTGAATCCTTGCGCCGGCTGGGGTGCGCCCCCGTCGATTTGGCGTACCACCACGTAGCGATCCAGATGCACGTTGATGCCCAGCTTGATGACCTGATGCGGTCGAGGACCGCTCTCGCAGTTCGGAGCCGATGCACCGGCGACGCTCGGCACCTTGCCTGCGCTCAAGATCGTCTCGACCAGCGTATCAGTTTGTTCCTTGACCGAGGGTAGTGCTTGCTTCGCCGCGGCCTTCGTCCTATTTGTTTTCTCGTAAGTTAGTTTTATCATTGGTGGTCAGGTTGCCGAATTTTTCCCAGCCTGACCACCCCATGTTATCTTTTATTGGCTGTCGTGGGCGTCGGCGCGAGCGCTGCCGCTCCAACGGGGAGCCCGCTCCTGGCGGGGCCGGGCCACGTTGACGGTCAGCGTCCGGCCTTGAAATTCCTGGTTATGGAACTGCTCGACGGCCTTGTTGGCCTCTTCCGGAGTGGCAAATTCGACGAAGGCAAAACCCCGTGATCTGCCCGTGACTTTGTCCAGCATGAGATTGACCGAGGTAACTGCGCCCGCTTGGGAGAAATAATCCTGCAGGTCATTTTCCATTGTCTGGTAGGACAAGTTGCCCACGAAAAGCCGATTCTGGTTCATATACTCACGTCTGCTCAAGGAAACTAAGTGCGGAGGACTGCAACCCGGCAGGTTCACTGAATGTCGTTTAGTCTGGTTCTACACGGACAATCTGTCTTCTGACACCATCACGTACGTTCTTTGAACGGACACGCTTCATTTTTAGCAAACCCACGGCCAGAGTCAACCTGATTTCTGACCGGATTACGGCTCGGCCGGTCCGCGCCAGATGCTCCCGCCGAAGGTGGTGAGGCGCAGGGTGGGGGCGCCGGCGGGCTCGAACTCGACGCGCTGGATGTTGGCAAAAGGCAACTGGTCGAAACCGTGCCAGGTCTGGCCGTGGTCGCGGCTGAGCCATAAACCGGCCCCAGGAGCGTCTTCGGTGAGTGTCATGTAGATCCAGCCGTCGTGTTGCGGATGAAAGTAACCGCCGAAGGTCTGCGGGCCCTGGCGGCCGATGCGTTGCCAGGTTTGGCCGCCGTCCAGGGTGCTGTACAAGCCGCCGGACTTATCTTCCCAACTCGAGTCACAGGCGCCCACCAGGATGCGGCGGCTGTCCTGGGGGTGGACCGAGAAGTCTTTGGGATACAACCAGGGGTGAGGCGGGTTGAGGCACTCCCAGGCATCGCCTCCGTTGCGGGAGCGATAGAGCCCGACGCCTTCCGGGGCCAAGGGTTTGCGGGACGCCGGGCGGCGGGCGCAGATCATGGCATAGAGCGTGCCGTCAGGGTGGAGGAAGACGCGGGAGACCCGCAGGTTGTCCGGATGGCCGAGTCCCTCTTCTTCAGGGTCCAGGTCCGGCCGTCGTCGGTCGTCTTGAACACTCCTTGGGAGAAGACCCCGGCGTAAAGGGTGCGTGAATTGCGAGGGTCCTGGGGTCGAGCACGATGGAGGTAACCGGCTTGAGCGGCAGGCCGCCGGCCTGGGGCTTCCAGGAGGCGGCAAAGTCCAGCGAAAGGCAGACCCCGCCCGGCAACTCGTGGCCGTGGCGCTCGGAAACGATATTGTCATTGGGAATGTCGTGGACATCGGAGAATGCGCCCCAGATTTTGCCGGGGATGTCCGGGTCGAAGGCCATCTCGTAGCAGGTGTTTCGCCAGGGGGCCCAGGACTTGCTGTCCCACCAGATCCAGCTTTGGCCGCCGTCAAGCGAGCGGGCCAGGCCGAGATCGGTGTAAGCGATGTAATGGCGCTGGGGTTCGATGGGGTCAATGTAGTAATGCCAGGTAGTGGTCACCACCAGCCCGTTGCAGGCCCAGGCGGAGCCGGGCCCCGGTTTCTGGCCGGACGCCGGGCGGGTGTGGCCGGCGAACCAGCTCTGGCCCCCGTCGTGAGTGACGTGGCACTCGTTGCGCAGCAGGATGACGCGGTCGGGGTCGGTATTGCAGATGGCCACTCCGAAGGGCGCCTCGCCGCCTTTGAACGACTGATGCATGGAAGCCGTGACATAGTCCGGCGCCACGTTGTACTGGTCAAACCGTGGATCCATGAAGTAGTTCGCGCGCCAGGTCTGCCCGCCGTCATCGCTGCGATAGACCGTATCGCTGTGGGGCGGATGGAAACCGGTGCTGGTGTTGAAGGCGTACACCGTGAGCGGTTTGGCATCCGTCGCCAAGAGTTGCTGATACTGGGAGATGGGGCCGTAGGCCCAGGGGTCGGCTTGCCTGGTTTCGGTGTTGAGGCCGCGCCCCATGGCCGATTCCCAGGTTTCCCCGCGGTCACGCGAACGGTAGAGGCCGCCGCGGAACGCGCCGTTCTCGTTCTTGCTGCGCACCGAACAGTAAAGCATGACGAGTTGGCCCGACGGCTCGGAACCGCCGGCGAAACCCAAGATTTCCTTCCAAGGCAGGCCCTGCGTCTTGTCGGCCCAATTCCGGCCGCCGTCATCCGAACGCCAGATGCCCTTTTCCGTGGCGGCGAACAGGACGCGGCCCGGAGAGGTCCGATCAAAGTGAAATCCGAGCAGGCGGCCTGGTCCATTGCAGGAGGACCAGGTCTTGCCGGCGTCGCGGGAGAGCGAGCAGCGGCCGTTGCGCGTGCCGGCAAGCATCAACTGGGGGTTGGCAGGATTGATGGCGATTTCCCCTGCGAGCGCCTCCATGAGGTCGCCGAGGCGGGAAAAGGTCCGGCCACGGTTGCGGCTGACGCGAAGTTGGCCCGCGGAGGAGGCGTACACGATGTCAGGATTGGACGGATGAAAGGCAGGCCGGCACTGGGTATCGCTGCGAAGCTGGGCCTGGTTGATCATGCGCCAGTTGTGGCCGCCGTCCTGGGAGAGGTAGGCCGCGCTCATGTCGCAATTGATCAGCATCAGGTTCGGGTCGGCCGCGGAAATCGCCGGCGCAAACATGCCGCCGCCCCCCGACAAGCCGACCGGCTCCCAATCCGAGGCGGCCAGGGCTCGGCCGAAACAGGCCGGCAGCAGGAGAGCCAATGCCAGGAGCAGGGGCGAAGGGCGAAGGAAGAAAGTAGAAGGTAGAAGGCAGAAGGCCGAGCGAAGGCTGTCCATCAAGACCGGTTCCCCAAAACGGACCTGCGCCCTGCCTGGCTTTGGGCTGAGAAAGTGGTTTGGTTTCACCGGGCCACCATAGTTGATTCGCCGCCAGGCGCAAAAGCATTCGGCGAGCTGACAGGGGCAGCACTCCCAAATCTCGCCTGTCGAGTTCCGGGGCGGCGCGTTCTGGAATGGGCGCCGGCAGTGTTTCAGAATATAAATACTGAGCCTCACGTCGGGTCCTGCAGTTCCGGCACGATCTTGAATCGGCCCTGGCCAACACGGGATAACGGAGGAAGCAGAGTGCAGGGTTGCGTGGTTCGAGCTTGATCGGGACACTCGGGCGGACTACATAAACGATGCATGTCGTCACAGAACCCTCTCGGCTCGCAAGGCGCGGCGCGCGAAGCGGTCTCTCTCGATCGCCGGCTGCCCGCCCATCCAAAGCACTACATCATCGCGCTCCGCTGCGGCCGGCTCGGCAACCGCCTGATCCTTTTCGCTCATTTTATCGCTCTGGCGGAGGAGATGGGCGGCCGTGTGAGCAACGTCACGTTCCATTCCTACGCCCACCTCTTCGAAACAACCCGTCGGGACATTTTTTGCCGCTACCCCGTGACGCGCCGGCAGAGCTGGATTGACCGGGCGCCGGGCCTGGCCCGAGCAATCCGCAAGACCAGGCTCTTCTACCATGTCCTGCGCTACAGCAGCGCGTTCAACCTCCGCTTTCCTCTCTGCGGCAAGAGAGTGGTTACCGTGGTGGAACAACCTGGGACGACGTGCATCGAGGGGCCGAGTTCCAGGCCCGAATCTGGGACGCGCGGGTCGTGTTGGTGTATGGCTTTCATTTCCGCGCGCCGCGGTGCGTCGCCCGCCACGCGGAAAAAATCCGAACCTACTTCCGTCCTATCCCGGAGGAGGCCCAGTCCATCCGGGCAGCCCTGGAACCGCTCCGGCGCGCCGCCGAGGTAGTCGTCGGCGTGCACATGCGCTACGGCGACAAGCGCTGGTCGGACGGTGGGAGGTTCGTCTTTCCGATCGCGCGCTACGCGGCCTGGATGCGCGAGGTGGCCGGGCAGTTTCCGGGACGCAAAGTCGCCTTTCTCATCTGCAGCGATGAACCGCGCAGCGCCCAGGAGTTCTCGGGATTATCCGTCGGCTTTGGCCCGGGTACGCCGCTGGGGGATATGTACGCTTTGGCCGGCTGTGACTGCATCTTCGGCTCGTTGAGCACCTTCTCGCAGTGGGCCTCCTTCTACGGGCAGGCGCCGCTGAAGCTCCTCTGCAGCCCGGAGGACCGGCTGGTTCGGTCCGATTTCCGCGTCTCCAACCTCGAAGCGATGCGGCCCCCTCGAGTTGTCGAGATTCCCCCCGGAATCGGGAGCCGACCTTAGTCCCCGGCCGTTTTCTCCATTCTCTCCGTTTGCCTGTTCAAATCTGGTTGAATCGTGACGGTTTGGCCCACACAATGGCCGGGCAATGAAAGTCAGCGGATTCACATTTTTGCGCAATGCCAGGAAGCTGGGCTATCCCTTTGGGGAGTCCATCCGCTCGATTCTGCCCATTGTGGACGAGTACATTGTGGCACTGGGGCCGAGCGACGATCGGACCGAGCAAACGATACGGGAGATCGGCGACCCGAAGATTCGCATTATCCGCACGCAGTGGAACGAAGGCATCCGCAACGACCTCCCTGTGAAGGGGTTTGTCTATGGCCAGCAAAAATCCATCGCCCTGTTCAACTGCACCGGCGACTGGGCCTTTTATCTCGAGGGAGACGAACTGGTCCATGAGGAAGACCTGCCGAAAATCCAGGAGGCCATGCGCAAACACCTCGACAACCGGAAAGTGGAGGCGCTGTTTTTCCATTACATTCACTTCTGGGGCAACCAGAACACCTATGTCTCCTGCCCGAGTTGGTACCGAACCGCCCCGCGGATTGTCCGCAACAATCTCACCATTTGGGCTCCCAAAGGATTGTTTTTCATCGTCATGAACTCGAAACGGCGCGGGCGCTATCCTCGGGCCGCCTCCGCCGGGGCCCGCATCTTCCATTACGGCCAGATCCGCCCGAAGGAACAGCACGACCTCAAGATGAGGTCGGTCTATAAGTACTGGGGCAACACTCCCAGATACGTCGACTACGGCGACATCGATCCGCAGATCCTGAGACTTTTCACCGGAACCCACCCCAAGGCCGTCCAGTCCTGGCTGCCGCCGGCCCAGGGGCTTTTCCAACCCCCGCCCGACCGCCGCTTGACGGTCGAAGACCGGCGCCACCGGTGGATGGCCAGAATCGAGAAGTGGCTCGGTCTGGATTTGACCCACAAACATTACCGGCGGGTTGGCTAGCCCAGAACCTCTGGTCCCGGGTGCAGAAAACGCTTGCGCCCGGCAACCACTGCTCGCACCCTGGAGGCCTAAGTCAGCGCATGATAGTTTTTTTACACGTGCCTAAAACGGCGGGTTCGACTTTTCAGTTTATACTCGAAAACAACCTGGGTGTGTCCGCCTGCCATACGAATCACACCAAGAGACAGGTTTTTGACCAGGCCGATTTTGATTTTGCGAGGAAAGTGTTTCCCGGTTTGCGAAGCATCGCCGGTCATAACCTGATCGATCCTTTGAGCCTGTCCATCCCCAACCCTTTTTACCTGACGTTCCTGAGAGAGCCGGTGGCCAGGGTTTTTTCCCATTACCAGGATTCGGTCCGCAGCGGCAACCGCCGGACGTTTGAGGAGGAATTACGTCGAAGCGAACACCTTGAGAACTTGCACGTAAAATTGATGGCCGGGGGAAGGAATTTGGACAGGGCAAAGCGCTTCCTGGAAACGTGCGGCTTCGTCGGCTTGACGGAAAAATTCGAGCTTTCCCTTCACGTTTTTGAACGTGTGAGCCCTTACCGGCTGAACCTGAACTATAAACGAAGACGGGTCGCGTCGGACAACCGGATCAAAAAATCCCTCGAGAACGACAGCCGGCTGGTCGAAATGACCCGGGAATATAACCAACTGGACCTCGAACTCTATTCCTTCGCGGTCAATGAGATTTTCCCCAAGCTGTGCGCCAGGGCGGGGTTTGGTCCTGCGGATAAAGTCACGTCCCATGACCGCTACACGAGCGAGGTAAAATGGAAATGTGTCCTCAGTAATTTTTACAACATGTCGTTTTACCGGCAAATCTGCAAGGTCCGTAACAAGTACTTTTCCCCGGCGGTTCCTCCGGTGGGCATTGCCGGAAAATAGGCGCCGGGCCATTGGCCGGGTTTCTGTCCGGGGCCGGGTTACCCGGGGTTGCCCCTGTCCATTAATGAGCAGCATTGACACCGCCACGGCAAGGCCGTTTATTGACGAGGTAGAATGAACGCGAAGATGCCTTCGGAAGAGGCGATCAAGAATGCCTTGAAAGCGGTGAAGTACCCGGGCTATAGCCGGGATGTGGTTTCCTTCGGGCTGGTCAAGGAAACGGCCGCCAAAGACGGCCTAGTGAGCATCACGCTGCAACTCACCTCGGCCAGGGCGGAGGTGGCGAGCCAAATCCAGTCCGATTGCGAGCGGGCCCTGAAGAGCCTTGCCGGGGGTCTTGGGCGTCTCTGTTCAAATCAACCAACCCGGCGCCCAGGCCGCCGCCGGCCCGTCCGGCCTCTGGGCCCAGCAACACCGCCTGCCAGGGGTCCGCCGGGTCATCGCTGTGGCCAGCGGCAAGGGCGGGGTGGGCAAGTCCACGGTTTCGGTGAACCTGGCCTGCGCCCTCGAACATCTGGGCCTGCAAGTCGGCTTGCTGGATTGCGACATCTACGGCCCCAGCATCCCGTTGATGATGGGAATCAACCGAAGGCCAACCGTCAGCGACGAGGAGAAAATGGTCCCGCCGGCCAATCACGGCGTCAAGCTCATGAGCATCGGATTTCTCATCGAGGGCGATCAGCCTGTCATTTGGCGCGGTCCGATGATCATGAAGACGATCCAGCAATTCATCACCGAGGTGGATTGGGGCAACCTGGATTGCCTGCTGGTGGATCTGCCTCCCGGCACCGGGGACGCGCAACTCTCCCTCTGCCAAACCGTCCCCCTGGACGGGGGCCTCATTGTTACGACCCCGCAGGAGGCCTCCCTGGGCGTCGTCCGCAAAGGCTTGGCCATGTTCCAGAAGGTCAATGTCCCTATCCTGGGAATCGTCGAAAACATGAGTTACTTCACGACGCCCACGGGCGAGCGGGTGGAGATCTTCGGCCACGGGGGCGGCCAGGCCGAGGCGCAGCGTCAAAATGTCCCATTCCTTGGTGAAGTGCCTTTGTTTACGGAGATTAGACAAGCCGGAGATTGCGGCGTGCCGGTGGTCGTTTCAGCTCCGGACACTCCGCCGGCGCAGGCCTTTATTAGCATCGCTGGAAAGCTCAACCAGCAGATTTTATAGTGGCAATTCTGTCTCTTCTTTTTGTGCTATATTGATTCATGAGCGTCGAAGCAAAAAGTGATTGTCATTGAGGAGCCGTTTGTATAAAGAGTTCGGCGTGCGTGGCGGTTTTGTTTTGGATGCGCGAATATGTCTGACGAAACAAAAGAGCAGCTCTTGGCGAGTGAACTGGTGAAGAACTCTTCGCTTTACCGGGAATTTCAAGCGGAGCGCGAGGAGATTTTGAGGCACAAGTGGATTGAGTCCGAGAAAGCCGGTCGGGACATCGGGTTTGATCGGGCGCTAACGGATTGGATTGTCAGGCATCGCTCCAAGTGGCGAAGGAGCCGGCAGTCGGCCATGCGCTAGCCCGGATTTTTCATGGAGTTTCGCTAAAGGGGACCGGCAGGCGGGTTCGGAGGGGCAGTGAAAACGCAGAGACGCGATGACCTTAGAGCGGCGCAGCCGCAACCAAGCACTCGACCATGATTTTTGAGCCACAGATTGCACAGATTGCACAGATGGGAATTCTGTTCTGTGTAATCTGTGAAATCTGTGGCTCAAAATTCTTCGCAGCCTGCGGGCAAATTGGGCTATTGCAGCGCAGAGAAGCAATTGTTCGCAGGCCGCGAGCGAGCAGGACCGATTAAAGCAACCGCGGAGTTCCCATGGCTGAAACCCTGATATTGAACGCGGTGGCGATACAACGCGCCTTGACCCGCATCGCCCACGAGATAGCCGAGCGCGATGAAGCCGGCAGCGAGGTAGTTTTGGTGGGCATTCAACGCGGAGGCGTGCCTTTGGCGCGGCGTCTGAGCGGGCTGCTCTCGGGCATCTGGGGACAACCGATTCCCACCGGCCAACTGGATGTGGGCATGCACCGGGACGACCTGGACCAGCGGGCGGCGCCCGACATGCAGCCCACCGTGATTCCCTTCGACGTGACCGGCAAGACGGTGGTGCTGGTGGATGACGTTCTTTATAGCGGGCGCACCATTCGCGCGGCGATGGACGCGCTGAACGATTTCGGACGGCCCCGGCGCATTCAATTGGCGGTGCTGGTTGACCGGGGACATCGCGAGCTGCCGATCAAGGCGGATTTTGTCGGAAAGAACGTCCCTACCGCCCAGACCGAGAGCGTCCAGGTGCGCCTCTCGGAGTTGGGCAGCCCGGATGAGGTCGTGCTGGAAAAGAAATGAACCGGAATTGCCGCCATGAGCTGGAACCGCGAACATCTGCTGGACATCGAATCGTTGACGGCTGAGGAGATTTTCACCGTGCTGGAAACGGCCCGCGCCTTCAAGGCGGTGGGCACGCGGGCGATCAAGAAGGTGCCCGCCCTGCGCGGCAAGACGGTGGTCAACCTTTTTATCGAGCCGTCCACGCGCACGCGGATCAGCTTCGAGCTGTCCGAACAGCGCCTTTCGGCGGACATTATCAATTTCACGGCCGAGGCCTCCTCGCTCAAGAAAGGCGAGACGCTCAAAGATACCGCGCGAAATCTGGAGGCGCTCAACGCGGATTTCATTGTCATCCGCCACAGCGCCTCGGGAGCGCCGCATTTCCTGGCGCGCGTGCTCAAGGCCAGCGTCATCAACGCCGGCGACGGCGCGCACGAGCACCCGACCCAGGCCCTGCTGGACATGTTCACCATCCGGGAAAAGAAGGGGAGTTTCGAGGGTCTGAAAGTCACAATCCTGGGGGACGTGGTGTATAGCCGGGTGGCGCGCTCGGACATCTGGGCTTTGACCAAGCTGGGGGCGGAGGTGACCCTCTGCGGTCCCTCGACGCTGGTGCCGCGCGTCTTCGAGCAAATGGGCTGCCGCGTCACCTACAACGTGGAGGAAGCGATCCGGGAGGCGGACATTATCAACCTCTTGCGCATCCAGCACGAGCGGCAGCGCAAGAGCGATGTTCCCCAGCCTGGGCGAATACGCGAGCCTCTTCGGCTTGAACCAGGCGCGGCTGGCGCAGACCAAGCCGGATGCCCTGATCATGCACCCCGGCCCGATCAATCGCGGCGTGGAGATCGACAGCGAAATTGCCGACTGCAACCGCTCGCTCATCCTGGAGCAGGTGACCAACGGCCTGGCCGTGCGCATGGCGGTGCTCTTCCTGGTCAATGGCGGCAAGGGACCGCAGGAAGTCGCGCAGGCGTGACTCGGCGCCGGCATGAGCGGACTGGACAGGCCGGTGAGGTTGGGTATAAGTTCCCGGCCGAATGAGTTCCTGTGATTTGTGCCAGAAGCCCCTCTGGCGAGCCGAAGAATTGGGCCGGCCGATGCCCGACTCGACACACGCGGTCTCCATGGCGCTGCCGCGCTGGCAAGACGTGGCCGGTTACGAAGAGAAAAGGCCGGAGGTAATGCGACGGCTCGCCAGCGGCTATCCTCGCTTTGTTATTCATCCCCTGGTGGCCGAGTTGGCCCGGCGCCTGGGCAAGGGCCGGCCGTGTCTGCCTTTTCCCTCGGCACGGGCCGCCAACGCCGCCGCCGAATTTGTCCGGCGCAGCAGCGGGGAGGAGGCTATGGTCTGCGAGCAGGACACGACTGCCGGGGTGATAACCACTGCCGGGGGCGAACCGGTGTTGCGCGCCTTTTGGCAGCATGCCGGGCTGATTGTATCGAGCCGGCAGGCGGAGGCGCGCCTGGCGGGCCGGAGGGCACTGGCCGGCGCGGACGACCTGGGCGTGCGCCGCGCTTTGCGGCGGCAACTGGCCGGTTTTTACGATTGCGCCGAAGACGATGTGTTTCTGGCCCCGACGGGCATGGCCGCCCAGCACGCGGCGTTGCAGGCGGTCAAGCGCCGGACACCCGGGCGGGCAACGGCGCAGTTGGGCTTTCCGTATGTGGACACCCTCAAGCTGCAGCAGAAGCTCGGGCATGGCGGGATACTGTTGCATCATTTGGCGAGGATGGAGGATGAGCTGGAAGACCTGTTGCGCCGGCAGCCCCTGGCGGCCTGTTTTTGCGAGATTCCAGGCAACCCGCTGCTTGGCTCGGCCGATTTGCGGCGCATCGGCCCTATCCTAAGGCAGAACCGGGTGCCGCTGGTGGCTGATGATGTGGTGGCCACGCCCATCAACGTGGACCTGAGCGGGTATGCCGACCTGGTGGCCACGAGCCTGACGAAGTTTATCGTCGGCACCGGCGACGCGATGGGCGGGGCGGTGATCTGCAATCCCAAGGCCCCGCTTTATGCCGAACTCAAGCCGATGGTGGCAGCCCAACACGAGGAACTGCTGTGGGGCGAGGACGCCCTGGTGCTGGAGGCCCAGGCGCGGAGTTTCGCGGAGCGAATGGTCCGGCACAATGCGAACGGGCTCTGGCTGGCGGAACGGCTGCGGAACCATTCGGCGGTCGAGCGAGTCTGGTATCCCAAGTGGGAATGCAGCGAGGCCTACGAAGCGGTGCGGCGCCCAAAGGGCGGCTGGGGGGCGCTGGTGACATTTCTGCCCAGGAATGCCCAGTCGCGCTCTCCGGAGATTTATGACCGGCTGGCCGTCTGCAAAGGACCCAGCCTGGGCACGGTTTTCACCCTCGCCTGCCCTTTCACTCTGCTGGCCCACTATACGGAACTGGAATGGGCGGAGCGGTGCGGGGTCTCCCGCTACTTGATCCGGCTTTCGGTCGGGCTGGAAGAGCGGGAGGATTTGTGGCAACGGCTGGAACGGGCGATGGCTTAGGCCGCAGTTCAGAAGTATCCAGACGCAGGTGTCGAGGGTCGAGTGTCGAGGGAACGAAGCACCGCCCCTCGACCCTCGCCCCTCGACCCTCGACCCTTGGGTGCCGGATTGCTTATGAGCCGGGGTCTAATAGGACGCATTAGCCGGGATCAAATCGGTCTGCGGTGTCCGGATTGGGCTTTTCCGGGGCAAGGTGCGCGATTAGAATCGCCCTCAGAATGCCGGAACGAAAGGACTTCGATGACAACGCAAGTCGGATTGGAGCAATGCCTGTCGTTCATCAATTGCCAGTTGCAGTGGGCGGGCAAGGGGCGGTTGGCCCAGGAGGGCGTCCAGCGGCGGGCGGTGACCATCTCCCGTCAGACCGGCGCCGGCGGGCATTCGGTAGCCGAGAAACTGGCGGCCTACCTGGACAAGCACGCCCCGAATGCTTCGTGCCGCTGGACGATATTCGATCGGAACCTGGTCGAGAGAGTGCTCGAGGACCATCATCTGCCCAAGCATCTGGCCCGGTTCATGCCGGAGGACCGGATTTCAGAAATGGCGGACACGATGGACGAACTGTTCGGCTTGCACCCGCCCTCCTGGACGCTGGTGCGCAACACGGCGGATACGATTCTGCACCTGGCGCAGTTGGGCAACGTGATCCTGATCGGACGCGGGGCCAATATCATCACCGCCAAGCTGGATTATGTGTTTCACGTTCGGCTGGTGGGCTCCTTTGAAAGGCGGGTCGCCAATATCCAGCGATTCGAGGGTCTGAGCCTCAAAGCGGCGCGCGGGTTCGTGCGCCGGGAGGATCGCGGGCGCGAGCGGTATGTGAAGAAATACTTCCACAAGGACATCAAGGACCCGCTGCTCTTCCACATGGCCATCAATACCGACCTGGTGCCGGAGTGGGAAGCCGCCCTGATGATCGGCGAGGCGGTGGTTCGGCAGGAGTTTGTGCCGGTGAGGCCGGAGGCGCTGTCGGCCAGCAAGGCCCCTGGCTGGAATCGCGCCGATTAGGCTGTGACTGTGCGCCGCTATAGAAGGTATCGTTTGCCACATTCCAGCCACGGGGGGGCGAGAGTTCTTTATTGGAGCCTGGCGGCCGCCCTGCTTGGCCTGATTGGCTGGATTTGGTGGCAGGCGGCGATGAAGACGGAGACTGGGGGACGGAAGTCCGAAGTCCGCAGGGCGAAGGGCGAAGGGCGAACCAACTCCGCTCTCGACACTCGACACTCGACACTCGGAAGGGAAGTCCGAACGGCGAAGGTCGAAGGTCGAAGTGGCGAGAGGGTTGAACCGACTCCAACGGCGGTGGGTCAGGGTCGTCAGGCGGGGGTTGGCGGGCCGGAGCGGCCGGTCCCGAGGCAGCCAGTCACTAATCAGTGGGCGGGGGTCATGGCGGAGTATGCATCGCTGAAGGCGGCGGGGCTCAAGCCGCAAACGAACTCCCTTGTGCCAGGGGCGGTTCCTGCGTTGCCGGAGACGGAAGTCCAGCCCCGCCCGGTCGAGGGATTCCCGCGCCCGGTCCAGGACGTGCTTGAAGCACAACTGGCTTTGGACCGGCAGGGCATTTCGTGCGGCTCAATCGACGGCCAGCTTGGGGCGCAGACTCGAGCGGCCTTGGGGGCTTTTCAGCAGTCACAAGGTTTGCCGGTCAGCGGAGACCTGGACCTGCCAACGCGGGAGCGGCTTTCGCTGACGGCCCCGGCGTGCACGACCTACACGGTGAGCACCGCCGATTTGGGCCGGCTGCAGCCTTTGAGCTCCACCTGGCTCGGCAAGTCCCAGCAGAGCGCCCTGGAGTACGAAACGGTCCTCGAGTTGGCCGCCGAAAAAGGCCATGCGCACCCGAACCTCGTCCGGCGTCTCAACCCGGGCCTCAACTGGGCCCGCGTCTCTCCCGGCACCGTCCTCCAACTGCCGGACACGACCCGTCAGGAGACCCCCGACAAGGCCGCCTACGTAACCATCCGCCTGACCGACAAGGTCCTCGAGGCCTTCGACGCCAACTCGCGCCTGGCAGCGCATTTCCCGTGCAGCATCGCCCGGCGAGTCGAGAAACGGCCGGTGGGCGCTTTGCACGTCTCGGTCATCGCCCCCAATCCCAACTACACTTTTAACCCGGAGATGTTTCCCGAATCGGCTGAGGCGCAACGGTTGAAAACCCGGCTCGTCCTGCCGCCCGGGCCTAACAACCCGGTCGGCGTGGTCTGGATTGGCCTGGACAAACCGGGCTACGGCATCCACGGAACTCCCAACCCGGAACAAGTGGGCCGGACCGAATCTCACGGCTGCTTCCGGCTCGCAAATTGGAATGCCGAATACCTGGCCAAACTCCTGTGGATAGGTATGCCGGTTTATGTGGTTGAGTAGAGCCGGTTGGCAATCGGACATCCGAGGGGCGAGTGTCGAGTGTCGAGGGGCGGCACTTCGTTCACTCGACCCTCGACCCTCGCGCTTCGCGCGTCCTGTCAACTTCTCCTTTCCTGGCACCGGACTTCATGGTAGTGGTGGCCCATGCAATCGCATCTCATGCTCTGTTGTGCGGCTTCCCTGGCCGCGGTTCTCCTCAACCGGTCGGTGGCGGCGGGCGCGCCCGTCGGCACCGGGCCGAGTTTCAAGGGTCCCATTGGACTCCAGCTCTACAGCCTGCGCGACCAGTTCGCCAAGGACGTGCCCGGCACGCTCGACGAAGTGAAAAAGTTCGGCTTTCGATATGCCGAATTGGCCGGCACCTACGGAATGACGGCGGAACAATTCACGGCGCAGTTGGCGGCGCGGGGTGTCAAACCGATTGGGGCGCATTTCGACTTCAACCGCTACCGAACGGATCCCGAGGGGGTGGCGCGCGAAGCCAAGTCCCTGGGGCTCCGATACGCCGGTTGCGCCTGGATACCCCACCAGGGTGACTTCGACGAGAAGACCTGCCGCGAGGCCGCGGCGGTGTTCAACAAGGCCGGCGAGGTCATGGCCAGGCACGGTTTGAAATTCTTTTACCACGTGCACGGTTACGAGTTCCAGCCCCATGACCAGGGGACGCTCTTCGATTTGCTGATGGCCGGGACGGACCCGAAACGGGTGAGCTACGAGATGGACATCTTCTGGGTGGTCTTCCCCAACCAGGACCCGGTCAAGTTGTTCGAGAAATATGGCAAGCGGTGGGAATTGGTCCACTTGAAGGACATGAAGAAGGGCACGCCTACCGGGGCCCTGACCGGCAACACCGACGTGAGCAACAACGTCGCCCTGGGCGCCGGGCTGATGGACCTGCCGGCCATTCTCAAGGCGGCGAAGAAGGCCGGAGTGAAATACTACTTCATCGAGGACGAGTCGCCCTCCTCCGAGCAACAGATCCCGCAGAGCCTGCGCTACCTCGAACAAGTGAAGTTTTGAGCCCGGATATTTCCTGACCGGGTTGCGCGCGCGTCCATGCCGCTCCTGACGGAGCTTGAGATGGGTTCTGTTGGGTGGTCGTTCTACAAACATGGCGCTCCTGGCGGGGCCTACGTGTAGGTTCCCTGGTCATTGTTCGCAAGTTATTGATAATTTTGGAGCAGAACAAAGCGCTTGCTTTCCCAACGCGCCGAAGACCATCATTCGCTTGACTATATGAAACCGCTGCTCCTGTTCGTCCTGGGCTTTTCGTTTTCTCCGGCCGGCGTGTTTGATCTGTCTGATGGTCCGATCTCCGGCCAGAATCGGCGTTATTACCGGCAAGCCGCGCCCTAGCACCCGTGCAAAAATTAATTCCGGTTTTCTTGCCGGCGGGCGCGGCTTGCCGGAGCCGTTGGTTCGCCTGTCGGCGCGCTGACTCGCG
This sequence comes from uncultured bacterium, assembly GCA_963713735.1. Taxonomy (GTDB): domain Bacteria; phylum Verrucomicrobiota; class Verrucomicrobiia; order Limisphaerales; family UBA8199; genus CAVQND01. Next base: position 289,293 of record CAVQND010000009.1, read on the forward strand.
AAGCGTGTGGAGTGCGTCCAGCTTGCTGGCGCTTTCGGATTGGCTGGGGCGTACGACAGCGGGAGCAAGCTCCACGCACTCCAAACGCTGGGGCGACATTATCCGCCCCCGGCCGTGACGCTTGCTCCTTGGCGAGGGGCCGACCCCTGCTACAAGCAGCAGTTATGGTTTCAAAATGCCAGAATTGCGCCCCAACCTCGGAATGAGAGGCCCAAAGCCGGTCGGAGCGGCCAAGGCCCCCCAAGGCCCCCAAGGCCGGAAAGGCGAAATCCACTCCGGCCAAGCCGAAGGCGAAGAAGGCGCCGGCCAAGAAGGCCCCTGCCAAGAAGGAGCGGGCCTCCGACCCGGCCCCCGCCAATCCTGGCACCAAGGGTGGAGCGCCGAGTTCTGAGCCGCCCACCGTCCCCGTTGCGCCAGCGCCAACGAAGTGAACACGAACGCCACCCCACCGGACGGGGCTGCTTCGGTAGGCGTCATCTGGACCGCATGGGTTAGCGGCGTATTCTCCAGCAGATATTGAGCTTGCTTTGCATTCCAAAAGGCTGCATTTGAAGGATCGACAGCTATATGACACGCGGCACGCCGATCTATTTTACCGCTTGCGCTTATTTGGTTGTTTTGACTTGCACGGCGTCGGAATCGTGGGAGCTTCCGCCCAACTACCAATTTGGTGTTGCTCGTGATGGCCGTCTCTCGGCGGTTCTTGAGCGCATACGACAGGGGAATAACCTGCCCGCCTTGGCAGCCGTTTCAATGACTTCGACAGGCACGATCGAGCTGGCGGCCACAGGCTTGCGTGCGGTGGGTTTCCCCGACCGGGTTACTACCAATGACCAATGGCATTGGGGTTCGATCACCAAATCCATGACGGCTACCCTGGCAGCTCGACTGGTCGAACGGGGCTGCATCACCTGGGATACCACGATTGGCCAGGCGGTACCCGAGCTGGCTGTCGCGATGCGGAAAGAGTATCGGAAGGTCACCCTGGCCCAACTGCTCCGCCACGAAAGCGGTTTGCCGCGGGATGTGCCAATGCAGGCCCAGAGTTCCGAGACGGCCCAGCGCCTTTTGCCTAAGGACATGCCCACTTGGATTCTCCAGGACTACGATACGAAACTTTCACCCACCGAGAACCGGCTCCAGGGAGCCATTGCTGTCCTGGCTCTGCGACCGACGGGTCCCAGGGGGAAGAGCGAATATTCCAATGCCGGGCTTATGATTGCCGGGTTGATGCTGGAGAAAGCCGCCGGGATGAGTTTCGAAAAGCTATTTGAGCAGCAGTTGCTTATCCCGCTCGGAATGCGATCGACGGGCTTCGGGCCGCCTGGGGTTCCGGGCAAACGAGACCAACCCTGGGGACACTGGCCCAGGGGGGAGCCGTCCGGCCCCGTATGGCGTGCTCTGGATCCGGGCGACCGGTTTGCGGACAATCCGCCATCCTTCGCCCCGAATGGGAGGGCACACGGTTCGCTGCAGGACATGGCCCGTTTCGCCAGCGCCCATTTGTGCGGGGAACGTGGAAAGGCCGGCTTGCTCTCGGTGGAGAACTTCCGAAAACTGCATACGCCTAATGCCGATGGCACGGCGATGGGATGGGGTGTTTCTACCAGAGACTGGGCCAAGGGGCGGTGGCTCTATCATGCCGGGAGCACCGGCCGATGGTATGCGTGCTTGACTCTTGCGCCCAACGTCGATTTCGCTGTGTTCGCAGCTTGCAACGCGTCGGGGGAAAGCGGCGACCGTGCTTGCGACCAGGCAGCATGGGCCTTGATCCAGCGATATCCTCTCACCAGAACACCCCCCGACTGATTCATTTACCCAGGTTCCGATACGCCTAAATGTCATGCCGACCCCATAGCTGAGGCCCCTCGCCGCTAAGGAATCGGAAGGACGTTGGGTGGCGGGTCTCTTCCACCCTCGGCGGCGATCAAAACGCGTCACGGGGCAAACGGCGCGTTCTGGCGGGCGATCTTGAAGGTCCCCTCAAGCGACTTGCGCTTCACTGTGGCCAGGGTCCCGCGAGCCGCACGCCGACGGAAAACCGGGTTCGTCCCCTTGGATCGTCAAGGAGCCAGGCATGGGGCACTGGCGGACGGCGGCCAAAGCGGTACGCCTGATCCAATCGGCCCGGAAATAATGCCCCGCCGATGCGAAATACTCCTTTAGTCATCCCTGACCCCTTCTCTGCAATTGTCCTTGAGTCTTTCCCTGGTTTCTGCTATACGAGTGTGAGGTATGGCCACTCGCGTCCTAATTGTGCTGCTGATGCTGCTCTTGGTCGGGTGCGGCAAGTCATCGCCAGCCTCGGGTTCCACGGGCGCAGCGGATTCGGCAAAAACCGACCCTGTGTTCGAGCAGTTGACGCAAGCGGTGAGGAAGTATGCGGTGGAACAGCATCGTGCGCCCACAACCTTGGATGAGCTGGTGGCCAAGGGTTATCTGGCTGCAATTCCCAGCGCGCCTGCCGGGAAGAAGTTCGCGATCAACAAGAATCTCCAGGTTTGCCTGGCGAACCAATAGGAGGGGAGTATGATAGTATTTCACGCGAAATGGTGGTCCGCACATCCGAGGCAGACACCCTGCCTCCGCGCCGCGGCACTAGCCGTGTCAGGGCCGAAGCGGGGTAGGGGCCACGCGTTTACGTTGATCGAACTGCTGGTGGTGATTGCGATCATTGCCATTTTGGCCAGTCTGCTGCTGCCGGCCTTGGCCAGCGCCAAGGCCCGGGCACAGCGGCTGCAGTGTGCTAGTCAAATGAAGCAACTGGGAACAGGGTTCGCAGTGTTCGCCTTGGATCACCTCGATCAGTATCCGCCAACCGCCTGGGCGAGCGGGGACTACCAGTACCAACTGTCGTGGGACAATTACATCCACCGCTATATCGGGGGGACGGCGCCGGATGCGGATCTGATCGTGGGCATCTCGGGAGGTATTGCCGACAAGGCTACCATTCCCAAAATCCTGAAATGTCCCGCCAACCGCATCGAGATCACGATTGCTTGGGCCGTATTCGGCCAGCGCAGAACCTACGCTATGAACTACGCCGGCCCGAATTTCACCCTCACCTCGGCGTCGGCGGCCCTGCCTCCGCCGGATTACGGTGTCGGGGTCTATTACGACTTCTATAACACAGCCCCCGGATCGCTTCCGGATTGGGACGCGCGGGGGTATAAGGACAGCGTGGCTCGGGATCCCTCAGGGACCATTTTCCTGGTTGAACAACCTGAAGGCGGGAACATTTGCGGCAACGACTGGCCGTCCTTCTGCATGGGACCTACTGGCCCCGCCGACGCAGGCGCCTACCCGGAACAAACGCCTTATCAGGTCGTCACCGGGGAGAAACAGCAGTGGGGCGCCACGACCTATGGGCTCCATGGGGGGCGTTTCAACTACCTTTTCCACGATGGCCATGTGGGGATCTATCGGATGAAGGATACCGTCGGGACCGGGACGTTGAACGCTCCCAAAGGGATGTGGACGATGAAGGTCGGGGATTGACCCGGCCACCTAACGCGCGCAGCAGGAGGTTAGGACTCTTCACGGAAAAAAGCGGTAAATCTCCCGCCGGTGCAGCACCCGAGCCAAGACCAGTTCATCTCCGGACCAGTGAAACCCGATGCGGTAATCGCCCGCCCGGATGCGATATGCCTTATCGTGAGCCGATAGGCACTTGATCTGGCTGCGGCCGGCGAGGCCCTTCCAGCCAGGCATCTCCTCGAATGCCAGGCGGCGAATGCGGCTGTATTCCGGGTGTTGGCGAAGCCGGCGCAGGTCCTTGATGAAGGCGGGCAGGTAGGTTGTGTTCACTTGGCGTCAAGCAACGTCAAGGCAGCCTGCCGGGTGAGCGGTTTTTCCGCAGCAACGCGTTTCATGGCACGATAGAGCCCAGCGTCCTCCACGGCATCAATTAGGGCTCGATAGTCTCGCAGATTGAGGACTACTTTGGCGATCCGCCCCCGCCGATTCGTGATCAGTTCCGCCGCAAACGGGAATTCCAGAGACTCAGATTCCGCCGCGTTACTCATTGGCAAAGGCTGAGTACAGCCCGGCGTAAGGCGGCGTAAATAAATAAAGGTATCAACTTCTGAGAATCGTGGTATGATAGCTGCACATGAGTGCTATTGCCGCGCTGACGCAGAAGTTCAGGGCCATTTGGCCACTCCTAAATGAGCGGACCCGGCGCCTTACCGCCGCCAATGAAGCTATGCAGATGGGTTATGGCGGTGTCTGCGTGGTTCACCGGGCTTGTGGCTTGTCCCGCAAAGCCATCCTCAAGGGTATTGGCGAAATCGAGCGGGGCGACTCCTCGCTGGCGGAGCGCATCCGGCGCCCGGGCGCCGGACGCAAGAACCTCACGGTGTTGGATTCCGGGCTGGTGGCGGCGCTGGACGATTTGATTGAGGGCGGAACTCGCGGCGATCCGGAATCTCCCTTGCGCTGGGTCTGCAAGAGCACTCGGACCCTGGCCGAGGAGTTAAGCCAGCAAGCTCATCCGGTGAGCCACATGCGGGTGGCCCAACTGCTGCACGAGCAGGACTACAGTTTGCAGAGCAATCGGAAGCTGGAGGAAGGGGAGGACCACCCGGACCGCGACGCCCAATTTCGGCATATCAACCGGTGCGTGAAGCGGGCCTTGGCGGCGGGGGAGCCGGTCATTTCGGTGGACACCAAGAAGAAGGAACTGGTGGGCAACTACGCCAATAGCGGCCAACAATGGCGTGTGGCGAAACAACCGCAACGGGTCAAGGGGCACGACTTCCCGGGTCCCGAGGTGCCTCGCGCCTATCCCTACGGCATCTATGACTTGGGGCGCAACAGCGGATTCGTAAACGTGGGCACCGACCATGACACGGGGGCCTTTGCGGTGGCCTCGATTCGTGGGTGGTGGCGCTTTGAAGGGCGAAGACTTTATCCTGCGGTCCGGACGCTGTGGATCACCGCCGATGGCGGAGGCAGCAATGGGTGGCGGCTGCGACTCTGGAAACTCGAGTTGCAGGGCTTTGCCGACAAAAGTGGGCTGTGCCTTTCCATCTGCCACTTTCCGCCCGGGCACCAGCAAGTGGAACAAGATCGAACACCGACTCTTTTCGTTCATTTCGTCCAACTGGCGCGGTGAACCGTTGCGAGATTACCAGACGGTCGTGAACCTGATTGCCAGCACAACGACGGCCAAAGGATTGACGGTGACCTGCCGGCTGGATCGTCGAAAGTATCCGACGGGTAGAAAAGTCTCACGCGAGCAGATGAAGCAAGTGAACCTAAAGCCTAACAAGTTCCATGGTGAGTGGAACTATACCATCGAGCCTCACGGGTGAACCAACTTGATACCTTTATTTATTTACGCCGCCTAAGTTCGTGAGGAGGTCGGCGCGTCAAGACGAGGAATTGGGAGCCGTGGCTGGCAATGGAGGTCGTTTGGAGAGGTCATTCCCACCGGAAGGCTTGAGGGCCCCGGAAAGCGTCACGCTCAAAGGTGGACCTTGGGCGCGAGTCCGTTTTTGGAGCCGCTGGTGCGTGGGGATGGCGGCTTTGTCAGCCAGAGGCAATGCCCTGGAGAGGCTTGCCCTGATAGGTCCATTTGAAGGGCTTGGCCATGGTGCGGTTGAAGTAATCCACAAAGGCCTCCAGTTTTTGTTGGAGATCGGCCAAGGAGGCGAAGTTGCCGCGGCGAATCACCTTGCGCACCAGGATGCCAAACCAGATTTCGATCTGGTTCATCCAAGAGGCGTGTTTCGGGGTGTAACAAAACCGAATCCGATGGGTGGGATCACTCAGGAAGCCGGCGCGGCTTTCTTGACTCTGGAGGACCCCTTGCTCGCCCTTGACGCCCAAGGTGCTCTCGGCTATGGCCGCGTCGCGCGCCACATACCGCGCCAGGCTTTCGGATTGGTGGGTGTTCAGGTTGTCCAGGACAAAGGTAAAGCCAACCGCTTGGGGATGGGCCTGCACCAGGCCGTTGATTAAGTCCAGAAAGTCGGCTTCGTTGCGCGTGGGCCGACAGTAGGCTTGCACTTGGCCGCCAGCCACATCCAAACCCGCCAGCAGCGAGAGGGTGCCATGGCGTTCATACTCAAACTCGCGCCGCACCGGTTGACCGGGTTTCATGGGCTGGTCCGGAGCGATGCGCGCCAGGGCCTGGATGCCGGTCATCTCATCCACCGAGAAGGTCAATTCACCCCGTGCGGCGGCTTGCTGGGCTTGCTGATAGCGGGCGCCCACGACCCTGATTTTCTCCTCCTTTTGCGGATCGGGCTTGGCGTTGAGCCAGTAACGGCTGCGGTGAGGCTGCAAGTCCAGGGCGGCGAGCATGCGGTTGACCTGCCGCTCGGAGATGCTGGAAACGATTCCTTGCTGGACCACTTGGTCCTTCAACTCACGGGCAGTCCAGTGAGTGATCGGTCGTCCATGGTCCTGGGGTTTTTCGCAGGCGATGGCGACGAGGGCACAGGTTTGTTGGGCGGTGAAGGTGTCGGGACGGCCCGAGCGCGGGGCATCGGCCAGGAGGGGCAGCTTGGAGGGCGGGGGCTCAACCGCCGGAGGTTGCGCACCGGAGTTTTCGGTGGCCGGGCTCTCCAAGGGTTTGGGGGTGTATCGCCGGATCCACTTACGCACGGTGTTGGCACACACCTGGAGCCTGGTGGCGATGGCGGGGATGCTGGTGTTTTGGGCGGCCAAAAGGATGATGCGGGCGCGTTCGACGGCACGTCGGGGAGCGGCCAGCCGCCGGCTTAAGCTTTCCAGTTCGGCTTTCTCCTGGCAGGAGAGGGCCAAGGCTGTGTTCAACAGGGCGCGCGTAAATGGGGTTGGCTGGCGCTCACGGTGGTGGCACCGGTTTGTGAGGCGGGCGGCGGTCGGCTACGGCCAGCACGGCAGCCTCCCAAGGCCAGAGCAGGGGGTGCAGCCGGTTGGTTTTCATGAGGGGCGTTTCAAGAGGTCGAAGGTGTTGGGGGCCGTGCGGGTGAAGGCATTTTGGTCCAGGACCTTTTTGGTCAGGGCGCTGACCAGGGATTCCCGGTGGAGTGGGCGCTGATAGTCTTTTTTGGCGCGCTGGATGATGTCGTTGATATGGAGGGGCCCCTTGGCCGTCAGCAGTATGTCATATACTACATCCATATTAGACTTACGTTTCGGCTCCGCCGACGGAGCGGTTTTGCGGTGCTCCGAGCGGCGGAGGGCGCGCAAGGCGCGGAGTTGAGCCAGGGCCGTGTTTTCCAGGACTTCGATGAGGTCGTCTTTATTGAGTGGGTTCATGGGGCGAGGAAAAAGTTTGTCATATGGCCCAATGTGTGGTATAGGTAAGTATATGTCAACAAAATAATCTACCTATAGCGACAAAAAAACTCCTTGCCTCCCATCGGCGAGAGGTGGTCGGGGAATCAGTGCCCTGCAGTAAACCAAGCGAAATGCAGGAGCGGGCTGAAAGAGAGGACTTTGCTCAACTGGCTACTTCACCGACTTTGATACTCACGAATTTGCGCCGCGATGTACTAGCCGCGTGGCCCTTTTGTGTCAATAAGATCGTTTCAGTCCGATCGTTTCAATCCGGCCTTGCGCTCACCGGTCCTCCTGCCGTATGTTCCGGGCGACCGGCACGATTCTGCACGCGTGCCGGGTCGTCAAATCAGTGTGGCCGATGTGGCGGAATTGGCAGACGCGCTAGACTCAAAATCTGGTGCCCGAAAGGGCATGTGGGTTCGACCCCCTCCATCGGCACCACTGGCAATCGCAGGGTGAAAAAATGAGACTCGGGCCGTTTCCTGGCTATCCGAAGCCCGGGATGCCCGCGGCCCGTTTATGCCCTGGGACTTTAGCCCGGATATTTCACGACCCAGGAACGGAACCGGGCTACCGAGGCTGCGTAGCGCAGGTTTCCAACCTGCTGTATCGCCGACCTCCGGTCGGCAGGCTGTACCTGCTTGGCGGCATCGGCGGATTGGAAATCCGCGATACGGCAGGCTGGAAGCCTGCGCTACACCGTCCGGCTGGCGAAACCCGTGAAATATCCGGGTTAGCAGGGCCCGTTGAATGAACTCCGCAGCCGAAGCATTTCTAACATGAGCACGATCGGAAACCAATTCTCCTGCACGCGCGCAGCCGGCTGGGCTCGGCTGGTCTGGCTGGCACTGGCCATGGCTTGCGCGGCGTCACCTTAAGCCAGCGCTCAGGTTGGCACCAACTGCGCGGATCTTGACGCCCCATTGCTCCTCGGCCCGGATGGCGGCACCATGCCAGACGTGGCCATCGACAACCTGGGCGCACTCACGTGGTGTGGCGGGGCAACGATCTCCACGTGTGGTATGCGCAGGTCGGCCCGGATGGCGTCATCTTACTTCCGGCGCGAAAAGTGTATGACCTCGTGAGCACAACATTCCCGCGCATCGCGGTGGACGCCAACGGCGACGCGCACATCGTTACGACGACAACGTCCAGCCCGGCCACACTGATTTACTTCAAGGTGTCCAACGGCACGCGGGTACTGATCAAGGGATTCACGATGTTCACCCCTGGCGCCTTTGATAGGGAGGCTGACTACTGGCCCACCATCGACATCAACCCGCTGACCGGACTGCCCGTGATTGCGGCGGAAGTGCAGGCGTCATGGTCAGAGGTACATCGGCGGCTTTCCCGTTGAGCTCTACAATGATGAAATCTCAGTCATCTCCCTGGACGCCACCGGGACGCCCATTCGCCCGTCCCGCTGGAGCGCCTACTATTCCCGCAACAACTCCGGGCCGGTTTACTGGGCGGAGTTCCCCGAGGTGGCCGTGGATTCGGAAGGGACTGCCCACTGTGTGTGGGTGTATGCCGACCCGGCCTGGACCGGGAATAGTGTGGGCTATGCCAGGGGTGGGGCCGGCGCCTGGGGCGAGATCGCAGACAACCGCAACGTGGCCGGGTCCCCGGGTTGGCCCAGAATCGTCCGGGGCGAGCCGGGCTTCCTGGAGGTCGTGTGGTCCACGACCGCCGGGGCCGTCGTCAGGCGCGAGTTGGCTAATTCAGGTTCGACCGTGGTGGACGACACGGTGGTTTCGCAGGCGGCTGCCCAGGCCTCGCGCCCCCGCATCGCTTGTGGAAACGGCAACGCCTATTTTGGCTGGGCGGATGCGCGCGAGGGCAACGGCATGCAGATTTACGCCCGAGACCTCGTCGCTGCCAGCCCCGAACGCAACGTGACTTGCAGCCCGGTCTCCGTCTTCAACCACGCCCTGGCCGCCCGCGCCGACAACACCTTTGACGTAGCCTGGCAGGACAATCGCACCGGCACCAACCTGATTTACTACCGCAGCATCAGCATCCAGAGGTCCATCACTGCCCTCCGGGTGACGAAAGATGAAGCGAATGTTCGCGCGTCCGACAACCTCGACTCTCCAACTGTTCCGGTGACGGACACGAACGCCCTCGCTGGCGCAAGACCTCTGGGCCTCGGGGTCGTAGCCGATGGGGTCACACCTGTCCTGTTCAAAATCGCCGCTCTTCCAGGCAATTATTCCCTGGCACTCAGCAACGACGCCACCGCTTATACATTTTCAGATCATCTCTATGTGCTGCAGGCCGGTCGGGAGTGGATGAACACCACAGACATCACCATAGCACCACCCGCAGACGGGTCGGCAACGGGCACAGCCTTTGCCTATCTGCAAGGAGTGGACTGGTACGATTTTGCGGGGCTTTCGATTCCCAACAACGAAGTGAACATGACGCTAACTTTAACCTCGACAACCAATTCCACCATCACTAACTCGGCCAATTTCAAAATGCGCCCGCCGCCGGTTGTTCTGGTCCACGGATTTCATGCCGACAGCGGCACCTGGAGCAGCGGCTTTCTCAATGTATTACAGGCCGCGCGCCCTGCCGATTTTATTATCCCGGTAAACTATGGTGTCCCGCCCATGACCCCGGACAACACTACCGGCAGATTCGACGAGCTGGCCCCGGAACTTGACAACGTTTTGATGACCGCCGTCGAGGACGCGAATTCGGGACCCCGGGCACATTGGGCCTTCACTCGCTATGATATTGTCGGTCACAGCCAAGGAGGCGTCTTGGCTCGAATGCTTTGCACACAAGACCCTCACTTCACCTTCGGCGCAGAACCCTTTGTGGGGGAAGCCAATCTGTATCGAGGCAGATTTCGGAGAATAATCACGATTGGGTCCCCACACAATGGCAGTTTGCTTTTATATTATATCAGACAGCTACAGAGCAGTCCCTCCATTTACTTTCCTGATCCTTTCCTCCTGGGGCCACTCCTCCAGCCCAAGTTTGATCCGTTTGGCCAGCAAATCGCGGAAATAAACGATCCGCATTACGCAATTCACGCGCGAGCTAAATTCCAGCTTATCCGATGCACCATCAATGGCGGAGACCCGCCGAACGTGTTATCTATACCGCCTATCCTCCACCTGGCTGGTCTCTGTGACCCGGTTGTGCTGTTGGACCCATTGCCCCACCTGACCACTCGCGGAGCCGTTGTGCTCCCCCGTGGTTCCGACGGTGTTGTGGATTATGACAGCGAAGGAGCAGGCATTAGCGGGGATAGCCCTCTCATCTCGGAGCTCGGTAATGACAATATCGTCCACGCAGATTCCTGGCCGCTCCTCTTCGGCGTATGGTTTGGCCATAGTGAGACGACCTGGAGCCCGGTCGCCACGGAGGTCGTGAAGCTGCTGGATGGCCCAACCATCTGGTTTGACCCGTTCCCCCTGCCCCCGGCCCTTTCGGCCGACCTCAAGAAGACCATAGATTCCGTAATGCCCGGTGTTTTGTCCTTCGTCAACCTTATCCTGCCCGTGGTCGCGCCGGGCGCCAAGGACAGCAGCTTGAATTTTGAGCTTGTGCCGCCCGCGTTATGGCCGGTGCAGGGACAAATCGCCTGGTTCGCGGGGGCGTTCACAACGAATGGAGTCTCTGGTGACGGGATCACATTAACCACCGATACCAACAATGCCGCGGCGGTCACCGTGACGCTTGATGATGGCGTAGTTGGCGATGTCGTGCTGTATGCCACTTACCTCGAGCACCAACAACATGTTGATAGTGGCGCAGCCCACCGTGGTTTGGTCACGCCCCGCCGGCACGGTTATGAACGGCATCCAACTGGTCCCAGCCTCCGCCACGCTGTCCTTAGGGGACACTTTAACCCCCGCCATCTGGGCCACCTATACGAATGGGCTACAAAGCCGGATCTACACTCCAATGGGTCAGGTTTCATATACCTCCTCCGATACGAATATTGCTTTGGTGAATGCGAGTGGAACGATTACGTTAAACTCCTTTGGGAGCGCAACTATTGGCGCGTCATATAATGGCTTCACGGCTCACCTGGTCATCTCCTCGGTCGTCCCAGCAGTCAAGAATCTCGCAGGACACCTGGCGACCAATGGGATGTTCCAACTCAGTTTTATGGGGACATACGGCATGACGAACGTTATTCAGGCGTCGACGAACCTCAGCGATTGGATCCCCTTGGCAACATTGCAGAACACGAACGGCTTTATAGAATACACCGATAACGACTCCACCCGGTTGAAGAGGAGGTTTTATCGGGTTTTGCTCCAGTGAAATGGTTAGTCATCAAATGAAGACATGGCTCTATTCAAGCGGACTGGCCTGGATATGCATAGGAGGGGCGGGGGCGGGGGATTTGTCGCTTTGGTACGACAAGCCCGCGGCCAAGGGGATGAATGAAGCGTTGCCGGTTGGCAATGGGAGGTTCGGCGGCCTGGTTTATGCCGAGCCCGGGCAGGAACGCATCGTGCTCAATGAAATCAGCTTGTGGACCGGCGACGAGAAGAGCGCGACCGGCAGCTACGACAAGATGGGGGCTTACCAAATGCTCGGCGAAGTCTTCGTGCAGTTGGCGCCCGGCTCGGGCGGCACGGCCGGACAGGGCACAGAGACGGCCAATATTGGCAGCTACCGCCGTTCGCTGGATTTGGCGACAGCGATCCACCAGGTGAGTTATCAAGCCGGCGGCATCGCCTGGCGGCGCGAGGCCTTCGTTTCACATCCGGACCAGGTAATGGTCCTCCGATTCGCGGCGGACCGCATGGCGGCCCACAACGGCGCGGTGCGGCTCCAGGGCGCCCACGGCGAGACGACGCGGGCAGCAGGGAATCGTCTCCGGTTTTCCGGCACGCTGGCCAATGGCTTGAAATACGAAGCGCAACTGGTGGTGTTGAACGATGGGGGGACAATTCAGCCCGGCGACGGCAGCATCGAGTTCAAGCAGTGCCACGGCCTGACGGTGCTGGTGGCGGGCGGCACCGATTACGTGCCCGACCATGGCCGGGGCTACCGCGGCGAAGAGCCGCGCGGGGCGATTGAACGGCGGCTCGCCGCGGCGGCCTCCAAGACGTATGATGCGCTCAAGGCGGCGCACGTGGAAGATTTTCAGGCGCTCTTCAACCGGCTGGCCCTTGACCTGGGCCAGACCGCGGCCGACCGCCTCGCGCTGCCGATGGGGCAACGCAAAGTCCTGGAGGCGGAAAAGGGGGGCGACCCGGAATTGGAGGGACTGATGGTCCAATACGGGCGTTACCTGATGATTAGCTGCTCGCGGCCGGGGGGTCTGCCGGCGAATTTGCAGGGGCTGTGGAACGACAGCAACGACCCGCCTTGGCACAGCGACTATCATGCGAACATCAACCTCCAGATGAACTACTGGCTGGCCGAGCCGGCGAACCTTGCCGAGTGCCATACGCCGCTCTTCGACCTCATCACCAGCCAGCTTGAGCCGTGGCGCAGAGCCACGGCCCAAGCGCCGGAATTCAAGACCACGGCGGGCCCTCCACGCGGCTGGGCGGTGCGGACCTCGCACGGCATCCACGGGGACATGGGCTGGCAATGGGACGTGCCGGCCAACGCCTGGTACTGCCAGCATTTCTGGTGGCATTACGCTTACGGGGGCGACAAGGCCTGGCTCAAAGAGGTTGCCTACCCGGTGATGAAAGAGGTCTGCCAGTTCTGGGAATCCCGTCTCAAGGCCCTGCCCGACGGCCGGCTGGTCGTGCCCAACGGCTGGTCCCCTGAACACGGGCCCCACGAGGATGGCGTGAGCTATTGCCAGGAGATTGTGTGGGACCTCTTCAACAACTTCGCCGCCGCCGCCCAAACGCTCGGTCTGGATGCCGATTATCGCGAAAGGATCGCGGGCCTGCGCGACAAGCTGCTCGTGCCGAAGATCGGTCAATGGGGCCAGTTGCAGGAGTGGATGGAAGACCGGGACGACCCTGGGGATCATCACCGGCACACTTCCCATCTTTTTGCCGTCTATCCCGGCCAGCAATTCAGCGTGGCCAGGACGCCGGAATATGCCGCGGCGGCAAAGAAGTCGCTCGACGCTCGCGGGCCGACGGGCGACGTGCGCGAGTGGTCGTTCGCCTGGCGCACAGCCCTCTACGCGCGGCTCCACGACGCCGAGAGCGCCTATGGCATGTTCCGGCAGTTGTTCTCCAACCGCAACACCTGCCCCAATCTCTTCGGCCTGCACCCCCCGATGCAAATCGACGGCAACTTCGGCATCACCGCCGGCGTCTGCGAGATGCTCATGCAATCGCACGAGGGCGAGATCAACCTGCTGCCCGCGCTCCCGGCTGCCTGGCCCGGCGGCAGCGTCAGGGGCCTGCGCGCGCGCGGCGGTTTCACCGTGGACATCTTCTGGAAGGACGGAAAGGTCCGTTCATATCGAATTGCATCCGCAGAGCCGCGCCAGGTCAAAGTCAGAGTCAATGGCCAACTCAAGACCATCCGGTCGGAGGCCCAATAAGCTTGAGAGCGGCGCAGCCGCAACCAAGCACCCCGACCATGATTTTTGAGCCACAGAATGCACAGATTGCACAGACGGGAATTCTCTTCTGTGTAATCTGTGAAATCTGTGGCTCAAAATCCTTCGCAGCCTGCGGGCGAATTGGGCTATTGCAGTGCGGAGTGGGGAATCATTGGGAGGGAAGAGCGCCCCGACGAGCCAGAGGTTTATTGGCTGCCAGTAATTGGGCCAGTTCGCGGAGCGTCGCGCTCCATACACTTCGCGACGTTATCTCGGGGCGGTTGGGGCATCGGCCTGGGGAAAGAGGCCGCGCTGGCGAAACTGGTCCAGGAGAACGCCCAGCCTGCGGGGAAAGTAATCAGTGAGCAGGCGCTGGATTTCAGGCTCCCAGTGACCGTTGGCCGTATAGATTTCATAGGGGCCGGTCTTATAGCGGTGCACGGCCTGGCGATAACTTCCCCAGCGGGCCGCTTCGGCGGCAATGGCTTTTTCCACGCCTTTGGCCAACTCGCGCGAACCGCCGTGAGGCGGGCCCCGCCGCTAACGGGCCGTCGTTGAACAAGAGCCGCTGGGCGCGGCTGGCAAAGAGGACGCGGAATTGGGCGTTTTCGGAGAGTTTCTGGAACAAGCGGAGCGGGCTTTGGTCGTCATCCTGGTCGAGGGTGCAGGTTTCGAGGTCGCCCAGCGCGCACTCGGCGTCCCAAACAGAGAACCTGAACTTGCCGCCGGAGGCGCGAGGGCGCGCGGCATACCAGTTGGCCCAGCGGTCCCAATCCGAATTGCCGGCGTAGAAGTTCAGGATGAGGTAATCGGTAAACTCGGGCAGGTCCAGGCATTGGCCGAGCGCCTCGTAGGGGGCGCGGTCATCCAGGCCGGCGTTGGCCAGGTCCATCATCCGGTCCCACGTGACCGAGTCGCCGGCCTCGAGCTTGGCGGCTTTTCTGGCATCGAACTCCGGCAGCGGTCCGCGGTAAACGGGCGGCAGCAAGGCGGCGCCAGGCTGTTGGCAGAGATTGTAAAGGCCCCAGTAAAGGCCATTCAGATAGACCTGCACAAAGCAGCCTTGGGCGCAGGGATAGCCCATGGCCCTAAGGCTTGCGCGCATCCATTCGTCCCGAAGATAGCACGCCCGGCGGCGCGCCTCCCCATCGGCGTGCAGCCAGGAATCGTTGTTCCCGGCCCGCAAAACCAGGCTGTCAAACTCGCCCGGACCCTCCGGCCCAAAAAACGGAAAACGCAGTTTGGCCGGACCATACCGCGCCCTGAAGACCAGGCGGAAGGAGTGCTTGGGCGATTCCTCGGGGCGGCGGCTCGAGCCCTCCGTGAATTCGCAGCCCGCACTGGATACGGAATCCGACGCTGCCGTCGGGACACAACAGTTCGACCGAGACCGGGCGCTCCCAGGCGCCGCCCCGCTCGGCCGGGTGCGTATAGAGGCCCGTTTCAGGAGAGAAGAGATTCTCGGGGTCGGTAATGATGGAGAGAGAAGGCAACGAGCGGAGTCCCTCGAGGCAAGCTGCGCGGGAAGCCGGAGAGTCGGCAAGGCTGGCGGACATGCCGTAATGCGCCGGGACCGGCTTGCCTTGGCTGGCGCCCCAGGAATCGGGGAAGCCCCGGCCGGTTTGCCGAGGGAGGTCGGCAACGAACAGATAAGTCCTGGCCGCGACCTCGGTGAGAGCGGTTTCGCCTCCAAAGGCAGCCGCGCGCACTATGGCAGTGCCGGCAATAGGAACTGGCCGATCATACCGAATCCCTGCAGCGGGCCCGGGAGTCGCACCGTTGGTGGTGTAGTAGATAGCGGCGTCTGGAAACGGGGCCGAAAGGCCCAGGTTGAAGGCGGAAGAACAGAATCCGCTCGCGTGATCGAACTGGACTTCACCCTCACGCCGCGCGGGTTTGCCGCGATGCAGCGCCTCCGCAGGGGGAGGCCGGCTCGCCTCAAGAGCGGCGTCAGCCGCGCGCGCCGGGGCGAGCGTCGAACCCCACAGGAGAATAATCCCCTGCCAGAGTGAAATCGCCCGGCACAGTCGAATCGTCGGCCATCGTCGAATCGCTTGCCACGGCCTGGAACCGGGCAGGGCGCAAAGCAGCTTCCGGACACGCCTTGCAGCCGAGCTTTTGCCCCAAAGGGACACCTGGAAATAGCCGAGCGTTTCAACGCCGGGTTTGGATGTGCCGAGGGACCAGTCCCTTCGGGAGGCGCAGCCGCAACCAAGCACCTCAACCATGATTTTTGAGCCACAGATTGCACAGATTGCACGGATGGGAATTCTCTTCTGTGAAATCTGTGAAATCTGTGGCTCAAAATCCTTCGCAGCCTGCGGGCAAATTGGGCTATTGCAGTGCAGGGACGGCCGAAAGTGGCCCTTGGTTTTCAGCCGTCCCTTCGGAACGGGGTTTCTCTGCGGCCTGATCCCGGCGTTGAAACGCCGGGCTATTCTCGGATGTCCCTCCGGGACGGGGTGCAGGGTCATGACTTGGCTCGGGCTCCATCACCGTAACTGTTTCGACAATGTTAAGCGGGGCGAGGCCTTTGGAGTGCGTCCGGCTTGCCGGCGCTTTTGGACGTTTCGACGCGCACGAAAGCGGGAGCAAGCTCCCGCACTCCAAACGCTTCGCGCTCACGCGTGCGATTCCGAGGAAATCCAACATGGTCGAACTGTTCAGGTCGGATCGTGGGAATGGTCCGCTACGGGCTGGAGCGGAGTTTGGGCGGGAGGGGGAAAAAGCCGGCTGCTTTGACAATTTGCTGGCCCTCCTCGCTCCGCATCCAGTCGACGCAGGCCTTGAGGGCGCCCTGGTCGGCGGCGGGATTGAGGTAAACGTAGAGATAGCGGGAGATGGGGTAAATGCGGTTGGCAATGGTTTCTTCGGTCGGCTCGACGGGGGTCGAGGAGAAGGCTCTTTTGATTTCCAGGGTGCGTACCCTTGGGGCGGAAATCAAGGCCTCGTAACCGATGCCGTTCTTGTCGTTGGCAATGGCCGTGAGAAGCTCGACGCCGGCCACAGTGCGGAGGCCGGCGGCATAGTCTTTTCCGTTGAGGATTTCCTCTGCAAACAACTCGCCGATGGCGGAATTGGTCTGAGGAGAGTAGAGGGGGATGGGGGCGTGGGGGCCGTCCAACTGGCTCCAATTTCGGTACTTGCCCTGGAAAATGCCCGCCAATTCATCGTAAGTCAGGACCTTGACGGGGTTTTCGGCGTTGACATAGACGGCAACGGCATTGACGCCGACCTTGAATTCTGCGGGTCGCTGGCCGAAGGCGGTTTGGCAGGCCTCCGTTTCCTGGTAGCGCATCATGCGGGAGACGATGGCGAGGCTGGCCTTTCGGTCGCGGAGTGCGGCGAAGGCGGCGGCGGTGGCGCCACCTTGGACCTGGATTTTGATGTCTGGATGCCGGGAGGCGTAGGCCTGGGCCCATTTTTGGCCCAGCCCGACCAGGGAGTCGGAGCCTTTAACGATAATGGTCTGTGCCAAGGCAGGCAGAGCCGAGGCCAAAGCCATTGTGAACAGCGTGGCGGTTCGGCAACGAACTTTCATTGGGCGAGCCGGAAGAAGCGGGAGGCGTTGGTCATGGGGGTGGTAAAGGGGCTGATGACGACAGGTCCCGGGACGTTGGTCCAGGGGCCGATGGGACTGCCGGCTTGTTGGAGGGTGAAGCCGCCACCCTTCCAACTCAAGTTCGCCATGGCATTGGAGGAGACGAGGGTGAGTTGGGGAGAGGTGGTGATTGGGTTGGTAATGGCCAGAGACATGCCGAACGTGGCGGCGTGGGCGATGACCATCGTGTGTACTTCCACTGCCAGGACGTTGTCGCCCAGAACCAGGTTGGTGGACAGCGGGCCGGGGATGACGAAGTCGTCAGGACAGGTCGCATCGCCGTTACAGGGATGGGCGGTTGCCGGCGTGGCATTGGCAATCACGCCGTCAGGCATCCGCACACGGTAAACCTCGGCGCCATTCAGATAAAAGACCGCTCCGTCGGCCACATAATCCTCGAGGAGCAGCGGGAAATTGCCGGGCATGTTGGTGGAGGTGATATGGGTTCGGAAATAATAGGTGCTGAAGGGGACGCCGGCAGTTGGATCCAGAGCCATCTCGGTGTTCACGGGCTGCGGAATGTCCGGATCAGGAAAGCCGTAGGTGTCGGCCCAAAACAGCCCGGGGCCGGAGCCTTCCCAGGCGGAGTCGTCGTAAGCGGGGGCGGTCCAAGCGGTTCCATCCAGGTCGGCAGTGGTGAACTTCCACACATTGTCGAAATCGCAAAGGAGGTTGGTCGTCACGTAGTTGGTGGTGAAGAAACTGTAGTTTGAAGAGACGTACTGGTTGGCCCCGATTTTCGAGATGGCGGCGAAGAAGGTACTCGGTAGCGGGGGTGAGATTGGTCAAGAGGACGGAGTGGTTGGTGACCATGAGGGTGTTGGGGACTGTGAGGAAGGTGAGATTGGTCGTGAGTCCATATTTAACCTGGGTGGTCGCGGGGTCCACCGTGGTCCAGGAGATCGTCGCGGACGTGTCTTTCGGCAGCACGTTCATATCGTTGAAGAAACCGGGCAGGGGCCTGGCATAAACGCCAAAATGGGCGCCGACGGTGCGTTGATAACCATACGAGGCGGAGGAACTATCGCGGTTCAATTGGATGGCCGCGCCGGCGGAATTGGCCATGACCATGCACGTCGAACCGCCTCCATCCATGTTGGCCCCGTCCCAGGCGCCGACCCGGAGCAACCAGGCGGCCCCTTCCCAATCCAAAGCCCCATCGCTGTAGCCGGGCTGCCGGCCGTTGATGGTCATCAGGTAAAGATAATGCCGATCCTGGTGAGAGCCCAAAGAGCGTGCGCGGGTTGACGCCGTGGGGGAAAGCACCCTGTTGGGAGATGTAATTGGAGCCGACATTGACCCCGTTGGCCAGGATGGTGTAAAGGCCGGTCACGGCGGTGTAAGCGGTGGCCGTTGAGTGCGCCGGCCAATTGGTGGGAATGAAAGTGGGCTGGTTGTTCGTCGTGAAGAAAAATGCGGCCACTTCATTGCCCGGGTTCTGCACGGTCACACTCACGCCCTGGTTGATCAGCACGCCATCAACCACGAACGGCGAACCCTCCGCCTCGCCGTAATCAGGGGACTCGGTGTCAGGGGTGCCGGGGTCATGGAAGTTGTTCGCATTGATCGCCACCTGGAGGCCGTGGTTTCTCAGAAAACTCGAGGTCTTATATCCGGCGGTATCGTAAGACCCCGCCAGGTAGTTGTATTTATCCAGGAGCGTGCCCTTGGCAGTGCGCGGCGACGCGAAAAGGCGGATGTCGGTGTCGGTCAGATCCACGCGCATGGTATAGACCACTTGCAAATCCGGCATGCCGCCGCCGCCAGGGGTGTTGGTTCCGGCGGCGTAGTCCACGCCTTTGAACACGGGGGTCCAGGGGCTCAGAACCGTTCCCGCCCCGGCCGAACCGGCGCCGCTCAGCAGCAGGCCCAACAGAAGAGCGCCAGGGGCAAGAGCATGGCGGAGGGCCTTGCCGGGTTCGAGGGGTTTGTGAGGCCCGTTGGGAGATGCTAATTGGGGCTGTATTGATATTCATAACCGTCAATCGGGTCCTGGGTGTAAGCGGCGTTGTAGCCGTCGTAATAGATTTTGCAGAAGCTCACATGGCCATCGACGAAACCAACGACACTCTGGGCATCGCAGTAGAAGGGGCTGTTTTGCTTGCCGGTCCTGCTCTTGTGCCAGGAGAGGGGGGCGTGGGCGGTCCATTCCATGACCAGGAGAGTGCGCTTGGGCTGTTTGACAGCGGAGAGCGGCAGACCGGCGATGTTGGGCACGGGCGTTCCGGGCAGGGTCACGCCGTTGAAGACGTAGCTGGAAAAGTCGAATCGGCGGTTGAGATGAAAAGGGGCCGGGTCGGAGTAGCCGCGATCCGAGGGGCAGGCGAACACCGTATCGCCGGGCGAAGACTCTCCGCTCAGGCCGGCGTAGTGTTTGACTTGCTCCTTGTAGAACCACCAGGGGCTGAGATTGTCGCCCGGCGCAGCGCCGGGGAGCTTGTGGTCGTTCTCGGCGGAGAAATCAAGGACGGCGCGATCGACTTTTCTGGAGGTTGGCGGTGCAAACGGCCAGTCTCGATTTTTCTTTCGTGGCGGCCAGGCTCAAGACGAGGATGGCGGCAAGGACGCTGAGGGCGGCCACGCTCACCAGGAGGTCGGTGAGGGTGAAGGCGCGGGGGGCGTGTGGAGGGTGGAGAGTGGGCGCGTGGGAGCCTGGCAGCGCAAGAGCGTGGGCTGTCCGGACAGCTTGCAAGGCAGGTGAAAACCGGGAGGGCGTGCCGGAGTTCATGGGGAATGCGAGCCGGCTCGAGGACTCCCCCGGGCGGCGAGGTTGGGGTCGTCGGCGGTGCTGACGGCCACGAAGGATCGGTCGAACCAGCCCTGGAGGTCTTTGGGCTGGGAGGCCAGGGGATTGGGGCGGCTCACGACGGCGGCCTGGAGCAAGCCGCGTTCAAAGAACCAGCGGAGGTCGAGTTGGTCGGGCAGACTTCCCGAGCAGAAGGCGACGATGCCGGGTTTGGCGGCGCCCAATTGGCTCGCCTGCGCCTCCGAGAGCAACGGGGGTCCCATGAACGAGACGATGACGTTCTCGACGGGCGTATGGCGGATGAGTTCGAAGAAATCTCCCGGCGGCGCCTCCACCGGTTTGAGGGGGTTGATCTGGATTGCGCGGATGGAGCCAATGACGGCACGGGACTTGCGAAGCGCCTTTTTGAAACTGGCCAGTTGAATTTCGGTGGCGGGGTTTTTGAAAGCAGCGGTGTCGCGCGAGATAATGATGATCTGGCCTCCCGGTTTCAACAGCCCCAGGGCCTGGCGGGCCATCATCCACCCCGCGGCCTGATGGGGTTTGGGATTGGGGCGGGGCGGGAATCCCCCGCGCAATGAAAAGAGGATGGCCGCCGACGCCCCGAGCACAACCAGGCCCGCGAGCACGTTGACTGCTTTGCTATCGCGCATGAGGAAGCGGAAGGGGGGAAGGCCGGGAGCACTGGAAGCGCGTCGAACCTATAGGCGCGGCTTGGAGAACACGACGTTGGTGACGGAGGCGACAGCAAGCTCGGCACTGATCTGCTCGCGAAGCGTCGGGGTCAAGGTCTTGCGCATGCTGCCATCCCCCATCCCCAGACTGCCCTTGAGCACGTGGATGGTCTGGTCCCAGGCCGCATTGATGGAGGTGCCCAGAAAGACGTTCCAGTGCGGATCCAGTCCCCCGCCCCCGCCCGTGACATTGCGGTCGCCCAGGAGGATAATCTGGCTCTTGGATTCGGTGGGAGAATTGGTGCCGATGAAATAGCTGATGTTGAGATCGCCGCGCAAGCTGGCCCAGTTGGTGGCGGCCCGTTTGGTGATATCGGCCGGGCAGTGGAGGAGGTTGACGGCGCGCAATTCATTGGTCAGGGCCCTGAAATCATCCACCCAACTGGCAGAACCCATGCTGCCGCCTTGGGCCACGGGCACCAGCCACGGAAACTTGTCTCCCTGATCGCCGGCCCAGAGCCGCAACGCAAGGTCAATCTCCTTCAGATTATTGATGCAGGAGATTTCCTTGGCTTTGGCCTTGCTCCGCGCCAGGGCTGGCAGGAGCATGCTCGCCAGAATCGCAATAATGGCGATGACGACCAGGAGCTCGATCAAGGTAAATCCCAGGCTCTGTCTTCTTAACTTCATACTGTTACGTTTATATCTGGTTACTCCAATCCGCACACCGCTTGGCTCTGGGATCTACGAACCGTGACCATTATCCACGGCCACGCAAGAGAGTCAAGCCTCAATTCAAGCGAGAATTGGCTGTTGGAATGGCAGGGATGGGCTATCCTTGGGGGCTGGCATTGCAAGAACCGATGAACAGACTGCTGTTGATTGACGATGAAGCGGACGTGCAATACTCGTTCCGACGGATATTCGATTCGCCGGAGATCGAGCTGGCCACGGCGTCCAGCGGTGAGGAGGGCTTGAAGCTCATTCCCAAATTCGAGCCGGACCTGGTGCTGATGGACATTCGGATGGGAGGCATTACCGGGCTGGAGACACTGCGGCGGATACGGCAGATGGATTCGAAGCTGCTGGTGATACTGATGACGGCGTATGGGACGACCCAAACGGCGATCGAGGCGATGAAACTCGGGGCCTACGATTACCTGCTCAAGCCGTTCGACGTGCCCAAGCTCAAGGAGCTCGTGGGCAACGCGTTCAAGGCGGCGCGGGACATGAGGCAGGTGGTCTCCTATCAGCCGCTGCTCGAGAAAGAGGATTACGAGCTGGGGATTGTGGGGCGGAGCGAGCCGATGCAGCAGGTGTTCAAGTTGATCGGTCAACTGGCCGTCTCGGACGCCACGGCGCTGATCACGGGCGAGAGCGGCACCGGCAAGGAACTGGTGGCGCGGGCGATTTATCATCACAGCAACCGCCACGGGCAACCGTTTCTGGCGGTGAACTGCGCGGCGATTCCGGAGCAACTGCTGGAGAGCGAATTGTTTGGGCACGAGCGGGGGGCGTTTACCGGGGCGAGCTTGCAGCGCATCGGCAAGTTTGAACAATGCAACCACGGGACCCTGTTTCTGGACGAGATCGGGGACATGACGCCCGCGACGCAGACCAAGGTTCTGCGGGTGCTGCAGTCCGGCACGTTCGAGCGGGTGGGGGGCAACCAGCCGATCAAGGTGGACGTGCGGATCATTGCAGCCACCAACAAGGCCTTGGAGCAGGCGGTGGCGGCGCGCCAGTTTCGGGAGGAC
This sequence comes from uncultured bacterium, assembly GCA_963713735.1. Lineage (GTDB taxonomy): Bacteria > Verrucomicrobiota > Verrucomicrobiia > Limisphaerales > UBA8199 > CAVQND01. The sequence goes on from CAVQND010000009.1 coordinate 311,839, forward strand.
CTGTTTTACCGGCTCAATGTCGTGCGCCTGCACATTTCGCCGTTGCGGGAACGGCGCGAGGATATCCGTCTGCTGGTGAATTATTTCCTTGAAAAGCTCGCGCGCGAGCAGGGGTGCGCGCCCCGGTCCGTCACGCCGGCGGTCATCAAGGCCCTGGAGCAGTATCACTGGCCGGGCAACGTGCGGGAGTTGGAGAACGCGATTCGGCGGGCGTTGGTGGTCGCCAAAGGCGACGCTATTTTGCCGGGTGATTTGCCGGCGGAAATCACCGGACAAGGCCCCGGGGCCGGGGCGGGCGCGCCCCTGGCAGGGGCAGGCCCGGAGGGCGCAAGCGGCGATGCGGCGGTCCTGGCGCGCCAGTTATTTCAATGGGCGCGGCGCGACCCCAAACACAAGGTGATTGCGGCCGTGGAACGCGAGCTGGTGATCCAGGCCCTCAAGGAGACCCACGGCAACCAGGTCCATGCCGCCAAACTGCTGGGCATCACGCGCGCCACACTGCGCAAGCGCATCGAGAAATTCGGCATCCAGCGTGAGTTGAATATCACCTAATCTTAATCTTAATCCTAATCCTTATCTCCTTATGAGGACCGTGCAGGATTAGGATTAGGATTAAGATTAAGATTAGGAGCAGGATTGGGAGCGACTACCTACTCCCGGGTTGCTTTTTGGCCGTTCTCTGGTAATGGAGGGGTGTGATTGAGCCGAGCCTGCTCCTCCTCATACCGGCCCACAATGAAGAGCAGCGTATCGAACCGGTGTTGCGGGATTATGCCCGTTACTTTGAGCGCCACTACCGGGGCAAGTTCCGGCTGGTGGTGGTGCTCAACGGATGCCGGGACAACACCCGCGGGGTCATCGAGCGGGTGGCAGCCGAATATCCGGCCATTGGCTTCCGGGAGTTTCCGGAACCGATTGGCAAAGGCGGCGCGCTCATCGAGGGGCTCAAACTGGCGCCGCTGGCAGACCTGATCGGCTACGTGGACGCGGACGGGGCGACGCCGCCTCAAGCCTTCCACGAGTTGGTGAAACGAAGCGGCGAAGCCGAATGTGTTATCGGCTCGCGCTGGCTGCCCGGGGCGGTGCTGCACGTCGCCCAAAACAGCAAGCGGCAGTTCGCGAGCCGGGTGTTTCACGCGATAGTCGAGGTGTTCTTTCAAATGCACATTCGGGATACCCAGTGCGGCGCCAAGGTGATGCGCCCGCAGGCGATCCAGGCCATCCACTCCACGTTGCGGATTGCCGACATGGCGTTCGACATCAACCTCCTGTACTCCCTCAAGCGCGCCGGCTACCGCGTGTTGGAGGTCCCCACGGAATGGACCGACAAGTTCGGCTCGAAGGTCACGCTCTTTCGGACTTCGCTGGTCATGTTTCTTTCGGTGGTGCGCATCCGCCTCATTTATTCGCCCTTTTACAATTGGCTCCGGCCGTTGCGTCCGCTCGAGGGCTGGGTTTACCGGAAGCTGCGGGCGCCCCAACCTTTGCCGGGGCCACCGAAGGCGGGGGGAGCGGGGGGGGCGTGAGGGAGCGGAGAGCGTGGCGAACGTGCCGACGCCGGGCCAGGGTTAGGATGTAGAATGCGACTCTGACATCGGAAGAGCGGATCAGAGATTCTTCCGCCAACTGTCTGGGTGGCGGTGGAGATGCATCACCGAGACGATGAGGATATGTTCGCCTTCGACGGTGTAGATGAGCCCGTAGGGGAAGCGGGCGGTTCGACACCGCCGAAACTCCCTGTCCAACGAATACCAAGCCTCCGGATGCGCCAGCATCCGGCGAATGGCGGCCCGCACCTCAGCGATGAAATCGAATCCCAAGCCGGGCACCCTCTGTTCGTAGTAACTCGCAGCCTCCCGAACCTCGTGGGCGGCAGGCGGAAGGAACCGGTAGGTCATGGACGCAGGGCAGCTTCGATTGCTCGCAACGTCTCTTCACCGTCCAGTGCTTTGAGGCTTCCTTCCCGGTGGGCTTGAAGCCGGTCGCGAGATTCGCTCAGCCACGCCTGGTCAATGGAAGCCTGTTCGGCTGGGTCGAGGCTGCGCCAGAGGGCGTCAATGATTTGGGCCCGTTCCCAAGCGGGCAATTTGAGGGCTTCGTTGGCCAAGATCACGCTGTCCATGCCATAGAATCTAGCTGACGGCGCGGTGGGAAGCAACGGCGAACGCTCAACGGAGATTCTTCCATGAAGCGCGGTACGTATCCTTCGTCTCTTGCGACGATCAACCGGGCCGAGGGATGGGCTTATGGTCGGTCCATGTGAACCAGGCACAGAGGGCCAGGAGAAGGAGGTTAACGACGCCCAGGATCTTGAGGACCATGACGAGGGTAGCGTGAAAATGGGTCAGGGCGAAGATATAGGCCAGGCCCAGGACAAGGAGCCAGGGGACGATTCGGAAGGAGGAACGGGCGAGCAAGGCGTTGATGAGGACATTGGCCAGGGACAACGGGACCATGGCCGCGGCATACCAGGGGAGCAACGAGGAGGCGACCTTGACACACTGCTCGTCGCCGCTTGCGATTCGGATGACGATGGGGCCGAGGAGCGACAGAGCGATGGCGCCGACAATGGACAGAGCGGCTGTGCCGCCGAGCACCAGGCCCAGGATATTGGTTTTTTCGGCCTTGGCGCTGCTGTGGACAATGCGCGGGAACATAACGGTGGCCATTGGGAGGACCAGCCACATCAAGGCGCGCGAGAGGGTGCCGGCGCTGTCGTAATAGCCGGCCTGGGCTGCGGGGAAATAGGTCTTGACGAACATGATGTCCGCCATAAAAAGGAACTGAACGACGGCGCTGCCGACCATGAGCGGGAGGACCTGGGGGAGGAGGCTGCGCCAATCGAAGGGCTGGGCCGGGGCGCGCCAGAGGGAGCGGGTCTGCCAAACAGGAATGAGCGTGGCAGCTATCATGCCGGCCAGAACACCGGTCATCATGCCCGCTGCCAGGCCCCCGAAGGCCAGCACCGCCAGGGCGGCGACGGCCAGCCGGCCGAAGCCCTGGCTCATTGCGCTCCAGCCGAGCCACAGGAAATTCTGTTGTCCCTGCAACATCCCCTGGAACAAGGGCATCCAGAGGGCAAAGAGCAGGACCAGCACAGTAATCCAAAGCGCGGCGGGGTTGCTGACTTTCCAGCGATCCCGGATGTCGTCTTGGAGGACCAATACGACAACCACGCCGATCAGCCAGAGCAGGAAAGTTCCCAGCCAGACCATGCGCGTCATGCCGGCCAACTCCCCTGTCTTGTTGGTTGCCAGGGCCTTGGCAGTCTGTTGGGCCATAACCATTTGCAAGGGGGCGTTGGGAATGCACATCGCCAGGCCCAGGAACGTAACAAACAAACCGTATTCCTCCGGCCCGGTTTTCCTGAGCAGGAAATGGACGGCCCACATCAAGACCCCGGCGGCCACATTGGCGAACATGAGCCAACCGCTCTGGCGGAAGAACGCGGCGCGGTGGCCGGCTTCGGTCATGGGCCTGCGGTCGGTTTGTTCTGAAACCATTTGCATTGGACTGGTGACGGGCGGTTTGGTTCAACGCGCCTCGACCACAGTTCAAAAGTACCCGGACGGGGGGCCAGTGTCGAGGGACAACGTGGGGGCGATTAAAACTGCCGGTCAGCCTACGGCGGCTCTCTGCCCCGAAGGGGCTTCCGAGAATAGCCGGTATCGGGCAAGCTTCGACTCAAAGCGGGTCATCGGGTTCAATGGTTTTCCAGCACGAAGTCATCGAGATAAAACGCGGCGCTGGAGGTTGCCGGGGAGCTGAAGCCGACCCAGCGGGCTTCCTTCCAGGCAGCATCGCAGACCAGGTCCTTGAACTCCTTGGACGTCCCCTCGGGCAGCTTGATGGTCAGGCTCCAACGGCTGCCGGATTGGCCGAGGTCGGCGCGCATTTCGACGGAGATCCAGGTGTTCGCCGGGATGTCCATGAGCTTGTGGCCGCGGACCAGCACCGCCCCCGGCCGCAACTGGACACTGGGACCCGTATGGTACGGGTTGGCTTGGTCGCGCCACTCGCACACCGCCTCTGCCCCGGGTTCCAGCCGGAGCTGGCAGGCCAGGCGCGCAGGTCCCTTGAGGTAGTGCGGATCCAAAAAGAAGTGGGGGTTGTAGGCGGCCTTCAGGTCGGGGCGGTCCTGGATTTTAAGGCAGTGCTTGCCGCTGGCGGCGAGCGTGTCCGTGAGGGCGATGAGGTCCGGGTGACCTTCGTGGACGAGAACGGCCACTGCGAGCAAAGGGGTGATCGGCCCACCCTCGAAATCGTCCCGCACCTCCAGCGGTTGGGGCGGGGGGACCACATACGGTCTCGGGCAGACAATCGCCGCGGCCAAAGTCTTCCAGGCGGCCTCTCCCTGGACGCCGGCCTCGGCGGGATCAAACGGACGGAACCCGATCTTTTCGGCGGGCGAACCGGGGCGGAGCGTGAAGTCGCGCCGAGCGGGGTCACGGAAGAGCGGGTCAGCGATGAGCGAGCCCTCGTCTCGGCCCTGCGCGCGCCACTGCTCCCAGGTCTGACCATCGAAATCAAACGGTTTGCCGCCTGCCCGCCAGTATAGGTTGTTCCGGAGCAGGACCTTCGCCCCGCCTTTCCAGCCGCCATACCCGAGCAGGCGGCCTTCATCCCAATAGACCAGGTTGTGTTCGAAGGTGAAGGACAGGTGCGGTTCGGCGCGGGTGATGGCGAGTTGGCCCTCCTGGCTCAAGGCGAGGATATTGTTCCGGAAAATGTTCTCCCTGCCGTAGTGCTGATGGACGCAACCGTCCCGGACATCGTACACCAGGTTGTCTTCGTAGAGAATGCCCGTGCTGCCTTCGTCCGGGTAGAGCCCCCAACCGCCATACTGCGTGGCATAGACGTTGTGAATGACATTGTGGCGCACCGTTGTGCCTTCGGACGGTCCCAGGGTATAAACGCCGCCCATATCGCTCAGGATGCGATAGCCGAGGTGGTGAAGGTGGTTGTATTCGATTCGGTTGCGTTTGGCGACGCTCTGGCCGTAACCCCAGCGCCAGCCCACCGAAACGGCTGTATAAAAGAAGTCGCCGATGTCGCAGTGCGTGATGGCATTGTCGGCGCTTTGCCCGATCCAGACTCCCACAGTATGAGGCGCAATGCGGCCTCCGCTCTGGATGATGCAATTGTCGATGGTGATGCCACCCGTCCGGACCGGCTCCGGGACAATGCCAGGCTCGCCGATGCGCACGCCGCCGATGCCCAGGTCCCACATCCGCGTCTTCTCCACGCGGCAATCCCGGCAGGCCCGCCGGAACCAGAACGCCGTCGAACCGATGTTTTCGACCGCGCAGTCGCTGAACCGGATGTCCTGCGCGGCATCGAGCCGGATGGCCGCGGCGTCCACGTTCATCACCGCCTGCGCCGGGGGCAACCCGGAGGCGGGAATCCGAAACTCGGCGTGCCGGAACCTCAGCCCGTCAAAACGCAGGTGCCGCACCCATTCCTCGGGCTTTTCGCTGTTGCCCCGGATCGACAGGAATTGCTCGGCCACCGGCGCCACCACCTCGGCGCGCTTGAGGTCTTCTTCGGGTTGCGGCTGGTAGTAGAGCCAGCCATCGCGAGCCAGGAACCATTCCCCGGGCGCATCCAAAGCGGCCAGGCAGTTCTCCAAATAGAAGAGGCAGTCACGCTCCATCCGGTTCCACGACTGCATCTTCAGCCCGCGCGTCGTCAGCGTCCCCTCGGTTGGCGAGGCCGTCTTCGAGCGATTCGCGGGTCGTATCCCACTTATGAAAAACGACAATCTGCACGTCCTGGAGGGCTTTCTCGTCCAGGCCGCGCAACGCGGCCAGATACTCTGGACGCACGGCGAAGGTGTGTCTTGCGCCGCGCCCACCGTTTGCTTCCTCCCTGACGCTGCCCAGGGTCCCAAATTCCCAGTAGTCGGGTGCCCGGGCCCGCACCGCCCGCCGGCCATTTACCCAGAGCTGCTCGAAGCGGCTACCGGTCGGGCCGTTGGGGCCCGGAACAACGGCCTGCGTCTTCCAGGTCCCCGGACGCTGCGCCTCGAGCTGCCAGCCCGTGATGGGCCGCCCACCGCTGATCACGACGGATTCGCCTGGTCGCGCCCGATACTGCACCGGGCGTTCTGCCGACACGCCGGAATCGGCCGGTGTGAACTCCAACGGATGTTCAAGCCGGTAAACGCCGGCGGCAAAGGTGACCACGACCGCCTCGTCCGGGTGCGCTTTTCTTTCGGCGCGAACGGCCTCCTGCGCCCGCGCGAACGATGCGAACGGCTCGGCCCGCGTTCCAGGATTCGCATCTTCCCCGCCCGGAGCAACGAAGAACTCAGACGCGGAGGCCGCGCCGGCCAGGGCAACAACTGCTACAATAACGCGACATTTTATCATACACGTTGAACACCAGGGCCAGGTTTGATTCACCGCCCCGGCGGGACGATTTGCAGTCTCCCGAAATAGGGACTGCAAAGGGGATCGCCGATAACCACGTCTTCCCAGCAGACAAAATGGGAGGCGGCATAAAAACTCTCCGCCAGGGTGTATCCCGCCGTGTACCGGTCAAAAACAATGGTGGGAGAGGCAACCGCCTGCAGCAGCGGCTCGTCTGTGTAACCTTTTCCGCCCGTGAGGCCCTGGGCGATCAAATCAACCAACAGCGATTGGCCGCCCCGGGTTGGCAAAAAGGTGCGGGCGCTGGTGGAGACGGCCGTGTCGCACAACGCGCCGGGCGCAAAAAAAAGGCTGAGATATGCCTTCGTCGAATAGGCACGCTGGTCATTGCTCCCCCATGAAAAATAGCCCAACAGATTGGAACGGCCTCCGATGAACGTCGTGGTCAAATCCAATTCGACCGGTATTCCTCGACTTGTCAAGACCTCGCTGGCGTGGCGCATATCGGCGTTGAATTCGCTCCAGGCTGACTCCGCCAGAATATTCGTGCCGGTGATTGGGGCTGGTTGCGTCGCTTTGTCCCCCAGACCGAAGATGGGCTCCACATCCAGCAATACTTTGCCTTGGGCAAGAAAGCGTGAAATGTCTTGTTCCGCGGCCAGAGACCGGGCTGCCAGAGCTTTGGCGTCTCCTTCCGTGTACCCATCCAGCCGGGTGACCAGGTACCCGCCGAATTTCGAGTGGGAAAAAGGCCCGGCGGCATTCCAATACCGGTTGGAAAACGCGCAGCCGATGGCTCCGGACCCGGAAAGATAGATTTTCACCGCACCGGAAACATTCGTGTAGTCTAACGCGCTCAAATAACTATCAACCGAGGGATGACCGCGGCTGCTCTCCGGCTCACGGCTGTTTTGGTCGCAACTACCCATGGCGGCTCCGGTGATCCGGATGGGAATGCCCTTTGTGAGCACGATAAAGTCAATGTTCGTGTGCGCCGCCAGAAACCCGCGAACGGGAGATTCTATTGCTTGCGTGTAGGCGGCGAGGGTGATGGTTTCATTGCGGACGCTCAACGCGGAATCCTGGCATTGAACCGCGAGTATGTTTCCGACATGCCGTTTGAGCGCATAATCCTGGCCGATCGCTTTGGAAACCGAGCTGTTCTCGTTGACCACAAGCAACACCTGGTCGGGGCTTCGCCTTGGCGGAAAGTTCGAGTCGCCCGCGAAGGCCAACAGGGGCAGCAGCCCAAAAAATGCAACCGGGATGAAACCCCGTTCCTGAAAGCCAAATCTCTTCATGTGGCACCCACTACAACAAAACCCCTGCCCCTTGGCAAACCGTTTCAGGGCCCGGCAAATTCCCATTTGCCTGGACCCCTTGCTTCACTGGCCGCGCTGTGCCGGGAGCGGCACGCCGAGACGAATAAGATCTTTGGTGTTCGTAGGGGGAATGGAGTGATGGGGCAGTGGGCAAGCGGCAGGTCTGTCTCTGGACCTTCTGGACTGTGCGGAACGCGTGGCCTCTATTAGAGCGGCAGGAACATCACGGTGCCCTGCCACTCACCAGAGTCGCTCGCCTTAGCAATCAATTCCAGGTCGCGCACGTATTGGCCGATAGAAGCTCCTTCGGCGTGGCCGCCAGGACATCTACGCCACGCAGACGCAGTTGATCGGTAATGGCACGGGGGATGTGGGCATCCATGTACAGGGAAACAGCCATCAGCTTTGGCGCTGCACCTGGGCCTTGAGGGCGCGCAGGCGCTTGAGCAGTGGCGATTCGGGGGCGGTCCGGCGCAACCGCTCGGCCTCCGCCGATTCGGCCTCGATCTCTTGGTCGATCCCCTCTCGGTTGCAGAAAGCCTGGCACGATGGCCTGTTCGGGTGTAGAAAAGCGGCATGATTTACCAGCGAGAAGTTCAACTCCAGACCTCAGGGCACCGGCAGATGCACGACCTCACGGACCAAATCGCCCGAGTCGTAAGCGCCTCAGGCGTGCAGTCCGGGGTCGTGCATATCTTCAATGTCGGCAGCACGGGGGCCATCGGCACAATCGAATTCGAACCTGGCCTGAGGCAAGACCTGCCGGCAATGTTGGACAAGCTGTTCCCGCCGAGCCGCGATTACGGCCACGAGCAGGCCTGGCACGATGGCAACGGCCACTCGCACTTGCAGGCAACCATGCTTGGACCCTCCCTCACGGTGCCTATCAAAAACGCCAAGCTCGTGTTGGGCACGTGGCAACAGGTCTTTCACCTGGAATGCGACATCAAACCGCGTCGCCGAACGATTGCCATTACTGTCATGGGGGACCCATGAGCATGCTCTTGACCACGCCCATTGGGACAAAGAGGCGCCGCAGGCCGGCGCGCTGCCGGGCAGCGGCGACCGCTTTTTCATCCCGCTCGTTACACTGGCGGCCCCGGCGCCGGATGCCGGCCTGAGCCTGGACGCCGGATGAGAACACGCTACGCCCCGACCCGGACGCTTACTTCCAACGGCACCTGTATCTGGGCGCTTTCCCCACCGCGCCGCTGCCCGACAACGATCACACCATCACGCCCAGTCCGTGGGTGGACCGTTGGTATCTGGACTATGGTCCGCTGTTTGAAACTCTGCGCGGCAGGAAATGGGTTTTGCAGCCGCGGGCCGTGGAAGTTAAAGGCGGCGCCGCCAAGGCGAACCTGTTCGCGGTCCCCGGAGGTTATGTGGTGCCGGTGGTCTTTGGTGGTCCGGCGCCGCAGGTGGAGGTGACCGTGCGCGGTTTGCGCGGGCGCTCGAAACCCTCAAGTTGCGACGCGCTGCACCCCGGGGTTGAGGAGGCCGCCGCGATCAAGTGGGCTTTCCGGAACGGGGAATTGCGCCTGGCGGCCCCGCTCCAGCGCGGCTGTGCCATCCTGCGGGTCCACTGCCAGGACTTGAGTTCTCCGGACCGTCTGAGTTTCCATTACTTCTAACCTATGATGGGGATACGGGGTTTGGGCCCGGAGCAATCCTGGCGCACAATTCAGGCCTTGAGAGTCGCGTTGCCCTGTCTGGTCCGGCGCCAACTGCCACGGCTAGCCGAGATATGAAACGAGCGACCTCCGACCCCAAAGAGGCCCGAGAGAAGGGGCCAGCGAGAACTTTGGTTTGGGCCATAAAAATGGTCCCGTTCCCGTGTGGCGCGTTGATGCTTGACCGCCTGGCAGGGCATTTGTTATTCCGTGCCGCAACAGAGCCAACCGAACCATTATGAAAAAGCGTCTGAATGTTCTTACCGCGGCGATTGTGCCGCTCACACTCTTGGCCGCGAACGCGCAGTACGGCGCGCGCGGCGGCATGGGCGGCCCGCCTCCCGGTCCGCGCTTGGGCGGCGACATGGCGAAACTCTTCGGCGACAATTCCGCCTTCTCCGCCAACCTCGAAATGCACATGGCCGGCGGCGCCGACGGCGGGGAGATCACGATGAAGGGCAAAATCGCCTATCTCGAAGGCAAATCCCGCTTCGAGATGGATATGACGGAAATGAAAAGCAGCAAAATGACCGCGAAAAGCGCCGCGCAAATGAAGCAAATGGGCATGGACAAAGTCATCACTATCTCCCGTGCCGACAAAAGCTCTTCCTACACGGTTTATCCCGGGCTGCAGGCCTATGTGGAAAATGCGAGTCAAGATCCGAATGCCGCCAAACCCGCGTCTGATTTCAAGATCGACATCACCGAACTGGGCAAGGAAAACGTAGGCGGCCACGACTGCGTGAAAAACAAAGCCATCGTAACCAGCGGCCCAGGACAAACCCACGAGTCCACAGTGTGGAATGCGTCCGATCTCAAAAAATTTCCGGTCAAAATCGTCACGAGCGAGGGCGGCAAGGAGATGACCCTGCTTTTCAAAGACGTGCAGCTTGGCCCACCCGACGCCGCTCAATTTGATCCCCCCGCCGACTTCAAGAAATACGACAGCATGATGACGATGATGCAGCAGGAGATGATGAAGCGCATGGGCGGCGGCAGAGGGATGCCACCCGGCCAATAGGGAACGTGCGAGGGTGGCCAGTATGCATTCGCGAGCAGTCTCTTTTCCTTCCGCATTTCGGACAGGGCGCCAAGCGTGAAAGCCGAGCGCAGCGACAACCCCGGCGGGGAGTCCGGTTGGTGCGTGTGTGCGTTTTCATGGGTTGTCGTTGAAAGGGGCGGGGCCTCTCGACCCCGCCCCTGGTTCAAGCCGCTCAATTCAAGGAGCGGAAACTCTCGGCCAGCGTCCACATGCCAAGGTTTATCGCAACGTTGGCGCCTAGTCCCCGAATAGCCCGCTTATGCCGGAACGGCTTTCCACTGCGGTTCACTCGGCTGGTGTCCCGCATTCCGCCCCGGAGCAAGTTCTCACTCACGCGGTTGCTCACGCAGCGGGTTGGCGAAATCCAATTCCAGGGTGACAAGGCCGGGACCTTCGCGCCGGCAAATCTCGATCAGAGCATCATCCACTGTTCCCTGCAGACCCTGCAAGACGACGCTGGAAGCCCAAATCCTCGCCTAAGAGAATTTGGGGTAACCAAAAACAGAGGTCCGCGGACAAGCGGGGGGTGGGGAAACGGCTTGACTGGAAGATTTGCCCCCATGATGCTCTTCCTGTGAATGCGACGATCAATAACCGCGGTCAAATGGTTCTCCCCGTGAAGGCGAGGAAGGCTGCGCGCATCAGCCAGGGCGACATTGTCGAGGTTCGTCCCGAAGGGGACGGGCGCATCGTCCTGGTGCGCCTTGAGCAGCCCAGGGAGCTAGAGCCAATCAAGGTCAAATTCACCAGGCGTAAGGGGCGCCACACGGTCGGTTCCACCGGCCGGCCAATCACCAGCGAGGAGGTCCGCAACCTCTTAAACGAACTGGTATGACCTACTTGCTGGATGTCAATGCCCTCATTGCCGCGCTGTGGACAACTCATGCCCAGCACGCGGTTACCGATGCCTGGCTCAAGGGCAAACAGGTGGCGCTGTGCCCGATTTCGGAAATGGGCTTTCTGAGGATTAGCACCCATCCCCGCGCTCTCGGGGCAGCGATGCCCGATGCTGAGAAACTCCTCGGTGAGTTTTACAAGGATGTTTCCCCGAAATTTGTTCCTGCCGATCTCTCCGCGTGCGGACTGGGGGCAAAAAACAGCGACGCCGTCACCGACCATTACCTGGCCAGGCTGGCCGATCGTCACAAGATGAAATTGGGAACGCTCGACGGCAGCATTGCCCATCCCGCGGTGGAACTTATTGCGTAACGGTTTAGGCTCGGACTTCCGGGGTTGTTTCGTTAAGAGAGGAGCAGGTGGCGCATTTTTTCCTTTGCACTTGAACCGCGAATCATACACATTGTTTTCGGTGCAGCGACGCAGGAAGTTGTGTCGGGTATTGCGGACGACACCCTGATATGACTGGCGCCCATTATCGGTAGCGAACCCGTTCTTCAGACCGACAGGGGCAAGGCGGGGGGCAAATGCCTGCCCGAAGCGGCATGATGCGTGCGTAAGTCGTTGCCAGTCAATTATTTGGAGAGATGGCCGAGCGGCTGAAGGCGGCGGTTTGCTAAACCGTTATTCCCCTTGGGCGGGTCGCCCGGCTTCGATGGGCGTACCTCCACGGAAAGCCTGCAAAAAGAGGTGATTCTTATGATCCCCCCTCAAGGAAGCGCTCCGGATCTAGGGTGCCACATTGGCAAGGGGCGGTCCCCCGGCCAGACGAAGAGGACACGGAGACATCATTATCGCCATTGTTAGCGTTTCGGCCACGCCTGAGCCTCCCGGCGCCTGCGCCACCGTCCCGTTTGCGCGATTCCTTGAGCGCAATGTCCGGCCAGCCGATGATGACGATGGTGGTATCCCCCCGACCCGGCATTGAGCTCCACCTCGACGCGGAAGGTTTCAATGCCGTTGACATCCGATAATGTGGAAAGGTGTCAAGCCGCAAGCCCATCGCATCAATCTTCCGCTGAATATTGGCCTGGATGGTCAGAGGTATCTGCAATAAATCGCCGTCGAATTCGCGTGAGGCAATTTGGGTTGCCGCGCCGTTCATGGAGCGATTCAGGGCTTGCGAACGCGCGACCGTCCCTCACGAAGGTCCAACTCGCCGCGTTCGATTTTGGCCTTGAATTCGTCCGTCAACTCCAGTTGGTCCTCCAGCAGGTTTTCAAGCCAATCACGCAGTTCCTCCTGCTTTTCCGGCGGAAGCATTCGAACATCTGATTCAACTTGTTCAAGAGTTCTC
>CAVQND010000010.1:0-81776 GCA_963713735.1 uncultured bacterium
GCGGCTCTGGGTGGAGCGTGAGGCGTGAGAGCGCGGAGCGTGGCAAGTGCTCCGATACCCCCACGCTCTACGCTCCGACGCTCCACGCTCTGGACGCCAGGCAAAGCAGGTCGCCTCGTGGGGATGGTCCGCTATCGGCGGCGCTCTGCCGAGGCGCCGCTACGTCCTCCTGACCCGCTCATTCCTTGCTCGTGGCATGCCGCTGCAGCCAGACCAGGTCCTGGTTGTTGGGCGTGGCCACGAACTTTTGGAACGTCAGCTCCAGGGGCGGCAGCGTGCGGCCGTCGCGCCATTTGTGAATCTCGGCGTGGCCGTCGGCAAAGGTGGTTCCACTGCAGCCATTGTGGTAGCCGGCGGGAAAATTCACGAGCTGTTGCGTGACTTCGTCAATGGCAAAATAGCCGTCATCGATGCTGTCGGAGCGCTCGTCAATGAAGACCAGCGCCTCGGTCGGGACTGGGAGAGTGATATCGGTCGTCTTGGAGAAGGTGCGGAAGCCGGTATTCCACGCCGGCGCGTTTTTCCCCATCCAGCCGTTCATGGATATGCTGCGGACCCTCGGCAGAAGCTGCCCGAAAATGGCGGCCTTGCTCTGGTCGGCCACGCACTTATAGACCCCTGCGGCCTTGACGTAAGGGCCGACCTGCGAATACTTAGGGTCCAGCAGAAAAACCGTATTGGTGTTATCCGTGTTGTTCTGCGTGTCGTTTTGCGGACTGAGCCAGCCTGTAATCCAGTTTCCGGCATTAACCGCATGGGCGGCTTCCGCCTGCCAATCATCCCCCGGCAGGAATTCCCGGTTGTCCAGCGCGTACATCAGCCAACCCAGTTGCAACTGCTTCAGATTGTTGATGCAACTGATGCCTTGGGCCTTGGTCTTGGACTTGGCCAGGGCCGGCAGCAGCAGGGCCGCCAAAATCGCAATGATAGCGATGACCACCAGCAACTCAATCAGTGTAAAAGCCTCCCTCCGAGGCTGCCGGCTCCCTTCGGTTCTCATTGTCATATTCTTCGCAGTTTGCGGGCGTGTTTGATAATGGCATTGTGGCCAGATGATGCAACCATATTCCAACCATGTTCCAACCGCCCCGGCAAGTTCAAGCAATCAGACCTGCAGAGTCCGCCGGAGGTCTTTCATCAAGTGCGTTAGGTGGAGTGGATCCGTCGGAGAAGGAGCGAACCCGAACTTCGCATAGAACTTTGCCGCCTCTTGGTCCTTGGCATGGACCAGGATGGCGCGAACCCCGATTACCTGCGCGGCCGACAAGGCCCGTTGCAGCGCATCCCGCAGAAGTCCCTTGCCAAGCCCTCAACCCTGAAAACGGAGGTCAACCGCCAAGCGGGCCAGCAGAACTACCGGCACGGGGTGATTCGGAGTTCCTTTGCCGACCCGCTCAGGAACCTGCGCCTTCTCCACCGATGCGGCTGCCAGCGAGTAATAGCCGATCACTGACGCTTCGCCAATGGCAGTTGCGACATACGTTCGCGCGGTGCCGGAAGCAGTATTGGTGAGCGCAAAGCGCTTCAGATAGAGATTCAGAGACTCGTTGCCGCAATCGAAGTCCTCCACCCGATGCCGTGCGGTCAGCAGGACAGGGAGAGCCGCGAAACTCATGCGGAGTTAAAAACCGAAGGCTCGCTGAATAACTTGCGCAAAGCCGGGATTTCCCTGGCCGGCGCGTCCAAAGCCGCATTGAATTCCCGCCACTTCTCCGCAGGCAAAACGAATCGCGTCCGCTCCGCCAAGGCAGCTTCCGCAGCCGCTTGCGAGGACTTGACCATGAATTCCGTCAGCCTCATCTGCCGCAACCTGGCCGCCCGCACCAGCAAAGCCTTGCTTTGGAGACTAATCCGCAGGTTAATCCGGGCCGACGCGCCCCGAGAAGGTTTCGACCGAGGATTTGCAACTTTTGTACTCACATTGTACTTACACTACTCGGTTGAGCTGCCGGCGTCAAGTCCGTTCTCAATTGGAAAAGACTCATTTCGCCGGGGTGAGCAGGAACGTGTATGCATTAGGGTTGTGGGTCTGGTCACAGCCGGTTTGGCGGCGCAGGAAGGCGCCGATGTGCACCGCCTGGGCCGCGAAACCACAGCCGGCGAACAGCTCTTTCATGCGCGCCATGCTCAATGTGTTCCAGTGGTATTCGCGCACCGGGCGGACCTGGTGGGCAGGGATCTCGTCCATGTTGAAAAAGCCGATGCACAGGCCCCGGCGTGTGACACGGCAGGTTTCCCTCACGGCAGCCTCGATGCCGGCGGGCGAGAGATGCTCGAAGAGGTCGTGAACAAAGCAGACCTCGAAGCTTTTGTCCGGCGCTCTGATGTCGAACACATTGCCCAGCTCGAAGCTGACGCCGGGAAACAGGGCGCGGGCATTCTCGATGTTGCCGGGGCAGAGGTCGACCCCGTGATAATCGAGCAGCCGCGCAATGCCATAGGCCTCCAGGAAACGGTAATCGTTGGCGGAGCCGCAGGCGGGTTCCAGGACCGTCAGGCCCCGGTTCATAAGCAATCCGGCATCCAAGGCCCGAGGGGCGAGGGGCGGCACTTCGTTTCCTACACACCCGACACTCGACACTCGCCCCTCGACACTCGACGCTCGGCCCTGTTGTCCGGATGCTGTGGAAGCAGCAAGGGCTGTGCGCCAAAGCTCGCCAAAGGTGTCCAGGGAGGGTTGGCATGGTCTTGCCTGGCGCTCCCGGAACTGAGTGCCGCAGAGAAACCTCTCGATGTAGTTGGGGATGGCCAACCCCGAGGCGGCCGTCGGCAGCAGGGCAAAAGTCCGGGTCATGAACGAGGGGATCTCGATGCCCTCAGCGTTGTCTCCCCCCTTTCTGAGCGCATGGAGGACCTGGCCCAATTCATCGCTATCGCCGGCCTGTTCGGCCAGTTTGACCAGCCAGTTCATGGCGCAGGCGAAGCGGTATTCCTCCTCCATCAGCGGGCGGCAGCCCTCCAGCCCCAGGGCGTCCACAAGAAAATGCCGGGTGAGAATGCTCTGCAGGTTGATGCGCGGGTCTTCAACCCCAGCCACGAGATACTCGCGCAACAGGGCCGGGTCGTGACACCTCCATGACCGCGCCAGCTTTTCGGATTCTTGTTCGAGGAACGGGCTCATTGGGGCTGCGGTGGCACAGAAGGGGAGGCACAAAGCGCGGGAATGCCGCGCACTCCAAAGGCTTCGCCAGTTCGAGAGCCGGTTCGCATGTCGCGAAGCGTTTGGAGTGCGCGGCATTCCCGCGCTTTGGCTGCGTGTTCCGGCAAGAAAATCGGAATTGGTTTACGCACGAGCCCTTAGCGCAGCCGCGGCGGCGTGTTTGGAGATTCCTGTCTTTTGGCGGCGCGGAGGAGGCCCAGGCTGGTGGCCAGGGCCCACAACCAGCCCAGGGCGAAGAGTGCAATACCTAGCACCGCCCAGCGTAAGCGTCCTGCCAGCCACATGTCCAGCATCGCCGCGAACGGGTCGGTCCCTGGGTCGTGGAGCCGCGCCGAGTTGGCCGCAAACCACACGATGAAGCGCACCCCGAACGCCAGGGTGAGGCCCATGCCCCCCAGGGCCAGGGCGGCTTGCGGGTAGCCGGCGATGCGGCCCGCCACCAGCGAGCCAAAACCCGGCAGCGCCAGGTTGGTCGTCAGACAGCCCCAGGCCGTCTGGCGCGCTAAGGGGGCGACGCGGGCCGAGTGCCAAAGAGATTCTCATACGCAGCCAACAGCGCGCCGAGGCCGAACGGCAAGTTGAACAGGAAAACGAGCTTGGCGGCGACGACGAAGGCGGGGGCGATTTTCGCGGCTTGCGGAGCTTGGGTCAGGACTTGCATCAATCGCGCGAGGTCGAACGGCGCCCCTGGCGAGAGCAGACTCTGCATCATAGGGATCGTCGCCAGGGTTATCTTGGCCTGCAGGAAACCAGAAATCAGGAGCGTCGGCAGAAATGCCAACACGAACAACGCGAAGACCTGGAACCAGACTCGAGTGACTGTGCGCCGGCTCAGTTCCATTGCGGACCAGAATTCCAGGCCCCTGTCGGCCACCAGCGGCAGGCTGAACAGCCAGGCCACGAACAGGTAAATGCCCGGCACGATTAAACAGCAACAGACCGCAAGCCAGGCCAGCAGGTAGCTGACAAAACCGGCCAGCAGGAGTTGCGCAAAACCCTGGCGAAAGCCGGCTAAGCTGTCTCCCACCGACGCCGGCCGGCCTCGGAGCCGGCTGAGAAAAACTGTCGAAAGCCCGCCGTAAAAGACCCCGTAGAGCACCAGGTACACCATGGCGCCAAGAAAGAAACTCTGGCAAAGCGTCTCGATGAGCCACACCAAAAAGGTGGCGCCCAGGAGGAGAGCGAGGTTGTTGCGCAGCAGATCCCAGGACCGCGCCAGACAATCACCTACTCTGACCTCGGGAGGGCGCGCCAGGACCTCCGCCGACCAGGCCTTGGCGTCCAAAGACGGCGGCGAGCCGTAGTGGGACTGCCCTCCCAGCGCCTCGGCGAACTCCGGATACGCCGAGAGCGGCTTCCATTCTCCGCTGCCTTCAAGCTGAATCAGGCTCTGGCCGCTCAGCCGGCCTTCGGCTATCCATTGACGCAACTCTTCGGCAGTCGCCGGTCCATATTCACGTCGGTCTCCTCCGATGATTTTGTACATATTCTTGATGGGGTCCGTTCAAGGCGCGAGGCCCAGCCAAGCCAATTGGGGCAGGGGTAGATTGCGTAAAACGCCGAAGGCCAAGGTTGCGGCCAGGGCGCACCAGAGCCAGGCGGGGCGAATGCCATCGGGCAGCGATTGGCCCTTCCAGAGGCCAATGAGCCTGCGCCCGGTCCACCATGCCAGGGCTGGCAGGGAAACCACGAGCAAGGCGTTGAAATGGAAGGCGGCCGCCAGGCGGCCATGCAACAATTGGTGCAGCGCGCGCAACGAACCGCAGCCGGGACATTGCAGGCCGGTCAGCCGATGAAACTGGCAGGCAGGATAAAACGCGAAGCGGCTCGGGTCGAACCAGAAAAGCACCGCGCCGGCTGACACCGCCAGCACGGCGATCAGCACCCAGGGCCACAGCAGAAACCGGGCTCTCGCCAGGGCCAGGCTATTCGTGTCAGCGTTCAAGTCCTGAAAGGAAATTGGAATTCGTGTCAGTGTGTTTGGATGCGGCGCAGGATGTCCGAGGCGTTCAAGGCGACCCCCAGGACGAAGAGCAGGACCGCCAGAAGAATGCTTATGATTGAAAGCGCCAGGCCGGCCATGGCCATGCCGCGGCCTCGTTGCCCGGCAGGGTCTTGTTTGATTTGCGACAGGCTGATGGCCGAGAAGATGAGCCCGAGCACATTGAAGGGCAATCCGTAGCAACAGACTGCGCAAGTGACGGACAGGATGCCCATGATCATACCGGACACGGCGAGCGCATTGGTCTTGGGCTCCTCGGCTCCGGGCATGGCGGCGCCAGGCAGGGCCGCGGTCGAAGCTGCCGCCAGGAGTCCCGAGAGCTCCGGCAGCTCGGCCAAGGTCTTCCATTCGGTGGTCTCTTCGGCCAGAACCCGCGTCCGGGCATCCGCCCGCCCCTCGGCGATCCACTGGCGCAAAACCTCCGCCGGGATCGGTCCGTACTCCTTGCCGTCCGCTCCGATTATTTTGTACATGCCCTGACTCTGCCCGGAAACCGCCAACCCCGTCAAGCGGCCACTTGGTTGTGGGATTGACCGTTCCCAAGAGCGGGTCTAACCTGCCGGGCATGAAATGCGAAATCACACGGCGGAGGTTTCTGCGGACCTCCGCCCTTGGAGCGGGAGTCCTGGTGTTGCCCTCGAGCAAGCTGGCGTTGGCGTATGCGGAGAACGACAAGCTGAGCGTCGCCGGCATCGGCATCGGTGGCCAGGGCCGGGGCGACCTCGATATGATAGGTCGCCTGGGCCAGAACCTCGTGGCGTTGTGCGACGTGGACCAGGCGCGCGCCGGGAACATCTTCCAGAAGCATCCCAGGGCGAAGGCCTTCACCGATTTCAGGCGGATGCTCGAGGAGATGGGCAAGGAGATTGACGCGGTAGTGGTGGCCACGCCGGACCACACGCACGCGGTGGCCGCCGTGGCGGCGATGGAACTGGGCAAGCATGTCTATTGCGAAAAGCCGCTGACCCGCACTGTCCAGGAGGCGCGGGTGATGCGCCAGACGGCGCGCCGGCGCCAGGTGGTGACGCAGATGGGCAACCAGGGCAGCGCGGTCAATGCCTTGAGGCGCGCGGTCGAACTGGTTTGGTCGGGCACGATCGGTGAAGTCCGCGAGGCGCACGTGTGGTTCGACGGCGGCAACGGGCCGCAAAGAAGGCCCGCGGAGCGGCCGCCGGCGCCCAGGACGCTGGACTGGGATCTGTGGCTCGGACCAGCCCCGGAACGGCCCTACCATCCATGCTACCTGCCGGCAACCTGGCGCGGTTGGCGCGCCTTCGGCAGCGGGATTGTCGGCGATTTCGGCTGCCACACGGGCAATCTCATGTTTCGCGCATTGCGCCTCGAGCAGTTGTGGGACCCGCCGGGCGCCAGACCGGAGCGTATCGTCATCCGCCTCCAGGCCAAGCCCTCGGAGGTGGACCTCGAGGGCTATCCCACCGCCATGGTGGCCGTGGTGGAATTGCCGGCCCGCGGCCAGTTGCCGCCCGTTAAGCTGACCGTCTATGCCAAAGACCCGCCTTCGGAGGCTCTCCTTCTGGGTTACCCGCGCAACGGCTGGGGGGATCTACTGGTCGGAAGCAAGGGGTCTATCTATTCGGGTTGTCCCTGGAATACCCAGTTTGTCCTGTTGCCCACGTCCAAATTCCAGGGGTCCACGGGCACGACGCCGGAGACACTGCCGCAGTCAGTCGGGCACCACCTCGAATGGGTTGAGGCCTGCAAAGGCAAGGGCCAGACCTTCTCGAGCTTTGACATGGGCGGCCCGATGACCGAACTGATGCAACTGATCAACCTGGCGACGCTGGTTCGGGGCCCGATCGAATATGACACGCTGAGCGGGCGCATCCTCAACTCGCCGGGGGCCAGCCAACTCCTGCACCGGGAGTACCGCAAAGGCTGGGTCATTTGACGGTTCAGGAGGCCATGGCGGCGGCCTTCTCGAGGATCATCGGTTTGGCCTCTTCCATCATTTCGCGCAGGTCGGCATAGCGGAGGGTGCGCTGCTCGAAGGGGCGTTTTTGGAGGGCCCCGAGGAAGCGGCCTTCGAACTCTTTGAAGTAGCTGCCGTAGATATGGTAGCTGTCGACCATGTGGACGTAACGGCCCAGGGCGACAGGCCGGCCGGTGAGAGCGGCGATGCGGGCGGCGATGCGTTGCTGGAGTTGGACCAGGGCGAAGATGTTCATGAAGGCGGCTTTGTAGGCGTCATTGGAGCGGAAGCGCACGTTCATGCTGAGCACCGGCTGGCCCTCCTGCTCGAGGATACGGCACCAGATGCTCTGCAGGCAGGCGGGGTCGTAGCAGTCGTTGTCCTCCCAGACCTTCCAGGTAATCGCCTGGGCGCGGCGCGTGTGAGGTGTCTTGGCCAGTTTCTGGCAGATGGTTTCGATCTGATCGAAGGGCTTGAGCGAGGGGACCTGGTATTTGAACAAACGCTGGTGATAGGTGTACTCCCAGCGCGTGTCTTTGGGGTCGTCCGGATTTCGGACCAGGTGGTCTTTGATGCCGTCGCAGACTTCCATGACATATTCCTGCAACTCGAGGGGGCCGCCGGGGAAATCCTTATGAATCATCGGCTCCTGCAACGGGTCGGTGATGGTAATGAACATGGTGGCATCTTTGCTGGGCGGGTCTTCGGGTTTGTCGTATTCGGTTTTGAGCTGGCAGCCCTTAGCGTGCAGCTCGATGAGGGAGAGTTCCCAGGCGCGGGCGATGCAGTCCGCCGTTACGTTCAGGACAGGGATGCCTTTCATGAGGCAGAGTTTAGCGGCATCCGGGCGGATGGCAATCGGTTAAGGTAGTCGTCCATGGCGCGGGCGGCGCGTTTGCCGTCCCCCATGGCGAGGATGACGGTGGCGGCGCCGCGCACGATGTCGCCGCCGGCAAAGACCCCCGGCAGGCTGGTCATGCCGTGGTCATCCACGATGATGTTGCCGTGCTTGTTGAGCTTGAGCTCGGGACAGGTGGCGGTCAGCAGGGGATTGGCGCGGGTGCCCACGGCCACGACCACGATGTCGCAAGGGATGACGAACTCCGAGCCGGGGAGGGGGACCGGGCGGGCGCGTCCCGAGGCGTCCGGCTCGCCCAATTGCATGCGGATGCATTTGAGGCCGGCAACCCATTTTTTTCCATTGCCCAGGACCTCGACGGGGGCGACCAGGAACTCGAACTGGATGCCCTCCTGTTCTGCGTGGTGAATTTCCTCGGCCCGGGCGGGCATTTCCTTGCGGGTGCGGCGATAGGCGATGAGGGAAGTGGCGGCGCCCAGACGCTTGGCGGTGCGGGCGGAATCCATGGCGACGTTGCCGCCGCCGATAGTGGCGACGCGGTTGCCCTTGAGGACGGGAGTGTCGGACCTGGGGAATTGATAGGCCGCCATGAGATTGACCCGGGTGAGGTATTCGTTGGCCGAATAGACGCCTTTAAGGTTCTCGCCGGGGACGTTCATGAAGACGGGCAGGCCGGCGCCGTTGGCGATGAACACGGCGTCGAACTGCTGGCGCAGCTCCTGGAGCGTGTAGGTCCGGCCAATGACGGTGTTGCAGACGATTTTCACGCCCGCCTGTTCGAGCCGGGCGACCTCGGCCCGGACGATGTGTTTGGGGAGGCGGAATTCAGGGATGCCATAGACCAGGACGCCGCCCGGTTTGTGGAGGGCCTCGAAGACCGTGACCTGGTGGCCGCGCCGGACCAACTCGCCGGCGGCGGTCAGGCCGCCCGGGCCGGAGCCGACCACGGCCACTTTTCGGCCGGAGGGCGGGGCCAGTTGGAGGGGCAGTTGGCCGGCGTGGCCGCGCGCCCAATCGCCCACGAAACGTTCGAGGTAGCCTATAGCCACCGGCAGCCCCTTGCGGCCTCGGATGCACTCGATCTCGCACTGGGTTTCCTGGGGGCAGACCCGGCCGGTCACCGCCGGCAGGGCGTCGTCATTCAACAGGCTCTGGGCGGCGCCGGCCAAATCACCTTGCTCGAGCAGGGCAATGAAGCGCGGGATGTTCACCATGACGGGGCAGCCCGAGACGCACTTCGGGTCCTTGCATTGGAGGCAGCGCTCGGCCTCGAGCAGGGCCGCTTTCTCAGGCAGGCCCAGGTTGACTTCGTCGAAATTCGCATTGCGGATGAGCGGGTCCTGCTCGGACATCTTCTGGCGCTCGATGGCCAGGCGCTGTTTTGTGGTTGGTTTGGGCACGGGAGGGTCTTGGCTAAACGGGTTAGACGGTCGGACGGTTGCATCCTGCAATGCAACCATCTCAGGTGAGGCCGATTTTGCAGGCGCCCGCCTCGCAGGCGGCGAGGGCCTGTTGTTCAAATTCGCGGTAGGTGGTCAAGCGATCCATCAGGAGGTCAAAGTCCACCAGGTGGCCGTCGAATTCGGGACCGTCCACACAGGCGAACTTGGTTTGATTGCCCACCGCGACGCGGCAGCCGCCGCACATGCCGGTGCCGTCCACCATCACGGGGTTCAGAGAGACGATGGTGCGGACCCCAAGGGGCCGGGTCAGGTTGACGACGGCACGCATCATGGGAACCGGGCCGACGGCATAGACCACGTCAATGCCTCCCTGGGCCAGGGCGTCCCGGGCGGCATCCGTCACGAAACCGTGGCGGCCATAGCTGCCGTCATCGGTGCAGACGATGACCTGGCCGAGGCGGCGGAGTTCAGACTCGAAGATGACCCATTGGCGGGAGCGGCCCCCGATGATGCTGAGGACGGCGACGCCGCGTTGGTGGAGGCCCTGGGCGATGGGGTGGACGACCGCGGTGCCGACGCCCCCGCCGATACAAAGGGCGCGGCCGGAGGAAATCAGCTCGGTGGCATGGCCGAGAGGGCCGGCGATATCGGTGATGGCCTCGCCGGGTTCCAGGGCTGCCAGTTCACCGGTGCTCTTGCCGGCGGCCTGGATAACCAGGGCGATGGAGCCGGCGGACGGATCGGCATCGGCAATGGTCAGAGGGATGCGCTCGGCTCCCTCACAGCGCCGGACAATGACGAATTGGCCGGGCAAACGGATTTGCGCGATGCGGGGCGCCAGGACGTCAAGGCGGGTGACGTTCGGGCTGAGGAGGCTTGTGGAGAGAATTTTGTGCATGGGGGATCGGAGAGAATCAGGACGAAACGTGAGGCCCGCAGGTTCCGATGAAAGGCCCGACCGGGGACTGAAACACGTCCTGAGCGGCGCGCAGGGAGCGCGCCGCCACGACGAATGGCAGATGGCAAAAGGACTCAGTTTGCACACACATAACAGGTTGCCAGGGTGCGAATTAATTGGGCCGGCGTCAACTGGTGTTCCACAGTCCACAGTCCACAGTCCGGGGAGCATGGGGGAAGAGGCCGGCGACGCGGAGGGCACGGCGCGGCGAAGCCGCAAGCAAGCACCTCAACCCCGATTGCTGGGCCACAGATTGCACGGATTGCACAGATGGGAGTTCGTTTCTGTGCAATCTGTGCAATCGGTGGCTCAATTACTCGGGCGGAGTCACATTCATACGCCTGAAGTTTGGCACAATTAAGGGCAGGGGGGGCAAATGCTCCATTGGCTGTATTGGCTGTATTGGCTCTTTTTTTGGTGCCCGATGAGCAACCACCTCCACCCGGTGGTCGGGACACCCAGGGCCAACGTGGTGCTGGGCACGAAATGGCTCCGGGGCGTCTATGCGATGGGCGACTTCACGAAACCAAGAACCGACCCGTTTCGACCCGTTTCCGACCGGTTTCGATACGCCTACCAGGCTCCGGGTATCTCGGCCCCCCTCGAGTGACGACTCGCCCTAATTACTGCGACGATCACAGCGGGAGGCTCGCACTGTGGTCCCGCGGCAGCCCTCCCTTCCCTGCCCCGAAAGGCGACGTGGCAAAAGGGGGCCTGCAAGTGAAAACGTTCGCGGATCTCTTGCGCCCGCCTGGCGAGCAGCCCGGGGTTGATGGCAGCACGTTATCGCGAATGAATCAGCGATCTTGGAGGACTATCGCAACGACGGTCTGCTGCATTCGCGTTTATCCTGAGGACCAAGCCTGAGGGTTGCACGAGCCTGTAAAAGGCTCGTTGGCTGGAGACAGGCAAACTTATGCTGAGTCCATTAGTTTGCGCCACCGGTGTATTGGTCACGCCTGTCCATGTGGCACCTGTCGACAAGGTGCTAACGCTTTCCAGTTGGAATAGTCCGCTCGGATCCACCCATGTGAGGGCCACAAGCCCCTCCCCAAGACTGATGCTCAGCACCGGCGCTTGCTCCGCGGCCTGGCCCCAGAGACTTGCTGACGCCATACGTTGGACGGGCTCTCCGTTAATCTGTGCATCAGCCTGAACGGTGACCAAGTATCCCCCAGGCAGCTTCAACGTGGCAGTCGCCGCAAAAACACCGTCATTCGCGTTCGTGTCACCGTGTGTCCCGTCGTCATAGAATGCCAATGGGTACGATGCACCGTCCGGCCCCGTAATTTGACCTGTCAGGATCGCGCCCGGAACCGCGGAGCCCTCCTCCTGGACCATCGCGGTAAGCGCACAAGCGCCCCCCACGGGAACCACCGTCTGGTTGCGTTGCGCTTCTACGTCGAGCTCGATATCGCTGTCGAGGGTGACGGTCAACAGGTACGGCTCCCCATTGGCTGGCACATTGACGGGATCGACTACTGCCTGCCACATTCCGGCCTCAGGCGCGACCACGGAGATCGCTGCAAAGCCATCTGCCACATACGCTGCCACATTGTTAGAAGAAATAGACGGAATGGCCTCCCCGCTTGGGGAGACCAATGAAAGGACCATCTCGCTGCCGCCATAGTGGAGGTTGACGCCCATTGCTTTAACAGTTGGATCCACCAACACGGCTTTCACGTTTTGCTGCCCTTGAGATACGTACCCCTGATTTCCCTGAACAGGCGGGAGACCTGCGGCATCAGCCAAGAGCTCCGACTCTGAAGGGCAATTATTCATCGAGAGAGATGCGGCGTTCAACAGGTACAGCATGACTCTGTCCAGCACTTGCGGATCGTGGACAAGGCCATCGTGGTCCAGGTCGTCGAATAAATCGATGTTCTCGCTCCCAGATAATTTGCTCTGCTCAAGCGCCACGACCCCATCCCCATAGTAGGTGGCTCTGTCCCTTGAAAGTCCAATATTCACAATAGTTTTTCCTATGTTGTCCCGGAAGCAGTCCATGTTTAGTCCTTGCGGGTAGTCCGAAGGATCCCATTCCGGTGTAATGCCATGTAGTTTATTATTCAAGGCCGTTCTATTGCACCCAGCCAGTACGCGGTATGTGATTCCCGGCTGCACCTGAGGCAGACCTCCGGGCGAGTTGAGCCGACTCACAGTGTTGTTGTTCAGACGGGTCTCCATCTGTGTTATCGCCCCCTTATCTGTACAATCAGGCACGTACTTTACCCAAGAGAGCAAGTTCATAAAAGGCAGGCTAAATAGCGGAAGCAGCGGCAGGAAATACTCCTTCATGTCTGCCAGTCCTGCTCCACGGTTCACCGGAGCGATGCCAATCCATTGCCTTATATCCTTAGCGCCATTTTTGCGGTCTATGTACCACCGTGAGACGAGTGCGCCCATTGAATGGCACACCACGTCAAATTGACCCTTGTATTCAGTGGCTGCCCGGAAAGACTCGACTAGGCTCTGAAGGAACACGGCGTATTCCCTCGGGTCGCCGCTTGCATCCGGATAGTCTGGCCACAGGTCGTCGGTGTACGTAAACTCTATGAAGACTTTACCAGGTAGCAAGCTAACAGTGGTCGGCCAGTCAGCGGGGTCTGAGAGGTTCTCATAACCTTCGACGTAAAGGCTGTCTTCGAGGTCTGACCACAAGTCCACCGGATTGGACGGATTGTTGTCCTTCCTGTGAGGACGCCAGCCATGTACCAAGATGACGGGGAGCGCGTCAGGCACGTTGCCAAGCATGACAGCCTGGCCCGAGTCGGTTTGAGTCCAAATGGCGATCTGTTCTTGGGTGTTCACGGAGTCGAAGATGCAAATGTCTTGCACGGTTGCGCCAGTGACGGTCGCATCTCCCTGCTGAAGCAACGGCCCGGGACCCGCGATGCTTCCCGATGTCGGGTTGAAGATGCAGCACCACAACCCCTTGGTCCCGGCAGAATTGGTAGCGGTGAACACCACGGCGACGTCTCGCGTGGTTGCCTGAAGGTTAACGGCGACGCGCATAGAGGCATCGAGGCCTGAAAACTGCGGCGTGCCGTCGGCTGCGTTCAAGCCGACAAGGTTAGTGATCGAAAAGCCGCCTTTAGTGTACCAGGCAAGGAATATGCCCGGGCCTGGCGTTGTGTGGAAATTCCCCGCGCCTTTGGGACTCAGCTCTCCGTAGAAGGCAATGTATTGGCCATCGTCGCTTATGCCAGGTGCGTTGCCTAAAGCGACAAAACCCATGGCGGCGGCCGCAACGGTCGTCGACGAGGAAAGATCCTGGCTGTATAGTGCTATCGGGTCTGATGCGCCAGGCCCTGTTTTGACAAGGATCTCCCCCGTGTCCGCGATCAGCGGCTGGGCAAGCAACCAGCTTGGCGGGAAGGGGAAATTGGCTCCCATCCCGGGGATCGCCAAGACGTAGGTTGAGGTAAAGCCGACTCCCGTGTCAGCGACGAATGCCGCGGCACCAAGATTGTTCACCGACACTGCCGGCCCGAGGTATGAGAACGCGCCAACCTTGGTGTAATCCGTATAGTACACGTAGTTTTCCAATTGCCAATCAGCTTGGGCCACGAGCTGTTGGTTGGTGGGTTTGTTGGCATCCCAGAGCTGTACGAAGCTGAAGACATCGGAAGTCCCAGGATATACCACTATCGGGCCGAGAATCGGGTCATAGTAGATGACGGGGTCGGATGTGACGGGTGGGAAAGGTCCCCGCTCGGTCACCACCATCGCGCCGTTATTGATCTGGAGGAAAGGGTCAAGTCCGCCGGCTGTGGGGGGGCTGGTCACACTCCATGGGGAGGACTTTCCGTCCCCAACAAAAACAGAAATCCCGTTCGTGGTCGTCCCCGCGAAGGCCACCAAGCCGCTGTCGTTGATCGAGACATTTTTGTATAGCGAAACAATGCCTCCCTGGCCGCTCTGCGCGACGATCGTGAAATTGTAAGCGGCAGCGCGAACGTCGGTGGCAGCCGCCAAGACGAACCAGAAGATCATCGCACAGTTGGCGAGTCGTGTGCCCAAGGGTCGAAAAAGAGCCTGAGATTGCCGTGCGATGTCAGGCTGTCGGGACTCGGTAGTAGTAGCGGAGCACTCGGACCTTGGAGAGCGCGCGTTGAGGCGCGGGTTTTCGGACAGTACGGGCAAGCTGCGGGTGTTGGGTCTTCCCAACCCTCTCGTTGTTTTCTGCGGACCTGGGTTTGTGTTCATAATGGGTTTCACGGGTTGATGGTTTGGCTCACCCGATAGTAGCGCGCCGGCGGCAGAACCGGAGTCGGGTCAATGAAGCTTTGCGGGTCCTGGCTCGCCACGACGCTGCCAACTGGCGCCCATTGCTTGAAGTTCTCAGTCGCCTCGACGGTCAACGTGGCCCCCATTTGAGCGCCGGTGATCCGAATCGTCACTTTGCCGTCGGCGCCCACCTGCGCCTGCAAGCGGATTGCCGGCCCGCTCTCCAGCCCGCACTTTCCCTGCGCTCCCGCCTGGTAGATGGCTTGGAGTCTCGCTCGCTCCAAGGGCACGATTATACAGCGAAATCTCGTCCAAAAGTCCATTCATATAAAAGCCTTGCGCTTGGCCAATCGTGAGCGGGGCATTGGCGGTCGGCACAGGCACTCCGTTGGTCTCGGCTGAGACTTGGGCGCCGTTGAGATAACAATGATAAACGCCTTTCTCCATCGTCAAGGCCAGATGATACCACTGGTTGGTAATTGGACCGAAGGTCGCTTGCGCCAGGGCGGTTGGCGCGAGAGCCGGCCCTCTAATGTAGAAATAGAGCAGGCCCCCTCCAAAGCCAAAGAACCACTTGTTCTTGGGGCCTGATCCTTCATCCTGGCCAACGAACACCGTGCTGCCATCTCCAGCGATATCGGAGGCAAACACAGATAAAAAGTTGGCCCAGAGTTCGATAGTGAAATCGTTGGTGCCAAAGGCCCAGAGCGGGTTATCCGGCACTTGCAGGCAGGAGGTTGATCCGTCGAAAAGGAAGGCCTGGCCGACCTCTCCCGGCCCATAGCCAGCAACGCCCTCGAACACGGCATCATTGGTGCCGGCGTAATCGCTCGTGTTTTCCTCCCCGCGCCACCAGGCCACCATCCCGGAGGGCGTTCCCGGACAGGGCACTCCCGTAGCGATGCTCAATGCCGCGAGCGGTGCGCTCGTCACACTCCCCACGGCATTGCTGACCACCACACTGTAGTTCCCCGCCTGCGCTCGCGTCACGTTGGTCAACGTCAGGTTCATATTCGTCGCGCCCGGAAGCGCCTGACCGTCGAAGCTCCATTGATAGGACAGTGGCGGAGCGCCGGTCGCCGTCACCAGGAATGTCACTGTCGTGCCCACAACGACGGTTTGAGACTGCGGCTCCGCTGTAATCGCCGGTGGCCCCAGCACGCTCAGCCCTGCGGCGGCGCTCAAAATAGCCCCGTTCGCGTTGCTGACCTGCACCGTATATGCGCCGCTGGCGGCCGAAGTCACGTTGCTCAGCACCAAACTCGAATTGGTTGCCCCCGTCAGAGCCACACCGTTTTGCAGCCATTGATAACCGAATGGCCCCGGGCCGCTCGCCGAGGCGGCGAAGGTAACCGTCGAACCGGCGGCCACGGTCTGGTTGGTCGGTGAAATCGTGACGGGCCCGGGAAGAATCCCTTCCACCACCAGTGTCAGCACCCCTTGATTGAGATTGGTCTGCCAGGCCGCGCCGGCCGGCAGATTCAGGTTGGTGAAGGCGACGGTGTTGTTCCCGTAGTTCAGCACCGTGAATGAGTCCCCGGCGTTCGGCAAGTACCCGCCGTCTAGTTGGGCGGCCAGGGTTCCGCCCACCGAGGCGGCGCCGTTCAGGCTGATCTGGCCGAAATCCGCCGGGCTGCTGAGTCCAAAGCTGAGGGTGCCGGCGTTCTGGGTAAAACCGCCACTGAAAGTAATGGCGCCGTGGTCAGCCTCGACGAGGCCGGTGTTGATCGTGTTGGCGGTGACCGTGATGCCCGCGCCGCTTACCGACTCGACAACCCGGCCCGCATTACCGAAAGAAGATCCTGCGACAGCGATCGTCCCGCCGCTCACATCCGCCAAGACGGTCCCTTGGTTGACGAGCGACACATTGGCCGGCCCGCCCGCCCAATGGCCGCCGACGTTGCCAATCACCCCGTTCTGCCCGCGCACGGTGATCCCCGAGCCAATCACCAAGGTCGTTCCGCCACTGGCCAGCACCAGATCGTTGGCCCAATAGCCGGACGCGTTGCCGAACACCACCGTCCCGTTGCCCCCTAACACCTGGTTTCCCGCAAAGCTGATGGCCCCTGGCCGTGAGTTGCTCGAGTTGCCCACCAGCGCCGTCCCGTTCAACACCAGCCCGTCGATCACCGTCAGATTCGCCTGGCTGTAGCTGCTCCCCACGTCCAGCACCCCGTTGACCGTCACCCCGTCCAACGTCCCGGATTGCACGATGAAAGACGCACCGTTGGTGGTTGTGATGGCACCGCCTAAAATCGTTCCGCCCCCCAACGTCAGCACGTTCGTCGAGCCATTCAACGTTAACGTTTGCCCGGCGTTGGTCAGCACCCCGCTGAGCGCCAGCACGCCTTCCCCGCTTTGGAAGGTCCCTAAACCCGATACCGTGCCAGCCAGGCTCAATGTCCCCGCCGGACTCATCACCAACCCTTGATTGCTGAACGGCTGCGCGTTGACGGTAATGGTCCCGCCGCTCACATCCGCCGAGACGGTCCCTTGGTTGACGAGCGACACATTGGCCGGCCCGCCCGCCCAATGGCCGCCGACGTTGCCAATCACCCCGTTCTGCCCGCGCACGGTGATCCCCGAGCCAATCACCAAGGTCGTTCCGCCACTGGCCAGCACCAGATCGTTGGCCCAATAGCCGGACGCGTTGCCGAACACCACCGTCCCGTTGCCCCCTAACACCTGGTTTCCCGCAAAGCTGATGGCCCCTGGCTGTGAGTTGCTCGAGTTGCCCACCAGCGCCGTCCCGTTCAACACCAGCCCGTCGATCACCGTCAGATTCGCCTGGCTGTAGCTGCTCCCCACGTCCAGCACCCCGTTGACCGTCACCCCGTCCAACGTCCCGGATTGCACGATGAAAGACGCACCGTTGGTGGTTGTGATGGCACCGCCTAAAATCGTTCCGCCCCCCAACGTCAGCACGTTTGTCGAGCCATTCAACGTTAACGTCTGCCCGGCGTTGGTCAGCACCCCGCTGAGCGCCAGCACGCCTTCCCCGCTTTGGAAGGTCCCTAAACCCGATACCGTGCCAGCCAGGCTCAATGTCCCCGCCGGACTCATCACCAACCCTTGATTGCTGAACGGCTGCGCGTTGACGGTAATGGTCCCGCCGCTCACATCCGCCGAGACGGTCCCTTGGTTGACGAGCGACACATTGGCCGGCCCGCCCGCCCAATGGCCGCCGACGTTGCCAATCACCCCGTTCTGCCCGCGCACGGTGATCCCCGAGCCAATCACCAAGGTCGTTCCGCCACTGGCCAGCACCAGATCGTTGGCCCAATAGCCGGACGCGTTGCCGAACACCACCGTCCCGTTGCCCCCTAACACCTGGTTTCCCGCAAAGCTGATGGCCCCTGGCTGTGAGTTGCTCGAGTTGCCCACCAGCGCCGTCCCGTTCAACACCAGCCCGTCGATCACCGTCAGATTCGCCTGGCTGTAGCTGCTCCCCACGTCCAGCACCCCGTTGACCGTCACCCCGTCCAATGTGCCGCTCTTTACGACCAACACCCCACCGCTATCCGTGCTCACCGTTCCCCCCAGAATCGTCCCACCTTTCAGCAGCAAAGTCTCCTCGCACGACAGGGTGTTCACCTGCACAGTCCCCGATGAAATCGTCACCGTAATGGCCCCATTTGAAGTGTCGATAACTGCATCATCATTTTGACCGGGCGTGGCTCCGCCACTCCACTTTCTGGTGTCTCCCCAATCGCCGCTTCCCCCCACCCATCGCACCATTGCCGCCCGGCAAGGGGCCACAAACATAGTCTGCGTCAACACCCACAGGCAGAACAGCTTCACGAGCATGTCGCCCCGCTGGGCCAGCGACAGGGTCAGCCGAGCCGTCTCGGGCAGGCCGCTTTGGAGTGCGGTGGCAAGCGGAGCGCGACACCGCTTTGGCACGGGGAGCGTCTGACGTTCTTGGACGCCCCGGGCGGACGAAGGCGCCGTCGCCGCTTCGCTCTGCCGGCGCACTCCAAAAGGCCACTTTGTCAACGGCCCCATGTCGGCCCGCAGGGGCACGCTGCGGGCCTTGGGTTTTGCCAACACTGTGGTTGTCTTCACCGGACCTGGCTTTGCGTTCATAATCGATTTCACGGATTGAGGGTTTGGCTCGCTCTATAGCAGCGCTCCGACGGCAGGACCGGAGTCGGGTCGATGAAGCTTTGCACGTCCTGGGTCGCCACGACGCTGCAACTGGCACCCATTGCTTGAGCAGAGGAAATCGTGACGAAACGTTGCGCGAAATCAGCATGGCTGGGCGCGCGGCGCCTGCTGCCCACACCCATAGGGGATTTGGCCCCGCCACTTCTTGCGGGGAAAACGGGAAACTTCGCGCGGCGGGCTTTTCCCGCAACCCGGAGAAGGTGTGAAAAAATGAAAGCCGCCGAAACTCGCTGTCGTAAGTCGTTGATTCCCAAGGGGCGTCGTTTGCGTTTCGGCGAGTTTTTTCAATTCTTTCACGCGTTCGCAGGGTTGCCAGACGGTGGCCGGGGGTTGAAGCGAAGCGGAGACCTCCGGCAAGCGGCGCTCGGGGTTGCACGCCAGAGCGGGCGCCAAAGCCGCAGTTGGGCGGCTCTGGCACCCTTCCAGGGTGCGGCCACCTCTGGCCGTGGACCGGGGGTATGGCTACGCTCAACCCCCGGCTACCATCTTTCATCCCTCCGGGATGAATCCGGCAGGCAACCGGCAATCGTAAATCGGCAATCATAGCAACAAGAACCGCATCGCCGGCCTGTTTCCGCCGCGGCGCGAGCGCGGCCAGGCACAGGCCGCCACCGCATAGAGAGGAAATCGTGATGAAACGTTCCATGAAATCATTGTTCCCCCTTTTTCTTCCATTCGGCGGGCTGACGGAGCCGGCCCGGGGCTTCGTAGAGCCGCACGGTGGATTGAATGGCGTCCTTGAGGCGGGTAAAAGGGATACCAGTGAGAGCGGCACAGCCTTTCCATGGCCTCGCTGAGATGGGGCGAGGCGGGGTCCTGGGCGTTGAGGACGGTGCTCCAGTGCGTGGTGGTGAACCACGCGGCTTGCTTCGCCGAGGTCGTTGCGCTGTCCTGTAGGTTCGCCATTGCCGTCCAGATTCCCCAATGAACCGGTGGTTACGCGCGGACTCTGTCCTGGGGACGAGGCGATTCTAGAGGGCCGGGGGTAGGTTGCAAGCATAATCCCACAGCAGTTCTCATCTTGGCCCGGGGGATGCGGCGGGCATGGCGGGATGAGCCCTGCTGCGACCCCTGAGCTGCTGCCGCCTGAAGGCGGCGTTCCGGGCGCGACTGGCTGGCGGGATTCGAGCCCTCGTGCAGCGTAAGCCTGGCTGCAGGAAGCAGAGGCGGGCCAAAGTGGTGGGATGCACCTAAGGCGCAGGTGTTCGGGCACCAGCAGCCAAAGGCCCAGCATGTTGCCGGAGACCTTGTCGGCCAGGAGTTGCCGGACCTGGCGCTCAACGCTCTGGCCGTCGGTGGGTTCGAGGCGGACCCGGTTTCCAGCGCGCTGAGTGGGCAGCGGCGGGGGTGGGTTTTGGGGATTGAGGGTGTAGAGTTTTTTTTTGGAGACCCAGGTCTGCGATGGCGCGCAGGACACTGCGCAGGCTGATCGGGAAATGGGTTTGACGGAGCTTTTGGGCGATGACCTCGGCCGAGGCATCCGGATCCAGGAAGCGGTGGCGCATGATCTGGAGGACAACCTTTTGGGTGCGTCGGTAATTGGACTTGGGGCCGGTCTTTTGGGGTTGAAGGGCCTGCAGGCCGCCCTCCTGGAAGTCATGCAAGAGCTGATAGTATCGCTGGCGGCAGTAGCCGTATCTTTGCGCGACAGCGGCGATGCTGTCCTCCAGGCACTGGCCTTCCAGGAGCATGAGGAAGTGGTGGGCCTGTTGGTCGGTGGGGGCGATGGGCAGAGAGCCGGCGGGGCCGGTGAGTTGGTGACTGGACAGTGAAACGTTCTCGCCTCGCCAGAGCGGTTCAGGCGGTCTGTTTATCTTTGGCTTGAGCCACCTGGAGGGCTAATCCAATCCACTGTTCCGTAAGCCGCCGAAACTGTTTGTAATTGGCCAGCTCAGTCCGCACCTGGCGGAGGATTGCTCGGCGGATGAACTGGGAGGTCTTTTTTCCGCGATAGACGTAGTTGAGCTGGTAATAGGGGCCGTGTCGGCGGGGATGTTTGGGGTCCTTGCACCGGCAGCCGGATTTGCCGCAGACATTGTATTGGCGGGAGAGGCTGCCCGGGCGCATCGCTCCGTGCTTTTGGAGTTGGGCTTTAATTTGGGCGATTTGAGCTTCCAGTTTCTTAACCGTTTGAGTAGTCTTCATATCCGATAGCATAAATATACTATCGGATATGCGCAACCTCTGTTTTCGCCCCGCCTTTCCCAAACGCTCGCACCTCCTGTGGCTGGCCTGGCTGCGCGCCCTCCGCCCCCTCCGCCCAGCCTGCTCCCGCACCACCACCTTCCTGTGGCTGGTGGTCGTCCTGGCGGCTTTGTGCCTGCGCCCCGACTTGGCCGGCGTGACCAGCCTGATCCGCAGCCTCGGCCTCTCCGACGCCAGTTATTACTGCCTGCTGCACTTCTTCCATTCTCCTGCGCTGGACCTGGACCGTTTGACCCAATTGTGGCGGCAGACCCTCCAGCACTTGTTCCGCCGCTGCCTGGTGCGGGTCAACGGCCGCCCGGTCGTGCTGGCCGATGGCCTCAAGCGCCCCAAGGAAGGCCGCAAAATGCCGGGGGTCAAAAGCCTGCACCAGGAATCCCGCTGCAATGCCAAGGCTTCCTTCATCATGGGGCACTCCTTGCAGGCCGTCGCCTTGCTGGTGCAGGTGGCCGGGGTTTGTCTGGCCGTGCCGGTGGCGGCTCGCATCCACGAAGGCATCGTCTGGAGCACCCGTGACCGGCGCACGCTGTTGGACAAGCTCAGCGCCTTGCTGCTCGGATTGCATTGGAACGGCCCTTTGACCGTCGTGGCCGACGCCTATTACGCCGCCGCCAAATTCGCCCGCTCGCTACTGGCCGAGGGTCACCACCTGGTCACGCGCGTGCGCTCCAACGCCGTCGCTTATTTCCCGCCTTCCCCACGGCGTTCCCGCAAGCCGCGCCGCGGGCGACGCCGTGCCTATGGCCACAAGACTCCCCTCCAGGATTGGTTTCGCTACCGCGCGCAATTCCTCAAAGCCCCCAGCCCGGTCTATGGGGAATCCGGCGTCAGCCTCCGCTATCTGAGCCACGACCTGCTGTGGCGCCCTTTGGGTCAGTTGGTGCGCTTTGTTTGGGTGAGCCACCCGACTCGCGGGAACTTGATCCTCCTCTGCACCGACTTGACCTTGGCCCCGCTGGAGATTATTCGCCTTTACGGCTGGCGCTTCAAGATTGAGGTCAGCTTCAAGCAGGCCATTCACACCGTCGGGGCCTACGCGTATCACTTCTGGATGCAGGACATGAATCCCCTCCACCGCGGCAGCGGCAAGCAATATGTGCAGCGCAAGTCCAGAGCTTTACCGGGAGCACGTCCGCCGCAAGCTCGCCGCCTACGAACGGCACATTCAGTTGGGCCTCATCGCCCAGGGACTGCTCCAATATCTGGCGCTGAGTTTCCGGCGCGTGGCCTGGTTCAATTTCCACTCCTACATCCGCACCGTATCCCCGCAAAAACCGCCCTCCGAGTGGGTCGTCTCGCAGGCCCTCCGTCACACCTGGCCGGATTTTCTCTGTGGTTTACCCCAAAACGCCATCCTCAAGAAATTCCTTGCCACTAAAATCAGTCCAGCCCGCTGCGGCTATCTTGACGCCTTTGATCTGGACATCGCTGCATGAACGTTTCACTGTCCAGTTGGTGAGTATTGGGGTCGAATTGAAGAGGACCGTTCATAGGAGGAAGGTAGTGGGGAGGGGGAGATGTGTCAAATCAAATATGGCACTAATATAGCGAGAGACAGTCTTCGTGAAAGGATGAGTAAGCTACGTATTATGCCATTTATTATTAGACACTACGAAGGGGATACGCAAAAGCCTATCCGAGATCATCGGGGGGATAATGTCTAATCAACTGCCCCTCCGGGACACAGCGTGACAAGAGTGCTTCATGCCGGAGAGGTGTCTATCAGAACGGGGGCGGCGCGGCGCAAAAAACTTTCATGAATTGGAAATGATGGAGGATAACGGCTGAGAGGAGAAACAGGAGCACGTAGTAGAGGGCGAAGGCGGTCTCATTCCATGATGAGTGGGGTCCGGTGATGAGTTGAGCGATGGCGTTCTGCACGAGCAGAACAAGCCAGGCAAGCCGATAGGCATGGGGGAAAACGTCGCCATGGGAGGCTCCCTGTCCCGCAGCCGGCTGAAGCCGGCGTTCCGGGGGCAAAGGTTCACGGAGAACGTCGCGATCGGGGCAGTGCAAGCCGGCTAAAGCCGAATGGCGCTAAGTTAAGAACGGCGCTTCTTGCGGGCGGGAAGATGGTCCACGCGCGCCGCCCTCAATTCACGCCGGGGGCGCTTCATGAAAGGGTAGGCTTTGGGGCGGCGTTTTTGGCAGCGGGGCTCGAAACGGTCGGGCCGTTTAGGCACTTGGTCTTCGGCGACGACGGCCAGCATGTCCGCATAAATGGCCCGGCGCAATTTGCGGTGGGAAACCGGGACTTGGGCGATGATTTGGCTGTACTGGCGGGCAGTGTCCAGCGTGCCTTTGAAACTGAGTCGGTCCAGCGGGGTGTGGCAGACACAGGCTGCCTCGCCCATAATGGAGCGGATGAGGTTGTAGGCAATGAGGTGCATTTCCAGTTCTTTGTGGATCATCGGCGGGGTCAAGCAACTGAGCATGTCCATGTGCAAGGTGGTCTTAATGTCATCCAGATAGAGTTCGATATTCCAGCGCCGTGCGTATAGGGCTGCCAGCAGTTCGACGGGCCAGAGCACTGGATCGGTGAGGGTGGTAATCAGAGTGATCTTTCTGGAGCGGCCGTTGGCGGTGGGCACCCGGAAACGCACCATGCGCACGGTGAGGGTGGCGGGCAGGCTCTGCCATTGTTCTGGCGTCATGTTTTTGGATCGCTGTCTGGGTTTGGCCAGGAGGATCAAGCGGTCGTTGTGGCCCAAGCGTTGGCCCAGGCGAAAGTCCTCGTTGCGGCTGGCGTGGAGGCGGAACAGTCCGTCGGCCCCCTGCTCTTTGAGGGTGGCCAGATTGACCCAGGAGCCGAAGTTGCGGTCGCCCAGGAGCAGGTCATCCTTTTTGATGGTCGGCCACAGCGTGTGAGACAGAGCGTTTTCGCTGGTGCTGTAGGGGCCGTAGGCGCGCTCCAACAGGGCGCCGGTTCGGAGGGAAAAGATCCCGACCAAACGCAGGAGAGGGAAGCCGCACTCGGGCTGCTGGTCGGAGGATTGGGGATAGAGCAGGCGGTTGGCCTGGGTGTCGGGCAGGTTGAGGCAAGTGCCATCGATAACCTTGAGAGGGCGCATTGCTGCGAGTTCCAGATCGAAGGGATCGCGACAGATGTGCCCGGCCAGGTGGGAGCGGATCTCGGTCAACTCATCGAGGGTCCAGCGGGCACGAGCCTGGCAGTAGGCGCTGGTGTCTTTGTCCAGGTGCTTGGGGTCGGGCTGTTTTTGGTGGTAGGCCCTGATTTGTCGGACCGCCTCGCGGCAGGAGGAGTCCGGACTGAGGGTCTGGCCCAGGAAGCTCAGGAAGGTGAGTTTGGGGGGATAGAGGCGCTGGCGGCTATTGGTTTTGGTGGGGTTGGGGGCGAGCAGGGCGGGGTCGAGGCGGTCGGCCAGGAGGCCTTCCAGGTGATGAAGGGGTTGGCCGCGCAAGGGCTCAGCGGTTTGCTTCAAAGGGGAGTGGAACTTGCCGAAGAGAGGAGCGGTCGTAAACATATATATCTGTATAAATACAGATATTAATTGACAAGTCAAGCCCTTTCTGGCAAAATTATGGCCCATGGGCTTAAAAGCCGAACACCCCCTGGGACCTCCGCCCGCCGCCTATACCAAACTCCTGGGCCGGTTGCCCCGGGCGGGCTGGTTCTGCCAGGGCACGGTGGTCAGCCGGCCCTTGCGACGCAAGGTCGCCGGCCAGTGGGTCCAAAAGGGGCCTTATTACCTCTGGACTGGCAAGCGCCAAGGCAAAACCGTTTGTTACGCGCTGTCCCGAGAGCAGTACCGAAGTGGCTAAAAGTGCGATTGCAGCCAATCGAAGGGTGATGGCTACCCTGGGCAAACTCCAAACGATGACGCTCGAAAGAATCCTCAAAAAGGTGCCTGGTGTGCGAAAACGCAAGTAGTTCACAATACGAAAGTTATGCCTTAACTTAGCGCCATTCGGCTAAAGCCGGCGCTCCCGCAGAGCCAGTGCCGGGACTCGAGGGCGGTTTCGACTGATAGGTCCCCGGAACGGGCCGAAGGCGAATCCAAACGGGCAGTGCCAGCAGCGCCAGAAGGAGCAACGGACCGAGGACGCGCCAGAGGACAGCATCCCAATACTTCTCGTGTCCGAGATAGATGTTGGCCCAGCCCTTCAATCCGTTTCGGACAGAAAGGCCCAGGCCCAGCAACAGGCCAAGATAGGCGCCGAACCGCTCGAGGTTGGGGTGCGAACCGGCCGGGTCCATTGCGTCCAGCGGCCGGTCCGAGGAGGACAGTCTGCGGTTGGCCAGGTAATAGGCGAGGCCGTAGGCAAGGCCGATGCTGATACCGCCGCAGGATTCCCAGCAGCGCCACCAGTTGAAGCCGGCGGCGGGCCAGATTCGCGGCGCCCAGCGCCAGTTTTGGCAGATAGCCCAGCCCGCTCCGTTTACCAGGCCGACAGTCAGGATGAGTGTGACGTTTCTCCAATCCCGGCGTCCCATTTCATAAGCCAGGAAGCCCAGATACAACCCGAGGTGAGTGATGGCGGCGCGGTTGTCGTTCAGGAGCCTGCCAAGGTTTGGATTTGCTTGGAGGTCGTGGTACTGGGCCTGCAAGGTCTTGTAGAGAGGAAGGAAGACTTCGGGCAAAGTGTCGAAGAGAACCCTGGCCAGGCAGGCCGCACCAATGCCGCAAGCCAGCCGAATACACCACTGCCCAGGGCGGACGGTCCGATGAGAACCGCACCAGGCCAACAGGCAGGCCCCCAGCCCGGCCCAGGGAACACCGGCAATGAAGAGCCAGAGGAAACCGTAGGCCCTGGGTATCGGCACACTCTGCCCGAGGGCGGTGTTGGTTTGGAGATGGCCGTCGAAGAAACTGGGCCACTGCATCCAGCCGCGGCTGCCGGAGATGCCGATGCCGGTCGTGAGGGCGAGGATGATCCAGCCCGAGGCATAAGGACGGGACTGCCGAACGCCCGGTTCCCGGGCGATGAACCACCAGGCGGTCCCCCAGGTCACGCCGGCGAAGATGCAGCCGTTCATCCCGCCGAAACCGGAGCAGCCGCGCACGGCCCAGGCCATGGCCCCGAGGGCGGCAAAAAGCAGCATGGGAAGGACGAGGTCATGAGTCAGATGCGGTTGGTTTTCGCGGCCCATAAATAGAGCCTGCCCCAAAAGCCCGGCGAATGGAAGACTTCATCGCGACCTTTGTCGCAACCTTTGTCGGATTGGCCGCTTTCCGACAAAGTTGGCGACGAAGATGGCGACAAAGGTCCGGAATCGGAGTTTTTGGGACAGGTTCTATGTGCGTATTCGCGGCTTGCGAGATGGTGGACTATTGCATCACAGATGGAAGAATTCAGAGACTCCTTACGTCGTCTCCCACGATGGTTTGCTGGCGCCTAATCCACCAGATCGCCGACGAGCAAGAGTGCTCCGGCGTACCAGGTCCGGCCATCGAAGCGTTTGGGGTCGTCCATCTTTTCGCCGCGCTGGCTCAGGATAGCCGCCTTGTCCGGCAAGTCCGGAAGTATCTCGACCCGGAGGGTATGAAGGGTGTTGGCAAGACCCGTGCCGAGGAAGAGGGTCCCGAGGCGGTGATAGGTGGAGAAGGAGTCGAAACGGAGGCGGGTCACGGGCGGCTGGTCATCCAGATGAACGGCCACCTGGCCGCAGTCCGGGCCCAGGAGGTCGTAAATGGCAACGGTAGGGCCCCGGAACCTGAGCTGGATGGTTTCGCCGGGTTGGCTGGCGGCCCATAATTCAGGCAGGCGCCGGCTGAAAGACCTGGCCAGGTGATTTGTGGCGGGATCGAGCTTGTGCCAGCCGCTGCTCAGCCGCGCGCGGTCCAGTGGCAGGAGCTTGGCGGCTTCCCAGTTGTCCGGCGCCAAAGGCGCTCCCAACTCATGAGGTCCCGCCTTGCCGGCTGCCCGGATGAGACCGAAGCTCCGCGCAAAGGCCTCGAGGTAAAGCTGATGCCCGGTGTCGGTATAAGGGTGCACGGCGTCCGGGGAAAAGAGGATGCGCTCGCCCAGGGCGGTTTTATCGGCATCGGTCTTGGGTTTGTCGCCTTTGAAGACCAATTTGCCGGCGGCCTCGAGGCGGGCGACTTCCAGGCCGAAATTGATCGAGGGAATGCCATAGTGCGCGGCCACCTCTTCCATGGCGGCATAGGAGCGGGGCAGTTTGGGTGTAGTCATGATTCTCCTGTTCAACTCTGATTGAATAGTTACGGCTTAGGCGGCGCGGTGATGCCCAGTCCCAGGAGCGGCAGGAAGTCATGGCTCTCGGGGACGCCGTAGTTGAAGATGATAAAGCCATGGGTGTGGTGACGGCGGGTGAGGTTGATCTGCTCGATGAGTCGATCCACTCCGAAATGCGAGGTGGAGGCGCTCAGGCCGATGCCGGGATAGCAAGGGGTCCGCCCGGCCCATTGCACCTGGCGGGCGATCAGGTTATCGAAGTTCCGGTTGCTGGGGGTGTAATCCATCGGGCAGACAAAGTCCAGGTAGCCCTTTTCGCACCACAGCTTCCAGTCCTGGCCGATGCTGTCGCGGTCAGCGGGCCAATTGGGAAAGACGGCTGCGGAGAGCTTGATTTTTGGCCGGACGGCGCGGGCCTGTTCGCTCACGGCTTTGACGACGGCAGTGATATTGCTCCGGCGCCAGTCAAGCCATTGCTGGCGGAGCGGGCCCTCCGCGAGCACGTCCTGGGGCCAGTGCTGAACGGCGGCGCCGGCGGACCGTTCGAATCGCGCCTTGCAGCCGGCGCAGTAACAGTGCTCGCCGTCCGGGTAACGGATGTAATCGAAGTGGATGCCGTCGAGGTCGTAATTGCGCGCCAGCTCGACCAGGGACTCGACCTCGAGCTTCTGGTTTTCCGGGTGGGAGGGGCAGAGCCAGAGTTGTTCCTTGCCTTGGGGGCCGGCCTGGAGCCGGCCCTCGCGGCGCATTCGCTCGACGAATTCCCGAGGCGCTGCCAGGCCCAGGTTCCAGTTCACTTTCCAGACGTGCATCTGGAGGCCGTGTTTGCGGCAGGCGGCCAGGCATTGAGCAATCTGGTCGCCGCGATTGGTCACCGCGGGCGCCACCGGCAGGACCTGGCTCGGATAGAAGGCGGCTCCGCCCCACAGCATGTTGGGCAAAATGGCAGTGAAGCCGTTCCTGGCGAGCCGCTCGACGGCCTGGTCCCAGTTCAGGCCCTGGACTCCGAAGGCGCTATGACACCAGAAGGCCCGGAACTCTCCGGCCAAGGGCTGCTGCGCCAGGCAGAAGGCCTCCATGACGCGCTGGCCGGCGGAGCCGGCTGTCTCGATGGCGTTGGCGAATTGCTGCCGGGCCGCCAGGTCTCGAGCGGATTGGCGGAGCCGGGCGGCATCCGCGAGAGCGGTCGCCACCTCAGCCTTTTGGGGATTGAGGCGGGCAATCTGCCCGGCGGCCTGGTCGTAGGACTTGAATCCGGCGACGGCCCCGATGCGGGCAATCTGAGCATCGGCGGCCTGGCGCCAAAGCTCGGGGGCCAGGGAGCCTGCCATCGCCAGGAGGAGGCGCCGTTTGTTGGCGGGGTCGTCACGCAGCAGGACATGGGTCATGACCAGGCAGTTGGTCGTGGCTACCACGGCGGGATAGCCGGTGGATTGGCCCTTCTCATCGAGCCACTCCGCCAGGACGCCGCCTTGGCCGGACAAAGGCTCGACTGCGTTGATGTTCCACGACTGCTGGCTCACCAGGGGCGGCGCGCCGGGCAGCGCTCCGTCTTTGAACCGGATGGCCGAGAAATAGCCGGCGTAGGGCGCGTTGACATGGCGGGCGCTGGCGATTCCCAGGACCGGGTAAAGCCGTTCCGGGATGACGTAAAAGGCCAGCAACTTGCCCCCGCCTTCGAGGTATCGAATCAGCTCATCGGCCGCCCGGTCGGGCATGGACGGGTTATGCGGCAAGACGACGAGCTTCGCCTTTTTCAACTGCTCCGCGCTCACCTCGAGGTCGCTAACGAGGGCGCAACCGATGTCCAGGGCCTGAAAATGCCGCGCCACCGTCTCTGCAAATTCCTCGAGGCTGCGTCTCTCCTCCGGCGAAAGCCTGGCGGCGGACTCGGCCCGCAAGATGGCGACGGATGCATCGGCGCCCAGCAGGCCGATCGGACGAATGTCGCTCAGCCAGAACTCGGTGTTTACGTCCTGCCCGCGCCAGGCGGAGATGCGGATGGTTTTGATCCGGCCCCAGCCGGCGGCTTGCCTTCAACACCGGCCTCGGTCTTGTCGATCGTTATCGTATTCCAGTCCGTCGAGGACTCCGGATAGAATGTGGCGTGGTACCAGCCTTCACCGCTTTGGAAGTAGATGCTGAAAGAGGACACCGGCGAGGCGTCGAGGCAGCGGATGCGGAACTGGACGCCACGGGCGGGGGCCAGGTCAAGCTCGACCGCGCGGTCCCACGACGCCCGTTCGATTTTCGTGCCTGCGAAATTGCAGGCCAGGCGCAAGACCTTGCGTCCGTCCACGACTGCCACCGAGGCCGGGGCGGTGTCGCCCATCGGTTTCCAGACCGCCTGAGCGGCGGCAGCGTCCGAGGTACCTGGCAGTCGTCAATTAGGCCCGGGGCGCCTGGCGACTGGGCCGGGACGGCGAATCCGGCGGCAAGAAAGAGAAGGGCCAAGACCAGGGCCGGCGCACCGCCGCGTCTTGTCCGGGAGGGACACCCGAGAATAGCCCAAGGTTTCAACGTCGGGTTTGAACAAGCTGAGGCACAAGTACCGAAGGGACGGCTGAAACCTGTGGGCCCCGCCGCGTTTTCAGCCGTCCCTCCGGGACTTATCATACGGCGCGGCTGGACCCAACGTTGAAACGTTGGGCTATTTTCAAACGTCCCTCCGGGACAGAAGATGAGTGCGTTGGTCAAAGACATAACGCTCCCGAGCCTGCTCCCACGGGCCGCAAAAGGCAATGCGGCAATGAAGGCGCTTCAAGTCGGGTGAGGGCCAGTGACAAAGTCGCCGAAACGGGCCCCATTTTCTG
This sequence comes from uncultured bacterium, assembly GCA_963713735.1. Taxonomy (GTDB): domain Bacteria; phylum Verrucomicrobiota; class Verrucomicrobiia; order Limisphaerales; family UBA8199; genus CAVQND01. The sequence goes on from CAVQND010000010.1 coordinate 29,887, forward strand.
GCTGTGGGAGACGACGCGAGGAGTCTCTGATCAATCGTCTCCGAGGGGAGCAGCCTTCCGCTGTGCCCCAAACTCAATCAGAGACTTCTTACGTCGTCTCCTACAATGGTTTGCGGAGAACTTTGTCACTGGCCCCCACGCTGCGGGGGAATGCTCATCGGTGATTGTCTTCCGCACCCAGGCCGATAGACTGCCTCTCTATATGAAACAGCATTCTGCCTTCCGACTGCGCGTTTGCGCGGCGGCCCTGTTCTGTGCCGTGGTGATGCCGGCGAACACGAACCGGGCTCTGGCTTCCGAAAAGCCCTTTCGACCACCCGCTGTGCCCCTGGTGACGAGCGACCCTTACTTGAGCGTCTGGTCGGAAGCCGACCGGCTGACCGATGATGTGACGCGGCACTGGACGCGCCGGGAGCATTCGCTGGCGAGCCTCATCCGGGTGGACGGGAAGGTGCGGCGGCTGATGGGCAGGAATCCGGCCGAAGCGCCCGCCTTGCCGCAGAGGAATTTGCAGGTGCTGCCGACCCGGACGATCTATGAGTTCGAGGATGGCCAGATTCATTGCACGCTGACATTCCTGCGGCCGGCGCTGCCGGAGGACCTCGAGGCGCTGGCCCTACCGCTGACGTATCTGACCTGGGAGGTGCGTTCGGTGGATGGCCAAGAGCACACCGTGTCGCTCTACGACAGCACCAGCTCGCAGCTTGCGGTGAATCAGCCCGGGGAAAAGGTGGAGTGGGCGCGGGAGGCGGCGGGCAAGCTGACGGCGCTCCGGTCAGGCGCGGTCGCGCAAGCTATCCTGGGCTCGTGCGGCGACGACCACCGCATCAACTGGGGTTATGTCTATGCCGCCGCGCCGGCGCAACAGGCCAGGGCCGTCATCGGCGCGGAGGGCGAGTTGATGGGCGCCTTTGCGGCCAACCGCGACCTGCCGGCCCAAGACGACACGCGGATGCCCAGGGCGTCCAACGATGGACAACCGGTGATGGCCTTTGTCTTTGACCTGGGCGCCGTGGGAGCCCGGGCGGTCTCGCGCCAGGTGATCGTGGCCTACGATGAGATCTATGCGATCAAGTATTTTGGCCAGAAGCTGCGGCCCTATTGGCGGCGCAACGGGGCGACGGCGGCCGGGATGCTGCAAAAGGCGGCCGATGATTACGCCGGTCTGGCCGCGCGGTGCACAGAGTTCGACGCACAACTGCTGGCCGATGCCCGGCGCGTGGGGGGCGAGAAGTATGCGCAGCTCTGCGCGCTGGCCCACCGCCAGAGCCTGGCCGCCTGCGGCCTGGCGGCGGACAGCCGCGGGCAACCGCTGTTCTTCACCAAGGAAAACACCAGCAACGGCGACATCGCCACGGTGGACGTGATATTTCCGATGGCCCCGCAGCTTATCCTGCTAAGCCCGACGCTGGCCAAGGCCTCGATTGTGCCGATACTGGGCTACGCTTCTTCGTGGCACTGGAAATTCCCGAACGCCCCGCATGACTTGGGGACCTATCCCATTGCGCGCGGCACCGACGACGGCGGCGAGGGCATGCCGGTGGAAGAGAGCGGCAATATGCTGCTGCTGTGCGATGCGATTGCGCAGGAGGAAGGCAGCGCCGGCTTCGTGTCGCCCTGGTGGCCCAAGCTCACGCAGTGGGCGGAATACCTCGAGAACTACGGTCTGGACCCGGAGAACCAGTTGTGCACGGACGATTTCATGGGGCACCTGGCCCACAACGCGAATCTCTCGGTCAAGGCCATCCTGGGCCTGGCGGCCTACGGCGATTTGTGCCGGCTGCGCGGCGAGACCGGCCAGGCCCGAAAATACCGTGATTTGGCCAAGGCCGACGCGGAACACTGGTTGAAAGTGGCCGCCGAGGGGGAGCACTATCGCCTGGCTTTCGACAAACCCAATACCTGGAGCCAGAAATACAACCTGGTTTGGGACCGAATCCTGGGCTTGAGCATCTTTCCGGCGGAAGTGGCAGCGAAAGAGGTTGCCTACTATAAGAGCGCGCTCCAGCGCTACGGGGTGCCGCTCGATTCGAGGACCCGGCTCACCAAGACAGATTGGGAACTGTGGAGCGCCACGCTGGCGGAAAACCAGGCCGATTTTGAGGCGCTCGTAGCGCCCATCTGGGATTATCTCAACGAAACCACCGCTCGCGATCCACTGGCCGATTCTTATGAAACCGACAAGGTGCGGAGCGGCGGCATGCATGCCCGGCCGGTAGTCGGGGGCGTCTTCATCAAGCTGCTGGCTGACCGCCCCCTATGGCAGAAGTGGTCCGGGCGCGATCGGAACAAGACCGCCGATTGGGCGCCGCTGCCCGAACCGCCGCAGGTGACCGAGGTGGTGGCCACCTCCAAACTCACCCCGGCAACCTGGAGCTACACCACCCGCAAACCCGCCGGCGACTGGACCAGGCCCGATTTTGACTGCAGCCAATGGAAGCAAGGTCCCGCCGGTTTCGGAACCCAAGGCACACCCGGCGCCGTCGTTCGGACCCTGTGGAACACATCGGACATCTGGCTGCGGCGTGACATCACCCTCCCTGAGGGCGACTTCTCGAACCTCCAGTTCTACGTCTATCACGATGAGGACGTTGAGATTTATGTCAACGGCGTGCTTGCGGCCTCGGAAGCCGGGTTCACCACCAGCTACGTTGCGTTGGACATCGCGCCCCCGGCCCGGGCCCTGCTCAAACCGGGCGCCAAGGTCACCCTGGCCGTTCATTGCCTCCAGACCGTTGGGGGACAAAACATCAACGTCGGCCTGGTCAATGTGGTCGAGAAGTGACAATTGAGTTGTCCGCCAGCTGCGATCGCTTAAACTGGGGGCGGCGATGGGAAAGGGGAAAGGGTCCCATAACACCCGCACAATGTTTGCTGTCAACCGCCTTTTCAAAGCACGCGCCTCAGGGAGAAATCGAACACGACAACTCTTGAACCCGGTCCTTCTTCTCAATACCGCGCTCGCTCTTCAGGACCCGCCTCTGTTGAGTCCACCAGCGACCTGCACCGCCGACACAAGCTCAGTAGCCCCTCGCGCGTCCGTTATAGACAGGAGGATCTCCCCCGTCTCGAAACTCGGTATACCTGAGGCCCTCCCCATTTCCGCAACCCTAATGAACAAAAAGTATCCCCGCCCAAACCAACCCCGCTCCTCGCGCAACTCGATCAGGTTAATCACGTCGAGCGGAATATTGACCTCCCGGACCTTAGATTTGAACAAACCGGTGAAGCTGTCAGCCGTACGGAATTCGATTTTAACGTTCGCACCGTCAAACGAGACCATTCCCTCCGTCAACAGACAGTTCAGAAGTCCATCCCGTGCAATAACGAACGGCACACTCGGTCTCATGTCGAAATTTTAGATTTGGTGACCATCCGGGCGCCTATACACCCAAATCCCTTCGCGCTGTTTTCAGGAGGTCGCCGTGAGACTCGCTCGAGTGCGGCAATGCGTTTTTCGAGTTTCGCTACTGTTTCCTCAAGTCGTTCGACTCGAATGTCGAGCTCTTGGACTTTGTTCATCATAACTTTGCTTGCTTCACCAACGTTTACTCCGTTTGTTCGACGCCAGTGTCGAATTGACCCTCAACTCTTTCCATCATAGAGACACCCAGCATCCTAAGCAAGAAGTAGGCACGCCTAACTTTCGCGCGGCGTCAACACGGGCTATGTGGCGTCAACACGGTGTACGTGGCGTCAACATGCCCCACAATGCTTGTTGTCAACCCGGATTTGCTCTTGGGGCGTGCTGCGCGCCGCAATGCGTTTGGGGAGATGGAGCATCCGAGGGCGGCAGCCTCGGCCAGGATGTGGGCGTCGTTGACCTCGGATGCAGGGAGCAGGGTCGCTTGGCGCAGACGCGCGGCGATCTTCTCGACATAGGCATCGCCCAGCGGGACAGCGTGGAGTAACTGAAATCCCCAATTGCGATGCCCACGGAGAAACGCGTGGGCCGCTGCGCGCTCCGCCGTTTCCTCGGCGTGAAGCGCGAGCCAGGCGAATTCCTCGGAAACGGTCGGTGGAATCAGCAGCGAGGAGCCCGGTAGCCGGCGTCGAATTGTGGTAACTGTTCACGTGCGCATCGGCGCACTTGCCTCGGCATCGCAGGCACCTCTCCAGATGGTAAGTGATTTAGCGCCCGCTGTTGTCCCGGAGGGACATCCCGACAATAGCCCGGCGCTTTAGCGCCGGGGAAAGCGGTTTGTTCTTGCGTCCGTCCCGAAGGGACGGCTGAATCGGCCGCATGTCATACATCAGTTCCTGGCTCCATTGCGTTTTTAGCACAAAAGAACGCCGCCCCCTGATCACGCCTCCGTTGCGCGAACGGCTCTGGCCCTTCCTGGGCGGCATCGCCCGGCAGAACCGGATGAAAGCCATTGAGATTGGCGGCACACTTGATCATGTTCATATCCTGCTTTCCCTACCGGCGACCCTCTCGATTGCCCAAGCTCTCCAACTGCTTGAGGGCGCGTCGTCGAAATGGGTGCATGAAACCTTCCCAGAGCACCGGCGGTTCCGCTGGCAGGAAAAGTACGGCGCTTTCGGCGTGAGCGTGTCGTTATTAGACAAAACCATCCGCTACATCCAAGGCCAGGAGCGGCACCATCGGCACAGGACATTCCAGGAGGAGTTTCTGACCCTCCTCAAGAGGCATCGGATCGAGTACGGCGAGCGCTATTTGTGGGATTGAGCTTCAAGCGTCCCTTCGGGACGCGGGCTTTTGGGCGTCGTACCCGGCGCTGAAGCGCCGGGCTATTCTCGGGATGTCCCTCCGGGACAAAGCTTCAAGGCGACCCCGCGTGAGCATTCGCGTCAAGCCTGCTCAACCACGTGAACAGTTGCGAATGGTGGACAGGGAATCCAAGACCCACTCGTCACCCTGGGCCAAATCCATACCGACGTTCGTGTCAGCGGCGAGGATTTGGGGCGCTTTCAGATTCATGGCCAAATGCGAGCTGCATGGCACGATCCCGCAACTGCTGGCGCTCGGCTGGTGTGAGCTTGTTCAGCCGCGGACGGTACCTCTCCACGATCAAGGTGCCGGCCGTCTTCTTTGCCGCAGGTTTCTTGAGCGGTTTCACACGTGGTTTATCCTATTGGGGCGGGCAAGTGTCAAACCGGTAACGCAAAACCGCCCGTTCCCCCGGGCGGGGGCGCATCTTGTCAGTGCCACCTTGCGATGCCGTGGCGGAACGCCGCCTTCAGGCCGCAGCGGCGTCGGAATGGGCCGCGACACCGAGCATTCCAACATCTCTCGCATGCCCAAGGCCCTGCCGCCCAAAGGCGGCGTTCTCGGGCCGTGGTGGCACTGACAAGATGTGCCCCCGGCAACCACGGTGGCCTCAAAAGGCTTGCAGCCCAGGACGCAGCCGCGTAAGGTCGCAATCAGGATGAGAGAGTACGACATTGTCGATACCAATGCGGACAACATCGGCGCATGCAGTTTGTGCGGCAACAAGGCCGGCAAGAACGAGGGGCATCGTCGCAAGTCTGATTGGCTCAAGAAGCGCTACGCGGAAGGCCTGAGGTACAAGGTGCTCCGCTCACGCGAATTCGGTGATATCGGGATGATCGAGTATGCCCTTGGCAGTCATGCGTGGAGACCCGTCGAGGCGGAGGGTTACCTTGTCATCCATTGCTTGACGGTCAATGGCAAGCACAAGGGGAAAGGACTCGGCGCTGTCCTGCTGGAAGATTGTCTGAGGGACGCGAGGAAAAGCAAGTGCCGAGGGGTCGCAGTTGTCACAAGTTCAGATAGTTTCATGGCAGGAAGTGATTTCTTCATCAAAGCCGGTTTTATCCCGGTGGATAGCTCCCCTCCGTACGACCTGCTCGTCAAGAAATTCAAGGCAACAGCGCCTGATCCTCGTTTCATCGTCGACAGGGAGCGAGCCTTGAAGAGACACACGAAGGGCCTCACGATCCTGGCTGCCGATCAGTGCCCTTATGTCGCCAAGTCGGTGGAGAGGATTTCGCAGGCGGCCCGAGCCTGGGGCTGAAGCCGAAAGTGGTTCGAATCAGGAGCGCCAAGGCATCAAGGGAGCTTCCGACGCCCTATGGCGTGTTCAGCATTATCTGCGATGGAAGGCTGATTGTGGAGCGTCCGGTCAGCGCAGCGAGATTCACGAACATCATGCTCAAGCGGGGGACACAAAGGGGTATGCCGATTCCTCAGCGGAATCCACTGACTTGATAGCGGAGGCGATTTCTTGCGCGGTCGCTTTGTCCAGCGGTTTGCGGCTTTTCCACCGCCTGGCAAATTCAGCGCCCCTTAAAGGCTTCGCATGTGGCTGAATATCGGCCACCGTTTCTCCGTGCTGCGTGAGCTCAATTCAAGTCAAATGCAAGGCAAAGACGCGACCGCGAACGGTTCCTGGAATCGCTGGGCGAGGCCTGCGAGAAGACCGGTTGGCGCGTGCATGCGTATGCGCTCATGGGCAACCATTATCATCTGTTGGTGGAAACGCTCGAGCCCCTGGGTCTTGTCCCGGAGGGACATCTGGGAATAGCCCAACGCTTCAGCGTTGGGTGACGGGCCTTAAGCGTTAATTTCGTCCCGAAGGGACAATTGAAGTCCAACGTGTTTCAGCCGTCCCCTCGGGACTCATGGCTCCTTATCAACGGCGATCCCAACGCTGAAGCGTTGGGCTATTGTCGGATGTCCCCTCGGGACAAGGCACTTCTGCCCGGGGTCTGGGCACAGCTCTGGGCGCGGGCGGTGTCCTCTGCTTCGGGGTTGACGACCGGCCAGATGCAGACAACATGGTCCGCACTCCATTCTTACAGGTCATCAACGTTGGAAGAATCTGAGATGCGCCCCCTGGGCGGCGCAGGCCGCATGATGAATTGCCAAAGCCCGATGCGAACACTAGATTTTGGCGATGAGCACAGTGGTTGAAATCGAAACGGCCATGCAGGACTACCAGGCCGGACGAATAAAGCCGCTGGATGAAATCATTGGCGCGCATGATGAGTACGAGCGGTTGCTGCAAGGCACCTGAAGATGAAAGGGGCGGACCGGCCCTTTGAGGACCCTTTCACCTTTCAAGGACCTTTGTCGCAACCTTCGTCGCCCACTTTGTCGAAGAATGGCCAATTCGACAAAGGTTGCGACAAAGGTTGCGACAAAGTCTTTCGTTCGCCGGGCTTTTGGGGACGGCTCTATTTAAGCCATTCACTTCAGATCAGAGCCTCCTCACGTCGGCTCCTACAGAATCTTGAATCAGCCATTCCACACCCCTTGAAAACTCGACGAACGGAATTGAATCAAATTGAGTGATCGCTTAAACTCAGGGCCGCGATGGCCTTTAAGAGCTTTGCGGAACACCAACAGGGCATCCAGTTGCTCCAGCGGTCCCTCGAACGCGGGCGACTGGCCCATGCCTATCTCTTCACGGGCCACCAACTCCCTGAACTGGAGGCCCTGGCGCGCACCCTGGCTAAAACCCTCAACTGCCGCCAGCCGCTCCGCGGGCCCTCCGGGGCGGCTATCAACTCGTGCGATGGCTGCCTGACCTGCAAGAAGATCGAGCACGACAACCATGCCGATGTCCACTGGGTCCGGCCTGAATCGAAGATGCGCATCATCAGAATCGAGCAAATGCGCGACTTGATGAAGGAGATCCAGCTCAAACCCAGCGAGGCCGGCTACAAGCTCGCCATTATCGTGGGCGCCGACCGCCTGAGGACCGAGGCCGCCAATGCCTTCCTCAAGACGCTGGAAGAGCCGCCCCCCAAGACCATTCTCATCCTCCTGACCGTCGAGCCCCAGAGGCTCCTGGAGACCATCCTTTCCCGGTGCCTCCGATTGAGTTTTGCGGGCGAAGGTCTCCGGCAACTCGACCCTGCCCAATTGGACTGGCTCTCCTCTTTCAGCCAATTGGCCGCCGCGCCGCACAAGAGCCTGCTCGGACGCTATCGCCTCATGGACGTGCTCCTGCGCAAGCTCAACCAACTCAGGGACAACATCGAACAGAACCTCAAAGCCCGCTCACCCCTCGAGCAATACGAGGAAGCCGAGGAGGAAATGCGCGATAAATGGGAGAGTGAACTGGCCGCCGCGATCGAGGCCGAGTACAAGCGCCAGCGCGCCGACCTGCTCGCCCTCATCCAGTGGTGGCTGCGTGATGTCTGGCTGCTCACCCTCAAGTCCCAGTCCGCAGGACCGGCCCGCCAGACCCGCAGTTCAGCCGCTCCGGCTTCGGCGGAGGCCCTCCTGAGTTTTCCCCGGTTACCCGCTACCCCCCAGGTTGCGCGCAGAATCTCTTGCCGGCAGGCGGTGGAGAACCTGGAGGTCATCGAACAACTCCAACGCTGGCTCGGCACCAATGTCCAGGAGGCCCTCGCCCTGGAAGTCGGCCTGCTCAAGCTGCGCCTGGGATGAAGCCTGAACCAAAAACGGAGCCCGCCCCGCCGGATGGCTGGCCGCTGCGCCTCTTTGTCACACTCTTCGGCGCCTTGCTGGGCCTGACCCTCCTCAAGTTCGGCAACCCGCCGATGATGGAATCGTCCGTTTCCGCCCCTGCTGACGCTTGGGAGTTCTTCCTCGTGTCATCCTGGCCCATCGCTTGGGCTTACTCGCTCCTGGGTCTGGCCGCCATGTTGGGCCTGGTTGTCGCCCGATGGAAGATTGAGGCCCCGCTCTGGCTCATCACCCTGCCGCTGGTCTGGTTGATTTGGCAGTTCCTGGCGGCAAGCTATTCCCTGGACCCGCACGTCTCACGCGCTATCGTCGTCCACTTCGCTGCCTGCGTGGTTTGTTTCTACCTCGGCCTGGTTTCTCTGAGCCGAGCCAGGTCCCTCGCCTCGTTTTGGTGCGGAATCACCTTCTCGTTCCTGTTGGTCCTGGCCGTCGGCTGGGAACAGCACTTCGGCGGCCTGGCCGATACCCGCCGCTACTTCTGGTCCAGCATTTATCCCCATCTGAAATCACCTCTGCCCGCCGAGTATTTCAAAAGGCTCAACAGCGACCGGGTTTTCTCGACCCTGTTCTATCCCAATACCCTTGCCGGAGCGCTGCTGTTGCTGTTGCCGCCCGTTCTGGCAGCCGTCGCCGCCATCAGGCGCCTGACCATCCCGGCCAGGGGCTTCCTGGTCATGGTCATCGCCCTTGCCGCTTTTGCCTGCCTCTTTTGGTCCGGGTCCAAGGCAGGCTGGCTCTTGATGCTGGTCCTGGGCACCGTAGCCCTCCTCCGCCTGCCCTTTGACAAGAAGTACCGAATCGCCCTGGTCGCCGGTGTCCTGTTGCTTGGCTTGCTCGGCTTCTTCTGGCAGTTTGCCAACTTCTTTTCACGAGGCGCCCCCAGCGCCTCCGCGCGGCTCGACTACTGGCAAGCAGCCGCGCGAATCACCAGGGCCCACCCTCTGCTAGGCTCCGGCCCCGGCACCTTCGGTTCCTCGTACCTGGCAATCAAACGTCCCGAATCCGAACCCGCCAAGGTGGTCCACAACGACTACCTCGAGCAGGCCTGTGATTCCGGCCTGCCTGGCTTTATCGCCTACAGTGCCTTTGTCCTTGGCGCGTTGCTGTGGAGCACATCCTCGGCCTGGGCTCAGGACCGCCGGCGATTTGCCATCTGGCTGGGTGTCCTGGGATGGAGTTTGCAGGGGTTGTTCGAGTTCGGCCTGTATATCCCCGCCCTAGCCTGGCCCGCCTTCACTTTCATCGGATGGCTTTTAGGTTCGAGCAACACTGCGGCTCGGAAAGTCATCGACAAACCCGGGCGGTTTCGGTAGAATGCGACTACACAATGCGAATCCTGTTTCTAAATGGCCCTAACCTAAACCTGCTCGGCCAGCGCGAGCCGGAGGTTTATGGACGCACCACCTTGGCCGAGATCGAAGCGATGGTGCGCAAGAGAGCCGACAAACTGGGTGTCGGAGTCGATTTTCGCCAGTCTAACGTTGAAGGTGACCTGGTGAGCTGGATTCAACAGGCAAAAGGCCAATTCGACCTGATCGTGTTGAACGCTGCGGCTTACACCCATACAAGCATCGCCCTGCGCGACGCAATCACGGCGGTTGGCCTGCCAACCATCGAAGTTCACCTTTCAAACGTCCAGGCTCGGGAAGAGTTCCGACACGAGTCCTGCATCGCAGCGGTTTGTTGTGGTCTAATCGCAGGATTTGGCGCGAGTTCCTATCTTTTGGCATTGGAAGCCGCAATTAACGTTAACGCCAGAAAAAACGCCCCATAATTGACCCGCTTTTAGACGCAGACCGGCCTTTTTCCGCAAGGTCCGTGGCTGTTTTTGATGCTTGACGCTGCATGGACGACCAAGGTATGTTGGGCCGGAACCGGATGGACGGGTTGGGGATGGGGCTGGTTTGGCGGCAGATTTCTTGCATAATTGGGTCTGAAATACACGATAATAACGACTGTAACGATAAAAGACCGTGGACCTAAAAGATATCAGAGCCATCATCGAGTTGATGAAGAAGAACTCTGTTTCCGAGTTTGAGCTTGAAAGGCAAGATTTCAAGATCCGGCTCAAGCGCGGAGTCAACGGGGTTGTTTCACCTGCCATGCCCTACGAGGAACCCGCGGTGGCAGGTTACGGACAGCCGCCGGTGCCAATCGCGGCCTCGGTCGCCACACCGCAGCCGGCCCAGCTCCCGCCCAACCCGGAGCTGGAGATCAAATCACCCATGATCGGCACTTTCTACCGTGCGCCTTCGCCTGATTCTGCCCCCTACATTGAGGTCGGTGTCGAGGTAAACCCCGAGACCGTGGTTTGCATTATCGAGGCAATGAAGGTGATGAATGAGATCAAGGCCGAGGCCAAGGGCGTGATTACGGAGGTGCTGGTCGAAAACGCCAAACCGGTCGAGTTTGGGCAGGCCCTCTTTAAGCTGCGTCCGGCATGAACTGTCCAGGGGAGCCCTCAGACTCACCAGACGAGGCAGCATGTTTGAGAAGATTCTCGTAGCCAATCGCGGTGAGATAGCGGTCCGCATCATCCGGGCGTGCAAGGAGTTGAACATCCGCACGGTCGCCATTTACTCGGAGATCGATGCCAACTCGATGCACGTCCAACTGGCAGACGAGGCGATCTGTATCGGCAAAGCGCCGGCAAGCGAAAGCTATCTGCGGATCGACCGCATCGTCAGCGCCGCCGAGATAACCGACGTTGATGCCCTTCACCCGGGCTACGGGTTCCTGGCCGAGAACGGGCACTTCGCCGATGTCTGCGAGAGCTGCAACATTCGGTTCATCGGGCCCAATTCACGCGCCATGAGCGCCCTTGGGGACAAGGCGGTAAGCCGGGCGCTGGCCAAGAAGGCGGACGTGCCCACGCCGCCGGGCTCCGAGGGCGTGGTGGACACCGAGCAGGATGCCCTGGCAGTGGCCAAACGCATCGCCTACCCGGTCATGATCAAGGCCGTCGCCGGAGGGGGGGACGCGGCATGCGCGTCGCCCACAATGACATCTCGCTGGTCAAGGGATTCCACACCGCTCGAAGTGAAGCCGAGAAGGCCTTTGGAAACTCGGGCGTTTATATCGAGAAGTATATCGAGAATCCGCACCATATCGAGTTCCAAATCCTGGGCGACAACAAAGGCAACATTATTCATCTGGGGGAGCGGGACTGCTCCATCCAGCGCCGCAACCAGAAGGTGGTCGAGGAGTGTCCCTCCCCGTTTCTGGAGAACCCGAAGTTCAAGAAACTTCGGGAAAAGATGGGCAAAGCCGCGATTCGCATCGCCAAAGAGGCCAATTACACCAATGCCGGCACGGTCGAGTTTATCGTCGATAACGACGGGAATTACTATTTCCTGGAAATGAACAAGCGCATACAGGTTGAGCACCCGATAACCGAGGAAGTGACCGGGATTGACCTGGTTCGCTATCAGATCATGCTGGCGATGGGAGAACCGCTCCGGCTTTCCAGCAGTGATGTCCATATCCGGGGGCACGCCATTGAATGCCGCATCAACGCCGAGGACCCATTCGATGATTTTCGGCCCAGCCCGGGGCGAATCGAGATGTACTATCAACCGGGCGGCCGAGGGGTGCGCGTTGATACCCACGTCTATGCGGGCTACACCATTCCGCCGACCTACGATTCGATGGTAGGCAAACTCATCACCTACGGGCGGGACCGGCGCGAGGCGATGGACAAGATGAGCCGCGCCTTGGGCGAGTACATGATTACCGGCATCAAGACCACGATTTCCTTCGAACAGGCCATTCTGCAAGACCCCAATTTCCGGCGCGGCGTCTATTCCACCAGCTTCGTGGACCAACTCCTGAGCGGGGCGCGACGTGAGTTGATCGAATAAAGAGTCAGCTCTGGAAGATGCGGGTCATGCGCCGGGCGAGGTCGGCCAGCCCTTCCGGACTGTCGGCGCCCCCCTGCTCGGCGATGCCCCAGCCGGTGTAGCCAACGTCGTCGAGGGCTTTCATGACGGCCGGCCAATCGTTGTCGCCCTCGAGGAACTTGACATCGAAGCCTTTCCACAATCCCTGCTCGTCGCGGCGTTTGCGGCTGAACTCCTTGATATGCAGTTTCTGGATGCGTTTGCCCAGGATGCGAATCCACTGCTCCGGCCAGCCGTAATTCAGGGAATTGCCCACGTCGAAATGCCATCCAACGGCGGGGCTGTTGAATTCGTCCACGTAACGCGCCGCCTCGAGGGGGCTGAGGAGGAACTGATTCCAGACATTTTCGATGGCGATTTTGACGCCGAGTTCCTCGGCCAGGGGGATGGCTTTGCGAATCTCGGCTTGAGAGCGCGCATAAGCTTCCATGTAAGTGACTTCCTTGGTGACCACCGCCGGCACGAGCAGGACGGAAGTGGCGCCGTAACGCTTGGCATCGCGCAACGTCTGCCGTAATGCGGCCAGCCCCTCGGCGCGGACGGCGGGGTCCGGCGAGGACAGCGGCTTGTCCCAATGACGAGTCCCGCAGACGCTGGGGATGACCAGGCCGACCTGGTCCCGGGCCCGCAGCACTTCATCCTGGTCCATGTGGCTCATCATCTCGGCGCCCTCGAAGCCGGCGGCCTTGACGGCCCTCATTTTGTCGAGCACCGAGCCTTTCAGCTCGATGGTGGCCCACATGATGCCCTTCTTGAGTTTGCGCCTCGGGGCGGGAGTGGCGTCCTGCTCCGCGGCAGCCGGCGCTCCGGGGGCCGCAACGGCCAAGGCCAGCGCGCCCGCGCCCACTTTGAAGAAATCGCGGCGGTTCAGGAGCTGGCGGGGTGCTGCCGGCTGAAGCCGGCGTTCCGGCCTGCCCAGTTTGAGGAAATCGCGACGGTTCATCAGATGACCTTGGTTACGCCCGGCATGGCCATGGGGGCGATGTCGAGCTTCATGTTCCAATCAAGCTGCTCGGGCACGAGATTCTGCTGGGAATTCATGGCCTGCTCCCAGGTGACTTCCTGGCCGGTGTAAGCGGCCATCCGGCCCATGAGCGCCATGAGAGTGCTTTGGGCCATCCAATGGCCGTCGTTCATTGGCTGGCCGGAGCGGATGCTGGCGAACAACTCGTTGTGCTCCTGCTGGTACATGTCGATGCGGTCCGGGGTGTCTCGATAGCGCCAGTTCTGCTTGCCCTTGAGGTAGGGGGATTGCCACCAAGTGGACCTGCCGAAGCCCTCCGACCCGATGAGGTAATCCGAATTGTCGCTGTGGCCGTTGCCAATCTGTTTCTGGCCCAGGAACCCGCGCACGTCGTTGGGAAACTCATAGACGACGAAAATATGGTCGAAGATATTGCCCTGGTTATTGGGGGTCTGCCTTCCGCCCACAGCCACGGCCTTGAGCGGGGGCTGGTCCTTCAGCGCCCAGGCCACCTTGTCCACGCTGTGGCAGGCCTGCTCGAGGTAGCCGTCCCCGGAGAGCCAGACGAAATTGTACCAGTTGCGCAATTGCCACTCCAGGTCGCCCATCCCGGCGGGGCGTCTGCTGGGCGGGGGCATCGGTTTGACGGGCCCGGTATAATAGGTGGCATAGACGGCCCGGATTTCTCCTATCGCCCCGTCGTGAATCCGCTTGAAGAACTCGCGTCGCGCCGAGTCGTAGCGCCAGCAGAAACCGGCCACCAGCGAGAGGCCCTTCTCCTTGGCGGCCTTGGCCGACTCGATGACCGAGCGAAGGCCCGGCGCATCGGTGGCCATCGGTTTCTCGCAGAAAACGTGCTTGCCGGCGTCAATGGCGGCCTTGAGGTGGACGGGGCGGAATCCGGGCGGCGTGGCCAGGAGCACGACGTCCACGCCGCTCTCGATCACCTTCTGGTAGGCGTCCAACCCGGCAAAGCACTTGTCCGGGGTCACCTTGATTCTGGCTTTGACCTTGTCGGGCAGGCCCTCGCGCAAGCCCTGGAGGCAGCTTGGCATCGGCTCTTTGAAGGCGTCGCCCAGGGCCGTGAGGATGACGTTCTCGTCGGCATTGAGCGCCTGGCTCGCGGCCCCTGAGCCGCGCCCGCCGCAGCCAATCAGGCCAACGCGCAGCGTTTCGCTGTTGGCCCTGCTGGCCAGGAGGTTTCCGGGCAAAATGGCCGGCGCGGCAAGGGCGCCGCCGACCAGGGCCGAGGTCTTGAGGAATTCCCGTCGAGTCGTCAGACTGCAATTTGGCGTGTTCATATTAGGCAGACACCCCCGCATAATGGCGGGGTCCGGCCATCAAGTAAATACCCAAAATCAGTTATTGCGTCCGGCAGGCGGATGCGCTAATAGAATCGGTCAACGGCAGCGGGTGTGGTTCAGTGGCAGAATGCGGGCTTCCCAAGCCTGAGATGAGGGTTCGATTCCCTTCACCCGCTCCAACCTCAATCTCACCCAATAGAATCAATTGTTTCATGCACATAGTCTCTTGAAACCATTGAAAATAAAGGATACTATTGACTACGTGTGTTAAAAAGCCTGTAAAAACAGGGTTATTATTGATGTTAAGAATCTCAAAATGTCGCCAACTGCTAGCAAAAGTGCTAGCGCGTTCAATAGTTTCACCCGTGTTCAATGGCGTTCATAGCTGTTTTGGGATCACTCAAATCCAAAACCCGAAACGAGAAAACTCGGTCCATCCTCCCCACCCATAACGTGCTCACCATCACGCGAGAAGCCGATGAAATGGAGCCACCCAATCGCGGCGGACATCCCTGAATCCACCTGCCGTGATTCTGGCCCGGTTGATTTGCGGGTGCGCCGGCTGGGTCACGAGAATTTTACCCCCCAGCTTGACCCAGGACGCACGTTGACGACCTGGCCCTACCGCTGACACCCCCCCAGGAAAGCTGAAAAGACGGGTATTTCAACGGGATCCTGCGGTTTTTGGGGGTATGGCGGCTGACGAGAGGCCTGAACTCGACGGCGGCTGGCCTTTGAGGCGGCGTTTCCCATTTCCCGCCTTTGGACCCTCAGGGAAACGGAAACGGGAAACGACAAATCAACAGCGGCGCCTCGTTTAAGAGAGCCCAAATCCACGTTGACCGGCCTCGTTGATCCCTACCCCTGCTTCTCCTCCTCCTCTGGCCTCGGCCGGTACAGCACGACAACATTGCCAACCCGGGTGACCAAATGGCTGCTGCTCTTCTCGGCCACTTGTGGGGCCAGTTCCTTTTTCTGCTCCTTGAACTCGTCGAACTTCACTTTGACGAGCCCATGCCGATTCAGTTCCAAGTCCAGGGCGGCGAGGAATTGGGTGCTCAGACCCTCCTTGCCAATCGTGAGCGTGGCCTTGAGCCGTTGGGCCTGGGCCTTGAGAGCACGGAGTTCATTGCTGGGTATTTGCATGGCCAAAAAAATGAAGCAGCCAGCCAGCATCGCCAGAGCAACGGACCTCTTTTTCCACAAGGCGATCAGCGGCATAAATGAGACAAAACCGCTGGACAGTCGAGTTGCTTAAGGCGCTCAGTGCTGCCGTTTTGCGCTGGGTCTGGCTCCGCCCCGGCGTCGGGGGTTCAAGGTGGCATACGCCGCATTCAACGCCCTAGTCCACCGCTCGGCCAAAGCCCTGGCTTGCTCGTCCATGCCCGCGAACAGATCCGGGTGGCACTCTTTCACCCGCTTCCGATAGGCCTTCTTGATTTCCTCCACCGGGGCCGAAGGCCGCAGGCCCAGAATCTCGTAAGCGTTTAGCTTTTCGGGATCGATCACCGGCACACCCGGTGGAGGGACTTCGGCCCCGGCCGCGCCGGCTCCTGCTCTTTCCGAGCGCGAGTCTCCCGCTCCAGCATCGAGCGCAGGCGCAGTCGGAACGGTTCCATCAGGATCACCCGCGACGCATCCTCTCCCAGAAACAGCACCCCATCTAACAGCAACAAGTACTCCCTGAGGCGCGCCGACGGCAGTTGTGGGCACTGCCGTATCAGATCCTCCCAGGCTACCCCCGCGTTCTGTCCGGCCAGGTAAGCCAACGCCCGGGCGCAGACGGCCACATTCAACTCTCCCAACTGTCCGCAGCGCCGGACCTCCCGCAATCCCTCGAGTATCAGGCAAGGACCGATCGAGCAAATATCCTTGACGATCCAAAACCCCATTGGATCGAGGTCGGGTTCCAGCGCCTCCTGTCTGCCCTTCAGGCTACGAGCAAAGAAACCGGCCGTTAGCCCCAACGCAGCCAACCCGAGCCAGGGAACGGAGTGGAGGAAGGAGCCACAGACGATAGACAGGACGGCGTGAACCAGGAGGGCCATAACCAGGAACACGGCAGCCCCACCGCCTAGGGCGAGTACGGCGAGCACGGCCGCCGTGGTTCGCTCCGAGCGTCGTTTCAGCTCAAGCCAGCGGGCGATGGGCTTTGGAGCTTCGTTCATCTGGCGGGAGCATACCAGCAGTCCCGATCGCCTCAAGAGCTTTGGCCTGAGGATTGAGTTCGAGGGCAGCCTTGAAGTCCACAATCGCCTTCGGCAACATCGCCCCTGGTCAAAGCAGCAGGAGCAATGCAAACAGGCGATGCTGGTTTAGGAGCGTTGAACCCATGACCTCGGTTGGTCACGTCAACTGTTTTCCTCAGGCGAATAGCGGATGCGTTCGTAAAGGCGGCCAAGAAACAGCGCGAGACCACTACGCCCCGATGACTTGGCGACGAACTGGGATCATCGATGGCCAGGTCTTCTGGTCTTCTTGGGCCGCCAGCTTCCTGATTCGACCAAGATCCAGTTCTCCCTTCGCACCCCAACCACCGACGCCCTCTGGAATTGCTGGACGGAATTGTTCGTAAAGGCTGAATCCACGCTGCGCCAATTCATCCGGCTCAAAGGCACTGGCCAACTCCACCATGGCCTTCCGCACTTCCCGCAGAGCCTCCCCAAACTTGCCCTCCAAATATCGTTCAACAGCGCCAGGTTCGATTGGCTTGGCCTTGATCACCGCACGCACGCCCTGGTCGGTGTTCCGGACCGGCAAAGCTCGTCCCAGAAGCTCGACCTGGAATTCCTCCCCTCGTTCCTGTTCACGCACCTTCTTGAGGTCCTTCGGGCTGGGCTTGAAAATGCCCAAACGCCGTCCCTTGCTCTGCGCCGTCAATCCTGCCACGGCTTTGCCCAGGGATAAGGCTTCGCCGTGGTTGAACCCCAGCCTTTCCGCCACGACTGCCGCCCAGAGCGTGAGGACCGGGGCTCGGTTGATTTGAATCTTGTTTGCTGCCATTCGCGCTCTGGAGGTCAATTTGCCCCGGTTCCATGCTCCGCGCCACCAGGAAGGGCGGAAAATTGTCCTCGGGGCTCGTTTTGAAGGGCCTTTTGCCTGCCAAATTATTTCGACCATTGGACCGTATTTGTCCCATCCCCTCTGCGACAATCCGGCCATGAAACTGAACACCAGACACCAGATCAGAAGAGCGGCCGGGTTCTTGGGGACCTGCAGACGGTTGCTTCGGTTGGCAGTTCGGCGGGTGAAGGGAAAGGATTGTGCCCGATATTTCCAAGATGAACTGCCCTGAAACTTGTCGTCGGGCTGGAATGGTTCAAATCGTCCGCCAGCCCAATATCCGGGTTCTCTCCGTGGTACAGTGCCCGGCACCGTCCTCTCGAACACCAATGATCCGGCAAGAACGCTCGACTACGGCCTCAGAGCAGGTGTTCATCAGGAGGAGGAACTTCATGGCGGAATTCCATTGAAACACGCCCTCCGGGTCAAAGCGGCTGAATACTGGCTGAAGTTTGAGGGAGCTGGATGAGGCGTTGAGAGAATTGGGGGAGCTGCCGTCGAGAAGTTGGGATGACGGTTGGGCGCTCAAGGTTTTTGGCTGGTGGAGAAATCACGAGTTGAGGTCATTGTGGGAGTATTCAGGCCAGTTTACTGATGCGACAATTAGTGGCGACGGCCAATGGCTGGCGGCTGTGAGCAACGAGGCCACGCTTAGAATATTTGAAATGAAGGGAGGCAGAGAGGTGCGAAGAGCAGCGGGCCACTCCGGCGACTTTCAGCACGTGTCATTGAGCGAGGGGGGGCGCCTAGCCGTGGCCGGTTCCGGGGGGGCGACGCTCACGGTGTGGGACTTAGAACGTGGGCAGTCCTTTGCTCACTTCGTGGGCGAAAGTAAAATGCTTTGCTTTGCCGTCGGCTTCGACAAGGGTTGCATCTTGGCCGGCGAGCAATCCGGCCGCATCCATTTCCTTCGGTTGGTGCTGCCGGAAGCCCCCTTGGGGTGAGTCGCAACCTCCTCGCAAGTGCGCAGGTTGCGATGCTGCGCCCTTGAGGCTCGCTCACACGCTACCTTCGTCTCCTGTAATCCCACTCTTGGTCGTTAATTGATCGACGGAGAAAACAGGCGCTGCCTGGTGCGGGCTGCAAAAAGCGGCAACAACCTCGGCCGCCCCGAGCAGCGACGAGCCACAGATACGCGGTGGTGCGTGTTGCTTCGGTAAGGGTGTGTGACGGGGTTTCGGCCCCGGTGGTAGTCTTCGCGGCAGATTATGGCAGCGAAGACAACGATCAAATCGGACCCCGCATTTGCAGCAGCCATTGCGCGGGTGCAACCAGCCCTGGCAGCCTGGCGCGAGCGGCGTAAACATCGAGAACCCATCCCGGAAGCGTTATGGCGGACGATGGCGACTTTGGCACGAGGCTACGGACTGAGCCCTGTGGCCCAAGCTCTCGGCGTAAATTACACTGCCCTCAAGCGCCACTTGGCGGCCAGTCCAGTTCCGGAACCTTCCAGGGCCGGTGCCCTGCCTCCGGGGTTTGTCGAGGTGCCGGTGGCCACTTGGCCCAGCGGCCCGCAGTGGGTGATTGAACTGGAGGACCGCCGCGGTTCGAAACTGACCCTGCGGCTGGCGCAAAGCGACAGTGTCGCGGCACTGGCTTTGGCCCAAGGGGCTCTGGAGGCATCGGTCGTGATTCAGATTACCCCGCAGATGCGGTTGTTGCTGGCGGTCGAGCCGGTGGATTTTCGCAAAGGCATTGACGGGCTGGCGCAGGTTTGCCGCCAAAGGCTGGATACCGACCCGATTGGCGGCGCCGTGTTCATCTTCTCGAATCGGCGGCGGCGGGCGCTTAAGATCCTCATGTATGACGGCCAGGGTTTTTGGCTGTGCCAGAAACGGCTCTCTCAGGGACGATTTGGCTGGTGGCCCACTGGCGGCCAGCAGCCCACCTTGGGGCTGGATGTCCATCAACTTCAATTACTGCTCTGGAACGGCAATCCCAACACCGCCCAGGCCGCACCCTTGTGGCGACCGATTGCCTCGGCGGCCTGAGGCCAAACCAGCGATAAAAAAAAGATCCCGAAAAGGGTGAAAGAGGTTGCGTTCCAGTTTTTGACCGCTTAGGCTGGCGGTCGTGCAGAGCGAGTTTGCCTATCGCGGTTGCAAGCTGAGCCGTGCCGACGTTGAGTTTATCGGGCAGCTGATCGCCGCCCACCCCGGCCTAAGCCGGCGGCGGCTTTCGGCCAAGGTGTGCCAGGCGTGGAACTGGGTGCAGCCCAATGGCCAACTGCGGGACATGGTCGCCCGGAGTCTGATGCTGGAGTTGCACCGGGCCGGTCACATTAAACTGCCGGCCAAGCGGATGTCTCCACCCAACAACGCGGCGCGGCACCGGGCGCCCGAGCGTGAGTTGGCGTTGGCGGCCAGGCCGCAGGAATGTTCCTTGGCCGAATTGGGTCCCTTGGAGATCCGCCAAGTGCGGCGCACGCCGGCCGAAGAACTCTTCGGCAGCCTCATCGAGGCGCACCATTATTTGGCTTATACCCAGCCGGTCGGGGAGCATCTCAAGTATTTAGTCTACGCTCAGGGCCAGCCGGTGGCCGCGCTGGCTTGGTCGTCGGCTCCCCGACACCTGGGGCCGCGCGACCGCTTCATCGGGTGGTCGGCGCCGCAGCGCCGAGCCCATATTCACCTGCTGGCCTATAACACCCGCTTCCTGATTTTGCCCTGGGTCAAAGTGCCGCAGTTGGCCAGCCATTTATTGGGGCAAGTGGCTCGGCGGATCGCCACTGACTGGCAAGCCCTCTATGAGCATCCGGTTTATTTGCTGGAAACCTTCATCAACCCGGAACGGTTCGGCGGCACCTGTTATCGAGCTGCCAATTGGATCTATCTGGGCTTGACCGCCGGACTGGGCAAGGACTCCAGGAGCCCGGTGCCCAACCGTTCGTTCAAGCAGTTGTGGGTTTATCCGCTACGGCCGGACTTTCGCCGCCAGCTTTGCGGAGGGGGCTATGGCTCAGGGCAGCGGTCCGGAGGTCGTCGCCCTGAGCCCGACCCAACTGGAAGAGTTGTTGGTCAAGCTGGCCGGGCTCTTGCCGGCGGAGACTTACCAACTGGTGCAAACGCTCTTGCGGACCCTCCAATGGGTCATGGGAGTGCTCGAAGCCAAGAACACCACCCTGGGCCGACTTCGGCGGATGATCTTCGGAGCCAGACCGAGAAGAGCCGCAACCTGCTGGCTCAAAGTGACGCCGCCGCTGCCAGCGCCAAAACGCCAGACCCCAAGCCCAAAGCCAAAGGGCACGGGCGCAAAGCCGCCCAGGATTATCCGGGAGCCAAGCGCCTGCCGGTGCCTCATCCCAAGCTGCGCCTTGGGGACCTCTGCCCCAAGTGCCTCAAAGGCAAACTCTACCTGCTCAAGACCCCAGCCCGGATCGTGCGCATTGCCGCCCAGCCTATGTTTAGCGCGACGATCTTCGAACTGGAACGGTTGCGTTGCGCTTTGTGCGGAGCCCTCTTCACCGCCGCCCCGCCGCCGGAGGCTGGGCAGAGCAAATACGATCCGAGCTGTGGCGTCATGTTGAACCTGCAGCGCTTTGGGGTGGGCCAGCCCATGTATCGCACCGACAAATGGCAGCACTATCTCGGGGTGCCGCTGGCCGCCTCGACGCAGTGGGAACTGATGGCGGCGGCCTCCAAAACACCCGAAGTGGTCTATGAGGCCCTGATCGAAGCCGCCGCCCAAGCCGAGATTTTGCACAACGATGACACCCCCATGCGGGTGCAGAGCTTGCGGCGGCAAATCGCCGACGCCCAGGACCCGGACCCGCGCACGGGCATTTTCACCACCAGCATCGTCGCCCGGGTCGGCCCAGTCCCGGTGGCCCTGTTCTTCACCGGCCAGAAGCACGCCGGGGAGAATCTGGACCAACTGCTCCAAAGCCGGGAGGCCAACCGGAGCCAGCCGCTGCAGATGTGCGATGCGCTCGCGCGCAATGAACCCAAGGAGTTCCACACCCTGCTGTGCCATTGCCTCCTCCACGCCCGAAGAAACTTTATCAACGTGGGCCAGAGCTTTCCGGAGGAATGCCGCCAGGTCATCGAAAGCCTGCGGGAGATCTATCGCTTTGAGGCCCTGGCCAAGGAACGGCAGCTCTCGGACCTGGAACGACTGGCCTTCCACCAGGAACACAGCAAACCGGTGATGGACCAACTCCGGCAGTGGATGAAAGAGCAGTTGGAACAAAAGAAGGTTGAACCCAACTCCGGTCTGGGAGAGGCCATCAACTACATGCTCAAACGGTGGGAAACGTTGACCCGTTTCCTCTCGGTCCCCGGTGCGCCGCTGGACAACAACATCGCGGAGCGGGCGCTCAAGATGGCGATCCTTCACCGCAAAAACTCGTTGTCCTATAAAACGCTCAACGGAGCCCGGATCGGCGACATCCACATGAGCCTGATCCACACCTGCGAACTCAACCGGGTCAACCCCTTCGACTACCTCATGGCCCTCGAGCAACACGCCCAGGCGGTGGCAAAGGCCCCGACCTGTTGGTTCCCGTGGAACTACCGACAGGCCATCGAAGCGGTCAACAGCGGCTGATTGGCCCGCCCTCGCCCATAGTGGGCTCCCGCGTCCGGCCCCGGCGCCCTGGAAAAGCCGCCCGCCTCCAAGTTTTTGCCGCTACGCACGCTTGCCGAAGCAACACGGTGGTGCTCTCGATTGCATACATAGCCGAAGAGGCGCGCTGGGCAGGGCACGCTCAAAGGCGAAACCGGTGTATCACACGCGGCACGGGTGCACGGAAACGAATCCCCGATCCTCGAGTTGATCCGGATGATTAGGTCCCGCCGCGCACCATGCCCTAGGAAGCAATCAAAGGACAACTTCACATCGCCGATTCGGACGAGGTTGCCCTTCCTGCACCCGCCGGGCTGGTCTCCCTGCGTGAATGGCGGCCGGGGCAATACTGCTTGCGCGTAGAAACCTCCGATGAGCCGAGCCGATTGATCTCCGCGCTGACCTATCGGGTGTTCCGTTATTTGAGGGGCAACATCTTCGGGCCTACGGCCCACACGGGCCTCCGCAACGTTTATCTCTCTGTCTACCACAGCCTGCCTCCAGACCTGCCGGTGGAAGCGGCCCGAGCCATGGTGGCGAAGCACTTTTGAAATTCCCGGGTGGGCGATTTCTACCCGTTTGCTCGCAGGTGGTCCCAAACGGTGGAACAGGTGCCCGCGAACTCATCAGGAAGGCCACGAGTCCGTCGCGAAGGTGGCCTTTCTGTACGTCCCTTCTCATAGCGGTGTCGTGACAGTGGCTTTTCCGGGGAGATACAGCGGAATGGGGCAGAGTTCAAAGGCGTGAGCGTGGAAACCGCATTCAGTTTCTTCGGGCAAAGCGCCCAGTGCCGGCGGGCAGCGCTCCTAGCTCCTGCGGTCATGACCTGCCGCACTACTCATAAAGTGTGGACACGGCCACGCAGGCCCGAAGACCGAAGAAACGCAACCATGCGGTGATGGGACTGCGCAACCTTCCGCCACACTACAACGAGTTCGACTATGAACGATACAAACAACCGTCTGGGCGCTCTTGGCGCCGAACTTAACTCGGGTGGCAACGGTCACGGAGCTACCCCCAACCTCGAAGCCGGGAGCCAGCAGCCGGGTTCCTATCGCTTGTTCAACCGCGCTGTACTGGCTTACCTTTCCACCAAGGAGGAAGCCCTCAAGTACGTCACCGCGAGAGTCATGCTGAGCCTGGCGGTGCTGGAAGCTCTGGCGCAAGCACAGCGCCGCACCCTGGACGACGCCATCCGCTTTCTGCGAGGCGACCTGGCCAATGTCGAAGCCGAACTCGGGGGGGTCCCACCGATGGTCCCCGCGACCGAGCCGATCCCCCGTTTGCCCGACTCCTGGCCCATGCGCTTGCTGGCCTGTATTTTGCTGGTGATGATTGGTGGCCTGGCCGCCCTGGGCCTGGTCAACTCTGCCCAATTCGCCGTGCTGACGACCAACAACTGGTGGTTGGCAGTGTTGTTCGCCGCCCCCATGCTCTCGGTTCCGTTTGCCCTCAAATACGTGTTCGAAGGCGTGCCTCCACGGCTCAAGCCTCTCGTATATGCCAGCTTGGGGCTCATCGGTGCCGCGAGCGTCGGCGCCTTCATTTATACCTTCGCCAACCGGTTCGGAGTCACCACCGCGATGGCCGATCCCGGAGATGTCCAAGCCCTGCTCAGCCACAAAGAGGACAACCGCCTGCAATTGGCCGCGCAGATGTTGACCGAGTTGAGTTGCGGCACGGTGCTGGTGCTGTGGTTTCGCAAGATCATGTTGGGTACCATCCGCAACATCGTCAATCCCTTGCGGCAGCCATTGGAGGAAATTCACAACCGCAAGCTGGCCGCGCTCAAGGAACTTGAGCAGCAGTTGGGGCGGGTGCAGGGAGAACTGGCGGCGCTGCCGCACCGTCGGGAAGCGGGCATAGAAGAAGGGCTGGCCACCTGGAACTCCATAAAGGAGGAGAATGCGACTCGGGCGCGACTCCAGGAGGAACTTGCGGTTACTGCTTAGCTCAACATCAACAATCAACAAGGACAGGAACTAATATGCAGACCAAGACCATAATCGCTAGCCTTCTCCTGGCTACGGCCAGCGTCTTCAACCCAACGTCGCCCGCCGCTACCATGAATACGGTGGTGCTAAGCCGTGGCTACTCGGCCCAGCAGGCGGCGTCGGTGAGGGACCGGCTCGTTTTTCACCTGCTGACCTCCGCGCCGCAGGAATCGACCTGGTGGCTGGTGGAAGGTGATACCCCGACCACCATCTGCGGGCCGTTTGTCATCCCCACCTTCAAAGTGGATAAGCCGGAGGCGCGAAAGCGCATCCTTGGTGCCACGCTGGCCGAGATTTTGGCCTGGTTCGACCATCAAGCCCCCCCTGCCAACCAGACCAACGCCGGATTGATTCGCCTGCCGCAGACACTCGATTTCATAGCGAGTCGGAGAACTCCCGGACCAATGGACGTATATGTCACCGCCAATCCGTTGTTCTTGGCCATCGATGACGATTCAGCCTTCTCCTTCGTCGGAGGGAGATATCCGTCGCTTGGCCATCTGCTTGCCAGCCGCCAGGCCAGCCCCTTCAGTTTGCAGGGCCGCAGCAATCAGCTCCAGGGCGTTGTTGTGCACTTCAATTACCTGGACAAGTCGGTCTTTGCCGGAAATCAACACCGCGTCGTTATCGAAACCTGGTGGCAAGCCTTCATCGAGGGACAAGGCGGCAGGCTCGGACTGTTTGACAATTCATTGAAGGACTTCTTTGGGACCAAATCGGTGCCCTCGCGGGAGAAGGTTCCGACCACCCAGCAGGACTTGACAGTCGCCATGCTTGTGGCGCTGCCCCCAATCTTGAGCATTCCGGTCCCAGCGTCCCCGCCCACCAACAGCGTCCCGGCGGACGTTGCCGCCGCCCTGAAAAGCTGGAATGACGAACTTGACCGGTTAGCGCGCGAGAAGAACTTCGCAAGGCTCGCCGAGCGGCTTGAGCAGGCTCGGGCCGGCGTGTCGGCGCGCTACCACCCGACCAATTGGTGCCCCCGGTTGGTCGATGCCCTCATCGCGTGGGCGGATACCTTGCCCGAACGGGGAGTTCGGCGTGCCAAACTGCAGGCAGCCCTGGCCTTGGCCAGCGACTGTCCCTGCGCCACCACCGTGCCGAGTCTCAAGCTCAGCCTGCTCGATCTCGAGGAGAAGGCCGAGAAGGACGTTACCTTGGCAGAGCAACGGCGGGTCCTCACCGAGTTTACCAGCCTCTTCCAGGCCGCGGAGGCCATCCCGAACGGAAGCAACGCGAGCAGCCTGCAAAACAAGCTTGCCCTCTATGAGAAGGCTGCGCTCGTGGCCAAGACGCATGGGCTGTCCGCCGCAGAAGTCGGGGCGCGCATCCAGGAAGTTCAGCGACAGCTCGACCGGCTCCTGGTGCCGGCTGCTTTGCCGTCAGGTTGCCAGGCCGAAGTCACTCGCGTGTCTTTGGCGCAGCCGCCTTACGTCTTCACGGATCTCTCGGTCACATCCGCCTCGGGCCACGGCTTCGGCGTTTAGGACGGCCTTGTGCGGGTGGAATGGGGGCGTGAGCGCAGGCATCGAATTATTCGCCAACGCGACACAAAGAGTGTGAGTTGGTAGGGTGCTACAGGCGGGATTTGCTCAGATCCAGGCAGTAACGTGCAAAGCCATTGGAATGTCTGGCATACAGAGAGGCCAGACCGAGCGAAGCGGAACCGATGTTCAGACCCAGGGGCAGAGCCGCTCAGGGGTTATTGAGCAAGGGACGACTGACCAGGTTGATGGCCAAGGAGCGATTGTTCCTGGCGGCACTGCGAAAGCGTGGCAGATAGGAGGTGGCTTTGTGTTGGCGGGCGCCATCCAGCGCGCACAGCCCGATGACCAGGTTGCGCAAGGCCGCCAGGTTTTGCGGGGCGTGGCCGGTGCGCACGGTGGAGGCATCTTCGCCGAAAGTGACATCCCGCACGTAGTGGACCGACTCGATGCCCCAATGGCCACGGCGAGCGGCCTGCAATTGCGCCGCGTTCATTTGCGCATGCGGGCGGCTGCTCAAGACCAGTTCGGCCTCTTCGGTGACCCGCACACTTTTGAGGTGGTGAGTGGTGCGGATGATGACGGCGGCTTGGACGGCGTAGGGGAAGCCGCACTGCTGGGGCGTGACATCAAAGGGCCAGACCTCGCGGGTTTCATGGCGTCCATGGCCCTGGTCAATCGTGATGTGCTGAGGGGAAAAAAACGCCTTTCGGCGCGTGAGACAGGCCGGCCAGTTGGTCGAAGAGCTTGGGTTGATTGGCTTTGACGACCAGGAGAAAGTCGGCCTGTTTTTCTTCCACCAGATGGTTGGCCGTGGCGGTTTGCGTGTTGAGGGCATCGGCGCTGACCAAGGTGCCGCGCAGGTCCAAATCCCGGAGCAGGTCCTTGAGGGTGGGGATTTCATTGGTCTTGGCTGGGATCTGGATTTGGCGGCAAAAGAGTTGGGTGTGGGTGTCCAAGGCGCCAAAGAGTTGGATGCCTTGGCCGTTGATTTTGGCGGCGGTGCGGGCGCATTTGCCGTTAACGGCCAGCGCGGCAATGCCGGCGTGCTTGAGGTGAGAGCGCAGCCACTCGTTGATGAGGCGATCCAGTTCCACGGGGTCCAGGCGCTGGAGGACGCGGCGGATGGTGGTTTCACTGGGGGCGAGGAACTTGCCGGTTTTGCGGCAACGGCAGGCGCGCAGGCTGCGGAGTTGGTTTTGGTTGAGGGATTGAGCGAACTCGCCGATATCGATCAGCGAGTTATTGCCCGCAATCATGGCGGCGGCGGCAATGGCCACGATGGAGGCGACGCGACGGTGTCGCCAGCCACGGTTGCGGCGGGGGTCGTGCAATGGGCGCAGCGCCTCGAGCAGGCTTTGGGTTTGTTTTCCGCTCAACGGATACTCCCGGGCCGGTGGCTCTCGGCGATAGGGTGCCCAGGTCGCCGGCATCAGCGGCGCGGAGAGGAGGTGGCGGGCGTTGCGGACCAGCGGGTACAGGAAAATCGCCTTGGGCTGCTGGTGCAGTTGATAGAAATCCAGGCGGGAGCGTCCCCAGCCTTTGGTGACACCGATTTCGATCCAATTGGCCGCTCGATAGCAAGTGCCTTCGAACCGTTTGGGGTCCACGTAGGTTTCGACCAAGGCAATGGGGTGGCCGTACTGTTCCAGCCAGTCGGCACTGAGGCGTTGGAGGTTCAGGCTCAGGCAGTGGGAAGCCAGGTTGGGCGAGTGGCCTTTGGGCGTGAGCAGGGCGAAGCGAGCGTTGCAGGCGACCAGATGGCGTGCGGCTTGTCGCTGAGCGTCGGTCCAACCGATCCAAGCATCGCGGGGCCGCAGATGGAAGGCGGCGCTGGACCAACCCAACAGGCCGATCCACTCCCCGTTCTTCTTGATGACATACCGGAGCGACTCGCCGACCATGCGATGCTCTTTGAGGTAGTGGTGTTTTCGGATCAGTTTGTTCCATCGGGTTTCCTCTTCAAGGCTCTGAACCAACTCGACCGTAACCGCCTTGGCGGTGATCTCTCGAAGGACTTCGGTGACGAGATCCTCAGGTTTTGAGGTCCGTTTTATCTGGGCAGCACAAATCATGGCGCCGAGCTTGGCAGCCTCGGCGCGCTTTGTCCCGCAAAATCTTACAGTGCTTTGTTCGCCAACAACTTATGAAACGACCCGCCGAAGCCGTGGCCTCGGGCGAACCCGTGCGGGGCTTGCACGGAAAGGACTTCCGCATCCTCTGCGATGAGCGCCCGGCGAAAGCAGTGCAAGTGGCCTGCGTGCGAAACCAGCCGCCGTTGTTCGACCTCGTTCTATGCCTCGATGAGTCGACCTCCATGAGCGGGAAGCCGGCCAACGCCGCCAAGGCGGCGGCCAAGACCATGCTCATGGACTTGGCCCAGGATGACCGCTTGTCGGTTCTGGTGTTGGCATTCAGCGACAAAGTTCGAGTCCTTTGCGACTGGACGGCGGACAAGGCCCTGGCGGCATCCACCATTGACGGCATCAGGCCAAGAGGGAAAACGGCGCTTTTTGACGCGGTCAAGACGGCTGCCGAAGCGCTCAAAGAGCGCGAGGGCGAGCGGCGGTTGGTGCTTTTCACTGATGGTTGCGACACTGCCTCACTCCGCGGCCTCAAGCCGGCCGAACTGGCGCAGCAACTGAGGACGGCAGGCATCGAGACTTATGCCATCGGCCTGCACAACGCGGATCTCGACGCCAACACGTTGCGCCGGTTGGCCGACCAGTACCTCGAGGCTGCCAGTCCCGAACAGCTCCGGGCTGTGTTTGCCGACGCCAGGGCGCGGCTCGTGCGGGAAGTTTACCGGTTTGTGATAACTCCGGACCAGCCCAATGACGCCGTGCCGCGGTCGTTTCAAGTCAAGGTGGGCGGGGTCAACGCCGTGGTGGTTGAGGGCTCAACTCGCATGCCGTAAGCATGGTTCGTTTTGCGTGATGGAAGCCAAGCCAGGAGGAAGGGGAGCGGGGATGCGGCGGCGGACGAGGCGGCCTAAGGCCTCGTCCGCTCCGCCTCGTTCGGACTGAGTGGAACGGTTCGCCGCCTTGAACTTGCTCGAAGCCGGCAGCGTGCTTGTGGTGGCGCGGGTCAACATCTACGGGGGGCGCAGCCATTGGGTCTCGGGCCAACGGCAAGGTGACCATTCGCTGCCGCGGGAGCAACTACCATGGGCGATTCGTGATCGAAGTCACAGCGGCCAACCAAGGGAAAGACGTGCTGGCCCGGACGTCCTCGCCCTGCTGGACCGAAATCAAGATCCAGGACCTCGTGAAGGCTTCTTGAGATGAGGATACGTGACCACTTTCCCCAACCTTCAGTTCTTGCGCCAGGGCCAGGCTTGTTCGGGAAGCGCAAAGAGGGAGGTTGGGCATTATTCAGTTCCAACGGCAGATGAGTATGCGATGAAGATCAGCATCTACGAATGCTTCAAACTCAAAGTCGAAAGCGTTAAGAGGAACCGTCCTTCCAGCAGCAAGGAAGTGCGGCAAGTTCCTGAAACATGAACCAAGCGAAGCCTTTCGCCCCGGCTTCACGGGCGCCGTCACAGGGGAGGGCCTGCGCGCTTCGGCCTGAGGTCAAACTATTGCAGCGTAGGGGCTTGCGGCTTCCATCTAGAGATGTTCGCACGCCTGTCGAGCGCCTTGACTCGCGTCGAGAAAGCAACACACTACTAAGATCCTAGAACTGCACGTGGTCATCCGGCGCCGCATTGGCAGAGGGTGTTCCGCCTGTCTTGCGTGCACTGCCGCTCCGCTGCGCGGCAGTTGACAGCCGCGCACCGATCGAGTGAACTGCAGATTAAGCGTTCTGATTATGATATTTCATCAGTGCTCGCCGGGATCAATGGCCCCGCTATCTCCGCGGCGATCGGACACCGCTCGTTGGATTCTGAGGGCGATACGGCCGGATCGTTTCCGCGCCTTCATGCAGCAAACGCCATCGGACCTCGAGACAAGCGCGCCACGCGGGGGGCACGCAGTGGCACCAATCGTGACACGGCCTTTAACACTGCAATTACCAAAGGTTTATGCCAACACCGCCTGACCTTCCTCCCAAGATCGTCCGCCTAATCACGTGGTTGCGGAAGAAGCACCCCGAGTTGGAGGCTGCATCCGAATACGCACGGGACCGAAGAGGGGCACCGGGAAAAGCGAAGAACATTTGGGCCCTTTTCGAGGAACTCATCAAGCCAAAGCTCGCCGCCGGGTTCGGCGGCAGGGAACCCCTGGTCCGGGAGTTGGTTGCGCTCGCAGCATGGCTTGGGCCGGAGGATGCCGGCCCACCACCGCTGGTGCTTTGCGACGGTTTTCTGACATCCATAAGCGATCGCCCAGGCACAGCGCACCAAGCCCTGGATTACGTCCTGCTGGGTGGCGCACGCGAGGCAGAAGCCCCATGCACTGATGTGCCCCGCGCATGTTGGGGAGGCCGGCGACCCTGCGGCAATGCGCGGTGGGATGAACGCTGGCCACACGCCATTCACTGGCTCGCCATCGTTGCAGAGGCCGGGTTGCGCGCCGTGCGCAAGCGGTTGAAGAACCATGTGCGGGGCTTTGGGTGCGATCCTCATGAGCACTTGGACGGGGACTTGTTAGTCAGCCGGCAGGCATCACGACCCGGCGAGTGGGACCGGGAGGAAGCCTGGAACTTGACGGGGGACGCGCTAGAGGTCGCAGCCGAATTCACGAGCAAGGCCTCGGAGTGGCGGCCGGGGACAAAATACGAGGAGTACCAAGATGTGCGGTGGTGGGACCCAACCAAAGGTAACGCGAGAAAGTTTCTGCAATGGGCCTACCAGGGAGACGACAGCACGACCGGCCCCTTGCCTTCACAGTCTTTTATACATGGTTTGTATGGCCGCCTGTTGCAACGGCGCGAGGAAGTCGAGGCCGGAGACTTCGCGTTCTACATTTGCAGGAGTGAATTGTGCGAAGGCAAGAGAAAGGAAGAGATGCGCGCAAAGCAGGCACTCGCGCTTGCACGAAAGCAGGAAGAAGCTGCAAAGGCGGAATTTGCGGACGAGAGCATCGAAGCGCAAGAGGCAAAAAAGAAGTTGGTAAAGGCAGGGGAGAAAGCCGAGGAAGCCAGTAAGGTGGCGGCCCAGACCCAACGCGAGTTCGATGGGGAGGTTGACGAAGCACGGCCGGTTTGTCCGAGTTGCGGGGCACTTTCCTTTTGGATCTGCATGAGGAACCTTCTGTATGTTCCGGGCGCCTATGGCGGGCGCAAATTCCGGGGTTGCAGCGCAGGCAAGAAACGCAAGAAAGAAAAGGCTGGCCGCCCGGAGTGGCAACACTACTTCTCTGACGGAATGCTGCAGCGTGCAGGATTTCAACTAGGAGGCATGCGAATGAATCCCCGCGATGAAAGCCGAATCGAGCAAGGTCAAGCGGTTCCGGAACCTGACTACCAGGCGCCGCTCCCTCCTGCTTGTTGTCCGCAACATAGGCAGGAGGATTACTGCTCACAAACCCCGACCTGGCTGATGGTACAAATCCGTCTCGCCGGTGCTGCTGAAATCCCAGAAGTGCAAGGAGAGATTGACAATGAAAATGAATGACGCACCAGACTTGATCGAACTTCGTGAAATGGTAGCGAAGCTCTGCTTTTCCGACACGCGGCCAGATGTAAGGGAATCAGCCCACTGGGAAATCTTTGCTATGCCTCGGAGGCGAACCGAGGCGCCTGAATTCGATGTAACCTTGTTCCTCCGCTCCAAAACGCCTGGTGCCATGGCGCCAGCTGGGTTGAAGTTTCAATTGGAGGGCCCAGCTCGGCCCGCCGAGTACGTCAAACCGAACGAGCCAAAGACGGTCAGCGGTCTACCCCTCGGTGAATACTCGATCACAATCAACTCGGAAAGCGTTCCGCCGGAGCAAGTGGCAGCGGATCGTCGGACCGTGGTCGAGCCCGAGGATGCCTCAGAATTGGAAATAGACCAACCGATTGAACGGGAAACATCCTACGCTCGCTCCCGTTTGCTCCAAAGAGAAGATCCTCTCTGTTATCCGTCCGGGCGAACCACTGGCATGCGCACCAAAGAGTCTCTCCCCCGGGCGCAACCTGAGCAGCTGAGTTTGTCCGCAGCACCGCCAGAAGCCGGACCAATGATACCAGTCAAGGCAGTGAGTGGAGAAACAAACAAGAGGATAAAAGCAAAGATTGAAAAGGGCCGGGATGCGATTTTGTGGCTCACGGTGTATACCTCCGACCAGGGTCTGGCCGAGAAAACTGTTTCCTGGAAATGCGGCCCCGCGCATGGCACGCTAAAACTGCTGCCGAATAATCGCGGTGGTTGGCAAGCAGCGTGTCAACTCGGTCTCTCGGTGGATGAGTTGAGCCGCCAACCTTTCATCGTGAACCCTGTTGACGGGTAACCATTTAGCCGGAATGTCCTATGACACTGAAGAATCTGAAGAACTACTGGGAGCAATTCCTTGACGAACCGCCTGCTTTTGCGGAACAGGCATGGCTTCCTGCTGTGAACCCCGCTAGCCGTCAGTTTTTTGTCGCTTGCTGGGAGTCGCTTCGAGCGGTAGCAGCGAATCTCAGCACCGTCGATCAAGAACTGAGCGGCTGGACGGAGTTGATTGATAGGATTGATGGGATTGGGAAGACGCCAGGTCTCGATAAATATGTGACGCCCTACCAGATCAAGTCTGCCAAACTCCATCTGGAGTACCTGCGATTGACAAGAGGCCCATTCACGACCAAAACGCGGCGCGCGAAGTTGGAGGACCTTGCCGCCAGGTTTGAAAGGCCATTAGGCACGGTGCTTGACATCGAATGCGAGTTGAGCGAGACACCGCAGACCGATCCTTCGGCGGGGCCTGAATGGGCCACCACAGGATCATTGCTGTGCGGGAGGCTACGCCCGTCAATTCGTCGTGTCACGATTCCGGGCCTGTTTGAACTCCTGCCGCCCGCCGAGACCACGAAACACGACTCGGAGGTGCCTGGCCGGGTTGCCAGCCTGACCTTGGAATGGGTGGTGCGTGAAGAGAAGTCCCTGGCCAAAGGCAACGGCAACTTTTACCATGTTCCTGCGCTCGACTTCGTGACCCAGGATGAACCGTTTCAAGAAGCCCTGGGCGTCGCGCTTGAATCACTGGAAAGCTACGGCTTGGTGCTGACGAATGCAGATGTCCGCTACCGGTTGGCCTTGCGCGGGACAACTGCGGAGCAGGTCTTGTCAAAGCTTTCCGGCCCTTCCTTGTGCCGGGCTTTTGAACTCGCCCTGCTCAAGCTTTTTTCACTTGCCGTGCCCGAACACCTTCGCAAGGAATTGGCTTCCATCGCGGATATACCGCTGGGCGGTATCGCCGTCACCGCTGCGTTTGCCCCGAAAACTAAGAGCGACGCCGCGAGTGTGAGGCCATCGCCGCAACTTTGGCGAGAAGTCGGTGGGCTCCTGCCCAAACTGGTTACGGCAGCACGAACGACATTTCCCGCAATTCATACCGTCCTGGTCTCGAAGGATCAGAGCGTTGATGAGGCGGCCTGCGGAAAGGGCCAGGACGTAGGCTTTGGTCGCCTACAGGTGGTGAGCGCCAGCAACCTGGAAGATGCGTTAAAAGAGCTCGGCAAAAACGCCGAATTCCAATGGGCGAGACCGACGGCCGGCCTACCAGAGCCGCCAAAAGTGAACATCGTCCGGAAAAAGCTCTTGAAGAGTATTAACGACTTGGTGGAAAGCAGCGACGGAGGGTTCATCGAAATCACCGGAGAAATGGGCCGCGGAAAATCAACGGCCTTGAGGGAAATCGCCCACGGAGGATTGGACTCCGCATTCGTGGCGGCACACTTCTTCATCGGGCGCGCTGGATTTGATTCGGTCAGGCCGGATAGCATCGCCCGCAGTTTGTATGCCCAACTCCTAGAGAGCCACGCCTACGAGGAAAACAAGGAGTGGGAAGGGTTGAGCTACCAGCAAAAACTCGCTGAATTGCTGAAGGAGGTCGGTGCGCACCTGAGAGAAAAGGGGCGCAAGGAAGTCATTCTCATTGACGCAGCGGATCAATTCGAGTCCGACGGCCAGACGTTTCTTGTGGGATCCGTTGACTACCCTAATTGCATTTTACGGCTTCTGCCGTCACGGGTCTTTTGTATTCTTTCTACGCGACCAGACAAGCATGCCTGGCGCGCTCCCGGCGTTCCGATCAAAGAACTCCAGTTTGGGGATCTGGTTGACGACAAAGAAGACGAATTCCAGTTGCTGACACAAAGAAGCCAGCAGTTGACGGAACCGCTGAACAAGGACTTCCTCAACGAAATTCTGAATGTGAAGCCGTTGCCGACTATGTTCACGCTCGACAATCGCCTCCGTTCTTTGGAAGCAAACATTTCTGGCGAGGAGAAATTGTGTCAACAGTTGCGTGAAAGGCCTGAAGAATGGCGCGTTGCTCCGCGTGAATTGGTGAAAGCGGACCTGGAAATGGTGATTGCCTATGCCGGGCGAAAGGGCATCTCCCCGCAGAGAGCACTCTTCATCCTTGGCATTCATGTTTGCGCGGGGAGGCCAATCACGCTGAAAGAACTGAAAGCCCTTGATGAGGCCGCCGGCCAGAAACTCAAGGAAGACGACCGCTTGTGGGGCGAGGATTCAAAGGTCGTGCTGCAGCGGGCAGCCAACTTCTTTGAGGGCGACCCTTTGACCAATCCGGAACAAAGCTTTCGCTTCTATCACGATGGTTATAAGGAAGCGGTCGAAACGATCGAAGTTTAGGTGGAGGAAGAGTGTATGAACCCCGCGGCTGCGCCCAGCAAACCCTGACAGTGGAACTGGAACCGTAATTGGGTATGGCCAGATGAGCCCCCACACACAACCAGCGAAGACAGTATTGGATATGGCAAGGGCCCACGCCGCGCTCGCGGCAGGATGCTGTGCGACAGGTCCCGCTAGTCTGGCTGCCGGCTACTCTGCCCGATTCCAAGAGTACCACGAAAACCAAGCAAAACATCCCCAGCGCCCCAGAATTCCCAGGAAGCGGGTTCGCGTGGATCAGCGTCGGGTGCATCAGGCCTTGGCGCAGGGCTGCGAACGGGTTTGGCAATTGAAGAGGAATGCTGCCAGCGGTTACACGCTTCACTTCCTGCCCATGCACCTGGGCGCATCGGAGGAGTGGGATGCTCTGGAGCGCGTGATTTGCGATATGCGCTTTCTGAGGGCCCGATGCCTCACCCGGCTGTCTCACCTTACCTTGGTCGATTGCGATAGGTGGCGCTGTGTCAGGAAGTCCGCAGTCGTTTCCGCCGTCCGCAATTGTATCTCGGCATTCCTCACTCCGCTGCTAGAACGACCCCGTCAAGGCCTCCAGATTCTGTACAACTACCTCATCTGGAAGAGCGATGCACGGCCTATGATTCTCGCTGAGCTGGAGAAAGCGCGCGAAAGGCTCAAGAGGCGTCCATGTTGGATCGAAGCGTTAGCGCCTCTGCCCGAAGCGGAAACGAACAGACCGTTTGCCATTCCGCTTCATTTTGACGCGGTTGCCCAGTCAATTTCTCCCGACCGAAAACGTATCGCGCTCGCTTCTCGGGATGGACTGGCTGCAATTTACGATCTGGCGAATGGGCAAGAGGTCGCTCCTCTTATCCAACCGAAGAATGGACCTCCGACCGCCATCGGCTTTCTCGCAGGTGACGCTCAGTTGGTTTACATGACGCGAGACGGTGTGATCGGGACAACTGCGAACAAAAACAAGATCCGAACCCGCGCGGGTGATTCGAGTTTCATCTGCACAATGGACTGCAGAGTAGTGCTTGTTAGCGAGGGAGACGCTCTGGTCGCGTGGGACCCACTACAAGACACCACTATTACGCTCGCTCAGCACGTGGCAAAGCCGCTGCATCTTCTTCGTGCCCCACATGACGGTACGAGCCTGGTTTATATCGCCGGCCCGGAGCAGAATACCGTTTATCTTGTGGATCCTGCTCGTGATGGCACGGAACCGGTTGAAGCCTGGCACTCTCAGGCCAGCATTGTGGATGCCGAGTTTGACGCCCGCAACCACCTGCTGGTGATCGCCTGCAGGAACAGGCGATTGTACTGCATCAACCTCCAGTGCTCCAAACTCATCGCGGAACTCGCCTATGAGGCACTCGAAAATGTGATCATTCAGGGCGTGCCCCGACGGGTCGCCTTGGGGACAGGTGTTTCAGGGGCCGAGGTGTTCTTCGCAACTTCAAAGGCGCACGTCGGGTGTTGGAACTGGAATCGCCAGACGGTCCACAGGCTCGAAGATTACGACACGTTCGACCGGGCGGGAACGCTCAGGCTGTTTGAGGCGATTCCCCCAGGAGATCGGGTGTTATGCGGCACGCTTAGCAAAGTGATCGGGATCTCCCGATCGAGCGATGGGACCCGGCCGATCGCGATGTCAACGCCTGTTCTGCAATGTGCCGCGACCAGTGGTGGTTACATCGCAGCGGTTCACAAGGGCAGCAGATCCGTGGAATGGTACAATGCAGACCGGCTCAGCATGGTGTCTGCTCAGGAGGTATATGCGCCAGCGGTTCTCGCAAATGCGCCTGGCGATGCCGCTGTTTACGTCGGCACCTATTTAGGCTTGGTCCAACGCCATACCCCATCAGCGGTAGAGCTTTGGGGCCGGCTTGGCGGCCCAGTCGTCTCAATGTTCGCAACACACCACGGCAGCCTTTTCGCAGCCGACAAGAGCGGGGACGTGGTCGAGTTCACCAAAACGGGCCCGAAAGGTTTCTTTCCTGCGTCACGCCGCGGCTTCGTGACTCAGAAGCGAATTCTTGATGTTGGGATTCCGGGTTCGTTTTTGAGCCTGTTTGATGAATGCCGTCGTGAAGGGCAGGAGTGTGTGCTCAGCCTGGTCCAACCCGACGGGCGGGAAGACGAAATCTATGCCTGCCGCAGTAAGATCGCCGATGTGGCACAGGCTTCGGACGGGAGTGCTATTTGCATCGCGGAAGATGGGGTGACCGTGCTACAGAAGGTCCCGGAAGGCAGCAAACATTGGGCAGGCACGAGCATGAGGCAGCAGCCGGTCGCGTTCCTCAGATTCACTTCTGAGGACCGATTTCTCGTCGCCTCCCTGGCCTCGACAAATTGGGTTGAAATCTGGGACGTGGTGGATGAGTTCAAGACCATCGGGGCAATCCCTGTGCCGTGTAAGGTCACGAGTCTCTTCGCTGAAGCGGAACACGTGGTACTTGGATTGGAATCCGGTCAACTCATGTCACTGCGCCTGCATTTTCGACAACCGCCATGCAAAAGGGAAAGGAAACGGAATAATGAAGTTCTATATTCGTGACGAATACTGCCCCTTGCTTCGCAACAGATGTTATCTCGAGGCGGAACAAGGCCGCGTTGACTTAGCCCTCGAGCGAATGAAAGATGCGGCGGAGGAGTTCCCTAAGAATGCTCACTTTGTTTACGCTGAGGCGGATATCAGGGCCCGATACCGGGGTCAAGGAGTGCGAGCCGGCGAATTGTTCGCCGAGGCCTATCATCTTTCGCTAGGGCAGAACAAGCGCGAGACGGCCTGGTTCTCTGCATTTAACGCGCGCCTGTATGCGAGCACCGAGCAAGCGTACCGGGACTGGGCCCAACGCGCACTCGAATTAGCTCCAGCTAAAGATCCCGATCGCTCACTCATTGAAACGGAAATCGCGTCGTTGGACAGTGGCACCCCTTGGCTGGTACTTCACCTTCAGTGGGCTTCGGAGTCGTCTCGAGTTCTCCCGGAATTTCCTGCCCTTTGCGCCGCGCATTTGGAGATGATCCTGGTTTCTCAGACCCTGACTCCCGAGGAGGAACTTGGCCATCGTAGGGACCGGGCGCTCAAGCTCCGTGCCGCAGATGCCGCAGCCCACAACAAGCGCCTCAGCGGCGCAGAAGAATTCCCGCCGGACAAACGTGGGGCACTCACGGACGCGGTGCGTGAGATGGAACTGGTCGTCAAAGCCGACAATGCCGATGCTGAGGGGTGGAACTATTTGTCTGCGTGGTACTCGTTCCTTGGACGGCAAGAGGATGCGATCAAGGCGGCTGACAAAGCAATCTCGCTGCGCCCTTTCAATTACGCCCGCCCATTGGTAAACGAGGCAGATGCCCTGTACAAGCTGGGCAGGTACGATGAAGCGATCGCCTGTGTTAAGCAGGCGATCAAGGTCGCAAACGACGCTCACTCGCAGGAAGAAGTGAAGATGGCAGAAAGGCAACTGCATGATTACATGCATCGGCCCCGCCTGCCTGGCGTTGAAGACCTCAAAGAGAGTATCCTCGCATTCTTCGGCAGGGCCGAACTGAGAGCCCACGAGGAACTGCGGCAGGTTGCGGAAGAGGGTGGGCCAACCCTCGACATGCTCGTGTCAACCATACTTGCCTATCACCGAAGTATCCTTGGTAACCCTCCGATTGCGTACGTTCCAATCGTAGCTCAACTTCTGGGAGACTTCACACCCGAAACGGCTTGGTTTGTGCTGATTCAGTTGATGGCGCATGATCCTGTGGCGACCGACCAGTGCGTCCGTGCGACAACTTACCTGACAGCACACTCCGAATCCGTGAGGCGGCGCGACGCATCACGATTGCTTGCCCATGTAATCCTGACGAGGGGCGCTTCTGGTTGGTCTCGCTATTATCGCGACCTTGTTTTTGTGCCTTCAGCCATGGATGTCAGGTTGAAGCCTATCGAGTCTGCAGTGCGCGATGCTCTCGGTCGGATCTGCGCGCATTTACCTCGTCTGGTCGCAACACAGGAGCCCTTAAGCGCGGACGAACGAAAACGAGCTGCGAAATGGGTGACCGCCCTGCTTTTTGGGCCTTCACCGCCCGCTCTGCATTCTGGAGGAATGTCTTCGATCCGGGGACCGTGACAATTTGCTCCTTGGCTGCACTCCTGTTTATTATGAACTATCTGCTTACTATTGCGACGGTGGTCTTCTCGGTCTGGGTGCTACGACGCATGGTACCAGGCCATTTCGTCAGACTGGGGAGTGCGTATCAAGATCAAGGCGATTTTGACAATGCTGAGCGAATGTTCTTAACCGTCTTCAGAATTGAATCCTGGATCTCCCAGTTCCACGGACGCAACCGGGGGTTTGCTATTGCTCATGAGAGCCTCGGCGTACTTCTAAACTGAAAGGTCAGTTCGAAACGGCGGGTGATCTGCTGGCCAAGGCAATCGCGCTTTACGAACGGCTTGGGTGTGCCTATGACACTGCACGCCTCCATGGACTTCTCGGCGAGATAGGACTCCAATGCCACGATCCTTCCAAAGCGAAGAAACATCTAGAAACGGCACTCAGCATTTACGCCCAATACAATAATCGAGAGGGGATCGAATACACCGAAAAGTTGCTTCAACTCGCGTCTTCAACTCCACCAGAACTTCCGCCCATGAACTCGAACTGGGGAGTCCGCTGAGCCGTATTCACGCAGCTAACCTAATCTCAAATAAAAGCTCAAAGATGCTCGCCGACATTCTCAACGAAGCTGCACTAGCAAGCAACTTCTGTGACTGTGCTGTCATGAGTGCTGGGGCAGGGCTCGCCAACAGCAGTGTTCTGCTGGTGGCGGTTGTCGTAATTCTGATCATATACGGCCTCGTTCAAGCGTTCTTCGCCTTTAAGAACAAGCGCAACTGTCCTGGTTGTGGCAAGGAGATGCTCGAGCAGCTCAAGACCGGTGGTGCGCCGCGAGACTGCTACGAATATTGGAAGTGTGACACTTGCAATAGAAAATACACCTGGTTTGACTTAAATGTCCCCAAAACGTTTTACGCGTGTCATGGCTTCCAGTGCAGTGGGAAAGTGTGGCATACGATCCAAAAAACCCACGGCTCGGAAATGGTCATGATGGGAATGGCCAATCCTAGGGCTGCGCGAGGTTTCGTTTGCGCCTCGTGTGGGGCTATCTTCTGTGAAAGGTGCTATTTCGGAGGCCACAGAAAATGCGAGCGTTGCGGTTCAACGCAATCTCACGAGGTTTTGGTATACTGCTAACGCCAGCGTAACCCGTATGGCTCAGCGCCGTCATATAGTGATTGCGGCACAAAGAGAACAGAAGCATGGCACTGGAAAGCATAACCGTACCGGATGTGCGACGCGTGCT
Source organism: uncultured bacterium (assembly GCA_963713735.1). Taxonomy (GTDB): domain Bacteria; phylum Verrucomicrobiota; class Verrucomicrobiia; order Limisphaerales; family UBA8199; genus CAVQND01. Next base: position 69,669 of record CAVQND010000010.1, read on the forward strand.
ATCTAATTCGGGCTTCCATGAAATGCCCGCCTTGTGGTTCACGCTCCTTTCGCAGTGTTTACATGATGAGCACTCCATGGAAGCGCCTAACACCGCCTCCCGTATGAGACTGGCAAACCGACGGGTCTATTCTTGGGCGATCTCTGACGCTACGCCGTTCATCACTCGAGCCCGGCTGCTGTTTGATAGCGAGCGCGTGAAGCTTGTATGAAGAAGTCCCCAAAAACAGCGAAGCAAAACAAACGCTTCGCGGCCGCACCGAGCCAGAAAGGTGCTCTCGATATTCCTGCTCAAGTTACTGAAATTGAGAGTGAGGCATCCCGCGGCTTAGCGGATTGCGCGATTAGACACCTGCTAGACTTATGCAATCAACCGGTGATCAGGCATAGCAACGGTAACCGCGCACTGGTAGCCGGCCGCGCATTTTCAGGTGGGATTGTTTTGAGCAACGACACCTTTGCTTTATTGGCGAAAGCCAGAGAGTCAGAGCAGGTGTTTTGGAACACGGTTGAGCAGGAGTTCGTCAAACGACAACAAGCACTGAGGATCACATATGGCGTGACCCATAATGAGTGTGCACGCTGCTACAGCAGTGGCTCTGACGAGAATCGTCTTTTGGAGCTGACTTTTCGAGATGGGACAACTGCTCATCTCTGCGCCAAGTGCCGCGTGGGTTTGAGTTGGAATGGCTACCCAAAGCAAAGTCGGATCTCCGCTCCATTGCAATACGCCGAGCAGGCCTTGCTGCTTGCGTCTAAACTGAGCAAGCGTGCCGCTCCCGCTCGAGCTGAGCTGAAAAGGCTCAGGGCCGCAATGTCCTTTTTCGGCATCGCGAGCTGGCGCTCACCAAAAGAATTGAAACGTCGCGAGTTCGCGCGGCGGGTGCGTACGTTTTTTACCGGTGATCCAGAACGAAGGAACTTCTTTCATCGTTTTATTCTCCATGGAGCTGCGTTTCTGTTGTATGCGACGGTGTTTTACTGGTTTTTCTTAATCTTGAATAGAGTCTTGCCGCAGGGGCTAGGCGTTGAGCCGCAGCCCTGCAGTTGGCTCCCAGGGTGGGATGAGAATGGCTGTGCCAAACTCGCAATCCTGATAGCAGGCATTTACGTGCCGCTCTATGTCGTCGCATGGTTCAAGAGCGGCGACATCACTGCGCCAAATGTGTTGTGGGCGTTTTTGAAAAACAACGAGACCCGGTGGGCCAACAAAGATAAGCTCGCTCATGCAGCGGAGATCCTTATGCTTCTCTTCTTTGGGTGCTACCTGGTTTCACGGCTGCTGAAGTGAGACATCTGGAGACGCGAAAATGCATGAATCCTCGCTTGCCTTGAGCGTACCATTTGTTCGAGCAGCATGATGGCAATTTGCAGTGACTTGTTATGATGGTGGAACGTCGCATCGTTATTGGAGCCATCGGTGGTTGTTGTGGCGGGTGATGGAGTTGTTTGAGCGCGTCGGACTGCGCGAGGGGGAGCAGGTCATTTCGATCGGCGACGCCGTGGATCGCGGGCCGGACACGCCAGGCGTCATGGCTTTTTTCCCGAACCCGCGCGGATTGAGTCGTGCTGATGGGCGACCATGAGCGCAAGCGCATTCGGGGAATCCCCTCCTATTCCCCAGGAGACTACGCGGTTGCAGGTGGCTGACGGCTACATTCAAGCGGTGCCTTGGATGAAAACACTTCCCTATTACCACGAAACCGTCGAGGCAATACCGCTTACACCAGAGCCACCAACCGTGCGGATGCGGCGCGCAGGTCCGCTGCGGCGGCGCCCGCTGAATATCAGGTAGTGTCGTGATCTGGCGGCACGAATCTTACGTTGCGCGAATAGGGTCTTGGTAACGCCCCCCGGGAAGTCCCGCTCGCCCGGCATCCGAAATCTCCTCGATAGCGGAGGATATTCAATCAACCGCCGACACTACATCCCTTATGTAGTCTTGGCGCCCATGGCCTCCCGCGAGCTGGTCTCTGCTTGCGCGATGGGCCACAACAATCACTGATAGTTGCAACAAAACATTCTATGAAAGCGAAGTTTCACATCCAGAACGCACTAACCAAAGTAAGGCTGGGCCGCGTGCTTTTGCACCTGTGCTGTGGAATCGGCCGGCCTCGTAAGTGGGGCGTGTTTTGGGGGCGCGCGTGCAGCCAGTTCTCATAGAGCCGTACGAAGAGGCAAGCCTGCTCGTCCGGAGTGCTTGCCGGTTCCCACTTGGGCACCGCCAGGTTGGCGGCGCGGCAGGGAATGCTCGCTGAAATCCCCCGCACCCGTCCCCAAAAAGCTAGTCCGGGTATCCCCCGCCAGCACCGCCAGAACCGAGGCGAATGCCGACACTACAAGAATAACAGCCGTTTCAAACGCGAAACAAACAACAACAATCGATAACCCGACAAGCATATGAAGAATCTGAAATTAGGACCAATCGTAAGCCTCGCCAGGGCAACTGCGTGTGGCCTCGCCCTTATTGTCGCTGGGGAAATCATGCTTAAGCCAGAGCGAGCCTCGGCTCAAGTCTTCGTATCAAAGAGTTGCAGCAATTGTGGACGGTTGGTTCCGTTGAGTTCTCAGCGTTACCAAAATTGCCCGTATTGCGGCGCCTACTGGGCCGACGAAAGGGCCCGATTCCAGCAGCACGAGGTCCCATCCAGTCCCGTCCCGAGCCCTGAGGCCTCGACTCGCTCGCCTCAAGCGAGCCAGCCCAGGAGAACCTCTCTCGCCCTCAGCCCTTGCGCCAACGAGGTATGGCCGGTTTTCTACAAACCGGCGACGGGGGCCAACCGCCTCTTCGTAGAGAACAATACCGGCAACGAGATGTGGTTGGGACTTCGCTCCGATTCTGGCGACGCGGATGTTTGGCTGAAGGCGGGCGGCGCGGCCAATCTCTCCCTCGGGCCCGGCACGTACCAGGTTTACTCGTGCATTTACCCTGATGGGCAGGCAACCCTGCTAAAGGGCGGTGTTTTCTCGGTCCTCGACAACCCCGGCGCAGTCGTTACGCTCTCGCTTTGGAAAGCTAAAGCCCCACCGCCGGGGAGTGTGTCCTTCGCCACTGCTGATGAAGGTGCGGAATTCTATTTTACCAACGACCCGCAGAGGAGAAACCGTTGGGTGAAGCGTGCAAACTGCATGGCTTATAATTTGACTAACGGTAACACGGCCCGAATTCCTGACGATGTGCCGGTCTTCGTTCAATCCAAACCGCTTGTCTCGGTCGGAACTGGATCTTTGTGAGCGGCTTTGTCCGGTGGGGTGGTGGCGAGGGCTTTGCTGCCACCCTCACTCGGCGTTGCCAGCGTCTGCCCAAAAGCAGGCCGTTCTTGCGATCTCTACCAGCATCTCCAGTGCCCCGGAGAGTTTCAGTCAGTGAAATGGCGCCGCTTATCGGCGCCACTACAAATTCGGTGAACCGGTTAGAAAGGTGGTGATAAATCATGAGACTAAAGGCAAACAACATTGAGGAGCAAGTCGCGCAGGTTCCAGTCGCTCAGACATCTGATGCCCCTGAACCCTCGGGCCCATTGGCTGAGCTGGTGCATCGAGCTACACGACCGGAACCTCCGCCCCGGTCTACGGTCCAACCCAAGGCCCCAGTGGTCGAACGACGGCCGTATGATATGGACTAGGCCGGACTAGGCCTGCGGGGTCGTTGCGAGCGGCGCCTTGAGCACTGCGCGGAACGACCCTCTTTGACCATCACAGTAGGGAGGTTCACTTTGTTTCCCTGTCTTTCATTCCCGGCGTTTCTCCTGGAGCAGCATGTGCGCGAACTGAGTCGCTCCCGCACCCTGTGGTTGGACTGCCCGGTGGCAGTGATTCGACGCCGCCACGGAGAACTGGAGCTGCTGGCGAGGCGTTTGCCCAGTCCGGGAGCGCCGTTCCTGCGATTGCAGCTCGCAGACCGTCTCGTTCCTCTTGACCTCCGAAGTTTGCCAAAACTATGCGTGGGCGCTCTCCAATTAGGTCTAGGGGGGGATTTGGGACGGGCCGTGGGTTGGGTCCGAGCGACAGGAGGTAGTTGGGAGCCTCTTTCCGAACTGCGGCTGGTTGGCCCGGGGATGCGCACAGTCTCGCTGCTTGGGGCGGGAGAGGCACGGCCGCGTGATGAGGAACTCGAGGAACGTTGGTCTCGGACCATCGGAGCGCTTGGAGGGCTTGAGAACTGGCGCCGGCTCACGGCTCTCCATGTGGGGCTAATAGGGTGTGGGCGCCTCGGCAGTTTGGCGGCAAACTCGCTTGGTCGATTAGGCGTTAAGAATCTCACTCTCGTGGATTGTGACCGGGTGGAAGCCCACAATTTGGGCGAAAGCGAATTTGGTCCCGCTGATATCGGTCAACCAAAGGCACTTGCATTGCAGGAAAGAATCGCTCGTGAATGTCCCGCAACCGAAATCCATGCAGTGGTTCAGACCGCGACGCACTTGGAAGCAATTGAGGCCCTGAAGTCCAGCGATGTCTTGTTTGCCCAGCCCGACTTGAGTGCCGCCAGGCTAAGGCGGCGTAAATAAATAAAGGTATCAACTTCTGAGAATCGTGGTATGATAGCTGCACATGAGTGCTATTGCCGCGCTGACGCAGAAGTTCAGGGCCATTTGGCCACTCCTAAATGAGCGGACCCGGCGCCTTACCGCCGCCAATGAAGCTATGCAGATGGGTTATGGCGGTGTCTGCGTGGTTCACCGGGCTTGTGGCTTGTCCCGCAAAGCCATCCTCAAGGGTATTGGCGAAATCGAGCGGGGCGACTCCTCGCTGGCGGAGCGCATCCGGCGCCCGGGCGCCGGACGCAAGAACCTCACGGTGTTGGATTCCGGGCTGGTGGCGGCGCTGGACGATTTGATTGAGGGCGGAACTCGCGGCGATCCGGAATCTCCCTTGCGCTGGGTCTGCAAGAGCACTCGGACCCTGGCCGAGGAGTTAAGCCAGCAAGCTCATCCGGTGAGCCACATGCGGGTGGCCCAACTGCTGCACGAGCAGGACTACAGTTTGCAGAGCAATCGGAAGCTGGAGGAAGGGGAGGACCACCCGGACCGCGACGCCCAATTTCGGCATATCAACCGGTGCGTGAAGCGGGCCTTGGCGGCGGGGGAGCCGGTCATTTCGGTGGACACCAAGAAGAAGGAACTGGTGGGCAACTACGCCAATAGCGGCCAACAATGGCGTGTGGCGAAACAACCGCAACGGGTCAAGGGGCACGACTTCCCGGGTCCCGAGGTGCCTCGCGCCTATCCCTACGGCATCTATGACTTGGGGCGCAACAGCGGATTCGTAAACGTGGGCACCGACCATGACACGGGGGCCTTTGCGGTGGCCTCGATTCGTGGGTGGTGGCGCTTTGAAGGGCGAAGACTTTATCCTGCGGTCCGGACGCTGTGGATCACCGCCGATGGCGGAGGCAGCAATGGGTGGCGGCTGCGACTCTGGAAACTCGAGTTGCAGGGCTTTGCCGACGAAAGTGGGCTGTGCCTTTCCATCTGCCACTTTCCGCCCGGCACCAGCAAGTGGAACAAGATCGAACACCGACTCTTTTCGTTCATTTCGTCCAACTGGCGCGGTGAACCGTTGCGAGATTACCAGACGGTCGTGAACCTGATTGCCAGCACAACGACGGCCAAAGGATTGACGGTGACCTGCCGGCTGGATCGTCGAAAGTATCCGACGGGTAGAAAAGTCTCACGCGAGCAGATGAAGCAAGTGAACCTAAAGCCTAACAAGTTCCATGGTGAGTGGAACTATACCATCGAGCCTCACGGGTGAACCAACTTGATACCTTTATTTATTTACGCCGCCTAAGTGCAGCTGCCGTCAGTGCAGCCTATATCAAACCGCTTTTTGATCTGGGGACGCGCGTGCATCGGAACGGAACCATGGGATGCGACATTCGACTTGTCGGCCCAGAGACTTGCCTGCTTTGCTTCGGCGGTGTCAACGGGGAAAATGTGGGCCTTGAGCTGCTCGAATCGCCCGATGCGGAAGAGCTGTTTCAGAGCTTCAGAGACTGGCAGGAGGAACGGCCCGGATCCCTTCGGCCGTTGAATGAATTGGCCTGCGCCCTAGCTCAAAACATACTCCTGCAGTATCTCCTGTTGGGGCGAATGCCCCCATCCCTCTGGTGCCACATCGAGTCCGGCCAGGATGGCCGAATGATCATTGAATATCCCGTGCCAACCCGAGATCAGCGGCCTTGTTTTTGCGACATACTCGGATGGGGAGACGCTGGTTTGAGCCATGCAACCAGCATCCTTCGAAGACGACAGCACACAACAGCAAACTTGCGGTTTATTTCATGCTGCTCTCCAGCGGGCGCTTTGCGGCATACAGGCAGGAATCGCTAGTCGAGGACTTGTTGCGGGTTCCCCTGCCTGAAGCCGCTGAGGGCCTGCTCGACGGTCTGACCAATCCCGGTGATCTCGACGATCGGGTCAGAGCACTCTTCCGGCTCAAGCCATCGGAGAGGGTGTTGGTTGAAGACTTGGTTGACTTCACGCTGCCTGACTTTAAAGGGGGGCCGAGTTCGCCTGGCCGGCGGCAAACTCCTCGCAGACCAGGCAAGGGCAAGGGCACAAACGATCCAGACGTTCAACAATACGCCGAACACTTCACCCACGTCCTGAAGGCGGGCTTCGGTGAGGAAAAGGCGGTTTGCGCCACCATTTTTCAAGAGCCGCTATCCGCGCGTTTACCGGTTCGCATATTGGCGATCCATCTGCACTGGCCGGGTAGAGAGTGCGTGCGGGTTGAACCGGTGGAATCAGATGCGTTGCGGCAGAGGCTAGCTGAACTTTACACCGGCTGCATGAGAGCGCCGGGTGTTGGGGCTGGATTCTATTTTGAGCGGAGTGCCCGCATTTATGCACCGCACCCCACTCCCGCCGGCAACGTTCCGACGGTGTTCCTGATCAAGCCTGACCAGCGCCGGCAATGGACGCGTTCCATGGCGATGCGCGACGCCGACGAGGTTGCGGCGGAGATCGTCCGGGCGAATTGGGGGTGACGCCAGCCTATGAGACGACGGCAAACCATAAGCGAGCAATGCTGGCCCAAGGACGCCGCTTTCGATTGCCTCAAGGCCTGGCCGCGCGACGCCTGCGTGACCATCCTCCGGCGGGTATGGGCGGCCTATGACGATCTGGGCGCCGACGTTCCTACGTGCAGTCAACTGGTCGGCGGCGGAGGATGAGATTGAGCGGAGCCTGACCGCGTATCACAGCGTGAAGATCCAGGAACACCAAACGGGCGAGGAACGTGTTGCTTTGGTAAGGGTGTGTGACGGGGTTTCGGCCCCGGTGGTAGTCTTCGCGGCAGATTATGGCAGCGAAGACAACGATCAAATCGGACCCCGCATTTGCAGCAGCCATTGCGCGGGTGCAACCAGCCCTGGCAGCCTGGCGCGAGCGGCGTAAACATCGAGAACCCATCCCGGAAGCGTTATGGCGGACGATGGCGACTTTGGCACGAGGCTACGGACTGAGCCCTGTGGCCCAAGCTCTCGGCGTAAATTACACTGCCCTCAAGCGCCACTTGGCGGCCAGTCCAGTTCCGGAACCTTCCAGGGCCGGTGCCCTGCCTCCGGGGTTTGTCGAGGTGCCGGTGGCCACTTGGCCCAGCGGCCCGCAGTGGGTGATTGAACTGGAGGACCGCCGCGGTTCGAAACTGACCCTGCGGCTGGCGCAAAGCGACAGTGTTGCGGCACTGGCTTTGGCCCAGGGGCCTGGAGGCATCGGTCGTGATTCAGATTACCCCGCAGATGCGGTTGTTGCTGGCGGTCGAGCCGGTGGATTTTCGCAAAGGCATTGACGGGCTGGCGCAGGTTTGCCGCCAAAGGCTGGATACCGACCCGATTGGCGGCGCCGTGTTCATCTTCTCGAATCGGCGGCGGCGGGCGCTTAAGATCCTCATGTATGACGGCCAGGGTTTTTGGCTGTGCCAGAAACGGCTCTCTCAGGGACGATTTGGCTGGTGGCCCACTGGCGGCCAGCAGCCCACCTTGGGGCTGGATGTCCATCAACTTCAATTACTGCTCTGGAACGGCAATCCCAACACCGCCCAGGCCGCACCCTTGTGGCGACCGATTGCCTCGGCGGCCTGAGGCCAAACCAGCGATAAAAAAAAGATCCCGAAAAGGGTGAAAGAGGTTGCGTTCCAGTTTTTGACCGCTTAGGCTGGCGGTCGTGCAGAGCGAGTTTGCCTATCGCGGTTGCAAGCTGAGCCGTGCCGACGTTGAGTTTATCGGGCAGCTGATCGCCGCCCACCCCGGCCTAAGCCGGCGGCGGCTTTCGGCCAAGGTGTGCCAGGCGTGGAACTGGGTGCAGCCCAATGGCCAACTGCGGGACATGGTCGCCCGGAGTCTGATGCTGGAGTTGCACCGGGCCGGTCACATTAAACTGCCGGCCAAGCGGATGTCTCCACCCAACAACGCGGCGCGGCACCGGGCGCCCGAGCGTGAGTTGGCGTTGGCGGCCAGGCCGCAGGAATGTTCCTTGGCCGAATTGGGTCCCTTGGAGATCCGCCAAGTGCGGCGCACGCCGGCCGAAGAACTCTTCGGCAGCCTCATCGAGGCGCACCATTATTTGGCTTATACCCAGCCGGTCGGGGAGCATCTCAAGTATTTAGTCTACGCTCAGGGCCAGCCGGTGGCCGCGCTGGCTTGGTCGTCGGCTCCCCGACACCTGGGGCCGCGCGACCGCTTCATCGGGTGGTCGGCGCCGCAGCGCCGAGCCCATATTCACCTGCTGGCCTATAACACCCGCTTCCTGATTTTGCCCTGGGTCAAAGTGCCGCAGTTGGCCAGCCATTTATTGGGGCAAGTGGCTCGGCGGATCGCCACTGACTGGCAAGCCCTCTATGAGCATCCGGTTTATTTGCTGGAAACCTTCATTGACCCGGAACGGTTCGGCGGCACCTGTTATCGAGCTGCCAATTGGATCTATCTGGGCTTGACCGCCGGACTGGGCAAGGACTCCAGGAGCCCGGTGCCCAACCGTTCGTTCAAGCAGTTGTGGGTTTATCCGCTACGGCCGGACTTTCGCCGCCAGCTTTGCGGAGGGGGCTATGGCTAAGGGCAGCGGTCCGGAGGTCGTCGCCCTGAGCCCGACCCAACTGGAAGAGTTGTTGGTCAAGCTGGCCGGGCTCTTGCCGGCGGAGACTTACCAACTGGTGCAAACGCTCTTGCGGACCCTCCAATGGGTCATGGGAGTGCTCGAAGCCAAGAACACCACCCTGGGCCGACTTCGGCGGATGATCTTCGGAGCCAGACCGAGAAGAGCCGCAACCTGCTGGCTCAAAGTGACGCCGCCGCTGCCAGCGCCAAAACGCCAGACCCCAAGCCCAAAGCCAAAGGGCACGGGCGCAAAGCCGCCCAGGATTATCCGGGAGCCAAGCGCCTGCCGGTGCCTCATCCCAAGCTGCGCCTTGGGGACCTCTGCCCCAAGTGCCTCAAAGGCAAACTCTACCTGCTCAAGACCCCAGCCCGGATCGTGCGCATTGCCGCCCAGCCTATGTTTAGCGCGACGATCTTCGAACTGGAACGGTTGCGTTGCGCTTTGTGCGGAGCCCTCTTCACCGCCGCCCCGCCGCCGGAGGCTGGGCAGAGCAAATACGATCCGAGCTGTGGCGTCATGTTGAACCTGCAGCGCTTTGGGGTGGGCCAGCCCATGTATCGCACCGACAAATGGCAGCACTATCTCGGGGTGCCGCTGGCCGCCTCGACGCAGTGGGAACTGATGGCGGCGGCCTCCAAAACACCCGAAGTGGTCTATGAGGCCCTGATCGAAGCCGCCGCCCAAGCCGAGATTTTGCACAACGATGACACCCCCATGCGGGTGCAGAGCTTGCGGCGGCAAATCGCCGACGCCCAGGACCCGGACCCGCGCACGGGCATTTTCACCACCAGCATCGTCGCCCGGGTCGGCCCAGTCCCGGTGGCCCTGTTCTTCACCGGCCAGAAGCACGCCGGGGAGAATCTGGACCAACTGCTCCAAAGCCGGGAGGCCAACCGGAGCCAGCCGCTGCAGATGTGCGATGCGCTCGCGCGCAATGAACCCAAGGAGTTCCACACCCTGCTGTGCCATTGCCTCCTCCACGCCCGAAGAAACTTTATTGACGTGGGCCAGAGCTTTCCGGAGGAATGCCGCCAGGTCATCGAAAGCCTGCGGGAGATCTATCGCTTTGAGGCCCTGGCCAAGGAACGGCAGCTCTCGGACCTGGAACGACTGGCCTTCCACCAGGAACACAGCAAACCGGTGATGGACCAACTCCGGCAGTGGATGAAAGAGCAGTTGGAACAAAAGAAGGTTGAACCCAACTCCGGTCTGGGAGAGGCCATCAACTACATGCTCAAACGGTGGGAAACGTTGACCCGTTTCCTCTCGGTCCCCGGTGCGCCGCTGGACAACAACATCGCGGAGCGGGCGCTCAAGATGGCGATCCTTCACCGCAAAAACTCGTTGTCCTATAAAACGCTCAACGGAGCCCGGATCGGCGACATCCACATGAGCCTGATCCACACCTGCGAACTCAACCGGGTCAACCCCTTCGACTACCTCATGGCCCTCGAGCAACACGCCCAGGCGGTGGCAAAGGCCCCGACCTGTTGGTTCCCGTGGAACTACCGACAGGCCATCGAAGCGGTCAACAGCGGCTGATTGGCCCGCCCTCGCCCATAGTGGGCTCCCGCGTCCGGCCCCGGCGCCCTGGAAAAGCCGCCCGCCTCCAAGTTTTTGCCGCTACGCACGCTTGCCGAAGCAACACCGAGGAACCATTTATCCTGATTCCTGAAATGCCGGAGTTCGAAACCCGCCAGCCCGCCCCGGCCCGCTCCAAGGCCTATGATTTCGGCTTCGTCATGCGCGCCGGCGACTACTCCGTGATCTGGCCGATTGAGGCCAAGGTGCTCAAGACGGATCGGAAGCTCGCTCCCTATCTGCGCGATCTGGATGACAAATACTTGAAGTGCAAGGCCGCGCCGTTCTCCCACGAAGGCGCGTTGATCGGATACTTGATGTCCGGAAGCCCGGGCGTCGTGTTCGACGGCATCGCAGCGCACGTCAGCCAGCTTTTAATGTCGCCCCCGGACCCGGCCCTGTCAGAGCGGAACCACCGCATCTCATACTACAATCGGGAGGTGCCTCAAGGGAAACCTTACCCAAGGCATTTTCTTTGCCACCATCTCGTAATGGAAGTAGGACGCTCCTGATCGCGGCTCGATGCGACGCTTGCATTGCGTGCGATGCGCCGCGCGACGAAACAGCTCACTATCAGTTATCAACAATCCGGGGCGCCACGCGGCGATTGCTCAGATGCTGGTTCGGCGCTGAACGGCGGCCATGGCGACCGCGACGGGCAGGTCGAAGCTGGAGCCCTCTCTTCACGTCGGCCGGGGCCAGGTTGATGGTGGTCCGGCCAAAGGTGAAGTTGAACCCGGAGTTGATGAGGGCGGTCATGACCCGGTCGCGGGATTCTTTGACGGCGGCATCGGGCAGCCCGACAATCACAATGTTATATTATATTCTCCCTATGGGCGAAGTATCTATGTAAGTTGCTCCATTGCAATGTATTATGGATCACGGGTGTCCTTGCCCCCGGCTTTTTCTGGCACAAGCAAGGCCCCAAATTGTTCGGCTGGGCTCCCCGACGGCCAGTTTTCCGATTGGATTCAGCGTCCTCTCCCTATGGCGGATTTCCGGCATTTGGCATATTTCATGGGGGGATTTTAGGCGCGGTCCCGACCAGAAAAAAGCGGAATCCAATCAAATGCCGAATTGTCCAATGCATTGCCCATTTCCTCGATAAGCCGGTCGTTTGGACCTCCTGATGGTCGCATCCGGGCACTATCGATTGGTGCGGCCTATAAACCCCGAGGAACTTGGGTGCCTGATCAAACTCTGTCGCCATCAGGTCAACCGGGGGAAGGCGTGAATAAACTGAACCGCGGTAAAAAGACACGTGAAGCATGGCAAGGGCTTTGACCCGGCCGCGAAGAATTCCGGTGAGAGTTGGCTTGCTTTTATTCGCGGCTGGGTTGACACTTCTTTGTCCATCACGAGCCGGCGACTCGCTTCATCAGCCAGCGACGCGCGCAGAGAAACCGGAGTTTAGGGTGACGTGAACAGCC
>CAVQND010000011.1:0-118022 GCA_963713735.1 uncultured bacterium
GGCTCTAGCTAAAGTCGTGAGCGGGGTCAGAACAGAGTATTTTCACTATTACCACCGTTTGAGGCGTTCTTCTTCTCGCGGTAGAGGAGGCAAGCAACGTGGGTGGGGACTCATATATGCAAGCGCTGCGCAACCCATGCCAGCGTCATCGTGGTCTCGCGCCGCAGCCGCGCGGCAACCTTGACCTTCCGGGGGTCGCCCTTGCGCTGCCGCACCAGTTGCTCGGCAGTCCAACCCAAACTCGGGAGTTCTTCCCGAAGAATGCGCTCGGCCTTGGCCATATCGCTCTCCTGGATTTCCCGTGAAAAGGGGTTCACCCATAGCTTGGTTCATTCAGTGGGCCGACAGCGAAGACCGTGCTGGTTAGGCCCTCCCCCTGCAGCCAGGCAGGGATGGCTGAGAGAGAGCGCCGAATTGCGGCAGGAGAGCCCGGCAGGGTGGTTAGAGCTTGCCCAGGTGAGCAGCAACGCGGTTGCGAAACGCCGCCAGGATAGCGCCAACCTGATCCACCCCTTCCCGCATGCGATCCCACTCGATCTCGATTTCGGGTAACTATTCAGGTGTTTTTGATCTAACCGGCGGGGAGAATGAGTTTTCGCGGCAGAAGTGAGGCGCTATCCGTTTAGGGCCGTTTAGAGGCCCAGCCTGGAGGTGCCAGATTGTTCGGTGAACCCTGAAGAAAAAGCTGGTTTCCACGATCCTTTCCTGGCACAGTCGGGCCGATGTCAGGTCCGATATGCATCCTGGGCCGCCAGTTTGAACCTGAGGAGCTAAGGCGGCGTAAATAAATAAAGGTATCAAGTTGGTTCACCCGTGAGGCTCGATGGTATAGTTCCACTCACCATGGAACTTGTTAGGCTTTAGGTTCACTTGCTTCATCTGCTCGCGTGAGACTTTTCTACCCGTCGGATACTTTCGACGATCCAGCCGGCAGGTCACCGTCAATCCTTTGGCCGTCGTTGTGCTGGCAATCAGGTTCACGACCGTCTGGTAATCTCGCAACGGTTCACCGCGCCAGTTGGACGAAATGAACGAAAAGAGTCGGTGTTCGATCTTGTTCCACTTGCTGGTGCCGGGCGGAAAGTGGCAGATGGAAAGGCACAGCCCACTTTTGTCGGCAAAGCCCTGCAACTCGAGTTTCCAGAGTCGCAGCCGCCACCCATTGCTGCCTCCGCCATCGGCGGTGATCCACAGCGTCCGGACCGCAGGATAAAGTCTTCGCCCTTCAAAGCGCCACCACCCACGAATCGAGGCCACCGCAAAGGCCCCCGTGTCATGGTCGGTGCCCACGTTTACGAATCCGCTGTTGCGCCCCAAGTCATAGATGCCGTAGGGATAGGCGCGAGGCACCTCGGGACCCGGGAAGTCGTGCCCCTTGACCCGTTGCGGTTGTTTCGCCACACGCCATTGTTGGCCGCTATTGGCGTAGTTGCCCACCAGTTCCTTCTTCTTGGTGTCCACCGAAATGACCGGCTCCCCCGCCGCCAAGGCCCGCTTCACGCACCGGTTGATATGCCGAAATTGGGCGTTGCGGTCCGGGTGGTCCTCCCCTTCCTCCAGCTTCCGATTGCTCTGCAAACTGTAGTCCTGCTCGTGCAGCAGTTGGGCCACCCGCATGTGGCTCACCGGATGAGCTTGCTGGCTTAACTCCTCGGCCAGGGTCCGAGTGCTCTTGCAGACCCAGCGCAAGGGAGATTCCGGATCGCCGCGAGTTCCGCCCTCAATCAAATCGTCCAGCGCCGCCACCAGCCCGGAATCCAACACCGTGAGGTTCTTGCGTCCGGCGCCCGGGCGCCGGATGCGCTCCGCCAGCGAGGAGTCGCCCCGCTCGATTTCGCCAATACCCTTGAGGATGGCTTTGCGGGACAAGCCACAAGCCCGGTGAACCACGCAGACACCGCCATAACCCATCTGCATAGCTTCATTGGCGGCGGTAAGGCGCCGGGTCCGCTCATTTAGGAGTGGCCAAATGGCCCTGAACTTCTGCGTCAGCGCGGCAATAGCACTCATGTGCAGCTATCATACCACGATTCTCAGAAGTTGATACCTTTATTTATTTACGCCGCCTAACCCAGCTCCAGCAGGTGGATTGACCAGCGCCAGGGCCAGAGCCGCCGCGCTTTGTCGGTTGGGCTGGCAACGCTCTGGGACTGGCGCAACCCCCAGGGGCAACTGCGCGACATGGCCGTTCGGCTCCTGCTCAATCGGCTGGAGCAGCGGGTCGGTCTGCGGTTGCCAGCGCGCCAGAACCGTGGGGGTCGCCGACAGGCGCGCCCCTCCAGCCAAGGCGCCCTGACTCCCAGCGGGCCCATCACCCAGCCCCTGGCTCAACTGCAGCCTGTGTCGGTGCATCTGGTCGGACCGCGGCAAGCCGAGCGCGCCCGGTTGGCGCAATATCTTCTGGCGCACCACTACTTGGGTTATCCGCATCCCCTGGGCCAATTGCATTACTTGGTCACCGATAGTCAGGGGCGGGACCTGGCGGTTTTGCTCTTTGGTCCGGCGGCCTGGAAGTGCGCCCCGCGCGACCTCTTTATCGGGTGGAGTGCGGCCCAACGGCAAGCCCGCCTCAAGCAGGTGGCCAACAACAGCCGATTCCTGATTTTACCCTGGGTAGAGGCGCCGCGGTTGGCCAGCCATGTCCTGAGCCTGGTCTTGCGCCGGTTGCGCCAGGACTGGCAAAGCGCCTATGCCCGGCCCCTGGAGTTGGTCGAAACCTTCGTGGATAGCTCCCGCTTCACGGGGGCCTGTTATCGCGCGGCCAACTGGATCGAGTTGGGTCACACCACCGGCCGCACCCGCCAAGACTGCGCTCATCGGCTCCAGACACCCCCCAAGCAGGTGTGGGTCTATCCGCTGCACCCGCAGTTCCGCCCCCGCCTATGCGCCTGAGCCGCCGCCAACAACTGCTCCGGTTGGCCCGCGCGGGCCTGGGCAAGCTCATCGGCCTGATCTTGCGTCTGGAAGCCAGGCTGTGCAAACTGCTTCGGGAGGTGCGCGCGTTGCGCCAGCAAGTCAAAGCGCTCAAAGCGCGGCTGGCCCTCAACAGCTCCAATAGCAGCAAGCCGCCCTCCAGCGATGGCTTGGCCAAACCGGCGCCCAAGTCCCTGCGCATCAAAACCGGTCGCCGGCCCGGCGGCCAGCCCGGACACCCGGGCCAGACCCTCCAACCGGTAGCCCGGCCCGACCACGAGATCGTCCATCGGTTGGAACGTTGCACCTGTGGCGCGTGCCACGGTTGCTCTTTGCACGAGGTGCCGGTGCTCGGGCACGAAAAGCGCCAGGTCTTTGAATTGCCCCAAAAGCCGTTGGAGGTGAGCGAACATCAAGCCGAGATCAAACGCTGCCCGGTCTCCGGCGCCCTGGTCACCGCCGCCTTCCCGCCACAGGTCAATGCCCCGGCCCAGTACGGGCCACGCTTCCGGGCCCAGATGGTTTACTTCAATGAGGACCATTTCATCCCCTACACGCGCTTGACGCGCATTTGCCAGGATCTCTATGGCCAACCGTTGAGTGAGGCGACGGTGGTCGCCGCCAATGAGCGCACTTACGAAAACCTGGCGCCCTTCGAGCACGCGCTCTGGGTGTTGCTGCCCCAGGCCCCGGTCAATCACTGCGATGAAAGCGGCCTGCGGGTGGCCAAGGCGCTCCATTGGCTGCACGTCGTGAGCAACGCGCAACTGACTTTCTACGGGGTGCATCCCAAGCGGGGCCGAGAGGCCATGGATTACTTCGATATTTTGCCCCGGTGCCGGAACTTTCTGGTCCACGACCATTGGAAGGCCTACTTTACCTATGAGGATTGCCTGCACGCGCTGTGCAACCAGCACCATTTGCGCGAGCTGAAATTCCTCTATGAAGAGCAGCAGGAGTTCTGGGCCAGGAACTCAGCCGTTTCTTGTTGGACCTCCACCAACGGCGCCTGACCCAGGGAGTGCTCGGGCGGCGCGCGTTCAAAAAGTGCTTGGCGGCCTATCACGCCATTCTGCGAAAAGGCCGGCGGCGCCATCCTCGGCAAGAGGGCCGTGCCGCTCAAAGCAAGGCCGCCAACCTGTTGGATCGCTTGGAAGACTTTGAGATGAGCGTGCTGGCCTTCGCCGTCTTTGCGGAGGTGCCTTTTACCAACAACGGGGGCGAGCAGGACATCCGCATGCAGAAGGTCCAGCAGAAGATTTCCGGCTGCTTCCGCACCCTCCACGGCGCTCGGGTTTCCGCCCGCATTCGAAGTTACATTTCCACCTGCCGCAAGCAGGGCCGCAACCTCCTCGACGAGCTGGAGAAGGCTCTCCTCGGAAACCCCTTCATCCCCTCAGCCCCTCCCGCTGGCCCCTGAGACCTGAATAGTTACGATTTCGGCTTTGAGTTCTTCGGCGGTCACAGGAGGACGCGGGCCCGCTTTTCGATGACCCGTGTAAAAGGCGTCGGGGAGTCTAGCGGCACCAAGTCCAGCGGAATGCCCAGGGCCCGTTCCAGCGCGGACGCCAGCTCGAAGAGCTTCCAACCAGGAACACCTTCGCAGGCCAGATCGAGGTCGTGGGCCGGGGCGGGATTGTCCAGCGCACTGCCGAAGAGCAGCAGCCGCTTGGCCCCAAACTCTCGGGCTACAACCACGGCGGTCGTCAGAATAGTCTCCAGGTCACGCATCACCACAACGTTATCATTTTGGCTCCGCGTTGACAACGACAAGCTTCGCGATGACGGTCGTGCCCGTTTCGGGCTGTGCTTGCTCGGTGATTCGGGCCGCAACCTGAGAGCGAGAGCTGCGTCGAGCCGCGCAAAGCACACCGCTCCCAACCACACGAGACCACTTTTCTGAGGCATCACGCCCGGAACGGCCCTCGCCATAGCGTTCACGCTTAGTCGCAAGTTCCTCATTACTAACGACATAGAAATGTAACCGATATGAGGGTTCGATTCCCTTCACCCGCTCCAGCCTTGCAAATCAACGACTTACGCAAGATTTCCGAGAGAAAAAGGTCAAAGTAAGAACAAAAGTAAGAACGCGAGTTTCAGTTTTTCCAGTCGGCAGGCCGCTTCATCCACTTAATCACCGTTGGCCCATTGCCCTTGCGCTTGCCAGCCCCGCGCCATCATCCCGGCTGGCTCCTTCGCCTCTCCCGGCCGCCAGAATCCATCCTGACCCTGTCCACGCCTCACCACGAGCCCATTAAACCCGCGACCGGGACCGCCGCTCCATCCTCGTCACCACCGCTCCATCCTCTCAATCGCCACGGCCGCCGCCTTCATCTACCTGAACCTCAACCTGTCGCTGCTCAAGAGGACCGGTGCCGCGAGGAACAGACAGCAGGAGAAGCTGGTCGGGAGCCAGGGGTGGATGAAGTTGAGGGTAAATGGGCGGGAGTTTGATGAAAGGCGGGGTGCCGGTGATGGACTGGTTATGCCGGTGATTATTCCTGGATTGAGATTGACGGCAGGGGAGCGGTTGAGCAATATCGGGCAGAAGCCTGAAGAACATGCGTGCGACCAGAAACCAGTTCGCTTTTAACCGCACAGGGTCAATGGGGGCCGAGCGCAGCAACAAAACAGAGTCTTACGGATATTGTATCTTCACTGGTTCATTAAGCTTCATTATGAATATCGCACGTCCTTCAAGACTGCTCGCCCTGTCCACTCTTGCGGCGCTCTCGATAATGCTAGCGGGCTCTGCAAAGGGACAGTCATCCGGTGATTACACTGGATTTAAGTGGTATTCACAAGACGGATATACAGCCGAAATAACTCGCTATAATGGCCCAGGGGGCGATGTTGCAATACCTTCTGTTGTTATAGATAATTCTGGCACTAATTATTCTGTCACCAGCATCGGATATCTCGCGTTTTTTAACTGCGCCAGACTGATCACCGTCACAATCCCCAACAGCGTAACCACCATTGGAGACGAGGCGTTCTTTGAATGCACCAACCTGAGCAGCGTCACGATACCTGACAGCGTTACCAGCATCGGAAGCGCCGCGTTCGACACTTGCAGCAGTCTGACCAACATTACTATACCCAACAGCGTCACCAGCATCGGGGCCTATGCGTTCGATTCCTCCAGCAGTTTGACCAGCGTTACGATAGGCGACAGCGTCAGAAGTATCGGGGACGGCGCGTTCATAGGGTGCATGAGCTTGAAAGCCCTCTATTTCCAGGGTAACGCCCCAAGCGCTGATTGTACCGTGTTCTCGTCTAACACCAATGCGACTGTCTATTACTTGCCCGGGACCAGCGGCTGGGCGAGCCTTTGCATTCCGCCCGTGTTGTGGAACTCGAATGTATCCTTGCAGATTACGCTTAGTCCTCTAGGTGCCGCCACTGCCGGAGCGCAGTGGCAGGTGGATGGTGGGACGTGGCGGAACAGCGGCACAACGGTATACTTTTTCTGGCCTGGAAGTCATACTGTGTCCTTCTCAGCCCTAACCGGCTGGGCTACACCTGCCAGCCAAGCAGTAACGGTCAGTATCGGTGAGACAACGACAGCTACTGGGACCTACACCCAGCTATTTGGTTCATTGCAGGTGACGATCATTCCCTCTGGCGCAGTCAGCGCTGGGGCACAATGGCAGGTTGACGGTGGACCATGGCAAGGCAGCGGGGTGACCCTTAGCGGTCTCCCTGCGGGCAATCATACTGTAGCCTTTTCGACCCTAACAGGCTGGGGCACACCAGCTTGTCAAAGCGTGGCAGTCAGTGCCAATCAGACGACCACGGTGACTGGAGCTTATCTTGGCCCACATTGCGCTACGGCTACAGTAGTTGTCACTAATGGTTTTGTGGTTGCCGCTATCATTACAGATCCAGGGTATGGTTATTCAGTTGCACCAACGGTTCAGTTCATAGGCGGTAATGGCAGTGGTGCGCAAGCCACAGCCACGATTAGCAATGGTGTCGTGAGCGCCATGAATATCATCACAACCGGCTCCGGCTACACCGCCGCACCCACCATCCTCGTCAGCCCACCATTCCTTGGCAGCCTTCGCATCGCGCGAGCCATTAACATCACCTTCACAGACCTAAGCATCGGCGGCACCTACCAACTCCAGGTAGCGCAGTCGGGAATATGGACGGATATGGGCTTTCCCTTTGTTGCAGCGATACCTGTTTATTCGCAGTTGGTGGATGATGCCATCTATCAATTGGTGGGACTGCCTGCCCCCTATGCGGCCACTGCTACCGCTCAGATATCCTATGGTTTTGTCGTTGGTGCAACTATCACTAGCGGTGGTTCTGGCTATGTATCGGCTCCTGCCGTGAGCATTGTGGGAGGCGGAGGCAATGGTGCTTCAGCTACAGCAACGGTCAGCAATGGCGTCCTGACTGCCATCAATATCGTCAGTACCGGTTCAGGTTATACTAGTTTGCCAACTATCGTCATCGCTTCTCCGCCCGTTGCAGCATTCGCGCCTACGGTAAGCGGAGCTATTCGCCTAGATTGCCGCTGTTTAGCAGCCGGTGCGACGTGTCAGCTCCAGGCATCGCCGAACTTGAGCCTTTGGACGAACTATGGCACATCATTTACAACAACGGCGGTCACAAATTCAGAATATCTCGGTGCTGAGGCTGGTAGTATGTTCTTCCGCTTACCGTGTGTGCCTCAATTCCTGAGCTTATGCACGGGATTTTAGTTGATATTGCACCTGCCTATGAAAGATGCGACAAAAGGCTGGGGAGAATCAGGTAGCGTCGTATCACAAACGTTTTTGAACTCAGATAAACGCTAAATATGCCATTCGACTACCATCCTGACCCCGACCTTCGACATGCTTATCCGGGGTATCAAGGGCAACATCCGGCCCGTGCTCGCTGTATATTTCTTGGTTTTGACCCGAATTTCCCAACTGGAGAGGACTGGCGGCGGAGCAAGCCGACCTTCTTGGAATATCTCGACAAGGGACCAGCTTGGTGCATAGAAAACAATAGGCACCACCCGATGGCACCCGCTCAAGGTCAGGAACGGTTAACCGATTACCACAACGTTATGGCATCCCTATTCTCCCGCTTGACGAATCTCGGTGTGGATAGACAGGCCATTCTGGAGAAGGTCTCCTTTGTTGATTTGCTGGGAAAACCGACGAAAGGTTGCAGAAACGAAAACAGAGCCCGCTATCGTCGATACCTCAAGGGCGGAGCCAATCTCATTCATTTGCACAAGATGTGTCAATGGTTCGCCCAGAACAGCGACGGGCTGCTGATTGTGCCAAGGTGGGTGTTGGATGATGCACTGGGCGCTTTGTTGCGAGGGAACTGCATCATTGCCGATATACGATGCTCCAGGACAATAATCGTTCGTCAGTTTCCTTATTTTCATAATCAAAGTAGAGAGTTTAGGAAGGACTCCCTTACAGCCCTGGCGACGACACTTCATGAGCATTGGCATCACTAGCGCATTCCAATGCTGGAGCGCCTTTCAAGTAGCTGAAAAAGAAGCTGTGGTATACGTCCTTCTAAGCGAACATATATAGATAACTATGCCACTCCTTGCATAGTTAAAGTAAACAGCTAAAGGCCCTGCTCTATATACCCTCCACACCAAGCCCCGATAGCCCTCCATAGAGAGCACAGGAGCCAATGTAGAAACCAGGGGATCGATTACAGATGGCGGCAACTCATCTACTCAAGCGCATATAGCTAAACGATAGGGCTAAACGTCATGCTCCCCCCAACTGTCACCGGGCGGTTCAAAACCAGCCACCTATGGGCGATTCAAAACCAGCCACTCTGAGGCGAGAACTTCATATCAGTTATTCGGTTTGGTTCAAGATGAAAACGGGATTTTCTGCTCGGCTATGGTCTGCGAGGTTCTGCTGACCCGCGGAGACCCGTGGGGCGCCAGGTGTTTTCCGAAGTCTCCTGGCGTAATCGCGCCGTCTATTTGTGCGGGCGGGCGAGCGGCGGGAACGGACTCCGAACCTCCAGTTCGCGTTCCCGCCGGTCGCCACGCGTAACGGACTCGCCTCGCCCGCACAAATAGGCGCGCCACGGATCTCCGAAGTCCATGCTTTCAAAGCGCCGCGCATGGGGCCTTGAGCTTCCCAGGGGCTGAAGGCGGACGGACGACATCCTTGCCCCAGCCCCCGGGCCATTGCCTCCAGAGGCCGCGCCGAGAGCTTTTCCGCGCTTCCAACGGGTTCAGTCATGGGAGGGTTCCTCCGCGGCTTTGGTGTGTGGTTTTTCTTCTTTGACGGCGCTCTGATCTTTGAGGCGGTAGCTGCGGCCGGTGATGGCGATGGTCTGCGCGTGGTGGAGGAAGCGGTCCAGGATGGCGCTGGCGGCGGGCACGTCACCCAGGAGCTTGCCCCAGTCCTGGATGGGGCGGTTGCTGGTCATGATGGTGGAGCGGTTCTCGTAGCGGCGCATGACCACTTCCAGGAGGTATTCGCCGGAGTGTTTGGGCAGGGCTTTGAGTCCCATGTTGTCCACGATCAAAAGGTCGGGCTTGAGATAGCGGCGCAGAACGCGGTCCTGTTGGTTGAAGGCCTCGTCCCTCAGGAAGTCGCGCACCAGGTCGAAGATGGAGCGGTAGAGGACCTGAAAGTTGAGCTTGATGGCCTCGTAGCCCAAGGCCTGAGCGAGGTGGGTTTTGCCGACTCCTGGCGGGCCAATAAATAAAAGGTCGGCGGCCTGGCGGATAAACTGGCCGGCGGCCAGATCGTAGATCTGTTTGCGCGGGATGCCGGGGTTGAAGCGCCAGTCAAAATCCTGCAGCGTTTTGAGGCGATGGAAGTCCGCCGCTTTGGTGCGGCGGCTGAGCAGCCGTTCTTTGCGCACGTTGAGTTCGTCCTGGAGCAGGATCTCCAGGAACTCTTCATGGGCCAGGCGGTTGGCGGCGGCCTCCTGCAAGCGCAGGCTCAAGGTGCCCGCCAGGCCGGAGAGGCGCAGTTGTTTGAGGGTGGTTTCCAGGTTAGGAATGCTCATCAGTATTGGATTGTGGGTTGGGGTTGCTTTGGGAGGCCGGGCTGAAACAGACCGGCACCAAATTGTCATAGGTGCTCAGGTTGCGGATGAGCGGGTGAGTCTCGATAAACGCGAACTGTTCCTGAGCCACGGGTCGGGCCAGGAGTTCCCGCAAATCGCGCAGATGCCACGCGCCATGCGTCAGGGCCAACTGGCAAGCGTGGTCGAGTTGCGGGGTGGGGTGTTTCTCGGCCAGGGCCAGGAACCCCTGCAAGACGCGCAGGCTTTCAGGGCCGCGCTGCTGGTAAAGACTTTCGGCCCAAGTCTCCGCCCCCAGCCCAGCAGCCGGCAGCGGTCCAGGATCCACTCGGCGCCCCGTTCGATGAGGGTGCGTTTATGATCGTGAATGTGGGCCGGATCGGTTCTGAATCTTCCGGGTTCTTGCCGCACATGCACGGCGATAGCCTCCATGCGTTCATTGAACAGACGCACCATTTTGGCGTCCCACCGCGCCCAGACTTTCCGCCGCACATACTCCGGGGGCACCGAGTAATAAGCCTTGTCCACTTCGGCGTAGCCATCGCGGTGGATTTTACGCGGCGCTTCGTTGAAGGCCGGAAACAGGCTCAGGGGCAGCGGCAAGAGCTTGGGCTTTTCGACGCTCAGGAAATGCGCGCGCACTTGCTGGCGCGTGGTGCCGTGAATGCGGGTGTCGGCCACCGTTTCTTCCCAGTGCGCTAAATGCAGGTTCTGGGCGCCCAGGCTCTCGAACTGCTTGCCGGCCAACCCGTTTTCCTGAACGTATTTGATCCCGGCCTCGATCTTGCCTTTGTGGCGAGGCATCGCCGGCTTGGTCGGCAGGATCACGGTGCCATAATGTTCGCAGAACGACACCACCTTGGGATTGAGCTCGGGCTCAAACCAATCGACCTTCTTGACGGCCGCCCGCAGATTGTCGATGACCAAGGTCGCGACCACCCCGCCAAAATGCCTCAGGGCATTCTCCAACCCCCGGACGAAGTTCTCGGTAGTCTGCCGCCAAAAGGCCTCGGTGTAACCCTTGCGCGAGTGACTCAAAACCACGCGCAAGACATGGGGACGGCGCCGGTGCCCGTCCTGGACCACCCAAGCCCCTTGGCCAAAATCGACCTGCGCCTCTTGTCCCGGCTCGGTCTCCATCCGCCGGAAGGGCAGCGGATTGACCGCGTCCAACTGCCGCACAAAGCGCTTCACCGAATCGTAGCTGCCGGCGAACCGGTGCTCGCTCACCAAGTCCTGGTAAATCCGCTGAGCGGACAAGTTGGCGTCCAAACCGTCTTTGATGAAGTTCACAAACGGCTCGCAGTGACTGACTCGGCCGGGCTTGGACCCGGCGGGCGAAATGGCTGGTTTTGGCGGCTGAGCTGGAGGGTTGCTCGGCGCCGTCATCACCTCCGAGCTGGGTGGCACAATGGCTGGTTTTGCCCCTTCGGCCCGTCCGGACCCGGCGAGCGGAGCGGCCGGGTTTGCCGGCTGGGCTGGAGGGTTGCTCGGTGACGCCGTCACCTCCGAGCCGAGGGGCAGAGTGGCTGGTTTTGCCCCTTCGGCCGGTCCGGACCCGGCGGGCGCAATGGCCGGGTTTGCCGGCTGGCCTGGAGGGTTGCTCGGTGACGCCGTCACCTCCGAGCCGAGGGGCACAGTGGCTGATTTTGCCCCTTCGGCCGGTTCGGACCCGGCGGGCGGAATGGCCGGGTTTGCCGGCTGGGCTGGAGGGTTGCTCGGCGCCGTCGTTACCTTCGAGCCGAGGGGCGCAGTGGCTGATTTTGCCCCTTCGACCGGTTCGGACCCGGCGGGCGGAATGGCCGGGTTTGGTCCCCCCACCTGGCGAGCCAATCGACGGTATCGAGCCACCGTCTCACGGTCGATCCCCAATTCCCGAGCTATCCTGCGCTGTGACCAGCTACTGCGGGTCAACCTGCTAATCGTTTGCTGTATGTCCATTTTGAGTTGGTTCATCGCCGGGCAGGGTCATCAAACTGACCCTGACCGCAACGATTTACCTCACCTCAAAATGGCTGGTTTTGATTCGCCCACTGGTGGCTGGTTTTGACCGCCCGCTGACACCCCAACCTCCAACACCGCTACCCCGCAGTCCCCCAACGACAAGAGGACCACGGAGCAGCAGATGTTAGAGCTTGAGGGGTTCAGTGGGTAATTACAGGGTGCGGCGCTCATCCCTGACAGCCATGCGCTCTCTCGTGGCATCAATGCTGTCTTTCCAAGGAGGGCGGCGCTGGATTTGAATGAGGATGTCAGGCCCCATGAAGTTGGCTATGCGTTGAGCAAGGCGTTCCCGGTGATACATCACCGTTGACAGGTTCAAGTGGCGTTTGCGTGCAAGACTGGATAGAGGTTTACCTTCGATTATGAGCGGGAGCGGGCTATTTGATAGCGAAGCTTTCATGGTATTTGATGGAGAAGGGTGTGGGAGTCTCCGGACGCGAGCTTGAAGTCCGTGGCCCTGGGGGACCAGTCCCCCAGACCCCCTGGGATTTATCGCTTTAGGCTTGCTCCAGCAAGGGTGTTGAAGAAAGAGGGCGGGCCGTTGTCGGCCCGCCCCACCTTGCTGTTCGCAAGCCTCCAGATTGGCGCTCGGGTCGCATCCCTGCGTTGCCCTATCCTCCGCTGGAGCAAAGGGTGTGTTTCCCGTTTCCGTTTCCTTGGGGGTCTATAGGGCGGGAAACGGGAAACAGCGGTCCGATCGGGGTCGGTCCTATAATCTTTGCAACGCACTTGACACGGGAGACTTTGTCTGGCTGAATTGCTTCCACTATGGCCAGACCAATCCGAATCCAGTATCCTGGGGCGGTCTATCATGTGATGGCGCGGGGTAATCACGGACAGGCGGTATTTGGCGACAACTCCGACCGCAAACGGTTCCTGGAATCGCTGGGCGAGGCCTGCGAGAAGACCGGTTGGCGCGTACATGCTTACGTGCTGATGGGCAACCATTATCATCTGTTGGTAGAAACGCCCGAGCCCAACCTGGTAGCGGGGATGAAATGGCTGCAAGGAACCTACACCCAGCGCTACAATGGCAGGCACGGGCTTTTGGGCCATTTGTTTCAGGGCCGCTACAAGGCCGTCCCGGTCAATGGCCGGCAGGAGCAGAATTACTTTCAGGTGGTCAGCACGTACATCCACTTGAATCCCGCCCGGGCCGGTCTGATTCGGATTGGTCAGGAGCGGCTCAAGCGGTATCGGTGGAGCAGCTACCCGTGGTATTTGAACCGGGCCGGCAGGCGGCCGGCCTGGCTGAGCGCCGAGCGGGTGATGGGCAGCCTGGGTCTGCGCCCTGAAGACCGGCGGGGATACGAAGCCTACATCGAAGGGCGGGTGCTGGAGTTGGGCACCAAGGCCGGGCGCAAGGAAGTGGAGGCGGAGTGGAAGGTCCTGCGGCGGGGTTGGTATGTGGGCGGCGAGAGCTTTCTGAAAAAGCTGGAGGGTTATTGGGACGGCGCAGTCGAGGGGCGGCAGCGGGAATCGCACAGCGGGCAAGCCAAATCCGCGCACGACGAGGCGGCAGCCGAAAAGGCTTTGCAGCAGGCGATGGGGGTGCTCGGGCTGAGCGACACCGAACTGGCACTGATGCCCAAGAGCGCGCCGGAAAAAGTCGTGCTGGCCTGGTGGGTGCGGCAGCGTACGACGGTGCCATTGCGCCGGCTAAGCGCCCGTTTAGCGATGGGGCATTTTACGCGAGTGAGCCAGGCGATTAGCCAGATGAAGCGCCGGCCCGGGCGAAAGCACGAGCAAGTCAAGCGCCTCCTGAGCCAGATGCTGCCCAAGCAAACCGCAGTGTGAGACCGGCGCAACGCAAATATTATTGGACCCCTTAACTTAAGCAACCTGCAAAAGGAAATCGTCGTCCCCGAAGCTCCACCCAACCAGAGCGACGCCCCCTTTGGCATCGGCACGCTCGAACTGAAGATCAGCCGGAACGCATCGAACAGGGATCGGTGATCGGCCATTCAGCTTTCCGGGACCGCCCCCTCCGTCTGCCTGCCAAACAGTTCCATTTGGCTCTCAGGAGCCTTTTGGACTCCCTCCAGGTCCGGCGTCAGTTGGCTCAGGCCGGGCAATTCGCCGGCGCTAAAAAGCTCATCGCGCGTCGCCCTCCGGCCGGCAGCATCTACGGGGCCGATGATGGTCTGGCCATTCTTGTTGCTCACGGCCAGGAGGTTCTCCTCGGCGATGGACGCGTCATCCAGCAACTCCGGGCTGTGGCTGGTCACCACAACCTGCGTGTGGAGGGATGCGGCCCTCAGACCGTCACGCAGGACTCCGGCGGCCCCAGGGTGCAGGCCGGCTTCCGGTTCCTCGATGCCGACCAAAGGCGCCTCCTTGCGCCTGCCGCCATTGGAGGACTGGAGGAGAGCCGTCAGGACGCCCAGGGCGCGCAAGGTGCCGTCGGACATATTCTCGGCCAGGAACCGCCACGGCGCCTCATTCGCGTCCACTTTCTGGCGGAACTCCAAGGCCTCCTTCTTGCCAATGTGCTTGCCGGCCACGCCCACCACCCCGGGCGCCACTCTTGAGAGCAATTCCACCACCTTCGCCTTGGCCGCGGGCCTCTCTGCCGCCATCAGGTTTAGGACACTGGCCAGGTTCCGGCCGTCCCGCAGAAGGACCTCCCCTGTATCGGCCGGCTGCAAGTCCCGTATCGCGTCGGGGTTGAAATTGTAAAAGCCCATCCGCGTCAGACAGTCATAGAGCGGACGAAACTCGGGCAGGCCCGAGGCCGCCGCCAAAAACAGTCCGTCATCCGCCGCAGGGGGAACCAGCTTGGGATTGGAATCCTCGACCTGGCCCGAATTGACCACGTAAAACTTGTCCTGCCCAATCGCTCCCTGGCCGTAGATGCCGCACTCCTCCCTTTGGACCTCGAAGCCGCCCTTGGGCCTGGCGCCGACCCCAAAGGCATAGTAACCCGAAGTCGCATCCGGCAACGTGAACTCCAGGCGAATTCCAAAATGCGTCGGGTGCCCGCAGGACCGCCGCCGGACCTCGTTGATGCCGCCCCGCTCCCGCAGGCCATGGTCCAGCGAACTGTTGAGCGACTCGCTCACCAAACGCAGCGCATCCAAAAAATTGCTCCTCCCCGACCCGTTTTGGCCAACCAGGAAGCTCAACGCTCGCAGTCGGACCGAGCAAGAGGCGACGCTCTTGTAGTTCTTGAGCACGACGCGGTTTATAAGCACTGACCCGTTCATTGCTGGCGTTATATCATCCAAGCTCCCTGGTTTCCATGCCAAAGTGGGCCGGTTGGGAACCAGAGGGCAGCGAAATTCGGGTTGCATTCAACGGCCAATTTAGTTACAGAGAATGTGCTTCGCCCCCGGCCCGGAGTTTCAGGAGGATGAACACGGTTCGCCGGGCACGAGACACCCTGAGTGATGCAAGCTCACCGTTGGCAGAGGGTTAGGCCCTGGCCGGTCGGATGCGAGGAGCGCCGCAGTATGGACGTTACGCCCGTCCCCCAACGACCGCAGGGGAGGTTCATACCTGAAACGGAAACAACCCGCCCTTCAACCAAATCCAGACTATGAAAACTATCCCCGCACTCCTCGTTAGTTTAACGGTTGCGGTGTTCCAGTTGGCCCCCAGCCACGGCGCGGTGCCGCAACTTATCAACTACCAAGGCCGGCTGGTGGACCTCGGCCCGCCGCTGCCGCCGTACTGGGCGACCTTTTGGATTTACGACGCGCCGACCAACGGCACTCTGCTCTGGGGACCGGAGACGCACGACTTGGCGCTGCAGCCCGGCGGGCTCTTCACGGTTGAGCTTGGGACGACCAACCTCCTCCAGGCGGCGGTCTTCAGCGGGACCAACGCCTACCTTGAGATCGCCGTCCAGGGGACGGTGCTGGCGCCCCGCACCCGGATCGTGACCACACCTTACGCCTTCCAGGCCCAGCAAGCCCAGCAATTGTCCTGGGCAGAGCGGGCGGTGACCGTGGATGCCAACTCGATCTCCACCGACGACCTGCAAGACCTGGCGGTGAAAGAGGCGAAAATCAGCTTGGGCGCCGTCACGACCCCGAGACTGGCCGATCGCGCCGTCACCACGGATAAACTCGCTGACGGCGCTGTCACCACGGCAAAGATCGCGCCCGGAACCAGCGTGGACATGGTGGATGGCTTCCCTGCGAGCGATCAGCCGCCCTGGACGGCGGGAATCCTCGTGCCGTTGGACTCGGCGGCGAAATTCCCGAATGCCGTCCTGCGCACCGGGCACGGCAACGGCTTGGACGCCGATACCGTGGACGGCAAACATGCCAGCGACCTTCTCCTGGCCACGCCGCCCATCACCATCACCGGCGATGAGCTCTTTGGGTCGTGGATTCTGAAGCTGGTCAACACCGGGACGCAGGCCACCGGAATTACGCTCATTGCCACCAATGACTTTGGCGCGGGCATTGTGGCCGGCAGCGGGCACGGCGGGCCGGGGGTCAGAGGCGTCGCCCTCGGCGGCGCCGACGGCTACTTCTTCGGGGTGGAGGGCATTGGCGGTGGCGGCGTGCGCGGTGAGGCCGTCATCCCAGGCAGCGGCACCAACACCAGCGACCTCCAATACGGCGTGCTCGGTTATTCTGACCGCGGCGTGGGGGTCAAGGCCCAGAGCATCTCCGGCAAGGCGCTCATTGTTGACGGCACAGCCGAGTTCAACGGCAGCGTCCTTTTCAAAGGCGGCCTCTCGGGCCAGATCAATGGCGACATGATCACCGATCAGACCATTGATGGAACCAAGCTCCTCCCGGGCGGCTCCATGGACCAGGGGCCCGGCCCCGCGGGGGCCTTTCTTTGGAAGTTCTCCGCTGCTTCCCCGGGAACCGCGGCGCCTCGAACCGAAACCACGGCCGGGACCAATGGCGTTGCCCTGCACAGCGTGGCAGGGCTATCAGGCATCGGGGCGCCCGATCAGCCCATCGGCATGTTGGGCGAATCCGATCAGGGCTATGCGATGGTCGCGCAAGCCGCTGGGGGCGTCGGCATCAAGGCCACCAGCACCAGCGGAATAGGTGTCCTTGCACAAGCCGCCGGCCCTAACGCTTTGGCCCTCCAAGCGTTGGGTCAGTCGGATTTCGAAGGCGCAATCCCCGGCGCCCTGGCCCACTTCAACAACGCGATCAGCAACAGCCCGGCGCGCGTCCACGCCCTCATCGGCGAAGTCACCGGCCTGCCGGGCGGCAACGAACCGGTCATCGGCGTCCTGGGGAGAGCGGGCACGAACAACCAAGCTCTGGGTCCTATCAAGATCGGCGTTCAGGGCGAAACCGACAGCGGCTTCGGGTTGGTCGGCACCAGCGCCGGCGGCACCGCCGTCTGGGCGCGCAGCGGGAGCGGCGCCGCTCTGCTGGCCGAGAGCGCCAGTGGCATCGCCATTCAAGCCACAGGTCACAGCAGTGCCGGCGTCATTGGCGAAAGCAGCCTTGCCCCAGGGCTGGTCGGGCTGAGCGGCTCCGGTCCAGGAGTGGCCGCGCAGAACGCTTCGACCACCCCGACCGTGGCCGCCACTAACACCAGCAGCGGTGACGCGGTTTTTGGTTACTCGGCCAACGGTGTGGGCCTGCATGCAAAGAGCGGCGGCCCCGGCTCCAACGCCTTGCTGGTGGAAGGCGCCTCCCGCCTCAATGGCAGCGCCCGGTTCCAGGCTCCACCGCCTGGGTGACGGTAGTGGACCCGACGGGTCAGGGCCCCATTGACACCTCAACCGGCGCCTACCTCTCCACCGGCGGAGTCTGGTTCGAGACCCTCCGACCGCGCCGCCAAGGAAAACTTCACGCCCGTAGAGGCGCGAACGGTTTTGGAGCGCCTCGCTCGCCTGCCGATCACGACCTGGAACTACCGGACCGAAGCCCCCTCATTGCGACACATCGGGCCCGTCGCCCAGGACTTCGCCGCTGCCTTCGCCCTCGGCGCCGACGACAAGCACATCGCGGCGCTGGACGCAAACGGCGTGGCACTGGCGGCCATTCAAGGCTTGAATCAAAAGGTCCAGTCCGACAACGCCGCGCTCCGCGCCGAGAACGCCCAGTTGAAAGCGCGGCTCGAGCGACTGGAAAAACTGATGAGCGCAAAGACTGAACGTGCCCAATGAAGATGCGCCGCGCCGCGGAAGAGGCGTCCAGGACGGTCACTTCAGTGTCTGCCTGACCTGCTGCAACTGCGCCAGCGGCACGCACTCGATCTTCTCGTCCATCCGGTAGCCGGTAATTCACCGCGCTCAATCTTGGGTTGGAATATCGGAATAGACACTTCCAAAAAGCAACAACATCGCTCCCGCCCTTGTTTTCATTGGCGTTTCTACATCGACCATACCGTTGTCCAAGGCGGAATCTTAGTTTCCGACGCCCAATCTAAAGTCCACTTTACGATCCGCCATCCCCTCCTTTTTTGCCTCTTCTTGCGCCTCTTTGCGGCTATCTGTTCATTACCTCCTCCCGGCCCGCTTCTCCGCCAAACTCAAGTGCCGGTCGTTATCCCGCTCCTCGCCCCAGGGGGAGCCCGGCGGGTTCTTGCCGCGGTCTTTGCCCCACTTGATGTTCGGGCGCTTTGCGCGCCAACGGCGCACCAGCATACCAGCGCAGGGCAAGGCGCGCCCGGCAACTTTGCTCGGAGTGGGCCAGCCAAGTGTCAGAGTGGAATCGGGGGCGGCGTGAGTGCGGACAGTTCCAGGCAGGCGGAGCCCGGGGGACCCGGGAGGCGGAGCCGCAACCGAAGCCGGCTGCTCTCAAGCCGATTGGGGTCGCCGGCACGAACGGTGAATTAGGCACCGTCAGACTCATCTTCCCCCATCGAGAGAGGGTTTGTGAATGAAATCTCCCGGTCCAGCGCGGTTTTCTTGCACCAAAAGTGTTGTCTCTAATAGTGCAATATTTATCTTGCACCCTCTGCGGTCCGCTCGTATGCTCCAACCATCGTGTTCATTAAACGCAACCACACCGTCCTGGCCGGCAAAGACTACCGGTCCGTCCTCTTGGTGCAGGGCAAGCGCGTGCTGGCCAAGCGCCCGCCGGGGCGCCCCGCCGCTGGCGCTCCCGCCCCCAAATCGGTGGTGATCCACCAAACGCTGGCCAATCTTTCCAAGCTCCCGCCCGAGCTCATCGAGTTGATTGAGCGACACTGCAAGCACCAACCGCCCCCACCCGAGGGCCCGTTGGGCCAGCCGGCGGCGGGGAGGCGTCGAGCGCCATTCACCAAGGGCCGTGTTATGGTGTGCTGGCCGCCTTGGATGGCCTGGCTCGGGAGATAGGGTTGGTGCAGGCGGTGGGAGAGCAAAGCCGCTCCCAGCGCCTGGCCCTGTTCTTAACCTACGCTCGGGTGGCCCACCAGGGCAGCCGCTTGTTGGCGGCGCGCTGGAGTGAAGACCACGCGGTCAAGGAAATCCTGCAGGTGGGCAGTTTCGATGAGGACGATCTCTACGCCGCGCTGGAGGACCTGGAAGGCCGGCAGGCCAGTATCGAAACGGCGCTAGCCCCCAAGGTGGCAGCGCCCAAAGCGCGAGCCATTTATCTGTATGACGTGACCAGCGTGTATTTTGAGGGCCTGGAAAATGAGTTGGCCGATTTTGGATATAATCGCGAGGGCAAGAAGGGCAAGAAACAGTTGGTGGCCGGGCTGTTGACCGACAGCCATGGGGAACCGATTTCGATTCAACTCTACCGGGGCAACACCGGAGATCCGCCGACATTCTTGGACGCGGTGCAGAAGCTCAAGGTGCGCTTTGGGGCGGAGGAAATAGCCTTGGTGGGAGACCGGGGCATGATCAAGCGCCTGGGCAAGGCGGCGCTGGGCGAAGCCAGGTTCTGCTATGTGACGGCCTTGACCGATCCGCAAATCCGAGCGTTGCTGGCCAAGAAACGGCTGCAACTGGAGCTCTTTGAGGACAAGCCTGCGGAGGTGGAATTGGAGGGCAAGCGTTATGTGCTCCGGTGCAATCCTCAGACCCAGGCCCGGGAACGGGCCCGCCGCGCCGACCAGTGGGCTCGCGTGCAAGCCAAGATCACGGCGCGCAATCAACAGGTGGAGCAGAAGCCCCGCAGTGAGCCTGAGAGTTCGCTCAAGCAAGCCCAGGCGCTGCTCACCAAGTATCGGCTCCGGGGATGGGTGAAAGTGGAATTAGCCGGGCGCAAAGTGGTTTGGACCGAAGATACGGCGGTGCGGCAGAAGCAGGCTGAACTGGATGGGTGCTATGTGATCGAAAGCGATCTGCCCAAGGAGGTGGCCGACACCCAGCAGGTGCATGACCGCTATCTGGATCTGACGCAGGTTGAGCGGGACTTTCGCACGCTCAAAACCGGTCTGGAACTGCGGCCGATTTTCTTGCGCAAGGAAGGTCGCACGCGCGGGCACGCCGTGGTGTGTCTGCTGGCACTCAAGCTGGCGCGGGAGTTGGATCGGCGGCTGGCGCCGCTGGGTTTGACCGTCGAGGACGGACTGGAGCGGCTCAAGGGCGTACGGTTGGTGCGGCTGGGCGACAGCGAACCGGAGCTGTGGAGATTGCCCGCCAGCTATCCTCCGGCGCAGACCGAGGTGTTGGCAGCGTTGCCGAAGCTGAAGCCGCCAATGTTGTCTCTAGGAAAAGCCAACAGGCGGCGGCTGACCAACCCGCGCAAGGGACGCACCTAGAAGGACTTGTGCAGACAAGTCACGGCCGACCGTCCCTTCATCGATGGGGGAAGGTCAGTCAGAGGGGTTTTGGCATCCGATCCGCAAGCCGAGAGGCCGGTCGCGAAATCGCATCCTCTGTCGAGGATGCTAATCTCGGGAGCTTGGCCAGTCAGTGGGAAATGAAAAGTGAGGATTCTCCGCCGCCCAACAGAGGGGGCCAAAAAAAATTTGGAAGATTGGTGTTGACTTCAAATCAACATTTGGTATATTTCGCTCATGATGCAAACCGGATTTGGTGCTAAACTGCGGGAACTCCGCCAGGAAAAGGGCATGACGCTTCGCACGTTGGCTGAGGCGGCTGGGGTGGATTTCACGTATTTGTCGAAGATCGAGAACGACCGATTGGAGTATTCGCCGGGGGTTGACACGATTCGTGATTTGGCGCAAGCCCTGGAAGTTGACGCGATGCAATTGCTGCAGTTGGCAAACAAGCTGCCACCTGAGCTTGCGAAGCTGGCGGGAAATGAAAAGGCTCGCCGGTTTTTTCAAAGGGCTCAGGAGATCGCTTCTCCCAAAGATTGGGACGCTTTACTTGATCTCCTGGAATCGCGACAATCCGCTCGCGCTGGAACGAAAAAGGAAAAGGGAAATGGATGAGCTTTCAATGGTCCATTTCGACTGACAGACTCTTCCGGCGGTGCCAGAGGCAGTTCTTCTTTCGGGAGATCGCCGCAAACCATGCGTCTAAGGACTGGCGGCGGGAGGCTTTTATCCTAAAGCAGTTGAAGACCTTAGAGCTCTGGCGCGGGACGCTTATTCACGAGGGCATCCAGCATTATGTGGTTCCCGCGCTGAAGAAGGGGGCGCCTCTCAACTGGAATGAGCTGGCGGAGTTGAATATCCGCCGCGCCAAGGAGCAGTTGGAGTTCTCAGCCAAGCGGCGGTACCGGGAAGATGGGATGGTGAAGGGCGAGCACGAGGATTTTTGCGCTTTAGTTCCCCACGAAATCGGCAAGGGTGTTTCAAAGGAGGAATTTGACCAGGTTTGCGGAGAGATCCGGGCAGCGTACATGCGGTTGGCGGAGATCCCGGGATTATGGGGGGAGCTGCTTGGTCGGCAGGATTGCCACGCTGAGAAAAAGCTCTGGGTGAGTTTCGACAATGTGCGGATCATGGTTCAGCTCGACTTGCTCTTCGAGCGTTCGCTGGACCACCCCACGATCATCGATTGGAAGTCGTATGAGATTGGCGGGGACACGGGCGCGCGGTTGCAAATGGTGCTGTACGGCTGGGCCTTGTGGCAGTCCAAATTCTACGCGGTTCGGGCGCCCGAGGACATCCAATTGCTCGAATGCCAGGTGCAGGATGGGGTGATCATCGAGCACGAATGTTCGCAGGAGGTTTTCGATGAACTGGAGGACCACATCTATCGGAGCGTGGACCGTATTTTCTCGCTTTGCCGGTCAAAGAAGCTGACGGAGGCCAAGCTTGAGGATTTTGCTTTCACGGACAATCCGAACAATTGCGAATACTGCGCATTTCAGCGGCTTTGCGTAGAGAGGGCATCGGGGTCCTTTCCGCGGGCTGAGGTTGCGCAGGAGGCAGCGGTGAAGAGGAAGCGGCCACGGCCGACCGCCCAGCCGTCGTTCATCGCAGAGAAGCGTCTCAACGGGTGACCCGGGCTGTGGCCTGGGTTGACCGTACGCTCGGTGACCCGGACCTGGCCGATCCGAAGCTTGAAACGAACTTCTTCCGGGATTTCAAGCGTATTTCCGAGTTGATTGTAAGCATCGAGGATACCTCGTTGTTGATACTCAAACGTTGTTCGCCTGAAGACCGCTTTTTGACAGCGCTTCTGGAGCAGATTTGCCGGGAAGTTGGGTATAAGGATACACCCCCATTGTGCGGCGCGCTGAGCTTCCAATATTTTCAGGCGCTGATGGGGACGGACATCATAATGACTCCGCAGGGGCAAGCATCGGAGTTGCTGGCACTGCCGGATCTTTACCACGAGCTGGCTCACTTCGTCGTCTATCGAGAGCGGCCAGTGCTTGAGGTGCCAGGTACTGGCGATTATCCACAAGTACTTCGCGGACGCGGTTCGGAAGGGCCACCAGCGGGGGCTGCCGCAGGCCACCATGGATGCCATCGGGAAGAACTCCGCGCTGTGGACGTCCCTCTGGCACGTTGAGTTTGCGTGCGACATGGTCGCGACGTACTGGTGCGGGCCGGCGTATGGCCTGGCGAATTTGCGGCTCAGCGCGACACGCGGCGATCCGTACCAGGACAGCGGCACTCATCCCGCTGACGACGCACGAAAGACTGGGATTGAGCGCATTCTGAAACTGGCTGGTGAAAGCGCGGCGGCCAACGAGATCGATCGGATGTGGCAGGACTTAAAGCGGCTTTCACCTTCTCTTCAGCCGGGGGGGGTACGCGAAGCGCTACCCCGCCCAACTATTGGAGCAGGTTGCGCAATGCGTTTATCAGGCATGCGCGGGCTTGGGCTTTCGGCATTTCTCTCAGCATCAGTCGGGAAGCGCCATTGTAGCGGGAGCGATCGCTCAGGCGTGGGAGGCGTTTCAGCGTGATGCGGGATCATTCCCGGCACAGGAGGTTGCTATATTGCAGGCGCTCAAGGCCAGGCTGTCAAAGCTCTGAACGCCGGCCCGCGCTGGAACTCGGTTCGCTGGATGAATCCTCGGGAACGAGAAAGCGAAATGTTCCGGCCAAGCCGTCGGTCTGCTGCCGCGCGAAACCTCGATAGGAACTTCGACGTGAACGGCGAGCGTCCTGAGGATCTCTGAGGCGAAGTCCAGCAGCATGACGGAGTGGTCGAAATCGTCATCGTCCTTGGATTCCCGCCCCCGTGCTTCCTTGAGTGAATATCCATTGAGAGGGTAACAGTTACTTTTGGCTCACGGCGCCCCTACACTCCCAAATGCGGGAAAAATGCAGCTTCCCCAAGCCCACTCTGCGGTCGGGAGTCGGTACTGCCCAAAAAACAGCCAATACAGCCAATAGAGCCAATGGAACATTTGCGTCCCCTCCAGACAATATGCGAAAACAGTCGCGTATGAACGTTATACAATCTAAACTCGACCCCGAGCCTCGGCCCCCCACCCTCAACCCTCGCCCCATGACCCGCACCGGCAAAATCGCCCGTCTCCCCGTCTCCATCCGGGACCAACTCAACCGCCGGCTCCTGGACAACGAACCCGGCCCCGCCCTCCTCGATTGGCTCAACTCACTTCCCGAGGTCCAGGCCATCCTCGCCGCCGAGTTCGCCTCCCAGCCCATCTCCCCGGCCAACCTCTCCCAATGGAAAAGCGGCGGCCACCGCGACTGGCTCACCCTCCAGGACGCCCTCGCCCTCGCCCGTGACCTCGAAGACAAGCAAGCCCTGGGCCACGAATCTCTCGCCGGCCCCTTTACCGACAAACTCGCCCGGTGGCCAATCCTAACCAATTATCACCAACTGGACAGTGAAACGTTCATGCAGCGATGTCCAGATCAAAGGCGTCAAGATAGCCGCAGCGGGCTGGACTGATTTTAGTGGCAAGGAATTTCTTGAGGATGGCGTTTTGGGGTAAACCACAGAGAAAATCCGGCCAGGTGTGACGGAGGGCCTGCGAGACGACCCACTCGGAGGGCGGTTTTTGCGGGGATACGGTGCGGATGTAGGAGTGGAAATTGAACCAGGCCACGCGCCGGAAACTCAGCGCCAGATATTGGAGCAGTCCCTGGGCGATGAGGCCCAACTGAATGTGCCGTTCGTAGGCGGCGAGCTTGCGGCGGACGTGCTCCCGGTAAAGCTCGGACTTGCGCTGCACATATTGCTTGCCGCTGCCGCGGTGGAGGGGATTCATGTCCTGCATCCAGAAGTGATACGCGTAGGCCCCGACGGTGTGAATGGCCTGCTTGAAGCTGACCTCAATCTTGAAGCGCCAGCCGTAAAGGCGAATAATCTCCAGCGGGGCCAAGGTCAAGTCGGTGCAGAGGAGGATCAAGTTCCCGCGAGTCGGGTGGCTCACCCAAACAAAGCGCACCAACTGACCCAAAGGGCGCCACAGCAGGTCGTGGCTCAGATAGCGGAGGCTGACGCCGGATTCCCCATAGACCGGGCTGGGGGCTTTGAGGAATTGCGCGCGGTAGCGAAACCAATCCTGGAGGGGAGTCTTGTGGCCATAGGCACGGCGTCGCCCGCGGCGCGGCTTGCGGGAACGCCGTGGGGAAGGCGGGAAATAAGCGACGGCGTTGGAGCGCACGCGCGTGACCAGGTGGTGACCCTCGGCCAGTAGCGAGCGGGCGAATTTGGCGGCGGCGTAATAGGCGTCGGCCACGACGGTCAAAGGGCCGTTCCAATGCAATCCGAGCAGCAAGGCGCTGAGCTTGTCCAACAGCGTGCGCCGGTCACGGGCGCTCCAGACGATGCCTTCGTGGATGCGAGCCGCCACCGGCACGGCCAGACAAACCCCGGCCACCTGCACCAGCAAGGCGACGGCCTGCAAGGAGTGCCCCATGATGAAGGAAGCCTTGGCATTGCAGCGGGATTCCTGGTGCAGGCTTTTGACCCCCGGCATTTTGCGGCCTTCCTTGGGGCGCTTGAGGCCATCGGCCAGCACGACCGGGCGGCCGTTGACCCGCACCAGGCAGCGGCGGAACAAGTGCTGGAGGGTCTGCCGCCACAATTGGGTCAAACGGTCCAGGTCCAGCGCAGGAGAATGGAAGAAGTGCAGCAGGCAGTAATAACTGGCGTCGGAGAGGCCGAGGCTGCGGATCAGGCTGGTCACGCCGGCCAAGTCGGGGCGCAGGCACAAAGCCGCCAGGACAACCACCAGCCACAGGAAGGTGGTGGTGCGGGAGCAGGCTGGGCGGAGGGGGCGGAGGGCGCGCAGCCAGGCCAGCCACAGGAGGTGCGAGCGTTTGGGAAAGGCGGGGCGAAAACAGAGGTTGCGCATATCCGATAGTATATTTATGCTATCGGATATGAAGACTACTCAAACGGTTAAGAAACTGGAAGCTCAAATCGCCCAAATTAAAGCCCAACTCCAAAAGCACGGAGCGATGCGCCCGGGCAGCCTCTCCCGCCAATACAATGTCTGCGGCAAATCCGGCTGCCGGTGCAAGGACCCCAAACATCCCCGCCAACACGGCCCCTATTACCAGCTCAACTACGTCTATCGCGGAAAAAAGACCTCCCAGTTCATCCGCCGAGCAATCCTCCGCCAGGTGCGGACTGAGCTGGCCAATTACAAACAGTTTCGGCGGCTTACGGAACAGTGGATTGGATTAGCCCTCCAGGTGGCTCAAGCCAAAGATAAACAGACCGCCTGAACCGCTCTGGCGAGGCGAGAACGTTTCACTGTCCAGTCACCAATTATCACCAGTTTTAACCACCCCCCCACCCCTCCCTGTCGTCCGCCACATCCCCCCAGAACCGTGTTGTCCAATGCTACGACAAACCGGAGATCCGCCCGGGCGCAGCCCGCCTTTGTCAACCTCACCCCAAATCTCATTAACACCCCGCTTCAGCGAGGTGTTACGCGCCGAGCGAGAGAATGCCAACCGTTTTCACGGTTTTTGCGCTGCCGCATCTCCCACCCTCAACCAGGCTGCGATGCGCCCGGTCCGCCCCCCAGTCCAACAAATGTATGGCTCTTTCGCTGACGCCACGCTACACTTGGCCTAGTCTTGTTTATGACCATTTCGTCATGAGCCGGTTCGTAAATCTGGAGCTTGACGGCGAGTCGGAGGGCCAAGGCCAGCCTTCCAAGCCGCTCGTCAAGGATGAAGCCTACTATTGCGGCGAGGCCCGCGCCGCCTTCGAGAACGGCGAATTCGAGTCGGCCCTGCGGCTCTACTCGAAGACCCTCGAGTTCAATCCCGGCAATGCCGCAGCCTGGACCGGCCAGGTGCGGATGCTCACCGAATTGGGAGACTACCGCGAGGCGCGGCTGTGGGCCGACAAGGCGCTCGAGCGTTTTCCTCACGAGTCGGAGTTGCTGGCCGCCAAGGCTGTGGCCCTGGGGCGGAGCGGCGATTTGCAGGGCGCGCTCGCCTTCTCGGATGCCGCCATTGAAGAACAAGGGGACACTCCCTACATCTGGCTGGCCCGTGGCGATGTCTTGCTGGCACGAAAGGAGCCGCGCGCCGATTGCTGCTTCGAAAAGGCCCTCCTGCTCGCGCCGCGGGACTGGTTTGCCGCCTGGCTGGCGGCGCGGATTCGGTTTTACTACCGGCAGTTTGCCTTGGCCCTCAAGCTCGTGCAGCAGGCCCTCGAGTGGAATGCGGGCCATTTCCTGCTCTGGCTCGAGTTGGGGCGTTGCCAGCAGGCCCTGGGCCTGGTGGGCGCCGCTCGCAACTCCCTGTCCCAGGCCCAGCAGCTTAATCCCCGATGCCATGAGGCCGGCCTCGCCCTGGTGCGCCTCTCCAGCGCCGGCATCGGACCCCGAATCCGCGGCTGGTGGCGCCGCCTCTTCCCTCCATGAGCACTCAAGACCTGGATCGGCTCCTGGCCGCGGCCAATGACTTCGACGCCTCGGACCTGCACCTGATCGCCGGCGTCCCCCCGCCTTCCGCGTCAACGGCGAAATCATCATTGCCGACGAGGACGCCTTGACCGAGGCGGAGGTTGCGGCCATCGCCGAGTGCCTGCTCAACGAGCAGCAGAAACGCAAGTTCGACCTGGAATGGGAACTCTGCATCTCCTTGCAGCACCGCGCTGCCGGGCGCGTGCGGGCCACCTTCTACCGCCGCAACGGCCATCCGGAAATGAGCTTCCGGTTCTGCGGCGAGCACATCGCCACACGCCAGACGCTCGGGCTGCCGGAAAAGATTGATGACCTGGCGCGCCGGCCCAACGGGCTGGTCCTCGTCACCGGCCCCACCGGCGCCGGCAAAACCACCACCCTCAACTACCTGGTGGACCTCATCAACAGCGAGCGCCGGTGCAAGATCGTCACCATCGAGGACCCCATCGAGTTCGTCCATGAAAATAAACGCGCCATCGTCGTCCAGCAGGAGGTGCTGACCGACGTGCGCTCCTTCAACCGCGCCCTCATCCATGTCCTGCGCCAGGACCCGGACGTCATTGTGGTGGGGGAGATTCGTGATTTCGAAGCCATCTCCACCGCCCTCACGGCGGCCGAAACTGGCCACCTCGTTCTGGCCACCATGCACTCGCCCAGCGTCTCCCATGCCCTCGAACGCATCGTGGGCGTCTTCGAGGGCAGCGCCCAAAAGCAGATCATCCTCCAATTGTCCAATGCCTTGCAGGGCATTATCGCCCAGGACTTGCTCCCCGCCGTCGACCGCACCCGCCGCGTCCTGGCCTACGAACTCATCGTCGCCAACGGCGCCGTCCGCAACCTCATCCGCGAAAACCAGGTCCACCAGTTGGAGAACACCATCCAGACCGGTCGCAAAGATGGCATGGTCCTCATGGACAACTGCCTTTACGACCTCTATTGCCAGTGCCTCATCACCTACGACACCGCCCTGAGCCGCGCCCGGCACCCCGACCAAATTACCCGGCAAAAGCCCTGAAAGCCCCAGATTGCGCGTGAGCCGTCCCTCGCGGCCTTGTCTATGGAGGTGGATTCAGATCCAAACATGACACTTGAAAGTCGAAACCCGCGGGCCGCAGCCGGAAAAGGCAACCCACCATGAATCATATCGGTCAAATCATTCTCCGAATCCTGCCGCTCCTGGTAGTGGCAGGGCTGGCGGGAATGGTTCATGTTCTGGACCGTCAAAAAGTCCGAGGACCCGGCGAGCATGGTTGTGAAGTGGGTTGTGACGGTGATCGTCGTGGCATTCCTGATGTTATTCGTGATGCCGATGGTCGCCAATCCGAGCTATGCGGCGGCCTTCGTCGGCGTTCCCTTGACGGCCGTCTGCGGCCTGGTTCTGGCCATCACCTGGCGGCGCAGTCTTGCCAGCCTGGTCGCCGATCCGATCGCCTCGCTCTACAACGGAGGCAACGAGCCGCCGGACCCCCATCCGTTTTACTCCGCGGCTCGAGCCCGGCAGAAACAGGGCCGCTACCTCGAGGCCGTCCAGGAAATCACCAAACAACTCGCTCGCTTCCCCACCGATGTCGAGGGCCAACCTGCTCCTGGCGGAGGTCCAAGCCGAGAATCTCAAGGACCTCCCCGCCGCCGAACAGACGATCGAGCATTTCTGCGACCAGCCCGGGCACGCCCCGCAGAACATCACCTTCGCCCTTTACTCGATGGCCGATTGGCACCTCAAAGTCGGGCGGGACCGCGAGGCCGCCCAACGGTTCCTGGAAAAGGTGATTCAAATGCTGCCGGACACCGAATTCGCCCTCGGGGCGGCCCAACGAATCGCCCATCTGGGCACGGCGGAGATGTTGCTCTCCCCCTACGACCGAAAGAAATTCATCGTCTCCGAGGGCGTGCGCAATATTGGACTGCTCAAAAAACCGCTGCCGCCGGCGCGCCCCGAGCAGGACCCGGAGCTGCTGGCGGCCGATTATGTCCGGCACCTCCAGGAGCATCCCCTGGACATGGACGTGCGCGAGAAACTGGCGGTGATTTACGCCAACCATTACACGCGGCTCGATTTGGCCACCGACGAGCTCGAACAGATGATCGCCCAACCCAACCAACCCGCCCGCCTGCTCGTGCATTGGCTCAACCTGCTGGCCGACCTCCAGGTCCGGGCCGGGGCCGATTATGAAACCGTCAGGCAAACTCTCCAACGAATCATCGATCGCGACCCGAACCTGGCCCCGGCGGAAATCGCCCGCAAGCGCCTGGCCCTCCTCAAACTCGAACTCAGGGCCAACGACAACCAGCAGCCCGTCAAGCTCGGCTCCTACGAACAGAACATCGGCCTGAGAAAGGGGCCGCCGTCCGGACTTTACGGACAAGCCCGTCCCGCCGGCTCACCGCCGCTGCCGTGACGCCAATTTTACGGCGATTTCCTTGTCAATCTGGTGCGCCAGCTCCATATCCGAACCGCCGCCGTTGGTCCGGGTTTGGACTGCGACCGACGTGACCTGCGAGTCCATCGGGGCAATCCGCACCCAAACC
The DNA here is from genome assembly GCA_963713735.1 of uncultured bacterium. Lineage (GTDB taxonomy): Bacteria > Verrucomicrobiota > Verrucomicrobiia > Limisphaerales > UBA8199 > CAVQND01. The sequence goes on from CAVQND010000011.1 coordinate 29,607, forward strand.
GTGCATTCATTGACCCGGCCTTGTACCACCTTCCGCTTCGTTGGTCTGACCGTGATGGATGCCTTCGTCGGTCAAAACCCCGTCCTCTTTGATCACTTCCTTTGCCGCAGCGAAGATAACGTCCGGCGGCAACTTATAGCGCCCTTCAACCGTATCCCTGATAAACGGCACGCCCGCAGTTTTTCCACCCGTCACCGTATCCACACAGCCGGCTGTGGCCAGGAGCCCGCCAAACAGAGCCGCCAATAGCTTCGTTTTCATCATCTGACATCCAACCACATTCCCTCCCGCCGTCAAGCCCGGAATGGGCGCTTACAGATTCCTCGCAGATACGCCCAACTCGAGCAGGGGCCTGAGCACGGCGCCAGGCACCGGCAGGACGGTGCCGTGGTGAGCGGCCGCAGGCATGACCAGACGCTCCGAGACGTCTTGCCAGTGGACCAGGTCCTTGGAAGTCATGGCGCCGTAACGCTGCTCCCGGTAACAATCGAAATAGACGATGTATTCATTGCCCAGGCGCAGCGCGGTCGGGCCCTCGACCCACGAGCGGGTGAAAGGCGGACCGGCCGGTCCAAAGGGGCCATCGGGATTGTCACTGACCGCCATGCGCAGGTGTTTCCTGGGCGGCTTGAACGTTTCGTCTTTGAACAGGAGGTAGAAACGGCCCCCGGCGGGCAGGAGCGTGGCATCAATGATGTTGAAACCGGGGTCGTAATAAAGACGCGTCCCCGTGAAGGTCTGGAAGTCCTTTGTCGTAGTCGAATACATCCGGTGGTTGTAATGGTTCTCCGCCTGCCCGGCGGTTTCCAGGAATTTATTCGTGATGGTGCTGGCCCAAAAAATAAGGAACCGCTCTTTATGCGGGTCCCAGGCTATTTCGGGGGCCCAGCAATTCAAGGCCGCCGGTTCATCCCCCATCACAATGAGGGCCTTTTGCCCCGACCAGTGCAACAGGTCTTTCGAGGAGGCGTAACCGATGCTCCGCCCGTTCCAGGAGGTCGTCCAGACCATGTGAAATGTGCCATCCGGGGCGCGCATCAGGCATGGGTCGCGCATGAGCCGGGATTCTCCGACCAGTGGTTCGAGCAGGCTCCGGCCCCCGTTGAGCGTTTCCCATCGGTAAGCGTCCCGGCTCCAGGCCACGTGCAGGCCGTCTTCGCCGTTGCGCACGAAGTAGGAAAAAAGGTAGCAGGGTTCAGGAATATTGGTGAGCATCGAGTCCGTCCGCCCCAGGTCGCCGCCGCTGATGAGCGGGTCTCCGGCCAGGGACCGCAAGGTCATCACCGCAAAGACCAGCAGGGCCGGGTCCAGGGCCAATTCGTGAAAGGGGTGGGAACGGCTCGTCCCCGATTCCTCTTCCCACGGGCCGCCAAGAAGGGGGGACGAGGCCATCCCCGCCCCTGGCTTTGCGGGTTCATGAATTGGCCCTGGCCGGGCCCGGAAGCAGTTTGCCGGCCCAGAGCCGCAGCCATGCTCTTCGATTCCAACCGAGGTCCCTGCTCACGGATTGGTCTTCCGGTGTGAGCGTTCGACCATCTGGCGCAGGGCCTGTTTTTGCTCCTGGGCTCCGGCGAACAGTTCGTCCGGGAAGCGGAAGTAAATCTCGATGTCAGCATAGATAAGGCTCTGTTCATAGAAATTGAGGCCCAAGCCGGCCAGGTATTGAAGCCGCAGGTTGCGGTCCAGGTTGATTTCGGCCTTTTGGAGCCAGGGGGCCAGGTCTTTGGCCTGGCCGGCATAGGTGGCCAGGAGGGCAAATCCGGAGCGGTAGCCGACTGACCGCAGCGAGTCGCCCACCGCTTTGTAATCCTGGCGGCCCAGGCGTTGCTCCACTCGGTTCAGGTCGATGGTGGCCGCCCCGGCCGAACCCAGCAATACCACATCATACCCCTCGCCCTGGTCGTCGTTGCTCCAGATGGTGCCGTTAGGAAAGACCGAGAAGAAGGTCGCAATCTCGCTCCTGACTACCGCCAGGTTGCTTTCATAAAGCGGCACCCATTGCGTCACCAGGCCGTCGGCGTTCAAATGCTGCCGGCAGAGCTCGAAATACTCTTTGGTGTAGAGCGTCGCCGCCCCCTTGACCCAGGGATGGATAGGGTCCGAGGTGATGATGTCGAACTTGTCCCGCGTGGTGAGAATATAGTGCCGGGCATCATCATAAACCACTTGGGTGCGCGGGTCTTTCAGCACGTGTTCGTTCTCCTGGCCGAAATACTGCGCCACCGCTCTGGGGATCAAAGGCTCCAGTTCGCAGATGACGATGCGCTTGACATCGGGGTATCCGACAAAGCAGCCGGCGGTGACGCCGGCGCCGCACCCGACGACCAGCACCGATTGTGGCCGCCGGTGCAGGAGGGCAGGGATGTGCCCAAGCATCCGTTGCAGGCGCATATCGCGCGGATCCGTGGACGCCTCGATCTTGCCGCCGATATGGAAATTGCGCACCCCGTTGCCCAACTCCGTTACGGCGACCGACGCATTCATGCCCTCGCCCATGAAGAGGCAGGAGCCTAGCTCGGTCTTGGTCGGCAAGTAACGGCCATGGGCCACCAATTCCCAGGGCACCCGCGGCACGCCCCAGGCCAGCAGGGCAGTGAGCCCCACCCCGCCGCACAGCAAAACGCCGCGCCCAATTCCGGCGCCTGCCCGACCGCTGCTCTCGCCCTGGCCCGGCCGTCGTGGCCAGAACATCAACATCCCGCTCACGCCGGCCACCACAATGAGGAGCCGTTCGATTTGCTGCGTGCCGATGCTCTCGATGAGGAAGAGGCTGCAGGCCAGCGCGCCAATGATGCCGCCCAGAGTGTTTGCCGCGTAAATCCTGCCCACCAGGCGCCCGGAGTCGCCGCGGCCTGAGGCCGCGGCCGCCAGGGCCAGCGGGAAACTGGCGCCCCACAAACACGTCGCCGGCAGCAAGACCCAGGCGCAGCGGACCAGGTCGAGTTGGTAATTGAACCAGACGCTTCGGGCCAGCGACGGATTGATTGGCCAGTAGGGCAGCGAACGTCCGAGCATGCACGCCGCCCAGCCAATCGCCGCGGCCAGGAGCAGTTGACACACCCCCAGCGCCGCCCGGGCATTGGCTGTGCTCCGCGCCAGGAATGCCCCCGCGCTGCTCCCGGCGCCCAATCCCACCAGAAAGACCGCCAGGATGATGCAAAAGGCATAAACGGTCGGCCCCAGCATCAATGACAACAGCCGGGTCCAGACCACTTCGGCACTCAGGGCACAGAGTCCGGATAAAGCGATGGTTAGGCTCACCAGGCCCGAATGGGGCGCCGGGGTGTCCTTTTCCTGGTCTGATTCCGCCCCGGCATTGGCGTGGGGACAAAGGCTGGCCAGGCCGAAGCCGAGGACCGAGACCGTCGCGTTGATCGCGGCGGCAAGATAGGTGGCCGTGCGCATGTCGTGATAGCGCAGGAGACTAAACCCCGCCAACAGGCAGCCAACGACAGCCCCGGCAATGTTCCCGCCATAGAAGAAGCCGAGCCACGATACGCCGGCAGGCGTGGTCTTGAGGCTCCGCGCGACTGCGGGCAGGGTGGCGCCCATCAGCAGGGTTGGGGGCAGCAAGCACGTCCCGCAGACCAGGCCGCGCAGGAGCAAGCCCATCAGCCCCGGTCCCGCCAGGCTCGCATAAAGCCGCCCGACCAGCGGGACTACGAACAGGGCCGCCAGCCCGCAAATCCCCAGCCCCGCCTCCAGGCAGGCATAGACTCGCATCGGATGATAATGCCGGGGAACCCAGCGAGGCAGGACCAGGCTGCCAAGGCACATCCCCCCCATGAAAACCCCCAGCAGGACGCCCAGAGACACGGCCGAGGAGCCGATGACCAGTTGCAGCAACTGGAACCAGATTATCTCATAAATCAGTGCCGCGCAGCCACTCCCGAAGAACAGGAGCAGCATCAACGGCAAGGCTGCTCGCTCGAAAGGCGCAACACTGCTCGGTTCGGCCTGGTTCTTGCATGTCATCATCAGTCCGCCGCCAGCGTGAACGATTCGGCGTGATAGAGCAAGGCTTTCGCTTGGAAAGGGCTGGCCTCGGGCGCACGGCGACATCGTAGCGCAGGTTTCCAACCTGCTGCATCGCGGATTTCCAATCCGCCGGTTCTCCTTCCACCCCGAGCGCCAAGACTCCTCGGACGGTCCGCCGACTGGAAGTCGGCGATACGGCAGACTGGAAGTCTGCGCTACGTTGGTTGCGGCTTCGCCCATTCGCGTCAGGCTAAGGCGTCTGCGGCTCCGGACAGCAGTTCGTAGTAGTTTTTGCGATCGTTTCGCTTTTCGTAGAAGGCATGGCGGGCGAGGCAGAACTCCACCCATTGAACGACCGAGACGCCCAGCACCATGGCCGAGAACCAGCAAGCGCACTGTCCGAGAATGTGCCCCAGGCGAAGGAGGCTGACGTGTTGGCCGTGGGGACAATTGAGTTCCAGCAGGTCAGAAAGCTGGCAGACCAGCGCGCAGAACAACAACTTGGTCAGCACCGAGAGCTCAAGCAAGACCGGGGTGCGGCAGTTGAGGTGAGGCAATCCCAGGTGGCTTTTCCAGGTTTTAAAATGATCTCAATTCGCCAGCGCAGCCGATAGATCGCGGCCAGGACCTTGGGGGGCCAAGTCGCCGCCGGCACGTTGGTCACGAAGATGTTCCAGCCCATCAAGAAGAGATGCTCGGCGCCAGGAGGGGAGCGGTGGCGTTTCTGGGCGGAGACTTTGGCCTTGTGCCGCCGCTGATTGGCCACTTCCTCTGGCACGGGCAGGGCGACCAAGCGCACGGCCGCTCGCTCCGGTCCCAGGAGCACGTCCATATCCAAGGAGCCAGAGTTCTTCAGGAGGGCCTTTAAATTCAGCGGTTGGCCCGTCTTGGGGTCGTAGGGATTGACGCCGTGGCGGTAGCGGCTGAGGAAGGAGATGCCCGCACTGACAAACTGGGCCAGGACTGCCGTGGTGAAGTAACCCAGATCCCGCAGGACCAGATCGCCGGGGCGGGCGACTTCCAGGATGTCCGGGGCGGCGGCCTGGTCATTGCGAGTATAGCCCGAAAGGGAGACGTGCCCGACCACGCCGTTTTTGATGTCGCAGATCCATTGGATTTTGAGGGTGGCGTAGTCTTGCCCATGTTGGTTGCCGGCCCCGGGGAAGAGTTCAGCCAAGTGCTTGGGCAGCGTTTGGGAGGTGCTGTCATGGACCCAGACGTGAGCAAAGCGTTCAAGGGCTTGGCAGGTCGGAACGCCACGAGCGATCTGGCTGAAGAGGGCCGTGACGACCCCAGCCAGAAAGCCTTTGAGGCCACCGGAGAGCCGTTCACTCAAAGACTGTTTAGTGTAGGTGGTGTCGGCGGCCAAGCCGATGACTGCGGCGGTATGCTCCAAGGCGAGGTCGGTTTCGGGAGCGAGGGCCAGGAGGCCCTTGGCAAATTTGAGCATGGGGATTTTACGTGGGCTGCGCTGCAGAAAGCCTGAGGCTCGGGCGATACCCTCGGCGTCGATGGCGTCGAGTTTGGGGAGGCAGGCCGGGAGCTGTTGGTGGAGGGAGGCGGGCAAACCGGAATTGTTTTGCGCGGAAGGGTTAGGAGATGACATGCGTGGTTTTATATAGTATTAATACTATATGCCAAAGCGACAAAAGGCGACAGAAAAAACGACGGGTTACCTCATCAAAGTGCAAAAGGTGGAGCGGCCAACCAATCGCTCCTACTATCTGAACTTGCCGGTGGTCCTGGCGGAGGCGCTGGAGATCAAAAAAGGGGAAGAAATGAAGTGGCTAATCGAAGACAAAAACGTGCTGCTCCTGTGTCGGACACAGAAAAGGCCGCCGCGTCAACTGCGCGCCAAACCTTAGCCTGACGCGAATGGGCTTCGCCGCACCGCGTCCTTCGTGTCCTTTGCGTGAAGCCTCAAGTCTTGCAGTCCCAGCAAGACTTGACTTGGTCACAACGAGTTTCAAAGCCCAAGGACTCTCAATGCGGCAGGTGCTCAAAAACAGATTTGCGCCCGTTGCCCTTACACGGCAACCTGCCATTGTTTCTTGAATCTGCCATGAGCGAGACCTCGAGCCGACGAGCCGAAGAGTTCCTCGACCTCTGCGGTCAGTTCCAGCTTGGAATGCTGACGACCGAAGCGTCGCACCCGGTTACGGCGAACCTGAGCGAAACCGCCCGGCGCGATGCCGGGGCTGGGCTGGGATTGCTCTTCGAGGCGGATGGAGACGTCGTGCGCCGGTACGCGGAGTTTGCGCGGTCAGGGCAGGCGCTCGAGATAGCCGGGACAGTGCTCGAGGCGCTCAGGCAGGGCGGCAGGCTCTTTTTCACCGGTTGCGGTTCCACCGGGCGGCTGAGCATCCAGTTGGTTTCCATCTGGCGTGACTTTTGGCAGCGCCAGCGCGCGCGGGGGCTCCTTTGCGCGCCCTCGACCGAGGAGTTGGAGGCCCGGGCCCACAGTGTCATGGCCGGCGGCGATTTCGCGCTCATCAAGTCCGTGGAAGGGTTCGAGGACTATAGCGCCTTTGGGCGGAAGCAGATCGGGGACTTGGGGGTGGGGGCCAGGGATGTGGTTTTCGCAATTACCGAGGGAGGAGAGACTTCGTTCGTCATCGGCACGGCCTGGCAGGGCCTCGAGGCCGGGGCGCGAGTCTATTTTGTCTATAACAACCCTGACCAGTTGTTGTGCCGGCACGTCCAAAGGAGCCGTGAGGTCATCCAGGAGCCGCGCATCAGCAAGCTCAACCTCACCACAGGCCCCATGTCCATCACCGGCTCGACGCGGATGCAGGCGACCACCATCCAACTCTGCGTCCTGGTCACCGTGCTCGAAATGGTCCTGCGCGGCTTGCTCAGGGAATTGGAGCCGGCAGGGCCGTGCGCCCTGGATGCGGAAGCCGTGCCCGGGGAGTTCCTCGAGAAACTCGCCGAGATGCACCGGACGCTGCAATCGGGGGCGGTGCTCGAGCAGCTTGCCGGTGCGGTATTGCTCGAGGAATCGGTTTATCGGTCCGGCCACAGGAACAGCTACTTTGCCGATCGTTTCGGGATTGACGTGCTCACCGATACAACGGAACGCTCCCCGACATACTGCACCCCGCCCTTCCGCAAGTACGACGACCCGGCGGCCGCGGAGTCGTGGTCGTTTCTGTTCGTGCCTTATGCGGACTCGGCGCGGGCCTGGGAACGGATTCTCAAGCGCCCGCCCCGGTGTGTCGAGTGGAGCCAACGGGAGGTGCGGGACCTGGTTGGAGAAGAAAAGGCGCGGCAGACTTACGAAGTCGTGCGCAAGATTAGCCGGGCGGAATTGATGCGGTTTCGAGTGGGCCTGGACGGTTTGCCGTATCGGCCCTTGGGCCCAGGGCAGAGCGCCGTGGCAATCGTGGCCGAGGAGGAGAGAGATTGGCTGTTTTCACCCAACGGTTTTTACCGGGCGCAACTCGAGGCGGCGCGGCAGGCGGGAGCCGGGACCGGGCTGATTTATTTCGGGGGCGCAGAGTCGGTGGAAGCAGTCAGGCGGTTTGGGGCGCGTTGGGACCCGGAGTGCAGGGCGGTGTTGGTCCCGATCCCAAAGACCGGGTTTCTGCTCGACGGGGTGACGCGCGCGGGCCTCAAGATGCTGCTCAACGGGCTCTCGACCTGCACCGATGGTGCGGTTGGGACGGGTGATGGGCAATTACATGATCTGGGTGGCCCCGAGCAATCTCAAGCTCATTGACCGCAGCAATTCCGCAAGGTGGGGTGCGCCGCCGCTTTACTTTCGGAGGCCCAGATTTTTGTCGGCGCCGAGCGCTGTCGTGATGGAGGGGCTGGCGGGCAGAGCCCGCGCGAGACAACACCTCTCCCGCAGTCCCCGAGTCCTCCTTGTTGCGTCGGCCAGTTTGCAAAGAGCAACACCCCGAAAGCGCTCGACCCAGGCGGTCGTCAGCCACAGGCAAACCACAAATCCCAAGGCAAGTCCTCCTCCAAAGCCAGATCCAGGTCATGCGCCAGCTCTTTGAGGCTCACCTGGCCCAACCGGACCAGTTGACTGTGGAGCACCGCGTAGGCGCTAAAGAGGACGAAACCTAGGACTAAAATCAGCATTTGCGCCAACATGGCCACCGGTTCGTGATGGTAGCAATGCTCCAGGTGGTAGAATTGCGTCAGCTCATTGAACGCCTTGTTCTCGATGCCCCAGCGCCGGTGACCGCCCTCATAGACGACCTGGACCGGATAGCCCGCCAAGCCCTCCGATGCCATCCACCACCAGTCGCTGGTCTGGGGTTGATGGGTCATTTTTCCGCCCACCATCTTGTGCTGGATCCACGTCTCCTGCGAGTGGACCACCCGCACTTTGCGGCCGTAGCTCTTGCTGAAGTTCAGGTCTTTGACCTCCCAGAGTTTGACGTGCCGGCCACGGGTTTCGTCGTCAAACTCCAGAGCGGGTTCTTGTCCGGCACTCAGGGCGCGCGCCTCTTGCAAGACCTCCATCCGTTCCTGTTTGAGCACGACGATCCAGGCCCAGCCCAGCTTCTCCACCGCCTTCAAAAAGGGGCCTTGCACATACCAACTGTCAATGGTCACCGGCGTTGAAAAAGCGCACGCCGTAAAGCCGGCGAATCCGCCCCAGCAGGCGCAGGCCGGCCTGGGCTTCCTCTTCCCCGGGACCGATAGGCTCCACGTCCACCAGCACGTTGAACTTGGGCCCGTTGATCTGGGCAAAGACATACCGGTGGTAGTATTCGATCACCGTGTGTTTTTGGCCTTGGTTGTCGGTCTCTTGAATCTCCCTCTGGCAGCAGCACGGACAGCAGCGACTGCGACTGTGGAAGTGTTCGTTGGCGTCCAAACTCAGGAGCAGCAGGCCGTTGATTTTACAGCTCTCCAGCGCCTTGTTGGCCTTGAGGTTCTTGTTCACCCCGGCCAGGCCTTGGCGCAAGTCCTCCAGGTAGAAGCGCTCGCTCACATAGTGAAAGGCGTTGTCGCTGATGCGCTCTTGCCAATGGATGAGGTGTTGCCAGCGCCGACGCTTGGTTTGCTTGGAGAGATCCAGGTAACTGCCGACGCGGATGGCCACGCCCATGAGCATGCTCAGCAACAAGGGCCGCGTAGGAATCTTGGCGTAGGGCCGATCGCTGCGCACCCCGCGCACGACCCGGCCCATGGCGAAGACTTTCGTTACGTAGCCCAGAAACTGAGCCAGTTCGTTCATGAAGACGCGGCCACCAGAGGTTCACCACGGCGGAGCAGTTCGCGATTGATTTGGCTGATTTCGTCAAGCACGTGCTGGACCTGGGCATAAGCGGCCACACCTTGGCGTGCTTGGTTGATCTGGCCCGGGGACTTCAGCAAGAGCGATTGCACCTGGCCTTTGGCGAAGCAGCGGTTGAGATAAAAGAACGGGCCGTGCTTGGGGCCACCGGTGTGGCAGCGGCAATTGGCCTTGCCACATTTGAGGAATCGCTCGATTAAGGAGGCGTGGAGGACTCCGGGGGGGAATTGGAAGGAGCGCAGGAGATGGGCCTTTCGCTGGCGGAGGGCCAGGGTTGATGTGCGCTGGAGCGGCTGTATCCTACTCATATATAGATGTAGGATAGCAGAGCGGGCGAGCAATGCAAGCGAAAAAGAAAATGCCTCTGTTTCCGAAAATGCCCTAACTGCCTGTGGTCAGCCAGGTTGGAATTGAAACCCCACCCACCTTACGGAATCGCTGTCATTGACCGCTCCACCCGCTATATCCGGAAGCTCACCGGGCTGGGCTACGCCCAGGCAAACCACCTGCTCTTCGAGGTCCTTGAATATGTCGAGCCCCGGATGAAGGCCGACCAGGCCTATCCGCCCGTCGTGGGTGTCGCCGTCCTGCGCGCCCGCCATGGCCTGGGAAACCAGGAGGCCGAGAAGCGGTTGATGGCCGAGATGGGGTCAGGACTGCTCGAAGTTGGCTCTATACAGCGGGGCGGGGCTTTGCTAGGTTTCGAGCCGCTATGACCTTAGATGACTTTCTACTGGAAGCGGAAGACAAGATGAGCAAAACGGAGCAGGTGGTGGTTAACGAATTTGCCGGGGTCCGCACCGGCAAGGCCTCTCCCGCCCTGGTTGAGAACCTTCTGGTTGAGGCCTACGGCGCGCAGATGCGGCTGCGTGAGCTGGCGGGCATTACGACGCCGGAGCCGCGCACCTTGGCGATTCAGCCCTGGGACATCGGCTCGCTGCACCCGATCGAGAAGGCCATTCTCAAGAGCAACCTGGGCCTGACACCCACCATTCAAGGCAAGCTCATCCGCATTTTCTTTCCGGAACTGAGCCAGGAGCGCCGCCAGGAGTTTGTCAAGATTGTGCGCAAGATGGCCGAAGATGGGCGCGTGGCCACCCGGCACGTTCGCCGCGATGCCATGGAGCAGATCAAGAAACACGCGCATGACAGCGGGATTACCGAGGATGAGGTCAAGCATGCGGAGAAGGAATTGCAGAAGCTGACCGACGAGTATATCGTCAAGCTCGATGGGCACCTGGCCCTCAAAGAAAAGGAGATTCTGACCGTCTAGACACAGGGGAAAGAAGGCCTAAGGACGAAGCCGATGCCGCGCGACCCGCTTCCGCCCTCCGACCTTCCGCCTTCTGCCTTTTACCTTCTGCCTTCGCCCCCCGGGGCATTGGTGACCGGGGCCTCGAAGCGGACGACCGTTTCGCCGGTCCTGGCATAGCCCAGCCGCTCTCGGGCCAGACGTTCCACCGCCTTGGGGTCGCGCCGCAACGCATCGGCGGCGGCCTTGAGCTGCTTGCCCTCCTCGGATGCTCTTTGGATTTTGTTGTCCAATTCGAGGATGTTCCGGCGCATCCGCTCATTTTGCTGGATGAGGGGCATGTACCATACGGCCACCAGGAGCAGGACTGCCACAAACAAGAGCAACAGCGCAAGCCGGGTCAGCTTATCCCAAAGGCCGACATTGACGTTCATCATCGGCAGTTAAGCATGAGCCGCACCCGGAGTAAATCTGAATCTGAAAAATGGGCGGCAAATGAACGCTCCGGCCCCGGAGGTGTCAATTAGTCGAGAATTACTGGTCGGACCGCCTCAGCCCAACCGTGCGTTGGCTCCCAGTGCGTCGCTTGGGATACTTCAATTTAGTTGTCAGTTTGAGGTTTGGCCGCTAACACTGCTGGCGCATGATTAAAGCGTTGCTGCTGATTTTTGATACCGTTGCGACCTGGGAACGCATTGCCCGCGCCCAGCAGCGCGTGGGCTTCATTTTGGTGGTTTTCCTGTTGCCGCTCTTGGGGTTTACTTCAGCCGTTGAGGGCTACGGGCTGGTGCGGTGGGGCAAGGACCGGGGCGAGGTGCCGAGGATGAAGAGCTTCTCGGTGCCGGAAGCGGCGGTGTTCGAGGGCGTCCAGGTCGTGCTCTGGCTGCTGATTATCCTCGCCAGCGCGAAGGTCCTCAAATCGGTGTGCGAAACCTTCCACGGCCAGCGCAGTTACACGCCGGCCTTCGCGACTGTGGCCTATGGTTTGAGCCCGCTTTTCCTGCTACATTTGCTGGATGTCTTTCCATCCGTGTCACCCTGGGCGAGCTGGACGCTGGGGATCATGTTGTCCATCGCCGTGCTTTATCAGGGTGTGCCGCGCATGATGGAGCCGGACCCGCCTCATGCCTTCGGATTGTATTTGATGAGCGCCTTGACGGTCCTCTTGGCCACGGGCCTGCTGCGGTTCGTGACGGCCTGGTATCTGCAAGGCAAATTCGGCAAGCTCGAGACCCTGCTCAGTTTTTCGCCAGGCCCTTAAGGGCTGCTTTCACCTGCCAGCCGTTCCGTTCCAGCTCCCGGCGCGCCAAAGACTCGTCCGCGCCGGTCAGGGCCTGGACGATGCGCAGGGCGCGGCTGCGCAGTTTCACGTTTGACGGGTTTACATCGACCATGAGGTTGCTCCTGACCTTGCCAAGGCGGACCATGGACAGCGTCGTCAAGAGGTTCAAGATGAGCTTGGTGGCCGTGCCGGCCTTCAAGCGAGTGGAACCGGTGAGCACCTCGGGGCCCAGGTTTGGGGCGATGACCATTGCAGGCCGGAGCGCGCGGGGGATTCTGAGGTGAGGATTGAAGCAGAGCAGAATCGTAGCGGCGCGGCGTTTCTTGGCCTCGGCCAGGGCGCCCCAGACAAAGGGTGTGGTCCCGCTGGCGGTGATACCCACCATGACGTCGCCCCGGCGCACGCCGCGGAACCGGGCCGCCCGCCCCCCGGCCGGAAAATCGTCCTCCGCCCTTTCCAGCGAGTTCCAGAGGGCTTGCTGGCCGCCTGCCAGGATGCCCTGGACCAAGCCGGGTGGCGTGCCAAAGGTCGGCGGGCACTCGCTGGCATCGAGCACGCCCAGCCGTCCGCTGGTTCCCGCGCCGACGTAGAACAATCGTCCGCCGCGCCGAAAAGCCCGAACCAGGGTCCGCACCGCCCGAGCCAGGCGGTCTCGCTCAGCCAGGAGCTTCTGCGGGACTGTCGCATCCTCCGAGAGCATGAGCGTGACGGCTTGCGGCAGGGGCAGCTTATCCAACCCCATCGAGCGCGGATTGCGTTCCTCGGTTGGCGACAATCCCGAGGTTGAGGCGTGGAGTTCCACGCCGCCGGCGTCGCCCACCATGCCAGTTTTCGGGCGCGTGCGGCGGGCAGGGGGTCACAGTTTCCGGGCCAATTCGATCGCGCCCCACACGCCCTCCCGGCGCAACGGCGCGACCCGGGCGCCGGGCCAGAGCCGGCGCAATTGGCGAGCGACCCGGGCGCGGAAAGCGGGTTGCTTGAGCAAGACGCCGCCAGCCAGGACAAAGCGGACGCAAGTGCCAGGGGCAGTGAGCTTGCGCGCGCAATGGGCGGCGTCGGCGGCGAGGCGGCCGGCCGCGGCGGTGAGAATCCGGGAGGCGAGCCTGTCGCCGGCTTTCCAGGCCAGAAAGACCTCGAGGGCGAGGGCGGCCAGTTCGGCTTTGCTTGCGCCTTGCGCCCAGTTGATCAAATCGTTGGGTTCGTTAAGTTGCAGCGCGCGAAGGAGACGAGCGCCCAGTTTCGGCCACGAAGAGGTTTCGTCATAATGGCAGGCGACGGTCTTCAAAGCACTGAGGCCGATTTCATAACCGCTGCCCTGGTCGCCCAGAACATGGCCCCAGCCGCCGACCTTGGCGGTCAGGCCGGCAGGACTGTTGCCGTAGCAACAGGAACCAGTGCCGCTGAGGATCAAGACCTGTGTCAGGCGCGGCCCTCGAGTTGTGTCCGCCGCCGCCGCCAGGGCCGTTTCCAGGTCGTGGGTGGCGTAGCAGGGGACGCGCGGCCAGACCTTTGCGGCGGCCAGGCGTATCCTTTGCCGGTCCGGCTCGGCCCAGGCCCCGGCCAGCCCAATCCCCGCGGCTGCCGGCCGCGGGAAGGCGGCTCCAATCGAGCGGAAATGGCGGGTGAGCTGGGCGTCGGTCATGAGCTTGAGGTTGGCCGGGCCCGCCTCGAGCCTGCCCAGGGCCCGCCCGGCGCTGTCGGCCAGCAGGGCGGTGGTGCGGGTTGCGCCGCCGTCAATGCCCAGCAATAGGCGGGGCGGCAAATTTGAAGTGGTCGGCATGTTTTGAGAAGAGTTGCCCGGCTGTGCTCGAGGTGGCGGCGCCGAGTTCCTCGAGCGAGCAGCCTTTGACCTGGGCGGCGACGGCGGCCGTTTCCTTGAGGAAGGCCGGCTCGCAACGTTTGTTGCGGTAAGGCTCCGGGGCCAGGTAAGGACAGTCGGTTTCCAACATGAACCGGTCCATAGGTGTGGCCGCCAGGGCGGCGCGGACGTTTTGGCCGTTCTTGAAGGTGAGGATGCCGGTGTAGCTGACCAGGGCGCCCAGGGCAAGAATGCGCTCGAGCGCGGCCCGCATCGCCGGCGAAGCAATGAAAGATGCCGCGCAGCCGATGGGCAAACGGGTGCAATTGGGCCAGGGTGTCCTCGAGCGAGTCGCGCTGGTGGATGACGCAATTAAGCCCCAGTTCGGCGGCCACCTCGAGGTGCTGTCGAAACAGCTCGGCCTGTTTGCGCTTGATCGGTTCGTCATCGGCGGCCGTGAAGCCGGCCTTGCGGCTGGGCAGGCGATAGTAATCGAGCCCGGTTTCGCCCAGGGCCACAACCTTGGGATGGCGCGCCAGTTCGCGCAAGGCCGGCCGCCAATCCTCCGGCGCCTCGGCAGCATCGGAAGGGTGCCAGCCCACGACCGCGGAGACGTTCGGGAATTGCTCTGCCAGTTCGATGGCCCGCCGGCTGGAGGCCAGGCCGGTAGCAATGCAAATGAGCTTGGCGACGCCTGCGGCACGGGCGCGTTCCATGACCTGCGGCAGGTCGGCGGCGAAAGCCCGGTCGCCCAGGTGCGCATGGGTGTCATAAAACATCGGCGTCATCTGTAAGAGTTTACAACGGCAACCAAAAGCCGCCAGATGGAAAATGGGGAGGTGAGGATACGTTTCCGGTCCTGCGGCCGATGCCCCGGGCCGCTGGCGCCTGACGGATCCACTTGTCCGGCGCGCCCGGTCCGAGCCCGAATTCGGCGCAATAAATGTATCGCTATTTGAGGGGCGCGGCGCTAGGCTCTGGGTGCGGTAAACGGAGAGCCAGAGTGTCTCTTTTGTGAACGATTTCTATGCCTGACGAGAACGTGCTTGAACCGGCGCTGAACACCAGCGCAACCCTCGATTCGCGGGAGAAATATGACGCCTCGAAGATCGACAAGCTCGAAGGGATTGGAGGCGGTGCGGAAACGGCCGGGGATGTATATCGGGGACCCGGACGAGAACGGGTTGCATCATTGCGTGTTTGAGGTGCTGGACAACTCGATTGACGAGCACCTGGCGGGCTGTTGCGACAAAATCGAGGTTACGGTTCACGTGGATGGGTCAGTATCCATCCGCGACAACGGGCGGGGCATCCCGGTGGACATGCATCCCAAGTGGAACATGCCGGCAGTAGAGTTGGTGCTGACCAATCTGCACGCCGGGGGCAAGTTTGGGCAGGGGGCCTACAAGTACTCGGGCGGCTTGCACGGCGTGGGCGCCAAGTGCGTCAATGCCTTGTCCGATTGGTTCAAGGTGGAAGTCTCGCGCGACGGCAAGGTCTATGCCATGCAGTTTGCCCAGGGCCGCACCACCGAAAAGCTCAGAATCATCGGCAAGGCCAAGGGCACCGGCACTCTCGTCACCTTCAAACCTGACCCGACGATTTTCACGATCACGACCGAGTTCAAGTTCGAGATCCTGGCCAACCGTCTGCGGGAGTTGGCCTTCCTGAATCCGGGAGTGGTCATCACTCTGACCGATGAGCGGGACGAAAAGACGGAAACCTTCGTCTATAAGGAAGGCATCGCGGAATTCGTCAAGCAATTGGGCCGGAACAAACAGGTCCTGCATCCCAAACCGATTTTTATCAACCGGCAGAAGGAAGAGGTCTTCGTGGACTGCGTCATGCAGTACAACGACAGCTACACCGACCAAATCCTCTGCTTCGCCAACTCGATCCCCAACCCGGACGGCGGCACCCACTTGACCGGTTTCCGTACGGCCCTGACGCGCGCCATCAACCAATACGCCAGGCAAAACGAGCTCGATTAAAGAGAAGGACCCCGCGATTTCAGGCGACGACGTGCGCGAGGGCCTGGTTTGCGTGCTGAGCGTGAAGCTGCCCAACCCCCGTTTCGAGTCCCAGACCAAGGTCAAGCTCGTCAACACCGAGATCGATGGCATCGTGGCTTCCATCGTCTATGACGGGCTCATGACCGTCTTCGATGCCACGCCGGCCCTGGCCAAAAAGGTGCTGGATAAGGCGCTGGTGGCTGCACGCGCCCGCGAGGCCGCGCGAAAGGCCCGCGAGACCGTCCGCAAGGGCGCCCTGACCGGCGGCGGCTTGCCCGGCAAGTTGGCCGACTGCTCCGACCGCGACCCGGCCAATACCGAACTCTACATCGTCGAGGGCGACTCCGCCGGCGGTTCCGCCAAGCAGGGACGGGACCGGAAGTTTCAGGCGATTCTGCCCATCCGCGGCAAGCTCATCAACGTCGAGAAAGCCCGCCTCGACAAGGTCCTCCAGAACAATGAAATCCGCACCATGATTACCGCCGTGGGCACCGGCATCGGCGAAGGCGAGGGCGAGGGGGCGTTCAACCTGGCGAAACTGCGCTACCATAAAATCATCATCATGACGGATGCCGACGTGGACGGCTCTCATATCCGGACGCTGCTGCTGACGTTCTTCTATCGGCAAATGCCCGAATTGGTCCGGCGCGGTTATGTCTTCATTGCCCAGCCGCCGCTCTACCAGATCTCACGCAAAAAGCGCATCGAGTATGTCGAGGACGACGCGCGCTTGAACCGGATTTTGATTCAACTCGGCACCGAGGAGGTCCGCTTGCGCAACCTCGACGACGCCCAGGAGTTGTCCCAGGCTCACCTGAGCGAGATCCTGGGCCTGCTCGAGGAGTTGGACAAGTTCGCCAATGGCATACGAAGAAAAGGCGGGGACTTCGCCGCTTACCTCGAGCATCGGAACCCCTTGACCCATGAACTGCCGCAGCACCTGGTCAAGATCCGCTCCGGCAACGAAGAAACCGTCAGCTATTTCGGCGGCAACGAAGACCTCGGCAAATTCGATGAGGCCAATCCCGACCTGCACCTGGGCCTGTCCGGCGAGGAAGAAACCGACAGCGCGTCGGTGGAGAAGGCCAAGAATGGCTCGACGCGGCGCGCCCGGCACGAGGAACTCTACGAAAGCCATGCCATCCGGGAGTTGCTCGAGAAACTCGCCCAGAAGGGCCTCAAGGTCGAGCATTACGCGGCCCAGGACAAGCCGCTCTTCGAGTTGATCGAGGGCGAGGGGGACAAACAGCAGGTCAAACCGCTGTTTTCAATCCCGGAAATCCTCTCGAGCATCAAAGAGGTTGGCCGGCGGGGCTTGCAGATCAAGCGGTTCAAGGGCCTGGGCGAAATGAATCCCAAAGAACTCTTCGAGACCACCATGAATCCCGCGCGGCGCAAGCTCTTGCGCATTGACCTGACCGCGTTGAATGCGGTGGAGGCCGAAGAGATGTTCACCAAGCTCATGGGCGAAGAGGTCGAGCCTCGCCGCCAGTTCATCGAGGATAACGCGCTCAACGTGAGAAACCTCGACGTGTAGGACGTTTATGCCCGAGCCTGACCAGATCAACGAGACGCCGCCCGGCAGCGGGCCGGCCTTCGGCGCCAACGAGATTATAGCCAAGATCAACGTGGCCGACGAGATCAAGAACTCGTTTCTGGATTACTCGATGTCGGTCATCATCTCGCGCGCCTTGCCCGACGTGCGGGACGGCCTCAAGCCCTCGCAGCGCCGCATCCTCTATGCGATGCACGAGTTGGGCCTGTACCCGCCCAGGAAACACATGAAGTGCGCCAAGATCTGCGGCGACACCTCGGGCAATTACCATCCCCACGGCGAGGCGGTCATCTATCCCACCCTCGTGCACATGGCCCAGCCCTGGGCCATGCGCGAGCGGTTGGTCGACCCCCAGGGCAACTTCGGCTCGGTGGAAGGGGACCCTCCGGCCGCCATGCGTTACACCGAGGCCCGGCTCACCCCACTGGGCGGCGCCCTCATGGAGGACATGGACAAGGACACGGTGGACTTTGTCCCCAATTACGACGAGCGCCTGACTGAGCCGGTGGTTTTCCCCGCCGCCTTTCCGAACTTGCTGGTCAACGGCGGCACCGGCATCGCCGTCGGCATGGCTACCAACATGCCCCCGCACAATCTGGGCGAGATCATCGACGGCATCTGCGCGCAGATTGATAATCCGGACATCACCCTCAAGGAGCTGATGAGGCACATCAAGGGGCCGGATTTCCCGACCGGCTGCACGGTCTGCGGCCTGGAGGGCATCAAGGATTACTTCACCGAGGGCCGCGGCAGCTTGAAGGTGCGGGGCAAGGTCGGCCTCGAGGAAACCAAAGGCGGGCGGGAGCAGATAGTCATTACCGAGATTCCCTACAACGTGAACCGCGCGTTGCTGGTCGAGCGGATTGCCGAATTGGTCAACGAGAAGGTCATCACCGACATCACCGCGGTGCGGGACGAATCGGATGAGAACACGCGGGTGGTGGTCGAAATCAAGCGAGACGCGATTCCCAAGGTGGTCATCAACAATCTCTACCAGCACACCGCCCTGGAGAGCAGTTTCGCGGTCAACGCCCTGGCCATCGATCACGGCCGGCCCAAGACGCTGGGCCTCAAGCCGCTCATCACCTGCTACCTCGAGCACCGCCGCGAGGTCGTTATCCGCCGGACCAAATATCAACTGCGCAAGGCCGAGGAACGGGCGGAAACCCTCGAGGCCTGCCTGGTAGCCCTGAGCAACCTGGACGAGTTTATCCGCATCATCCGCAGTTCGGCCACGCGCGACGTGGCGAAGGTCAAGCTGCTGGCCTTCGATTTCACCCGCGCCCAGGTCGAGCGCATCGGCATCCGCATCCGCACCGAAGGGCGCCTCATCAACGGGCGGTATTCCCTCACCGAGGCCCAGGCCGACGCGATTCTGGACCTGCGCCTCTACCAGTTGACCGGCCTGGAAATTGACAAGGTCAGCGCCGAGTACCGCGACCTGTTGGCCCGCATCGAAGACCTGCTGGATATCCTGGCCAGGGAAGCCCGCGTGCTGGCGATTATCAAGAGCGAGTTGCAGGCGATTAAGGAAAAATACGCCACGCCGCGCCTGACCCAACTGGCGCCCGACGAAGGGGAAATGGCCATCGAAGACCTCATCGCCAACGAAGGGGTCATCATCACCATCAGCCATAACGGCCTCATCAAGCGCACCAACATCAGTGAGTATCGCGCCCAACGGCGCGGCGGCAAAGGGGTCATCGGCATGGCCACCCGCGAAGGGGCGACCGAAGAGGACAAGGACTTCATCGAGCACCTCTTCAGCGCCGGCACCCACGACCACCTGATGTTCTTCACCAACACCGGCCGGGTCTATGTCGAGCGCGTGCACGAAATCCCGGACATGGCCCGCGCCGCCAAAGGCCGGAGCATCGCCAATCTGCTCGAACTCAAGCCGGGCGAAACCATTGCCGCCTTGATCCGCATCCCGGCCCGCAACGGCTCCGACAAAGAGGATTCCGCCTGGCAACAGCCGGGGTTCCTCTTCTTCGCCACCCAGCAAGGCACCGTCAAGAAGACTCCACTGGAGGACTTTGCCAATGTCCGCAAAGACGGCATCATCGCCATCCGCATCGAACCGGGCGACCTCCTCATCGCCGTCAAGCTCACTTCCGGCCACGACCAGGTCGTGCTCATCACCCGCGACGGCATGAGCATCCGGTTTTCCGAAGAGGACGTGCGGCCCATGGGCCGCAATGCGGCCGGTGTGTGCGGCATCACTCTCGGGCAGGGCGACGCCGTGGTGGCCCTGGCGGTCGTGGTGCCTGATGCCACGTTGCTGGTGGCCGGCGAGAATGGCATCGGCAAGCGCACCCCCTTCGATATCACCCTCCCGGACGGCTCGCTCGAGCCCGTCTATCGCCTCCAGAGGCGCGGCGGCGGCGGCGTCATCACCATGAAGGCCAACGAAAGAACCGGCGCGGTCGTGGGCGCGTTGACCGTTCACGAGGCCGACGAAATCATGTTGATTACCACCGGCGGCCAGATGGTGCGCATCTTCGTCAAAGGCATCCGCGAGACCGGCCGCATTGCCCAAGGCGTGAAACTGATGGACCTGGAAGGCGACGACAAGCTCCAAGCCATCGCCCCCGTCATCAGCGAACAACAGGAAGAGGCCGCAGCCGGAGAAAGCCCGGCGCCCCAGGCTTAACTATGCTGCCGCCGCCCAAAGTACATCCGAACGCCCTACTGCGGGCAGCGTACACCGAATTGGGCTTCAGTGAGGGGACACTGCTGCCTGCCACAAAGCGTCCGGACCCTAAACGCACCGAAGAATGGGTCGAAAAGGGGGACTGGCAAGCGTTAGCGGCAAACGTCACAGCGGATAACGTGTTTTTCGTTGATCAGGAGCCCATGGCAGTTTTCGCGCAACTCCCCTCTTCGGAGGACTCCTTATTTCGTCATTCCTACAACCGGATCTGGTGCATGGCTCGTCCGCAAATCCTTTTTCTCGCACGCCCCGGGGAGTTGGCAGTTTACGACCTCGGCGCCGCGCCGATGGCCCTTGAGGATGAGCCCGCTCAGCCCAACCGTCGCCCCCAACTTCTGCAAAGGGTCGAATCCCTGGCTCAAATCCAGCAACTTCGAGCCCGGTTCCATCGCGAACTCATTGAAACAGGCAAAATCTTCGGCGAACAGAGTTTCGGGAAAGGCTTGAATCGGGCGGATTATGCCCTTATCCGCAACCTCAAAGCGGTGCGGGCGGAGTTGGCAAAAATCCCGTTCCGCGAAGGAATCAACCTCCCCCGCGAGCGACAACCACAAATCCTTCACTCCCTCATCGGCCGCGCAATTTTCATTCGCTATATCGAGGATAGAGACATCATCACGCCGGCATACTTCGAGAAAGTGATCGAATTACATAGAGCCTGTCCCAGTAGAGGAAAGCCTTGCGGAGCGGGGGTGGGATCGATGCGGGCCTGATTTAAACCCACAGGAATCGGCACGGCGACACTGAAAGGGTCCCTTATGATGGGTTCGCCGAGGCCCGCCGGCCGGTGGTCGGCGCAGGCACCTTGGGTCGAACCAAATGCAGTTCGCCACGATCCAGTAGTTCCCATTGGACGGTTTCACCCCCTTCCAGAGCGATCGCCGCAGCCAAGGCCAACGGGAAGCTGACATAGAATCGGGGCTGCTTTCCCTTGGAGCGCATCTCCTGGATTTTCAAAGGATAGGTCGCTTGCATTTTTGTAAAAATAGTTCTTGCCTTTTATAGGCTAGAGTATAATCTAGCCTCATGCCGGCTGTCCATATTATTCCCTTCGCACTGCCACTGCCCCTCATCCTGCCCACCGTCGAGGGCAATGTTGATTACCGCGACTTGCGCGACCAACTCCTGCGCATCGATGGCCTGCTGGTGCAGAGCCCTTTGGAAACCCAGATGCTCGAGGCCGACCTCCAACGCTGGCTGGCCGGGCAAAAACACGTCAGCGCCAGAGCCCAGCAAAACCACCAGTTCCATGCCCGCCGCGCCTTGCGCTGCAATATCGCCCGGCTCCTGCTCAAAGAGCAATACCGCGGCTTTGCCGCCCGCCTGGCCGATAGCCCCCTCCTGCAGTTCTTCTGCGCTATCAGCGAGGTCAACCGCGTGGTCGTGCCCAGCAAGAGCACCCTCCAACGCTACTTCACCTGGTGGCCGGAGGCCGAGGTGCGCCAACTGATCCACCAGCTCCTGGTCCAGGGAGCCCAGGCCCCGGAACGACTGGAGCTGGCCCAACCGCTGGACTTGGAAAGCGCCTATCTGGACTCCACCTGCCTGTGCACCCATATCCACTACCCCGTGGACTGGGTGCTCTTGCGCGATGCCACCCGCACCTTGATGGGCTCGGTCCGGCTCATCCGCGACCAGGGACTCAAGCACCGCATGGAGGAACCGGAGAGCTTCATCGGCCGCATCAATGGGCTGTGCATCAAAATGACCCATGCCTGGCGTCGCCAGGATCCGGTCCAGAGCCGGCGCCTGCGCAAACAAACCCTCCGCCAGATGGATCGCCTGGTCGGGACCGTCCGCAATCACGCCCGCCGGTATCGCCAGTTGCTCGACGCCCATGGGGAGCAAACCGACTGGACCCGCCCCCAAGCCCAGCAGGTGCTTGGCCGGATGGACCAGGTTCTGGAGCAATTGCCCAAGGCCCGCCAACAGGCCCGCCAGCGGATCTTGAAGGGCCAACTCGTGCCCCATGAAGAAAAGATCCTCAGCCTCTATGAAGCGGACGTCCACGTGATTGTGCGCAAAAAAGCCGAGGCCGAAGTGGAGTTCGGCAACACGCTCTTCCTGGCCGAGAATCCCCAAGGGCTGATCCTGGATTGGGAGTTGTTCCGCCAGAGTGCTCCGGCCGACGCCGCCTTATTGCCGCGCACGGTGGCACGCATGCAGGAAGCCTATGCGCCAGGCCCCAAAGCGCTCGCGGGCGACCGGGGGTTCGATAGCGAGCTCAACCGCTTCGGCCTGGACCAAGAGAAGATCTTCAACGCGGTCTGTCCCCGTTCGCCCGCGCGGCTGCGCCAGCGGAACCGTTCCTGGAAATTCAAGCGCATGCAGCGGCGCCGGGCGCAAACCGAAGGCCGCATCGGCATTGTGAAGAATGTCTTCCTGGGTGGACGGATGCGCTGCAAAGGCTTTGAACACCGGGAGTTGACCGTGACCTGGACGGTGTTGGTGCATAATCTGTGGGTGCTCGCGCGCTTGCCGCGAGCGGAGGCGGCCGAGGCCCAGCGCCGGGCAGCCTGAAGCCCGCGCGGCTGATTCTCCGAATAAAGAACCGGGGACGCGGTGTGTACCGGAACGACCAATGTCGCCTGAAAAGGCAGTGGGCCGGGGATTAACGCCCACATCTACTGATAGCGAAGTGTTTGTGAATCACCAATACTCATGCGACTGCAGAAACTCGCTCTTTTGGGACAGGCTCTACATAGCGTCGGCGAACCATCAAAACGTAAGGAATGGCGCAAGCTGTTGGAGGCCGACAT
This sequence comes from uncultured bacterium, assembly GCA_963713735.1. Classification (GTDB taxonomy): domain Bacteria; phylum Verrucomicrobiota; class Verrucomicrobiia; order Limisphaerales; family UBA8199; genus CAVQND01. Next base: position 52,213 of record CAVQND010000011.1, read on the forward strand.
TCCTGTGCTGAACCGGACGATGGCCAACTTGTTCTTCCTTCGCGTGCTCACGAGCAAGGAATTCACTTATGCGCTCTTCGATCAACTCGCCCACGATTTCAACGGCGACACGTTTCCGGTTGAACCTGACGAACGCAGGGCCGTGCTCCAAAGTCATCTCTCGATGCTGCGTAAGTTTTTGCTGGGCGTGCCGGGCCAGCAGGAGCAGCTTTTCTTTCATGCGTATAACTTCAGCATCGTTCCCATCGAACTTATCAGCAGCATTTACGAGGAATTTTATAACGAGCGCGTCGGCGACGACAAGAATCAAGGCACTCACTACACTCCCCCGGCCCTTGTCGAATTCCTTTTGGCTCACACATTAACGCCCGAAGTGCTCGCGAAGAAACCGCGCGTCATGGATCCAGCCTGTGGCTCCGGGATTTTCCTGGTGGAAGCCTTCCGGCGAATGGTTCGCCACCTTTGCGCAACCACCGGCAAAGAACGGCCCACCAGACAGGAACTCCGCGCAATTTTGCGCGATCAGATCGCGGGGATAGACATCAACGACGAAGCGATTCGGGTCGCGGCCTTTAGCCTCTACCTCGCCTTCCTGCACTACCAGAAACCTCGCGAAGTCCTTCCCGATCCGGGTGAAAACCTGGCCACACAACCCGAAAAATTGAGGACCGTCCGCTTGCCGTGTCTCAAATTCGTCGGGGAAACTGAGCGGACGCGGCACCAAGCCGCGAAGCCCGCGATAGAATTCTTCAACACACTACTTGCGGCTAACGCCTTCGACCCAGTGACAGGCAACACTGAGCCTCACCGGAAAACAGTCATTTGGACTTGGTTCTGCGGACGTTGTGGTCGGAAACCCTCCGTGGGGAAATCCTGAAGCGCAAACCCCCGCTGAGAAGCAGGCAGCCGCCCGCCTGAACCAATGGTGCAGCGAGGTTCAAGGCCGTCCGGTTGGTGATAATGAACGTTCGCAGGCCTTTATTCACCTTACGCTTTTGCTCCTGACCCCTGGAGGCAAAGCGGGATTACTTGTGTTATCGGGTGTGTTTTTCAAGCATCACGAAAACAGTAAGGCCTTCCGGAAAGTCTGGCTCAGTGCAGTTCAACTGCGCCACGTTGTGAACTTTGCGCACGTTCGCGACGTATTTTTTTCGTAACCGTTCACGGGTTTCGACGCACCGCTTGAGCACATGATCTGAGCGGACCGTAGATTTTGCTGGCGTCACCGAGCGGCCCTTGTTAGGGTGCGTGGCCGTGGACCAGGATTTAGTGATTAGGCGCCGGGTTGTTCGGCAAGCCGAGCTGCTGCTCATCCGACAGTTGATCGAGGATGAGGGAGCTCAGGGACGCAGCCATGTTTCCAATCGCCTCTGTGAGATTTGGAACTGGCGCCAGGCCAATGGGCGCTTTCGTCAGATTGCCTGCCGCAACCTGCTCCGTCGGCTGGAAGCGCGCGGACTGATCGAGTTGCCTCCGAAGCTCTGCGAGGCCCGACGACCCGGTTATCGCAATGGAACCTCGACACCCGATCTCCTGGATTGCAGGCCGTTGACGGGCAGGCTGCCAGAGTTCCAAAACCAGATTGGCATTCAGTTAGTCCAGGACTCCAAGCGGTTGGCGCTCTACCGTGGACTGGTTGGAACGTATCACTACCTGGGCTATCAACAGGCCACCGGAGCGCAACTCAGATATATTGCTTACTTCCAGGACCGGCCGATTGCCTGCCTGAGCTTTGGTCCGGCCGCCTGGAAGCTGGGGCCGCGATCAGTTCATTGGTTGGTCGGCGCAAGCCCGGCAGCAAAACCTTCGGTGGGTGGTCAACAATGACCGCTTCGTGATTCTTCCCTGGGTTCAAATCAAGTGCCTGGCTTCCCATCTATTGGGCCGGACCGTGCGCCAGCTTCCGGGCGATTGGTCAAGGGTTTACGGTCATGATCTGGCTCTGGTCGAAACGTTTGTGGAAAAGCGGCGCTTTGCCGGGACGGCCTACGCGGCGGCCAGTTGGATTTGCGTGGGGCAAACCCTGGGACGAGGCCGCAATGATCGGACCCACGACCAGGCCGCCCCCATCAAAACGATCTGGCTGCGCCCGTTGCGAGAGGATTTCCGGCCCTTCCTCTGCCAGGAACAATAGCCATGGGCTGGTTCATCGGAAAAAAACGACTGCGCCAGTTGGAGGAGGAAAACGCCCAACTCCGCCAGGACAAGGCGCGCCTGGAGTCGCGGCTGGCCCAACTCCAAGCCGAAAACGCCCGGCTCATGAATCAACTGGCCGCCGCCCGCAAGCATTCGGCTAACTCCTCCAAACCGCCCTCCAGCGACATCGTCAAACCCAATGGGCAGCGGCGCCAGAAAAAGTCCAAGCGACGCATCGGCGGGCAAAAGGGACATCCCCAACACCAGCGGCCCGCCTTTGCTCCCGAGCAAGTCGATCAGCGGATCCCCTTCCGCCTCAAACAATGTCCGGTCGATCCCTCCCACCGGATTAGCCCGGCGGAAGGGCCGGAGCACCAACGCACGATCCAACAGGTCGAGTTGGTGGAAAAACCGTTCCGAGTGGTCGAGTATACGGCTTACAGCATTTGGTGTCAGGACTGCGGCTGCTACCACCAGGCCCCTTTGCCCGGGCCCATTGTCCAGGCCGGACTGTTCGGCCCCCGCTTGACCGCCCTGGTCACTTATCTCAAGGGCCGGCTGCACGGTTCTTACAGTGGGATTCGGGATTTTCTGGGCGAGGTGGTCGGCGTGTCGGTCTCGCGGGGCTATCTGGCCAAACTCTGCCACAAGGCCACTCAGGCCTTCGCCGCACCCTACGGCCAGCTACTGGCCTTGTTACCGCGGCAGAGCCACCTCAACTGCGATGAAACCGGACACAAAGACAACGGACACCGGTTCTGGACCTGGTGCTTCCGCGCGAGCCAGTTTGTCGTCTTCAAAATCGAGGCCTCGCGCGGCGCTGAGGTTCTCCAGCGCCTGCTGGGCCAAGAGTTCCAGGGCATTCTGGGCTGCGACTATTATGCCGCCTACCGCAAATACGCCCGCCAATGCTCGGTCCTGGTCCAGTTCTGTATGGCGCACTTGATCCGGGACGTCAAATTCCTGTGCGAATTCCCCGAGCCCAGCGTCCAAGGCTATGGCAAAGGGTTGTTGGCGGGCCTCAAGGCCCTGTTCTGGACGCTGCACCGCAGGGACCAACTGAGTGCCCGCGCCTTCGAGTCGGAGCTGGCCGCCGCCCACGACCAAATCTGGCGCGCCGCCCTGCCGGGTTCGGGCGGCCCCTTTCACCGGTTGATATGGAACATGGCCGAGCGATTTTACCGCCATGGCGAAGCCTACTTTCAATTCATCACCACCCCGGGCATCGAACCCACCAACAATGTGTCGGAACAGGCCATGCGCTTTGTGGTGATGGATCGGCACATGACCCAAGGCACCCGTAGCGCCCGAGGGCGGCAGTTTTGTGAGCGACTCTGGACCGTGATGGCCACCTGCTCGCTACAGCATCGCTCCCCCTTTGATTGGATTTGTCAGGCCCTGAGCGCTTGGTTCAAAGGACAGCCGGCTCCTCCCCTATTAGCCGATTCCTCCTGAGTGACAACTTAAGGTGTGAACGGTTACTTTTTTTCCGGCCATCACCGAACGACAAAGGGGATCTCTCCCTTCGCCTCAGTCGTTTTCGAAAAGACACCGCCTTCTGCCTCATCTCGTACGCAGTTCGAATACTGGTCTGCCAAAAGGACAGCCGTCGTCGAGAAGGCGCGAGCCGTTATCATGACACGCGGCGATATGCATCGGTTGTACCTAGCAGGACTGCCTCGCTTACGAAAAAATATGGAAGATTTATTGGTGGGGCGGTGACGCGGATCGGGCGCTCGTCAGGAGCCTGGAGACAAATCCGCAGCTCGCGCGCCTCGGCGATGTAATCCCTACGGCGCGTGTTTTACCCGGACAGGGGTTCAAGGAGGGCGACAGGAGCCTCGACGCCAACTGGCTAAAGAATTACCGGGAATTGCGCATACCCCGCTTCAGCAGCTACGGACCACTTGACCTCGGTTGTCTTGTCTCAGTACCGGATCGTGTGGAACGGCGTGGCGTGGAGGAAGTGTTCTCGGGGCGACGCTTGCTTGTGCGCCAGGGGATCACCTCCGGGGGGTACATAACTGCCCGCCTCGAAACCCGGCCACTCTGTTTTCGAAACTCCATCGAGGGGATCCGATTTGAACATCTTGCCCCCTGGCAAGAGCAGACGATCCTGGGCATCTTCTGGTCATCCCTCGCCAGGTATTACTACTTCACTACAGCGGGCTCTTGGGGACTCTGGCACGACCAATTGCACTTGGAAAACATTGAACAGATCCCCATCAGACTCCCGCATGAAAAAGCCCTGAGAGATCGCATTACACGAACGGTCGCTCGGCTTCAGGATCTCGGCACCCGAAGGCCCATATCAGCCGGGAAGACCACTGCAAGGAAACAACAAGACCGCCAGATGGAACTCGGCCTCCCAGCAAGCGCAAAGCACATCTCTGCGGCAAACAATCAATCTGTTCGGGCGCTGCTAATCGAGTTGGACGAGGCCGTTTTCGACCTGTACGAGCTGAGCGCCGCTGAACGAGATTTAATAGGCCAGATGTGTGATCTAGGCTTGGATTTCTTCTACCGGGATCACGAAAGTACTGCCGTTGAACCAGTTACCAGACCCGTTAGGAAGACGGGGACTCTGGCGGACGTAGCCCGAGCCCAAGATGGTCTACCCGCCTATCTCCGCACGTTTCTCGAGTGGTGGAACGAAGAGTTGGCGCCGGATGGCCAGTTTGCTTGGCGAGTCCTATCGCCGGCTTCAGGAACTCCGTTGTTGGCAGTATGTTTCGAAACCCGATACGCTCGGAACGCCAAAGAATTATCCAACGCGAGCAACGAACAGGATTGGCACAATGTTTTGAAACTCCTCGACGAGCATGCGTTGGTGCCAACAGGCAGTTCGCGCATTTTTACAGACACCTTCTTCCGCGTTGTAACCGAACGAGAGATCTTGATCGTCAAACGCGACGAGCGTCGGTTCTGGACAAAGAGCGCCGCACGAGAAGACGCGGAAGCAGCAACTGTCCGAGCGATGAACCTGCCGAGCGAACCGGTTAGCATATGACTAGCTCTGGGCCCGCCATCTCCTCCCGCCGCACCTGGCTGCGGTGGGAGGCTTTCTTCATCAATTGCACGCTTAGAGCGCTCGACAAGCTCTTGGAAATGGACCACCTGCCTGAAAGCGAAAACGCGCTCAACTCGAAGCTCTTGGCCTGTTTGCGGATCGCAGCCAAAGAGATTTGTCCAGCGGGCAACTACCCTTTGATCAGGGCTGAATGTCCACCTCTCCATTCAAATTGGATCATTTTTGGGTGGACCTCCGGGGCAAGTGCAAGAGCTGAACAGCGCCAAGCCTGCCGCGCCGTCTCTCGGTTGGGCGAATACCTCATCTCGGTGGTCTCTCCCTGGGAAGGCGTCGATTACGTCCGCTCGATACTCCTCACCGCGCTCGAACCGCGATTTAACCTGCACCTTCCCGCCGAGGACCCGGAGATGAGCATCAGTACCCGCGGTTGAGGAGGGGATCGAAGCGTTCATGGAGGAAAATCCACCGCCGACCGAGAACCTCAGCCAAACGGTCAGCCTTGTTGGTCATATGCAATACGCCAATGTGGTGGCGATTGCGGCGGCGACGACTTCAGCCTGGCACTGGTCGGTGATGGTCCGCCGGCGGGCCGCGCACTCCTCGTAAGTCCACGCCGGAACGCCGAGGGTTTTAGTGTTTCCGTGCCGACACAGAGTGGGCGCGTGTACCGGCTCGATACAAGAGTTCGCTGGCTGATGCCAACGGGATTGCCTTGCCCCTGGTGGCGGGCAACGGCGCCGTGCGGCAACTGACCGATCCCACAGCCTCCGGCGCGCAGCGCTTCTATCGTGTGCGGCGGTGGTGATTTGTCAGGGGCCCGGTTCGTCCTGGGCCTGGGCTGTGTGGATGTGCTCAACGTCGGCTTTGAAAAGCTGGAAGAAATTGACGACTTCGCCGCCCGGGTGCGCAAGGTCCCGCTGCGCGCCTGACGCCGCCTTGGGTCTGTCTGCGGCCGCATTTCACTATTTCCGAGTGGCAGTTTCTGGCCCCTGTTCCTAATCTTAACCCTAATCCTAATCCTAATCCTAATCTTAATCCTAATCCTAACTGCACTCCAGGCGCACGAAGGAGATTAGGAGCAGGATTAAGATTACGATTAGGAGCGCCAACCCAAATCAGTGTTAGGAGCGGCCCATTTATGGGAACGCGGCCCCACAAGGCCCCCGTCAGGCTCCGTCGGGAGCAAGCTCCACGCACTCCCAACGCTTCGCGGCATTATCGGCTTCTGGCCCTGGCGGTTTTCCGCATCAGGCTGCGGGCGCGGCGCACCCAGACCCGATCGCGCCGGCGCTGGAAGAACGGGGCGTGCGCATCATCCGCCACCACCTCGTTGACCTCGGCGTGCGCAAGGCCGGCTTGATTGCGGGCCAGGTAGAGCTCGGCCAGTTGGACTTTGGCGCGCGGGTAGGAGTGATGGGCGGTGACCTCGAGCCAGGCTTGAAGGGCGGCATCGGCCTGGCCGAGGGCGGTCAGGGTTTCAGCCAGTGCCATGAGCGAATAGCCGTACTCATGTTTGGGATTTTCCGCCACCACACCCTCGAGCAGAGGACGGGCCTCGGCCGGCCTTTTTTGCCGAAGCAGGCATTGGCCGAGGTGCGCCCGCGTATCGATGTCCGCCGGGTCCCGCTCGAGCGCGGCCCGGTAGCAGGCCTCGGCCTTTTCCAGCCTGCCGTGGTGGAGGTAGATGTCTCCAAGCTGGGAGTGGTGGTGCGCCTTGTCCAAGTGATGGATTTGGGCTTGCAGTTCTTTGATGCGGCGCCGGTCATAGGCCCCGGGCAGCTCGAAGCCGCGCGTGGCGGAGGGGGCCGCGCGATAAACCGCAAAGTAATAAAACAGGGCGGAGAAGGCCAGCCCGACCAGGATGAACAGCGCCCAGAGCCATTCCCTGCGGCGCAGCGCATTGATGAGCATCCAGAGCACAAAGAGGGCCACCAGCAACAACCCGGCATTCCTGACCCAGTCCTCGGCATTCGCCAGTCGCGTTATGAGCGAGGCTTGCATGAGCCCGGAGACTAATGAGGCCAGGCGCCGCTGGCAATGAAACTCTCGGGCTCTCCGGACTGGAATTTGGAGCCGTTAGGAATTACAATGGGATAGTGTATTCGAGCGCAAAGCCTGGAGAACGCAAGGCTGAAGCGGCCGCGTTTCAACCGGCCGATTTTCAGAAGATTCTGCTGCTCTTGCGCAGCTATTCGGGGGTTGACTTTTCTGCTTACAAAACCGGCACTCTCCAGCGGCGCACCCTGCAGCGCATGGTGCTCAAGAATTTCAAGACCCTGGCCGACTACGCCGCTCTTCTGGAAGGCAACCCGGAGGAATTGGAGGGCCTGTACGCGGACGTGCTGATCAAGGTGACCGGTTTTTTCAGAAATCCGGAGGCCTGCGCCGCCCTGCAGCGCATCCTGTCCGCCAAATTGGCGCAAAGACCCCGTGACCTGCCGATTCGGGTCTGGGTGCCGGGCTGTTCGGCCGGCCAGGAAGCGTATTCTCTGGCGATGGTTTTGACGGAGCTATTGGACCCAAACTCACCCCCGCTGCAAGTCTTCGCCACCGATCTCAACGAGACCACTCTGGTCAAAGCCCGCGCCGCCCTCTACGGCAAGAACCTCGTGCGCGACATCCCGCCCGAAAGGCTCAAGCGGTTCTTTGTCGCCGAGAATGGTGCTTTCCGCATCCGCAACTTTCTCCGCGACAAGTGTGTTTTCGCCCGGCAAAATCTCTTGTCCGATCCCCCATTCTCGCGCCTGGATCTGATTAGCTGCCGCAACCTGCTGATTTATGTCGAACCCGCCTGGCAAATGAAGATCCTCCTGTCTTCCATTATGCCCTTAAACCGCAGGGCATCCTCTTCCTGGGCGCGTCCGAGTTGATTGGCCCGGCAGCCAGCCTCTTTGAGCCGCTGAGTCCAAGGCACCCAATTTATGCCAGGAAACCCGGGCCGACTCCGGTTCCGAACAGCCCGGCGGGCACAACCTGGCTAGGCCGGCAAGCCGGGGGATGAACGAGCGACAGGGACGCGGGCAGGATGCCCGCGCCACCCTTACCCCATGGCGGTCCGGAGCATGGGCCGGCTCTTTCGGTCCGCCTCCTGCAAAGGGTCCATCCATCGTTTCTTGAGCCCTTGAACCGCCTGGGCGATTTGTGTCACTCGGGAGGGCTTCAGGACATATTCATTGGCGCCCAATTGACGCGCCTTTTCCAAATCACTGGGCTGGTCGGAAGAGGTATAAACCACCACCGGCATCCCTGCAAACTGCGGCTGCTCCCGAATCCATTGAAGCACCTTCAGCCCGGACAGACGCGGCAGGTTCAAGTCCAGCAACACCAGGCCCGGCAGCGGATATAGCTCCCGGTCGGCATACTGACCGCTGCCGCCCAGATAAGCCACGGCTTCCTGGCCGTCGGCCACGGCCTTGAGGGGATTGACAACCCCCGCTTTTGCCAGGCCGAGTTTCAGGAGCAGAACGTCGTTCTCCTCGTCTTCCACATACAGAATTGTTCTTGGGGGCATAAACTGGACAGCTATTAAGCGAAGCGTTTCAACTCGATCCAAAAGCGGCTGCCCTGGCCTGGCTCGGACTCCACCCCGGTTTTGCCCGCCATTCGTTCAACCGTTTTGCGCACCAGCGCCAGGCCGATGCCCGTGCCCTCATAACTCTTGCTCAGGCGTTGGAACATGAGAAAGATCTGGTCCTGGTGTTCTTTGGCAATGCCAATCCCGTTGTCCTCGAACCACAACCGCACTTGGTCGCCCCGCCCTTCGGCCCACACACGGACTTTGGGAACCCGGTCCGGGTGAACGAATTTCACGGCGTTGCCCAGGAGATTGGAAAAGCACTGCGTCAGGCCCGCCTCGTTGGCCAGGACCAGGGGAATGTCACCCTCGATGCAGATGTCGGCCCTGGGCCGCTGGAATTGAGGATAGGATTCGACCATGCCGCGAAGCAGGGCGCCGGCGTTGACCGGTCCGAGCTCGAGTTCCTGCCGCACGACTTTGCTGTAGTTCAGGGCGTCGGTAATCAGGCTGTCCATCCGGCTGGCCGAACCCACAATCCGCCGGATGAAATCTCCCCGCTCCGGGTGCAGGCAGTCGGCGCATTCCTCGAGCAGTATCGCGCCGAGCCCCTGCATGGCCCGCAGCGGCGCGCGCATATCGTGGGTGATGGTGTAGGAAAAATGCTTGAGTTCACCGACCATCTCCTGGAGCTTGGCCGTGCGCTCAGCCACTCGCTCCTCCAGTTCTTTGGCATGGCGCTCGAGTTCGGTCTTGGCCTTGAACAAGGCCTCCTCCATCTGTTTGTGTTCGGTGAAATCCACCAGCACCAGCACGCCCGCCGTGATGCGCCCTTGGCCATCGCGCACCGGCGCGCAGTTCACGCTCAGAATGGCCTTGGTGCCATCGCCTCGCTGGATGTGCATCTCTTCCGCGATGATGACCTCCCCGGAAAGCAGCGAGCGGGACAACGGATGCTCATGGTTCTTCATCGGCCGTCCGTCGGGGTGAAAGGCCTTGTAGGCGCTGTACCCGTTGATGCAGCCGGCCTGAATGAAAGGATGGCGGAAGATTCGCTCCAACGCCGCGTTGCACAGGAGCAGTTTGCCCGAGGGCGCCTCGGCAAGGATGACGCCCACGGGCATCTGCTCGAGGATGGACGTCAGCAGCGCGCGCGATTGTTCCAGCGCCTGGTTGGCGGCCTGCAACCGCTCGGAATGGAGATGCAACTTCTCGTTGGCGGCGGCCAGTTCCCCGGATTTCCTCTCGAGTTGCTCATTGGCGGTTTTTAACTGCCCGTTGGCCCCGGTCAACTGCTCGTTGAGCGCGCTCGATTGCTGGTTGGCCGCGACAAGCTGGTCGGCCTGCGCCTGCATCTCTTCCGTCTGGGCCTGGAGTTCCTCGGACTGCGCCTGCAACTCCTCGTTGGCGGAGGCCAGCTCCTCGGAGCGCTTTCGGAGGCTGTCGTTGGCCTTGGTCAGCTCGGCGGTCCGGTCCCTGACCCCTTCTTCGAGTCTCTCATTGGCCTCACGCAGCGCCCGCTCGGAGCGCTTGAGCCCGGTGATATCCGTCACCAGGACGGAAAAGCCGTCCGTCTCACCCAGTTTGAAGGACCGCACCGAGACTTCGACGGGCAAACCCGGCCCATCGCCAGTTTGCAGGGTAAACTCGCCCCTCGCTCCGTCGGCTTGGGCCTTCTTGAGCAACTCCTGGAAGGCGGCGTATTGCTCGCCGGAGAACCACTCCTGGCAGGTGGAGGCCACGATTCGCTCCATCGGCCTTCGAGCCATCCGGGCAAAACCGCTGTTGCAGTAGAGAACGGTTCCATCGGTGTTGAGCGTCAGCGCCCCTTCGTTCATCGCCTCGAGCAGGAGGCGGTAGGGGGTTTCGGCCCCTTTGAGGGTAAAGACTTGCTCGCCCTCCGGCCCCTTGACGACCAGCGCATCCACTTGGCCCTCGTAAATAGCCCGCAGGGTTTCCTCGGCCTCCGCCAGGCGGGCCTTCAACCCCTCGAGCCAAGGCTTTCCCGATTTTTTGCCCGTTTCATGCACTTTTTTCTCGTGTGCGGGCCGCAAATCCAGCCCGAGCAAGATCCGCTCCTCGTCGGCCATGGTCCCGATCATTCGTCGCAAGGGCAGCGGCAGCCGTTTGATCAGGGTCGGGGCGGCGATGATTTGCTCGCCCTTGGCCAGGACCGGCTGTTGGTAAATATCCACGACCTCCAGGACATAGCGGCCCTTCAAGTGGGCTTCGCATATGCGTTTAATGTTGGTGATGGCCTGGACGGACCGCGGGGTGGTCCCGGTGACATAAAGCCGCAGCAGGTACTGCTCCTCGGCGGCTCCTTCCAGCGCCCGTTCGAAGGCCCGGGCCTGGTCGTGAAATGCTGCTTTCATTTTCTTTCTTCAAACTACGGCATTCTATCTCCCGCCCTCTGCTTCCTCTGTTTTCTCCTGTTTCATTTCGATCGGTCACATCGGCCGCAAATCCAACCCGACCAGCACCCGCTCGGTATTGGAGAGGTCGCCGATGATCTTTCTGACCGGTTCAGGAAGTTTCCGCACCAAAATGGGGACGGCCAGGATTTGGTCGCCTTTGGCTAATTTGGGGTCTTTCAACAGGTTGACGACCTCGATGCTGTATTTGCCCGCCAGGTGTCCCTCGCAGATGCGCTTGAGGTTGGCAAACGCAGTAACGGATTTGGGGGTTTGGCCGGCCACATAAAGGCGGAGCTGCCAGGTTTGGTCCGGTTCTTCGGGGGCATTCTCAGGAGTTGTTCCGTTTGACGTGGGCTTTTTCATTTGCAACCTCATCTCGGTTAGCGGCGCTTTGGCGCTTCGACCTTCCCCTCCTCATCAGCGTGGCGTTGGACGGCCATTTCCTGCCGGCTTTGGAGGGAAACCTTCTCGCGGAGGCCCTCTTCGGCCAGCTCCTTTTCCAACTCGCCGCGCTTGGCCTCCAAGCCGGCGCGGAGGATGTTGATTTGGGCCTCGGTGGCGCGGCCTTCACGCTCGAACTGGCGGCGGCGTCGCGCCAACTCTTCCTGGCGCGCCAGCGCCTCCTGTTTATCCTTGGCTTCCTGGCTCAGGCGGGCCGAGCCGGTCAGCACCGTGCCGCTGCCCGCATAGACATCCACCAGGCCGAGCCCCTTGTTGGACAACACAAACTCCCGGACCTGGTTGGAATGCTCCATGCCGCGCGACTTGAGGATGTAAAGCGCCCGATTGCGTTCGCCGCCGCTTTCCAGGTTGCGGACTAATAGCCAGGTATCCATCAGCGAGGAGACCCCAACCTCCGACTGCTCGGCCGCGCTCCCCCCGCCGGTCAAACTCGTGAACAGGGCGGTGATGTGTTCCTTTTTCAAGAAATCGATCAAGCGGGTCAGCATCGACTTCACCTCGATCTCGTTGCCGGTGGTCAACAGATTGGTGATGGGGTTGATGGCAACGACCTGCGGTTTGAATTCTCTGACACAATCGTGGATCGCCAGCAGGTGCATTTCCAGCCCTTGAAGGCTGGGGCGGGAGGCGTGGAACCGCAGCAGGCCCTTTTGGACCCAGGGTTCGAGGTCCAGGCCGACGGAGCGCATATTGCGCATGATTTGGCTTGGGGACTCCTCGAAAGCCAAATAGAGCGCCTTTTCTCCGCGCCGGGCGGCGGCATCCACGAAGCTGGCGGCCAGACTGGTCTTGCCGGTGCCGGCAGCCCCTGAAACCAGCACACTGCTGCCGCGAAAATACCCCTTGCCCCCGAGCATCGTGTCCAGCCGCGGGATGCCCGCGCCAACGCGCTGGGTTGAGGCGGCGTGCTCAGCCCCATCGAGGTGATGGGCAAGACCGAAATGCCCTGCCGCCCAATGAGGAAGGGATACTCGTTGGTGCCGTGGACCGACCCCCGGTATTTCACCACGCGCAGCCGCCGGGTCGAAATCTGCTCGTTCACCCGGTGGTCGAGCAGGATGACGCAATCGGCCACATATTCTTCCAGACCATGGCGGGTGAGGCCGTCGCGCCCCCGCTCGGCCGAGATCACCGCCGTCACCCCTTTGTTCTTCAACCAGCGGAAGAGCCGGCGCAGCTCGGCCCGCAAAATGGCTTCATTGGGCAGCGCGGCAAAGAGCGCCTCCACCGTGTCCAGAACGACGCGTTTAGCCCCGATCGAATCAATCGCGTGGTTCAACCGGACAAACAAACCCTCGAGGTCGTATTCGCCGGTCTCCTCGATCTCACTCCGCTCGATGCGCACGTAATCCAGAAAAATCTTCTTCCGGGCGGCCAGGCCCTTCAAATCAAAACCCAGCGAAGCGACGTTCTTCGCCAATTCCTCCTCAGTCTCCTCAAACGCCATGAAAACGCCCGGTTCGTTATACTGGACGGCGCCGCGGACCAGGAACTCCATGCCCAGGAGGGTCTTGCCGCAGCCGGCTGCGCCACAGACCAGCGTGGGCCGGCCTTTCGGGAGGCCGCCGCCGGTAATCTCATCCAGGCCGGCGACCCCGCTGGGTGTCTTCTCCAAGCCATCGAGGAGGATTGCCGTTTCGGATTTTCTGTTTCGCTTCATAGAGGCAAAGCTCCGGGCGACGCGCGCATTTCAAGCGCACCGGGGCCGTCCAGGCTGTAACCTGTCGTAATGGCAAGTTTGTACCCCCCTCCGCGGTTTTGCAAGGGCAAATTGCTTGTCGCTTGGGCGTTTTAGAGGCGCCAGTGACAAAGCCGCCCAAACCGGCCCCATTCCCTCACTGTAGGAGACGACGTAAGGAGTCTCTGATCAATGGCCTCCCAGCGGAGCAGGCTTTGCCTCTGCCCCGAACCTGATCAGAGACTCCTTACGTCGTCTCCTACGGTGTTTTCGGAGAACTTTGCCACTGGTCTGGGGGTTAGAAGCGCCAGCCGAAATTATACTGCCCGGAGGCGACCTCGAAGACCGCGCCAGCCGCTTCCTGGCGAATGAATTTCACGCCTGGGCTGCGCTCGGCGAGGACGCCGCTCTCGGTGACTTGCTCGGCGGATTTGGCAGGGAGGAACACCGTGGCGGTCGTGTTCGCAGGAATGCTCACCTTGAGGGTGCAACCCGATTCATTGCGGGCCCAGGAAGAGACAATGTCGCCCCGGATTGATTTGAAAGTCGCTTTGGCCCAGGTGACGTCGCCGACCATCGCCGGTTTGATGATGATCTTCTTGAAACCGGGGCCCGCCGGGTCGCAACCGATCCCGGCCAGGTCGTGGTAGAACCATTCCATGATTTGTCCCAGCATGAAGTGGTTCTGAGAAGAGTCGCGTCCGGCGTCCCAGGCCTCGGTCAGGCTGGTGGCGCCCTGGCCGAGTTGGTAGCCGTAGCCGGGTTTCTCCGACTGGTTGTTCACGTCGAAGATGACGTCGGAGCGGCCGCCCTCGGCCAGGGCGCGCAGGAGGTAGCGATAGCCGACATCGCCGGCCGTGAGGGCGTTGCCGCGGGCGCGCACGTCCTTGACGATGCCCTCCAGGACCGATTGGCGCCGGGCGGCCTCGGCCAGGCCCATCACCAGCGGGATGGCATTGGCGCATTGCGAGCCGGTGGCGTATTGGCCGGTGGCGGGATTGAAGAAACGTTCGTTGAAGGCGGCGCGGATGGCTGCAGCCGATTCGGCGAATTGCCTGGCCTCGTCGGCCTTGCCCAGCAACGCCGCGGCCTGGGAGAGAATCCAGGTATCGTAGTAATAAAAGGCCGTGGCGGTCAGCGGCACCGGGGTCAATTGGGCGACCCCCGGCGGGTTGGGGCCGAGGTCGTACCAGTCTCCCAGCCCGTGGGAGACGATGTGGCCGGTGGCGCGGCTGCCCAGATAGGCCACATACCGCTTCATGGCGTCATAGTGCGCGCGCAGCAGCGCCAGGTCGCCGGTGAATTCATATTGCTGCCACGGGACCAGGATGAAGGCGCTGCCCCATTCCGGGGAATCCAGGAAGCCGCCTTTGAAGACGACATATTCGGGCGCGATGTCGGGCACCAGCCCGTTTTCGCGCTGGGAGTCCGCCATGTCGTTCATCACCTTGGTGAACAGCCGCGCCAGGTCGAACTCGTAGCGGAGCGACGGGCCGTTGAGGTGGTCCTCCTCGAGCCAGCCCAGTTTCTCGCGGTGCGGACAATCGGTCATGACGCTCATCATGTTGCTGCGCTGGGCCCAGCGCACGAGGGTGCGGATGCGGTTGAACAGCGGGTTGGAGCACTCGAATTCGCCAACGGCGGGCGAGGAGGAGTGCACCACCACGCCCTCGAGGGACTCGAGCCTGGGCAGTTCTCCACCCGGGGGCGCCGCGCACTCGACCTGGAGATAACGGCAGCCGTGGTAAAAGAATTTCGGGAACCACTTCTCGGCCGCCCCGCCGGCCAGCGTGTATTGCCAATAACAGGCCCCGCCTCCGCAGGAGCCGCGATCCACCGAACCGTCCGGCCTGACCAGTTCGGCGGGGATGATTTTAACCACGGCCCCCGGCGGCCCCTCCACGGTCAGGCGAGGCATGAGAGAAACGTTCTGGCCCAGGTCATAGACCGCCGCGCCGGGCCGCAACGGCTTGAGGCTGAGTGGCTTGATGACCTCGAAGGCGCGGATGGGCGGGGCGGCGCAGGAGAGCCCTTTGAGCCTGCCGCCGGGCCCCCGGACCACCTTCGCCGACGCCCAACCCGCCTCGGCAAAGCCGGGCAGGTCCCAGCCGCGCGGTTCAAGGCGGGCATCGTAATCCTCGCCGCCATAGACGCAGGAGAACGTGATGGGACCGGAGGCCGTGTGCCACCGCTCATCGGTGTCGAGCGCCTCGGTGGGGCCGTCCTTGTACCCGAGGACCAGGCGGGCAATGGCCTTAGGCGCGCCGAACGAGCCTTTGAACTTGGTGTAGCGCCCGCCCTGGACGTTGTACATCCCATTGCCCAGAATCAGGCCAATCGCATTGGTCCCGGTCGTGAGCAGCCCCGTGACGTTGCGCGTTTCGTAGAGGCAGGTCTTGTCGTACTTCGTCCAGCCCGGCGACAAAAGGTCATCGCCGGCTTTTTGCCCGTTGAGGTGGAGTTCGTATTGGCCCAGACCGCACACATGGAGGAGGGCGCGCTCGAGGCCCGGTTTCACCGCAAATTCCCGGCGGAGCAGGAGCGTCTGCCAGCCGTTGGGCTTGTCTGCCCCAGCCGCCCCGTCGGCGCTGATCCATTTGCCCTGCCAATCCGCCTCCGCTAGCAAACCCATCGTCCACGTCGCCCATCGGCTCCAGTCCGACACCCGGCCATCCTGGTCCCAAACGCGGACCTTCCAGAAGACTTCTTGCGAGGACTTCAGAGGCCGCCCGCCATAGGGAATGTGAATGGTCTCATCCGAATTGACCTTGCCGCTGTCCCACAAATCGGCCTGTTCCCGGTCCAGGAGTCCGACCGAAGAGGCAACCAGTATCTGCCAGGCGCCCTGGCGCTGGGCGCGCGCCCCGCTCTCCAGTTTCCAGAACAGGCGCGGCTGCGCCACGTCCACCCCGAGCGGGTCCTCGACGAACTCACATCGAAGTTGAACCGGGAGCAGGCCCTTGGAAGTGCCGGCTGCCCCAACGACGTTCGCGTTCGATAAGGCCACGGCCAAGGCTGCCATTGAAACGAGTAGAGTCTTCATGTTTTGCTTCGCCGTCGAATATCCTCGATTCAATCCTCGTTGAGAAGGTTTTTTCCCGGTCCGAAGGATGAAGGATGAAGGATGAGGGAACTCCGAGATCGGGACATTCCACGTGCGACAGAAGGGGGGATTGGCGGTTGTTTCGAGAATTGCACCATGGGGAGAGTGGGAAAGGAGGAAGTCGTTGATGCAGAGAGGATTGTGAAAAGCACGAGGACGAAAGTGAGGCAGGAACGATGCAGAAATGGTGCAGCCGCAACCAAAGCCTTCGGGCGCTCCGCAATTCCCTGCGCCGAGCTCCTGAAAAGGCCAATTGAAGATTGAAAACTGAAAATTGAAAATCGGTGATTGCGGCTGCGCGTAGCAACAACGCTCCCGAGCAGCCAAGCTCTCGCGCCGACTGACCTTGCTGCACGCCCACGGCCTCATCGCCAAGGTTTGCCGCACCTACCGCTGGCAAGTCACCGACAATGGCCGCCGTATCCTGACGGCACTCTTGGCAGCGCGCCAGGCGGACACTGACAAACTCATCACTCTTGCAGCGTGAAGATTTCATCGCAGCTTGCGAACAATCTCGACTATTCCAGCGCGGGGCGGCAAAGCCGCAACCAAAGCAAGAACCGCGGAGCACGCGGAATACGCGGAAAGAAAACCGGCCGGCTTCGGGATTCCGCGTATTCCGCGTGTTTCGCGGTTCATTCTTTCTGTGAGACATTTTCACAGCCTGTGAGCAAATGTGATGTCAAGCGGCGGGACGGCTGGTTCGCTGGGGGAGGCGGTTTGGGCTGGTCAGTATTTGAGCTTTCGCAGGAGGATGGACGCGGAGGGGCCACGGTCCGCAGTCGACGGTCCACGGTCCACAGTCCACAGAGCGCGGGGAAGGGACGCTGGCGGGTGGATGGGGACGGGCAAACGCCGTCGGGTGGGCAGTTAAAACGCGGAGACGCGAAGAGCTTAGAGCGGCGCAGCCGCAACGAAGCACCTCGACCATGATTTTTGAGCCACAGATTGCACAGATTGCACAGATGGGAATTCTCTTCTGTGTAATCTGTGAAATCTGTGGCTCAAGATTCTTCGCAGCCTGCGGCCAAATTGGGCTATTGCAGTGCGGAGAAGAGGTTGGGAGGGTTTAGCTCGGAAACTCACGCGGTGGTTGGGGGAGAGCCGCGACGAGCACAGGCAGGTCCTTGCGGTCGCGCAGTTCGGGGACCTCAAAGGATGCGGCGGGAATGAGTATTAGACAGCGCTCTCGGATGAAGCTGCAACTCCAGTCCGCATCCAGGCCGCGCTCTGCGGCCCGGATAGCAAGTCTCGGGCGCCGGAGGACGCCGCTTAACTCAGCAAGCAACTCCTCGGTGAGGCAAAGTTCGACCCGGTTGTCAAGAATAGCATCCAGGATCCGAGACGGATTTCCGCGCCAGAGCAGTCCCGACACCAGGGCATTGGTGTCAACGACCGCTTTCACGGCGCCGCCGCTCCTCCCTGACGACGTTCACTTCCGCCTGAATTTCCTCCATGCTCATCGGTTCGCCGGGCTGGCTGCGCACCCGGTCGAGCATCTCGCCGAACTCCTTCCGGGCGCGGGCGCGGCGGAGCTCGTTGCTCAGCAATTCCCCCAACCGCTTCGATTCCAAGAGACCCGCTGGCCCGCGCCTCTTTGACCAGCGCGTCGGGTAAATCCAGTTGAATCGTGACGCTCATAACACCCGAAAGATGACACCAATGGATACGAGGTGTCAAACCGGCTTTCCAGCGTTGGGCCGGTGGCACCCGGTTCCGTCAGGGCTGGCCTCATCAGCGCGCGTTCCACCCATTCCGCGGGGATGTTCCGCTCTGCCACGACCGCCCGCGGGTGTTGGGTCTTGCTTGCTTTACTTTTGAGGCTTCTGGCTCGGGGGCCGCCGGCGGGATGTCATGGCGGTGAGTGTGACGCCGGCCAAGATCAGAATGAAGCCTATCCCAACCCCGTTGGTCTTGAAGAAGTCAGAGACTTTCGCGTTGCTGCTGCGGCGTCATTCCATTAGCACGTGGTCCACCGCGCGCGGGTTCTCGACGCGCCTGGAAGCGTTTAGCACTTCCAGTCCGACAACGTTGCCGTCCTTATCGTAGTCCAGAATCACGCCGGGTTTGTCTTCGTCACTTTCCTCGATGGGGGCGTTCCGAAAGACAATTCGCAGCGCGTCCACCTCCGGGTCGTATGTCACTTTCATGTTGTCGTTTTCCGTTTGGCGGGCTCATGGCAGCCCCAGGGACTGTTTGAGCAGTTGCTTGAGAAGCTCCTGCAAGAGAGAAATCGTGACGTCAACGCCGGACTTTTTGATGCGTTCGCCGGCCTTGTGCCAGATCGCATCGTTGCGGGCGGCGTCGAGGAACTCGTGGCCGGCCCAGGTCAAGCGGAGCGCGACTGCCCCGGCGGGCTGGCCATTGCCGTCCAGGATGATTTCTCCGTGAACCAACCCGGCTTCGATAAGCAATGCGGAGTGATACACGCGCTGCTCTTCGGTGAACGAGGAGAGGTCGGGTCCTGGCTCTTCGCCCTCGGTTTCCAACAACAGCAACCGGATGAGATTCATGTCCCGTTTCATGCGCAGCCTATTATCATTCACTAAGTGTTTGCCCCGCGAAGCCGCAGTGCTTCAGACCACAGCCACATGGCCTCGGGACTGGTTTTCAACTTGCCAACGGCGGAATACGCGGCGTCAAACTTCACATCCTTCAGACTGGCGAGCTTTGTGTCGTCGTAACGCAGCGCGGCAAAAGCGGGTGGCGCAGGGGCGCGGAGGGCGCTCGTGAGCAGCGCGGCTTTGGCGGCGGCGATTTTCATTTCCTCCCGTCGGAACTTCACGCCGACAAGGTGGCTTCCGATTTGCTTGCGGCCGGCGTCGAGAAGTTCATCGCGTCCATCTTTCGGCGCAATGGCGAAGCCGGCCTGCGCGATGCGATAGGCCGTGTCGAAGGTGTCCTGCAGCGCCAGTTCCGTCGTGAACTTTCCGCCGCGAAAGCCGTTCTCCGCGGCGAAGACCTGATCGTAGGCGGCACGCACGGCGGCGAGGTCGCCCGCGGCATTGAACAACTCGCCGATGTCGAAAACCTGCTTCATGAAGTGCATCGACCGTTCCTGGTTCAACGGCACGCCGGTCGTGTTCGGGCCGAAGGCCGTCAGCTTGTCACCGAGCAGACCTTCCACGGTCGGGACGAGCAATGCTCCGTCGCTTTCCACGAAGGCTGTCCGCAAAGGCACGCGCTCTACGCGCGGATACACGTTCCGCTCATGCACCACGTCGAGCAGAACGAAGGGCCAAGGATTTTTCGGGTCGAGAGGTTTGTAGGAAAACCGGAAGTGCCGCCGTGCTGGAACGCGATGCTCACCCCGATCATCCTCGGTCATGCCGGTAAAGGGCGGTGTCCGGCTGATCTCGGCCAGCAGCGGGTCAAGCCTCCCCGCCGGTTCCTGGCAGAAAATGTCCGCGTCAATGGAAAGGCGGCGGATGTGCGGAAGACGGAGCAACAAGCTCGTGCCGCCCTTGAGAACAAACTCCAAACCCCGCGCCGCCAACGCGTCCAACAGCGCAAAGGCGTGATTGGCCTGAAACCATTTATGTTTTGTGAATCAATTGTCTCCGCCTTTATCAAAAAGGCGGAATTAGTTGATTTTTATCCCCGAAAAGCTGTTCGAGCGGCAGTTTTCGCTCGGCAGCGTAGCTTAAGAGCGTGCCCATCTGGATACGGTTGGCTCCCGCCAGGTTAGCCAGCATCGTGTGAAACTCCGACAATGCCATGAGTTGGAGGTCGCGCGCCTCGAAGCACAGCTCGACCAGCAGCTTTTCGATGGGCGCGAAGGGTTGCTTGGACGGGCTTTTACGGCTCTCACGGCGCACGACAACCGTGCGCTCGCGCAACGCAAAGCGTGCCGCCCCCGCGCCGCGCGGGTTCAGCCAGGCGTCCCAACCCGCGTCGCGCAAGTGTTCCCACACGCTTTCCATTGCGTCCGCCTCGGCGTTGACGAACGTGACGAACCGGCTCAACAGGTGGTGCATCGCCCCTTTGATCTGCTCCGTGGACCAGCAGGAGAACGCCACAAGCGGGAACGCCTTCGCCAACTCGTTAACCAGGGGTTGCACCGGCGCGGGGTCGAGCACGAAGGGCTGCGACAGCGAAGAATACCAGCCGCGCCCCGCGTCGTAAATGAAGTGAGCCTCTGTCAACTCGTGCAAATAACTATTGAGTGTCGCCGGTTCGAACGGACAACGCGCGGCTTCAAGCTCGGCGCGCACCGCTTCGGTGCTGAAGTAAGGCGCTTTGGCCGACAGTTTGGGAACGATGTGGCCACGAAGCAGCTCCTTCATCCCCCGCTTCATGCGCCTGCCTCCTCGACGATTTTGATTTCTTCCGGGGTGAGGCCGTAGAGGACGTAGACCCGTTGGTCTATCTCGCGCTCCAGGGCGGCCGTGTCGGCATTTGGATCTTTCTGCTTCGCAGCCAGGATCTTTCCAGCAAGCGAGACAAGGGGTTGTTGCCCGTCCTTCCCCGGGACAGGCAAAAGGAGCGCTTTGAGATTTTCGAACTTCACTTGTGGAAAGACGCGCCCCTGCTCCTGAACCCTCCGATTGTACCCGTAGCGAAAATACGACGAGTTGAGCACAGCGAGGACAAAACAGTAGTCAAGCTGGCTAAGTTTCGGCTTGATCGTCGCGGCTTGAATGCTGCGCCCGAACCATTTGCCCTCTAGATCCAGCGCCGCGATGAGCCACGGTGCGGTTTGTCGCCAGATCAATTTTGGGACGCGTGAGAAGTACTCTCGGTTCAGAACGACACGCTCGTTGGGCCGAAGTGTCTTCGTGGTATTTACTCTGACGAATCGGCCAGTTGCGCGGCTGATGAAGTATCGGTTGATGTCTTCGCCTTTCCAGAACTCAACGTCCGCGGCGGATTCGCGGTGACCTTCGTAGAGCAGTCGCTGACCGAGATCCGAGTTGCCCTTCTCGGCCAGTCCGACATTAACGCGTTGGTAGTTGATGCCCGCGTCCTTCAAGTCAAGCACCTCCATCAACGGGAGGATCAATCCGTCTTGGGCGCGGCGTGCAGTAGGGCCCATTGCGACGTGCGACAGGTCAAGCAACTGACTCTGTGGAAAGAAAACGGGCTTTTGCGAGCTCAAATCGCGAGCGAAATGGCTTTCCTCCGTTAAATCCAGATACCGAACAAGGCCCTCATCGCTCGCTGCCCTTTGGGCGAGAAAAACACATGTCGGCACTACTTGTTCGAAGACGCCTAGTCCGAAGTCCAGGACCTGAAGAAGCCTATATTTGTTCAAGAAGGCTCTTGCGTCTTTATAGCGAGGCTGTCGCAGAAGGGTGTTGGGAGTTATGTAGCACAGGAGTCCTCTGTCTTTTA
Source organism: uncultured bacterium (assembly GCA_963713735.1). Taxonomy (GTDB): domain Bacteria; phylum Verrucomicrobiota; class Verrucomicrobiia; order Limisphaerales; family UBA8199; genus CAVQND01. The sequence continues at coordinate 73,888 of CAVQND010000011.1, forward strand.
GCAACTTGATAAGCCCAAGCTCGATGAACAACTTGTAGATGTCCTTAAAGGCTTTCGTTGTGTTCGGATAGAGCCGTTCAAACAGCTCGACAAAGGCGTCGATGTTTGCCCCGTATGGCGGGTTGCCGGTGCAAACGTCGAAACCGTGTATGATTCCGAACATCCATTCCGCGTCGAAGAAACCTGCCGAGGTGTTTTGGTCGTAGGGGTCCCACGACGCCAGATTTCGGGCCGTGGCGGTGTCCCAACCGTCCGCCTTGAGCAGTTCGGCAATCTCGGCGCGGAGTTTGGCGTCCTGGTCGCGGCACTTCGCTTTGCCAGCCAGGGTCCGGGCCATGAAGTGTCGCTCACGTACGCGGCGCAGATCGGCTTCCTTGGCCTCGATGACGCGGTTGCGGAGCATTTGCTGGCCAGGCCGGTTCACAGCAATGAGGGTGTTGGCGGCCACGAACTTGGTCTCCAGGTTGGGCAGTGGGCGAACGCCACGGTTGGGTTGGGCGTCGTCGATCTTCTGGTCCACGATGAGGGAGATGAAGAACCGCATCTTTGCGATCTGGACGGCAATGGGCTGAATGTCCACGCCGTAAATGCAGTTCTCGATCAGGTAAAGTTTGCGACCGTAGTCAGAGGCGTTCTGCTCAAAGACTTCGTTGATGTCCCCAAGGCGGCGCATCCGTTCATCCTTGTCGCCGATCTTGAACGCTGTGTCGGTTTGCTCGATTGCGCGCCGGCGTTGGCGCTCGCGCCACTTGACGTTGTCCTTGTCGAGCTTGCTGAGAATGAAAACGAGCTTGTGCAAGATGCCCATCGGAAATGCACCTGACCCAACGGCCGGGTCGAGAGACTTCAGGGAATCTATGGCACTGATGAGCGCGTCCACCTCCTGCGGCATGAATTGGTGGGGCTCGTCGTTGTAGGCGGAAAGATGCCGGAGCCGGGCCTCCACGTCCCTGGCCGCGGGGTGGGAGGCCTCCATCTTCGTTTTGAGGTAGGCAATGAGGGCCTCGTCCACCATGTAGTTGACGATCTCGCGGGGCGTGAAGAAGGAGCCGGTCTGTTTCCGGGCCGTGGCGCCGGTTTCCGGGTTGTAAGCGGCGAGCAGGTTTTCGAAGACCTTGCCGGACAATTCCGGGTCGAGGGCGATTTCCTCCTCGATGGGGGTGTTTTCCGCAATTGTGAACTTGTAATGGTCGAAGGTGTGAATGAGGCCGCGGACCGTGACTCGTTTGAATCTGGCGTCGCCATAGTCTGCGCTCAGGTCCACGTCGCATTCGGGGCCAAAGAACAGGAAGTCCGGCACGGTGGGCTGGCTGTCCAGCCGGCGTGAGAAGCCGTCCACCCGCAGGTAGCGTGGGGTGGCTTTCTCCCCCAGGTCCTTGTCCAGGCACTCGAACAGGCCGCCGTTGAGGAACGGGATGTTTTTGAAGAGGTCCAGCGCGGTGCCCGGCTGGCGGAAGCACTCGCGGAACCGGTAGAGGCTATGCGCCATGAAATTCTGTTCCTCTTTCGCCCAGGCGCGCTTGTCCATCTCGGTGTTGAGCGTGGCGAAAAAGAGGTTTTGGAGGATGGCCCGGTAGAAAACGGAATCCTTGTCGGAACTCTTGTCCGGGGCGAAGCCCTCGAGCGTTTGGGCGAGCTTGCGCTGGTCGAAAAGGGCGTCGGGAATGAGGCCCTTCTCCTTTACGAACCAGCAGAAGATGAGCCGTGTGATGAGGCGGATAACGCTGATGTGGTCGTGACCATCGGCTTCCTTCGGCGCGTCCTTGGGGAAGTGGATGTGGTTGAGGGCCCAGAAGTACCAGTTGGCGATTTCCTGGAAGAAGCGCTTATTGAGTTCAGAACTGTCGAGGGTCTTTTGCCAGGCGGCGTGGAGGGCGACGAAGTTGGTGAAGTCATGCGCCTGGCGCAAGGCATCGAAGGAGAGGTCGAACAGGATTTCGACGTGGGCGCGGTGCGGGTTGGCAAAGCGGATGTCTTTGATCAGGGTGACCTTTTCCAGCACGTCCCTGGCTTCGTCGCGTTTGTGGAGGCGGCGGTTGGTGACGGCCAGCGACAGAGTTTTGCCGTGCCGGAAGAGGAGCAGGGCGGGCATGGGGAAGAGGCGGTTGACGGCGCGGGTGATGCCGGAAAGCTCGGTGCGGGTGTAATGCGGCTTTTTGAGCGCGATGGCAAAGAAGAGGTAGGATCCATCGCCGCGCCGTTGTATTTGCCTTTGCTCTCGAACAGGAACTGCTGGCCGCCGCCGGCGGCGGCGCGGACTTCGTCGTCGGTAAGGCGGCGTAAATAAATAAAGGTATCAAGTTGGTTCACCCGTGAGGCTCGATGGTATAGTTCCACTCACCATGGAACTTGTTAGGCTTTAGGTTCACTTGCTTCATCTGCTCGCGTGAGACTTTTCTACCCGTCGGATACTTTCGACGATCCAGCCGGCAGGTCACCGTCAATCCTTTGGCCGTCGTTGTGCTGGCAATCAGGTTCACGACCGTCTGGTAATCTCGCAACGGTTCACCGCGCCAGTTGGACGAAATGAACGAAAAGAGTCGGTGTTCGATCTTGTTCCACTTGCTGGTGCCGGGCGGAAAGTGGCAGATGGAAAGGCACAGCCCACTTTCGTCGGCAAAGCCCTGCAACTGAAGTTTCCAGAGTCGCAGCCGCCACCCATTGCTGCCTCCGCCATCGGCGGTGATCCACAGCGTCCGGACCGCAGGATAAAGTCTTCGCCCTTCAAAGCGCCACCACCCACGAATCGAGGCCACCGCAAAGGCCCCCGTGTCATGGTCGGTGCCCACGTTTACGAATCCGCTGTTGCGCCCCAAGTCATAGATGCCGTAGGGATAGGCGCGAGGCACCTCGGGACCCGGGAAGTCGTGCCCCTTGACCCGTTGCGGTTGTTTCGCCACACGCCATTGTTGGCCGCTATTGGCGTAGTTGCCCACCAGTTCCTTCTTCTTGGTGTCCACCGAAATGACCGGCTCCCCCGCCGCCAAGGCCCGCTTCACGCACCGGTTGATATGCCGAAATTGGGCGTCGCGGTCCGGGTGGTCCTCCCCTTCCTCCAGCTTCCGATTGCTCTGCAAACTGTAGTCCTGCTCGTGCAGCAGTTGGGCCACCCGCATGTGGCTCACCGGATGAGCTTGCTGGCTTAACTCCTCGGCCAGGGTCCGAGTGCTCTTGCAGACCCAGCGCAAGGGAGATTCCGGATCGCCGCGAGTTCCGCCCTCAATCAAATCGTCCAGCGCCGCCACCAGCCCGGAATCCAACACCGTGAGGTTCTTGCGTCCGGCGCCCGGGCGCCGGATGCGCTCCGCCAGCGAGGAGTCGCCCCGCTCGATTTCGCCAATACCCTTGAGGATGGCTTTGCGGGACAAGCCACAAGCCCGGTGAACCACGCAGACACCGCCATAACCCATCTGCATAGCTTCATTGGCGGCGGTAAGGCGCCGGGTCCGCTCATTTAGGAGTGGCCAAATGGCCCTGAACTTCTGCGTCAGCGCGGCAATAGCACTCATGTGCAGCTATCATACCACGATTCTCAGAAGTTGATACCTTTATTTATTTACGCCGCCTAAGCTGGAAAAGGAAGTCAACGGATTGCCAGTCGGCAAGGAGCGCGTAATCGGGATTCAACGGCCTGTCCCTGGCGAACGTGGCGGTGAAGGCTTCGGCCGTGTTGGGCTTAAGGGCAATGCGTTTCTCGCTCTTGTAACCCAGCGATTCAAAAAGCACCGTGGCGGCTTCCGCGAGCGGTTTCCCGGCAAAACCGGCGAGCGAATCGACGATGGCCTGTTTGGTCGCGAGGTCGTTCATGGTTTGCGACGTTTTCGTCGTTTCACTTTGGGCGTTTCTGTCGCCGGCAGGGCCAATTGATAGAACTCGTGGAGCTTGCGCCGTAACAGCTTTTTGTCTGGCAGGCGGGTCTGGTCACTCCGCAATGAGCGCCGGGGAAACAGAGCGGCTCAAGGCATACTCAACAACCTCGTTGTCCTTGGTGGCGCACAGAAGCACACCGATGGAGGGGCGTTCGTGGGGCTTGCGCACGTCACGGTCAAGGGCCTCAAGATAGAATTCCATTTTGCCAAGATGCTCCGGCTCGAATCGCCCAACCTTCAGATCGAAAACGACCAAGCAGCTCAATGCCCGATTGAAGAAAAGCAAGTCCAGCGAGAAATCCTGGCCGCCCACTTGAATTGGGTATTGGCTGCCCACGAAACAGAAGTCGCGGCCCAATTCGATCAGAAAATCCTTGAGGTATTGGAGCAAGCCTCGATGCAGGTCTGCCTCGGAGTGGCCGCCAGAAAGTTGAAGGAACTCGACCAGGTACGAATCCTTGAACACCTCGGTGGCTTGCGGATGCAAAACTCTCAGCGCTGGTGAGAGTTTTGCCGGAGAGAGGGCAATGCGTTCAAACAAGGCGCTGTCAATCTGTCGTTCGAGCTGGCGGCTGGGCCATCTTTCCCGAACGGCCAATCCCAAGTAAAACTCGCGTTCTTCGGGGCGTTTGCACTTACCAAGAATGAGCAAGTTATTGGTCCAACTCAATTCTCTCAGCAGTGCTGAGAGTTTTTTCTCGCCGCGCCATGTTTCGTAAAACTGGCGCATTCGCCAGAGGTTTTGAGCGGAGAAGCCGCGGGCGTTGGGGTCGCGGCGGCGGATGTATGCGGCGAGAGAAACGATGGTAGATTTGCCCCAGCCATCGGAAGCGATACGCTGGCTGATTCGTCCGCCGATACCCCAGTAGAGGTCAATCAATTCGGTGTTGACGGCTTGATAAGCGCGCTCGCGGGCGCGCTCAATGAGCGCCAGCACTTCACGAAATGCCGATTCGTACGGCGCGGTCGAAATTGTCGCACCGGTGGTGGGACTAATTCCAGCGCGAGGCACCTGCTCCCGAAGCGCGGCGGTTTTCTTCTTCGTGGCGGTTTTTCGTTTCATGGCGCTTTAATGACGAGCCAGGTAACGAGTTCAAAGTCCGTCGTTTCCCGCGCTTGCTCGGATTGATTCGGAATGACGAAATCACGGCCGGATTGCAGACCGGCGGCAACGCGCTTCTGGAATGTCCGGGCGATGGAGTCCACGGCGGCTTCGAGCAGTTTATTGTAGAGGGTCATGTTGGCGCCGTTGCTGGTCTCGGCGTCAAAGAGCTGGCAAAGGCGCTCGTGGGCCTGGGCCTTGCCGGAGCAGAGCAGGCGGTAGATTTCCAGGATCTGCTTTGGCTGGGCGAAGGTGAAGCGGACGGTGCCGTCATCGCGCGCATAGACGAGGTAATAGGGCTGGAGCGGGTTGACGGTGCCGCCGCTGGGGGCTTCGCGTTTTTGTTTGAGGCAGAAAATGACGCCTGGGGCGACGACCTGGTGCTCGGGGTGCGGCGGTACCACCGCGTAGAGGCCAAGCGGGGCGTCCTGCAAAAGCTGGCGGTTGGCTTCGATGTACTTGGTGAGCTCGATGCGGAAATCATCGAGCGTGAACTCGTTCAGCGCCACGCTTTCGCTGAAATCTTCAAGGTCGAGGACTTCCTCGCGGAGCCGGAGCAGTTGTTTGTCGCGGTAGCGGAGGTCCTCGTGGACGAGTTCTTCGATTTCATCGGTTTTGAGGATGTTGTCCTCGAACGTGGCGGCGATGTCCACGAGGGCCATGCGGGCTTCGACGCGGTTCTTGAGGTTGACGTATTTTTCGAGGTCCTGGGTGGGCCAGAAGTTGACCAACTGGACGGCGTGGTTGACGCTGCCGATGCGGTCAATGCGGCCAAATCGCTGGATGATGCGAACCGGATTCCAGTGGATGTCGTAATTGATGAGGAGATCGCAGTCCTGGAGGTTCTGGCCCTCGGAAATGCAGTCTGTGGCGATGAGCAGGTCAATCTCCTCGGTCTGGGGCATGGAGGGGATTTTGTGCGCGGTTTTTGGAGCGCGGGGAGAAATTGGTCAGGATTTGGTTGAAATCGGATTTGCCGAATGTGGTGTGGTTGTCGCCACTGCCGGCAACCAGCGCGATGTGGATGCCGAGGTCTCCGTGCGCCCAGGATGCCAGTTCATTAAAGAGGTACGCTGCGGTGTCGGCAAAGGCGGTGAAGACCAGGACCTTCCGGTTGGGCTGGCCGAGCTTGTTCGTGGTTGGGTTTTTGACCTTGCGCTCGATTAGGCGCTTCAATTCCTTGAGCTTGGCGTCGCGGGCGGGGGTGACGTCCTTGGCTGAGGCGTGGAGCATGCTCAGTTGCTCTTTGTCGCGCTGGAGGTCCTTGAGCCACTTCGCCAGCTCGAGGTGCTCCAACTCGTATTTGTACTTGCCGCCAACGAGAAGAGCCGCCTCCATTTCCTCATCGCCTTCCGGCGTCTGGAGGTCGAGCTCAAGCGACTCGGATTCCGGGTTCTGGTCCGGCATCGCCTGGTAGTTGCGAATCTTACGCTCCAGAGTTTCGATCTTGGCGATGGTGCGCTCCATCGTGATTTCAAATGAGTGGACGGAGCTTTCGAGGCGCTTAAGGAAATTCACCTTCATCATGCCGACCAGGAATTTCTCGCGGTCGGCCTGGCTGAACGGGTCGCCGGCCTGGGTTCGGTAGAGCGGCTTGAACTCCTTCTTCAGATAGCGGGATGGAGCGAAGAGGGAGAGTTTGTAGTCGCCGATTTCGTCGTTGAGGCGGTCGTAGGAGAGAAAGCGGCGCTGGAGGTCAATATCGGAGAAAATGGACTCCGGTTTGCGGCGCTCCGGGAAGCCGCCGAGGGCGGCGATGCTGCTCTTGTAGTAGCGGTAGATGTGCTTGCGGGACCGGGCGATGGTCAGTTCGTCCAGCAATTTGAAAAAGGCCGAGCTGAGTTTTTCCAGCAGGTCCTTGGTCTTGCGCTCACCGGTCTGCTTGCGCGCCCAGAGGGAGAACGTCTTTTGCGCGACGGCCAGCGTGTCCTTCAGGCTGGGGATGCCGATGGAATCCTTGAACGCGCCGTCGTTGTTTTCCGTGAGAAAGTAAATCTGGTTGCGCAGGTCGCGCAGGTCGTTGTTGACCGGGGTGGCGGAGAGCAGGAGGACCTTGGTTTTGACTCCGGCCTTGATGATGTCGTCCATCAGCCGCTGGTAGCGGCTCTTGCGGATGAGGTTGCCGTCCTCGTCGCGGCGGCCAGGGGTGTTGTTGCGGAAATTGTGCGACTCGTCGATGACGACGAGGTCGAAGTTGCCCCAGTTGAACGTGGCGAGGTCGAGGTCGCCGGATTTGCCGCCGTCGCGGCTCAGGTCGGTGTGGGAGAGAACATCGTAGCGGAAGCGGTCGGCAATGAAGGGATTGAGGGCGTCATTGTGGCGATAGACGGTCCAGTTTTCGCGGAGCTTCTTCGGGCAGAGGACCAGGGCGCGCTCATTTTTCAGCTCGAAGTATTTGATGACCGCCAGGGCCTCGAATGTTTTGCCCAAGCCAACGCTGTCGGCGAGGATGCAACCGTTGTGTTTTAGAATCTTGTTGATGGCGCCTTTGACGCCGTCGCGCTGGAACTCGAAGAGGGCCTGCCAAATCCCCGTGTCCACGATCTTGATGTTCTGATCGAGCAAGCCGCCCGTTTCCTGGTCGGCCAGGAAGTTCTCAAAAACGTGGAAGAGGGTCTTGTAGTAGATAAACTCAGGGGCGTGGTTCTGGTAAAGCTGGTCGAGGTAGAGGAGAACGTCCTGCTTTACGTCGGCGACCAGCTCGGGGTCATTCCAAAGCTCCTCGAACCAGGTTTTCAGGTCGCGCCGGTCACGGGTGCTGTCCACCTCCAGATTCAATTCGATGTTGTTGTTGTCCGCGCCAAGGCCAAGGCCGCGAACGGTGAAATTGGAGCTGCCAAGGATGGCTTCCTCCACGCCCGCGTTGGCGATGTGGTACATCTTGCCGTGGAGAAGCTGAGCGTGCCGGACGGAGCGGATGTCCACTTTTTCGCGAATCCACGCAGCGCACTCGCGGGCGACGCGCTTTTGTTGCAGGCGGTTGGCAAGCACCAGGCCGTGGTCGTCAAGGATGAAGGCCTTCTTCTCGGTCTTGTCCGGGTCGAGCGAGGCGATGAAACGGGGCTCGCCGAAGAGGAAATCGAGGTGGTCGATCTGGTCAAGCTGGTCTCTCAGGGCCTCGTAGGCGTATATAGTAAAGTAGGCGGAAACGACCGAGAGGCGGGAGCCATACCTGATTCTTGCTTTGAGAAAATCGGCGACGAGTCCCCGTCGGTGGTTGTCCCGGATGCCCGAGTCAATCGTTTGACTTGGCATAATTTGCACGATTCTATCCCGCGGCCTGGTCAATAAGCGGCATAGTCCGCGCGCGGTGTCCCGTGGCGTGGAAGAGGGCATTGGCGACCGCGGGGGCAATGGCCATGATGGGCGTCTCGCCGGCGCCGGCCGGCTCGAGGTCGGAACGATTGAGGCAGTGAATGTCGAGTTCCGGAACATCCTGGAACCGGGGCACCAGGTACTTGCGGAAGGTGGCATTGAGGATTTCGCCTTTCTCGAAGCGCATTTCCTCGCGCAAGGCCGGGCCCAGGCCCATGATGACGGCGCCCGCGACCTGCGAGGCCAGGTTGTCGGGGTTCAATACCGGGCCGCACTCGAAAACCTCCGTGACGCGGCGCACCGCGAGCTTGCTCTCAGCCCCGTTTGCCTCGATCTCCGCGCAGGCGGCCACATAAGAGCCCTTCTCGGTCCCGCAAGCCAGGCCGACGCCGACGTTCGGTGTCTTTTTCCGGACGGCTTCCTGCCAGCCAAAACGCTGAGCGGCGGCCTCAAGGACGGCGCGCAGGCGGGCGTTTTCAAGATGGGCCAGCCGGAATTGCAGCGGGTCGGCGCTGGCCGCGGCGGCCAGTTCGTCCATGAAGCTCTCGCGCGCAAAATTATTGGCCGTGGCCGCCAGGGCGCGGTACGACCCGTGGCGCAGCGGGGCATCGGCGCCCACGAACGGGCAGTTCTTCTTGCCGGTGCGATACGGTGTATCAAGGGCCGAGCCGCCCGAATTGACATTGACGCAGTGCCATGAGGTTATCGAGCCTTGCCCGTCGAGCGAGGCCTCAATGGCGATCAGGGCCGCCGGGCGGAAGTAAGCCCAGGTGAATTCCTCCGCGCGCGTCCAGCGCAACGAAACCGGGCGTCCGGCCGCCTGGGCCAGGCGCGCCGCCTCGACGCCGGCCTCCCCGGTGTGTTTGCCCCCGAAGCCGCTGCCGAAATCAGGAACTATGACCCGCACCCGATCATCGGGGAGATGGAAGGCCCGCGCGAGCTCCGAGCGGCAACCAAAGGGATTCTGCGTGCCGGTCCAGACGGTCACCTTCCCGTCCGCCCATTCGGCAACCGCCGCGCGCGGCTCCAGCGGCGCGTGCTGGACATAAGCCACCTGGTAGGTTTGGCGCAGAACCTGTTTGGCCTGGGCCAGCTCCTCCTGGAACGGGTTGGCCGGCAGCCCGCCGCGGGCGGTCTCCTTGAGATGCGCAAAGAGTTCCTTGCTCGACAGATGCGGGGTGCGCTCCCACTGCGCGGTCTTGGCAATGGCCGCCAGGGCCTGTTCCGCTTGGAAGGTCGTGGGCGCAGCCACACCCACAAACTGATCGTCCTGCACCGCCGCCACATCCTTCATCGCTTTGGCCGGGCCAAGGTCGATGGCCGTGAGCTTCGCGCCGTAGGCGGGGGCGCGCAGGACTTTGCCGTAGAGCATGCCGGGCCGGCTGATGTCCGAAGGGAATTTGTGAGCGCCGGTCACAAGCTCGCGCCCGTTGGGCCGGGGGGCAGGCAGGCCCAGCACTTTCCATTGCTTGACTGGCGTGAAGGCCACGTTGGCGGCAATGGGCTGTTCCAGGAGCTTGGGCGCGTCCTCGGCGGCAGCGAGGTCCGCGTAGCTCAGCGCGCGCTGGGTCGGGCCATGAACGGCCTTTCCGTCACGCACCTCGACCGCCTCGGGCTCGACGCCCCACCGGCGGGACGCGAAATCCGCGAGCGCCTGCCGTGCGGCGGCTGCGCCCTGGCGCACGGCGGGCACCGTCCGAGGCGTGCTGCCGCTCCCGGCCGTCACGCCGTCATCCGGCGTCAGGCCCGTGTCGCTCATCAGCAGTTGAATCCGGCTGGCCGGCACGCGCAATTCCTCGGCGGCTGCCTGGCTCAGTTCAGCCCGCGCCCCCTGGCCCGCCTCGACCTTGCCGGTCAGGACCGTAATCGTTCCGTCCTTGCCGAGATGGATTCGCGCCGAAATCGTGCGCGCCCCCTGGCTGCCGCCCCGGCCACCGCCCCGGCCGCCGCCCCGCTGTGCCAGCGCCGGCATCGGGCTCACCGCCACCAGCAGCCCTGCGCCCAACACCTCCACAAACCCGCGCCGGCTCAGGCCGAAATCGTACCCCACCGGCTCGACTGCCTCCGCCTCGGCGGCCGGCACTGCCTGTTGATTCATTGCGTTATCGTTCATGCGGGTTCTCTCTTGGGTTCAAGGATTTAAGTTAGTCGCCCTGGCCCGCCGCCCGGCGGATGGCCTTGATCAGTTTTGGGTAGTTGCAGCAACGGCAGAGGTGGCCTTGCAGGCGAGAGCGGATTTCGGCGTCAGCCGGTTTCGGGCTCTGATTCAACAGGTCCACCACTCCCAGGATCATCCCCGGCGTGCAGTAGCCGCACTGAAAGGCGCCCTCGGCCAAAAAGGCCTCCTGGACGGGATGAAGCCGTTGCCCTTGCGCCAGCCCTTCGATGGTGTGGATGGACTGCTGATCGACATTGTGGACGGGGGTGATGCAGGAGGGCATGCTCTTGCCGTTGATCAGCACCGTGCACGCGTGGCACTGGCCCTCCCCGCAGCCAAACTTGGTCCCGGTCAGTTGCAGGTCCTCCCGCAGCACCTGCAAGAGTGGGCGCTCGGGGTCCGTGGTGACCGTCCGGGCTTGCCCGTTGACGGTGAAAGTGAAGGTCTTGTCCATAGTCGGCCTTGCTTCTACCACACTTACTTCCTGCGGAGAACAAAATAAGCGGCGATCGTCAGGCCAATCAAATTCAGCGTCACGAGCACCGCCAGGACAATAGCAATGGATGCCAGCATCGGTTTCCGCCTCCTTCCTTGCGCCCGCCGCGCAGAATTGTCAACCCTTTCAGGACCTCACCGAGGCGCGGCATCAGCATCACCTTGATTCCTCGCAGGCTGCGAACAGTCTCTTCTCCGCACTGCAATAGCCCAATTCGCCCGCAGGCTGCGAAGAGTTTTGAGCCACAGATTTCACAGATTACACAGAAGAGAATTCCCATCTGTGCAATCTGTGAAATCTGTGGCTCAAAAATCATGGTCGAGGTGCTAAGTTGCGGCTACGCCGCTCCAAGTTCTTCGCGTCTCCGCGTTTTTATTGCCTCTCCGAATCCGCCTGCCCGTTTCACCTCTGTTTCCTCCGTTATCTCCCGTAATGCCTCTTGACCAGGCGCGCGCAGAGGTGGCAGTCTTGCGCGCGTTGCGAAACTCAAATCTCGATTCATTATGCGACCTGCATCAACGTTATTCCTGCTGGCATGGATGTCCCTCGTTTGGCCGGTGGCCGCGGCCGACCATCCGCTGGTCATCGAGCTTTGGCCGGGCAAAGTCCCGGATGAAACCGGCGCCATCGGCCCGGAACGAGTCCGTATGTCGCCCCAGCTTGACTCAAAGCAGGTTGAGGTCACCGAACCAACCCGGATGATTACCGATGTGGCCAAGCCCACCATCACCATTTATCGGCCGGCCCAGGAGAAGGACACGGGCACGGCGATACTGATCTGTCCCGGCGGCGGCTACTGGAATCTCTACTGGCAACTGGAAGGCGAGGAAGTCGCAGCCTGGTTGAACTCCATTGGCGTGACCGGCATCATCCTCAAGTACCGGGTCCCGCGCCACGCCGATGAGCCGCGGGGCGAGCCGGCCCGGCGCCCGCTCCAGGACGCGCAGCGGGCCGTCAGCCTGGTCCGGAGCAAGGCCAAGGAACTGGGCCTCCATCCGGAACGAATTGGCATTGTGGGCTTCTCGGCGGGAGGCCACCTGGCCATTGCGACGGCGACGAGCTTCCAGAAGCGGAGCTACTCACCGGTAGATGAGGTTGACAACATCAGTTGCCGGCCCGACTTCGCCATCCTGGCCTATCCGGGTTACCTCAAGGCCAAGGACAAGGATGAACTCGCTCCGGGCCTGCATGTGCCGGCGGCAACGCCGCCGGTCTTCCTCGCGCACGGCGGGGACGATATCATCAGCCCTCCGCAGCACAGCGTGTTGATGTACCTCGCGTTGAAGGCAGCCGGGGTTCCGGCAGAGCTGCATGTCTATGCGACGGCCGCCCACGATTTCGGTGTCCGTCCCAGCGGCCATCCGTGCTCTCACTGGACAGAGTCTTGCGCCAACTGGCTGCGCCATCAGGGGTTTCTCAAGTAAGGGGGTCTTCAGGGTCCCCAGGGTCTCATGTCATACCAGCGCAATTGGTAATTGTTGGTGCTCAGCCCGGCGTGCGCCGTCAGGGTGTCGATGTCGGCTTGCATTTGGGGAGTGGGGCCGCTGGTGGACCGGCCGGAGATCATGGCCAGCTTGTTGTCGGGAGTGGGGATCATGTTGGGCGAGCCGGAATCGCCTCCGTTGAGCAACGGATAGACAAAAGGCGGGACTTGAGCCGAGCAGTAGCCTGCGGCCGTGGTGCCGTAGAACAGGAACGGCAGGTCCGGCGTATCCGGGTAGTAAATCTCCTGGTCCGCATCGGAGAGGACAGACATCGGGGTGATACTGGCGGGAGCGTCCCGGGTGAAGAGGATGATTCCATAATCGTAGAACTGGCCGCCGAAGGTGCCCAGGCGCACGAAGGTGGCGGCGACGGTCATCTGGACGAGGGTATTGCTGGCGGTGCAGAACCATACACTCTGGCCGGCGAGGCTGGTCCCCAGGCCGTTGGCACCAAACCCATGGCCGCGCGTGTAGGCGTGCCTGCGTGTCAGGAGGGTGGCGGGCACCTGGCCGGGAGCGCCTTGAAATTCGTTGCACTGGGAAATAGCGGTGAAGCCATCCAGGCCGAAGAGCAGGCAATTCGTATCCCAGGCCATGACCGGCGGGACATTGGGCCACCCCTCCGGGAGCGAATACTCGGACCACATCTGCATCGTTCGCCCGTTCGTATTGGCGATGAAATTGGTCCAAGCGGCGATGCGGAACGGCGAGTCGAGGGTTACCTGAGACTGGGCGACGGCGCGATAGAAGCGCGGTTGCGCGCCCGGGGGCGGAGTATCGATAATACTGGATCGTGCCCCAGGAATTGGCCGTGGCAGTGCCCAGGGTCTGCCAGTCTTCGCTGGCTTTGGTCTTGCGAGGTACTGAATCGTGTATATGTTCCAGGGAATGCCGCTGAAGGTGACGCAGTAAGTCCCATTGCTCAATTCCCCAAAAGTCGCGCTTTGCGCTGGGCCGTAGCTCAGCAGCGGCTCGACGGTCACGGTGCCGACCGCAGTGGCGCCAAAGGAATCTTGAATTGCGTAACTGAAGGAATCGGGGCCGGCAAAATCCGCCGGCGGGGCATAATACACCCAGCCGTCAAGCAGGCTGACCGTTCCGCCTTCGGCGCTGGTGGGAGAGACACTGTCGAACGTGATAGGATTGCCGTCAGGGTCCCAATCATTGGTCAGGAGATCGCTCACCGGGGCCTTCGTTCCACTGGTCGGGGGGCGATAGAGGAGAACCGCCCCGGCAATGGGAGGCGTGTTGATGAGCTGCGGAGAGGCAAGCGCGCCCGTCTGGCCCAGGAACAGGCCGTCGCCTCCATAATCAATCGTGATCGCGTGTTGGCCCCGGGAAAGTGAACTTGTGGTGAGGGCGGCCATGCCCTGTGCCAGGGCGACGGGCGGGCCGGCAGCCTGGCCATCGATCTCGAATTGGACTGCGCCCGAGGGATTGCCCAAGCCGGGGTCATCGGCGACGACGCAGGCGGTGAACGTGACCGATGCGCCAGGCAGGGCCGGGTTGGCCGATGAGGTGACGAAGGCAACTACGGCGCCCGGGTTGGCGCTCGCCTGCCCGACGGCCCGATAAAACCGGCTTGGGGTTCCCTGGGGCAGGACATCGTCACACTGGAAATGGCCCTGCGCGTCGGCCGTCCCGGTAGCCAGCCATTGCCAGTTCGAATTCCCAAACCTCGCCTCATATTGAATCGTATAGGGTTTCCAAGGAATACCGCAAAGGAGGATGCGGTTGGTGGCGGCGCCGCACGGCACGAGTGTCAAGAGGCAGGATGGTTGATTGTTCACCAGGATAGTGATGGTGGCCGAAGCTGAGAGGCCGTACGGGTCGCGCATGGTGTAAGTGAAGGAATCTGTGCCTCCAAAACCGGCAGCCGGTTCATAGAAAAGCCAGCCGTCGGCCAGGCGGACTGTCCCGCCCTGCGCGGTGGGGGCGCTGAAACTCTCGAACGAGAGCGTGCCACCCTCGCCATCCGAGCTGGCGGCCACCAGATCGGCAAGGCGAACCTTCGTTCCATGGTCCGGTGAGCGAGTGATGGCGTAATTCGCAGCAACGGGAGGTGTGCGCATGATCTGCGGGGGATTCAGCACCGCGGTGGCGCCAACAAAATTGCTGTTGCCTTGATACTCGGCGATGAGGTTGTGCGAACCTAACGAAAGGTTGGCAATGGTAACCGAGGCCAGGCCTGCGATCAAGGGGACAGGCGGCCCGTAGGGAGCGCCATCCAGACTGAATTGCACGACGCTGCCAGGCGGAGCGGCCGCCTGACCCGCTGAGCCAAAGAGGATCGTGGCGGTGAAGGTGACCGGTGAAGAGAGGAAGGCGGGATTGGTCGACGAGGCAATCGTCGCCGTGGCACGCGGCCTGGGCGACGCTGAGAATGCCGTTATTGGTAGTCACGTTGTAGTTGCCCAGCAGGTTGCCCGGAGTCGGAGAGGCCGATGTTAATCGGATAATCGCCCGGCGGACTGTTGGTCTGGGCCGTGGTGAAGTAGCTGGCGGTGATGTTGTCCCCGTTCTCAAGGCCCGCCAGCGTGCCGGTCAGTGGGGGATTGGTGGTCCCGTAGCTCCGGCTCTGGTTGTCCGCGCTGACCACCAGCACCGCCGGTGTGACGGTCAGGGTGCCGGTGTCGGTCGTCACGCTGTAGTTGGGGAGGCGGTTGTCCGGGTCGCTGAGCGTCGCCCCGATGGCATAGGCCCCTGCAGGACGTTGGCGGGGGCGACCGTCCAGTAAGTGGCGGTGATGTTGTCCCCGTTCCGCAAGCCCCGCAACCGTGCCGGTCAATGGCGGATTGGGCGCGCCATAGCTCCGGCTCTGGTTGTCCGCGCTGACCACCAGGGCCGCCGGCGTGATGGTCAGCGTGCCGGTATTGGTCGTCACGCTGTAGTTGGTGAGCACATTGTTCGGATCGTTGAGCGCCACCGTGATGTCGATAGGTCCCTACAGGACTGTTGGTGCCGGCGACCGTCGAGTAAGTGGCGGTGATGTTGTCCCCGTTTTGCAGGCCCGCCAGCGTGCCGGTCAATGGCGGGATTGGGCGCGCCGTAGCTCCGGCTCTGGCTGTCGGCGGCAACCACCAACGCATAGGCGCAGACACTCAGCGTGCCATTGGAGTAGGTCAGGGTGTAATTGGTCGAACTGAGCCCCGAGGGCACAATCGGATAGCTCCCCACCGGGCTGTTGGTCTGGGCGCTCGTCGTAAAGAGCAGCGTCCCTTCCAGGGCGGTGCCGTCCTGGTCATTGACCAGCCCGACGAAGCTGGCGCTGAAGATCGGATTGGCCAGCCCATAAGCGCGGCTGGCATCGTTGGCCTGCACCACCAGCGGCGCGGGCCCGACGGTGAGGTTGCCCGGCAAATACTGGATGCTGTAGTTGGGCGCGCTCTGGCCCGAGGCCGAAATCGGATAGATCCCGACCGGGCTGTTGGTCTGGGCCGGGCAGCTCCAGCTCAATGGACCGCTGACGAGACTCGCATTGTCCCCGTTGACAAAGCCGCTGTAGCTCACCGTGAACACCGGGTTGGTCTGTCCGTAAAGCCGGCTCGTGGTATTGGCTTGGCCAAACAACACGGCCGGAGTGACGGTCAGGACGCCCGTGTTAGTGCTCACGCTGTAGTTGACCAGCAGGTTGCCCGGATCCGAGAGGCTGCTGAAGGTAATCGGGTAAGTGCCTACCGGACTGCTGATCCCGGCCGTGGTGGAAAAGGAGGCCGTGATGTTGTCCCCGTTTTGCAAGCCCGCCATCGTGCCGGTCAGCGGCGGATTGGGGGCGCCGTAGCTCCGGCTCTGGTTGTTTGGGCTGACCACCAGCGCCGCCGGCGTGATGGTCAGCGCGCCGTCATGGGTGCTCACGATATAGCTGGAAAGCTTGCCGCCAGGATCCAGGAAACCGCCCGCCGTGATAGGGTAGCTTCCCACTGCGCTGCCGGCCTCGGCCAGGGTCGAGAAGATGGCCGTGATATTGTCCCCGTTCTGCAGGCCCGCCACCGTGCCGGTCAAGGGCGGATTGGGCGCGCCGTAGCTCCGGCTCTGGCTGTCCGCACTGACCACCAGCGGCACCGGCGTGATGAAGAGCCTGCCAGTATTGGTCGTCACGTTGTAGTTGGAGAGCAAGTTGTCCGGGTCGCCAAGCCCGACCCCAATGACATAGGTTCCTGCAGGGCTGTTGGTGTCCGCGATCGTCGAGTAGGTGGCCGTGATGTTGTCCCCGTTCTGCAGGCCGGCCATCGAGCCGGTCAAGGGCGGATTGGGCGCGCCGTAGCTCCGGCTCTGCTTGTCGGCGCTGACCACCAGCGCCGCCGGCGTGATGGTGAGCGTGCCTGAATTGGTCGTGACGCTGTAGTTGGTGAGCGCGTTCTTCGGGTCGCTGAACGCCACCCCGATGTCATAGGTCCCTACGGGACTGTTGGTGTCTGCGGCCGTGGAATAAGTGGCGGTGATGTTGTCCCCGTTCTGCAAGCCCGCCAGCGTGCCGGTCAATGGGGGATTAGGGGCGCCGTAGCTCCGGCTCTGGTTGTCGGCGGTAACCACCAGCGCATATTCGCAGATTCGGAGCGTGCCATTGGAGTAAACCAGGCTGTAATTGGTCGAACTGAGCCCCGAGGGCACAATCGGATAGCTCCCCAGCGGGCTGTTGGTCTCGGCGGTCGTCGTAAGGAGCAGCGAGCCTTCCAGCGCGGTGACGCTCTCGTTATTGACCAGCCCGACGAAGCTGGCGCTGAAAATCGGGTTGGTCAGTCCGACCAGCCGGCTGGCATCGTTGGCCTGCACCACCAGCGGCGCGGGCTCTACGGTCAGGCTGGCCGGCAAATACTGGATGCTGTAGTTGGGGGCGCTCTGGCCCCAGACCGAAATCGGGTAGTTCCCCACCGGGCTGTTGGTCTGGGCGGGGCTGCTCCCGCTCAAAGGACCGCTGACGAGGCTCGCATTGTCTCCGTTGACAAACCCACTGTAGCTCACGGTGAACACCGGGTTGGTCTGTCCGTAGGGCCGGCTCGTGTTATTGGCTTGGCCGATCAACACCGCCGGCGTCACGCTCAGGACGCCCGTGTTGGTGCTCACGCTGTAGTTGACCAGCATGTTGTCCGGGTCAGAGAGGCCGATGTTAATCGGATAATCGCCCACCGGGCTGTTGGTCTGGGCCGTTGTCGAAAAGCTGGCCGTGATGTAGTCCGCGTTCTGCAGGCCCGCCAACGTGCCGGTCAAGGGCGGATTGGGCGCGCCATAGCTGCGGCTCCGGTTGTCCGCGCTGACCACCAGGACCGCCGGCGTGACGGTCAGCGTGCCTGTATTGGTCGTCACGCTATAGTTAGAGAGCACGTTGGCCGGGTCGTTGAGCGCGACCCGCGATGTCATAGGTCCCTGCAGGGCTGCTTGGTGTCTGCGGCCGTCGAGTAAGTGGCCGTGATGTTGTCCCCGTTCTGCAGGCCCGCCACCGTGCCGGTCAATGGCCGATTGGGCGCGCCGTAGCTCCGGCTCTGGTTGTCCGAGCCGACTACCAAGGCATACGGGCGGACACTTAGCGTGCCATTCGAGTAGGCTCAGGGTGTAATTGGTCGAGCTGAGCCCCGAGGGCACAATCGGATAGCTCCCCACCGGGCTATTGGTCTGGGCGGTCGTCGTAAAGAGCAGCGTCCCTTCCAGCGCCGTGGCGTCCTCGTCATTGACCAGCCCGAGGAGACTGGCGCTGAAAACCGGATTGGTCTGCCCATAAGCGCGGCTGGCATCGTTGGCCTGGACCACCAGCGGCGTGGGCTCCACCGTCAGGCTGCCCGCCACATACTGGATGCTGTAGTTGAGCGCGCTCTGGCCCCAGACCGAAATCGGGTAGCTCCCCACCGGGCTGTTGGTCTGGGCCGGGCTGCTCCCGCTCAAAGGACCGCTGAGGACGCTCGCACCGTCCCCGTTGACAAACCCGCTGTAGCTCACCGTGAACACCGGGTTGGTCTCTCCGTAAAGCCGGCTCGTGTTATTGGCTTGGCCAATCAACACCGCCGGAGTGACGCTCAGGACGCCGTTGACAAAGTTGAACGTGTAATTGGCTGCGTTTAAACTCCCCGGCGCGAGCGTAATCGCGTAGGGGCCCACCGGACTGGCAGGAGTCGCCAACGTGCTCAGGATGGGGCTGCCCGACATGGCTGAGCTCCTGGGTCTCTCCGTTGACAAAGCCGGCAACGCTCCAAGTCAGCAAGGGATTGGCAGCGCCATAAGGCCGGCTCTGGTTCTGGGCGGCGAGGGCAAGGGGAGCGGGCGCGACCTGCAGCGTGCCGCTGGTGGTGGTCACGGAATAGTTCCCAAGCGCGCGGTTGGGGTCTTGGAGGGCCGGCACGACGGCGTAGCTGCCGACGGGACTCGAGGCATTGGCGGTCGTCGAGTAAGTGACGGTGATGTTGTCGGCATTTGTCACCCCAACGATTGAGCCGAGGAGAGGCGGGTTGGTCGCCCCGTAAAACCGACTGACGTTATAGGCGGTGACTGCCAGCGGCTGGGGCAAGACGTCCAGCGGCACAGCCATCGCGGTTGCGGCGTAATTATTGGTATCGGCCGGGGCAAAAACGACAAACAGGTTCTGCCCCGAGCCGGCAGGGAGCACGGTGCCGGCGGGCGGAATATAAGAGAAACTGCCGGGAACATTGGCGGTGGCGTTCAATTGGGCCGCACTCAGGGCAGTGCCATAGGTAATGGCTGCCGGGTTGGTCCAGGTGATGGGCGGCTGGACTTTGGGCAGGCCGGCGATTTCAAGCGTCCAACTGTTCAGAGTGTTGGTGCTGCCGTACTCCATGCCCGCCAGAAACAACACCCAATCCCCTTGGGCGCTCAAGCCAGCGAACTCGCTCAGGAATGTGGTGCGCAGAGAGGTATCGGTCACCAGGGTCGGATCGATATAGCGCGCATCCGGTTGCCAGGTTCCGGTCAGCGGCAAACCTTTAGGGGGCGTCGTGACCAGGCGGTAAAGGTGAATATCGTTGGCCGCGGAGTCAGAGAAGGTCACATTAAAACCGCAGTCGTTGTAACCGTACGGGTTGGTGGCCGTCCGGCCTGTCCGGTTGAGCAATACCGTCAATCCGCTCCCATGCTGGAGGTAGCCATACAGGTCCCCGTTGAAATTACCGGAGATCTGCAACTGTACTTGGAGAGAAGTAATGTGCGCGATGTCCGAGGTGATGGTGCGGACGTCCCTGATGCCGGTTGGGTCGCCATCGGGAATGGCCTTGATGCCGGTGAACGTATTGGTCTGAGCCACTTGCCCCTGGAGGGCGATGACGCTGGCTCCCAGCAGCAGCACTATCCACATCCCCAAATGACTCCTGGAGGCCATCCTGCCCACACCGTGTTCTTCTTGCGTAATCATGTCGCGTCCAAGTCTGCTCAAGCGATGGACCCCGCCCTGCCGGAGCGGGAGGGGCATGAGCGCCAATTCCGACGATTCGCATCGCACCCGAGCCGCATTGACGCTCGCCGCGCAGGTTCTCCTGCTGCCGTGGCATGCATCCCCTTGGCCAGATTGATGGGAAAAATGCCCTGTTTCCCCCTCCCAAACCCTCCGGACCCCAGCCCCTTGTATCCCAGGCCGGCAACGGTCTCAACTGCTCGCTTTGAGCGTGCCGAGAATAGACCCGCCGGCGGTAAAAGGCAATAAAAAGTTGAGGACGAATTGGCGTCTCATCGGTTCTCTTCGTAGAACCGGGCCAGGGGCAGGAGGAGCCTCTCGAGCTGGCGGTAGTAGTCCTCGTTGTTCATTTGGCCCTTCTTTTCACGAAGCAGGAGAACGGCGCGTTCGAGGGTGTCGCGGCGCGAGCGTTGTTCGGGGGTGAGCTTGCGTTCGGACTGGCTGGGCACCAGGCAGAATCGGTGCGCCAGCAGGCCGTCCAGGCCGGCGTTGTCTTTGGGCTTTTTAATGGCGCGCAGGCCGCGGAACCAATCCGCCGGCGTGCCCAAACCGTCGCCGTTGTCGTCCAGCAACGCGTGCTCGGTCACGAGCCGGCCCTGGACCTTATAGAACTCGGCGGCTTGGTGCGAGGCGGTCAAAAAGGCCTCCAGGAGGGAGACCTGGCCGTCTTTGTCGAGGTCCGCTCCCGGGTCGGTGAGCGCCTCGGCCAGGTATTGTCCGAAGCGGGTGTAGTTCTGTTCGTGGCCGCTGCGAGTGGCGGTAATAATGACCCGGTTGGTGGCGGACAAGAGGTTCAGAAACGGGGCGCTGCACGAGGCGGTATTGATGACGGCCAGGGGACGGCGGAACGGCCTTAGCCAGACCGCCAGTTCGCCGGCCGAGACATCCGGGCCGCGCAGGTTGAACTTGGCGTCCTTACCGTCGAACGTGCCGTGGCCAATCAAGACCAACCACAACGGCTCGAGCCCCTCTTTAGGCTGGGCGGCGAGGGTTTCCTTGAGCCGGTCGTAATCGCTGGGGTGGGGCGAGGGAGCCAGGCCAAGCGTAATGCAGCGGCATTCCCCCTGCGCGGCGGCCCTTTCCCAGAGGCCGGCCTGCCGGAGGAAGTTGGCGCCGAACTCATCCTCTCCGGCCGCTCCCACGACCAGGATGACCGTTCCGCGAGCCGCGGAGGCGCCGAGGGCGGGAAAGGGCGAGGCGAGAACCAGGGCGACGGCCAAGGCGCGAAGGAGGCGAAATCCGACATCCGAAATCCGAGAGGCGGTTGCATAAATCACCGCAAAGAACGCAAAGAGCACAAAGAGAAGGGAGAAATAAGGCATTTCTTTGCGATCTCTGCGTTCTTTGCGGTTAATCCGTAATTCTGCAACCGGCTGCCGAAATCCGAAATCCGAAATCCGAAATCCGAACTGTGGCAGGCTCACGGCAATCCTTTCCAGCGGCGCAGGCCCCATTCGCCAAGGAGGCAGGCCAGGGCGAAGCCGAAAATAGCCGGCGTGTGCCACAGGGGATAGATCCAGGCGTCCATTACGGGGGCAGGCCGTTGCGGGACACGGCGCGCGAATTGGTCCAGCGCCTCGGCGCGGACCATCTCGCCGCCGGTCTTGCGGGCAAGGGACTCCAGGAGCGCAAGGTTCGGAGTCAGGCAGCGAAATTCTTCAGCCGCCAGGTCGGTACTCCAGCCCGCCTCGGCGCGGCCCACCTCGAGGCCCGCCGAATTGGTCACACAGGCAGTGACCTTGTAGCCGCCGGTGGCGCGTGGGAGGTAGGTCGCTTCGTAGAGGCCCGGTTCTGCCGCCGAAGGCTCGGCGTGGAGACGGATCGAGTGGGGCATCGGTTCGGCGCCGGCTTCAACCATGACGGGCTGCACCTCGAGGCTGACGCTGGCGTTATCGAGCGGCTGGAACTTGGGATCGCGCACCCGCACTCGGAGCGAAACCGCCCCATTGGGGTCCTCCGGTTGGCGCTCGGCGGCCAGGTCCACGCGCTTGGGCACGTCGGTGACCAGCCAGCGCAGCAGTTGCCGCCAGGCCTTGTCCATGTCCCGGTGGGCGTCGGCGTCGCGCAGGCCCCAGCGCCACACATCACCCACGGTCAGCGCCACGGTGCGGCCGCGGCCAAATCGTTGCACGACCAGGGCCGGCAATGACTTGCCGGCGGCGTCCTGGACCGTGGCAATAACGCTGGCGCCGGGCTTCACGCCATGGACGCGATTGAGCACTTGGAAAGCGGTCATGCCTTGCAGACGCGCTTGTTCATCGGCTTCGTTATTGCGCAGCCGCGCCCAGGATTGGAGCAGGCCCTCGCGTGTGAGCGCCAACCGCAACGGGCCGGGGGCCTTGGTTTGCTCCGCGCGCTCAAGGTACACCGGCAGCATGTCGCCGATAGGCGTGCGCTGATATTTGCCCTCCTGGAATGACTCCATGCCGCCGAGCATGAGAAAGCCCCCGCCGCGCTCGGAAACGAATTTTTGCAGGAGCGCGGCCTGATCCGGGCGTGAAGAACTCCGCCTCGAGGTCGTCCACGATGACCGCCTGATACGCATACAATTCCTCGGCGGTGCGGGGGAAGCCGCCGCGCAACTCGAACGCGTCGCGCGTATTGAGCCGCACCAGCACCGGCTGGTCATAGCGCTCGACCTCTTCGGCCGACTGCTCGCCAAAGCCGCGGAACAGCGGGTTGCTGGCCTCGCCGGCCCGGCCCAGAAAATTGAACTTGCGGCTCGCGGCGGGCCACCCGGATAAGGCCCACAAGCTGGAGTTGGTCGTCTTCCTGCGCCGCCCGGTTCAGAAACTTGAATTCCCAGTTGGGCCGCCCGGCGACATAGAGAATGCGATACGGCCCGCGTCCCTGGTCGGCGACCACGACCGAGCTGTTGTTCGCCAGCGTGGCTTCCTCCGAATCGCCGTCCGGCCTGGCCGCTCCCGTCTCCTGTTTGGACCGGACGCTGATGCGGTAAAAGGAGAGCCCCGGTTTTTCCGGCCGCAACTGAAAACGAAACGCGAGCGGGTCGCCCTCCCCGCGCCCCCGCAGCGATTGTTGGGCCAGGGACCGGCCGGAAGGGTCGAGCACCTGCGCGACAATGGTTTGCCCGGCATACCCGCTGGCTGAGACATCGGCCTGGACGGAGACGGGAGCGTCTTCGAAATCGGTCTGCGTGGCGCGCACTTGTTGCACGGCCAGGTCCTTGACCGGCTCCCGGCTGCCGATGACCACCGGGTAAATGGGCGGCAGACCCGCCAACTCCGGCGCGCCCGGCAGGTCGGTGGCGTTGCCGTCGGTCAACAACAAAATCCCTGCCAGCGGCCGGCCCTGGAACCGCTCGCCCAGGCTGCGCAAGGCGGCCCCCAGCGCCGAACGCCCGCCCGTTGAATGTCAGGTCCTGGAAGTCCCTGGTCGTTTGCAGGCGGGCATCGAAGAAATAGCGCCGGACCTCGAAGTTCTCCTCGAGCGTCCCCAGCCAAGCGGGCGCGCCGCGCATCCAGCAGGTCCCGAAGAAATTCGCCCCGGCTCCGGCTGGCGCCGCGGTCTTTGATCTGGAGGCTCTGGCTGTTATCGGCAACGACGGCGAAAAGGTTGGCTCCGGGCCGGGCCCGCTGACCCGACCAGAGCGGCTCCAGCAGGCAAAAGGCCAGCGCCGCCAAGCCCAGCACCTTGAGCCCCGGGCAGACCCAGCGCGCCGGCCCCGGCGGCGCCGCCCGGTAACCCCAAAACAACAACAGCGCCGCCAAACCCACCACACCGGCGGCGGGCCAGAGCCAGGCCGAGTCAGGGATGATGAGAGTCGCCGAGAGCATCGCAAAAATGAATTATGAAGTATGAATTATGAACTATGAATCATCGCCGGGAGCATCTTTTCACTTGGCCTTTCCCAACTCTTCATAGTACCGGCGGACCAGTTCCGAGTAGCGGTTGGGCACCGGGTCGCGATCGATCGGGACCAGCGCCTCGCGCGATTGGCGCCGAGCCAGCTCGTCGGCTATCCGCTCCCGCACCTCCGTCAGCGGATTCACGACCTGCAAACGGACCACGGCCCAGTCCGGTTTCTTGCGGTCGCGCTTGACATCCTGGCGCAGCACCCGCGCCCGCTCGCGGGCGGCGGCCACTTGGTTTCTTAAAGCGGGGTCTTCAATCATCTCCTCGACGTCCCGCAGCCGCTCGGACCACGAAACGAAATCGTCCCCGGCCAGCGGCCCATCCCGCCGCCAACCGCGCTCGTCCATGAGCCGGTTCAAATCGCCAGGCCGGTTGGCGCCGGCATCGCCCCCGCCGCCTCGCGCCGACGCGGTGTCGGGCCGGCCTCCGGGGCGGGCCGAGGAAGACTGATTGGCGCGCCCCAATTGCTCAGCGCCAGGTGGCGGTGGCGCAGGCGCCACGGCGCCAGCCGAAGAAGACTGATTCGGCGGGCGCCCCTCCGCCCTCGGCCTGGGCCCTCTGGATTTCCTGCTGCACTTGGTCGGTCAACCGATTCAATTCCTGCTGCGCCAGGCGGAGCGCTTCGGTGTCGTCGCCTAACACGCTTTCGGCGGCGCGCTCAACGCCGCGTTTGAGTTCCTCGATGCGCGGGCCGGCGCGCTGGGCGGTTTCACCGGCCTCGGGCAGAAAGTCCTGCCGCAGCAACTCGGAAGCGGCGTCCAGCAGCTTGGCGCCGTCCGGCTCCGGACTGTTGAGCCGGTCGAGCAGGCTGCGCGTCATCACGCGCCGGGTGAAGAGCTGCTCCTGGAGCTGCTTTCACGTCCTTGGCGCTGTCCTGGGTGAAGCGGCGCACCGTATCGTAGAGCTGCCTGGAAAGCAAAGGCTCCGGGGCTTCGGCTTGTTCGGAGACTTGCGAGGCCCGCTCGACCAGGTTGGTCAGGCGCTCCCTTTGACGGCCCATTTGCTCGAGCATCTGGCGGCGCTCGGGAGAGTCGGACAAGCTCTTGCGGGCGCCGGCGGCTTCCTTTTGCATCTGCTGCTGGAGGTCTTCCTGTTGGCGGGCCAAATCGCGGGCCTGGGCGCGCATCTCGCGCAGGTCGTCGGCAAACTGGCTCGAGTTCTCCTTGCGCAGATTGTCGCGCATTTGCTGCAACTGTTCCTGGGCCCGCGTCCCGGCCGCCACGGCCCGCGAGGCCTCGCCCTGCCCCGCCGCTTCCGCCGCCCGCTGGGCGTCCTGGCGGGTTTGCTCCAACTGCTGGCGTTGGCTGGCCATGCTGGATTGGTTCTCCGGCCGCTCCATCCGTTGCCGCAGCTCGTCCATGTCCGCCACCATCTGCTGCTCTTCTTCCTGCAACCGTTTGAGGCGGCGCTGGATTTCGGCCCGTTCCTCCTCGCTGCGGGCCTCCTGCAAAGCGCTCTGGAGTTCCTTGAGCCGGTCGTTCAAATCCTGCTGGCGGCGGGCGAGTTCCTGCAAACGATTGAGCACCTGCAACTGTTCCCGCCGCTGGCCGCCCGGCGGGGCTTGCGCCTGCCGCTGCTGTTCGTAACGGTTGTCCGACTCCGTCAAATCCATCTGCTCGAGCTGGCTCTGCATGGCCTGGCCCGCAGAATTGCCCCGCTGGCCCCGGTTGCTCCGGCGGGAAACCTGGTACTCATGCTGCTGCACCCTGAGCAGCGCCTGGTAGGCCGATTGTTCGGCCGCCAGGGCCTCCGGCAGCGAGGCCGGTGAATTGGTGGCGGCCGCCAGCCGAGCCAGGGCGCGCTCCATTTCCTGGATGGCCGTGGTCCAGAGAGCCGCCAGGCGAGGATCGAGCTGGCGCTGCGCCTCCGTCTTGGCCTGCGTCAGCGCCTCGGCTTGCGCCTCGAGGACGACTCCCCAATCGTCTTCCGCCCCCGGCAGCCTCGGCGGTTGCTCCTGGGAAGGAGAAGGCCCCGCGCCGGCACGCTGTCCTCGGGGTGCTGTCCCGCCCCCCGGGGCGCTCATCTGCTGACAACGAGGACTCGCACGGGATTTCGGATACCGGGCTTCGGATTTCTTTCTGCCTTCTGCCTTCGGACTTTTGACTTCCTTCGCCGGCCGTCCCTCGCGCTGGAGCTTCCACGTAGCGATCATGATTTGCTTTTCCATTTCCACCAATCGACCGCTCCGTCCGCCTTGATTGCCCGATTGGTCTCCCCCCTCCGATTCACCCTGTCCGTCCCCCTCCATGCCGGAGCCTTCCCGGAATATCTTCGTCGAAAGGCCGCACCTCGGCGAAGAACAGGTCGCCCGTCGTGCGCCGGGCCTGGCCGTCCGGGCCGATGTCCTCCGCCCAAACGAACCATGAAATCAATTGGTCGGGCTGGGCGCCGAGTTCCTCGAGCCGGAGCAGATGATGGAACGAACGCTTTTCCTGGCCTGGCACGGCGCTGCCGAGCTCGACAAGCTGCAAATCTTTCCCGGCCACCGTGTAGCCCAGCCCGAAAGCCCGGACCCCGAAGTCGTCCCAAACCGTGCCCTCAAAGGCTATCTCCTCGAGCGGAGAGGGACGGAGGTCGCCACGCGGGGAGGCCAGGCGCAGTTCCGGCGGGCGGTTCTTCAAAACCTCGATGACAAACTGCGCCGGCGTCTTGTTAGTCCGTCCGTCGGCATCCACCAGTTGCAGTCCATAGGTCTGACTGGCGGTCAAGCGGGAATTGCTTGAGCACAGCCCTGGCGCCATTGGTTCCGGGGGCCAAAGTCAGCGCGCTGCGCTCTTTGCCTTTGGCGATGAGCCGGGCCGACGCAACCGGCTTGTTGAACTGCACCGCCAGGTCCAGACGCGAGCCCTCCACCGCGCTGAGCCGACGGGTGTCTTCTATATGCTTGGGCCGCTGCCCGGTGTAGTCGGGGAATGTGACCTCCGCATCGGCGCGCTCCAGCCGTGGATACTCGAATACGTTAACCGTGAAGTCGCGAGTGCGCCGGGCCCCGTATTCGACGTGATAGACGAGGTTGCTCGCCACGTCGGGAACGGTGCAGCCGAAAAGAGGGTCGGACAGACTCTTGAGCAGCGGGATGCGCCGGGTGGCGCCCGGCGCGGGACCGAGAACCAGCTCGACATTGGCAGGCAGAGCCCGGCCAAAACGCGCCAACACCACCAGGCTCTCGCCGCGCTCGAGCCGGGTGTCGCCCGGTGACACCGTGATTCGGAAGTCAAAGTCAGGGTTCCTGGCCAGAAGGTGCCGGCCCCCGGTCGCGCGCAGCTCGAACAAGGCCCCTGCCAGCAGCGCCAACGCCAGCCAATGCGCTGCCCGCGCCCACCCGAGGCGCGAATCAGGGACGACGCCGGCCCAATCGCTTCGTTGGTTTTGCGCCAGGACCTCCCGCACCAGCCGTTCCTGCATGAAGCCCAGGTCCCCGCCGCCTTGAGGCGCCTGTTCAATGGCGGTGAGCAACCGGGCGTCAAGGTCGGGATAGCGGCCCTCGATTTGCCTGGCCAACGCCCCCCAGTCCGGTCTCCACTCGACCCTGCCGGATGAACACCACGACCACCGCCGCCACGCTCAACAAGGCGAGCCCGGGACACCCGAGCGACGAAGTCCATCCACTGGCCCGCTCCAGCGCCGCCAACCCTAGCCCGGCCAAGGCGGCGCCGGCCCAGCACGCCGCCACACTCCACCAAAGCCGCAACCGCCGCCGCCGTTCCGCAACCAGCTCAAGCCGCTCTTTCAGATGACAATTCATGCGCATACTATGTCGCTTTCTCAGACGCAGGTTCATAGGTATCCAGACGCGAGTGTCGAGGGTCGAGGGTCGAGGGAACGAGGTGCCGCCCCTCCCCCCTCGACACTCGACACTCCCCCCTCGGCTGTCGGGTTGTTTATGAACTGCGATCTAACCAGCTTCGCAGCAACCCACGTCTCGGCCAAGAGCACCCCAAGGGCAGCGATGAGGCAAAGCCGCCACAGCCGTTGCCGGGATTCCAGTTCGGCATCCTGCAACCGGATTTTGCGTTGGGCCTCCCGGGCAACGGCTGTATCCTCGAGCGCCAGCGGCACGCCCAATCGTTCCAACTCGTCCGCCGGCAGCGGCGCGGTGCGGCTCTCGGCGGCATCCAGGTTCACGGCAAAGCGCCTTGGCGCCCGCGCTGAGGCGAGCCTATAAATGCCCGGCGCCAGGGTCCGGGAGAAATTGGTCTCACCGGCCGGCAGCTCGAAGCCTCGAACCGTCC
The DNA here is from genome assembly GCA_963713735.1 of uncultured bacterium. Taxonomy (GTDB): domain Bacteria; phylum Verrucomicrobiota; class Verrucomicrobiia; order Limisphaerales; family UBA8199; genus CAVQND01. Next base: position 101,813 of record CAVQND010000011.1, read on the forward strand.
GGGGACCAGACCACCGCGCTCGATTTATCTCCAACCCCGGCCGGGGCGAGCGGGATGATGTCGCCCACATGATATTGCGTGGGCAGGGGCGCCGGCGCGCCGCTCTGCTCCAGCATTGCATAGAGCAAAGGGACAAACTTCGTCGAGAGGGCAAGCTGGCTGTCTTCCGGCTGCCAGCCGGAAGTCAGGATGAGCACGCGGCCGCGCCCGACCGGGACTTCGATCAAGGCCGGATCGCCGCTGTCGAACTTCGCCAGGGGGCGCGCCGATGGGATGGTCCCCGCATCCAGGCGGCGGTATTTCCAGAAATGGATTCGGCTGAAGTCGTTGAACCGCGGGTCGGCAAAAGGAGCAAAGAGCGGATGGCGGAATTCAATCTCGCCGAGGATGGCATAATTCCTGAGAGGGGCCTCCTCGAGGGCAAGGCGCGCCAGACCGAGCACGGTCGCCAGCGTATCTGCAGGCCTACCGCTTCTCAGGACGAAGAGGGCCGTCTTGCCGGCGGCCACCTGGCTGCGCAACGCGTCCGCCAGCGCCTCCGGCAGGGGGTCGGTGACGACAAAGAGCGTTGGCACCTGGAGGTCCGCAGCCGAGAGCGCCGGGAGCGCCGGATTCCGGCCGGCGTCCGCGCCCGGTTGGCGGATGACCACTTGAACGGCCTGGCGCCGAGTTTCCTGGAACGCGCGCCGCAGGAAATAAAGCGGCCCTGCCGGGTCTTTCTCCGAACCGCTGCCGCAATAAAGGACGCTGAGCCGTTCGGTCTCCGGGGGAACAACGAAGACGGTATTATCAAAATCCTCGTCGTCCCCTTGCAACATGATGCGCTCCGGCCCCGCGTAGCGGACCAGACCCGCCCCCTGCTCATCCCCGGACGGGCGTGCCCCCTGGCTGACTGCGGCTTGGGCCAAAGGCAGCGGCACCACGCGACTTTGGCCCGGCGGCACATAAACCTCCGTGGGCGTGCCTGCAAAACTGCGTCCGTCGGGCTGCGCCCAGCCAACCCGGAACTGGTCCCGTCGGGAATCGGCGGCATTGCTCACCCGCACGCGGATGGTGGCGGCGGTCTGTGGGGCGGTCTCGTCCGGCTCGCTCACCAGTTGGAGGGCGGCGTTGCTGCCCGGCCTGGATTTGAGCGGCTGGACCGAGACCCGGACGTTTCTTGGCCACTCATAGCCCTGGAGCGGTTCCAACCGGCAGCCCTCCTGCAAATCGCTGATGAGGACAATCCGGCCCGGTCCGAGCGCCTGTTTGCCGCCGGCATCGGCCAGAGTCTCGGCCGCCTGGATGAGCGCCTGGCCAAGGAGCGTGGCGGACCAGCCGGGCGAAAGGGCCGCCAGTTTGCCGGTGACCAGGGCCGCGCGCCGGCCCGGGCCCGCGGCGAGCCACTGCTCGAAACTCACCAACGCCTTGACCTGCCGATCGAACGTGAACACCGCCACCTGATCGGCTGGCGCGGCCTGGCGCACAATGGACTGGACCTGCTCCCTCGCGGCGCTCCAGAGATTCGCGCGCCTCATGCTGGCGCTGCTATCGACCAGCACCACCACGCGCCGGGCAGCCGAAGGCGAAGCCTCCGGCACCGCCTTTCTGAGAAAGGGGCGGGCGAAGGCCAAGGCCAGCAGGCAAACCACCGTGCAGCGCAGCAGCAGCAGCAAAATGTGCTCGAGCCGGCTGCGCTGCGTCAGGCGCGGCGGAGAGGGCGTCAGAAACATCAACGAACTGAACCGGGTCCGCCGCCGGGTCGCGCGCCGGATCAGATGAAAGAGCACCGGCAGCGCCACCGCCAGCCCGCCGAGCAGAAAAATTGGAGTCAGAAAGTTCACCGAATTGTGGTCCTCCGGTGCTACAATCCCGCCCTCGGGCGGGCCATCCGCCTGGGGCCGCGCTTCTGCTGCATTCGCCGGCGGAGAAACCCGAAGAGGGCCAGCTCCAGCGGTCGATCCGTCGTCAGGCGCTCGCAGGCAATGCCCAGCCGCTGGCAAACCGTCCGCAGCGTGTGGCAGTGGGCCTCGAGCTTGCGCTGGTACTCCCTCCGGGCCCAGCGGGGGTCAATGAACAGCGTGCGCCCCGATTCCGCATCCTCGAACATCGCCGGCTCCCGGAAACTCAAATCCAGCTCCGTCGGGTCAAGCACCTGGAAGACGATGACCTCGTGTCCGCAGGCCGACAGGGCAACAAGATCGGATTCCAGCCGCCCGATGGGCGCCAGGAAATCGGAGATGAGCATCATGAGGCTGCGTCGGCGAACCATCTCCACGATGCGCTCCAGCGGGGCGGCCAGGCTGGTGCCGCGGCCCACCGCCGGTTTTTCCAGCGCCAGCATCACCTGCCGCAGATGCCCGGTCCGATGCCGCGCCGGCAGATAGTCCCGAATCTCTTCGTCAAAGGTCAGCACCCCCACCGCATCCCCTTGCATATAAAGGAAGTAGGCGAGCGTCGCCGCCAGCGTAGCGGCATATTCGGCCTTCGTGCAGCCCGTCGAACCGTAGGCCATCGAACGGCTCCGGTCGGCCAGCACATAACAGCGCAGGTTGGTCTCGTCCTCGAACTTCTTGATGAAATAGCGGTCGCTCCGGGCGAACACGCGCCAGTCCAGGTAACGCGGGTCATCGTCAGGGGAGTACTGTCGATATTCCGTGAACTCGACCGAAAAACCATGATATGGGCTCCGATGCAACCCGCTCCAAAAACCCTCGACCACCACCCGCGCCCGCAGTTCCAGGTTGCGAATGCTCATCAAGGTCCGCGGGTCGATGAGCGAAACCGCCTGGGCTCCGTCCTTCGGACCCCGCACTCGGACTCCGGACTTCGGACCTCGGACTGCGAGCTTGTTATTCTCATAGAGCGACCGGCGGTTGTATCGTCTCGAGCAACCGCTTGATGACCGCCTCGACGGTTGTCCCTTCGGCTTCGGCGCGGTAGTTGAGCAAGATGCGGTGGCGCAACACGGGGTAAGCCAGGGCCTGGATGTCCTCGACGCTGACATGCACTCGGCCTTTGATAAGGGCGCGGGCTTTGGCCCCCAGGACCAGGAATTGACCGGCCCGCGTGCCTGCCCCCCAATTGGCCCACTGGTTGATGAAGTCGGGCGCGCCCGGCTGGTGCGGGCGGGAGGCCGAAGCCAACCTGACCGCGTAACGCACCATTTCCTGGGCGATGGGCACCCTGCGGACCAGGTCTTGGAAGCTCAGCACGTCCCGGCCGGTGAACAGCGCGGCGATGGGCGCCGGCGTCCCGGCGGTCGTCCGCGTGACCACCGCCACCTCTTCATCCTCCGGCAGATAGTCCATTACGACATTGAACATGAACCGATCCAGTTGGGCCTCGGGCAGCGGGTAGGTCCCTTCCATCTCGATGGGGTTTTGCGTGGCGAGCACGAAGAAGGGCTCCTCCAGCGCATGGCGCAAGCCCGCCGCGGTGACCTGGTGCTCCTGCATGGCCTCGAGCAAGGCGGCCTGGGTCTTGGGCGGCGTCCGGTTGATCTCATCGGCCAGAATCATGTTGGCAAACACCGGGCCGCGCACAAACACCATCTTTCGGCCTTCGCCGGTCTCCTGCAGGATTTCCGTGCCCGTGATGTCGGCCGGCATCAAATCAGGCGTGAATTGTATCCGCTGGAACTTCAGATGGAAGATGCAGGCGATGGACTTCACCAGCAGGGTCTTGGCCAGGCCCGGCGCCCCCGTGATCAGGCAATGGCCGCCGGCAAAAAGGACGATGAGCAACTGCTCGATGACCTCCCTTTGACCGACAATGGTCTTGGCCAACTCGGCCTCGATCTGCAACCGCCCGGCAGAGAAACGTTCCAGAATCTCGCGCTCGGCTTCGTAAGGCGTCGCGGCGGTTTGAGTCGGATTGGGAGACAGTTCAACGCTATTCATAAATATTCAGACCTCGCGCCTTGCGCCTTGCGCCTCGCGCCTTGCGCTTTGCGCCTTGCGCCTTGCGCCTTGCGCCTTGCGCCTTGCGCCTTGCGCTTTGCGCTTTGTGTTTCATTTAATGCGTCATCAAGTAAAAGATGATATTGATGCCCAGCGGGTAGGCCCGCTTCTCGGAGAATTCATGGAAGAAGCCGTCATCCTCTCCCTCCCGCTCCCAGCCGTCGCCGTTGTCGCAGTTGTGGGTGGCGATGACCATGATTCGTCCCTTGTCATCCAGGATTGCCCGCACGTGCATGTCCTTGGCCCCCTCGGGATCATAATCGTCATGATAGTATTCCCAGGTGATTCCGTAGTCGGGGTGGTTCGGATTCAGGCTATGGATACCCTGCCGGATGTTGGGGGTCTGCAGTTGGTTCTTTTGGACTTTAATATCGAAGACGCAATGAAAGAGCGGGTGGTCCATCGGCAACTCGATGAACTCGCGCTCCGGCAGGGCCCGCTTGATGTTCCGCTCGAAGTTGTCCCATTGTTTTTTCCCCCAGAAATCATCCGCCATCAGCACGCCGCCGTTGTGCAAGTACTGGCGCAGAATCGGAATCTCGGCGTCCTTCAATTGCAGTCCCCCCGGCTCGACCATGTAAATCCACGGGTAATCAAACAAGGCCGGGTCGGTCAAACGCAGCACTCGGCCGTCGGGGTCGGTCCTCAAGGAAGTCACCTGCTGCAAGCGGAAAGAGAGGTTCAGGTCGCTGTCGGGGAAATCCGTAATCCAGCCGATGCCGCTGGAGGTCCTGGAAATGCCCGAACCGTTCGGAGCGCGCCGGTAAATGACGCGCACGAAGGTGAACACGTCCTTCTCGAAGGCCGGCTCATTGGTCCAGGTGGGGGTCCCGGTGCTATGGGAGGCAATCTCGCGCGCCGTGCGCACCGTATCCGCGTTGACCGGCACACCTCCTTCCGTACGCGTCATCCCGGTGTCACCCCCGCCCACCCGCCAACCCCCGCCCCATTGTGCCAGGCCCACCCCCAGGGCAACCAACAGAATACCCGGCACCGCTGCCGCGCGGATGCCCCGTCCCCGCAGCCCAATCCAGCCGCCACGGCTGTGGAGACTCGGTCGCAACCTCTGTCGCACCCTTTGTCGAATTGCCCATTCTTCGACAAAGTTGGCGCCGAAGGTTGCGACAAAGGCCCGGAATCGGCGCTTTTGGGACAGCCTCCCTTCCGTCCCTCCGCGACAACGCCCAAGCGCATTCACCGCATTTCCCAGTAACTTCAAAATTGTTGACCTCATAACGAATCGCGCCTTGCGCTTTGCGCCTCAGGTTTCCGGTTTCCCTTCGATTTCCAACAACAGCCGAAGCGCGGCACGATGCCGCGGGGCCTCCTCGAGGGCTTTGAGGACCTGGAGCCGCGCCTCCGCATCACCCGTGCGGTGGAGCAATTCCGCCAGGTGGAAATGCATGTCGGCCGGGTCGAGCGGATCGAGCTCGAGCCAGGTCCGATAGGCCCGTATGGCGGTTGGAATGTCCCCGGTGCGCTCGGCCGCCTGGGCCAGGAACCGGTAGGGCGGCGCGACCAGCGGGTCCACCGCCAGGTAACGCTGCGCGTTGAGTTCCACCGCCTTCCAGTCCTGCGCGGCAGCGTCAAGTTCCATCAGCCGCAAGCAGGCCCTGGGCGGCCTCGTCGTCCTTCTCGGCCCAGCGGGCGAGCGTGTGCCTTTCCGCATTGGTTTCGCCCAGACCGTGATAGACCTCGGCCAGCATCGCGTAGGCGCTGTCGGCGCCGGTCTGGTCCGGGTAAAGCTCGAGCAACTTCTCCAGCGGCCCCTTGGCCTCGGTGAATTTCTTTTCCCGGACCCATTGGGCCGCTTGCTCGACCAGCGCGTAAAAGTTGGTCTTGCTGAGCGCCTCCCCGGCGGCGTTCGTCAGGGCCCCGGACCGCTGAGGGGGCTGGACCTTTTGCCGCTCGGACAACGCCGAAAGCCGCGCCGCCACGCTTCCTTCGGCCCATTCCGGCTTCGTCCAATCGAGCCCGGGGGCGAGCTGTTCGGCCCGCCGGCGGACGAAGGCCGCAAAGTCCTCGTCCAATTTCCCCAGCGGGGCCGTTTGCCGCTCGAGGGCCTGGTTGACCTCGAGGCCCTCGCCCAGGTCCCGCAGGATCGCCTTGAGCCGGTCGAGGCCAAAACGTTGGACGATGAACTCGACCACCAGCGCGGATTGGTAGTAGGCAAACTGGAGATGAAGGGCGGAGCGAGGCGCCAGGAACGCCCCGCTGAGTTTGGAGACCGGGCTCAGCTCTCCCTCGAGCACCATCTCCCGGTAGCGCGGGTTCATGCGCTGCCCCCAAGCCGGGTTGGCCTGGCCCTCCTCATAGACCGAAATGCCCTCGCTCAGCCAGCGCGGCATCCGGTTGCGCGTCAGATGCAGCGTCACCACGTGGCAGAACTCGTGCCAAAGCATCGCCTGCCAGTTCCACGGATGGCCCAGGTGGGCGCCGGGGCTGTTGGCCGTAATCACGTTGCCGAAGCAGACGCCCAGGTAGCCCGGGTCGCCCGGCATCCCGAAGGTCCTCACCGCAAAGTCCTTTTGCTCGGGAAAAATCTCGACCAGGGTCGGCTGGCTCCAGTTTGGACCCGTATTTGGCGCAGAGATTGGGTCTTGGCCCGCCCCAGCAATTCAAGCACCTGCGCCCCATAGACCTCGGCCTCATGCCGGCTCATGCGCACTAAGAAATCCCGGTTGGTGAGCGTCACAAACTTCCCGAGCGTATCGTGCAAAGTAGCCAGGTTGTAGGCCTCGACATCATAGCCATCCTGCCGCTGCACTTCCTCGGCCAACTGCCAGCCCTCCGCCTCTTCCCCAAGCCGAAGCAGGTCCTGCGCAAGCTGCGCCTTGGCCGGCAGATAATCCGGGTCGAACTGCCCGGCCCGGCGCTGGTGCGCCGCCCCTTCGGCAAACCGGTAATTCTGAGAGAGCTTGAGCCCAATCAAATACTCGACGCGCGGGTTGGCCGGCCAGAACTTGAGGGCGTTGGTCCGCGCGTTCTCCTCCGCCTCCGGCTCGTTGCGCAGATGCGCCAGCACCGCCCGGTAAGCCCAGGCCTCCGGCTGCCACGGATTGACCGCCTGGACCCGCCCCAGAAACCGCTCCGCCTCCGCGTAGTCCTCCGCATCGATGCTATGATCGGCCAGCATCAAAAGGCTGGCCACGTGGTTGCTGTTGGCCCGCAGGGCGCTCTCGAGCGATGAAAGCGCCAACGCCGGGTCGCTCGGCAAGTAGGCCCGCGCCAGCCCATAGTGAAAATCCGGGTCCTCCGGGAATCGCTTGAGCCCCTCCTCGAATTGTTTGGCGGCCAGGGCGAAGTCATGTTTCTCGAGCCCCAATCCGCCCCCGGCCAGGTAAATCTCCCGCAAATTCGGGTCCGCCTTTTTGGCGGCATCCAGCAGCGTGTTGAGCACGCGCCGGGGATCCGCCCCTTTGAGCAGCACCGCCTGCCCAAACACTACCAGGCTCGCCGCATCCCCATAATCCCGCGGGTGCCCGGAGACCATCCGGACGATGTCCTCCACCTTCTCCGCCGCGGCGTTGGTCTGCCCGTTGCTCAACAGGGCCTCGCGCGCCTCCCAGCACAACTGGATATTCCAACGGTCATGCGCCAGCCCGTTGGTGGCCGCATCGCGCGCCTCAGAATACTGGCCGGTCGCCAACAGCGCCTTGCACCGCAGCAATTGCCAGGCCCCCGCCTCCGAAGAGGATTTCGGCGCCTGGCCGGCAAGGGCAAGGCAGGCCCTGTAGTCGCCCGACAGGAATAACTTCTGCGCCTCCTTAAGGTCTGCGCCCGCCGCGCTGCCCAGGGCCAGACACACCGCGCTGCCGGCCAAGGTCAAAAACCACGCTCGGTGCCCTCCGCATCTCAATGTCGCTGCGCCAATCAATCGATTGGCCCAACCTAATCCATCCTCCGCCCCGGCTCAAGCCGTTCCGCCTGGAAACGGCGGTTGAAGCCACGGCTGATTCAAGATCGCCCCGGAACTGTAGGAGCCGACGTGAGGAGGCTCAGTATTTATCTTGAACCCCGATCAGAGCCTCCTTACGTCGGCTCCTACAGGATCTTGAATCGGCCCTGGCTCCGCCCGCCCACAAGAAAATCGGGATTGATTAAACGACCTCGTAGGGCTTGGCGGTCTGCCATTTCCCCTTGGTGAAATCAGGGAAGGAGACGGGGGCGCTGCCGCCGGCAACCGACTTTTCCGACAGAGGAGAGATCGCGCTGCTGGTGACGGAGTCGTAAACGTCCCAATCCGGCATCCTGCCGGCGCGCAGCGCGGCCACCAGCCGTTCCCAGGTAACCGGAGTGACGGCGCTGCCGCCGCCGTGTCCGCGCAGAGCGGTCTTTCGCGCTTTTGGTGTGTAGCTCTTCAAGAAGGGATGCTGAAACTCCTTGAAATAAGGTTCCGCGGACTCCCAGAGGTCCTCCTCCGGGGACCTCCCCTCGATGTAGAGCATTGCACCCCTGCCTCCGCCGCGGCCTCGCGTGGCCGCACCCGCTGGGCCGGCCGGGGTCTCCGGGTTCCTTGGGGCCGGCAGGCTCACGCCAGTCTGGTAAACCCCTTTTACGCACTGGAGCCGGAAGAACTCGCGCGGATGCGGAGTGCTGGTATCGAAATTGAGAGTGCAAACTTTCCCGCCGGCCGTGTGCAGCAGGGTCACATTGACGTCGCCCTGGGCAAACTTCGCGTTTGCGTAGGGACCAGTTTCGCCGTATTTGAGGCGGGCATACCTGGCCAGCGAAAGGGACTTCGTGCTCATGGAAACCAGGGAGTCGAATCTGTCCCCGTGATTGATGTCCAGCAGGCGCAGGATGCGCGCCATCGGGTGGTCCGGATACAAGTTCCCGTTGCGGGCGAGCGAATGGTGGAGCCGCCAGGGTTCCTGGAGCGGATTGTATTGGACCATCCTCAGGTCGTGCACATACCCCCCTTCGGCGTGGAGGACCTCGCCCAGGATTCCCTGGCGCACCATGTTCATGAGCGTCAGGTCGCCAAACCCCTCGAGCCCCAGCGTCGCCCATTTGCCGGTCTTCTCGTGGGTCTCCACCAGTTCCCAGGCCTCGTCCAGCGTGATGATGATCGGGACTTCGCTGACTGCGTGCTTGCCGTTTTTCATGGCCGCGACGCACACCGGCGCATGGTACTCCCAAGGCGTGCAGCAGATGACGCAGTCCAGCGTTTCCTGTTCGCACAGTTGCCGGAATGCCGTCCGGCTCTCTCCATAGAGATGCGGCGGCGGTTGACCGGCCTCCTGCACCCATCGCTTTGCATTGTAAAGCGCCTGGTCGTCAATATCGCACAGGGCGGCCACCTCCACGCCTTCCATTCCCAACGCGCAATCAAGATGGTACGAGCCGCGGCCCCCGATGCCAACAAAACCCAGCTTGATCGACGAGGCGGATGCCGGCTCCGCCAAAACCGCCCCCGCCATCGCCACCCCCGCGACGGAAGCCGATGACTTTCTCAAAAACTCTCTGCGATCCATTTCGTTAGACATAAGTGATTACTCGGTTTCAACGTTTGTGTGATCTGCTCAGTCTTGGCCACGATTGCTCTTGGTTCATTGGTGGGCGTTGCTTGCCTCCCGTTGGTCTTTGAGCCAGCCGCGCCTGCGCCAACCGCACCGCATCGTGGAGTTTCTGCTCCAAAATCTTCTTCGGCGGGAGCTGCGTCAGATACTCGGCAACGCGGATGCCGCGTGTGGCCAACTCGAACAGCTCGATTCGCTCGTCCGATTTCTCCGCGCACAGGATCAACCCGAGCGGCTCTTCCTCGCCGGTGCGCATCTCGTGCTTCTTCAACCAGCGCAAATAAAACTCCATCTGCCCCACGTCGCCGGGGGCAAATTTGCCCAGCTTCAGGTCAATCACCACCAGCCGCCGCAAGCGGCGATGATAGAACAACAGGTCGATGTAAAAATCCTCGCCGTCCGCCACGATGCGTTTCTGGCGCGAGAGAAACGCAAAATCGCTGCCTAACTCCACGAGAAACGCCTCCAGTTCTCGCAAGATCGCCGTCTCCAAATCCTTCTCGGAATACGCCCCCTTCAGGCCAAGAAAATCAAGGAAGTATGGGTCACGGAACACTAAATCCGGCGTGAGCCGGTCTTCCTCGCGGAGTTGCTTCACTTCCATCTCCGCTAAAGCAGCCGGCTTCTTCGAGAGGCCAGTGCGCTCGTAGAGCATCCCACCGACCTTCCGGCGCAGGGTCCGCACGCTCCACCGCTCGACTCGACACATCTCCGCGTAGAAATCCCGTTGCAGGCGCTTTTGGAGCGGCAGCAACTCGACGAAGTGCGACCAGCCCAATTGTCGCGACAGTGTCGCGACAATTCGATCGTCGGGAAACGCCTCGGCAAATTGAACCATCCGGGCGAGATTGAACCGGCTGAATCCACTACCGAACTCTGCCGTCAATTGTTGCGACAGTGTCGCAACAATTTCCTCTCCATACTCCGCACGCTTCTCGCCCAGGACTTCCTTCCGGATCCTGTTGCCCACCTGCCAGTACAACGCGACGAGCGCAGTGTTCACTCCGCGCGCCACCGTCTGACGCGCCGACAGAATCAATTCCCGCACGTCTATCAGCAGTGCCGCCGGATTTGCACCCGCTTGAACCACCGCTTTGCCTTTTGGTCGTTTCGGTTTCATGCGGGCCCATCACTCCTCCATATCCACGCGTACGCGCTTACCGGTTACAAACTCGCCAAGTTCCTTCCGAATTAGCTTGTCCCGTTCAGTCATTGCCTGAGCCAGCGTGTTCACGTCGGCGCCATTTGCGTCGAGCATACTGTCAGGAACGACAAGGGCCTTCGCCCAGTCGCTCAGCGCAATCATGTTCTCCTTGAACTCGTACACCTCTTCCAAGAATGACTTCAGGGTCTGGTCGCTCTTCGAGATGTTGAAATTCTTGTCCAGCAGCGAGCAGTTCCCCAGTTGGTTCACGATTGTCAGAGCTTCATCTTTCTCCGTGACGCCGTCGGGCAAACTCCCCCCAATTTTTCTTTCCCAGATGGCATGTGCGACCGCATGATCCACATCGAGGCTCAGCTTTCTGGTCTTGGATATCCGCAGTTGGACCTTTGACATCCTCCACCGCGCGGAATCCAGCCGGTGCCAAATCCAAAGCGGGGCGTAATACACCCGGACCATCTCTCTCCGCCTCACTTGGATTGTTGAGATGCCGGTCAAGGCATCGGCTTCCAGTGCCTTCACTTCGGTTTCCAAGAACTCGTACAATAATTGCGACGCCCTCTCCGGCGTGCTCGCGCCGCGAACCGAGTTTGCGCAATCCGCGAGTCGCTTGGCATAGCCGGCAATTGTCTCCGCACTGGCCACAGCCCATCGGCCAGCCCATTGTGAACCGAGCAGCCACCGATCAACGAAGATCTTGAAAGTCTCAGTTGTCCGCTTGACGAAGGCGTCTTTCTCCAGTTCACGGAGCGGATGACTAGCCAGCCACAAATCTGCGATGTACCTGGCAGCCCCACAGCACGAAAATGGAATTCAGCGATTGGTAGTGTTGGTAGCAAACGTATCCACGTCCCCAAACGGCGCCCGATGCTGCCTGAAGCGCCCCGGTCAGGGTGTTCCAGTTTCGCGAGAGGTCCGCTGCCATCGGTCGGATCGCTTCCCCTTTGAGCAGGTCGTTGTTCCCCAGCAAGCGGCCTTCGCCATGCACTGTGGACCAGACGAACGACACTCCTGAAATCAGATCTTCCGTCGTCAGTTCAAGGTGTTCTTCGGCCAGCCGGTCAAGCAGCTCCTCAAAACACTGTGCCGCACTTCGATTGCCGGTGACCGCTGGAATCCAGCCAACCTTAAGCCACGCAAAGGTAATGTCTTCCCGGGTGAGCGTCCGGCCAGCGGTATTAAGCCGGGTGAAAATGTTCACGACAGCGTCATTGTAAGCCTCACGAGAGAAAATCTTCTCGTCGAACTCCGCCAATTCCAGGTACGTCACGCGGGTTTTCTTTACCCGCGCCAGCGTCAGCAGCAGTGCGCCCACCGGCCTAGCCAGCCCAGCGATTCTCTCTGCCGGCGCGTCGTGCTCCTTCAGCAGGGTCTCGGCCATTGCCTCTGCCTGTTCCTGCTCGACACCCTCCATGGCCGGCGCTGCATCCCAGAACCGACTCAACCGAACGTACTTCCCCTTCGATTCGGGAAGGAGCGCCCGCGGAAGCGGCTCGATGTATCCCTCTTTCCTGTCGAACTCGGATTGCGCGGTTGTGCCGCCCGTTACCACCCACTGCAAGACACCGCTGAAATCCAACGCGAAAATGCGCTTTGTCTTTGCATAACCTGAACTCAAGGCATCAAGCTCTACGCACAAGTTTCCTAGCGACCAGTGCTTGACCCCTTGCTTTCCTCTCGGCCTTTCGTCCGTCAGCGCGAATTTCCAATCACGATCGTATAGCTTGAAGCCCCACGCGTCGCCGCACAGCGCGAGCAATAGACTTTGAATTCGCTGCTGTCCGTCCAAGACCATCTGGAATGACCCCGGTGGGTTTTTCTTGCTCACTTGCTCTCCATTGCCGTCGGTCCGATCAACAACCTTCCAGAACGGCCGGGCCAGCTCTCGTACCGGATCGTCTTTGGCAACTTTCCAGGTCAGGAAAGTGCCGAATGGCCAGCCCCGAACCAGGGAATCAACCAGCCAAATCACCTGACGCGGACTCCACACAAAGGGGCGTTGCAGGTCGGGAATCAACAGCGTCGCACCCAAGTCATTGTTCGCTCGACTCAACAGGTCGCTGAGTTCGCAGTGTTGATCTGTATAAATGCCGGCCATATTTCTACGTCCTCGCTTTCCGTTTCGCTTCACCTGTGAAATGGCAATCGTTCCAGCGGTTGCCGTCGACTTCCCTGCGCTGGATCAACTCGTGCCGGTGATCGTCAAACCAGCCGGCGAATTGCCTGCGTTCTTCCGGCGGCAGGGCTTTGATGGCGGATTCCAATTGTTCAACGCTCATGCGGTAAATCTACAAATTCCCGCGCCAATTGCGAATGAAAAGTAGCCCCCCCTCATGAATTCCGTCCAGCTTGGGCCTCCTCGTAGCGGCGTCTCGGCACCCGAATCATTAGCCTGGTGAAGAAAAATGCAATTTTAGGTGAAAAAGGGCTTGACAGAATATCACCTATATGGTGATATTGTGCCATGCCGCTCTTTACAAAGCGAAAAACCAAGCTGCACATCCAGTTGACCAACTCCGACCAGGCCACGGCCCACGGAGGCCAAGTCCTCGTCAACGCCCTCTGCCGCCGCGCCGGCCTTTGGGAGCGCATCCACAACGAGCCCTCGCTGGAGGTGCGCAAACGCACCGGCGCCGGTTTCTCCCCCGTGGCCAACATCGCCCAGATCATCTTTACTCTGACCAGCGGCGGGGCTTCTCTGGCCGACGCCGAGCGCATGGGCAAGGACCGGGTGCTGACGAGTCTGGTGGGCCTGGAGAAGGGAGCCGACGAGACCACGCTGGGGGAGTGGTTGCGGGCCCAGACCCCGGAGAGCGTCCGGGCTCTGCATCGCATCAATGCCGAGTTTGTGGACTGGTCCAGCCAGCAGGCCAAGCCGGGGCGTTGGTTGCACGGCGGAGAGGTGGAGAACTTTTTCGACGACACGGAAATCGAGTTGGAAGGACACAAGTTCGAGGCGGCGCGCATCAACTACAACGGCGACTGGGCCCTGAGTTGGCAGACCCTCTGGTTTGGCCCCTGGCTGCTGGATGGCATCCTGGACGGGGCGACCGACGTGAGCGAGCACATGAAGGTGCTTCTGGACAAGCATCAACACCGTTGGGCCGAGCGGCCAAACTACTTCTACGCCAACAGTGGTTCGAGCGCGGGCAAGTTCCTCAACCGGATTGAACAGGGGCAGTTTAGCCGTTGGAGTGTCAGTTACAACAAGTGGACCGATAAGCTGGACAAGTTGGCGGCCGAGTTGCCCGAGAGCCAATGGAGCCCCATGCCGCCGGCGGGCCAAGCGCAGGAACAATATACCTGGGTCAAGCATCAGCCCGGAGAGTGCGCGCAGGTGCAGAAGTTTGCCACGGTACGCTGGAAGAAGGACGGCGACTTGATGTGGCGCTACGCTTACGTGGCCTGCCGAGCCGGGGAAAAGGACACGCCGCAAGCGGTCTTTGAGCGGCATCGCCTCAAGGGGGCCAAGGAGCAGGGCTTCAGCGACGTGCTCAGTGGCCTGGATTTGCACCATCCCCCTTGCCTGGACCTCATCGCCAATCAGGCCTTTTACGCCGTTGGGATGCTGGCCCACAACCTGTTGGTGAGCCTCAAAGTGCTGGACCTGCCTGATGAGGCGCAGGGTTGGCGGGTCCCCACCATCATTCGGCATCTGTTGACCGTGCCGGTCAGTGTGAGTCGGCACGCCCGCTATGAAGTGGCGCGCATCTGCGTGCCGGCGGGTTGGCTGCGGTGGTGGAGGCTCTTTGTGGACAAGTGGCTGCCCAAGCGCAAGGTCGGTCGGCCGGTACCTGGAGGTGGTGGACTCGGGCTAGCGGAAAACCTTCAGTCCAACTGCTGCAACTCGTCCGGCTGACGGGGAAGGTAGGGGTGTGCCCGCGCATTGCCCAGCAAGCGGGCGGACCGGCTGATCGCGTCATTCCACGACCAAAACTGCCTTCGGGAGGGACAAAGAGGCGCGACCCCGGCGTGTTCCGCTCCGAGATTAGCCAGCGGTCCCGGGACTCTCGTCAGCCGTACGACGTGCCGCGGCCTTGGCTAAGGATTCGGGTGAAAAGATGCCCGTCAATATTAACGGTTGTCACCCACCGCTTTTTCTGCCAGCGATGGTCCGTGGAACGACTTCGCCCGATCCGGGCCAACCAGAGGTTGAAATCAATTCCGCCGATTACAACGTCACTATTCACGCTACGTTGAAAGAATGCTGAGGTTGATCTCCCTTGGTCTGGCCCTCATAGCCCAGGCCCTTTCGTTCCAGACTCCTCGTCTAGTCGCTTCTGGGTCAGTTTCGCGTCGAGGGCATCGGTGCTCACGGCTTTCGCGATGAGCCGCTCAGAAGCCGAGACAAAGCCTCCAACCGCGCCAACAAACCGTTCAACTGATCCTCGAGTCCAGGAGTCAATTGCGGCGTTGGAGACGCGGATGCCGCCCGATTGGCCAGTTCGTCGAGCCTCTGCTCCAGGGACGCTAGCGACCGCTTGAGCGCCTCGATTTCGGAGGAGGTTTTGGTCATCAATTCCTCGAGCTTCGTGAACCCGGGAATATACCAGCGATTGAAATTCGTCCCACGCTTCACGGCCTGCATCCAGCATTCGCTTGATTTCTTCAACTCGCTTTCCAACGGGGTTAATTGCTTGAAGCACTCCCTTATCAGCATTGCGATCAATGTTTCCATAGGATGATCTTCGCCTTTTGCGCCAATCGCCAGGTAATGGGAATGGCAAGTCCTTTAAGTTTCTCTCCACTTTACGCACGAGCTTCAGGGCATCGGGCGCGAACATGCTCCCCGGCCGGATCGGACGCCAGGGAGGCAGGCCTGGATGCTCGGGTTGCATGAGCCAGCGGAGTTCCTCAAAAAGGGGCTTGATGCTCCCGACCACTCTCGAAGGCTTCGCGCCAGTCCGTTCTGCGAGTTCGGCTGCACGCCGGCACCGGTACGCGTCCAACTCCTCCATCGCGCGAGCGCAATCCGCTCGGACCAATTCAAGGATCTCGCGGCGCCTCCGTAGCTTTTCTTGCATCCATTCCGGCGAGAAGTCCACGTGACACCAGGGCCCGACGCACCTTATGAGCTCCTGGTCTCGGTCGCGGTTTTCGGTTTTGATGATGAGGCTTGTACGGCCTACTCTCACGACAGGAAAAGCCGCCGCGTTCAATCTTTCGATGACGTCTTGCCTGCGTAACGGCTTACAGTCGCGGGTCGCGAGGACCAATCGTTCATCCCACTCGCGCGCCAACTGCGACACAATCCCCGGCTTTCGCGTGCGGTCGATCATGATCCACCGCACTGAACCACTATCGGCTGGAGAGGAAAAACCGCCGCTCCGGTTGACAAACTCCTGAAAAATCCTCAACGGCCTCCAGATGCGACTGACCACAGCCGGCTGGACGTGGCGCCATGTCGGCAAATGCGCGCATGCCGTGTCCCTATTGTATTCGCCGCGGCCGCGATCGTGCAGATAATCCACCTTGCAGAACTCGCGCGGTTCGAATCCTGGAAAGAGAAACTCGTCGAGCAAATCCGGGATAGCCGGCAGGCAGGGCCGAACCATGTGCCACGGCTCTTCCCACGAGAGGGTTGT
>CAVQND010000012.1:0-234732 GCA_963713735.1 uncultured bacterium
GCGGGTAAGGGGGTGGCGCGTGGCCACCCCCTCCCCATTGTCGCAATGAAGTTGATTCCTCATATTTGCCGGCGTGCATGTTTCATGCTCCGGGCGACCCCTGCACTGGCTCCACATCAAAGCGCCACCAGTGTTTCACCTCACGGTGAACAGTCCTTGCCCCTTGCGGGGAGTCCGGGCGGCGTGCGTTGGCATGGCCCAACAGGATGCTTTCCAGCGTGAACAACCCGAGTCGGACAAAACTTTTAATGCGCAGCTTGCGGTTGTCGTGACGGGACTTGCGCTTGTATTTCATAGAGCGTAGCCGCATCCTGACCCACGAATCGAGTTGGTTGAACCGTTCTCGGTTCGTGCTCCACGAGGTGCCAAAGTAGTGTCCGGTGCCCCGGATGAGCGGGTTGAGTTTCTCGACAACACGGCGGTCGAAGTTGTGCTTTCGGCGGGTGGACGCCCGCACCTGGTCTTTGAATTTCTTGACTGACTTTGGGCGCATCCGCCGGGATGCAACGCGAGAGCACAAATCCCAGAAAGGCATAGCCTTTGCGGTAAGTTGTGATGCGCGTTTTCTCGGGGCTGAGGCTCAGCCCCAATTCCCCCAGGACGGTTTGCACCTTGGTCAGCGCCTCTTGGGCCTGAGTTTGGGTGAGGCAGAGCACCACAAAGTCGTCGGCATAGCGCACGAAGCGGAAGCCGGCATCATGGAGTTGCCAGTCCAAGTGATTGAGAACGATATTGGCCAGCAACGGCGAGATGACACCGCCTTGCGGAGTGCCAAGGGTCGTTGGCTTGAACCGCCCGTTTTCCATCACCCCGGAGCGAAGAAACTTCTCGACCAGGCGCAGGATGTTGCCGTCAGCCACTTCTGCGGCCACAGCCTGCATAATGACGCGCAACGGCAGATTATCGAAAAACCCCTTGATGTCGGCGTCGAGGACAACCTCGTGGCCTTGGTCGTGGAGCGATAATGCCGCCGCCAGCGCCTGATGGCAGTTACGTCCTGGGCGAAAGCCGTAGGACGCCTCGTGAAACAGCGGTTCAAAGATGGGCTCCAGAAGGCGACGAACCACCTCCTGAGCGACTCGGTCTCGAACCGCGGGAATACCGAGCGGACGAAACTCCGTTTCATTTTTGGGGATGAAAACACGCCGCAGCGGGTAAGGCTCGAAGGAGCCATCCTTGAGTTGTCGCATAAGCGCGTGGAGGTTTTGGGCAAGGTTGGCCTCAAACATTTTGATGCTCACCTTGTCCACGCCCGCAACGCCCCGGTTGGCCTTGACCGCTTTGAAGGCGGCGGCCAGCAGAGGCAGGGTGATTCTGCCGGTTAGCGAATGAGCCTTGCGTTTGGGCGCTGGGCGCATTGTGACTGTTGGTTCTACAACCATGCTGTTGTCTCCCACACTGACGAACTGCATCCCGCCCTGGCGCCGGCCAGTTGGGGGCTGTTTCTTAGCTGACGCCGAGTTGCTGCGCAAGAGGCCACAGCGAGCCAAAATGAGGCTGGAGTCGGCGGGCTAACTGGCCCCGTGTGCCGGAACCCTTCGGGATGCTGACTGAGGTTTTGCCTTTCAGTTGGCCCTGCGGCCGACCTACTTTGGCTCTGCTGACATCCCCAAAGCAGCGGCGGCGGAGACCGCCTTCGCTGCACCCGCGCATGGGGTCGGCTTTTCGGACGAACCTTATGGCCGACCGTTGCCTGGTTGGGAGAACCAGGACGCGGTGGGACTTCGCCGGTGAAGTGCGAGGACCATTGTTTCCGAGTGACCACGCCTATGACCCGGTTAGCCGCGCCGGATAACCGCACGCACCGACACGGGAGCCGTTGTGGGGCCAACGGCTCAGGCTTCGCAAACGGAGCGGATGCTCGCCCAACGGCCAAGCCTATGCAAGACCCCTCGGAATGACGTGGCCCGGCCTCTTCGCTACCGCCCATTACTGTGCGGCACTGGCTTCGTTCCCCTCGGTTGGAGACCGAGGGTTTTGACCACGTTTTCGAGACGGGCGCGGACCCGCCTCGGTAGGATTTAGTTGTTGTTACCATCAACTGCACCGTTTAACTGACTTGGTTCTAGCACTCTACGGCTCACGCAGCGGGTAAGGGGGTGGCGCGTGGCCACCCCCTCCCCATTCCTGAATTCGACCTAAAAAGTGATCACTACATTAATCCTGCGCCCGGAGGAGCCGCTTGTCGATGGCCTTGAGGATGGTTTCCTGTTTCTTGGTTAGCGCCACGACGCGGGAAAGCCTGAAACCCCGCTTGGCGTCCCGAAGATAGACCTTATACATCGTGCCCAATTCCAGGAGTGCGGCTTCCACGGTGAAGTCCGTACGGCGCAAGCGATAGCGCAGCAAAGACAAGAGCAGGTAGGCCAAATAGCAAACGAAGACGTGAGCATGCACGCGCTCGGCTAGCCAGTGGCGCACCGGCCGCAGGTGGGTGATACCCTTGAGACTGTGGAAGGCTTTTTCGACAATATCCTTGTCAAAATAGAGGGAAAGCATTTGGTCCTCGGATAAGGAGCGGGTACAGAAGATGCACGAGTAGCCGTCGAACTCTTCGGCCTCGGTCAAGACGGCGGGCAGCAAATGGCCGCGGGCATCGAAGAAACGTTCCAGGCCGGGTTTAATAGACTTGCCTTGGGCCAAGAGGTTTTGGGCGTAGAGGATCTCATCGCGGCGGGATTCGCGGGCGTCGCGTTGGTGACGCTCGTTCAAACACAGCGCCAAGCGTCCGCGCACCCCATCCAATTGGTAGGGGCGCAGGCAGGTGTAAAAGACGGTCGAACCCACTCGTTGCCGATAGGGCAGTTGCATCAATAGCTGGGGATCGGCATAAGGGCGCCAGAACTTTTTCAAGGCGTCGTTGAGGGGGACCCCGCAGAGCGTGTCCCAGTACAAGTGCTTGATGTCCTTGATGTTACGCCCGCTGGTGATACCCCGGTCGTAGATGAACAGCCCCGGTTCCAAGCCGTAGCTCGCAAAGAGGGTGACCAAGTCGTGCAAGGTGCGTGCATCATGGACGTTGCCGTCGAAGACCTTGTGAAACAAGGGAATGCCTTCGACCTGGGTCACGCCCAGACCCACCTGGATGAGGGGCCGCCCCTTGACCTCCTCCTTGTCGTGACCCGGTTTGCCCAGCGGGCAATGCCGGCCATAGAGGTAGGTGTTAGTCACGTCGTAGATGACACCGGAGGGCCGCAGGCGGTATTGGTGGCAAACCCCTTGGAAGAGCTGCCGCTGCCAGGCCTCCGCGTCGAGGCTTTCCAGGTGGTCCAACGCGCCCACCAGGCGCCTTTCGGTCAGGCCCTCCAGATCCAGAAGAAAGTTCAGGTCGGTACGTTCGAACCAACTGGGCATGTAGTTAAGGCTCCGATAGTCCAAGCAGTGGGCATAGACCAGGCTGAGGATTTCCTGGCTGTAGTCGCCCAGGAGTTCGGGCAGTTGGATTTCGGTGGCGAGGTGGTGCAGCACCAGCAGTGGACCGTAGAGTTTGACGGCTTCGACTTCGGCTTCCGAGAGGGAGGTCGATAGGATGGTGCGGCCGTCAGCCTCCTTGCCCACATAGCGAATAAAGCGCTGGACCACCTTGCCCTCGACGCGGCGGGTTTCGACCTCGGCGAGGTAAGTGCGGTCGCCTTTTCGGATCTTCCGAATGAAGCTCATGTAGTGACTATTATATACACTACCTCGGAGACGAGCAAGCGGTTTTTTGAGAAATCTGCATGTCATTGGGAGCCCTGTAAAATCAGGCCGAAACCCCGATCGCACTCACTTTCGCCCGACTGTAGTGAATAAAATCTAGGTCGAATTCAGGCCCATTGTCGCAATGAAGTTGATTCCTCATATTTGCCGGCGTGCATGTTTCATGCTCCGGGCGACCCCTGCACTGGCTCCACATCAAAGCGCCACCAGTGTTTCACCTCACGGTGAACAGTCCTTGCCCCTTGCGGGGAGTCCGGGCGGTGTGCGTTGGCATGGCCCAACAGGATGCTTTCCAGCGTGAACAACCCGAGTCGGACAAAACTTTTAATGCGCAGCTTGCGGTTGTCGTGACGGGACTTGCGCTTGTATTTCATAGAGCGTAGCCGCATCCTGACCCACGAATCGAGTTGGTTGAACCGTTCTCGGTTCGTGCTCCACGAGTGCCAAAGTAGTGTCCGGTGCCCCGGATGAGCGGGTTGAGTTTCTCGACAACACGGCGGTCGAAGTTGTGCTTTCGGCGGGTGGACGCCCGCACCTGGTCTTTGAATTTCTTGACTGACTTTGGGCGCATCCGCCGGGAGCAACGCGAGAGCACAAATCCCAGAAAGGCATAGCCTTTGCGGTAAGTTGTGATGCGCGTTTTCTCGGGGCTGAGGCTCAGCCCCAATTCCCCCAGGACGGTTTGCACCTTGGTCAGCGCCTCTTGGGCCTGAGTTTGGGTGAGGCAGAGCACCACAAAGTCGTCGGCATAGCGCACGAAGCGGAAGCCGGCATCATGGAGTTGCCAGTCCAAGTGATTGAGAACGATATTGGCCAGCAACGGCGAGATGACACCGCCTTGCGGAGTGCCAAGGGTCGTTGGCTTGAACCGCCCGTTTTCCATCACCCCGGAGCGAAGAAACTTCTCGACCAGGCGCAGGATGTTGCCGTCAGCCACTTCTGCGGCCACAGCCTGCATAATGACGCGCAACGGCAGATTATCGAAAAACCCCTTGATGTCGGCGTCGAGGACAACCTCGTGGCCTTGGTCGTGGAGCGATAATGCCGCCGCCAGCGCCTGATGGCAGTTACGTCCTGGGCGAAAGCCGTAGGACGCCTCGTGAAACAGCGGTTCAAAGATGGGCTCCAGAAGGCGACGAACCACCTCCTGAGCGACTCGGTCTCGAACCGCGGGAATACCGAGCGGACGAAACTCCGTTTCATTTTTGGGGATGAAAACACGCCGCAGCGGGTAAGGCTCGAAGGAGCCATCCTTGAGTTGTCGCATAAGCGCGTGGAGGTTTTGGGCAAGGTTGGCCTCAAACATTTTGATGCTCACCTTGTCCACGCCCGCAACGCCCCGGTTGGCCTTGACCGCTTTGAAGGCGGCGGCCAGCAGAGGCAGGGTGATTCTGCCGGTTAGCGAATGAGCCTTGCGTTTGGGCGCTGGGCGCATTGTGACTGTTGGTTCTACAACCATGCTGTTGTCTCCCACACTGACGAACTGCATCCCGCCCTGGCGCCGGCCAGTTGGGGGCTGTTTCTTAGCTGACGCCGAGTTGCTGCGCAAGAGGCCACAGCGAGCCAAAATGAGGCTGGAGTCGGCGGGCTAACTGGCCCCGTGTGCCGGAACCCTTCGGGATGCTGACTGAGGTTTTGCCTTTCAGTTGGCCCTGCGGCCGACCTACTTTGGCTCTGCTGACATCCCCAAAGCAGCGGCGGCGGAGACCGCCTTCGCTGCACCCGCGCATGGGGTCGGCTTTTCGGACGAACCTTATGGCCGACCGTTGCCTGGTTGGGAGAACCAGGACGCGGTGGGACTTCGCCGGTGAAGTGCGAGGACCATTGTTTCCGAGTGACCACGCCTATGACCCGGTTAGCCGCGCCGGATAACCGCACGCACCGACACGGGAGCCGTTGTGGGGCCAACGGCTCAGGCTTCGCAAACGGAGCGGATGCTCGCCCAACGGCCAAGCCTATGCAAGACCCCTCGGAATGACGTGGCCCGGCCTCTTCGCTACCGCCCATTACTGTGCGGCACTGGCTTCGTTCCCCTCGGTTGGAGACCGAGGGTTTTGACCACGTTTTCGAGACGGGCGCGGACCCGCCTCGGTAGGATTTAGTTGTTGTTACCATCAACTGCACCGTTTAACTGACTTGGTTCTAGCACTCTACGGCTCACGCGCTCCGTTAGGAGCGCCATGTCAGGGCAGCACAGTCCAGAGGCCTGACATGCCGCTCCTGACGGAGCTTTCAGCCACGTCCCGAGATGTACCACTCTCTGTCAAAATCTTTTTTTCCTGAAAGAAGTTGGGGCGCGCGCCAGATTTCTTCCAGGGCCCCCGTCTGCCGCATTTATTCGGCGTTCCGGTTGGTTTCGGAACGCCGCATAAATGTGGCAGCGAAGAGTTTTGTCGTGCGCCCGAAGTGTTGGTTGCGGCCTTGCCGCACTGCGAGGTTTCCAGGCCAAATAACGTTAACGTTGGGAAGAAATCGGATGTTTTATTGGGGGTGAGGGGGCATTGTGAATAACTTGTGAATAACTTCTGAACAACTCGAGCGAAAAAATCATTGACTAAAATGGGGCATAGTGGTTAAAAGTGGGGCGTAGTGGGGCAGGAACTCAGTGCCCGCCCCACTCGAATGCATAATGGAACCTGACGAGACCATCGAGTCAACGACGTATTACAACTCCGTTTACACCCACGGAGTCGACGAGAAGAGACGCGTCCAGATCCCTGCCAAGTGGCGGCCTCCCCAGCCGGGGACGGAGTTTACGCTCATCCTTTGGGCTCGGTCTGCCGCCGGGGCCTGTCTGCGGGTGCTGCCGCCCAAACAGATGGCCCAGTTGGCGAGGGACATCAATACGATGCCCAACGGCGATGATAAGACGAGGCTCAAGCGCATCATCGGCAGGGGATCGGAACAGGCAGCGTTGGACAAGTCGGGTCGGATATGTTTGCCGGAGAAAATGGCCAAGGAGGCTGCGATTGCGGAGGAAGCTGTTTTAGTCGGGTTGCTGGATCGCTTCGAGATTCGGAATCCGGAGCGCTACCAGAAGGTGAGCATCGCCGACGACTTAATGGCGCCGGACGCTCTCAAACTCGTAGGATGATTATGAGTCTGGCCAGATTGCTTGCCGCAGGAAAGAGTGTGATGGGCCTGCGAAACGAAGTCACCCCTTATCGGGTGACCGAGCAACGTCTGTTGCCCAAGTTCGGCCCGGACAAGGGCCCGCGGTGCTCGCCCAAGGCCGGCTCGGACAAGGCCTCGCCTGGCTCGACCGCCAAAGGGGCGCGCGGCTCCGGTACGGGAGGCGAGCTGAACCGGCCCCCGACAGCCGCCGTTGCGGCGCCAGCCTCCGGCGGGTCGAGGCTGGGGCGGGCCCGGCGCTGGGTGAAGAGCAGATTCGCCGGGCTCTTCGGACGGTCGAAACTCAAGCCGAAGAGACAAGCCGGCGCGCCTTTGGGCCGGTCTCCCATCCAGGAGGAACTCAGCCTGGAGCGCGTCAGGGTCGTGCGCAACGATTTGAGCGACTCGGACCTCGAGCTGGTTCAGCTCAGGCCGAAAGCTGCGGCGACAAAGCCCAAAGAGGTCGGGTCGGGAAAACGCGCCTCTTCCCGCCTGGCCGCGGTGCGAACCCTGTTGGGGTTTTTCGGAGACAATCGAACGTGACGCGGTGGGGAACAGATGTGCGGTGGCGGATTTTACGCACAAATCGGTGTTGGTTCGGGAAGTGTTGGCCGCCCTGCGGCCTCGGGCCGCAGGGCGGTATGTGGACGGCACACTCGGCGGGGGCGGACATGCGGCCGCCATTTTGGCGGCCAGTTCGCCGACGGGCTGGTTGTACGGGTGCGATCGAGATGGCGCGGCGGTGGAAGCTGCGAGCCGGCATTTGGCCCGCTTTGCCGGCCGCTTCGAGTTGCGCCAGGCCAGTTTTGCCGAACTGGCCGACTGGGTGCCAGCGGGCAGTTGCGATGGCGTCCTGCTGGATCTCGGCGTGAGTTCGCCCCAGTTGGACCGGGCCGAGCGCGGCTTCAGTTTTCAGCAGGACGGTCCGCTGGACATGCGGATGGATCGGCGGCAGGGCAATACGGCGGCGGACCTGGTCAACCGCGCCAGTTCGGACGAGCTGTCAAGGCTCTTTTGGGAACTGGGCGGCGAGCGGCAGGCGCGGCGGCTGGCCCGGGCCATCGTTGAACGCCGCCGCGAACGGCCCTTTGAGACCACGCGGTCGCTGGCCGCGCTCATTGAACAGGTCGCCCCGCGCCGGGGCGGCAGGTCGCACCCGGCGACGAAGGTGTTTCAGGCGCTGCGCATGGCGGTCAATGACGAGCTAGGCGCCTTGCAGCAGGGCCTGGTGGCGGCGCTCAAGATTTTGAAATCCGGCGGACGGCTGGCGGTCATCACGTTTCATTCGCTGGAAGACCGCATCGCCAAAGAATTCGGCCGGACGCAGGCTCGGGATTACACGTTCGCGGGCGCGCAGGACGTGCCGGAGTTGCGGCAGCCGCGCGCCCCGGGGCTGAGGGTGCTCACGCCCAAGGCTGTGAAGCCGGGCGCGGCGGAACTGGCGGACAACCCGCGCAGCCGCAGCGCGCAATTGCGGGTCATGGAGAAGATTTGAATGGCGCGAAATCGCAAACATGGTTCGTCGGCAATCCGGTTTGGCCCGGTGCTCAAGGCCGTGCTGCTCTGCCTGCTGATAGCGGGAGCGGGTGTGGGTTACGTTTGGCAGAAGGAACAGATCGACTGTTTGAGCCGGCAGATCGATGAGCGGGGAGTGAGACTGTCGAGGTTGACCGATGAAAATCAGAACCGGAAACGGCTGCTGGCCCACTTGCGCTCGCTGGACTCCGTGGAAGCGCGCATCAAGGAACTGAACCTGGGATTGGCCCAGGCCAGCCCCACGCAGATGTGGCACCTGGTCGAACCGCCGCGCGAGGCGCCCAAGCCGGCGCCGCGCGAGCCGCAGTACGCCGCCCAAAATGCCCGCACGCCGGCAGCGGCCCGGGCCAAAGAATTGATGAGCCCATAACCGGATTCTTGCCGCCGCCCGTGACGCCGTCGGATGAGGAACCGATCGCCGCGGGCGGCCGGCAAGCCGGCTCAGAACGATGCAACCCGTGGTGCGGGGAAATAGAGTGCTTTTGCCGCCGCCCGTGACGCCGTCGGATGAGGAACCGATCGCCGCGGG
Source organism: uncultured bacterium (assembly GCA_963713735.1). Classification (GTDB taxonomy): domain Bacteria; phylum Verrucomicrobiota; class Verrucomicrobiia; order Limisphaerales; family UBA8199; genus CAVQND01. The sequence continues at coordinate 8,876 of CAVQND010000012.1, forward strand.
CGGCCGGCAGCTTGAGCTCATGGGGTTGAACTCGAGGCGGCGTTGAACGATGGGTAGAATATGGCCAAACGAATCCAATTGCGCAGACTGGTCGGGATGGCACTGCTGCTGTCGCTGGCCTTTGGCGGCTTGGGCTATCGCCTGGTGGACCTGCAGGTCCTCCGGCATGAGGAGTTCAGCGCCAAGGCCCTGGGCGAGACTGTGCACCAGTTCGTGCTCGAACCGCGCCGAGGGGACATTCTGGATGCCAAAGGCAACATCCTGGTCACCAGCGAGCAGGTCAAGACGGTCTGCGCCAACCCCGCCTTCATCGGCAACCTTCAAGCCGAAGTTGCCCGCGCCCTTGCCCCTTTGCTGCAAGAAGGCGAAGCCAGGCTTTGCCAGCGGCTCATGCCCCGCACCCATCGCAATGAAAAAGGCCAAACGGTCACTAACCAGTTCGTCGAACTCAAACACAAGGTCAATCTGGAGACCTGGGAGAGAATCCGGCAGACCGTGACCAATCTGACCTTTGGGGTGAACCGGACCAATCTCACACGGCGGCAAAGAACTTTTTATGACAACCTGCGCACCAACGCCATCTTTGCCCGGAACGATCAGTTGCGCTTTTATCCCAACCAGAGTTTGGCCGCCCACGTCCTGGGTTATGCCTCGAGCGAGCCGAGCGAAGTGGACGGCATTCCCATCAATAGAATTGTCGGCCAGGATGGCCTGGAACAGGTCTTTGACACCCAGCTTGCGGGTATGCAGGGCTGGCGGCTCACCGAGACCGACGGCCGGCGGCGCGAGTTGGTGCAATGGCGCGAGCGGGACATCGAGCCCCGCGACGGCTTGAACCTGGTCCTGACGATTGACTCGGTGATACAGCGCATCCTCGAGACGGCCCTGGCCGAGGGGATGGAAAGGCACGCGCCCATCAGCATTTCGGGCATTGTCGTCCGCCCGCGCACGGGCGAGATTCTGGCCATGGCGACGCTGCCCACCTACGATCCGAACAACCCTGGCGCTGCTCCGCCGGAGGCGCGGCGCAACCGGGTGGTCACCGATATCGAGGAGCCCGGCTCCACGTTCAAGGTCGTCGTGGTTTCCGGCGCCCTCAACGAGGGCGTGGTCCGTTTGAGCGATCCCTTCGACTGCCAGCATGGCCTGTTCCATTACGCGGGCCGGCCGCTTCACGATCATGCGCCGTACGACGTCCTGACCGTGGAACAGATCATCACCAAGTCCTCAAACATCGGCGCCTCCCTCATCGGCATCAAGCTGGGGGAGGAGCGGCTTTATGATTACATCCAAAGGTTTGGTTTTGGGGTTGCCACCGGCCTGCCGCTGCCCGGCGAAATGAGCGCCTGGCGGTATGTCAGACGGGAGAAGTGGAGCAAAGTCTCGATTGCGCAGATTCCAATGGGCCAGGGCATTTCGGTGACGCGCCTCCAAATGACGATGGCCCTGTGCGCCATTGCCAATAACGGCCTGCTGATGCGCCCCATGCTCGTGGATCGCCTGGAAGACCGCAATCACAACGTCGTGGCCAAGTACGTTCCCCAGCGCGTGCGCCAGGTCATCAGCCCTGCCACCGCCAGGATGATGGTCACCGCCCTCAAAACCGTCGTCTCTGCCGAAGGCACCGCCCCCAAGGCCGCCCTGGAGCATTACACCGTGGCCGGCAAGACGGGCACCGCCCAAAAAGTCGTGAATGGCACTTATTCGCACGAGAACTTTTTCTCCTCTTTCCTGGGATTCTTCCCGGCGGACAATCCCGAGCTTTGCATCTCGATCAGCATGGATGAGCCAAAGCAGGGCTATTATGGCGGCACCGCCGCAGCCCCAATCTTCAAGCAGGTGGCCGAGCGCGCCGCCAATTACCTCGGCATCCCCCCCGACCGCCTCGAGGAGCCGGCCGTGCCCGAGGCGCAGGGCCTCAAAACGGCGGATGCGATTGGCAGAAATCCTCTTTCCAGGTGACTATGGATGCGCGTTCACTCAATTGGATTGCGGCGGCGTGCGGGGGCGAACAACTGACCGGTTCGCCCGAGACGCCGGTTTGCCGCGTCGGCTCCGATTCCCGCCGCATCCAGCGCGGCGACTTGTTCTTTGCGCTGCCGGGTGAACGGTTCGACGGCCACGCGTTTCTGCGGGAGGTGGCGGGCAAAGGCGCCGCGGCGGCAGTCGTGGCTCGAGGCCAAAGTCCAGGCAGCCTCCCCAACTGCGCCCTGATCGTCGTCGAGGACACCCGCCAGGCCCTGGGCCGGCTGGCGGCCCGCTACCGCCGGGATTTCTCCCTCCCGATGCTGGCCGTGGCGGGTTCCAACGGCAAGACCACCACCAAAGAACTGGTGGCCTCGGTGCTGCGGCAGAAGTTTCCCACGCTCTGGAGCGAAGAGAGCTTCAACAACGATATTGGAGTGCCGCTGACCTTATTGCGCCTGGAGACGGCTCATCGGGCCGCCGTGCTGGAGGCGGGCACCAACCACCCGGGTGAACTGGCGCCGCTCCTGGCGATGATCTCCCCGAGTCTGGGGGTGCTCACTTCCATCGCCCGCGAGCACCTCGAGTTTTTCGGCGACATCGCCGGCGTGGCCCGGGAGGAAGGCTGGCTGGCCGAGTTGCTGCCCGCCGAGGGCATACTCTTCGCCAACGGCGATTGCCCATGGACCGGGCTCATCGCCCGGCGGGGACGGGCGAGCCTGGTGCAGGTAGGCCTTTCCGAGGCCAACGACTGGCGCGCCGCCAATCTGCGTCCGGACAACCAAGGGGTGACTTTTTGCGTCCAGGGACCCCGCGCCGACCTGGCCGGGGAGTTTCGCATCAACCTTGTCGGCCGGCACCAGGTCGTCAATGCCCTGTTTGCCATCGCCGTCGGCGGCGAATTGGGACTCGCGCGGTCTGAGATCAGCCAAGGCCTGGCTCAGTGCAAACCTCCCAGGATGCGCCTCCAACTCTGGGAGCACAACGGGGTCTCAGTCCTGGATGATGCTTACAACGCCAATGCCGATTCGATGCTGGCCGCCTTGCAGACCCTGCGGGAGCTGGCCTGCAAAGGCCGGCGCGTGGCGGTCCTGGGCGACATGGCGGAATTAGGCGCACAGAGCGAAGCGGCTCACGAGGAGGTGGGACGCCGGGCGGCGGAGCTGGGCATCGGGCAACTATTTGCCGTGGGGAAGATGGCCCCGCTCCTCGCCCGGGGCGCTCGTGGCGCGGGTCTGAACCGGGTGTTGGAATTTGCCGATGTCGAAGGAGCGGGGCTGGCCTTGAAGAGCTTCCTCAAGAACGGCGACCTGCTCCTGCTCAAGGCCTCGCGGGCCGCCCGGCTGGAACGTATCGCCCAGATGTTGCGCGGCAGCGACGCAACCAAAAGGAATTGATGTTTTACTATCTGGCTCAACAGATGCTCAGTGCCTCGGCCCACACCGCCTGGGCCAAGCCATTGAGTGCTTTGCGGCTCTTCCGGTATATTACTTTTCGGAGCGCCGGCGCGGCCGTTACCGCCCTGGTGTTGAGCTGGTGTCTGGCGCCGATGGTCATCACCTGGCTAAGACAATTGAGATTCGGCCAGGAGTACGTCGATATCGCAGCCACCTCCGGCGGGATGACCGAGCGCGGCGCCAATAAGAAAGGCACTCCGACCATGGGGGGCATTTTAATCGTGCTGGCGCTCAATCTGACGACGCTCCTGTGGGCGCATCTGGTCCCGTTGGTGCTGCTGGCCCTGTTTTCGGTCGTGGTGCTCTGCGGGCTCGGATTCTATGACGATTACGCCAAGATCCTCCGGCAGACCGGGGGCGGCGCCGCCCCGAGCGTCAAGCTCTGGATACAGTGCGCCCTGGCCCTGTTCATCGGGCTCTACCTCTGGCTGCAGCCCGCTACCACCCACCTCATCTCCGACATCATGGTTCCCTTTTACAAGAAACCGCTGGCCACGGGCGCCGGCCTGGCGGGTCTGCTGCTGACCCTGCTGGCCATCGTCGGCAGCTCGAATGCGGTGAACCTGACCGACGGCCTGGACGGCCTGGCCATCGGCTGCACGCTGATCGTGTCCTTTGTCTTCGTGGTGCTGACCTATTTGGCGGGCAACAGCAAGGCGGCCAGTTACCTTGAAATTCCCTACGTGCCGGACGCGGGCGAACTCACCGTGTTTTGCGCCGCCATGATCGGCGCCGGGCTGGGCTTCCTGTGGTACAACTGCCATCCGGCCCAGGTCTTCATGGGCGATACCGGTTCGCTGGCCCTGGGCGGCGCCCTGGGCATCATCGCCGTGCTCATTCATCAGCCCTTTTTGCTCGTCATCGCCGGCGGCGTCTTCGTCATGGAAGCCCTGTCGGTCATCCTCCAAACCGGCTGGTTTCGTTTTACGCGCCTGCGTTACGGAACCGGGCGGCGCCTCTTTCTGATGGCCCCGATTCACCATCATTTCGAGAAAAAGGGGTGGACCGAATCCCAGGTCGTTATGCGCTTTTATATCCTGGGAGTCCTGTGCGCCGTCGTGGCGCTGAGCACCTTGAAGATTAGGTAAAAGCATGAGCGGAAGCGATCCTTTTTCCTGCTTGCACCCACAGGCCTTCGCTGTTAGAAGCTTGTGCCGGGGCGCAGAGAAATGCTGCCCCGAACGATGTTGTTCTGACTCCACCGGCTTGTTCGGCTCTGACCAGACCCCCACATTCCGGCGGATGCTTTTGGCTAATCAAGTGCAACAAATAATTTAGGCAACAGAATAAAAACAGACTGAACTCAACCAACCACAGTGGCGCGCCCGCCCCGCTCAAAATGAATAACCAAAGTCCGTTGATTCCACAGGGCTCCCTCCTGGAGCAAAAAAACAAGACCCGCACCCGCGTCAAGATCGCCGTTATCTTTGTTCTGGCCCTTCATGGGATCGGCCTGCTGGCGTTGCTGATGCAGGGTTGCGGTCATGAAAATGCGGGAACCTCCGGCTCGACCTCGGCCAACTCCAACACGGCCGCGACCGGGATGCCGGAGCCGGCCCCGAGCTTTGCTGCCACCAACCCGGCGCCGGAAGCGACGTCGACTACTGCGAGCGCCACGGCTCCCACCAATCCGGCCCCAGCGCCTCTGCCGCCCGAGAACACCAATGTGACCGCGTCCGTGACGCCGCCTGGCGTCAGCGAGTACAAGGTCGTCAACCACGACACGCTCTCCAAGATCGCCAGGAAGTTCCATGTGAGCCTTCCGGCGCTCATGGCGGCGAATCCAAGTGTGGATTCGACCAAGCTCAAGATCGACCAGACAATTCACATCCCGACGCAAACGGCGGCGGCTCCCGCCCCTTCGGGCCCTGGGGTCACAACGGGGGCGGCGAGCGAAAGCGCGGACGGCCAACAAGTCTATACGGTCAAATCCAACGACTCGCTGACCAAGATTGCGCACGAGTTTGGCCTCAAGCTCAAGGCGCTGCGCGCCGCCAACAATCTCAAGACAGACAAGATCAGAGTCGGCCAGAAGCTCAAGATCCCCGCCAGGACGGCCGCTACCGCTGAGGCGGCACCGGCGCCGGCTGCCACCGGTTCATCGAGCAACCCGGCCACACCGAGCGGACGGTAACCACTGAGCGCGCGCCTCGCCCCTCAAGGGCCGTAGCGGGCGCCCCAACGCGGCCGCCAAGGCTGCCCGGAATCTCCGATGCCAGAGACAGCAACGGATCAACGGAATATGAGACCCGCACACTGCCGCCAAGCCCTTTGCGAGCCGGCCGCACGCCGGTCGCGGGCGCGAAGTTCGCTATGAAAGTGGCGGTGACGATCCTGGTTTCTTGTGTCGCAGCTCTCCTGGCGCTGGGAGTAGTGATGCTCTACAGCTCGACGATGACCGAGAACGGGGCGCACCAACTCGTATGGCAGGTGGTCTGGTGCGGATTTGGCATGGCGGTGTGCGCGGCGGCAACGCTGGCGGATTACCGCTGGCTCAAGCAGCACATCTGGTGGGTGCTGTTGATTGCGGCGGTGCTAATGCTGGGGCTGGTGTTGGCGCCCGGCATTGGCATGCGGCACGGGGGCGCGCGGCGCTGGCTGGAGCTCCGCGGCCTGAGCTTCCAACCATCTGAATTTGCCAAGCTGGCCCTGCTGGTCGCGCTGGCCCGGTATGGCGAACGGTGCGGGCGCCAGATGGGCGCTTGCTTGCGCGGCATCGTCATTCCGGGCTTCGCCATCGGGCTGGTCGTCGGATTAATCTTTTGGGAACCGGATGTCGGCAGCGCCCTGGTGCTCTCGGCGGTCAGCGGGGCGGTGCTCCTGATGGCCGGCATTCGGCTGCGCTGCTTTCTGCCCCCCGTCCTCGTCGGCCTGCTTGCCGTTGGCCTGTTCATCTACCACAATCCCATGCGCTCAGGGCGGATTTACTCCTGGCTCCATATCGAGGAAACCAAGCGGGACAAGGGGCACCAGGCCTACCAGGCCATGGTGGCGCTGGGCAGCGGCGGGCCGACGGGCCGGGGCCTGGGCGACAGCCGTCAGAAGCTGGGCTACCTGCCGGCGCACCAGACCGATTTCATCTTCGCCATCATCGGAGAGGAACTGGGCCTGGCCGGGACCGGGCTGGTCCTGGTTGCGTTTATTGCCATCCTCATAAGCGGGCTCTTCATCGCCTGGAATGCGTCCGATACGTTCGGCCTGCTCCTGGGCTGCGGCATCACCTTCCTCATCGCCTTCCAAGCCATTGTCAACATCGGCGTGGTCACCAGCGCCTTGCCCAACAAGGGCCTGCCACTGCCCTTTATCAGCCGGGGCGGTTCCAATCTGCTGATGCTCCTGGCGGCGGTCGGCCTGCTGCTCAGCATCGCCCGCCATGGCCGGACTGCGGATGCCATTGACGACTTGCTGGAGGGTGACGAGGAATTCCACGACCCCAACCCGTTCCGGGCGCGACCGGCAGAAAGGCTGAAGTCCGAGGTCGGAAGTCCGAGGCTAACCGGCCTTCGCGCGTTTCACCCATGACCAATCCTGCGCCGCCACCTCTTCGAGTTGCCATCGCCTGCGGCGGGAGCGGAGGCCACCTCTTTCCCGGGCTGGCGGTCGCGGAGCAACTGCGCCGGAGCAGCGCCGCGGTTACCCTGCTCATCTCTCCCAAAGAAGTGGACCAACAGGCCCTCAGTTCAGCCTCGGGCCTCGAGATAGTGACCTTGCCCGCCGTAGGTTTGACGCGCGGCGGCGAGGTGGCTTTCCTGCGCGGCTTTGCCCGTTCGTACCGGGCCGCCAAGGCGGTCTTCGGGGCCTGCCCGCCTCAGGCGGCCCTGGCGATGGGCGGGTTCACCAGCGCGCCGCCTGTGCTGGCCGCCAGGAGACTGGGCGCGCGGGTCTTCCTGCACGAATCCAATTCCATCCCGGGCCGGGCCAATCGCTGGCTGTCGTGGTTCGTCCACCGCGCGTTTATCGGTTTTCCCGATGCCGGCCGGCGCCTGCACACGCCCAGGGTCACTGTCAGCGGCACGCCGGTGCGTTCCCAGTTCCAGCCGCGCCAAGCGGCGGGTTGCCGCGCCGCCCTGGGCCTGGACCCCGCGCGCCCGCTCTTGCTGGTCATGGGCGGGAGCCAGGGCGCCAGCGCGATTAATTCGCTGGTCAGCAACACGCTGCCCCTGTTGGCCGGACGCTTTCCTCATTGGCAATGGTTTCACCTGGCCGGCTCGGCGGATGTCGAGGCGGTCAAACGCGCTTATGCAACGGCGGGCCTGTCCCCCCAGGTTCACGCGTTTTTCTCCTCGATGGAATTGGCCCTGGGCGCCGCCACCGCCGCCGTCAGCCGTGCCGGGGGATCGTCGCTCGCCGAGTTGGCGGCGATGCGCCTGCCCAGCGTTCTGATCCCTTATCCGGCCGCCACGGACGACCACCAGCTTCACAACGCTCGAGTCCTCGAGGACACCGGGGCTGCTCGCCTGCTCGAACAAAAGGCCGCAACTCCGGAATCCCTGGCCAATCTGTTGGCCGACCTGGTGGAAAACTCCGCGGCGCGCGCGACAATGCAGGAAGCCCTGGGGCGGTGGGACCGCCCGCGCGCCGCCGCCCAAATTGCCCAGAGTATCCTGGAAACTCTGGCCGCCGGCAGCCTGGCGCCTCAACCCCAACCAAACCGGCCGGTCTGCGCCGTTTCGCTGACCGCCGCCTGGTCCATATTCTCCCTGCTCGTCTCATGACTCGCCCCGAGTACATCCTGGACAGACCGGAGCCGCTGGCCGAAGAGTTGGCGAGGCTGGTCGGCGCGGACACGCTGGTTCGCTGTCACGAACCGTTGGCAGGGCGGACCACTTTGCGCGTGGGCGGGCCGGCAGACATTTATGTCGAGCCGGCTGCCGAAAAGGACCTTGAGGCAGTCGTCAAGTTCTGCCGCCGCCACGCGCTGCCGCTGTTCGTCCTGGGCCGAGGCTCGAATCTGCTCGTGAGGGACGGCGGTTTTCGCGGTGTCGCGGTGAGTCTGAATCAACCGGCTTTTTCGGGCATCGAAGTCACTCCGCCATTGCTGCGCTGCGGCGCCGGGGCGCGGTTGAAGGCGGTGGCAGTAGAAGCCAGGCGGCACGGGCTGGCGGGCCTGGAGTTTCTGGAGGGCATCCCCGGCGCCATCGGCGGCGCCCTCCGCATGAACGCAGGAGCTATGGGCGGCTCGATCTTCGACGCCGTCGAGTCGGTTCGCCTGATGGATAGGGATGGCAACGTGCGTGAGTGCCTCGAGGCGGAGATGGGAGCGGTTTATCGCAACTGCGCGGCTTTGGAGGGGCAGATTGCGTTGAGCGCCCTGCTGCGCGGGCAGCCCGACGCCCCGGAGCGCATCCAGGAGCGGATGAACCAGTTCAGCCAAAGACGCTGGCGCTCCCAGCCGGCGGCCCCCAGCGCCGGTTGCGCCTTCAAGAACCCCAAGGCGATGCCTGCGGGCAAGCTCATCGAGGAACTCGGCCTCAAGGGCCTGCGGGTCGGCGGGGCCTCGGTCTCGCTGGAGCACGGCAATTTCATTGTCAATGACGGACGCGCCACCGCCCGGGATATCCTGGATTTGATCGCGCTCATCCAGCAGCGCGCCCGGGCCGAGCGGGGCATCGAGCTGGAGAGCGAAGTGGAGATTATTGGGAATGAAACAGAGCACTAGAGTATTGAATATCACTGTGATGCTTGGGGGCCCCAGCGCGGAGCGCGAGGTTTCTTTGCGCTCCGGGGCGGCCGTGGCCAAGGCGCTGCGCTCGTTGGGCCACCGGGTGAACGAGCTGGACCCGCGGGAGCCGGCCTGGGACCTGCCCAAAGGGACAGAGGCCGTCTTCCTCGTCCTTCACGGGACCTACGGGGAAGACGGCACGGTGCAGCGCCGCCTTGAGAGCATCGGTGTGCCCTACACGGGCTGCGGGCCGGAGGCCAGCCGGCTGGGCTTCGACAAGTTTCTGAGCAAGCAACGTTTTCTGGAGGCGGGCGTGCCCACCGCCCGGTTCGCGCTCCTGGACTCTACCGCCGCCCGGTGGCCCCTGGGGTGGAACCCACCGGTGGTCCTCAAGCCGACCAGACAAGGCTCGAGTGTGGGCCTGCAATTCGTAGAGCGAGTGGCCGATTGGAGCCGCGCTCTGGCTGAGGCCCTCCGCTACGACTCGCACGTCCTGATGGAGGAGAAAATAACGGGCCGGGAAACGACCGTGGGCATTCTGGCCGGCCGGGCGTTGCCGGTGGTCGAGGTCAGACCCAAGAGCGGGGCCTATGATTACCAGAACAAGTACACCGCCGGCAGCACGGAGTATCTTTGCCCTGCGCCTTTTGATGAAGCGGTGACGGCGCGCATCCAGGCGGCGGGGTGCCAGGCCTTCGAGGCGATAGGGGGACGTGATTATGGGCGGGTGGACGTCATGGTGCGTCCCAATGGCGAGCCGGTGGTGCTGGAAGTCAACACGCTGCCCGGCATGACCGAGACGAGTCTGCTGCCCAAAGCCGCCGCCGCTGCGGGCCTGGACTATGCCCGGCTCTGCCAGGCCATGGTGGACCTGGCGCTGGCCCGGTCTTGCGCCGCATCCTGCACTTCCTGAAACCCGCTTCCTCATCTCATGTGGTCCAGGCGCAAACTTAAAAACCGACGGCTCGGACGCGAGCGCGTCCTTGGCGTGAGGCTCCGCTCGAGCCAGGTCCGGGCGGCGCGCAACCGCCTGGCGGCCGTGGGCCTGGGCGCCTCTTCACCGCGGTCCTGGGGGCCGACCTGATCTGGTGCGGCGGCCAATGGGCCCTCAACCGGCTGGTCTATCAAAACAAGGCCTTTGCCATCCAGGAGTTCGACCTGCGCACCGACGGCGTTATCGCCGTGGACCAACTCCGCCGTTGGACCGGCATCAGGACGGGGGCCAACCTCCTGGCCCTGGACCTGGCCGAGGTGAAGCGGAAGCTGGAGATGATTCCGTTGATCGATTCGGCCTCCGTCGAGCGCATCCCCCCACACACCCTGCGCATTCGGGTCTTTGAGCGCGAGCCGATTGCGCAGATCAATGTGCTCCGGCCCGGGGAGTGCCAGCCCATCGAGTTGGCCGCGTGTTATATCAGCGCCGCCGGTTACATTATGCTGCCGCTGGACCCGCGCCAGCGCTCCGCCACGGCGCCTGCACCCGAGCCTCTGCCCCTGCTGGGCCCTCTCCACCCGGACGACGTTCCAGCCGGGCCGGCGCATCAGGACCCCGCAACTGGACGCCGCCTTGAAGTTGCTGGTCAGCTTCGATCAATCTCCCATGGCCGGTTTCGTCAACCTCAAACGCATCAACCTCTCCTGCCCGGAGGTCCTGACCGTGACCACGGATCAAGGGGCGGAAGTCACGTTCGGCCTGGCCGATCTCGACCGGCAACTTCGCCGCTGGCATGCGATCTCCGAACGCGGACAGCGCGAGAACAAGGTCATCGCCTCCCTGGATCTGGCCGTCACCAACAATATCCCGGTGCGCTGGCTGGAACCTAGCGCCGCCGCCTCTTTGACCCCCAAAGTGCCTAAACCCCTTCGCATCAGGAGAAAACATGTTTGAGCCTTCTTCTTCAATTATCGTCGGTTTGGAAGTCGGCACCTCGAAGGTCTGCGCCGTAGTGGGGGATTTCGGGGCCGATGGGGCCTTGAAAATCGTGGGCGTGGGCCAGGCGCCGTCGCGCGGGGTTCGCAAAGGGGAAATCATCAACACGGAGTTGGCGGAGGAGGACATCCGCCACGCCATCGCCGAGGCCGAGCAGATGGCCGATGTCGAAATCCGCAGCGTCTATCTCGGGGTCACGGGCCGGCACGTGCGCGGCTTCAATAATCGCGGGGTGCATCCCATCTTCTCGGCCGACCGCGAGATCTCCGAGGAAGACGTGCAGGATGTCATCAAGAACGCCAAGACCATCAATCTTCCGGCCCAGAACCACGCCATTCACGCCATCCGCCAGCATTTCCTGGTGGATGACCAGGATGACATTCCCAACCCGGTGGGCATGCTCGGCTCGCGCCTCGAGGTGGATGTCCACGTGGTCCACGGCAGCCTGAACCGGCTCCAAAATGCCATTCGCACGGTCAAGGGCCTCCAGCTTGAGGTGGACGATATTGTGTTCAACGGTCTGGCCTCGGCCCTGGCCCTGCTGACCAGCGAACAAAAGGAACTCGGCTCCCTGGTCGTGGACATCGGCAGCGGCACGACCGAATACGTCGTCTATTCCAACGGCATCATCAAACACACCGGGGTCCTGGCCGTGGGTGGCGACCATGTCTCCAACGACCTGGCTTACGGCCTGAAAACCTCCCTCCGGCGGGCCGAACAGTTCAAGCTCGACCACGGCTCAGCCATCGTGGATGACTCCATAAAAGGCCAGACCATTTCCATCCCCAATGAAAACGGCCTGGCGCCCAAAATCATCAATCTCGAACACCTCCGGCGCATCATGTCTCTTCGCCTGGAGGAGATTTTCCTGCTCATCGGCCAGGACCTTGAACAGGTGGACGCGCTGGACTATTTGCGCGGGGGGGCGTTTTTGTGCGGGGGCGGGGCCCGCACCCCGGATATCGCGAAATTGGCGGAACAAGTGCTGCGAATGCCGGTGTCGGTGGGCAAGACCAACACGATCAGCGGTCTCAAGTCGGCCCTGGACCAGCCCGAGTTCGCCACCGCTATCGGGCTGGTCAAGTTCGGCTCTTTCGAACACCGCAAACGGGCTGTCAAGGCCTCGCTGACCGGGAATCTCAAAGCCACACTCAGCCAGTTGTTCCGCCGGGCTTGACCCCTGCTCATAAGGATTGCTATGACGACCCAAACCCCACCCACACCCGCAACCGTTCCTCCGCGGAAAACCATCTCCATCAAAGTCATCGGCGTCGGGGGCGCCGGGCTTGCGGTAGGGGAGCAGCTCATGCGCAGCGGCCTGGCCGCAGATGGCTATGCGGCCATCAACACCGACGCCGCTTCCCTTGCGGCCAGTGCGGCCCCCGAGAAGCTCCATCTGGAAACCCGCCTTCTGCGCGGCCTGGGCTCGGGCGGCGACCCGGACCGCGGCCGCACTGCGGCGCAGGAGAATCTCCCCAGGCTCAAGTCTCTGTGCGAAGGCATGGACGTCATCTTCATCGTCGCCGGCCTGGGGGGCGGCGCCGGCACCGGCATCAGCCCGGTCCTGGCCCGCGCGGCCAAGGAGGCGGGCGCGCTGGTCATAGGTTTCGTGGTGACCCCCTTCGATTGCGAAGGCACGCGCCGCCAGCGCCTGGCCCTCGAGGGCTTGACCGAGCTCAAGGCCGCCGCCGATGGCCTCATCTGCCTCCCGAACCAGAAAGTGTTCAAGCTCATCGACGAAAACACCAGCGTCCTGGAAACCTTCAAGATCTCCAACGAGTATCTCGCCAACGGGGTGCGCAGCTTCTGCCGTCTATTGACCTGCACCGGCCTGATTGAAATCCATTTCGACGATCTCTGCGAACTCCTGCGCGACGCCCACGCCGAGAGCGCCTTCGCCGTGGCCGAGGCCGTGGGCCCCACCCGCTCGCGCGAGGTTGCCGAGAAACTGCTGGCTCATCCGCTGCTGGATGCCGGGCAGATGCTGGCGGAGGCCGATGCCCTGGTGATCAGCATCATGGGCGGACCCGACTTGACCATGGCGGAGGTCAACCGAGTGATGGAGCAGATCAACCGTCATTGCGAGCAGGCCCAGGTCGTGATGGGCACTGCCATTGACGAGGCCTTCCGCGACCGCCTGGCCGTCACGGTCATCGCCGCCCGCAAGAACCTCGAGCCCGGCGAGGCCCGGCTCTCGGCCCGCACCGGCCAGGAGGCGCCCGCCCAATCGCTCGGCCAGGCCATCACCGCCCGCCCCGCCTCGAGGTTCGGCCCGCCCCCGCCTTCCTCCCCGGCAAGCCCAGGCGACGAATCCCCGGCGGAGGGGATCGCCCCCTCCCGTCAGCGCCGAAAACCGGCGCGCATGCACCAAACCCAATTGCCCCTGGAAAGCACCTCCAAAGGCCGCTTCGACAAGAGCGAGCCCAACATCCACCGAGGCGAAGACCTCGACCTGCCGACCTACGTCCGCCGCGGCGTGGCGCTCAATTGATGGGAAGCGGCGGCGACGTGCTGCCGGGAGCCTGTCCCAAGAGCCAGGCGAACGGAAGACCTGGTCGCAACTTTTGTCGGATTGGCCATCCTTCGACAAAGCTGGCGACAAAGGTTGCGACAAAGGGCCGGAATCGCAGTTTTGGATGAGGTAAGGTGGAGGTTTCCGAAGGACCAATAGCGTTGGTTTGACACCTTCCAGCAGCTAACAGGAGACAACAGAGGAAACAGAGATAAGGCGGGCAAGGACGTGTGTTCGAGCCCGGCTGATTCGCTCAGGGGGAACCGAAAAACCTGGCGGCTGGGTGCCGGGCAGGAAGGGCGACCCAGCCTTCGCCGAGTCGCCCCCAACCGGCTATGCAGCTGTGAAGCTCCACCGACCTCCTCAACTGGGTGCCGGTTGTGACGACTACCTTGACGAGCAGCCGTTGGATTTACACCAACAGTGCTCCAGCATCATCCGCTCAGCGTTATTATGGGATTCTGGGTCGGTAATCACAACTTGCAAGGCTTACGCCCCCTGGATCCTGAGCGGGAAGGACTGGGAAGCAGAAAGCCGTACTGTCCGCCCTTGCCGTATGGCTCGTTGGCCTGAATTCACACGCATTTGATCTCCAGGGCACGCTTCTGGGCCTGACAACCTACGATTGCCGGCAACAATCACAACACTCCTCGGTGCATCTAGCGGTCGCCGTGGAAAATCGCACCGACAAAAAACCCTTGTAAAATCAGGTGAAAACTATCCCTTGGACGCCCTGCGCAAGCTGTAGTGAGTATTTTCTAGGTCGAATTCAGGTAGAGAGTTTCGGTTGCGGGGTCAAACTTTTTCATCTGGGCTGTGGACGACGATTTCAAGGCGACAGCGGTCTGAGCGACTGAATGCGCAGGAAGCGTTGCGTGCTGGGCGCGGCAGAACGGATGGTCCGAGCGGTCTCCGTGCCGGAATCCGGAGAAATCACGGAACCGACATCCAGCCACGTTCCACTCAGCAAGTTGGTGGATTGTTGAACCCGGTATTGGCGGGCTGGGTGGCTGGCCCACACGAGCGCATCGATTTCGTTCCCGGCGGTGAACGTGACCGCGACGCTAATGATGTGCAAGTAGTCGTTCGGGTCGTTGGGGTTGGTGCCTGCCAGATATTCCTGAAGGTTCGACATGCCGTCGTGGTCAGGATCGGCGTCGGGGTCGATCCCCGTGCGGCCGAAATAAGTCATCTCCCACGCAATCGGCAGGCCATTGCTGTCGAGTTGCCCGGCTGAGAAGGAGTCCGTTTGCACATAGGCCACAGCATTGCTGAGGGAGATCCAGCCGCAATTTGCGCTCCAGGCGTAGCCGCTGAATGCGCCGGACACCAGGTCAACTTTAGGCGCTCCCGTGCTCTCGAAATTGACCCATCCGATGTTTGCGCCGTAAGCGTAACCCCTGAGGTTGCCCAAGCCGTCTTGGTTCACGCCGAAATCGCCGGCGGACAGATTCTGATAGCGAATCCCGTTGGTGGGAGTGCCGCTCCCAAGGCAGATCCAGCCGACGTTTGCGGAATATATGTAGCCAGGGCAAACATAGTCGCCAATGGCTGCTCCGTTGTTACCGTCGCCACGCCAATCGACCCAGCCAAGGTTTCCGCTGTAGGCATAGCGGCTGCCGATGTCAATTGTGGTACCGGCTCGAGCCCACGAGACGATGCTGAGCGCGAGGGGGAGCCAGAGGTGCCGTTTCATAAGTATTGGTGTTGCCCTTTGTTCGGGCCTCGTGCCCCAGTTAGCGAGAAATGTTCGCCCACGGGCTGGTGGATGCAGTAGCCGTGCCGACAGGTCCGATATCGTTATTGCCACCTCCGCTTGGGGAATAATTATTTGCGCCGTTTCCAACAACGCTATTCTTGATGACTACATTATTCGTACCGCTGCTGAAGTCGTATTCGATACCGTATCCGGAAGCATGGCCCGTTACGTGGTTGCCCTCAACTCGATTGTTAGAACCTACAAGGATAATGCCACATGAGGTTGAGGTGAAAGCTATATTGTTGCCAAACAGGATGTTTCCCGATATTTGCGATCCATTCCCATTCACCACGATGCCGGCACTTCCGTTGTTCTGAATCGAGCAATTGGAGACGATACAGCCGTTTCCGAGGACAATTCCTATTCCTGTGTTGGCCGTAATTGTCAGATTCTCCAAAAGTACATTCTGTGGCAACGAGGTGCTTTGATAGTAGTCAATTCCGTTTTCGCCCCAGCCGGCAATGATGCCATTTCGGACAGTGATATTTGTATGGCTCCCATAAATATGAATTCCAGAATATGAGCCGGGCACGCCTTGCAATGTAAAACCATTAAGGTCAACCGCTACGTTGTCGCTGGCGATATAGAGCCCCAAGGACCGGGTCCGGAAACTCCATGGGGACCGCCGACGAGATTGGTGGTAACATAATACGACCCGGGACTACCAATATTATAATCCACATAGGAGATAGGCGTGCGTGGCTTTATCTGGTCGAGCGATTTCATGGTCGGGCCTGGCGGACCTGGCGGCGTGAGGGTGCCTTGGGCGAAGGCTCCTGCGGCGGATACGATGAGGGCGCTCAAGATGAGCGGGAGGAGGGATGCTGAGGAGTGTTTCATTTGGTTTCTTTTCGTGTTTGTGGATGTTTGGCTGTCATGGTTTTCGATGACATTCGCGAGCGTTTGCATGGCGCGTTATCCTGCAGGCTAAGGTTAGCGTTCATGGTCTTTGTCTTGATGGGCCTTCGATGTGCGGGTCTGGAGGGGGTCATTCAGCGGACGGCACGGCCCTGTAGAACCGCGCAAGCCGGGAGGACTGCGCGCGATCTGCGACGGGAGCGAAACCTTCGGCAGGGATCGTGTTGGTTGAAATCGGCATCCAGGTCAAAAGATCCTGGGACGCCTGGACTATGTAAATGCCCCCCTCCGGGCCGTTCAAGGTGAATTGGACGAGGCCGTTGACTACTTGAATCCCGCTCAGCAGGCCAGAATTCCAAGCCCCTGGTTGGGTGATGTCGCCCGTGAGCACGGCAACACCCGGTTGGCCGAGAAGGACGATCGTGCCAGTCCGAGGGCTCGGGCTGGTGTTCGCATCGAAGATCAGATCGAACGAGCCCGGCCCAAGCCGGGAGTCGCCAGAGATGACGCTGATCCAGTTCTCGGGACTGATCACCGTCCAAGGGCATCCTCCCTCGGTATTCACAATGGGACTGAGCCTTGTGCGACCAGGGCCCACTGGTTCAGCCGGCATCTGTAGGGAGTAGCTGCAAGCCTGGGCTTGCACGCTGACGTCATCAAGCCGGAATATCGTCCCGGCGCCCGCACCGGTTGACCCGCGAAAGCGTATCCGAATCAACTGACTGGCGAATGGCGCCAGAGAGAAGCTCTTCTGCTGGTAGGCTGGCACCGGAGAGGCTATCGGACCGGCCTCGTCAGCGTTGGAGGTACTCGGCCAGGGTGGCCAGGAGCACACCCGAACCGCCGAGGACCTCCACGTACAGGTGGTCATACGCCGGGCTCGATGGTTCGTCGGACGCAACCCACAGCCAGAAGGTCAAGGTGATTGGAGGCGTATCTGCAGTAAACGAGATTGACTGGTCTATCGAGCCTGAGCCGTTGGTCAGGGGCGTCGTGCCGTCAGCCGCAAGCCCAAAATAGGCATATTGCGACCCTTCGTGGGCCCTGCTGGGGTTGGTCCAATGGAAAAAGTCGCCGGTGGCATTCCATTGCGCTGGAGGCGAACCAGGGGGCCACCCGTCCTCGAAGCCGCCATTGCTGATCAACTGGGCGAATGCGGTATGGGCTGCAAGGAGGGCCATCACTGAAAGCATCCTCACGGACGCAGTCCACATGGGTTGGCCAAGGCCGTCCCCCGGCGGCTCTGCCCGACAATGATTGAGGCTTTTGCTCGCCATATCCTACTGGCGCACAAGCCTGTAAAAACGGCTCCCGCCGGGCGCAGACACGGTGACCTGGTTCTCACCATTCACGACCGCCGGCACATCAGTAACCGTCGTCCAGCCCGCCGACACCAAAGCCGTGTTTTGCTCCAAGACGAAACCGGTCGATGGCGCGGGCCAGGAAACGAATACCCCGTTCGCGCCGGCTCGCGCAATGCTCAGCGCCGGTGCCCCTGTGGTCTGGACCGCGACGGCCAGGCTCCAGAATCCGCCGGTGAGCGAATAATCCCCGCCGGTTAGCGGTCCACCGGCGTCGTGCTGGCCGACGGTGCCGGTTACCGAGTACTGGCCCCCGGCACTCATACCGCCGCCGCCTGCAACCCTGTAGCAGTCAATTTCATATTGCTGAGCGTGGCCAGCTAGAGAAAAAAGGAGAATAATTGATGCAGTGAGCTTCTTCATAGGACTCCTCATTTTTCGTCAACAAGCAACTCCACCCGCCGTTCCAGCCCCTCAAGACGGTGCTTGAGTGCCAGCACCTCGGCGTCCTTCTCCTTCAACCGCTCTTCCAGTTTTTTGTTCAAACCCTGGATCGCCGCGATCTCAACCCCGTCGAATTCCAACGTACTGATGCTTCTATCGTCCCGTCCGGGATAAAACGTGCCAACGAAGTCCTGTGCCATTGGACCGATGTTCGGGGGTTGCGAACTGGATTCCCATTTGTAGTGCCACTGCGTGACTGGCACTCGCGCCAGCTTTTCAAGTACCTCTTGGCAATCCAACGGCCTTATGTCCTTCTTCGCGTTCTTGTCAGAAATCGTAAACCAAGTGGTGCCTGAAGGCCCGAGCCACACACTGGCAACGTTCTGTCCCATTTGGGTTGATGTCACAAACCGAACTCCTCCGTTGCAACGAACGGCAAATTCATTGTCATTGGCCGAATAAAAATCGTAGAATGGAGTGAAGTCGGCCCAGATAAACGCGCCCTCATTTGTGGCCTTGGCCCGATAGCCGGCCGCAAATGCGCCAGTTGTTGCTACATTATAAAGGCCGCCCGGGATCGTCGCGTAAGACGAATTAGGCAGATTCGTGTTCTGGTACCCGCCCCCGATGAAAGAACCGGAGTTCCCCGAGTTGATCGTGTTGTAGAAGCCTCCTCCAATTGTGGAATAGATGGAATTTGGCTCGATAGTATTGTTTGCGCCGCCACCAATTGCAGACCAGATGGCCTCGGCCTCAATTGCATTGTCAACCCCCCCGCCCACGACACTGAGATCTCCGGCAACACTGTTTGTGTGACTTTTCCCTTGATAGTTTCTGGCGCCCCCGCCACCTATAAAAGCGCCGACCGTCCCCGAGGCAACAAAATTCGCCGGCGATCCACCGATAATGTTCGGCGCACCGCTCCCGTTGGCATCCGGCTGCAAGAGCAAAGCTCGTGTTCCGTTTACGTGAAATTCGAGCGGTTGGCTGTCTGTAGTACCGACAAATTCAGCACCCGGCGTCGTGCCTGCATTGCCCGACAACAACCAGCTGAGGCCCCCCGTTGCGGCGATGGTCACCGTTTGGCCGCTGGGCGTAATCGTCACGTTGTTGCCGGCCGCCAGGACTACGTTGTCCTCGAGACCGTTTAGGCTCTTGACCACCTGGCCGCTCGCGATTTTTGCGGCGGCTATGACACCATCCTGAATCGCCGAGCTTCCAATGGAATTTGGGCTGACCCCATAGGCCGTGGCCGCTGTAGTGGCGGTCGTGGCCGCCACCGCATTGCTCGCGCTGTTGGCAAAAATCGCGTATGGTGAGGGCGTCAGGCCCTGTGGTGGATCTAACGCTGCAGAGCCGTTGACGCCATCGCTGAACCAAATGCGCAACTGAAGGTTTTGCTGCATGAAAAGAGGGGCATCAATTGCCGTCATGTTCGCCAGCGAGGTGTCGCCCAAGACGACCGTGAACAGACCGTTGTTCACGGTCAGGCTCACAGCCGCGGCGGGTTCACTGCCGTTGGCGCTGGTGCCGTCGTTGCTCCAGTAGGTTCTGTACGCGATCTGTCCTGGTGGCGGGGCTATCGTCACCATTAGGGGCGCTTGTGTAACCGGAGCCGGGGCTGCTCACAGTGATTCTGGTCACCGCGCCCGCGGTTACGGTTGCCGTGGCCGCTGCCCCGGAGCCACCGCCGCCAGAAAGGGTCACCGCTGGCGGTGGGGAAGCCGCGTAACCGCTCCCGCCGTAAGTGACCTGTATGAGGGTGACGAATCCGCCGCTGGGTGGGTTGGCGGTTGCGGTGGCCTGGCTTGAGGCATTCGTGCTGGTGACGAGGGCGAACTTGAACTCTCCGGTACCGTTGAAGTTGGTGCCGTTGTCCAGGGCTCGGCCCTGGTAGGTGAATACAGTGCCTTGGGCGCTGCCCCGGGGCCCGGCCAACAACAGGGCCCCGAGGCTGATTGTGGCGAGGAGGTGAGTTCTCATGGTCGTCTATCCTTTTCGGTTTTTGGTTTTTGGCGGTGGGGTGTCACCGGGCGGTTCAAAACCAGCCACCTATGGGCGATTCAAAACCAGCCACTCTGAGGCGAGAACTTCATATCAGTTATTCGGTTTGGTTCAAGATGAAAACGGGATTTTCTGCTCGGCTATGGTCTGCGAGGTTCTGCTGACCCGCGGAGACCCGTGGGGCGCCAGGTGTTTTCCGAAGTCTCCTGGCGTAATCGCGCCGTCTATTTGTGCGGGCGGGCGAGCGGCGGGAACGGACTCCGAACCTCCAGTTCGCGTTCCCGCCGGTCGCCACGCGTAACGGACTCGCCTCGCCCGCACAAATAGGCGCGCCACGGATCTCCGAAGTCCATGCTTTCAAAGCGCCGCGCATGGGGCCTTGAGCTTCCCAGGGGCTGAAGGCGGACGGACGACATCCTTGCCCCAGCCCCCGGGCCATTGCCTCCAGAGGCCGCGCCGAGAGCTTTTCCGCGCTTCCAACGGGTTCAGTCATGGGAGGGTTCCTCCGCGGCTTTGGTGTGTGGTTTTTCTTCTTTGACGGCGCTCTGATCTTTGAGGCGGTAGCTGCGGCCGGTGATGGCGATGGTCTGCGCGTGGTGGAGGAAGCGGTCCAGGATGGCGCTGGCGGCGGGCACGTTACCCAGGAGCTTGCCCCAGTCCTGGATGGGGCGGTTGCTGGTCATGATGGTGGAGCGGTTCTCGTAGCGGCGCATGACCACTTCCAGGAGGTATTCGCCGGAGTGTTTGGGCAGGGCTTTGAGTCCCATGTCGTCCACGATCAAAAGGTCGGGCTTGAGATAGCGGCGCAGAACGCGGTCCTGTTGGTTGAAGGCCTCGTCCCTCAGGAAGTCGCGCACCAGGTCGAAGATGGAGCGGTAGAGGACCTGAAAGTTGAGCTTGATGGCCTCGTAGCCCAAGGCCTGAGCGAGGTGGGTTTTGCCGACTCCTGGCGGGCCAATAAATAAAAGGTCGGCGGCCTGGCGGATAAACTGGCCGGCGGCCAGATCGTAGATCTGTTTGCGCGGGATGCCGGGGTTGAAGCGCCAGTCAAAATCCTGCAGCGTTTTGAGGCGATGGAAGTCCGCCGCTTTGGTGCGGCGGCTGAGCAGCCGTTCTTTGCGCACGTTGAGTTCGTCCTGGAGCAGGATCTCCAGGAACTCTTCATGGGCCAGGCGGTTGGCGGCGGCCTCCTGCAAGCGCAGGCTCAAGGTGCCCGCCAGGCCGGAGAGGCGCAGTTGTTTGAGGGTGGTTTCCAGGTTAGGAATGCTCATCAGTATTGGATTGTGGGTTGGGGTTGCTTTGGGAGGCCGGGCTGAAACAGACCGGCACCAAATTGTCATAGGTGCTCAGGTCGCGGATGAGCGGGTGAGTCTCGATAAACGCGAACTGTTCCTGAGCCACGGGTCGGGCCAGGAGTTCCCGCAAATCGCGCAGATGCCACGCGCCATGCGTCAGGGCCAACTGGCAAGCGTGGTCGAGTTGCGGGGTGGGGTGTTTCTCGGCCAGGGCCAGGACCCCTGCAAGACGCGCAGGCTTTCAGGGCCGCGCTGCTGGTAAAGACTTTCGGCCCAAGTCTCCGCCCCCGAGCCCAGCAGCCGGCAGCGGTCCAGGATCCACTCGGCGCCCCGTTCGATGAGGGTGCGTTTATGATCGTGAATGTGGGCCGGATCGGTTCTGAATCTTCCGGGTTCTTGCCGCACATGCACGGCGATAGCCTCCATGCGTTCATTGAACAGACGCACCATTTTGGCGTCCCACCGCGCCCAGACTTTCCGCCGCACATACTCCGGGGGCACCGAGTAATAAGCCTTGTCCACTTCGGCGTAGCCATCGCGGTGGATTTTACGCGGCGCTTCGTTGAAGGCCGGAAACAGGCTCAGGGGCAGCGGCAAGAGCTTGGGCTTTTCGACGCTCAGGAAATGCGCGCGCACTTGCTGGCGCGTGGTGCCGTGAATGCGGGTGTCGGCCACCGTTTCTTCCCAGTGCGCTAAATGCAGGTTCTGGGCGCCCAGGCTCTCGAACTGCTTGCCGGCCAACCCGTTTTCCTGAACGTATTTGATCCCGGCCTCGATCTTGCCTTTGTGGCGAGGCATCGCCGGCTTGGTCGGCAGGATCACGGTGCCATAATGTTCGCAGAACGACACCACCTTGGGATTGAGTCGGGCTCAAACCAATTAACCTTCTTGACGGCCGCCCGCAGATTGTTGATGACCAAGGTCGCGACCACCCCGCCAAAATGCCTCAGGGCATTCTCCAACCCCCGGACGAAGTTCTCGGTAGTCTGCCGCCAAAAGGCCTCGGTGTAACCCTTGCGCGAGTGACTCAAAACCACGCGCAAGACATGGGGACGGCGCCGGTGCCCGTCCTGGACCACCCAAGCCCCTTGGCCAAAATTGACCTGCGCCTCTTGTCCCGGCTCGGTCTCCATCCGCCGGAAGGGCAGCGGATTGACCGCGTCCAACTGCCGCACAAAGCGCTTCACCGAATCGTAGCTGCCGGCGAACCGGTGCTCGCTCACCAAGTCCTGGTAAATCCGCTGAGCGGACAAGTTGGCGTCCAAACCGTCTTTGATGAAGTTCACAAACGGCTCGCAGTGACTGACTCGGCCGGGCTTGGACCCGGCGGGCGAAATGGCTGGTTTTGGCGGCTGAGCTGGAGGGTTGCTCGGCGCCGTCATCACCTCCGAGCTGGGTGGCACAATGGCTGGTTTTGCCCCTTCGGCCCGTCCGGACCCGGCGAGCGGAGCGGCCGGGTTTGCCGGCTGGGCTGGAGGGTTGCTCGGTGACGCCGTCACCTCCGAGCCGAGGGGCAGAGTGGCTGGTTTTGCCCCTTCGGCCGGTCCGGACCCGGCGGGCGCAATGGCCGGGTTTGCCGGCTGGCCTGGAGGGTTGCTCGGTGACGCCGTCACCTCCGAGCCGAGGGGCACAGTGGCTGATTTTGCCCCTTCGGCCGGTTCGGACCCGGCGGGCGGAATGGCCGGGTTTGCCGGCTGGGCTGGAGGGTTGCTCGGCGCCGTCGTTACCTTCGAGCCGAGGGGCGCAGTGGCTGATTTTGCCCCTTCGACCGGTTCGGACCCGGCGGGCGGAATGGCCGGGTTTGGTCCCCCCACCTGGCGAGCCAATCGACGGTATCGAGCCACCGTCTCACGGTCGATCCCCAATTCCCGAGCTATCCTGCGCTGTGACCAGCTACTGCGGGTCAACCTGCTAATCGTTTGCTGTATGTCCATTTTGAGTTGGTTCATCGCCGGGCAGGGTCATCAAACTGACCCTGACCGCAACGATTTACCTCACCTCAAAATGGCTGGTTTTGATTCGCCCACTGGTGGCTGGTTTTGACCGCCCGCTGACAGTGGGGAATTATGCTTGCCGTTTGTTGCTGGGGAAGCTTGAGGTTTTCAAGGCAGTCAGGGCTAAGGCCCCTGTATCAGCACTTGGCCGCTGTGGCTCGTGCCCAGGAAATAACCGTAGCCAACGTTTGACTTTTGCAGCACAACTCCGTTGAACGAGACCGGCTTCCTGGTGGCCGGGTCAGTCACATGGCCGGTGAACAGCCCTGTGGACGGCGTAAACGACAGGCCCAGCTTGTTCCCGCTGAGATCGGTGACGCGGTTGTTGGCGCCCAGGGTGATTTGGTCGGTAATGTTCTGGGCCAGATCGCCTCCTTCCAGCGCAACATAGCCTTCGGTGAGGGTCAGGACGTTGGCTCCTTTGCCCGGTTGGGTGTATTGCGAGCCTGAAAGAGTGGTGGTGAGCGTGAAACCGTTCGGGTAGTACCGGCCGTTGGGGGTGCTTGGTTTGGTCCAGACCAAGTCGCCCGTGAGTTCCTCCGCTGGCGCATTGGTGAAGGTGAGCCAGCTCACAATCAAGCCTTGCCCGCTGGATAGGGAGGCGTAGAGCGGCCACTGCCCGTACTTGGACACCGAGCCGGAGGGAGTGAGCTTGGTCCCGTCGGCCAGGAAGAGTTGGCAGGAAACCGCGCCGGCTTTACTCACCGTCAGTGTGCCGTAACTGTACCCACCTACTTCGGTTGTGGAGGTGTAGTCGCCAGGAATGATCAGGGTGTATTGTCCGGCTTGCGGCGCGATGCTCGTCTTGCCGTCGAAGACAGCGCGATCTGCCGTCAATACCGCCGTCCAGACACCGTCGCTAACCGTGCCGGTAAGGCGATCCGCGCCTGGCGCGAGATCGAGCTGGAGCTCAACTGTCAGCGAACTCAAGTTGCGGCGGGCGATCACCTTGGTGGCTCGGCCGTTGGAGTCGAATTGGCCGCTCAACGAGTATTTTGTCCCATCTGACTGGATATTCCCACTGAAGGATCCCTTCGTGGTCGTTTTTAGGGTAAACGAGCCGGCGCTTTGTGGCGTGACTCCATTTGTGGCATCGTAGAACAAGCCGGTGTACGTACCTGCCACAATGGGCAGGAGCGTACTGAAGCTCGCCGCCTCGGTGATAGGTCCGCTCACTGTGACCGAGGCCGAAGGGGCGTTTCCTGAATAGGAACCCGATCCAGTGCCCGCCCATGCGCTGAAAGCGTAGCCACCGTTCGCCGTGGCCATGATGGCAACGATCGAGCCCCTGTTGTTCCACGCGCTGCTCGGACTCACCGCACCGCCCGTTCCCGCGCCCATCGTCAGGTAATATTGTGTGCTAAAGGCGGCGGTGTAGGTTGTGCCGACGGTGGGCGCCACCGTGTGCGACATCGCCCCGCCATCGCTCCAACTGCCCCACACGTACTGGGTGCCCGTGCTGCCGCTCTGCGGAGAGGTCGTGGCAATCGTGTGGCTGGAACCCGAAGTCCAACTGAAGGTCTGAGCGGTCGTGTACTGTGTTCCATCGACCGTGAAAGAACGCCCCGATATGCTCGGTTGCACGGTGACGGAGATGCTCGGCGGATTGGCCTTGAAATTGGCCATCTCGCTGATGGGACCATTCATCGTGATTGACGGCGACGGGCTGCTGCCCGAATACGAGCCGGTGCCGCTGCCGGTCCAACTGCTGAAACTGTAGCCGCTGGCTGGCGTCGCGCTGAGGGTGACGCTCGCCCCGCTGTTGCACCATTCACCCCCGGGACTCACGCTGCTGCCGCCCGCTCCATAGCCCGTCGTCAAGTAATACTGCGTCGTGAAGTTCGCCGTGTAGGTCGTGCCGACGGTGGGCGCCACCGTGTGCGACATCGCCCCGCCGTCGCTCCAACTGCCCCACACGTACTGGGTGCCCGTGCTGCCGCTCTGCGGAGAGGTCGTGGCAATCGTGTGGCTGGAACCCGAAGTCCAACTGAAGGTCTGAGCGGTCGTGTACTGTGTTCCATCGACCGTGAAAGAACGCCCCGATATGCTCGGTTGCACGGTGACGGAGATGCTCGGCGGATTGGCCTTGAAATTGGCCATCTCGCTGATGGGACCATTCATCGTGATTGACGGCGACGGGCTGCTGCCCGAATACGAGCCGGTGCCGCTGCCGGTCCAACTGCTGAAACTGTAGCCGCTGGCTGGCGTCGCGCTGAGGGTGACGCTCGCCCCGCTGTTGCACCATTCACCCCCGGGACTCACGCTGCTGCCGCCCGCTCCATAGCCCGTCGTCAAGTAATACTGCGTCATGAAGTTCGCCGTGTAGGTCGTGCCGACGGTGGGCGCCACCGTGTGCGACATCGCCCCGCCGTCGCTCCAACTGCCCCACACGTACTGGGTGCCCGTGCTGCCGCTCTGCGGAGAGGTCGTGGCAATCGTGTGGCTGGAACCCGAAGTCCAACTGAAGGTCTGAGCGGTCGTGTACTGTGTTCCATCGACCGTGAAAGAACGCCCCGATATGCTCGGTTGCACGGTGACGGAGATGCTCGGCGGATTGGCCTTGAAATTGGCCATCTCGCTGATGGGACCATTCATCGTGATTGACGGCGACGGGCTGCTGCCCGAATACGAGCCGGTGCCGCTGCCGGTCCAACTGCTGAAACTGTAGCCGCTGGCTGGCGTCGCGCTGAGGGTGACGCTCGCCCCGCTGTTGCACCATTCACCCCCGGGACTCACGCTGCTGCCGCCCGCTCCATAGCCCGTCGTCAAGTAATACTGCGTCATGAAGTTCGCCGTGTAGGTCGTGCCGACGGTGGGCGCCACCGTGTGCGACATCGCCCCGCCGTCGCTCCAACTGCCCCACACGTACTGGGTGCCCGTGCTGCCGCTCTGCGGAGAGGTCGTGGCAATCGTGTGGCTGGAACCCGAAGTCCAACTGAAGGTCTGAGCGGTCGTGTACTGTGTTCCATCGACCGTGAAAGAACGCCCCGATATGCTCGGTTGCACGGTGACGGAGATGCTCGGCGGCGGGGTGGTGGTTAGGATGTGAATGAAGGTGTATTTAACGTTGGGATAGTCGGTGGCATAGGAATTATATGGCTTTCCCCAATAACAAGAAGAGTGGGCAGCGATTTGGCCATTTCCAATGTAAAGAGCCACATGGTCAATCGTGCCGTTGCCATCCCAGTCATAACCTATCACGTCACCAACCTGCAAAGCGGATTCCGAACTCGCCACTCCGTTCCCGCTGGAAATCAACCAGCTAACGAGGTTGGGCGCAGAAGCGTAGCCATAGGGAGGTCCTGGTCTAGCTGGGACAGACAATCCCCCCCCTTGGGCACCTATGCAACTTGAAACGAAATGCGCGCAGTCGTCCCCGGCCCACCAATTACCCCCAGAGGTTGAATTGTTCAGGTTGTCTATATACGTCTGAATGGTGGATACGCTCGTCCCACCGCCGAAGTAAACCGGATTGTCTCCGTTAATAACAACGTCGGCCGAATTATACTCATTGATCCAATAGTAGCCGTCGCTAACCGCTTCGTCCCAATACGTCGCCGCATAATTGCAGGCGGCTTGGCCGTTGTATCCCCCTGCAAGGCACTCTCCAGGCAGCATCAGGCTGAACATGATTGCCAAGACAGTGAAGTCTGCACTGATTGAATGAGGTTTCATATAATTCCATGATCGAGCAGATCGATGTGCGCGGCTGTGCGACTCCTCATCACGGGAAAGAACACGGTCCGTTTTCGAAAATCTTTCACGTTTTCGCGGTAACCGCTGGGTGGGAACGTGGCTCCAATGCGCCGGCGCCCCTTCGCCCAGCACGACCCCGTTCGGCAGGGAGGTTCGGGCTTTCGCGCCTCACGGGTTGGATTCTGGTTGTCATTCATGCCCCCTATACGGAGGGATCGCCGAAATCCTGCGCTGGTTTTCCGATTGTGGGCTGGGGCGAAGGGGGCTCGGACGCCAGAGAGCGGGCCGGTGTTCATGGCGAAACCGCAACTCGGTAAAACCGGGTCGCGTGGCTGCTGACGGTTGTGTCCGAAAATATGAAGCTTCCACAGGGACTTGAATTTGTGGCTATCGGCACCCAGTTCAGGAGATCCTGGCTGGCCTCGATCACGCAGGTTTGGTTTGTTGCGCCGGCGATTCCAAACTGGAACGTACCACTGGGCAGAATCGAGGGGCTTGTCAGGCGCGGTGCCAGCGCGCCACTTTGGCTGATGTCAACACTGCACTGCGCAACCATGTCGTAGACGGCGACTTGGAAATGTACGGTGCCGGTGCGCTCTGCGCCGCTATTCGGCGCGATGAAGATTGAGCCCAGGCTGCCATCGGCGCCATCCTCGCCCTGCGTCAAGACCCACGGCGGCCTAAAAGGGGTCAAACTATCGTTTAGCCACGTTCGAGCGACCTTGGCATGTGTCTGTTTGTGCCGCGCAGGCTGGGAGCCAAGCTTGACCGCCGGTTCAGAAAAATCCGTCGCTCCTTTGGCCCGCCGGCTGATGCGTTTCGGGTCTGTCTTCATGGGGAAATCACAGTCCGGTAAAAGCGGACTGGGTCATGCGCCGCAGTGGTGTCGGTAAACGGGAGTGGCCCGGGCGAAGGGGCGTTTGTGGCGACGGGCGTCCAGTTTCGGAGATCGGCGCTCGCCTCAATCACGCAGGCCTGGTTTGTGATGCCGACAATGGTGAACTGGAAAGCGCCTCCGGGGAGGTGGACGGGGTTGACCAACCTCGGCTGCACTGCTCCGGCCTGCGTAATCGGGACAGTCTGGACCTGGAGTCCATCGGTGAACATGAGGGTGCCAGAACGCGGCGGGCCGTCGTTGGGAAGGACCACTATCATAATCGTCCCGGTGGCCGGTGGGCCAAATTGGGGGGACACCATGACCCAAGGCGGGGCGGTCGCCCAAACCAACCCGGCCGCCGTGCCCAGAATCGTGCCGCCTTCTGCGGGAAGCGAAGTGGGCCCACACCAGCAGTCTTCTGGAACACAAGCCCAGCCCGGAACGTTGACGCGAACAAGGCAATAATCGCTCGGATCAATGGTCAGTGCCACATCGTCAAGCCGAAATATGGTCGCGGCGCTTGCATCTGTTGTGCCCCGGAAGCGGATGCGAACCGGCCCGACGAATTGCGCGAGCGAATAGTTCCGCTGGACGTAGGCTGGGGTCATTGATGCAAAGGGATTAGCCGCGTTTGCGTTTGAGAAATCGGCCAGGGTAGCGAGTACGGAACCCGAACTGCTGAGCACTTCGACGAAAAGGTGGTCGTGGGCTTCACTGGCGGGTTGATCGGAGGCAATCCACAGCCAGAAGCTCAGCACTGCTGAAGCGGCGTTTGCCAGGAGATTGATGGGTTGCTCAATGGAACCGGAACTATTGGTCATCGGCGTCATGCCGTCGGAAGCGATCCCGAAATAGGCGTATTGCGAACCGGTGTGGGCTTTACCTGGGTTGGTCCAGTGGTAGAAATCGCCAGTCGTGTCCCATTGCGCCGGTGGCGTACCTGGAGGCAGGCCGTCCTCGAAGGTCCCGTTCGAGATGGACTGAGCGGACAGGCAGTTTGCCAAGAAAATCGCCGCAACAAACCCTGCGGCCCTGGCCGCGGCGCGATTGCGCCAGTCGCCCACCCAGGCCCTATCGACGCTCCCGGTGGCGCAGACCGGCTTCACAGGAAAGAGCACGCTGGGCTTTCGGAGATCCTTCGCGCTTTGGCTGTCGCCGGCGGTCGGCGACACTGTTCCCGCGCCTCGGTGATGGTTCGCCCTTCCGGCCGGCGAGCGGCAGGACGGTTCGGCGTTTCGCGCCGGACCGATTCGAGCGTGGCACTCATTCATGCCCCCCATACGCAAGGGACCGTGAAATCTTGCGCGGATTTTCCGACTTCGGGCCGGGCCGAAGAGGGCTGGTAGGCCAGGGAGCAGGCGGGTCTGCCAGGTTGGCGGCTCATGCCGTCCCCACCGGCTTGGCTGGCGAGCTCGCCTGGCCGAAAACCGTTCCGAAGCTTCCTGCTGCCGCACGTCGAAGCCGCCGAGCGGCCCGGCAATGCCGTTGTTCAGAATGAAATGACGCGGTTCCATCAGATTCTTTTGCGGAGTCTGGCCGATTAACGCCCCAACCCGCTCCACGGTCAATACTTTTTCAAACTTTTTTCGGCCGGTTTTCCGGCCGATTCCTGGAGCTTCCTGGCCGGCCTCATCTTTGGGGGCGGCATCGGATTCACCCGGAGGCCACGTGCCTCCATTTATGTAAAGAGGAAATGGCGGGCCGAGGTTGCAGGAATTTTCGCGCGGAGGAACCCCGCAGGGGCGGAACGCCTGGGCGTAATGAGCGGAGATTTGGCGGTCGAGGCCTAATGAACGGCTCATCCGCGGTCCCCCGCTAGTCCGTGTGCATGGCGACGGGGCGAATCGAGTGTTGTCAGTGCGGCCGGCGGCGGATATGGTTATGAGGATGAGCGCGAAGGCTGAGGCGATTTTGGAACAGTTCGAAGGACTGCCCCCGGACAAACAACGGGCGTTGTGCCGGGAATTGGAGCGGAGGCTCGCCGCAAAGCCCGCCGGTGAGCTCTATGGTCAGCCGCTGACGGACGAGGACATTGCCGAAAGCGCCCGCGTGACGTTCGCCGCGCTCGACGGGGAGGAAGATGCTGCCCGCTCGCGGTGACGTGCCCAGGGAACAAGCGCTTCGGATGCTCGAGGCCCTCGAGGAGGAACCTTCTCCAGGAGGCCGGGTGCGCGTCCTCGTAGATGCCCGCCTTCGCGCGCAACTCAACGCATTAGCCGGAGCAACCTGCGGAGATGGGGCATCTCCGAAAGGGCCAGAATATGAAACTTCCCGGCGCCGAATCCGCCACGATCCCTCGCAGCAAAGTCGAGGATTATTTGTTGCGCCTCGAGCACCCGATCGGCGGTGCGAAGGCGAGGTTTTTTCTTCATTTTGGCTTTCGCCGGGATCGATGGGAGGAGTTGGCCGGCGCGTTGCGCGGGCACGCACAGGAGAGTACAGGTGGCCGAAACCTCAGAAGACGGCGATGGCCTCACCTATGTCGTGGAGGGCAGGATGAAAACCCCCTCGGGGCGCCAGCCGCGCGTACGGACGGTCTGGCTGGTCGAAAGCGGGGAGGTTGCGCCGCGCTTCATCACCGCGTATCCTTTGGGTGCATGATCGCTGAACTGGATTGCGTGGCGTTGACCGCAGACCTGCCGGAGCATGGGCTCGCGGCGGGCGACGTTGGCGCCGTTGTCCATGTCTGCAAGGGCGGCAAGAGCTTCCTGGTTGAGTTCACGACCTTCGATGGTGCGACGGTGGCGGTCACGAAGGTGCCGGCCTCGCGAATCCGCCCATTATCGCGCAACGAAATTCATCACGCCCGTCCGTTCGAGCCGGTCGTGAAGTGAAACAAACGGCACCTTTCCGCGAGGCTTGCGCTCACAACGGGTCCGGTGCCGTCGCCCTTTGCCCCGAGCCTTAGCCTTGGGCCGTTCAGGCACCGCAAGGGAAGGGCGGCGATTCGCGCCAGGCTCGATTCGGCTCCGAGGCCGGGAGGACAACTCGGTCAGAGGCATCAATCTCACTCTCACACCATCATGTATCGTGAAGGGGTCGAGGGGTCGGTTAATGAGATTGTCATATTCCCGACAGGCGTTGTTCACTTGCTTGCCGCTTCCCGCCCTTCCTGGCCTGTCCCGGCAGCCTGGCGAGGCACGCTCGGCTGGCCATGTTGGGCCGCTCCGCGATCCAGGCCAGCGGCGTTGTCGTCTTCGACCGTAATTCGTGCGCCAGCTTTAGGAGCCGTAACCATTGCGCCTTTGGGCTGGCCCACGCCGCGTGATTGTTTCGGCTCGGGCTTTCACGGTTTCAGATCCGGCAGCTTGTTCACGGCTTGACGTTCAGCCCTTCGAGCCGCGCGACCTCTTTCTGCCTGGCGTCGAAGGTCACAAAGGCCGTTGCCCCGAGCGCCAGCGCTGCCGCCGCGTGGACAAGGTCGAGCGTGCGGCAGCCGATCTTGGCGGGGTGCCGGGAGGATAGCTCGCGGGTCAACTCCCAGTAAGCACTCATCACCGTTCGCCGCGTCCGTAGGAAGTCACTGTCTCGCTGCCGGCCACAACCCGGTGGCCGCAGATGCGGCGGAGCCCATTCGCGTCAGGCTAAGATGAAGCCTCCTCGCTCCAACCCCAACGGGGTTGCGGCCTGGTGGCCGGAAAACCAGTCGCCTGCCTTCCCCGCCGGCCACAACCCCGTTGGGGTTGATGGCCCCTCCATCGCCGCTACCCAGGGTTGTCCCGTCGGTCCAACCCTGGGCTTGGTTACACAACCGCGTTGCGGTTGAAGCCACGCACCATTTATGTTCATGACCGCTTAGCCTGACGCGAATGAGCTTCGCCGCGCTGCGTCTCTTGCGTCTCTTCGCGGCTATTCTTTTGAGGGGTGGGTGTCGTCCATCCCACGGAGCAGTCAGTAAGGTCACCGCCGTCGCTTGCGCGGTGCTCTGTGGCGGCAAGCCCGCTCCGTTCCGGCCGTGTCGCTGCGAGATTTACCGAAGCGGCTTCTCGCCCCGGGGCGCTTGCAAAGCATCCGGCCGCGCGGCGCTTAGGACCGCCGTGACGGTCCCCGCTTCCGTTCGGTTCAATCAGGGCGCCGACACCTTGATTGCGGGAATGGCGGTGAAGGATGAGAACCGAGTTCCGAAATCAGTTTGCCTCGATGACCGCCAGCAAGAGGAGCCGCCAGGGGAAACCGAAAAAGCTGGCGGCTCAGTGGCGAGCAAAAGGGGCTGTGGCCTTTTGCTCGTTGCGGTCTGCAGCAGGAATTGTTTCCGAGCAGGCGGGCTATGCACCTTCCTGCCCCTGGGCGGCTACGCCGCCTTTGGCAGCGGGTGAACTTGCTTTTCGATTTGGCTCCGCTTGTCGCCCAGCATCATCAGGGCGTAGCGCGTCTGAAGGTTCAGCCAGAATTGGGCGTCCACTCCGAAGTAAAGGCCCAGTCGCATCGCCGCCTCGGGGGAAATGGAGCGCTGCGCGGCGACGATGGCCGCCAGGCTGGATTGGGGAATGCCCGAATCAATTACGTCCGAATTGAGTTTGACTGAATGTATTCAGATGAATTGGGAGTATTGGGACAAGCAGGTCCAAATCGATGTGGTGGGTCTGCGCCATGACAATTGGATTGACTTGGGGGAGTGCAAGTGGGGCAGTGTCCCGTCTGTGCCGCAACTTATCGCGGAGGTGGAAGCCAAAGTGAAGCCGTACCCCAATAAGGACAACGCCACGCTCGGCCGGCTGGTCTTCACGCGTCGCCGAGTCAAAGCGCCCAAGGCGTGGACCACGACCCGTTTCCTGTCGTTGGAAGACCTGTATTCGATGGGATGACGTAGGAGACGACGTGAGGAGTCTCTGATTAATGGCCTCCGAGGGGAGCAGGCTCTCGCCGTGCCCCAGTACCAATCAGAGACTCCTCACGTCGTCTCCTACATCCTCACGTCGTCTCCTACGAGGAGGGCGCCTCGCCAAGGGCCTTGGGGCCGGAACCAACGTTGAGCGGCGGGCGGACGATGTTTCCGGCATCGGGGTGGCGGGCCTTGGCCAAGAGCTTCCACAATATTGGCCAGTAGTCCGCTTCAAGCGGGTGAAGCTCCGGATAGCCGGGGACCACTGCGCCACTGAACTTCCAAGCCTCCGGTCTCGTCACTCAAACCGGCGCGGACCGGGTTGCTCAAGTCGTAGCGACAGGCCTGGGCAAAGGCGTTCTTGCGTCGCTGCTCGGCGCGCAGGACATGGTCGTGGGCCTGGGGTTGGAACTCCGCGGGGGCGAGCGCCGGTTCGAGGTACGTTCGCAGGAAGGCCATTCCGTTGAGTTGGTTCGTTTCGAGCCACAGGCCCATCCAGACCAAATGCAGGTGGTCGGGCATCAAACAGTATGTTGGGCAGAAGAGGCCCTCGCGGGCTGCGGCGTGCAGCATGAGTTCGCGGAACAGGCTGTGGAAGGAGTCCGAAAGCCAGCCGGTTGCACGATCGAAGACCGTGAGGCTCCAGTGGACAACGGAGTCGCCCTGGTAGTACTCGTCAGGCAAACGCGGGAGACCGTGGGCGCAGGGACGATTGGGATAGGGGTGCTCTGGCGAGGGACTGGCGGGCGGTTCCATGGGGGTGAGAATATCAGAGACTCCTCACGTCGTCTCCTACATCCTCGCGCGGGTCGGGGTGCGGTGGCGAGAGGCTGGCGGGCGGTTCCATGGGGTGAGAATATCAGAGACTCCTCACGTCGTCTCCTACATCCTCGCGCGGGTCGGGGTGCGGTGGCGAGGGGCTGGCGGGCGGTTCCATGGGATGAGAATATCAGAGACTCCTCACGTCGTCTCCTACATCCTCGCGCGGGTCGGGGTGCGGTGGCGAGGGGCTGGCGGGCGGTTCCATGGGGGTGAGAATATCAGAGACTCCTCACGTCGTCTCCTACATCCTCGCGCGGGTCGGGGTGCGGTGGCGAGGGGCTCGCGGGCGGTTCCATGGGGGTGAGAATATCAGAGACTCCTCACGTCGTCTCCTACATCAGAACTTCCATGACATCCGGCCGTCCGCCTTGTAACCTTGAGCGAATATGAGGCTGACCTTTTGGTTGCGATACCATGCGGATTATGGGCAGTCACTCCGGTTGACTGGGAATCATCGGTTGCTCGGCAATGGCCGAACCGGGGAGGGGATTCCCTTGGAATACTTGAATGGAGAGTTCTGGCAGGCGACAGTGGTCATTGCCCCGGAAGCCTTTGGCGATGGGAGCGTGGCTTACAGCTATCTGCTGCGCGAGGCTGACGGCACTGTGGTCCAGGACTGGGGGAATGAGCGGCGGATCAGCCCTGGCTCTTTCACGGCCGGGGAGGTGTTGATAATCGATTCCTGGAATCCGCCGGGGCGAAGCGAGAATGTCTATTACACCGAGCCGTTCAGGCAAGTGCTTTTGAAGCCGGAGCCGGTTGAGGGCCGGGCGCCGGTTCCGTCGAAGGCAACCCACATTTTTAGGGTCAAAGCGCCGCTGTTGGGCCGGGGGCAGACGCTCTGCCTGCTGGGCAACATTCCGGCCCTGCGCCAGTGGAACACGGTTGAACCGGTGCTGCTGAGCCGCCGGGCGGGAGAGGATTATTTCAGCGTGGAACTGGACCTGGGCCAGGAGCGGCTGCCCCTCGAGTAACAAGTACGGGGCGTATGAGCTTGCAAACCGGGCCTTCGTTAGGTTCGAGGAGGGCAGGAACCGGACGCTGCCCGAGACCGGGGCGCGCGACAAACTCACGATCGTCAACGACAACTTCGCGGCTTTGCCCGGCGCGGCCTGGAGAGGCGCGGGTGTGGCTGTCCCGGTGTTCAGTCTCCGGGGCGAATCGAGTTTCGGCGTGGGCGAGTTTGCGGATCTGAAGCGCCTGGCCGACTGGTGCCGCCAAACGGGACTCAAGATGATTCAAATCCTGCCCGTCAACGATACGACCGCCACTTATGGCTGGAGGGACTCTTACCCGTATGCGGCGGTTTCCGCTTTCGCGCTGCATCCGATCTATTTGAATTTGAGCCGAGTGGTGACCACAGAGGTAAACCGGCGGCGGCTCGAGGGGCTGGAACAGCTCAGAGAAAACCTCAATGGCCTGGACACGGTGGATTACGAGGCGGTTCTGAGGGCCAAACTCGGCTTTCTCAAGGAGATTTTTCCTTCCGAGAAGGAGAAGGTCTTGGGGAGCGAGGAGTATCGGCTGTTTGTCGAGGGCAACCGGCACTGGCTGGAGCCATACGCGGCGTTTTGCCATCTGCGCGACCGGTTTGGCACGGCGGACTTCACTCGATGGCCGCGTTGCCGCACCTATAAGGCGGAGGAGATTGCGGGTTTGGCGCCGGCCGGCTCCGCGGCGGCCGAGGAGATGGGCTTCCACCGTTTCCTCCAGTACCACCTGCGCGCGCAGTTGGTGGAGGCGACGCAATACGCGCACAGCCAGGGGGTCATTCTCAAGGGGGATATTCCGATCGGTGTTTATCGTTACGGCGCCGATGCCTGGCAGCAGCCCGAGCTTTTTCATGCGGACATGCAGGCGGGCGCGCCGCCGGATGCTTTCGCCGTCAAAGGACAGAACTGGGGGTTTCCGACGTATAATTGGCCCCGGCTGAAGGAGACCGGGTTTGAATGGTGGCATCGCCGGTTCGAGCAGATGGGACATTATTTCGATGCCATTCGCATCGATCATGTCCTGGGTTTTTTCCGGATCTGGAGCATCCCGCTCGAGGCGGTGGAGGGCATCCTGGGGCATTTTGTCCCTTGCCTCGGCGTCCAACTCGATGAGTTCGCCAGCCGGGGCATCCGCTTTGACCGCGACCGGTTCTTGCGGCCTTACATCACGGATGCGGTGCTGCGGGAACTGTTTGGCACCGAGGACAAGGCGGTAAAAGAGCGGTTTCTGCAGGCAAGAGGCTCGGGCAGTTATGAGTTGAAGCCGCAGTTCGCGACCCAGCGCGGAGTCGAGGATTATTTCGCCGGTTTGGAACGGACTGAGCAGAACGCCCGGCTCAAGCAGGGATTGTTTGACTTGGTGAGCAATGTCATTCTCCTGGAAGCGGAGGGTGTGACGGGGCAGCAGTTTCATTTCCGTTTCGGGATGGAGAGGACCTCTCCATTCAGGGACCTCGAGGAGCAGACCCGGACACGGCTCAAGGACCTGTATATTGATTACTTCTATCACCGGCAGGAGGTTTGCTGGAAGAAGGAGGGCCTGGACAAGCTGGCGGTCCTCAGAAGGGCGACCAACATGCTGGTCTGCGGCGAGGACCTGGGCATGGTGCCGGCGTGCGTGCCCGAGGCCATGAAGCAACTGGGCTTGCTCAGTCTGGAGGTCCAACGGATGCCCAAGCGGCTGGGGCGGGAGTTTTCGCGTCCCCACGAGGCGCCCTATCTGAGCGTGGTGACTCCTTCGACGCATGATATGAGCACGCTGCGCGGCTGGTGGAAAGAGGACCGGGGTGTTACGCAAAAGTTCTTCAACCAGGAACTTGGCCAACCGGGCCAGGCGCCCGAGTCTTGCGAGACGTGGATCAGCAAGGCCATCCTCGCCCAGCACCTGGCCTCCCCCGCGATATGGGCCGTCTTCCAGTTGCAAGACCTGCTTGGACTCGATGACCGCCTGCGCCAACAGAATCCCGAGGCGGAACGAATCAATGTCCCGGCGAACCCGGACAATCATTGGCGATACCGGATGCCTTTGACCATTGAAGAACTGATGGCAGCCGAGGCACTCAACGCGGAATTGAGAGGTTCCGTGGGGCGGAATGGGCGTTAGAACCGGACGTGCTCAGGGGCGAAATGGGCCTCGTGGCCGATGCTGTATTCTTCGGGGACGACGATTTCCAAGGGCCCTCAGTCCGAGATTCCTTTCGATTGAGGAAGGAATCCGACCGGTGGCCGCCTCGGATGGCAGATGGCAAAGGGCAAAGGGCAAAGGGCAGAGGGCAAAGGGCAGAGGGCAGATGGCAAAGGGCAAAGGGCAAAGAGCAAAGGGGAAAGAGCAAAGGGGAAAGAGCAAAGGGCAAAGGGCAAAGGGCGGAGGGCAAAGGGCAGATGGCAAATCAATCCACCGCCTCCGCGTCAATCCACCGCCTCCCCACGCGCGGCCCGGGCCTCGGTGGAATGGTAGAGCGGGTGACTGGGCTTGAGGTTTTTCAGAAAGCTGAGCCGGAAATCCCGCGCTTTTTGTGCCGCTTCACGCGGGCGCCGCTCGCGCTCCGGCAGATGGCGGCGCCCATCAAACGGCAGCCTGTCCACAGCCCCGGCCCAGCCGGTGAGTTGGCGGGCGCACGATTCTGCCAAGGCTCGGATCTTCTGCAACGGGCCCGCGTAAGGCTTCAGCTTGGCGCGATCTTTGACCGCCGCTATCATCGAGCGCACCTCGCCGGAGGAACCGCGGGCAATGGCGATGAACGACAGCAGCTCATTCGTGGTCGAGCGCTCGAAGCCTTCTGCGATGTTGTTCGAGACCGAAAGCGACGCGCGGTCGAGCTGGTTGCGAAAGCCCGGCGTAAGCGGGATGTTGGGCTCCTCCAGCAAATCGAGCACCGCGTTATAGAGCCGCACCGCTTCCTGCCACACCGGCAGGTCCTCGAAACGTTGGTATTTTGCCACAACTGGCTCCTTTCCAAGCGCGGTTCGTTGTTTGGTCCATTTCCCGCGCCAATCGGCATCTCGTCCAAAGGGAGGCGTCTCCTTTCGCCTTTCGCCCTCTGCCATTTGCCATTCGTCATCTGCCATAATCCCGTTGACCCTCGCTCGGCCCCCGCCCAGTGCGCCCGCAGGCGTGCCGACCGCCCCCTCGCTGGCGCAATCTGCGGCAGCCTCCGGAAATGGCGGGGCGCCAACGGCTAAAAGGTGATCGTCGGCGTGCATGGCAGCAAGCCCTCACGGCTTGGCATGGCTCAGGGCGTAGGCTTGGGCGGTGGTGTAGTATTTGGCGAGCATGTCGGGGACTTCCCAAGCGGGCATTTGGCCTGAGGCGAGGAAGCCCAGGAAACGTTCGGTGACCTGGGCGAAATGGGCCTCGTGGCCGACGTTGTATTTTTCGGGGACAAGGATTTCCCAGGAATCGCCGGCCGGCTTGAGGTCGAGGCCGGGCCAGGTGGCGCCGAGGGCGGCCAGGGCAGCACGGAGGGTGCGTTGGAAGTCGGCGGCGGGGGCCTGGGACTTTTGCTCGACATAGAGAGTCGGGGCGTAGTGCTGCTCGGGACCCTGCCTGATGCGAAGCCAGGCGCGGGTGCCGCGGAGGAGGGAATAATGGGTATCCGTGGCGCCGGGAGGGGCTTCAAAGCGCCAAAGCGCCCGAACTTTGGCCCGGACGCCCCGGAGGGTATAGGCGACCTCGCCATTTTGGAAGACCTCGAGGGCGCCGTCCGGGCGGACGTCGGGTTTGAGGTAGCCGGGGTAGTTGTCCAGCCCGGTGACGCGTTTGAATTGTTCCAGTGAGAGTGTGGTTGGCCAACGGCGGGCGCTTTGCACGGTGATGTCTTTTTTCCAATCGAGGGCCTGTTCGGGGAAGCACTCCCATTGGACGAGGTCGAACCAGGTGGGTGCCGACGTCCGGGATGGCCTCGCCTTGCTGGCGGACATCGAAGAACCAGGGGGGCCGGATGAGCGGGTTGCCGGCGACTTCCTTGAAAAAGTGATGGACGCTTTCCATTTCGACGGCGGGTTGGGAGGGCGTGCCGTGTTCGAGGGCGCCGAAGAGTTCGGGCCTGCGGGCCAGTTCGCGCTGGAGGATGGAGGTGATCTCGTAGCGCTCGGTCATGATGTCGTAGAGAAGGACTTTTTTGTCGGCGGCCTTCGCGAAGGCCTGGCGGAGGAGGTCGAACCCGGCGGGCGTGATGGCCATGGGCTTATCGGCCAGGACGTTCAGGCCGGCCTGGACGGCACGGTCGATGTACTCGGTTTTTCTGGCGTTGTTGCCGGCGATGGCGACGACGTTGCCGGCCATTTCCTGCGCCATGCGGTCCAGGAAATCGGGGCCGGCATAGACCTTTTCCTGCCAGTGGGTGGGGTTTTTGGAGCGGGAGTTAAAGCCTGCGATGCGCTTGAGGTGCTCGTCCAGGTCCGGACCTGGGGGCGCATAGACATGGACCATGGGGCTGACCTCCGGATACATGCGCTCCTGAACCAGGCCGGCATGGAAATGGCCGGGGTCAAGGGTGATGAGGCGGACGGTGGGTTCGGCGGCGTGTGTGGGCAAGGTGAGGAGGAAGGTGAGGAGAAGCGGGGCAAAGCCGGAACCAAGACGTGGAGCGTGTCGAGCGTGTGGAGCGTAGGGCGTAGCAGGAGGGAAGCCGTGGACTGGACAGGGACTCTGGAAAGGCCGATTGAAAATTGAAAATTGAAAATTGGTCATTGGTCATTGAAGCTTCGCGGGGAGGCGGCAGAGGGTGGTGTCATAGGTGACCTGATTACCCGGTCTTGACGGTTTTCTTGAGGACGGCATCGGTTCCGTAAGGGGCGCGTTGGGGACGGGAGCGCAAGGCATTGGCCTCGGGGTCGTCGAGGAAGGTCTCCTTGACGGGGTCCCAGCGGAGTTTGCGGCCCAGTTTCATGGCGATCCAGCCGAGTTGGCAGGCGCTGGTGGCGCGGTGGGCCTGTTCGGGATTAGTGGCGGCAGGCAGGCGGGAGCGGATGCTGTTGAGCCAGTCGAGGTGGTGGTCTTCACTCTTGTAAAGGTGAATCTCATTGGGGCCGATTACAGACTGGAGGATTTTGGGGTCGCTGGCGGCAATGGGCTGGTCCGTGGTGACGTTGGGGTCGCTGGGGGTGGCGCGGGCGCCGCCGCGGCTGACGAAGAGCCAGCCTTCGGAGCCCTCGAAGCGCACGCCATTGTCGTAGTGGTTATCAACGATCAGGGTGACGCCGTTAGCGTATTTGGCCTCGATATGGTGGGGGCCATGAACGTTCCAGAGGCCCTCGTGGGGGAACTGGGCGTGGCCCTCGATTTCCAGGGGTCCGGTCAACTCGGTGTCCATGCCCCAATGGGCGATGTCCAAATGATGGGAGCCCCAGCCGGTAATCATGCCCAGGCAATAGGACTCGATGCGGAGCCAGCCGGGACGGTCCACGACGTTGACCTCCTCGAGGGAGAGGGTTCCCTGGCGGCGGTGCTGGGGGTGGACGCGGTTTTCGGTGTAGGGAGCCAGGGGGGTGCAGCCGAGCCACATTTCGTAGTTGAGGTTAGGCGGCACGGGCATTTCGGGTTCGGCCCCCCCTGCCGGGTCGGTGGGCAGGCCGACGCGCACGGTCTGCAATTTGCCGATGCGCCCGTTACGGACCAGTTCGCAGCCGCGCCGGAACTGGGGCCAGGGCGCATCGGAGCGTTGCTGGCTGCCGATTTGGAAGGCGCGCTTGTTGGCCTGGAGGAAGTCGCTGACGGCGCGGCCCTCGGCCAGAGTCATCGCGAGCGGTTTCTGCACATAGACGTCCTTGCCGGCGAGGGCGGCGGCGATGATGAGTTCGGCGTGCCAATGGTCGGGCGTGCTGATGGCGACGGCATCGATGCCCGGGTCCTTGAGCAGCTCGCGGTAATCGCCGTAGCTCTTGACCACGGGGGCGCGGTTGCCGGTCTTGCCGGCATAGTATCGCTCGACCCGGTCCCTGGCCCTGGCCAGGCGCTTGGAATCGAGGTCGCAAACCGCCACGATGCGGGCCGCCCGGTAATGCTTGAGGAGGCCGGGCATATCCATCTCGTTGGCGATGCGACCGCAGCCGATCTGGCCCAGGTGGATGAGGTTGCCGGGGGCGCTCTGGCCCAGGGCCGAGGCAGGCACAAGAATCGGGAACGCCAGCGCGCCCGTCGTGCCGGCCAGGGAAACTCTCAGGAATTGACGCCGGGAGAGTGTCGAGTGTCGAGGGTCGAGGGTCGAGTGTCGAGGGAACGAAGTGCCGCCCCTCGACACTCGACGCTCGACACTCGACACTCGCCCCTCGACACTCGCCCCTCGACACTCGGAGGTCGGCTTGCCTTTGAACTGGGGTCTGTAGGATCGCATGATGGCTACGGTTTGGCGGGGTGGTCCTCGCCGATTGCCCAGAGGATGCCGCCGAGGATGAGTCGGGTCAGTTTGGGGTCGGAGTAATGCTCGGGTTTATGACCGAGGGCGATGTACCACTCGCGGCCGCCGTCGAACTGGTGACGCCAGGCCAGGGGGAACTCGTTGCCGAATTGTTGGCCCGGATACTGGTTCTTGGCGGGGTCGTCCAGAGTGGCCAGGTCGCCGGCCAGCAGGACGTGGAGGTCGCCGGCCATATTGTCGACAAAGTAAAACTCGTCGGTCCACTCGAAGCTGGCGGGCAGATGGGCGGTCGAGGGGTCTTTGTGGTCTTTGACCCTGACGGTAAAGGGCTGGAGTTTGGGGTGCCGTTTGAATTTGCCGCCAAGCATCGACCAGAACCAGGGCCATTGGCGCATCGAACCACAGGCGGAATGGATGCCCACGAACCCGCCCCCGGCACGGATATAGCCCTGTAAGGCGGCCTTCTGGTCCTCGGTGTCGAAGATCTCGTTGTTCGTGTTATCGAAAACCAGGGCCTTGTAGTTCTTGAGATTCTCTTCCGTAAAGACCGCCGGGTCGTCGGAAACGTCCACGGCAAAATGGTTGTCGGCGCCCAATTTCCTGATGGCGGCGACGCTGGCAGCGATGTTGTCATGGACGTAGAGGCCCTGGCC
This sequence comes from uncultured bacterium, assembly GCA_963713735.1. Taxonomy (GTDB): domain Bacteria; phylum Verrucomicrobiota; class Verrucomicrobiia; order Limisphaerales; family UBA8199; genus CAVQND01. The sequence goes on from CAVQND010000012.1 coordinate 50,278, forward strand.
AACCTGGTTCCTGGTATAGACCAGCACGCGGGGCTCCGGGGCGGCGCCGGCTGCGGCGACGGCCAGGCAGACGAGGAAAAGCAGGACCAGGAATTGTCCGGATACCCTTGATGGCGACCCGGACTGGGAGGGCGGCACGCATAAGTGTGGGGATTATGAGGATGCGGGGGCGGGGGGATCAAGTGCGGAGTGCGGAGCGCGGAGTGCGGAGTGCGGAGTGCAAAGTCAGGGCCAGTGACAAAGTCGCCGAAACGAGCCCCATTCGCTGACCGTAGGAGACGACGTAAGGAGTCTCTGATCAATGGCCTCCGAGGGGAGCAGGCTTTCGCTGTGCTTCAGACTGGATCAGAGACTTCTTACGTCGTCTCCTACAGTGGGCGTGCGGAGAACTTTGTCACTGTGACCTGCCGATTCCCAATTCCCCAGCTATTAAGGCAGGGCCGGGGAGGCGAGGCGGAAGAAGCGGGAGGGCCCTGCCAGAACCGAGTTGGTGAGAGTCACGGTCTGGTCGAGTGGCAGGGCCGGGAGGTCCAGCAGTTTGTTCCAGCGCGAGGCGCGGGGAAAAGTGCTCCAGAGAACGCTATAGGATTGATTGGCAATTGCCTCAAACTCCAGGAAGACGGTGTTCGAGCCGGCGGAAATCCGGCTGAACAGCGGGGCGCTGCCGGGGTCGAAGGCGGCCTCGGCGAGGGCGCTCCATTGCGCGCCCTTGAGCACACGGGCGCGGACCGTCGTCGGGGCGGTGAGAGTCAGGGGGCCGGCATAGAGTTGGGCCGCCGGGGCGGGAGTGTTCAGGCCGTAGAGGCGGGGGTCTGAACCGTCGAGGGTGAAGAAAATGACGCCGGTGGAATTGGTATGCGTGAGGAGGACGTTATAGCTTGGCGGCATGGTCCCGCCGCATTGGCTGAAGGCGGGCGCCCCGACCGCGGGGTAGAGACCTGCAGCGAGGAATTGGCCGAGCACGATAGCCGTGCGTTGCGGGAGGTAATTCGTCAGGATAAAATCCCGCTCGCGGCGCCAGGCCGCCTGGCTCTGGATGGTGAGGTTGCCATTGCCCCAGCGGGCCGACTCGCCCAGGATTGAGCTTTCCACCTGGCCGGCAAGTTGGCGGAAGCGATTGGTCAGCGCCTGGGGTGTAAGCAGCCCGCCGTTGAAAAAGAGCTTCTGGAGCCGGTCGGCGAAATCGAGTTTGTATTCGGAAAAGGTCTTGAGAAAGTGGTGCGGCACCCCCACCCCCGCGTCGTCCCCGTCGCGCGGGACAACCATGTAGAGGGAGGACTCGGCATCGTCCACGATGCCTTCGATGTCCCAGGGGTAGCACTTGAAACCGGTGCTGTCACTGGTGCGTTTGCGGCCCAGCCAGAAGTTTTTTTCAGGCCAGTCCCAATTTCCCCCCAGTAGTTAAGGATCATGTAATCAATGTAGTCGAGTTTATCGAAGAACACAGGAAACTGCGCGTTGCGGCTGCCGTCGGGGTTGTTGCCTTGAAGTTTCTGGTAGTTGGCGGTGGTGGGGGTTTGCTGCACCTGGCTCAGGAAGGTGTTCCAGGCCTGCAAGTCACCGTGCCTGACCATGCCGGCCTTGATCGCATCCCAGTCGTTGGGTTGGCCGCCGAGGTAGGAACAGGAAAAGTCCGCGTTGGGGCGTTCCGTGAGGTTGTAAAGCCCCCAATACAGGCCGTTTATGTAGAGGTGAGCGAACAAGCCCCGGGCCGAGGGATGCCCCATGGCCAATAAAAGGCGGCGGCCGAATTCGTCGCGGACGTAGGTGGCCTTGCCACTGGCACCGCTCCCCCAGAACCAACTGTCGTTGAAGCCCGCCCGCAGCACCAGGCTGTGAAAGTCCTGTGCAGCGTCAGGCTCGTTGAAGAGATTGTATTTGAGGGTTCCCCCATATTCGCGCTTGAAGAGGAGGCGGAAAGACTTTTTCGGCTCGCCACGGCCCACCCCGCCCTGAATCCGCACCCCGCAATCGGCCTGGAAGGTGGAGAGCCCGTTGGTATCGAGCCACTCAATCGAGGCCCGCCGCTCCCAGTTAGTGCCCCTGTTGTTGGAGTTTGCATAGATGCCTTGGGCGGCGTCGAACAAATCGGACATGCTGGCCGAGAGGAGAATCGAGGGCAGCGACCGCAAGGCGGCCGGCATCTGCGGCCCGCTGGGGCCGGTGACTTTCGGGTCCATCGCATAGCTGGCCGCGCCGGCGCCGCCCCAAGCGGTGGGGAAGCCGGAGTTGGTGGCGGTTTGCAGATTCTGGGTGATTACGTTACTGAGGCAGACGTACGTATGGGTGGCAACGGGCGCGGCCTTATAGCCGGGCTTGGTGGCGATGGCGCGGAGGACCGTATTGCGGGTGATGGGAACCGGGCCGGCGTAGAGGACGCCCGTGGTGGCCGTGGGCGCGGTGCCGTTGGTGGTAAAACGAATCTCCGCCCCCGCAGTGGCCGTGGTGATGACCACCGTGAAAGGCAGGTCAACAAAGCCACGGGGCACGCTCAACTGGCAATCCGCCACCAGACCGAGATAAGCGGTGGAGTTGGTTGCCCCGGGCGTCGGTTGGGTGAGATAGCCCTCGACCCAGGTCATGGTTCCGGTGTCGAGTGCGAGGCCGTAGGAGACTCCATAGACCTGCTCCGGATACGCCGGCGAATATTGGTGGGCGATGGTCTGTCCGTCGGCTTGAACCAGGCCCAGGTACTCTCCGGCGCTGCTAAGCTTGAAATTGGTGTGCAGGGGGGCGCCGGCTACGGAGCGGTTCTTGCCGGAGGCAAAGACGACCAGGAACTGACCGGAGGCAAGATTCGTCGAGGGAAATGTCCACTTCGCGGGCTTCGCCGGGTCATCGGTCAGGTGCCATCCCGCCAGATCCAGTGATGTGGGGGTGTTGTTCCATATCTCGATCCAGTCCGGGGTGTCGCCGTCCTGATCCTTCAACGCGCTGCCGCCGGCCATGAACTCGCTGATCCAGACCTGGGCCAAGACAGGCTGGGCAATTAAGGTGAGCGCCAGCACCGGCAAGATTACTTTGAGTTTCATGATTCCTCGAGCTTCTGACGGTCAACGGGTTCACCTAAGCCGGATATTTCCCAGCCTAAGGCGGCGTAAATAAATAAAGGTATCAACTTCTGAGAATCGTGGTATGATAGCTGCACATGAGTGCTATTGCCGCGCTGACGCAGAAGTTCAGGGCCATTTGGCCACTCCTAAATGAGCGGACCCGGCGCCTTACCGCCGCCAATGAAGCTATGCAGATGGGTTATGGCGGTGTCTGCGTGGTTCACCGGGCTTGTGGCTTGTCCCGCAAAGCCATCCTCAAGGGTATTGGCGAAATCGAGCGGGGCGACTCCTCGCTGGCGGAGCGCATCCGGCGCCCGGGCGCCGGACGCAAGAACCTCACGGTGTTGGATTCCGGGCTGGTGGCGGCGCTGGACGATTTGATTGAGGGCGGAACTCGCGGCGATCCGGAATCTCCCTTGCGCTGGGTCTGCAAGAGCACTCGGACCCTGGCCGAGGAGTTAAGCCAGCAAGCTCATCCGGTGAGCCACATGCGGGTGGCCCAACTGCTGCACGAGCAGGACTACAGTTTGCAGAGCAATCGGAAGCTGGAGGAAGGGGAGGACCACCCGGACCGCGACGCCCAATTTCGGCATATCAACCGGTGCGTGAAGCGGGCCTTGGCGGCGGGGGAGCCGGTCATTTCGGTGGACACCAAGAAGAAGGAACTGGTGGGCAACTACGCCAATAGCGGCCAACAATGGCGTGTGGCGAAACAACCGCAACGGGTCAAGGGGCACGACTTCCCGGGTCCCGAGGTGCCTCGCGCCTATCCCTACGGCATCTATGACTTGGGGCGCAACAGCGGATTCGTAAACGTGGGCACCGACCATGACACGGGGGCCTTTGCGGTGGCCTCGATTCGTGGGTGGTGGCGCTTTGAAGGGCGAAGACTTTATCCTGCGGTCCGGACGCTGTGGATCACCGCCGATGGCGGAGGCAGCAATGGGTGGCGGCTGCGACTCTGGAAACTCGAGTTGCAGGGCTTTGCCGACAAAAGTGGGCTGTGCCTTTCCATCTGCCACTTTCCGCCCGGCACCAGCAAGTGGAACAAGATCGAACACCGACTCTTTTCGTTCATTTCGTCCAACTGGCGCGGTGAACCGTTGCGAGATTACCAGACGGTCGTGAACCTGATTGCCAGCACAACGACGGCCAAAGGATTGACGGTGACCTGCCGGCTGGATCGTCGAAAGTATCCGACGGGTAGAAAAGTCTCACGCGAGCAGATGAAGCAAGTGAACCTAAAGCCTAACAAGTTCCATGGTGAGTGGAACTATACCATCGAGCCTCACGGGTGAACCAACTTGATACCTTTATTTATTTACGCCGCCTAAGAGAGGTACTGGGCTGCCGAAGCTACGTAGCGCAGGTTTCTCCCGATTCCGAATCGGGACTGTATCGCCGACTTCCAGTCGGCAGGCTGTACCTGTCTGGGAGCATTTGCGGATTGGAAATCCGCGATACAGCAGGCTGGAAGCCTGCGCTACGCCTTCCAGTTAGCGAAACTCTATAAAACATCCGGGCTAATGGCAACCGCAAGCGAAATGGTCCCAGGTCTTGAACTCAGTTGGCTTATCGAAAGGGAGCCTATCACGACTGGCCCCGGCTGGGAAGTGTGCGTTTGGATGCACACCCCTGTGGGGCGTCAGACTAACTTCAGAGCACCGCTACGCGGTGCCCTGGAGTTCGGCGCCCCGGGTCATCCGTGGTTAGTTCCTTTCCTCGACCTGGGCCGGTTCGAGCTTGGGCGCCAGCAGGTGGACGATGAGCAGGGCTACCAGGTAAGCGAGGCTTGCCGCCAGGAAGATGAGGAAGTAATTGCCTGGCTCCCCGCGCGCGATGGCGGCCTTGCGAAGTTGGCCCACGATCACAAACAGAGCAACCGAGCCAATCGAGCCGGCGAAACCACCGAAGCCGGTCACTGAACCGACGACGCGGCGCGGGAACATGTCGGACGCCAGGCTGAACGCGTTGGCCGACCAGGCCTGGTGCGCCGAAGCTGCCAGCGTAATCAGCGCGACTGCGATCCATTTATCGTGCGTGACGGTCGCAAAAACCACCGGCAGCACGCACACCGCACACGCCAGGAAAGTCATCTTCCGCGCCTTGTTGAGGCTCCAGCCCAGTTTCATGAAGTGCCCCGAGAGCCAGCCCCCGCCAATGCTCCCCAGCGAGGCCATCAGATAAATAATCGCCACCGGGGCGCTCCGTGATTTGAGGTTCAAACCGAACCGGTCGGAAAAGAAAAACGGGGCGCCGAACAGATAAAACCACCAGAAACAATCGGTCATGAACTTGGCCACCGCGAACGCCCAGGCCTGCCGATGGGGAAAGAGCTTCCGCCAGGGGATTTTCACCGTCGGCTCCGGCGCATCGCTGTTGATCAACGCCAACTCTGCCTGCGAAACCCGGGGATGCTCCTGAGGCCGTCGGTAGATGAGCAGCCAGGCGATGATCCAGGTGACATCGAAGATGCCCGTCACCAGGAAAGCGCCCCGCCAGCCCAGAGAATACCCGCCAAAGGTGACCTCCGTAAAACGCATCACGACCCAAGGCAGGCAAAAGGGCACCAGCACACCGCCGATATTGGTGCCGCAATTGAAAATGCCCGTGGCCAGCGCCCGTTCCCGCTTGGGGAACCACTCGGCCGTCGTCTTGATGGCCGCGGGAAAGTTGCCGCCTTCCCCCAACGCCAGCAAAATGCGGACGATGAAAAAGCCGGCAACCGTGCTGACCAGCGAGTGGCTCATCGAGACCAACCCCCAAAAGGCGCACGCCAGGACAAACCCCCAGCGCAACCCAATGACATCCATCAGCCGCCCGCACAGCAGGAGGCTGATGGCGTAGGCCGCGCTGAAGGCAACCTGCATGTACCAGTATGCGTCCTGGCTCCAGCCGGGAATCTTCCGCGCCAGTTCCGGCGCCAGGTTCCCGAAGACGCCGCGGTCAATGTAGTTGGCTGTGGTAACCCAAAACAGCAATCCGCAAATCACCCACCGGAAATGGCTGCTGCCAGCCGCCGTTGCGGCCTGCTGCTCCCTCCCCGCAGTCGTCAAGGACTCAGACATGGCCCTCATTTGGCCACGATGCCCCGCCAAGGTCAAGCTATTGACAGTGGCAAGGCATAGGCTAGGTTGCGACTGCACAGACTCATGAGCACTGCAGCGGAAACAATCCAGGGGTTGGTCCAGAAAGAGTACAAGTACGGCTTTTACACGGACGTGGAGGCCGACGCGGCGCCGCCGGGGCTCAACGAGGACATTATCCGGCTGATATCGGCCAAGAAGGCGGAGCCGAGGTTCATGCTGGATTGGCGGCTCAAGGCCTACCGGCACTGGCTGACGATGAAGGAGCCGAGTTGGCCGCACGTTCATTATCCGCCCATTGATTATCAGCAGGCGGTGTATTATTCGGCGCCCAAGCGGCGAGGGGAGGGGCCCAAGAGCCTGGAGGAGGTGGACCCGAAGCTGCTGGAGACCTACGAGAAGCTGGGCATTCCGCTCAAGGAACGGGAGCGGTTGGCGGGCGTGGCGGTGGACGCGGTGTTTGACAGCGTGTCGGTCGGGACGACCTTCAAGGAGAAGCTGGCGGAGCGGGGCATCGTTTTTTGCTCGTTCACCGAGGCGGTGCAGCAGCATCCGGACCTGGTGAAGAAGTATCTGGGGATGGTGGTGCCGTACACGGACAATTTCTTTGCCGCGCTCAATGCGGCGGTGTTCAGCGACGGGTCGTTTTGTTTCATTCCCAAGGGGGTGCGGTGTCCGATGGAGCTTTCCACCTATTTCCGCATCAACGCGGCCAACACCGGCCAATTTGAGCGCACGCTGATCGTGGCCGAGGAAGGGGCCTCGGTGAGCTACCTGGAGGGGTGCACGGCGCCGATGCGGGACGAGCACCAGTTGCACGCGGCCGTGGTGGAGCTGATCGCCCTGGACAACGCCCAGATCAAGTACTCGACCGTGCAAAACTGGTATCCGGGCGACGAACAGGGCCGGGGCGGCATTTACAATTTCGTCACCAAGCGCGGCTTGTGCAAAGGCCGAAACTCGAAGATTTCGTGGACCCAGGTGGAGACCGGCTCCGCGATTACATGGAAATATCCGAGCTGCATCCTGCTGGGGGACAATTCCATCGGCGAGTTTTACTCCGTGGCGGTGACCAACCATTTCCAGCAGGCGGACACCGGCACCAAGATGTTGCACCTGGGCAAGAATACGCGGAGCACGATTGTGTCCAAGGGCATTGCGGCCGGGCACGGCCAGAACAGCTACCGGGGGCTGGTGAAGGTCCAGAAGGGGGCGGTGAACGCCCGCAACTTTTCGCAGTGCGACTCGCTGTTGCTGGGCGGCAAGTGCGGGGCGCACACCTTTCCTTATATCGAGGTCAAGAACACGACCGGGCGGGTCGAGCACGAGGCCTCGACCTCGAAGATCGGCGAGGATCAGATTTTCTATTGCAACCAGCGCGGGCTCTCCACACAGGACGCGGTGAACATGATCGTCAACGGCTTCTGCAAGGAAGTCTTCCGGGAATTGCCTATGGAATTCGCGGTTGAGGCCCAGAAGCTCCTGGGCGTCAGCCTGGAGGGGAGCGTGGGGTGAGACACCAATTGAATGAAACAACCGATCCTTGAAATTACCGATCTCAATGCCGGGGTTGAGGGCAAACCGATACTCAAGGGCATCAACCTGACCATCTACCCGGGCGAGGTGCATGCGCTCATGGGTCCGAACGGCAGCGGCAAGAGCACGCTGGCGGCGGTTCTGGCCGGCCGCGAGGGCTATGAGGTAGTCTCCGGCCGGGTGCTTTACGACGGGCAGGACCTGCTGGAACTGGACCCCGAGGAACGGGCTCGCGGGGGATTGTTTCTGGCGTTTCAGTACCCGGTTGAAATCCCCGGCGTCAACAGCACCTATTTTCTCAAAGCCGCGCTGAACGAAATCCGCAAGCACCGGGGCCAGGCCGAACTGGATGCCATGGAGTTTCTGGAACTGGTCAAGGCGAGGATGGAACTGCTGGAGCTGGGCGAGGACCTTCTGCGGCGCTCCGTCAACGAGGGATTTTCCGGGGGCGAGAAGAAGCGCAACGAGATCTTTCAGATGGCGGTGCTGGAGCCGCGCCTGGCGGTGCTGGACGAGACGGATTCGGGCCTGGACATCGATGCTCTAAAGATCGTGTCCAAGGGCGTGAACAAGCTGCGTCGCCCGGACAATGCGCAACTGGTTATCACGCATTACCAGCGCTTGCTCAACTACGTGGTGCCGGACTTCGTCCACGTCCTGGCCGAGGGCCGCATCGTGCGGACGGGCGACAAGCAGCTTGCCCTCGAACTCGAGGATAAGGGATACGATTGGCTGCTCAAGGAAGAGGGGGCGGCGCGCTGAGAGACGGTGGACCGTATAATGCCGAGCATGAAATTCACTGCTTTGATTTTCGCTGCCTGCATGGCGGGGCCGTGGCTTTGGGCGGGGCCGGCCTCGGGGTCTTCGACCGCTTACGCGAAATGGCCGCACGGCCCGTCAGCGGAGCCTGGTTTCTTTCCGCTGGCGGTATGGTTGCAGTCCCCGGCCAACGCAGAGCGTTACAAACAGGCGGGGTTCAATACTTATATCGGGTTGTGGCGAGGGCCAACCGAGGAGCAGTTGGCAAAGCTCAAGGAAGCGGGAATGCGGTTGATTTGCGAGCAGAACCGGGTGGCGCTCAAGCACCTGGACGACCCGGCGATTATCGGCTGGATGCACGGGGATGAGCCGGACAACGCGCAGTCGCTGGGGGCAGGCAAGGGGTGGGGTCCGCCGGTTGCCCCGGAGCGGGTGGTGGCCGACTACGAACGGTTGCGGGCGGCGGACGCGTCTCGCCCGGTGTTGCTCAACCTGGGCCAGGGCGTGGCCTGGGACGGGTATTTTGGCCGCGGGGTGCGCAGCAATCATCCGGAGGATTATCCCCAATACATCAAGGGGTGCGACATTGTCTCGTTCGACATATACCCCGCGGTGCATGACCGGGCGGAGGTGGCCGGCAAGCTCTGGTACGTGGCCACAGGGGTCCAGCGCCTGGTCCAATGGAGCCAAGACCGGCAGATCGTGTGGAACTGCCTGGAATGCACGCACATCGACAACCCCGCTCGCAAACCCACGCCGCGCGAGGTCCGCGCCGAGGCCTGGATGTCGCTCATTCATGGTTCTCGCGGACTGGTGTTTTTCGTCCACCAGTTCAAACCGAGCTTCCGGGAGGCGGCGTTGCTCGATGATGCGGAGATGCTCGAGGCGGTCACGGCCTTGAACCGCCAGATCACCCGCCTGGCGCCCGTGCTCAACAGCCCGACCATTGCGGATGCCGCCAAGGTGGAGTCCGAGGACCCGGCGGTGCCGGTAGCCATGCTGGCCAAGCGGCATGAAGGGGCAACTTACCTGTTTACGGTGGCCTTGCGCGAGGGGGCGACCCGGGCGACGTTCGCGCTCAAGGGCCCGAAAGGGGACCGCTCAGTGGAAGTCATCGGCGAACAGCGCGCTCTGACGGCGCGGAGTGGGTCGTTCGAGGACCGGTTTGCGGCGTGGGATGCGCATATTTACCGAATTGCCGATTAACAACGCGGGAGTGGGGACGAAGCCGTCCCCGCCCCGGTCTTTGCCGCTTCATGAATTGACCCTAAGTTTACTTGGCCGCCGGCGGGATATTATTGGAACCGACCGGGAGGTGTCCGGCAGGCGGGCCGGAGGTGCGCGGAATTGATTGGATTGTCTGTGGCGAACCGACCGGGGGGTGTCCGGCAGGCAGGCCGGAGGGATTTTCCTTGGGCTTGAGTCTTTCATCCAGGATCTGGACGCCGGCCCCTTGCTTGATCTCCGCGTAGTATGGCGGGAATTGCTTTTGGATGGCCTGGAGCACGAGGTTCTCTTTGACCCGGTCGGCGACTTTGGCGAGTTCGATTTTCCGGGCCGGGATCTTCTCGCTGAGTTTGATGATGTGATAGCCGTATTGGGTGGTGACGATATCGCTGACCTGGTTGGTGTGGAGTGAGAAGGCGGCGGTTTCGAATTCAGGGACCATCTGGCCGTGCGGGAAGGTGAGTTCTCCGCCGTTGGCCTTGGAGCCCGGGTCTTCGGAATACTCCCTGGCCAGCTTGGCGAAATCTTCGCCGGAGCGGGCGCGTTTGAGGAGGTCTTCAATCTGTTTGTGTTTGGCCTCCTTGACCTCTTTGCTCAGTTCGGCCCGGGTCTTGGGATCGATGGTCATGAGCAGGATATGGCTGGCGCGGACCATTTCAGGCTGTTCGAATTTCGACGGGTTGTCGTCATAAAACTTCTTGACCTCCTCGTCGGTGACGTTGATATGCAGCTCGCGCTTCGAGACATTTTCGGCGGTGGCGTCCTCGGTCCATTTGCTGAGCAGCTCCTGGCGGGAGAGGGCGTTGGCCTTGAGTTGGCGGTCGAGGGCTTCCTCGGAGCCGCGTTCGGTTATGGCGTCCTGCATTCTTTTTGTGGCCAGTTTTTTGGCGGCGGCCTTGTCGTCGTCAGTGGCCCGGGCGCGGAGGAGCTGGATGCCGATGAGGTGTTCGAGGACGCGCTGTTCGTAGAGGAGCATTTGCTCGGGGCTGATCTTCTGGCCTTGGGCCGCAGCCTGGGCTTTGAGGTGCATGAGTTCGTCGTCGAGCTGGCTGCGTTTGACTTCCACGTTCTTGCCTTTGGCGATGACGGCATCCGGGAAGAGGTCGGAGGTTTTGGCCGGAGTGGTGGTAGCGGCGGTGCTGGTGGCGGCCGGCGCTTGAGGGCAGGCGCGCCACGGGTCCAAAATGACGGCGGCCAAGAGCAGGACCAGTGAGAGGGTCGTTGGTTTCATAAACACAATTTCTAATTCTACCACGGATTCATAGTTTGACTACCCTGACATTGCTGATGTCGGGGTCGTTTTGAATTTCCTCCAGCACTTCGGGCGGAGGCACGCTGTCCAGATTCAGCACCGTCAAGGCATAGCCCCCCAGAGTATCGCGACTCAGGCTCATGCTGGCAATATTAACGTTGGCCCGGCCCATGAGGGTGCCCAGGTAGCCGACGATGCCGGGCCGGTCTTTGTTGCGCAGCAGGAGCACGACGCCGGCGGGGACGATTTCGGTGGGCTGGCTGAAGACGCGGACGATGCGCGGGTTATCGGGCGAGCCAAAGAAGGTGCCGCCGGCGGAGACGACTTTCTCCTGGCCCCGGAAGACCTGGACGTGGAGCCATTCGTTGAAGGTGACCGGTTCGGCGGAGCGTTTTTCCTGGACGCTGATGCCCAGGGTGGCGGCGATGCTGCGGACATTGACGTTGTTGAGGTCCTTGACGGAGGCGCGGGAGAGGAAACCGAGCAGGACGGCGCGGGTGACCGGGTCGATATTGGGCAATTCCTGGGCCTTGCCGCCATAGGTAATGTAGAGGCCGTCGACCTGGGCGGGAGCGAGCTGGGCGAGGAATTTGCCGAGTTTCTCCCCCAGGACCAGGTAGGGCCGGATCTGCTCGTAGGTTTTGGCGTCGAGGTAGGGCAGATTGACGGCGTTGCGGACTTCGCCGGTAAGCAGGTAGCCGGCGATGACTTCGGCGACTTCGACCCCGCATTTTTCCTGCGCCTCGACGGTGCTGGCGCCCAGGTGGGGGGTGAGGTTGATGCCTGCGTGCTTGCGGAAGGGGTGGTCGGCCGGGAGCGGTTCGGTGGGAAAGACATCCAGGGCGGCAGCGGCGACCTTGCCCGAGTCGAGGGCGGCCAGGAGGTCGTTTTCCACCATGATTTCGCCACGGGCGCAATTGATGAGGCAGACCTTGGGTTTCATCTTGGCGAAAGCGGTGGCATTGAGAAGGCCGCGCGTCTGGTCGGTGACCGGCAGGTGGACGGTGATGAAATCGGCATCGCGGTAAACGTCGTCGAGGTCGGCGGCCAGGGTGATGCCGAGGGATTTGGCGCGCTCCTCGGTGAGGAAGGGGTCATAGCCCAAAACGTGCATGCCGAAGGCCAGGGCCCGGCGGGCGACCTCGCTGCCGATGCGGCCCAAGCCGAGCACCCCGAGGGTCTTGCCCATCAACTCGATGCCCTGGAACTGCTTGCGATCCCACTTGCCGGCCAGCATCGAGGAATGGGCCTGGGGCACCTTGCGGGCCAGGTTCAGAATCATGGCGAAGGACAGTTCGGCGGTGGAGACGGTGTTTCCGCCGGGTGTATTCATGACGACCACGCCGCGCTGAGTGGCAGCCTCGACATCCACGTTGTCAACTCCGACGCCGGCCCGGCCCACGACCCGCAGCTTGGGGGCGGCCTCGATGATCTTGCGCGTCACCTTAGTCTCGGACCGCACCACCATGGCCACGACGTCCTTAACGATCGGCAGCAGTTCGGCCTCGGACAGCCGTTTGGGCAGCACCACGACATCGAACTCGGGCCGCTGCTGCAGCAAGGCAATTCCTTTGGGTGACACAGGGTCGCAAATGAGCAATTTCATAAGAAGCGGAGAATGTAGGCCAAAGGGTGGGGAGAGGTCAAATCCTCAAAAAAGATTTGTCGTGCCTTGGGGGGTGTAAAATGGTCTAAATGGGCCAGGCAATGAGCGAGTTCAAGTTTGCGTGCCCGGTGTGTGGGCAACATATCACGACCGACTCCGGCTCCAGTGGCAAGCAAATCGGATGTCCGACTTGTTTTCGGAAGATCGTCGTTCCGCAAGCCCCTGCCTCAGAGGAGACTAAGCTGATTCTCTCGGCGGCGCAGGCGGCGGGTCCGCGTCCTGCGCCGGCCGGGCTGGGTGAGGAATCGGGACGACGTTCCCGGGCGCCGGTGCTCCGGACAATAGCCAGGGCGGGTCTGGTGCTGGCGCTGCTTTGTTCGGCCGGGGCAGCGCTCTGGGCGCTCCTGGACAAAACGCTCCTGGCGAATACTGCGTCCCGGCAGCCTCCCACTTCCGGCATTCCCAGGTTAATCTACCCTGTTCCGCAGGACATCCAATGGACGCTGGGCCTGACGAAGGCGGCTTTTCCCGAGACCGTGGCGGCAGGCAGGCTCAAGGGCATCGGTTTCAAGTGCGAGCGAGCCACACTGCAAGGCGGCAAGTTGACCTTGCGCCAGGGAGGGCCCAGCGGGGCGCCCGTGATGGGAGTGACGATTCAACTCTTTGCCCGCCGGGGTGAGGAGTTGAGCGGCAAGACCATCGAGATCACGCCCATCCGCCCGCCGCCGCTGCCGCGCGTGAGTGTGCGCTGGGAGGATGGCCGGCAGCAGCCCGCCAAAGAGGACATCTCCGCAGGCTACGCCCTCAAGCTGGCCTTCCGCCAGGCTGCCAACGGGCGGGTTGCCGGCAAGATTTACCTTTGCCTGCCCGATCCGTCCAAAAGCTTCGTGGCAGGCACATTCGAGGCTGAAATCAGGAAGACATCGGAGCCCAAGGGCCGGTGATCGAAGTCAGCGGCGAACTGCCGTTCGCCGCTACAGCTTGGGGCTGGTCCAGTTCAGGCCGTGGGCTTGGGCGACGGCCTTGTGGGTAAGGTGGCCGTCCATGACGTTGATGCCGGAGAGCAGGGCGGGCTGGCGTTGGCAGGCCTCGGCCAGGCCGAAATCGGCGAGCCACTCGATGAAGCGGTAGGTGGCGCTGGTGAGGGCCTGGGTGGCGGTTCGGGCATAGGCCCCGGGCATGTTGGCCACGCAGTAGTGGAGGACGCCTTCTTCGAGGAAGACGGGCTGGTCATGGGTGGTCGGGCGGGAGGTTTCGGCGCAGCCGCCCTGGTCAATGGCGATGTCGACCAGGACGCTGCCCGGAGGCATGCGGCGAAGCATGTCGCGGCGGATGAGCTTGGGGGCTTTGGCGCCCGGGACCAGGACGGCGCCGATGAGCAAGTCAACTGAGGGCAGCAGTTCGAGCAGGTGGGCTTCGTCGGAGTAGAGGGTGTGGGCAGTGTGGAGGGTGATGTCCAGGAAGCGCATGCGTTCCCAGTCCACCTCGAGCACGGTGACATCGGCGCCAAGACCCTGGGCCATGCGGGCGGCGTTGATGCCCGAGGTGCCGCCGCCCAGCACCACTACCCGGCCGGGGAGCACGCCCGGCACGCCGCCCAGCAGCACGCCGCTGCCGCCAACATGCTTGGCCAGGAAATAACCGCCCACCAGGATGGACATCCGCCCGGCGATCTCGCTCATCGGCTCGAGGCAGGGGCAGCCGGCGGTTCATCTCGATGGTTTCATAAGCCAGGCAGGTCACGCCCGCCCGCATGAGGGTCTCGGTCAACGAGCGGTTGGCGGCCAGGTGAAAGTAGGTGAACAGGAGCTGGCCCGGTCGCAGCAGGCCGTATTCGGAGGGCAGCGGCTCCTTGACCTTCACCACCAGCTCCGCCTTTTCGAACGGGATGGCGTGGTCGTCCACCAGGGTTGCGCCCGCGTGGGCATAATCCTCGTCAGGATAGCCCGCGCCGGCGCCGGCCTGGCGCTCGACGAGCACCTGATGGCCGCGCTGAACCAGTTGATACGCAGCCGAGGGCAACAAGGCTACGCGATGTTCCTGGTCTTTGATTTCTTTAGGCACCCCGATGATCATAGGAATAGGCCGGCTCGAATCTGGTGGAGGAGGGACATCTTTTTCACAGCAGTTCCAGCGCGCGGTCCAACTCGGCGTCAGTATTGTAGAAATGCGGCGAGAGGCGGATGTATTTCTGGCCGGCGCGGTCGGTGCGGAGCGAGGTGACGATATGGGCGTCGAGGAGTTTGCGGTGCAACGGGGCGAGGTCAGTGCCCGGGCGGTGACAGGAGAGGATGGCGCTGCTGTTTTCGGGGGGCGCCTCCGCATGGAGGACGGTGTAGCCCTTGGCCTGCAAGGCCGTGGCCAGGCGGGCGCGTTTGCGCAACAACTCCCGCGCGATGTTGTCCACGCCCACTTCCAGGAGTAGCTCCATGCCGCGAATCAAGCCGAGGAGGCCGAGCAGGTTGCAGGTCCCCGCCTCGTATTTCCGGGCGCCCGGGCGCAGCACGATCTGCTCCTGGGCGACGAACTCCGGGCAGCGGACATTGTTCCAGCCGTAAATCGGGGGAGTCAGGCTCTCCTGAATTGAGCGCCGCACGTACATCAGCCCCGCCCCGCACGGGCCGAGCAGCCATTTGTGCGCATCTGCCGCCAGCATGTCCACGTGCTCCATGGTGAGCGGGAAGGCCCCGAGGGTCTGAATGCCATCCAGGCAGAAGAGAATATTGCGCTGATGGAGGAATTGGCCGATGGCCTGGAAATCGAGCCGGTAGCCGCTGATGAAGTGGCAGGAGGCGAGGGCGACCAGGCGCGTGTTCTCATCTACCTGGCCCATCACGTCCTTGGGCCGGATGAGGCCCAGCCCGCGCGTATTCATGAGCCGGACCTCCACCCCCTGCTCCGCCAACGCCATCCAGGGATAGACGTTGGAGGGATAATCGTCGAAATAGACCAGCAGGTTATCGTGGCGCCGAAACTTCAGACCGCTGGCAATGAAACTCAGCGCCAGGGAGGTCGGCCCGACAAAGGCCACCTCATCCGGCTCGCACCGGAGCAATTGCGAGGCCACCTGGCGTCCATGGTCCAGGAGCTCCGGATAGATGAACTTCTCCTGGTCGCCGTTGGCAGCCTGGAGGGCGTACTGGGACACCGCCTCGGAGACCCGCCGCGGCAAGGGGCAAACCCCCGCATGGGCGAGAAAAACCTGCGCGCGCGTCACCGGGAATTCGCCCCGGCGCAACTCTTCATTGGCCAGCACTTCCGTCAGCGTCACTCTGCGAACGTAAACAATGGCGGGGAAAGTTCAACCCTCCTTTTGCCCGTGGCTCGGCTACCGGGAGGCGGTGGCCCAGGCGACGCCGGCCACGATGAGCAGCATTGCCAGCCAGAAGGTCCGGGTGACGGGTTCCCCCAGGCAGGCCCATGCCCAAGTCATGGTGCTCAGAGGAATCAGGTTGTTGAAGAGCATCACTTGGCTGGTTGGCCAGTGGCGGAGGGCCTGATTCCAGATGGCGAAGGCGACCACGCCTCCGGCCACGATGCAATAGGCATGCACCCAAGCCAGGTCCGCCCGCCAGACCAATCCCGAGCGCCAAATCTTCAAGCACTCCCAAGGGCAAGAGCAGCACGCCGGCCCGCCACATGGTGTGCGCACTGCTCTGAGCCCCGGACAGGTGCGCCCCCAAGGTGCGGCACTGACGTCCGTAATTGGTCCAGAGCACGCTGGCGGCAAACCCGAGGACTTCTCCGCGCCAGCTTCCCGTGGGGGCTTTCAAGGCGGGCCAAAAAAGGACCAGGACCCCCGTCAAAGCCAGCGCCGCCGCTCCATAGCGCTGGAGGGTGCTCCAGGCCAAAGCCGGGCGCCCTTCCCACAACAGCGCCCAAACCGGGGCCGCCCCAAGATACAAGGCCACATGCGAGACGGCCGTGTAGCGCACCGCCGAATTGAATACGACAATATAAACCGCCAGGCTCAGCCCGCCGCGCCACCAGAGCCGGCGGCGGAGCTCGGGGGTGAGGGTGCCGCCCCGCCCGAGCCAGTCGGTCCAGCGCAATATCCCCAGCAACAACAGCCCGGCGCTCAAAAAGCGGGAACCGCCCGTCCACATCGGCGGCCAGGCCGCCAAAATGAACTTCGTGCCGGCATTGGTGCCGCCCCAAAGGAAGATGGCGAACAGCAGACCCAGCCCCAGCATGGCGTTGCTTGTCTTCTTGCCGGACATAGAAGGGGCTGGAGGTTTAGCCGCGAAAACGCGAAACAAGATCGAGGACGATGTCTGACCCCTCAGTCATGCCATTTGCGACTTGATGATTTCCTCCAGTCTCCTGAGCCACTGGGCGAAATGCGGGCATTCCAAACGCAGGCGTTGCAGGCCGATTTCAATGATTGCGAGCGTGCCCAACAAAGGTTTTTGGTAGTAGGGCATCAAGTCTTTAACTCGCTTCGACGGCGCCGTTAATGGCGAGTCGTTGATTTCCTCAGGGTTCGAGAATGCATTTCGGACGGCCTGTAGTTTGGGCTCAAGTTCGGGCTTTCCGACTGCTCGACTGAAGGCAGCACAATCACTGAAGAGCAGCCCCTCAAACTCGTGCATTACGATGAAGGGGATGAAATGGCGGGTGTCAAAAGCCAAGCCCATCGTGGCCTGAACGTCCGCCGCAAGCGCTTCCTCGACGGAGGCTGCTTTCAGATGCGGCGCCTTCGCAGCGGCTTTTGCCCGGCCCGGCCAGGCACCGAGCCCTGACTGCGGTAAAGCGTAATAATCAACCATGGTCGTGGCGTAGGCCGCGGGGTCACCGAGCATGCGACGCACAATGTCCTTTTTCACCGAGTCCCAGCCGCGGATGCCGCCTCGACGGTGACGGAGCCGAGCGTTGCCAACGATCCTGGCGCTCACTTGGCTAAAACCCACCGTTACGAGATGGTCGCGCAACACCTCGTTCACAAAGGTCTCCTCTGTCTCTCCCTCGACGTGAATCAGCAGCCGCGCCATCATTCAGGGGCGTCCTCCAAGCTCGTTCTTTTCCCAGAGTTGGCCCAGGCTGTACTCCTCCAGCCAACTCGCCAGGCTCTGCGATTCCAATCGCTTTAGCTGCGTGCTTCCCTCAACGCGGTCGGCAACCAGCACGTCTTCCGGTTCGAATTGATCGAGCAGGAGAGGCGATTGGGTTGAAAGGATAACCTGGGTCTTCGCGGATATGGTTTTTACAAGAGAGGCCAGCATGGTTATGGCGTAAGGGTGAAGCCCCAATTCAGGCTCATCCACGAGTATCACGGACGGGCAGTAGTGGCGCGGCTGAAGAAAGAGCGTGGCGAGGGCAATCAGGCGGAGTGTGCCGTCCGACAATGAAGATGCGTCAAAATATCTGTCCGAGCTCGTGTGCCGCCATCCGAGGCGGATCTTGGTCGGGTTCAGTTTCGAAGGCTCCAGCAGGAAATCATCGAAGAACGGCGTGACCCGCTGAACCGTGCGGCGGATCAGACTGTACGACGCCTCATGCTTTGCGCGGAGGTAGTAGAGAAAGGCGGCTAAATTAGAGCCGTCAGGGCGCAAAAAGTGGTTGTCTTCGACATCCGCCGTCTTCTTCATCGGCGAGCCAGGGCTCGTGTCATGGAAGTGATAAAGCCTCCAACTTGCTAAATGACGGCGAACCCAGGCGCATATCCCTCTGCTGGCTGGGGCGCTGATGCCCGCTTCGTCTCCTTGCCGCGACAGGCGGGTGTCGTACGGCTTCGGATAGTGGTCCTTGTCCCAAAAGTGTACCAGCTCATCCGACGGGAAGAGGGTGTCTGCCTCGGTTGGCAAGAGGCTTATGGAATACTGATTGACCTCGCCCTCGAAGGAGATGTGGAATTCGATCTTCTTTGTCACTTTTGAGCCGAAGTGAAGGATATCGTCGGCCCCGCCCATCGTGGCCACGGAATCCTGGAGCTTTCCTTCGCGAATTGCGCGAAGGAACGAGAAGACGCCGATGAAATTCGACTTGCCCGATCCATTTGGGCCGATGAGCACGTTGATTGGGCGCAGACGGAGCTTCTCGATGGATGCGATACTCTTGAAGCCTTTGATTGTGATGTAATCCAGTTCGGCGGATGGCATGTGATGAGTGGTTAATGGGAACTGGCTTGATTTCCCGAAGGCCCAAGCGCCCGAAGTCGCCGTGGTTGTTGACGGCTGGGACCCAAAGATTTTTCAATGGCAACTTGATTCATCTCACCGGTTAATCAAGGGCCAGACTAGTAAAGGGGCGTCAAGACTGCACGAAAAAACGAACACCAAGGGGTCGGTCCCGGAAAGCTGAATTTGGCCTTGGCTCCTCATCCCGAACGGGAAAAATCACTCAGCCTTACGGTAGTGGCGGGGAGACTTTCCCCTTTCTTTTCCTTGGGCCGTGTTCCATCTTCTGCGACTCGTGTATGGGATTGAAGTTGTTCAATACGCTGTCGCGCTCCGTCCAGGAGTTCGTTCCGCGCGATGCCGCCGGGCGGGAAGTCGGCCTGTATTGCTGCGGGCCGACGGTTTATGACTTTGCGCACATCGGGAATTGGCGCACGTTCATCTTCGGGGATCTGGTGCGGCGGTATCTGGAGTTCAAAGGCTATGCGGTCCGGCACGTGATGAACATTACGGACGTGGACGATAAGATCATCCGGCGCGTCGGCGAGACCGGTCTGCCGCTGCGGGAGTTCACCGGCCGCTTCGAGGCGGCGTTTTTCGAGGACCTCAAGACGCTCAATTGCCAGGCGCCCGGCCAGGCGCCGCGAGCGACGGAGCATATTGCGCCGATCATTGCTTTGATCGCGGAGCTAACGGCGCGGGGCCTGGCCTACCGCGCCCCGGACGGCTCGGTCTATTTCAGCATCGAAAAGTACCGGGGCAGCGGGCGCCGCTATGGGCAGTTGGTGAACCTGAATTTCGACGAGTTGCGCGTGGGCCAGCGGGTGCGCAGCGACGAATACGCCAAGGAAGCGGTTGGGGATTTTGCCCTTTGGAAGGCGCGCGTGGCGGAGGATGGCGACGTGTTCTGGCCAAGCCCATGGGGAGAGGGCCGGCCCGGCTGGCACATCGAATGCAGCGCCATGAGCATGGAGTTGCTGGGGCCCAGCTTCGATCTGCACCTCGGGGGCGAAGATCTCATGTTTCCCCATCACGAGGACGAGATCGCCCAGAGCGAAGGGGCCGGGGCCAGGCCCCCGGGCAGCCTTTTGTGAAATACTGGCTGCACGGCGCCCACCTGCTCGTGGAAGGAAAGAAGATGAGCAAATCGCTCGGGAATTTTTTCACGTTGCGCGACCTGCTGGCCAAGGGGTTTAGCGGCCGCGAAATCCGCTATCTGCTGCTCACCGCCCACTATCGGGAGACTTTCAATTTCACGCTGGAGAACCTCAAAGGAGCCCGCGCCGCCCTGTTGCGCCTGGACCAGTGCCTGAGCAAACTCCGGGAACTGGCGGGCAACCTCAAGGTCCCGGCCGCGCCGGTCCTGGTGAACCAGTTCGCCGGCGCCTTGGACGACGACTTGAATATCTCGGGCGCCTGGGGCGTGGTATTCGATTGGGTCCGCCAGACCAATCGCCGGCTCGATGAGAACACGCTGGACGCCCCGGAGGGGGCCGCCACCCTGGCCGCGTGGGAAAGATTGGACATGGTCCTGGGGGTGGGCGCGCCAACAGAGGTCGAAGCCCCCGCCGAGGTCATTCGCCTCATGCTCGCACGACGGGACGCCCGGCAGGCAAGGGACTTCAAGCGCGCCGACGCTCTCCGCGACGAGCTGAAGGCCATGGGATGGCTCATCGAGGATACGCCCAAGGGGGAAAGGTTCAAAAAAATCTAAGTCGCCAATGCAAAATGACTTGAAGCTGTTCAGGGGCGCATCCATGCGGCTACCTCGGCGTCGCAGGTGCCTCTCGAAACGCCAGGCGGTTTGAGGTCGGTGGTTGTCCCGGAGGGACATCCCGACAATAGCCCGGCGCTTCAGCGCCGGGAGAAGCGGTTTAGTGTTGCGTCCGTCCCGAAGGGACGGTTGAATCAGCAGGAGATTTCAGGAGGGGTTTCTGGCCCTCCTCAAGAGGCATCGGATTGAGCACGACGAGCGCTATTTGTGGGATTGAGCTTCAAGCGTCCCTTCGGGACGCGGGCTCTTTGGGCGTCGTACCCGGCGCTGAAGCGCCGGGCTATTCTCGGGATGTCCCTACGGGACGAAGCCTCAGGCCGACCGCATGTGAGCACCCGCCTCAAACCTGGCCCAACACCTGAACAGTTACAATAACTTGAACAATCTGACTGGGTCGTTTGCATCGGCGACTAAGATGAAAGGTTCGTTGATTACCTTCGAGGGCACGGAAGGGAGCGGGAAATCAACGCAGATGGCTTTGCTGGCGGAGCGGTTGCTGCGCGAGGGGTGGAGTGTGCGGACGGTGCGGGAACCGGGCGGGACACCCATTGGGGAGGAAATCCGGCACACCCTCAAGCACAGCGCCGCCAACCGGGCGATGACTGCCGAGGCGGAATTGCTGCTGATGAATGCCAGCCGCGCGCAGCTCGTGCGGGAGGTGATCCGTCCTGCGCTGGCAAAGGGGCAAGTGGTCTTGTGCGACCGCTTTTACGATTCGACCACGGCCTACCAGGGCTACGGGCGGGCCTTGGATTTGAAGCTGGTCAAAGCGGTCATCAACTTCGCGGTTGGGCAAACGCGGCCGGATTTGACGCTGCTGCTGCTGGCGCCGCCCGAGGTGAGCGCCAGGCGGTTGCTGGCCCGCCAGGCCACGATGCCCTTTGTGCGGGATCGGATGGAAGAGGCCGATGCCGCCTTCTTCGAGCGTGTAGCCCGGGGCTACCGGGCCATGGCAGCCGCCGAACCGCACCGGGTGAGGCTGATCAATGCGGCGGGCGCAGTCCAGGAGGTCCAGGAAGCGGTTTGGCGGGCCGTCCAGCCCGTTCTCAAGAGCAAGGGTTGAACAGCACAGCCAGGCTCAGCGACAAAGTTCTCCGCAAGCCATTGTGGGAGACGACGTAAGGAGTCTCTGATCGAGTTTGCGGCGCAGCGAAAGCCTGCCCCCTCGGGGGCCTTTGATCAGAGACTCCTCACGTCGTCTCCTACGGTCAGGGAATGGACCCGCTTCGGCCGCTTCGTCAGCGGTCCTGGAACAGGCGCAAACCCGGATGCCAGCGATTCCGTAAGGTGGGTGGGGTTTCAATTCCAACCTGGCTGACCACAGGCAGTTAGGGCATTTTCGGAAACAGAGGCATTTTCTTTTTCGCTTGCATTGCTCGCCCGCTCTGCTATCCTACATCTATATATGAGTAGGATACAGCCGCTCCAGCGCACATCAACCCTGGCCCTCCGCCAGCGAAAGGCCCATCTCCTGCGCTCCTTCCAATTCCCCCCCGGAGTCCTCCACGCCTCCTTAATCGAGCGATTCCTCAAATGTGGCAAGGCCAATTGCCGCTGCCACACCGGTGGCCCCAAGCACGGCCCGTTCTTTTATCTCAACCGCTGCTTCGCCAAAGGCCAGGTGCAATCGCTCTTGCTGAAGTCCCCGGGCCAGATCAACCAAGCACGCCAAGGTGTGGCCGCTTATGCCCAGGTCCAGCACGTGCTTGACGAAATCAGCCAAATCAATCGCGAACTGCTCCGCCGTGGTGAACCTCTGGTGGCCGCGTCTTCATGAACGAACTGGCTCAGTTTCTGGGCTACGTAACGAAAGTCTTCGCCATGGGCCGGGTCGTGCGCGGGGTGCGCAGCGATCGGCCCTACGCCAAGATTCCTACGCGGCCCTTGTTGCTGAGCATGCTCATGGGCGTGGCCATCCGCGTCGGCAGTTACCTGGATCTCTCCAAGCAAACCAAGCGTTGGCGCTGGCAACACCTCATCCATTGGCAAGAGCGCATCAGCGACGACGCCTTTCACTATGTGAGCGAGCGCTTCTACCTGGAGGACTTGCGCCAAGGCCTGGCCGGGGTGAACAAGAACCTCAAGGCCAACAAGGCGCTGGAGAGCTGTAAAATCAACGGCCTGCTGCTCCTGAGTTTGGACGCCAACGAACACTTCCACAGTCGCAGTCGCTGCTGTCCGTGCTGCTGCCAGAGGGAGATTCAAGAGACCGACGACCAAGGCCAAAAACACACGGTGATCGAATACTACCACCGGTATGTCTTTGCCCAGATCAACGGGCCCAAGTTCAACGTGCTGGTGGACGTGGAGCCTATCGGTCCCGGGGAAGAGGAAGCCCAGGCCGGCCTGCGCCTGCTGGGGCGGATTCGCCGGCTTTACGGCGTGCGCTTTTTCAACGCCGTGACCATTGACAGTTGGTATGTGCAAGGCCCCTTTTTGAAGGCGGTGGAGAAGCTGGGCTGGGCCTGGATCGTCGTGCTCAAACAGGAACGGATGGAGGTCTTGCAAGAGGCGCGCGCCCTGAGTGCCGGACAAGAACCCGCTCTGGAGTTTGACGACGAAACCCGTGGCCGGCACGTCAAACTCTGGGAGGTCAAAGACCTGAACTTCAGCAAGAGCTACGGCCGCAAAGTGCGGGTGGTCCACTCGCAGGAGACGTGGATCCAGCACAAGATGGTGGGCGGAAAAATGACCCATCAACCCCAGACCAGCGACTGGTGGTGGATGGCATCGGAGGGCTTGGCGGGCTATCCGGTCCAGGTCGTCTATGAGGGCGGTCACCGGCGCTGGGGCATCGAGAACAAGGCGTTCAATGAGCTGACGCAATTCTACCACCTGGAGCATTGCTACCATCACGAACCGGTGGCCATGTTGGCGCAAATGCTGATTTTAGTCCTAGGTTTCGTCCTCTTTAGCGCCTACGCGGTGCTCCACAGTCAACTGGTCCGGTTGGGCCAGGTGAGCCTCAAAGAGCTGGCGCATGACCTGGATCTGGCTTTGGAGGAGGACTTGCCTTGGGATTTGTGGTTTGCCTGTGGCTGACGACCGCCTGGGTGAGCGCTTTCGGGGTGTTGCTCTTTGCAAACTGGCCGACGCAACAAGGAGGACTCGGGGACTGCGGGAGAGGTGTTGTCTCGCGCGGGCTCTGCCCGGCCGCCCCTCCATCACGACAGCGCTCGGCGCCGACAAAAATCTGGGCCTCCGAAAGTAAAGCGGCGGCGCACCCCACCTTGCGGAATTGCTGACCCGGATGCTCTTTTTCTTGCGGAAAGACCGGGGCCGGGTATCTTGGAGAGAGAACCGGAATCTGCCATGATCGAGGATACTATCGGGAAGATCGAAGCCAGGATTCAGAACGCCGAGGCTATCAAGGACGAGCGGCGGAAGGACCTGCTGCAATTGCTGGCCACTCTCAAGTCTGAGGTGGCCGAATTGTCCAAGACCCATAGCGACGAGGCCCAAAGCATCGCCGGTTTCACCGCAGTCTCCGCTCACGAGGCCACACGCTCGGAGCAAAACCCGCAATTGCTCAGGCTCTCCCTCGAGGGGCTGGGTTCTTCCGTCGGCGGTTTCGAGGGGTCCCATCCCCGGCTCGTTCAGATTGTCAATGCGATCAGCAACACGTTAGCGAACCTGGGCATTTGATCGCGGAGTTTATATCAGCTCCAGAAGGTCCGCGTCCAGCTTGACGGCGGCGGCCTGGCCGATGAAATCCAGCCGCAGCAGCACGGTCGTCATGCCGTAGCGCTGTTCCACCCACCCCTCGATGCCCTGCAAGGGACCGGCCTTGATGCGCACGCGCATGCCCTCTCCAATCGAGGGCGCCAGGCGCACACCCAGATCGGTATCCAGAGCCAAAAGGATGTCGGACAGTTGCCGGCGAAAGGTCTCTTGATCAAAGACGTCCAGCAAATTCGCCACATGATCGTTCTGGCGGACCGCCTCCTTCTGGCTCGGTTCCAGTTGGAGAAAGACGTAACCCGGAAACAGCGGTTTGCGAAACACGACCGTTTTCCCGCGGTACTTGTGCGGCGATTCATAGCAGGGCAGCGTCACCGCAAAACCCTGGCGCTCGCAGTATTCGGCCAGTTTCTTTTCCCGGCGCGGCCGCACGTGGGCCACGTACCAAAGCAAATCGGACATGGATCCAAACTTCGGACAAAACGCAGCAATGTCAATAGAGTGTTTGCAGACCAGACGCTTCCACGCTTCCGTGGGGTTCATTATTTGGTTGCCAACCAGTCATGGCCCGGCTTGAAATAGGGCCATGAAAAGAACCTGTTTGCCAGGGTGGTGCGGCGCCTTGGCCTTGCTGTTGGCCACGGCCGAGCTGGTTTCGGGAGGCGCGGCCAATCAGCTTTCGGATGAAGAAAAGGCCGCCGGCTGGAAGCTCCTTTTTGACGGCCAAACTGCAGCCGGCTGGCGCAGCTTCAAAAAACAGACCTTCCCGGCCAAAGGCTGGACCGTCCAAGAGGGCTGGCTGCACTGCCTGGGCAACGGGGGCGGGGACATCATCTCCCAGCCCGAGTTCGAGGAGTTCGACCTCCAGTGGGAATGGAAGATAGGCCAGGCCGCCAACAGCGGCGTCAAATATTTCATCACGGAAACGCGTTCCTCGGCCATCGGCCACGAGTACCAGATGATCGATGACGCGCGCGAACCCGACGCCCAGGACGGCAACGGCAAGCACGTTACCGCCTCGTTCTATGACGTGCTCAAGCCGGCCACTCCTTTGCCGCTCAAACCGGCCGGCGAAATCAACCTCTCGCGCATCCTCGTCAGAGGCAACCACGTCGAACACTGGCTCAACGGGACGAAGGTCCTGGAATACGAACTCGGCAGCGATGCGGTCAAAGCCGCCGTCGCCCAAAGCAAGTTCAAGAGGGTTGCCGGTTTCGGCACCCGCATCAAAGGCCACATCCTCCTCCAGGACCACACCGGCGAGGTCTCCTTCCGCAATATCAAAATACGGGACCTGTCCGCACAGCCGTAGCGCGGAGCCGGTCCGAAAAACTCGCCGGAATGAAAACTGTGTCGCATCCTCTGTCGTGAACTTTGTCGGATTGGCTGTTTTTCGACAAAGGCGGCGATAAAGGCGGCGACAAAGATTGGAAGTCGGAGTTTTTCGGACGCACTCACAGATCCGCCCGAGCCGCCGCCAAGGCGCCGATGACCCCGTTTTGGAGCCGGCTCAGCCCCTCGCCCTTCGCGCTTCCTTCAGGACACCCAGCCGAACCGGCAAAGCTTGCCACTCGACACCCTGGTTCCCTCTGCCATCATCCGGTCATAATAAGCGAGACCGCAAACCAATTCTCACCCACCCGCGAAGCGCTAGTAACCGGCGGTGTGGCAAAAAAGCGACTCATGGGCGCCGGCAAGCGCTGGCTCAAACCGGGGGCCGACCCTATCGGCGGCCTGATCCGAGAACGGCAACAGGACGACAAACTTGACCAGGCCGACGAAGGGCAATGACCCATCTGCTTGACCGCCCTCCATATCAGGGCGGCGCTCCCTTGCCCGCTCTCGCCAGCAAATCATCCAGCCCAAGCCCGTCCGGAGCGAACCGTCCGCGGTTCGGCCGAGTATTCCTCGGAGCTGCTCGCCACTTGACACCCTGGTCCCCTCTGCCATCATCCCGTCGGCTGAGCAAGTTCGTGAGCATCGTCCCCGAGCAAGGTAATTTCGCAAAAGGCAGCCGCCTTGGTCATTACGAGATCGTCTCGTCTATCGGCGCGGGCGGCATGGGCGAGGTCTTTCGCGCGCGTGACACGCGGCTGAATCGGGACGTGGCGGTGAAGATGTTGCCCAGGGACTTTGGGGCCGATGCGGACCGACTCCGCCGGTTCGAACAGGAGGCCAAGACCCTGGCGGCGCTGAATCATCCGAACATTCTGACCATTCACGATGCCGGCGTTCACGAAGGCGCGCCGTATCTGGTGAGCGAGCTGCTCGAGGGACAAACGTTGCGCGAGGCGCTCAACAGCGCGGCCAATGCGGCGTTGCCGGCGCGCAAGGCCACGGAATATGCGCTGCAGATTGCCCAGGGGCTGGCCGCCGCACACGGCAAGGGGATCATCCATCGCGACCTCAAGCCGGAAAACATTTTCGTCACCAGGGACGGGCGGGTGAAGATTCTGGATTTCGGGCTGGCAAAGCTGAAGACGGTTGATGCCGAAGCCCCGACGGTCGTCCAGTCCACAGTCAAGGAATCCACGGAGCCAGGGAAGGTCATGGGTACGCCCAATTACATGGCGCCAGAGCAGGTGCGGGGAGAACCGGCGGACCATCGGGCGGACCTCTTCGCTTTCGGCTGCGTGCTCTACGAGATGCTGAGTGGCCGGCGTCCATTTAAGCGGGACACATCCATCGCCACGATGGCGGCGATTTTAAGCGAGGAGCCCCCGGATATGACAGCCTTGAGGCCGGACTTCTCCCCCACGCTGGACCGGATCGTGCGCCGCTGCCTCGAGAAACAGCCGGACAACCGCTTCCAATCCGCGAAGGACCTGGCCTTTGCCATCGAGTCGGTGACCGGGAGCACCCTGGCCGGAGCAGTAGTCAGCGCGCCGGCGAATCGCCCTTTCGGAGCTGTGCGCTGGCTGCGGACGGGTGCGGCGGCGGCTGGACTGTTCCTGTTGGGTGTGGCGCTGGCTCTGTCCTTGCGACGCCCGGTCGAGTCTGCGCCTGCCTTCTACAATCAGGCCACCGACCGGCGGGGCGCGGTTTTTCATGCGCGCTTCGCGCCCGATGGCCAATCGATTTTCTACAGCGCCAAGTGGGGCAACGATGCGCTGGCCATTTTCAACGCCCCCGAGCGCGGCCGGGCAAACACTACGCTTGTCTTGCCGGACGCCGATTTGCTGGCCGTCTCGCGTTCAGGTGAACTGGCGGTCCTGATGAACCACCACCGCTTGACCTGGCTGATAAACCAGGGCACCCTGGCTCGGATGAAGGCGGGTGAAACGCCCCGCCCGATGCTCGAGGATGTTCTGGAGGCGGACTGGTTTCCGGACGGCGAGAGGCTCCTGGTGGTGCGGGAAGTGGACAACTTGTGCCGGCTGGAACTGTACCCCGGCGGGAAGCCGCTCTGCCAGACCCCGGGTTACATTTCCTATCCGCGGGTTTCCCCACGGGGCGAGCGTGTGGCCTTCATGGTTCACCAGGCTCCGACCGACAACCGGGGCTGGGTGGTCATTACCGATCTGGCGGGCCGGACCAATGCCGTCTCGGGTGAATGGATGGCCGAAGAGGGTCTGGCTTGGGAACCCTCCGGTCGCGAGGTGTGGTTCGGGATCTCGACTAACTGGTTTGGCCGCTGGCAGTTGCGCGCTTTGAGCGTTTCGGGAAAGGAACGGCCATTAACCGGGCTGCCTGCCGCCTGCATTCCGAGTGATGTGGCTGCCGACGGCCGGGTGCTGCTCAATCGCTTGAGTCTCACCGTGGACACTGCTCTCGGGCACGGGAACCAATCGACCAACCTCTACACGGTGACGGAGGGAACGCTGATGGATCTCTCGCGCGACGGCGGCCGCTATCTCTTCGACTACGAAGGGTCCGGGGCCG
Source organism: uncultured bacterium (assembly GCA_963713735.1). Classification (GTDB taxonomy): domain Bacteria; phylum Verrucomicrobiota; class Verrucomicrobiia; order Limisphaerales; family UBA8199; genus CAVQND01. The sequence continues at coordinate 78,250 of CAVQND010000012.1, forward strand.
GAGCCAGCTACGAGGCATATCTCGGCCTGAGCGACGGCTCGCCGGCTCTGCACCTGGGGCCTGGCCACCCCCTGGCAATCTCACCCGATGGACAGTGGGTCCTGGCGCTGCGCTTCAACCCGTCGAAACTGGTCCTGCTGCCGACCGGAGTAGGACAACCGGTGGACGTGAACTTGAAGGGCATCGAACCTTTTGGGGGGGGCTGGCTTCCGGATGGCAGGCACATCCTTGTAGCAGGCCATGAGACAGGCCAGGATGCTCCACGGATGTACGTCCAGTCGCTTTCGGGCGGCTCACTCCGCGCGGTCACCCCCGCCGGCGTGGTCCGAGGGACAGGGACCGAGGGCGGGATCCATGTCTCTCCCAAGGGCGACAAGTTTGTGGCCGTGGACAAAAGGCAGGCGCCCCTGATCTGTTTCTCCGACGGGTCCGAACCGAAGCCTGTCCCAGGGTTGACCCCCAAGGATCTCATCGTCGGATGGTGCGGTGACAACCGATCCGTGTTTGTCATCCCCGCCAACGGTGTCTGGCCCGTCGAAGTTCGCCGGGTGGACACTGGCACCGGTCAGCGCGAGGCGCAGCCGGTGCTGACCATCACGCCGTCGGACATGGCCGGCCTCGTCAATCCGCCGGGCCTCTTCGTCACACCCGATGGCGTAACCTACATTTTTCTCACCGGCCGCGTTTTGTGCGACCTGTTCGTGGCCGAGGGACTGAAATGAAAACGGGGGCCATTGAGGGGATAGCTGAAAAGCAGAATTAAGGCGGAAGCCGCAAAAGACACAGCAGGGCGAAGACGCAAGCAAGCACCTCGACCAGGATTTTTGAGCCACAGATTGCACAGATTGCACAGATGGGAATCCGTTTCTGTGCAATCTGTGGCTCAATTGCTCGATCGGAGCGTGGCAGCGTCAAGGTTCAGAGCGTGCAGGCCTGGAAGGCCGGATTGAAAACTGGCAATTGCGAATTTTCAATTTTCAATTTGCAATCCGCCGTTCGTGTCCGGCCTGGGGCCGTGGCCGCGCGGTCCGCTATTCTCTTTCCGCGATGCGCTGGAGGGTGAAGGCAATCAGGTGAGTATCCCGCCCGAAATCGTCCGGGAATTTGACATTCGCCCTGGAACACGGCTCGAGTGGGCCAAAGCAGGCGAGGGAGCGATCATCGTCAAGCCGTTGCAAGGCCGGGGCGAAATGGCCCGGCAACTCATGGGCGCCGGCAAGCGCTGGCTCAAACCGGGGGCCGACCCTATCGGCGGCCTGATCCGAGAACCGCAACAGGACGACAAAGTTGACCAAGCCGACGACGGGCAATGACCCATCTTTCGGGACGCGGGCTCTTTGGGCGTCGCACCCGGCGCTGAAGCGCCGGGCCTGGAGATTGGACATTCTCTGGAGATTGGACATTGTTATCGGCTCCCGTCGCCTTCGCAAGCCGGAGGCTTGCTAGAGAGTGGCCGGAGGTCGCCAGGGGCAAGGGGGGCGACCTCCGGGCAGGCAACAAAACAGTTCAGTTCACCCTGGCAGGGGTGACAGAAAAGGGCGCCCCGCGGTGTTCAGGCCACCTCGACTTGCGCCCGCCACCGCGGAGTTTCTGTTCCTGCACAGGGCTAGGCTACAATAGATATTTCGGATCATAATCCACCCATACCGAGGAGGACTTCTTGAACTCCCGGACCAACTCGGCTGGTGTGTGGGTCGTTTTGAGGCCGACCAACAGATGCACATGATCCTTCACCCCGCCGACTGCTTCTGCAATCCCCCCCAGAATGTGCTGCCCATAACTGCTTTCTATCACCCCTGCCGGGGTGAATCGGACCAATTTGTCGCCCGACCGGAGGTCGCCTTCCGGCGACCTCCGGCCACTGTCTTGCAACCCCGCGGGTTGCCACTCGCTGCCCAGTATCAGCGCCAGGATTTATTCGAGTCGAACGAAGAACTTCCAGACTTCAGGCCAAAATGTCCAAACTACAGACCCGGCGCTAAGCGCCGGGTTATTCTCGAGATGTCCCTCCGGAACAAAGCTTCGAGTTGACCCCGCTTGAGCATTCACGTCAAACCCGGTCCAACACCTTCCGCCCGCCACCGTCAGGTGGTAGATTTGCTGAACAGTTACCCTATTTCACGTTCTTTGCCGGCACTTCGTGTTTGCAAAGCTACAGTTTCGCATCTTTGACCTTTTCCCACCGGCCGGTCTTGGCGGACTTGAGGACGGCATCACAGACATATTGGGTTTCCAGGGCGTCGCGGAAGGTGGGGCGGGCGGGTTTGGCTTTGGCGAGGCCGTCGAGGAAATCGGCGATCTGGTGGACAAAACTATGCTCATAGCCGATTTGCAGGCCGGGCACCCACCAGTTGCCCATATAGGGATGGTCGCTGTCGGTGACATGGATGCTGCGCCAGCCGCGGACACGGCCTTCGTCCCGGTGATCGAAGTATTGAAGGCGGTGCAGGTCGTGGAGGTCCCAGAAAATGGAGGCGTGCTGGCCGTTGATCTCGAAGGTATAGAGCGCCTTGTGGCCGCGGGCGTAGCGGGTGGACTCGAAGGTGGCCAGGGAGCCGTTCTGGAACCGCGCCAGGAAGGCGCAGGCGTCATCGATGCCCACTTTCTCGACCTTGCCCGTGAGGTTGTGCTTGCGCTCTTTGATGAACGTCTCGGTCATCGCGTTGACCGTCTGGATGCTGCCATTGAGCCAGAGGGCGGTGTCGATGCAATGGGCCAGCAGATCGCCCGTGACGCCGCTGCCGGCGACTTTGACATCCAGGCGCCAGAGGGCCGGACCGCCCTGGGGCAGGTCTTTGGACATCGTCCAATCCTGCAGGAACTTGGCGCGGTAGTGGAAGATGCGGCCCAACCGGCCTTCATCGATAAGTTGCTTGGCCAGCGTGACGGCGGGGATGCGGCGGTAATTGAAAGAAACCAGGTTGGGGACGCCGGCCTTTTCAACCGCCTCGACCATCTTCAAGGCCTCCGGCCCGTTCCGTGCCAGCGGTTTTTCGCACAGGATCATCTTGCCGGCCTGGGCGGCGGCGATGGCGATGTCCTTGTGGAGGTCGTTCGGGGCGGGGATGTCGACGAGGTCAATATCTTTGCGCGCGATGAGCTTGCGCCAATCCGTTTCGTGCGATTGGTAGCCCCATTTTGCGGCGAAGGCCCGGCCCGGGCCTCGTCGATGTCGCACACAGCCTTGAGGACGGGTTGATAATCGAGGTCGAAGAAGTTGTTGACCTTCCGGTAGGCGTTGGAGTGGGTGCGGCCCATGAAGCCGCAACCGATGAGTCCGACATTGAGCTGTTTCATAAGTTGTGCCTGATTGCGTGATAGCAAAGCGGTTTAGCCGGGCCGGCGCAAGGCGAAAGCGCTAACAGCAGCAATTCCGCAAGGTGGGGTGCGCCGCCGCTTTACTTTCGGAGGCCCAGATTTTTGTCGGCGCCGAGCGCTGTCGTGATGGAGGGGCGGCGGGCAGAGCCCGCGCGAGACAACACCTCTCCCGCAGTCCCCGAGTCCTCCTTGTTGCGTCGGCCAGTTTGCAAAGAGCAACACCCCGAAAGCGCTCACCCAGGCGGTCGTCAGCCACAGGCAAACCACAAATCCCAAGGCAAGTCCTCCTCCAAAGCCAGATCCAGGTCATGCGCCAGCTCTTTGAGGCTCACCTGGCCCAACCGGACCAGTTGACTGTGGAGCACCGCGTAGGCGCTAAAGAGGACGAAACCTAGGACTAAAATCAGCATTTGCGCCAACATGGCCACCGGTTCGTGATGGTAGCAATGCTCCAGGTGGTAGAATTGCGTCAGCTCATTGAACGCCTTGTTCTCGATGCCCCAGCGCCGGTGACCGCCCTCATAGACGACCTGGACCGGATAGCCCGCCAAGCCCTCCGATGCCATCCACCACCAGTCGCTGGTCTGGGGTTGATGGGTCATTTTTCCGCCCACCATCTTGTGCTGGATCCACGTCTCCTGCGAGTGGACCACCCGCACTTTGCGGCCGTAGCTCTTGCTGAAGTTCAGGTCTTTGACCTCCCAGAGTTTGACGTGCCGGCCACGGGTTTCGTCGTCAAACTCCAGAGCGGGTTCTTGTCCGGCACTCAGGGCGCGCGCCTCTTGCAAGACCTCCATCCGTTCCTGTTTGAGCACGACGATCCAGGCCCAGCCCAGCTTCTCCACCGCCTTCAAAAAGGGGCCTTGCACATACCAACTGTCAATGGTCACGGCGTTGAAAAAGCGCACGCCGTAAAGCCGGCGAATCCGCCCCAGCAGGCGCAGGCCGGCCTGGGCTTCCTCTTCCCCGGGACCGATAGGCTCCACGTCCACCAGCACGTTGAACTTGGGCCCGTTGATCTGGGCAAAGACATACCGGTGGTAGTATTCGATCACCGTGTGTTTTTGGCCTTGGTTGTCGGTCTCTTGAATCTCCCTCTGGCAGCAGCACGGACAGCAGCGACTGCGACTGTGGAAGTGTTCGTTGGCGTCCAAACTCAGGAGCAGCAGGCCGTTGATTTTACAGCTCTCCAGCGCCTTGTTGGCCTTGAGGTTCTTGTTCACCCCGGCCAGGCCTTGGCGCAAGTCCTCCAGGTAGAAGCGCTCGCTCACATAGTGAAAGGCGTCGTCGCTGATGCGCTCTTGCCAATGGATGAGGTGTTGCCAGCGCCGACGCTTGGTTTGCTTGGAGAGATCCAGGTAACTGCCGACGCGGATGGCCACGCCCATGAGCATGCTCAGCAACAAGGGCCGCGTAGGAATCTTGGCGTAGGGCCGATCGCTGCGCACCCCGCGCACGACCCGGCCCATGGCGAAGACTTTCGTTACGTAGCCCAGAAACTGAGCCAGTTCGTTCATGAAGACGCGGCCACCAGAGGTTCACCACGGCGGAGCAGTTCGCGATTGATTTGGCTGATTTCGTCAAGCACGTGCTGGACCTGGGCATAAGCGGCCACACCTTGGCGTGCTTGGTCGATCTGGCCCGGGGACTTCAGCAAGAGCGATTGCACCTGGCCTTTGGCGAAGCAGCGGTTGAGATAAAAGAACGGGCCGTGCTTGGGGCCACCGGTGTGGCAGCGGCAATTGGCCTTGCCACATTTGAGGAATCGCTCGATTAAGGAGGCGTGGAGGACTCCGGGGGGGAATTGGAAGGAGCGCAGGAGATGGGCCTTTCGCTGGCGGAGGGCCAGGGTCGATGTGCGCTGGAGCGGCTGTATCCTACTCATATATAGATGTAGGATAGCAGAGCGGGCGAGCAATGCAAGCGAAAAAGAAAATGCCTCTGTTTCCGAAAATGCCCTAACTGCCTGTGGTCAGCCAGGTTGGAATTGAAACCCCACCCACCTTACGGAATCGCTGCGCTAACAGGAGATAACGGAGGAAACAGAGATGAAACGGGCTGGCCCTTTTCTCCGTTTTCTCCGTTTTCTCCTGTTCGATGCCGATCGAATAGTTACGGCTTAGCGTTCCTGCTTCAGCTCGCGCTGGACTGTCTCGAGGCTTTTTAGGGCCTCGGTCGATGCCCGATGGAGGGAGTGGCTCAGGTTGTCGAGGATGGTGATTTTTTGCCAGATTTTGCGGGAAAAACCGGCGGTGAGGTCTTCCACGTCATCGACGGCATCCAGCACGATTGGGTCCTGGAAGCTCTGGACATAGAGGGCGGCGATCTTGCTGATCATGGCCAGGCCGTCGCTGCAATAGTCCAGGTAACGGTTCAACTCGAAGGGGGTCATGTCGCGTTTGTTGGGCGGGCCCAAGTTGCGTCCGTAGCCGAAGTAGGTTTCCGGGTCTTTGGTCAACTGGTGCATATCAATGATGTGCGCCAGGGCGCGAAGTTCGTGAACGGCGTTGAGGGCGCGTCGGCGTTTGATTCGGACTTCCCAGCTCAGAAAGAAAATAACGGCCGCGCCAATGAAGACGACCGAGCTGATGCTGGCATCGAGGGCTTGAACCGAATTGGTAAAGTCGTCGAATCGGAACTGATGAATGCTGGCGAGCAAGCCCAGGATCATCGCGATGATGGCCAGGCTCAGCAACAGGGCGGCGGCGCGCAGGAGCAGGTGGGGCTTTTGAATCCAACCCGTCCGCTCAACCGTTTCCTCGGCCACCTCCAGCAACTCGCCCACGACTTTGCCAAGCCCGGAACCGGGGAACCGCTCTTCGATGCGATTGCGCAGCGCCTTGACCGTTTCGATGATCTCACCCGCATCGAGCCGGCGGAATTTGGCGGTCTGGTTTGCCATGCAAAAAAGGCGCCTCCGGCAAAGCTGAACTTATCGGGCCGCTCAGGCCTTCACGGGGGCTGAGGGTTGCGCCTCGGTCCGACGCTGGAGCCAGGCCCGGCCCAACTCGGCCAGCAATTCACCTTTGAGCCATTGTTCGAGCAACGGGAAAACCTCGCGCTCTTCATAAAGGAAATGGTCGCGCGAGGCGCGCAGGGAGGCCTCGAGCAATTGCCGGGCCTGGGCGCAGGTGCGGGCCCGGCGCACATTCTTCAAGCGGGCGTCAATTTCATCGTGGTCCTGGTAAAGGCGGTCCAGCCGGCCCCGCTCGGCCAGGGCCTGGTCCAGGGCGGCATAGGCGAGGTTGGCTTCCGTCTCGGCGTGCGGCCGGAGCAATCCTTCGACCATGCCCGCCATTGTCCTCAGTTGTGAGAGGGTGGTGCAACCGGGCAGGGCGCGTTCGATCTGCTCGAACACACCCAGGAAAATGGCATGTTCTGTCATCAGGGCCTCTGTAATCTTCATACCGAGCATCATTCTAGCCCACAGAGGCCGGGAGTGGCAACCGGGGAGTTGATTCGGACTTCTTCCTCGGTTTGCCCGCCCGCAACACGCGCAGCGTATAGCCGCGTCCGCTTTCGAAGGGCTCCACTGTGGCGGAGATTTCCAGGACTCGATAGCGGATGGTGGCCAGGCCGCAGGTTCGGTAAGCGCGGGCGAAGAGTTCGGTCTCGACCACGCCGGTCCAGTCGGCCAGGGTGAGGAACTTCATGGGTTCGCCGGTGGTTTGATGGAAGAGGCGCTGCTCGATGACCAGGCCGCAGGTGACCACCTGCTCGCCCAGGTGCTCGCCAAGCCGGCGGACGGGGCAATAGGTGTCCCAGGCAATGTCGGGGAACAGTTCCAGCGGATGGCCGCTGGCCGGGAAGCCCAACAGCTCTTCCTCCCAGCGCAGCCGCTGGAGGCGGTCGGGTTGCGCCAGCGGGACGGAAGGCAAATGGTCGAGGTTGCCTGGGGGAAAAAGCCAGAGTTGACGGGAGGGCGGGAGGTTGAGGGTTGAGGGTTGAGGGTCGAGGGTCGAGGGTCGAAGGTCGAGGCGGCTGGCACAGAGCGACTTGAATTGCCAGTATTGGGTGGTGCGGGTTTGGCCGAAGGCATCGAAGGCCCCCACCCGGATGAGCGCCTCCATTTCCTCCGGCAGCGGTTGGACGCGGAGGAAGAAATCGGGCAGCGAAGAAAACTCGCCCTGGTCGCGCTGGCGCAGGATGGCTTGAGCGGTGCGTTGGGTCAGTCCTTTGACGCGCAGAAGCGGCACGCGGATTTTGCCCTCCCGCGCGGTGAATTGCGGTCCGGGCTCATTGACCGACGGCGGCAGCAGAGCAATGCCCAGGCGATGACATTCCAGCACATAGACCAGGGGATGATAAAAACCTTTGCCGTTGCTGAGCACGGCGGCCATGAACTGGGCCGGGTAATACCGCTTGAGCCAGGCCGATTGATAGGCCTCCACGCCGTAAGCGGTGCTGTGCGCCTTGCAAAAGGCATACCCCCGAAAGCCGGCGACCAGGGTCCAGACTTCGGCAATTTCGGCCTCGGTGCGACCGCGCCGGCGCGCGCACTCCGCAAATTCGGCCTGGAGCTGCGCGATAAGGCCGGTGTTCTCCTTGCCCAGGGCGCGCCGGAGGATGTCGGCGCCGGCCGGGCGGCAGGCCGGCGAAGGCCTCGCAGATCTGGAGGATGTGCTCTTCATAGACCACCAGGCCGTAAGTGCTGCGCAGGCACGGCTCCAGGGAAGGATGCGGATAGCGCACCGGGCTCAGGCCCAGGTAACGGCGCGCAAATTCCATCTTCTTGCTCTCGTTGGCGGCGCCGGGGCGAATCACCGAGACGATGGCGATGAGCGTGTCAATGTCGCGCACATCGCACATTTTGCAGAGGGAGATCATGGCCGGACTTTCGATGTGATGCACGGCGCGGGCGTTGCCGCCGGCAATCATCTCCCAGACCTGCGGGTCGTCCCATTCCCCCTCACCCCGGCCCTCTCCCCAAGGAGAGGGAGAATCGCCCACAGTCAGTTGGCGTGGCGAAAGTGGTTCGGAATCTCGAAGGCCGTCGCCGGCTGTTCCCTCTCCCTTGGGGAGAGGGTCAGGGTGAGGGGGAACGGGACGTTCGAGCATTCCCACACCGTTGGATTCGTCGACCGACTGACGACGATTCTCCTCGATCACATCGCGCATGACGGCCAGGCCGCCCTGGGCGAGGATGTCCATTTTGACCAGGCCGACGGCTTCGACGGAGTCCATATCGAAGTGGGTGGTGGGATAGCCTTTGGCAGAGACGAAACAGGGGGTGATTTGAAGCATTGGCTGGCGCGAGAGCACCAATCCGCAGGGGTGCATCTTGGGATAGCGGGGAAAGCCGTCGAGGAATCGCGCCATCTGGAGGGCGGTTGCGTAAGGCTCCTGGTCCAGCGGCAAATCGCGGCATTCGAGCGTGCCGGCGACCGCTTCGGCCAGTTGGGATGCGCGCGAGAAATGCGGCAGCCGTTCGGTAATGCGGCGGACCTGGAATTCCGAGACGCCCAGCACTTTGGCCGTTTCGGCAAAGGCGCTGCGCGATTGGAACGTGGAAAAGCCGCCAACGATGGCCGCGTGCGCCGGGCCGTATTTTTCGAAAATCAAATCGATCACGTCGTCTTTGCGGTCGTGTGGAAAATCAACATCGATGTCCGGCAGCTTGTGGAGGGCCATGCGCTCTTGGTTGAGAAAACGCCGGAAGTAGAGATCGAAGCGGATGGGGCAGACATCGCTGATGCCCAGACAATAGCAGGCCAGGGAATCGGCGGCGCTGCCGCGTGTGAGCCAGGGGATGCGGCGGCGGCGGCATTCCCGCAGGAGATCCCACATCACCAGAAAATACTCCTCGTAACCGACTTCGGTAATGATGGCCAACTCCTCCTCGAGTTGCGGTTGGAGGCGGACGTGCTCTTTGGGGTAGCGCCGCCGCAGCCCTTCCAACACCAGCCGGCGCAGAAAGGCGGCCGGCGCGGAGCCGTCCGCGGGGGCGTAAGCGGGGAATTGCGGTTTGCCCAGCCGGAAGGCGAATGCGCAGCGTTCGGCAATCTCGAGGCTATGTTCGAGGCACTCCGGCCGGGCGGCAAAAAGCCGCTGCAGTTCGGCGGCGGACCGGAAATGATATTCGCCCCCCAGGCGCTTTTGAGGATGCGGCTGCCGGAGCAGGGTCAGGGTGCGGATGCTTTGCACTACGTCGTACTTCCAGCGGTCGGAAGGCTGCTCGTAATGGATGGGCAACGAGGCCACACAGGGCAGGGAACCGGCCCTCCCGTCGAGGGCCTCGGGAGTCTCGACTTCCAAGTAGAATCGGCCGGGGAAGAATTGGGCGAGCTCGGCAAAGGGGCTTACGGCCAGCAGACCGGCGGTTTCATCGGGGGAATTGAAAATGGAAGGAGGCGTTCCGTCCGGCGTTGGCGTCAGGCTTATCATGCGGCAGAGATTATGATAGCCGGTCTGGTTCTCAACGTAGAGGCAGAGCCGCCGGCCCTGCCAGGCGAGTTCTGTGCCGATAATCGGTTTGATTCCCGCCTCGGCGGCTGCCTGGGCAAACTCCACCGCCCCGTGCAGGTTGTTCCGGTCGGTCAGCGCAATCGCCGGCAGGCCCTGCCGTTTGGCCAAAGCCACTATGGCCTCAATCGAGAGCGTGGAATCCAGGAACGAGTAATAACTGTGGACGTTGAGGGGGCAGGGTGAACGTGTGGAGCGTGGAGCGTGGGGAGCGGGGGGCAGGGCCGTCGCGGTCTTTTGGAGTGCGCCGGCAGAGCGAAGCGGCGACGGCGCTTTGGGACTCCTCGGAACACCAGACGCTGCCCCAGCCAAAGCGGTGTCGCGCTCCGCTTGCCACCGCACTCCAAAGTGGTCTGCCCGAGACGGCTCGACAGACTTGGTTTGCAAGACGAAATCATGGCCCCGGAGGAGGGCGTTGCGGCCGTATTTTTGGCGCAGATGGTCCACGGCGCCGGCCAGGCGCTGCTGGGCATCGTGCTGCCGGGCGGCGGCGTCCAGGGCCAGCCCGCTCCGGAAACGGCCATCATAGACATTGGCCAGCTTGAGCGAGACCAGCCGGAGGCTCACGCGGCGTTTCCAGGCTTTGCGCAGCAGCAGGATGACGCGGGAATAGATTTCCGTTTCCAGGTCCGTCGGCTCAGCCAGGCTCTCGCTCGCCTGCTCCTCGTCCATGTCGTTGTAGCGCACCTTGACTGTGAGGGTGCGGATGCTTTTGGCGTCCGCGCGCACTTTGGCCATGAGCTTGTCGGCCATCCGCTGCAAGGTGGCTTCCAGGAACTCCTGGTCGGTGGTGTCCGCCGGGAACGTTTCCTGCTCGCTGTAGGATTTGGCCGGGGCGCGGGCAGGGACTACCGGGCGCTCATCCAGGCCCAAGGCAAAGCGCCGCAACTGCGGCGCCAGGTTTCCGACGAGCAACCCCAGCAGGTCCGGCGGCGTGCAGGCAATCTGGCCGATGCGCGCCAGCCCGGCGGCATTCAACTGGGTCGCCGTCCGGGGGCCGATTCCCGGCAGCCAGTGATTGGGCAGCGGCGCCAGGAATTCCGTCTCGCCCCCGCGCGGCACGAATTGGAAGGCGGCGGGTTTGTTGAGCTTGGAAGCGATCTGGCTGACCAGTTTGTTGGTCGCAATGCCTTCGCTGACCGAGAGCCGGAGCGACTGGCCAATGGCCAGGCGAATCGTCTCGGCAATGCTCAACGCCGGCCGGCGCGCGCCGGTCAGGTCGAAATATCCCTCGTCAATCGAGCCGATCTCCACGTCCGGCGTGAAATCGTAGGCATAGGAAAACATCAGCCTCGAGAAGAGTTCGTATTTATCGAAGTCGCCCGGCAGGAGCACCAGCTTGGGACAAAGCCGGCGGGCCAGGGCGCTGGGCATCGGGGTGTAGATTCCGAACCGGCGCGCCTCGTAGGAGGCGGAGGCGATGATGCCGCGCTTTTCGCCGCCCACAGCGACGGGCTTGCCGCGCAACCGCGCATCGGCCGCCTGCTCCACCGAGGCGAAAAAGGCATCCGCATCCAGATGCACGATCGCCCGTTGTCGAGGCTCGACCATAGTTTTTCGCGGTGTTTTAGTCCTCAGCGGAGGTTTCCAAGTATCGCGAAGCGTTTGGAGTGCGTGGAGCTTGCTCCCGCTTTCGCAGGCCCCAGGAAATCCGAAAGCGACTGCAAGTCTGGTACGCATTCCAAACGCTTCGCGACATGCGAGCCCGCCCTCACTTCCGTTTGCGCACCAGGGCAACCATAACGCCCTGGACTTGCAATTCTTCCTGGGGAACCAGGTTCGGATAGCGGGGATTTTCCGCGCGCAGGTACGGTTTGCCCCGGTGCAGGAGAAAAGTCTTGAGCGTAACCTGGCCGTCAATGAGCGCCGCCACGACATCGCCGGGATGCGGCGCCAGGCCGTGCTCGATAATGGCAATGTCGCCGCCCACGATATGTTTGCCGATCATGGAATCGCCCCGCACTTTCAGGCCGAACGTGCGGGCGGTCGGTTTGATGCCCGAGTGTTTCCACATCGATCAGCACGCAGCCTTCGTCCTCCTGGGCGGCATCAATGGGAAGTCCGGCGGGAATGGAACCATAAATCGGCACCGAGAGGATGCGCGGCCGCAGCCGGTATTTCGGCGCGTTGGGATTCATCACCTGAAAAGTCCGGGCGCGCCCCGGTTGGTTTTTTAAAAATCCCTTGTCCCGCAGGGCCTTGATGTGCGCCAGCGCCGCGTTCGGACTGTTGAAGCCGAAGTGGGCGGCAATCTCCCGGTAAGTGGGAACCAGGCCCGCCGCATCCTGGCGATCCTGGATAAACTCCAGGACCTGGCGCTGTTTTTTCGTCAATTCCTTCATACTGAACAAGTGTCCACATATAGGGCGGGGTTGTCAAGAACAAAAATTCGAGGGGCGAGTGTCGAGGAAACGAAGTGCCGGGGTGCATTTCACATATTTGGGTGGCAGTTTCGGACTCCTAATCTTAATCCTAATCCTGCTCCTAATCTCTTTCGAACAGGCGATTCATTCGGATTAAGATTAAGATTAAGAGATGAAGTTTAAGATTAGGAGCAGGATTAAGATCAGGAGCCAGAAACTCCCCCGCTCCTCACTGGAACACTTCGTTCCATACGCTCGGATCTTTGAGCATCAGCTCCCTCAACAGGCGGATGGGCGGCATTCCATGCCGCAGCATCTCGTCGTGGAATTTGCGGAGCGTAAAGCTTGTGCCCTCCTGTTTCCGGTAGTCTTCGCGGAGTTTGAGGATTTCGAGTTTGCCCAGGGTATAGTAGAGATATTCGGGGTCGAAGGTTCCGCGGATGGCTTCCTGGGCGGCGGCCTTTGGCTCGTAATAGCAGTTGTCCTGGAAGAACTGGGTGGCTTCATCGACGGTCATGCCCTGGCAGTGCATGCGGATGGAGACGCAGAGCCTGCAAAGGCGCAGGAGGGCCTCATCGGCTTGTGCCAGGCGGTATTTGGCGGCCCGAATGAGCAGGCGGAACAGGTGTCCGGTCACTGCCATTGTGCTCTGTCCGGGCGGGGGTGGTGCTCGCCGTCCTGGCCGAAGCCTTCGTCCAGCATCATCTGCTCGGCAGTAATGGGCCCAGCCTTCGACGAAGGCATAGCTGGAGAAGATCTTTTCCAATCGGGTGGCGGGCGATGCCTTGAGGGCAAGAAACTGGACGTAGTGGCCCGGATACACTTCGTGGATGGAGACCACGTCGGTGGTGTAATAGTTGAAGGCCGTGAGCCATTCCTCCTTTTGGCGCGGGGTCCAACCAGGTTCCACGGGCGTGACATAATAGTAGGCCTCGGTTGCCCTGGTATCGAAGGGGCCGGGCGAGTCCATGGAAGCGAAGCTGGTGGCGCGCAAGAACTGCGGGGTTTCCGCCACGCGCGGGCGGACGGGCGAGGGCAGGGTGATCAGGCGGTGGTCAACCACGAAGCGGCGGATCATTTCGAGGTCTTTTGCCGTATCGGGAATGAGGCTCGTTTCGGTGGGATGGTCATGCTGGATGGCCTTGAAGACCTCAAGGGCCTTCTTGCCGGGGTCAATCTGCCGGGCGGCCTGGGCAAAGACCTCCTGCTGGCGCCGCAGTTCGCGCGCGCCGATTTCCAGGAGGCGCTCCGGCGTTGCGGTCACCAGTTCGCCGTATTGGAGCAGTTCCATGTACTTTTCCCGGCCGAGCGCGTAGCGGTCGTTGGCCTTGGGCAGTTTCTCTTGCTTGAGCCAGGCGGCGTAGCCGTGGAGTTCTTCAATGGCGCGCTGGTTGGCCGCCTTGAACTGTTCCATTAATTGGTCGTTTTTGACCTTGTTGAGCGCGGCGACCAGGTCTTTGGCCAGAAAATCCGCAGTGCCCTCGGCCTGTTCGATGGCGGTCTGGACTTGCGGACGCGGCAGTTTGGCGGCCAGGTTGGCGCGGGCGGCGGCGAAGAGGGGCGGGGCTTGATTGAGAATCGCGATGAGCGAGCGCGCCCGCTGCTCGAGCGGGGCGAAGTCGCGCTTGATGTAAATGCTTACGTCCAGCGCCCCGGCGTAGGTCATCGGGTTCTGCCGGAAGAGGTCCATCCGCTCGAAGCCGAAGATCTCCCGTTGAATCGCGCTGCGCAGAATGCGGTAATCATAGAAGGCGCCCGTCGTGAGGCCGTTGGTGTTCAAGCCCGCCAGGCGCTCGGCAAACGATTTCAGACGGCCCAACTCGGCCTCGACCGACGCGCGGCTGTAATCGGTCAACTTCCCGTCGTATTCATGAAGTCCCAGGGCCGTGCCGGTCTGCGGACGCCAGGCCAGGTAACCCGAAATGTACTCGTCGGCCAGCCGGACAAACGCGGCATCGGCATTGTCCGCCGCCGGCGCAGGGGAAGGTGAGAGCCTGGCGCAGCCGGCGGCCAGGCAGAGCGGCAGCAACAAAAAGGATGTTCGCATCCCCAAAGACTAATGCGAGCAGGAGGTTATGAGAAGAGGGAACATTTCTCTCAGAAAGAATGCACGTAACTATGCAGGCCGGATCCTGGGGATGGTCCGCTATCGGGGGCGCTCTCCCGGGGCGCCGCTACGGTTTCCTCACCCGCGTGGGGGGCATCGGTGCTATACAGGCGAGGAGCTCCCTGGGTTTCGGGGTGACGCCCCAGCGTCCCTCCGGGACAAAGTGGCTTCAACCGCAACGCGGTTGCGTAATAAAGCCCAGGGTTGGAGCGAAGGGACAACCCTGGGTAGCGGCGATGGAGGGGCCATCAACCCCAACGGGGTTGTGCCCGACGGGGCAGGCAGACGACTGGTTTTCCGGCCACCGGGCCGCAACCCCGTTGGGGTTGATGGGCATCGCCGTGCGATTACCCAGGGTTGGCGCCGCGCCAACCCTGGGCTTTGCTCCACAACCCCGTTGGGGTTGGAGCGGGGAGGCTTCATCTTAGCCTGACGCGAATGGGCAAAGCCGCAACCCACAGCCTCGACCCTGATTTTTGAGCCACAGATTGCAGGCAGGGCGGGCCTGCCTGCAATCGGCCTGAGGCGGGAGCGGTTTACTTTTTAGCCGGTGTTTCAGACGAAAATGGGTCCGGCTTGGGTTGGTCGGCGTCGTTCTGACTGCGAGGTTGCGGGTCCTCGGCGTTTCGCCCGCGGTCTCGCTGGAGCCGCTGGATTTCGCGGTCGAGTTTTTGCATTTCTCGCGCGAGGGCTTCGCGTTGGCTTTGCAAGGCCGCAAGTCGTTGGTCAAACGAGTTCCGAGCCAGGTCGTTATCAGGGGTGTTTTGTTCGGCTCTCAAGTGCCACATGCCCGCAGCCTGTTGGGCGGCGCGTTTGGCCTGCTCGGCGGCACGCCGGGCTTGGTCGGTGGCGACGGCGACTTCGTGGCGGATACTGTCCTTGAGGAGTTCCATTTCCCTGGGATTGAACGGCTGGTTTTTGGCCTCTGGCGCCAGGTTCTCAAGGTCCGGGCGCGGGCGTTTGAGGTCTTGCTGTGCCAGGAGAGTTTGGACCATCCGCTCCAGGCGCTCGAGGCGCTCCTCGATGGATGTGCCGTGCGGTGGCCTGGGCGGGGCCACGGCATCGCTTGGGTTGTTGACGACTGGCGCAGGCGAAGTCATGTCGGACGATGGAGTGGGAGGACGGACTAGGGTCGAACCGCCCGGGGGCAGAGGGGCCAGAGGCGCCTGGGGAAGGGCAGCGGGCGGGGCCGTCGTGCCGGGAGCCGGGGTGGCCGGGGCCGGGGCGGGGGTTTGATCTTGCGCCAGGACAAGCCTGGGCGCGGAATAGACAGCCAGGACAGCGATGAGGGCTGCCGCCGAGGTGATGAAGCCCAGCCTGGCTCTTGCCAGGCGAGGCGAGGTGTTTCGGTGCGTGTTTAGTATCATAGTTATCCTTTGTTGGAGTTGGCTTTTGCTGCTGGAAGCTCCCGGGGCGACGATAGGGAGTGGCCCCGTCATGCGGGAGGCTAGATTGGCCAGGAGGAGCGCGTAGGGTTGGGGGCGGATGCCCTGGTGCAAGACGGAATCGTCACAGGCGATTTCGCGTTCGAGAGAGAGTTGTTTGGAAATCCACCAAACGGCCGGGTGAAAGAACAGGGCTGCCTGGATGAGCCGCTGGGCGAGGTTGGTCCAATCATCGCGCCGGCGCGCGTGAGCCAGTTCATGGCGGAGGATGTGCTCTGCTTGCCCGAGGCCGGACTCCTGGGCGGCCTCGGCAGGGAGGACAATTACCGGGTGAACAAATCCCAACAGGAGGGCGGAGCGATGGCTTTGGGACACCTTGAGCTTGACGGTCCGGTTCACGGCGAGTTCTGAGCGGAGATGTTGGAAGAGGTGCTCCAAGCCAGGACTTGCCTGGGTGGAGTTGTCTTTGAGTTTTCGGAGTTGATAGAGGCCTCGAAGGAGGAAAGCCAGCTTGATGCCGGCCACGGCCAGCCAGGCGGCAAGCAACAGGAGGCTGGCGCTGCGCGGGATTTTGGGGCTAACGGCGAGAGTCCAGGAAACGGGATCCGATTTCCCCTCACCCCGGCCCTCTCCCGCGGGGAGAGGGAGAATCGTCGTCAGTCGGTCAACCAATCCGGCGGTCTGGGAATGCTCGAAAGCAGGCTCTGGTTGCCCCCAGTCGATCCGGGGAGCCACGGCTGTGGACAAAGTGTGTCGGGCCGTCTCGGGCAGCGCACTTTGGAGTGCGGTGGCAAGCGGAGCGCGACGCCGCTTTGACTCGGGCAGCGTCTGGCGTTCTGGGACGTCCCGGGCGGTCGAAATCCCGACTTGTCGGGACGTCAACGGCCCTGAGGCAACGAGGCGATGGCGCCAATAGTGGGCGGGGATGAGGAGGGCGAGCAGGAGCAGCGTGACAAACCAGGCGGCATGGCGGGTTGCGGCATTGGTGCGGCCAAGCAGCCGTAAGCCCAAGCCTGCCAGGAGGGCCAGAAAGATCCCCTGGCAACTGCCGTTGAAGGCGGCGGTCAGGAGCTGATCACAGGCGGCAAAGATTTCAGTTTTCACGGCGTTCGTCCTCGGACTCCATGATTTTCCGCTTTATCTGGCCCAGTTCTCCGGGCGTCAGCTCCTCTTCCCGAAGGAAGGCCAGCACCAGCTCACGGGCGGAGCCGGCGAAGAATTTTGACAAGAGCTGATGGACGGCCTTGCGGGCCACAGTGTCGCGATCCACTTTGGGGACGAAGACAAAGGCGCGGCCCGCTTTGCGGGAGGAGAGATAGCCTTTGGCTTTGAGGATGCGCATGAGAGTGAGGATGGTGGTGTAGGCGTCTTTGCCTTTGAGGGCCTCGACGACCTCGGCGACGGTGGCGGAGCCCCTGGCCCAGACGACCTCCATGATGCGGTGCTCGGCATTGGTCAGCGTAGTGGATTTGGGGCGCGGCATAGTCGGGCGGTATTCTATTAACAATTTAGTTGCTGGACAATACCCCGCCGCCGGGGGGTTGTCAACTAGTTTCTTAGTACACAAATGATATTTCCGGATTGCGCTCTTGGCTTGGCCGGCCCATAACTCTGGCGAACGCAGCTTATTTAGGCATTATGGATGTCCTGACTCTGTCCCGGTTTCAGTTCGCGCTGACCTCGGGGATACATTATTTGTATCCGCCGCTGAGCATCGGGTTGGGCGTCGTGATGGTCATTGTGGAGGGACTGTGGCTCAAGAGCGGGAAAGCCGTTTATCACCAGGCGGCGCGGTTTTGGACCAAGGTTTTCGCGCTCACTTTCGCTATGGGCGTGGCCACGGGCATCGTGATGGAATTCGAGTTTGGAACCAACTGGGCGAGCTACTCGCGCTATGTCGGGGATGTCTTCGGCAGCGCGCTGGCGGCGGAAGGCATCTTCGCGTTTTTTTTGGAATCGGGTTTTCTGGCGGTGCTCCTGTTTGGTTGGGACAGGGTGAGCCGCCGGGTGCATTTCTTTGCGACCTGCATGGTCTGCCTGGGGGCGCATTTCAGCGCGATCTGGATTGTGGTGGCCAACTCCTGGATGCAAACGCCGGCCGGTTTCCACGTCGTGGGCCAAGGGCTAAGGGCCCGCGCTGAGATCACCGATTTCTGGCAAATGGTCTTCAACCCTTCCTCGATGGACCGGTTATTCCACACCCTTTGCGGCGCCTGGCAGGCGGGGGCGTTTCTGGTGGTGAGTGTGAGCGCGTGGTATCTGTTGAAGGGCCGGCACCAGGAATTCGCCCGCGCCTCCCTGCGCGCCGGGCTGCTGTTCGGCCTGGGGGCGTCCCTGCTGCAATTGGCCAGCGGCCACAGCAGCGCGGTTGGCGTAACGCGGAACCAACCGGTCAAGCTCGCCGCCTTCGAGGGCCTTTACCAGACCACGCCCAAGGCGCCGTTGACCCTCTTTGGCTGGGTGGACGAAAAGACGGAAACCGTCAAGGGCAGCGTGGGCATTCCGGGACTGCTGAGTTACCTGGCCTACGACGACACCGGCAAGCCGGTCCGCGGCCTGCGTGAGCTGGCGCCCAAACCCGAGGACCGTCCGCCGGTCAATTTCAGCTTTCAGCTTTTCCACGCGATGGTGGCCATCGGCTTTGGCATGATTCTGCTGGCCGGGCTGGGGTCCCTCTATTTGTGGCGCGGCTCGCTTTTCGAGAAGCGGTGGCTGCTGAGGCTGTTGGTGCTCTCGGTGCTGGGGCCCCAGTTGGCCAACCAGGCGGGCTGGTTTGCCGCCGAGGCGGGGCGGCAGCCCTGGATTGTGTATGGGCTGTTGCGCACGTCGGAGGGGCTGTCCGCCGTGGTGAAGGCCAACGCAGTGCTGGCGGCCATCGTTCTTTTCAGCGTGGTTTACCTGCTGCTCTTCGCGGTGTTCGTTTACTTGCTCAACGATAAGATCCAACACGGGCCCGAGGATGCGGACCTGGCGCCCCCCGGGAGGCGGGCGCTGCCCCCGGAGGTGAACGGATGAACTTTGGCGCCCTGGATCTCCACACGACCTGGTTCATCCTGGTCGGTGTTCTGTTCACCGGCTACGCCATGCTGGACGGCTTCGACCTGGGCGTCGGGGCGCTGCACTTGTTTACCAGGACCGATGAGGAGCGGCGCACCATGCTCAACGCCATCGGCCCGGTCTGGGACGGCAACGAGGTGTGGCTGGTCACGGGCGGCGGAGCGCTCTTTGCAGCATTCCCCAACGTGTATGCGACGGTCTTTTCCGGGTTTTATCTCGCGTTCGTTCTGCTGCTGGTGGCGCTGATCTTCCGGGCGGTGGCCATCGAGTTTCGCAGCAAACAACCGATGCGCTGGTGGCGGCAAATGTGGGACGCCGGGTTCAGCGCAGGCAGCGTTCTTTCGAGCCTGCTCATCGGGGTTGCCATGGGCAACATCGCCTGGGGCATCCCGCTGGACGAGCGCGGGGAGTTTGAGGGCACGCTCCTGGGCCTGCTGGGTCCGTATCCGCTCCTGCTGGGCGTGACCACGGTCGCGCTCTTCATGATGCACGGGGCCATTTACGGGCTGATAAAAACCGAAGGCGCCCTCCACGACAAGCTGCGGAGTTGGATCAACAACTGCATCATTTTCTTCATCATCTGCTACGCCACCACCACCATGGCGACGCTGCTTTACGTGCCGCAGATGGCCGCGCGGGTGCGGGCCAATCCGTGGCTCTTCAGCATCGCCGTGTGCAACATGCTGGCCATCGCGAACATTCCCCGCGAAATCCACCGCGGGCGCGACTGGCGGGCCTTTCTTTCCTCCTGCGCGGCGATGCTCGCCTTGATGGGGCTGTTCGGTTTGGAGATGTATCCGAACCTGGTGCTCAGCAAGCCGGGCCTGGCCAACAGCTTGACCATCCATAACGCGGCCTCGTCGCCAAAGACCCTGGGCATCATGCTCACCATGGCCCTCATTGGTTTGCCGGTCGTGCTCGCCTACACGGTCAGCATCTACTGGATTTTCCGCGGCAAAGTCAAGTTGGACCGAATGAGCTATTGAGGGGTCGTCACTCACGGCAACGTGAAGGTGCCGGAGTCAGTGTACGGCTCAGCCCCGGGGGAATCATAGGTGATGCTAAAGTAACTGCCGGTTTTGGCTGTCGAAAACGTCAAGACCACATAGTGGACAGTGCCCGCTTGGTCAGATGGGCTCGTAACATTCAACTGCAATAACGCGCCCACCGGGCTATAGCGTGTGAATGTGTAGGTCCCGGAAGGTGTTTGCCCGGGCTGCTCGGTGGCGGTGAAGGTCCCGTGGCCGAAGGCTACTACCGTTTTGTCGCCGCTCGCGTTTCCTCCATGCAGCGTCTTGCCTTGAATCGAGGCGGGCGCCAGGTCCGCCGCCTCAGAGAACCTGAGGGAGCCGGTGATGAAGGCCCCTTCGCTGTTGGTGCCGATGAAGCCGGCAGTGTGGCTGTTTGTAAATGTGAGGGTCAGCGCGTTGGTATGCCCCGCCCGGTCCGGCGGCGCGGTCGAGACGGTCGTCAGTACCGCCACGTTCGTGCTTAGCTTGGCGTAGCTGTAAGTGCCGATGCCATTCTGGTTCTCATTCGTGCCGGGGAACATGCTCTGGCTGAAAGTCCCGGCGCCGAAGCTCAGCGTAAAGGAGTTCGTGTCCACAGTCCCGGTTAGCTCCGCCAACAGTCCGGACAAGGAACCTGGGGCCCAGTCCGCCGGCGCGCTCGAGTGATAAACGAAGCTCACGCTGTTGGTCTTGGACCGGTTCCCCGCCGCGTCCTCGGCGTAGGCCGCAACAACGTTCGCGCCCGGACTGGGCGCCACCTGGGCCGTCCAGTTGGTCCAACCGTTGGCGCTGTCCGCCGTCTCCCAGCCCGCCGCGTTGAGTTGGCAAAAGACCTGCGTTACCCCGACGTTGTCGCTCGCCTTGCCGGTAAGGCGGCGTAAATAAATAAAGGTATCAAGTTGGTTCACCCGTGAGGCTCGATGGTATAGTTCCACTCACCATGGAACTTGTTAGGCTTTAGGTTCACTTGCTTCATCTGCTCGCGTGAGACTTTTCTACCCGTCGGATACTTTCGACGATCCAGCCGGCAGGTCACCGTCAATCCTTTGGCCGTCGTTGTGCTGGCAATCAGGTTCACGACCGTCTGGTAATCTCGCAACGGTTCACCGCGCCAGTTGGACGAAATGAACGAAAAGAGTCGGTGTTCGATCTTGTTCCACTTGCTGGTGCCGGGCGGAAAGTGGCAGATGGAAAGGCACAGCCCACTTTCGTCGGCAAAGCCCTGCAACTCGAGTTTCCAGAGTCGCAGCCGCCACCCATTGCTGCCTCCGCCATCGGCGGTGATCCACAGCGTCCGGACCGCAGGATAAAGTCTTCGCCCTTCAAAGCGCCACCACCCACGAATCGAGGCCACCGCAAAGGCCCCCGTGTCATGGTCGGTGCCCACGTTTACGAATCCGCTGTTGCGCCCCAAGTCATAGATGCCGTAGGGATAGGCGCGAGGCACCTCGGGACCCGGGAAGTCGTGCCCCTTGACCCGTTGCGGTTGTTTCGCCACACGCCATTGTTGGCCGCTATTGGCGTAGTTGCCCACCAGTTCCTTCTTCTTGGTGTCCACCGAAATGACCGGCTCCCCCGCCGCCAAGGCCCGCTTCACGCACCGGTTGATATGCCGAAATTGGGCGTCGCGGTCCGGGTGGTCCTCCCCTTCCTCCAGCTTCCGATTGCTCTGCAAACTGTAGTCCTGCTCGTGCAGCAGTTGGGCCACCCGCATGTGGCTCACCGGATGAGCTTGCTGGCTTAACTCCTCGGCCAGGGTCCGAGTGCTCTTGCAGACCCAGCGCAAGGGAGATTCCGGATCGCCGCGAGTTCCGCCCTCAATCAAATCGTCCAGCGCCGCCACCAGCCCGGAATCCAACACCGTGAGGTTCTTGCGTCCGGCGCCCGGGCGCCGGATGCGCTCCGCCAGCGAGGAGTCGCCCCGCTCGATTTCGCCAATACCCTTGAGGATGGCTTTGCGGGACAAGCCACAAGCCCGGTGAACCACGCAGACACCGCCATAACCCATCTGCATAGCTTCATTGGCGGCGGTAAGGCGCCGGGTCCGCTCATTTAGGAGTGGCCAAATGGCCCTGAACTTCTGCGTCAGCGCGGCAATAGCACTCATGTGCAGCTATCATACCACGATTCTCAGAAGTTGATACCTTTATTTATTTACGCCGCCTAACTGTGAATAGCGCGTTGCTCACCGTTTGGTGCACTTTGGGAGAAAGGATGACGAGGACGGGGGGCGTCACATCCACAAACTTGGCTATAAAGGTCAGGTTCGAGGCCATCACGAAGGCCAGCGTCGGCTTGTTGGTCGAAACGCTGCCGAACCATTTGAGGAAGCCAAAGCCCTTGCCCGCTTTGGCGGTCATGCTGTACTGGGCCCCGACTTTCAGCCATTTCCCGTTGTAGTTGGGGGTCACTGTGCCCAGGCCGGTGACTTGCACCGTCAGCGGCGCGGTCGGCGCATAAGCAAACTTCACGGTATTGGTGAGCGAGGGGTTGCCGCTGCTGTCCACGGCGTAGGCCTGCAAGCTGTTCGCCCCCAGATTGGTGAGCGTCACGCCGGCAGTCCAGTTGGTCCAGCCGTTGGCGGTGGCCGCCGGGTTCCAGCCCGCCCCGTTGAGTTGATACCACACGTTGGTCACCTCAACCTTGTCGCTCGTTTTGCCGGACACAGTGATGGCGGCGTTGGACACCGAGAGGTTCACGGTGGGATAGGTGACGGTGAGGGTCGGGCGGGTCGCGGTTGCGGCTTGATTGGGGGTTGGGAGCAGCAGCGAGGCCGCGAGCAACACCGCGAACATTGACGGAGTTTGTATTCTTTTCATAGGGCTTTTGCACTGGCTGACAAGCAGGGAATCACCTTTTGGGGCTCTGCCCAACATTTTGCGCGCTGCGCGAGTCAGGCAGAACTGCTTCCCGGTCGCGGTCGCGCTTATTCTGAAGCGGCAAGGTATCAGGCGCGGCCAAAGCGTCAAGCGACAATTCCTGCAAGATTTCATCGTGCGCGCCGTAGAGGTCGATGAGACCGCGCACCGGGTATGTCTCCCGTTGCGGGCCAACGGCCAGCAAGGCGCGCAGATAGAAGAAATCGTTCGGTTATGACGACTCAGAAAGAACTGGGTGCCGTGGGCAAACTCAAGGCCTTGACGGTGAACCTGGCGTGTTCCGATGCCGAGGGCGCCGCCAAAAACGGCGAGACGAAGCGCCAGATTAAAGATCATTGCCAGGATGATGATCGGGCGCTGGTGCGGGCGGCGCAACAGGGTGACATGGGCGCTTTTGAGGAATTGGTGGCCCGGCATCGGGACAAGATTTACGCCCGCGCCCTTAGCATGGTGCGCCACGAACAGGAAGCCATTGATCTTTCTCAAGCAGCTTGGGTGAAGGCCTGGCAGCGCCTGCAGCGGTTCCTCGGGGAGTCGAGTTTCGGGACCTGGATCATGCGGATTGTGATTAATCTCTGCCTGGACCACCTGCGCCGGCAGAGACGGCAGCGCCTGGAGTTGATTGAACAACTCGTGGCCGAGTCCGGCGGGGTCGAACGGCAAATGCCGGTCGTGACGGTCAACCCGACCGCCAGGCTCGAACGCGCCGAATTGCGCCAGCGCATCGAGCAGGCCCTGAACCGGTTGTCCTACGAACACCGGACGGTGCTGCTCCTGCATGAGTTCGAGCAAATGGGCTATAATGAGGTGGCCACGGCCATGGGTTGCTCGATTGGCACCGTGATGTCCCGCCTGTTCTACGCGCGCCGCAAGATGGCCGCCCTGCTGGCGGACCTCGGGAAAGAAGACTTGAAATGCTGGACGGCGATGGACAATTGAAGCTGTTTTGACAGAGAATGGTATAAGGTTTCGCCAACTGGAAGGCGTACCGCAGACTTCCAGTCTGCTGTATCGCGGATTTCCAATCCGCAGATGCGGCCGGGCAGGTACGGCCTGCCGACTGGAAGCCGGCGATACAGCAGGTTGGAAACCTGCGCTACGCAGCCTCGGGAGCGCGGTACCGCTCTTCGGCTATGAAACATCCGAGTTAGGAGCAGGATTAAGATTACGATTAGGAGGTTACCCAAATAAGTGAAATTCCTCTGTTGGTCACTCGTTGCAAATTCAGTCCTTGAAGCACGGGGGGCTCTGTGTCTAAATCGGCCGGGCGCTTGGGCCGCGGCCACGGTCCGGGTGAGCGCAAAGAACGCATGAAGACAAACGAAAACGTCAGGAGCCTTACGAGGCGTGATTTTCTGGGACGAGCCCTTGCGGCCGGGAGCGCCTTAACGCTGCCTTGGTTTGCCCCGGCGCGAGCGCTGGGCCGGGCGGGCGCGGTGGCCCCGAGCGAGCGGATCGTTTTGGGCGGTATCGGCCTGGGCCCTCGCGGGCAATATGACTTGAGCATGATGCTGCCGGAAAAGGATGTTCAGTTCGTGGCCATTTGCGATGTGCAGCGCAGCCGCCGCGAGCGCGTCAAACAAATGGCCGACGACCATTATGGCAACCGGGATTGCGTCATGTATCGCGATTTATTCGAGCTGCTGGGCCGGTCGGATATCAACGCCGTGCTGATTGCGACCGGGGATCATTGGCACGCGCTGGCGTCGCTCCTGGCCGCGAAGGCGGGGAAAGATGTCTATTGTGAAAAGCCTTGCGGGCTGACCATTGGCGAGATCCAGGCCCTGGCGGACGGCATTCACCGCTACGGGCGCGTATTTCAAGCCGGAACACAGCGGCGCAGCATCCAGAACTTCCAGTATGCCGCCCACCTGGCTTGGAGCGGCAAGCTGGGGCGGCTTCACACCCTGCACGCCTCGGTTTATGTTCCGCAAAAGAGCTACGTCTGGCTGCCGGCGCAACCGGAGCCGGCGCAGGATGTATGCGACTGGGCCCGCTGGCTGGGCCCGGCGCCGTGGCGACCCTACAACAGCCAGTATGTGGCCGGGGGGTGGCGGGGCCACCATGATTTCGAGGCGGGCGGCAACTTTCTGGACTGGGGCGCCCACACGGTGGATTTATGCCAGTGGGCCAACCAGGCCGATCACACCATGCCGACCGAGTACGAAGCGACCCCGACCTCCGTGATTGCCCGATACGCCAACGGCGTTAAACTCATCTGCGACTTTCTCCCGACCCCCTTCGGGAACCGCGCGCCCCAGTATCGCACCTCAACCGGCACCTGCCCCGTCCGCTACGAGGGCGACGAAGGCTGGGTCGAGACCGGTGACGACGCGGAACTGGCGCTCTCCGACAGTTTGGTCAAGACCCGCAAAAGGCTTTTCACGGGCACTGGTCTGAGTTCGGCCGGCCATGGGCGCAACTTCTTTGATTGCGTTAAGTCCCGGGCCTTGCCGGTTTGCAACCAGGACATCATGCGGCGTTCGCACATCGCTTCCTTTGCGGCCCAACTCTCCTGGCAATTGGGCCGGAAGCTCACCCTGGACCCCGTGAAGGAGGAGTTTGTTGGAGACGAGGAGGCCAACCGCATGCGCAGCCGGGCGGCACGGGAACCGTGGAGCTTTAACATCTGAGGACCGCTGTCATGAAGAACTCCTGGATTTTCTGGATTATGGCCTGGCGGCTGGGTCTGCCGGCGATTCTGGCCGGGTGCGTGCTCAGTGCCCGCGCCGCTGCCGGCGGCGGCGACCCCGAGAGGACACAAAAACTGGTGGCCGTCTTGCAGTCCGAGGCCCCGCTCTTCGATAAGGCCCGGGCCTGCCAACAGCTTGGAGAAATCGGCACGAGGGAAGCCGTTCCCGCCTTGGCGAAGTTGCTGGCCGATGAACATCTTGGCGCCTACGCGCGCAGCGGCCTCGAGGGGATTCCCGACCCCAGCGCCGCCGCGGCCCTGCGGACGGCCCTCGGCACGGTCAAAGGCAGCCTTCTGGCCGGTGTCATCAACTCGCTGGGCGTGCTGCGTGACCCGCAAGCCGTAGGCGCCCTGCGGCCACTGGCGGAGGATTCCACCTCCGGCGTCGCTAAAGAGGCCCTGCTGGCCTTGGGCCGAATTGCCACCGCCGAGTCGATCCCGCTCCTTCGGCAAGCCCTCGTCGCCGGACCCGAGGCAGTCCGGGCAGACGCCGCGGCGGCGTGTCTCCTGGCGGCCGAGAAGCAGTTGGCCGACGGCCATGCCGAAATGGCGGTGGTGCTCAATGACGCGGTGCGGGCCGCGAGCGTGCCGGCAGTTTATCGGGCCGCCGCAACGCGCGGCGCTATCCTTGCCCGTCAATCCGACGGCGTGGCATTCCTGATGGAGCAACTGAGGGCCGAGGACCCGGTTGTCCGCAAGGCCGCGCTGCTCACCATCCGGGAAATGCCCGGGGCCGCCCTGGCCGGGGCCTTGAATGCGGCGCTCGACAAAGCCGGACCGGAACTTGAGCTTCAGCTCCTCAGCGCGCTGGCGGACTGTCACAACGCCCAGTCGCTTGAGCTTCTCGCAGCCAAGGCCGCCGGCGACGACCCAGCCATCCGGAGTGCCGCACTGAGGGTGTTGGCAAGCATCGCCGGTCCCTCCCAGGCTGGGGTTCTGCTCAAAGTCTTCGTGGAGAACCGGAGCCCTGCCGAATCCACGGTTGCCGGGAGCGGCCTCGAGCGCATGGAGGGCGCCGCGGTTGATGACCTGGTCCTGCAGGCCCTCCTATCGGCGCGGGAGGCGCGCGCGCGCGTTCAACTCATCCGTCTGCTGGAGGCCCGCGGCGCGACCAACGCCGTCGCCGAACTGCTCAAGCAGGCGACCGACCCGGAGGAGACGGTGAGCCTGGCGGCACTGGGCGCCCTAAGAACTCTGGCGGGCGCCGGAGAAGTGCCGGCGCTCATTGCGCTGACCAAGGCCTGCAAGGATGAGCGCGCGAGGGACGCCGCCGAGAAAGCGATCTGCGCCGCCTCCACGAGCACCGGCAATGCCGAGGCGGCAGGCGAGGCGGTGTTGGCGGAGTTGGAACACTCTGCCGCGCCCGCCGAGAAGAATGCCTGGGTCCGCATCCTCATATCTCTCGGTTACGCCAAGGCACTGCCCGCCCTCGAAGCCGCCATGAAGGATTCCGATGAAGCCGTGGCAGCCAACGCCATCGAGAACCTGGGCCGCTGGCCCGATCCCGCTCCGCTGGAGGCGCTGCTGACGGTGGTCGAGACCGGCGCCAACCCCCGGTCGCGCCAGCGCGCGCTGGCGTCCGTCATTCAGTTGGCCACCGTGGCGGCCGACGAGCGCCAACGCCCGGACGCCCTCGTGGTCGGTTGGCTCGAGCGGGCCAGCCCGGCGGCCCAGTCCCTGGCCGAGCGGCGCCGGCTCATTTCGGTCCTCGGCCGCTTAAAGCGCCTCGAAAGCTTCCGGTTGTTGCGGCCCTGGCTGGACCAACCGGACTTGCAGAGCGAGGCGGCGCTGGCGGTCGTTCAAATAGCCCCGGCGCTGGTGGATTCCGAGGAGTCCGCCGCCCTCAAAAGCGCCCTCGAGAAAATCGGCGCGACGGCCAAGAACCCGGACATTCGCGGCCGCGCCGTGAAGCTGGCCCAATCCATTCCCGGCAAGGGCGCTGCCGTCTCGCTCTTCGACGGCCAATCCCTCGCCGGCTGGGAAGGCGACACCCACGTCTGGCGCGTGCGCGACGGCCTCATCGTCGGCGGCTCGATGGAGGGCAATCCGCGCAACGAATTCCTGGCTACCACCAGGACCTATGCCAATTTCATCCTGCGCCTCGAGTACAAGTTGGTCGGCACCGAGGGCTTCATCAACAGCGGCGTGCAGTTCCGCAGCGTGCGGCTGGCGCAGCCCCCCAACGAAATGTGCGGCTTCCAGGCCGACATCGGGGCCGGCCATTCCGGTTGTCTTTACGACGAATCCCGGCGGAACAGGTTCCTCGCCCGGGCCGCCGACGAGCAGATCAAACGCCTCGAGAAGCCGGGCCAGTGGAACCGCTACCAGGTGCGCTGCGAAGGCCCGCGCATCCAAATCACCTTGAACGGCGAGCAGGCCGTGGACTATTCCGAACCAGACGCCACCCTGCCCCGGGACGGCCTCATCGGGTTGCAGATACACGGCGGGTGCAAGGCGGAGGTGTCCTTTCGCAATCTGACGATCGAAACACTGCCATGAGGCTTGTAGGAGTTTCGTTTTGGCGCGCCGCCGCAGACGTCCCGCGGACCTGAGGACACGCGACCGCCCCCAGCGGCCTGTCCCCAAAAGTTGCCGAAATCAGAGCTTCGTCGCAACCTTTGTCGCAACCTTTGTCGGATTGGCCGTTTTTCGACAAAGGAGGCGACAAAGATTCGGGGTCGGGGTTCTCCGGACGCGCCCTCTGCGGCCGGCACGCCCCCGCCCGGATCCCCCTCACTACCGGGACCTGGGCGATCCAGCCGTCCACGCGGGGCGCGTGCTCGCGAGACCAGGACCGCAAGACCGCGTCTGAGCGCGAGTCCAGGAACTGTTTGGTGCTTTCGCCCAGGACATGGCCGTCACAGTACAAGACGTTCCACCGGCCACCGTGGCGCATCGTCTGGTAGTCGGTGAATGGGCCTCCGGGGGGCATCTTCAAGCCCAACTCCTGGATGAAGAAGGGCCAGGTTCCCTCCGGACGCAGGTCGTCGCATCCGGAAACGGGCAAGATCCAAAAGTGCAGCAACGCGTCGCTGATGGCGATCATGTCGCTTGGGCACACCACCTCGCCCTCACGGACGGGCTGGAAAATCGGGTCAAGAAAATTCTCCCACCCCAAACCAAGCGAGCCCATGTACGCGTAGCCTCTGGTGTTGTACCCATAGCTGCCATAACTTGGCACAAGTCCCACGCCTCCTGCGCCCACGAAGAACCAGCCTCCCAGCCGTGCGTAGTCTGGACAAACGTGAATACCAGGAGGTTGCGGTTGGTAGGGTCCCCGCATGCCGCCACTATCGGGCAAACTGTTAGTCCAGTTGGCCCGGGTGTAAGGCTGCAGAAGCTGGAACCATGAAAACAACGTCATTCCTGGCGCGGGCTTCCCAGTGGTAAACCCGCCGTAAATCGGACATGCCTGGTAGTCCGTGGTGTACGTCCTCAGCGCGATACCCCACTGGTGGAGGTTGTTCTTGCAGTAGGTCATCCTGGCCGCAACTTTGGCCCGGTTCAGCGCCGGCAGCAGCGCCGCTATCCGGTCTATTACCGGGGGCACTTTATTGGCCAGTTGGTAGCCGACCTGATCGTCAACGGCACGGTGATTGTGGATCCCAAGGTGGTCACCGCTTTTAACGAGAGCCACCTCGCGCAGATGCTCGGATACCTGAACATCACGGGGCTGGAAGTGGCCTTACTGCTCAACTTCAAGGAGGCCAAGCTGGCGTGGAAACGGGTGGTGCGGGGCCCGCCGAAGCCGAAACTGAAAACTGACCACGGATGACACGGATTTCACGGATAGAGCGGGACGTTCTGGTGCCCGGGGGCAGATCCCGGGTTGGCGGCCCATCATCAACCCACGCTCTGGGCACGGAGGAATTGCTGAGCCCATCACCAGATCGTCCCTGAGATCTGCGATCTGGAGGTCCAGGAAGAATCTTGTCTCACACCGATTCGGTCTGGGTGCAAGACAGAATTCTTCGCCATCTGCGATGCGCAGGGCTCTGGAGAAGTTTTGTATATGAGGTCCATATATAGAGCCTGTCCCACAAGCCTGGCCAACGGAAGACTTCGTCGCAACCTTTGTCGCAACCTTTGTCGGATTGGCCATTTTTCGACAAAGGAGGCGACAAAGGTCTGGAATCGGAGTGCTGGAACACTCGCTTTCAGCCCGAGGGCCTAATTCAAGTCAGGTCCAGCCAGACGTTGCGGAAAACGAACGCCATGCCCAGCAGGTCCCGGCTCCACGGGTAGGCCAGGTGCATCAGCAGAAAGCGTGTGCGCGGGTGCCGCTCAATCAACCCGGCGGCGCCGAGCGGATGCGAACCGCCGATGAGCCCGGTGCCCAGATGCATCTGCACCGGAAGGCCGCGCGCTCAGATTTGACGCCGGACGGCTGCACCTGTCAACGCTGGCGTAGCGGTCGCGCCGGGTGCATGTCGTCAGGACCACCACCGCGAGGGCGCGTATCTGTTTTTCAACACCTCCTGCGTTTCGAGAGTCCCGTTTCCCCTCACCCCGGCCCTCTCCCTCGGGGAGAGGCAGAATCGTCGTCAGCCGGTCGACGAATCCAGCGATGTGGGAATGCTCGAGCGCCGATCCTGGCTGCTCCCTCTCCCTCGGGGAGAGGGTTGGGGTGAGGGGGAACTGGCTGCCCAACAAAACCAGTTCCCAGAAACAGATCTGCGCCCGATCTGAACAGTTGCGAATGAGTATAGGGCACGGCGAAGCCCTCTCCCGGCGGAGGCCATTGATCAGAGACTCCTTACGTCGTCTCCTACAGTCAGGGAGGAGTGCCTGCCGCCTGGCCGGCCATTTTCTTGCGGCGGGAATGGATCAGAGACTCCTTACGTCGTCTCCTACAGTCAGGGAGGAGTGCCTGCCGCAGGGTTGACCATTTTCTTGCCGCGGAAATGGGAGTGGGATACGCTGCGGCCATCATGAAGACATTTACTGCGGTTCTCTGCGCCCTGGTCCTCCCAGACAACATTATGAAAGGACCGAAAACAAGCTGGCTCGCCCTGGCGCTGATGGGCGCGGCAACCTGGACCGCCTTCGCCGCAAGCGGGGAAGCTTCCCAACCTCTCGAGCTACGCCTCCGCCGCTTAGTGGAGACCGAGCCGGGCAGCGGCCAGTGGCGCCAGGTGGAGACCCTCACCCACTGGGACCCCCGCGGCACGGCCGCGGTTATATGCGACATGTGGGACAAACATTGGTGCCAGGGCGCCACGGCGCGCGTGGCGGAAATGGCGCCGCGCATGAACCAGGTCATCGCCGAACTTCGGCGCCGGGGCGTGCTCATCATCCATTGCCCGAGCGAGACGATGGATTTTTACCGAACCTCTCCGGGCCGCAGGCTGGCGCAGGGCGCGCCGAAGGTGGATTTGCAGGCCATCATGCAGCAATATCTTTCGCGCCATCCCCAAACCGAGCCGCCGTTGCCGATCGATGATTCGGACGGCGGCTGCGATGATGTCCCGCGCTGCCAGGAGGGCAAGTGGCCGCCCTTCCCCTGGTCGCGTGAAATCGCCACGCTCCAAATCGAGGATGGTGACGCCATTACTGACAGCGCCGAGGCCTACTACCTCATGCATCAACGCGGCATCACCAATGTGATGGTGATGGGCGTTCACGAGAACATGTGCGTTCTGGGCCGGCCCTTCGCCATCCGGCAGATGGTCAAGCTCGGCCAGAACGTCCTGCTCCTGCGCGACCTGACCGACACCATGTACAACTCCCGCCGCCGCCCATACGTTGACCATTTCACCGGCACCGACCTGGTCTGCTGGCACATCGAGAAACATTGGTGCCCCACGATCACAAGCGATCAGATCATTGGCGGCCGGCCCTTCCGTTTCGCCGCCGATGTCAAGCCGCCGCGCGTGTTCCAAGACTACGTCAAATTGCCCAGGGCAGGCCAAGGCGGGGCAAGCCCAGGCCAGCTACCTCCCGGCCCATAGCTAAAGCCTGTCCCGGAAGCCCCGCGAGCGGCAGACTTGGTCGCAACCTCTGTCGCGACCTTTGTCGAATTGGCCATTTTTCGACAAGGTTGGCGACGAGGGTTGCGACAAAGGTCCGGAACCGGAGTTTTTGGGGCAGGGACCTGCTAACTGGGATATTTCGCAGCGCAGCAAAGCCGCAACCGAAGAAAGGAATTAACCACGGATGGCACGGATGGCACGGATTCCTTTTATCCGTGCCATTCGCGTAACCCGTGGTCGAAGATTTTTCCAAAAAAGAAGATTTTGACAGAGAGTGGCACACGCTCGGGCGACTTGCCCACACACCGGTCCAACAAAGCTCCATTAGGAGCGTCATGTCACGCCAAACCAGCAACGTCCAGGCACATGCCGCTCCTAGCGGAGCTTGAGAAAGGCTCGGTTAGCTGGCGTTTCTATAAATATGGCGCTCCTAACGGGGCTTTCGCTGCTTCCGGGAATTTCGCGTCCAGCCCGCTTCTACCGCCTGCGCCGGCCCTGAGGCGAGCCGGCCTTCGAGGAGCGCGCGCTCCGCGCCACCGAGGCCGGTCGGCTCAACTCAGGCTCTCGGCACTATACCGGGCAAGGATGCCAGTGCGAACGGCGTGGCGAAAAACCCGCTTGAAAAACCAACATGCCGCAAGGACGTACAGTATGGTCAGGCCCCCGCCCCATATCAGCCAGGTTCCGGGCACGGCGCCCCCGGAGATAATCCTTCTCAGCCCTTCAAACACGTAAGAGGGGGGCAGCAGCTTCCCCATAAACTGCATCCATTGAGGCAGCGTCGAGATTGGGTAAAAGACCCCGGCAAACGGCGATACCACGGCGGGGATTGGCCAGACGAACCACTCCGCCGATGGCCCCAGGCGCAGCACCATCGCGCAGGTGCAGATGCCCAGGGACACGCCGAACAGAAAAAGAATCAGGAGGAACGGCACCAGGGTCAGGCCGTAGGCGAAAAAGGACAGCCCGAATACCGTGGTCGCCAGGAGGAGCATCACCATTAGGCTGATTAGGCTCGTGACCGTGCTGGTGATCACCAGGCCCAGAAGATACTGCGGAATCGTCAGGGGCGATGCAAAGAGGTTCAGGAAGCTCCGGGACCATACGTCCTCCAGGAACACGCCGGCGACCCCGTGCATGACCCTCGTGAAAAAGTCAAAGAGCAGCACTGCTCCCAACAACGTGGGCACGAAATTGAACCGGGCGGCTGCGACGCTGTTCAAGTAGCGGGTGATAAATCCCCACAGCACGATGTCGATGGCCACCCAGGCGAAGACCGGCACCCAGCGGGCCGGGGTGCCGCGCAGCAGGTAAAGATACCGCAGCACGATGGCGATGACAGGGCGGAAAGACATTGTGGTCAACCTCGCTCCAGGGCCAGCGGTTCACGCGCCACGGCAATAAAAAGCTCCTCGAGCGTCTTCTTGCCGTGGTCGCCCGGCAGGGTCTTTGGATCTCCCTCAAGCAGAATCCTTCCATGGGAGAGGAAAAGCACCCGGTCGCACACGTCCTGGACCTCGTACATATTGTGCGAAGTCCACAGCACTCCACCTTCGCCCGATACGGCGAAATCTCGAATCCGGGCTCGAATCTCACGAGCCGCCGCCGGGTCGAGTGATGCCGTCGGCTCGTCCAGCAGAAGCAAGTGGGGCTCATTGAGCATGGCCTTGGCCAGCGCCACCCGCGTCTGCTCCCCGGAGGAGAGCACGCCGCACTTCACGTTCCGAAACTTTTCCAGGTCAAACTGGCTCAAGAGCGCGTTGGTCCGATCGGACAACCGCTTCACGCCATAGAGCAGGCCAAAAACCCGGAGATTCTGTTGCACCGTCAGATTCCCGGGCAACGGAGCATAAACGGCTGAAAAGTTGGTGCGCCCCAGCGCCCTGGCCCGGTGGGATGCGAGGTCCGCTCCTTCGACATGGATTGAACCAAAATCCGGCTCGAGCACGCCGAGGATCATGCTGATGGTCGTCGTCTTGCCCGCCCCATTGGGTCCCAAGAGCCCGACGATTTCGTTGCGGCCCACCTGAAACGAAACCCGGTCCAAGGCAATCCTCCCGCCATAGGCCTTCCGCAAATCCTTTATTGATAAGACATTGTCCATTGAGCGAAATCTCGCCTTCATCAGATCCGTGCCCAAGCATCGGCAATCCTGGCGCGCACGGCAATCCCTTTGCGCCCCCGTCACGTCGTTAAGACAATTGGGTGATTGTGCTCAGCGCGGGAAAGCCGCAACGGAAAGGCATTAACCACGGATGGCACGGATGAACACGGATTTCTTTTATCCGTGCCATGTAAGTAATCCGCGGTTGAAAAACCTTCGCAGCCTGCGAGCAAATTGGGCTATTGCGCTCCAAACGTCTCTGCGGCGCCTGGCCTCAGTTCTCCTGGAAACACTCGACGTGATAGATGGAGACGGAGGTTTCCTTGCCGCGCCAGGCCGAGGCCGGACAGCCGGCCTTGGCCGACAGGTGGCCCAGGAAATCTTCTTTGCCGGGGATTTGCTCCCAGACCTGGGGCAAAAAGGTGGCCGAGCGCGGCCCAATCCGCAACACCACACCGTCTTCATGCGGGTGCAGTTTGGCCAGGAGATCCTCGGGGGAACTAAAGGCCAGCGGTTGCGGATCGGTCAATACGCTGATCTCGATTTTGATCCGGGCCACCTCGCCGGACTGCACCGGGCGGAAACGGGTGTCGCGCACGGCGGCATTGCGGGCGTTGTCAATGACCGCCTGGTAGAGCGGTTCGAGGGCGATCAGGTGCCCGATGCAGCCGCGCAAATCGCCGCCCTCGGTCAAAGTGACAAAGCAGCCCTTGGGCTCGGCGAGCCTCGGTGGAAGGTCCTTGGAGGCCACTTCCGGCAGGCTGCCGTTGGTCGCCACGCTGGCGACAGTTCGGCGGGCGAGGGCGAGCAGCAGCTTTCGCTCCGCTTCCCCCAGGCTGCCCTGGGACGGCTTGCCGCTGGCGCCTTGCGGCGGCGGGGAGGACTGTCCGCCGCCCGGTGCGGCCCCCAAAGGCGGTTCATAAAAGGCGATGGCGGAATAACCCACCACGTTGTCCTTCCGTCCGGCGGTGTCTCCGCTGTTGCGATAATCCAGCAACTGCGCCTTCCACCCTTTGAGTTTCGCCAGGTGCATAAGCGAGAGCACCGGCAGCTTGCCGCAGGCCTCCTGCGTCTCCATCTCCGTGATATTCAGGTCGCAAATCGCCTGGACACACCGTTTGTCCAGCGCCTGGGCCTTCTCGTAGGTATAGTAATGGCTCAGGTCCGAGCTGGCGACCACAATAGTCTTATCATCGAGCAGGTCCGCCAGCCCCGCGGCGATTCTTGCCGGGTCGGCGTTGCCGACCACCACGGGCAGCAGTTTGAAGTTCTTGAGCACGCGTTGCAGAAAGGGCACCTGGACCTCGACCGAATGTTCCCAGGTCTCGGCCGTGTCCTGGCCCGGTTCCGGCGGGGGCGTGGGCCGCTGGTTCCACCAGGCGGGCCGCTGCACCCGGCAAGGAGATTCCAGCGCGAACGGCGCCCGGGCAGCGAGCGATTTCGCCTTTTCGGAAATGGGGACCAGGCCCAACGGCGTCCGGTAGGCCTCCGCCTGAGGGATGGAGGCGCCCTCAAACCAGGCATAATGGCTCGGACCCAGGACGATGGCCGTTTGGATTTCGCGGCCCGCCAGGGTCTTATAGGCTATGGCCGCCGTCGGCCCGGAAAACTCATAACCGGCGTGCGGACAGACCAAGCCCCGGAGACGCCCAATGGAATGCGCCGGGGCGTTCGCCAACAGCAGGTCCACGGTCCTGGCCAGAACCTTCTCGTCGGCGGGATAGAACAATCCGGCCACAGCCGGTTGGCGCACGTGGCGGGCTTGTTCGGCGGATTGGCGCGGCGCACCGTTGGTGGAGGGCGGTTGGGACAACGCGTCCTGCCGGGCCTCGCAGCCGAAGGTTGCCAAGAGCAGCGCCAACAGGGCGATGCGCCAAAGCACCGCGCCGAGTTTCGGATACTTCGCCATAGCGCCAAGGCATACTCCCTCGCCCGAGGAAGTCAACTCGCTTTTGGGATGAAAATCAGCGATGCGCTTAATCCGGATTATCACCATCCGGGCGGCGTCAAATTGAGCGTCCACCTTGCGATGCGCCTCGACAACCGGCTGAATGGGGTCTTGGGGCCGGGTTGACCTTCCAGCGAATTGTTCCCGGTCCATATCAGGCAACCTGCTTTACGTCTTCCCGGCTCGATGACCCGATTCGGGTTGGCGCGGAGTCGCTCTGGCGCCGCCATGCGAACTCCGGGTTGTAACCTTGCCGGATGCCCGCTGCCGCTGGCGTCCGTTTCAACCGCGCTTTCGCCATGTCTCTCCATAAGGGGAGTTGGGAACAAAGGCTGGCGAAAGACAAGCAATACTTGTTCACAGGTTATTCACCGGTGGGGGCGTGTGCCCCCCGGGTCTCTCCCGTTCGCGCCCTGCCTGGGGCAGGCCCTACCTGGCGAAAGCGCCCAGCGGCCACGGTCCGGTCGCGGGCAGCCGTCTGGCAGCGAAATCCTCAGAGACAATATCGCGCCCAGTGCTTCGCAGACTCAGCCCTCTTTCCCTTGCAGGGGAGCCGGGCAAGGGCCGAAAGGCTTGAAGGTCCTCAGCGCCGACGAATTGACCGGCAGGCGCCGCGGCCGCGTGAGGCCTCAGCTTCGGGTCCTCGAACAGGCCCAGAGGATGGCCGTCCAGCAATTCCTGGCCCGTCTCTTTGCGCCACTCCTCCAGGCTCGTGTAAACCTTCTGGTCCCACTCGACCTGGACCGGAGAACCCTCGCGCCAATAAAGGTTGTTCTCGAACCGCAGTTTGCCATGCGGCTTCTCAACCCGCAGCGGAACCGCGCCGCCTGCAGCCAGGAAAATGTTGTTGCGGAAGCGTGCCTCCACGCCCTCGCCATGGATAGCCGCAGCCTGGTCAGTCCACGGCCCGACCAGCACTGTGTTGTTATAGACCTCGAGGCCGGTCATGCCCTTGCCGTCGTTGCGGACCCACAGTCCGGCGTAGGCGCGGCTTTTGCGCGAGTCGTTCTCGCCGATGTTGAAGCGCACCGTGTTTCCACGGTCGGCGTGCGAGGCCCAGGGATAGGTGTAAACCATCAAACCCGGACCGTCGTTGTCATGACTGTAATTATACTGGAGCACGCAATCTTCGCTGCCGCCGTCGAGGTCGAAGCCGCCGCCGTCCGCGCCTTGGGTCTTGTTGCTGAAACTCTCGCAGTGCTGAATGACCACACCGCGCGAGGCGCAGGTCCAAAGGCCGACCGGCCCGCCCCCACCCGAACCATTCAAAGCTCCGTTATTCGAGGCCACACAGCGGTCGATCACGCCGCCATCAACCTCGTAGAGAACTATGCCGCTGCCGGAGTGGTTCCTGTGATAGTTCGGATCGCCCGTGTTGTCGAGGGCCTGGCAGTGAGTCACTTCCACGTCGGCATGGGCGTAATTGGGCGCATCCCAGGGCAAACGGCCAGCGATCTCCATGCCGCCGAGCAGATTACCGCGCATAACACAGTGGGAAACGCGCACGTGCCGGAACCCCGCCGGCGCGCCGCTCACCAGAATGCCGTGCTTGCCGAAGCCGCTGACCTCAACGTTCTCGATGCTCAAGTGATCGAGCATCGCGGCATTAGTCAGGGTGTTATCGCAGAGAATGCCGTATCCGCCGTTGTTTGTGATTCCCGCGCCCGCGACCACCAGATTCTCGATAGTGATGCCCCCGGCGTTCTCGACAGCCACACCGGTCCCGGCGCCCGCCAGGATGGTCGCCCGCCCAGGCCCGGACGAGCCGATAATGACCGGGGCGCTGGCAGTGCCTGCATCCCGCGCGCCAAGGCGCAAGTTTCCGCTGAACGCCTGCCCCGCCTGGAAAAGCACGCGATCCCCAGGCTGCAGACGGGCGCGGTTGATGCGTTCAATCGTGCGCCAAGCGGTGTTCCCGTTCGTGCCGGGCGCAGAATCATCCCCGTCACATCGGACAAACCGGTCGACGGCATAGGACGAATTGACCCCAAACCAGCAGAGCACCGCCAGCATCAGCGGGCCTGCGCCAGGTTGGCCATAAAGTAGTTCTCGAATCCGCGCCATCAGGTTCGGCGCAATGGTTGGGTTGGACCGGGGATTTGTCAAGACGCCCCTGTTACTGGCTTGAGGTCTCACCCGGCAGCCTGGTAGGCTCGCCCCGGTGAATGAAATCGAAACGGTTCACACCCATCATTGCGCTCGTCGCCCTGTGCTGGCTGGTCTTTGTCGCCAACAACCTGCTTTGGAGCGGCCGCTTCAACCAATGGGGCATCGTGCCTCGGCGCCTCGGAAGCCTGCCTGCAATCATCTGGGCGCCCCTGTTGCATGGCTCCTTTAGGCACCTGGCCGCCAACACGCTGCCCCTGCTCATCCTGGGCGGCATCATTTGCGCCCGAAGCAAATCCGAGTTCGCTGTCATTGCCGGCGCCGGGGCATTGCTCGGCGGTGGATTGACCTGGCTCTTTGCCCGGAACGCCTGCCACATCGGGGCCAGCGGGTTGATATTCTGTTTCTTCGGTTACCTCGCTTCGCTGGCTTATTTTCGACGCACCTTTCGGCACCCTGGTTTTGTCAGCCCTTTGCATCCTGGCATACGGTGGCCTGCTCAAGGGGCTGCTGCCTTCTTCGACAGCCGTTTCCTGGGAAGGCCATATTTCGGGGCTGGTGGCCGGAGTTGCGCTGGCTTGGCTGGCATCGAAACTCAATCCAGCAGACCAGCGCCCGGAGATTACAAAAATGTAATCCGATTCCAATGAACAGAACCGCGCCCGTGGTCGTCTGACTCTGCGATATGGACGACACCAGCAAACCGGCGCCAGCGGGATTGGCCACGGGACAACTGTGGAAGACGGACAATACGTACCTTCAGATTGTTGAGCATGGGAAGAAGCTGGTCCATTACAAGGTCATGCAGGACCCGAGGCAGCCCGTGGTGATGACGCGCCTGATCAGGACCGATGCCCTGGCGGTCTATTTGAGAGCGACGGAAGCGACCTTGATGAATTGACAGACCACTTAGTCCGGCGGCGAGAGGGCCAGCACTGCGAAGCCCGTGGCCAGGTCGGACATCACCATTCTTTTGAAGGGCTCGCCGCGCGCGCCGCCGTTTTCGCGGTCATAATTGAGGGAATGGGACCGCCAGCATTTCCAGCGTTGCTCACCGATCTGACATTCCTGCTGGTTGGCTTTAAGCCAGTCAGTCGCCCTCTTCAAGCCGGGGTCGTTGGCCGGCAATCCAGCCTCGCGTAGCGCGTAGGCGACGAGGCCGGTGGCGTAGCCGTCCGACTTTGCCAGCAACGAGGCATTGGCGTTCCCGCCGGGCGCCGATTGCAGGGTGGTTTTAGACCATCGCCATGGCCCCAACCCGTAAAGAGACCAGCCCCCGTCGTCATTCTGACGGCCCTTCAACTCCGCTATGGCGGTGGTGCGCTGTTCCTGGCTCAGGAGGTCCTTGAGCCGAGTGGAAGCCAGCAGCAACCAGGCCCGATTGTAGAGGTTCTGGCCGGCAGAGTTGCCGTTGAGATAGGCGCGTAACCCTGGCGATCTGGCTATCGCCTCCTCCGGCGGCAGGGAAACCGGGCACGCTGCCCAGGGCGAAGGCCGCCAGGGCGGCTCTGCCATATCGGGCATCGGCGGATTCACTGGCTCGAGTGCGAAATCAAGCCAGTCCCAAGCCCCGTCGGGACGCTGTTCCTCCAGCAACTGTTGAAGCGCCTTCCGGGCAGGCTCGCTCGGCTGGCTCCGGTGCTCCCGGGCGTCGGCCTCGGCGAGGAGCAGGAGGTTGAGCACGGCTTCGGTTCCGCGCGATTGTCTTTCCTAGTGCTCGTAGAGTGGCTGGTGAGTGCCAAACGTGTCCACACGTTGGGTAATCTCGTCCCGGAGCTTCGTTTCCTGGGGTGTCGGGCTGCTCACGCCCATGGCCTTGCGCAGCGCCGGACGCGCGAGCATGTAAGGGACCACTGCATGGCAGGAGATGCAGGAGGTCTTGCCTTCACCCGTCTTGAGTTTTGTCGCTTTGGCAAACCATAAATCCATCCGGTCATCCAGGTACTGGGCCGCCTTTGCCCGGTCCCATCCCGGTTGGCCATCCGCCGTGTCTGCCGCCTTGACCTTCGGCGCCGCGGCCCCGGCGAGCAGGGCGGCCATTGAGATACAAAGAGCCTGTTGGGAACTCATCAGGACCAGTGAGACCGGTTTGGCGCGTCCTGTCAAGACGCCAATCGATGTTCGCGAACGAGTTAGTCGAGTTACGTATTGACGAAACCCGCATTTGTTGTTCTTCTTGTAGCAAGGCAGCGGCGGGCTGAGCCAAGGCCGCCTGCGCCTTGCTCTTGTTGGAGGACAATGTCCATCGGGCGGGAAATGAACGTGCGCTGGCAGTGCATGGACGGGGCCACAACGGGGTTTGGGAAACTGACCAGGCTTCCGCTACGTAAGGGAATTCTGCGCCCGTTTGGCTTTGCCCTCCGGCCGTGCGCGACCCCGCCGGCCCGCTCCCGAGCCGACAGGGGCGCGCGCAATAGAGCCTGTCCCAAAAGCCCGGGGAACGGAAGACTTCGTCGCAACCTTTGTCGCAATCTTTGTCGAATTGGCCATTTTTCGACCTGCCTGCCGGCAGGCAGGCAAAGTTGGCGACGAAGGTTGCGACATAGGTCCGGAATGGGAGTTTTTCGGACAGGCTCTACAATAAGATCCCGACTCGTCGGGACCGCGTCTCTCAATTTGGACCGCTCCGTTCCGCCCCTCGCCCCTCGACTCTCAACTCTCGACCCTCAACCGACTTATGAAACGCACCACAACGAATCTATTATCGGGCCTGCTCCTGGCCGTCCTGGCACTAGCGGCGACGACTCAGGCCAAAGCCCAGGAATATACATTCACCACGCTGGTCGGACCGGCGGAAGCCGGCCCGGGCGCCATTGACGGCCCGGGCAGCGCGGCGCGGTTCTACCTCCCAGAGGGCGTGGCGGTGGACAGCGCGGGCAACGTGTATGTGGCGGACACCTCTAACCACACGATTCGGAAGGTGACGCCGGGCGGGGTGGTGAGGACGCTGGCGGGCCTGACTGGAAGCTCTGGCACCAACGACGGCAGGGGCAGCGCGGCGCGGTTCTACTTTCCAGAGGGTGTTGCGGTGGACAGCGCGGGCAACGTGTATGTGGCGGACTCCGGCAACCATACGATTCGGAAGGTGACGCCGGGTGGGGTGGTGACAACGCTGGCGGGTCTGGCGGGAAGCCCTGGCAACGCCGACGGCACGGGCAGCGCGGCGCGGTTCTATTGGCCGCAGGGCGTGGCGGCGGACAGCACGGGCAACGTGTATGTGGCGGATACCCGGAACCACACGATTCGGAACGTGACCCTGGCCGGGGTGGTGACGACGCTGGCGGGCCAGGCGGGATGGGCGGGCAGCGCCGACGGCACGGGCAGCGCCGCGCAGTTCAACGGTCCATCCGGCGTGGCGGTGGACAGCGCGGGCAACGTGTATGTGGCGGACTGCGCCAACAACACGATTCGGAAGGTGACGCCGGGCGGGGTGGCGACGACCCTGGCGGGTCTGGCGGGAAGCCCTGGCAGTGCCGACGGCACGGCCAGCGCAGCGCGCTTCTACGAGCCATCCGGCGTGGCGGTGGACAACGCCGGCAGCGTCTATGTGGCGGACATCTATAACTACGCGATTCGGAAGGTGACGCCGGGCGGGGTGGTGACGACCCTGGCGGGCCTGGCGGGAGGCCCTGGCAGCGCCGACGGCACGGCCAGCGCGGCGCGCTTCTACCAGCCATCCGGCGTGGCGGTGGACAGCGCGGGCAACGTGTATGTGGCGGACACCGACAACTTCACGATCCGGAAAGTGACGCCCGGCGGGGTGGTGACGACGCTGGCGGGCTTGGCGCGAAACCTGGGCAGCGCCGACGGCGCGGC
Source organism: uncultured bacterium (assembly GCA_963713735.1). Taxonomy (GTDB): domain Bacteria; phylum Verrucomicrobiota; class Verrucomicrobiia; order Limisphaerales; family UBA8199; genus CAVQND01. Next base: position 119,469 of record CAVQND010000012.1, read on the forward strand.
CAGCACGGCGCGGTTCAACTCTCCAAATGGCGTGGCGGTGGACGGCGCGGGCAACGTGTATGTGGCGGACTGCGGCAACGATACGATTCGGAAGGTGACGCCGGGCGGGGTGGTGACGACCCTGGCGGGCCTGGCGGGAAACTCTGGCAGCGCCGACGGCACGGGCAGCGCGGCGCGGTTCTGCTTCCCGTTCGGTGTGGCGGTGGACAGCGCGGGCAACGTGTATGTGGCGGACTACGGGAACAACACGATTCGGAAGGTGACGCCGGGCGGGGTGGTGACAACCCTGGCGGGCCTGGCGGGAAGCCAGGGCAGCGCCGACGGCACGGGCAGCGCGGCGCGGTTCTACATGCCTTATGGCGTGGCGGTGGACAGTGCGGGCAACGTCTATGTGGCGGACTACGGGAACAACACGATTCGGAAAGTAACGCCGGGCGGGGTGGTGACGACCCTGGCGGGCCTGGCGGGAAGCCCTGGCAGCGCCGACGGCACAGGCAGCGCGGCGCAGTTCTACTATCCGGGGGGCGTGGCGGTGGACAGCGCGGGCAACGTCTATGTGGCGGACAGCGGCAACAGCACGATTCGGAAGGTGACGCCGGGCGGGGCGGTGACGACCCTGGCGGGCCTGGCGGGAACTACGGGCCGCGCCGACGGCACGGGCAGCGCGGCGCAGTTCTCTCACCCATCCGGCGTGGCGGTGGACAGCGCGGGCAACGTGTACGTGGCGGACCCGCAGAACGTCACGATTCGGAAGATGACGCCGGGCGGCGCGGTGACGACTCTGGCGGGCCTGGCGGGAGGCTGGGGCAACACCGACGGCACGGCCGGCGCGGCGCGGTTCTGCTGGCCAAACGGCGTGGCGGTGGACAGCACGGGCAACGTGTACGTGGCGGACCCGGCGAACAACACGATTCGGATTGGCACGACGAACACCTGTCCGGATGCGCCCACGATTGACCTGGCTGTCGGGCCGGTCTGGCAATTGCGCCAACTGGACACCAGCCCGCAAACCGCCGTGGCCTGGCAGTGGCGCCTGATCCGGGACCCGTCCGCTTCGTCGGCCGCACTCTCGGCCACGAATGTCCGCAATCCCACGTTCACGCCCGAGGTCCCGGATTTGTTTGTTTTCCGGCTGGAAGCGACCAACGCCGCCGGGAGCATCTGCATCCGCACGCTGGCCTTTACCGCGGTGCCGGCGACCTCCGAGCATAGTAATCCCGCTTCTGACCCGGACCGCTGAGATGGGGTCAGTTGCCGGCTTCTGGTTGGAAGTGACGAATACGCCGCCGGGGGCAACTTACCAGTGGTACTTTAACGGCACCAACGCGCTGGGCGGCACCACCAACTCTTACATTGCCCTGGCCAACGTCCAACCAGTCCAGGCGGGGGTTTACACCGTGGTCGTCACCAATCTCTACGGGGCCGTGACCAGCGGCCCGGCCCTGCTCAGTGTCATCCCTCCTGTCGAGAAAAGAATCGTCCCCACTGTCGGTTTGCCGAGCGGCGCCGGCAGCCTTCTGCACCTTGAGTATGCCGACAGTCTGGCCGCCGCCGCCCCGCTGTGGTTCTCCCTTACGAACGCGACCTTGGGCGGCGGGCCGCAACTCTGCTTCGATCTCTACCAGCCGCTGCCGGCGCAACGGTTTTACCGCGCCTGGCAGACCAACGGGCCGGGGCTTGCGCTGGGCATGAGCCTGGCAACAGAGATTCCTTTGGCCGGGGTGGTTGGCAGTTCGGTGCGCATTGATTATATCAACCAGTTCGGTCCGACCGACGCCTGGGTGACACTGGACACCGTGACGCTGACCAACACGACGCAACTTTACTTCGACGTCACCATGTTTCGCCAGCCCACCCGGCTCTATCGCCTGGTGCCGGTCCCGTGACGCCTCGCCTGCCATCGGGGCGTCTGTCCCTCGACTCTGCCGACGCGGGCAAGATGCCCGCGCCACTACTCCTGAAAACCGGCATACGCGGCCCGATCAGGCGCCGGGCGCCGGGAAACCCTTCAAAACGGTTTCCCCTGGAGCTTGGACATTCTGCACGCCAACGGCGTGCGGGCACATCAGCCCAGGGCAACGCCCTGGGAAACCAGCCTCCAATGGCATAGCCCGCCCTGCAAGGGCGGGAGTAGCTTCTGTGGCCCGCGCCCTTTCAGGGCGCCGGAGTGTACTGAGGGGCTGGCTTTCCCAGGGTGTTACCCTGGGCTGATATGCCGGCGCGCTTTCAGCGCGTGCTCCTGCTGGATTTCAAACCTCTTCCGGGACCACGAAGGGCTTGTAATATTGGCGTGAGACCAGTTGGTTGGCCTGGGCGTTGTCCGCGAAACGCTCGGTTTGGGGATTGAACTGGAGCGGCATTCCCAGTTGGACGTTGTCCTTGGCGAGGTCCACGCCGTTGGCCTCCAAATGGCCGGCCATGCGGTCGTAGGCCTCTGCCAGGCCCTTGTTGGCTTGGAGGGCCTCCTTGATTTCACCCGGTTGTTTGGGCGCCCCCAGCCGGTAGGAGATATTGCCGGTGTGAACCAACCCCGCCGAGAGGTGGCCTTCCAGGATGTCGGCATGGAGGTCCTTGAAGTTGCGGCTGCGAATCGCGGCGAGCCAGTTGCCGTGGTGGCCCCCGGATTCGGCCGACAGCCCCGTCGGAGTCTTCACGTCCTCGGCCGCATCCTTCGTTTTTCTGCCGTTGAACCGGGTGATTTCCTTGCCGTCATTATCATGAATGATCGCCTCGGTATAGCTGGGGACGACTACGTAACCGTGCTCGCACTCGATGACGTTGCCAACGCCCACGCCCTTGTATCGGTCCATCTTCCAGCCCTGGTTCTGCGACGCTTTGTCGCGCGGCAGGCCGCGCACCTCGAAGATCATCGGCGTCTTGTATCCGTGATAGACCACCAGCGTGTTGGGCGTTTCGGCCGAGTCTTTGTAGCCCAGGCGCCCGCCTGCGGCCATCGAGAACGGGGCGATGGCCTGCTCGCCCAAAAACCAGCGGCAGATGTCCACCTGGTGGGGGCCCTGGTTGCCGAAGTCGCCGTTGCCGTATGCCCAGAACCAGTGCCAGTCGTAGTGCACCGGGCCGCTGCCGCCGTTGCGCCGGGGCAGTTCATGGGGGCCGGGGCCGCACCACAATTCATAATCGATGTAATCGGGCACTGGTTGCGGGCCGTCCACCAGGCCGATGCTCTTGCGCGCCTTGTAGCAGAAGCCCCGGGCCAGGACAATCTTGCCCAGGTGCCCCTCCCGGACGTATTGGACGGCCTCCTGAAGGCCCGCCGAGGAGCGGCATTGAGTGCCGGTCTGGACGATGCGCCCGTACTTGCGGGCCGCCTCGACCATCTTGCGGCCTTCGAACAAATTGTGACAGGCCGGCTTCTCCACATAGACGTCTTTGCCGGCCTGGCAGGCCCAAACCGTGGCCAGGGCGTGCCAATGGTTGGGCACGGCGATGGAGACCGCATCCACTTCCTTGCTCTCGAGCAGCTTGCGAATATCCGTGTAGGTCGCAATCCCGCCGCCCAGGGCCTGCGCTTTCCTGTCCAGGACGTGCCGATCCACGTCGCAGAGCGCCACCAGGCGCACGCCTTTAAGTTGGCTCAGGCTGCTGATATGGCTGCCGCCCTGGCCGTTAAAACCGATCTGCCCGACGCGAACATCGCCGTTGGCCCCGGCCGCCCGGCCCCAGGACCGAGCGTCGATGCTGAATGCGGCGGCGCCAAGGGCGGCCGTCTTGAGAAAATCCCGGCGTGTAAAGTTTTTCATGTTGGTGCGATTTGCGTTCAGGCTGTTCTAGACAAAAACTCCGCGCTGTTCAATCTATTTTCGTGAGGCCGGATGGGCAGGGCGAATTCATGAAGGGGGACGAAGGGGAAAAGGGGGCAGAGAGTGAGGCTCCTGGAGCAGCGGACTGGCCGGTCCTGCTGCCGGTCGCCAGCTTCAAGGACTTTGCTGCGTTGATTGAGGTCGCTGCCAGGCTGGTTTTTGGGCGGCTGAGGGCTCGACTTGGGCAGAGCTCCGCCTTCAGCCTTTTGGCCTCGTCGGCGGCTGGAGTGGGGCGGCCTAAGATTGCTTAACTGGTTATCGAACAGCTCATGGGGCTCTGGTAAATGCGGGGCCCATTGTCATTACCATGATCATGGCGCGCCGACGGCCTTCGGCGGCCATGTTGACGTGAAAATCGGTGGTGGTCAGGTACTGAGGGTTGGTTTGACGGGAGCGCCATTCCATAAACAGGCTATTGGCCAGGCGCCGGAAGATGCCCAAGACGCCCATGGCGTTGGGATGGCGGACGCGGCAGCGGTCGTCGTCGAGAGAGACATCCAGCCGTTGGTGCAGACCATTTTCAATGCCTCCGAAACCGCCGCGATTGAGCCGCAGCCAAGCCGAAGCATCCAACCTCTCGGGGGGAGCGCTGGTCAGCAGGGCGACCAACTCGGGTGTGTGGCCGGTGCTCTGGCGGCGCACTCTGGCCACCTGTGCGGCCGCCGGGAAGCAGACCGCTTCGGGCGTGGTCGGGGCCAAGCACAGCACCCGGATCTCATCCCGGCTTCTGTTGCGTTCCTGAGTGCAGGTGCGTGTGCTCGTTGATTCCTGAGGGGGGAAAGGCAGCCGGAATGTCCGGCAACAGCTTTTTGATCGTCTCGTGAATTCCGGGCTGATTGTCTTTGACTGTCAGCAGGTAGTCGGCGCCGTGCTCCTGCACCACGTCCAGAGCCGTTTCGGTCTGGGTGTGCAGCGCATCCAGCGAGACAAACCGGCCTTCCAGATCCAGCTTTGGGAAGAGTCGGCGCGCGACGGGAATCTCATTGGTCTTCTTATCCACCAGCGCGCTGCCCAGATAATACTGGCTGGGCACGGCTACAGCGGTGAGGATGCTGTGGCCGCCACCGTGCTTGGGCTCCTTGCCGTCCAGGGCCACCAGCTCATCTTTGGGCGGCTGGCCTCGCACCTGGGCTTGGAACTTCAGCACTGCGCGATCCACCTCCTCCAGGCTCACGGCGTGCAGCAGACGCCAGAAGCTGGACTCACTGGGGGCGGGATACCAGCCGTCGGGAAGGCGTCGAATGCCCAGCGCTCGGCGTTGGGCTTGCGAAAGCTGTTTGGCGAAACCGGCCAAAGCCTTGGGCCCACGCTGAGCTCCACACAGCATCGCGCACGCCACGATGGTCAAGAGCGACCACAGCGGATAGGACTCGATGCGCCCCCGATACTCGGGCACCTGCTTGAAATGGCTGGCCAGGGAGCGCAACTTTCCAACTTTCTGTGTGCAGCGTGGTGGCACATCGTCTTCCACCGCCGCCAGTTCCGGCTTGAGGTGCGCGAGCTCTTCGCATGAGAGCGAGCATGAGTATCTTGATTTCCAGCCCCCACATCCACGCTCTTGTGGCCGACGGCCTCTTCCTCTGCAGCCCGCCGCAGCCCCAGCCTCAACCAGCCGCATCCTGAGAATAGCCGGCGCTTCAGCCCCGGGTCGGGCGTCCCCAAGACTCTCCGTCTTGAAGCGTCACCACACCCTCTTACTCGCGCGGCACCAGCCAGGTCCCGGCCAGCCGGTCCTGAAGGCCGCGTTCCGGCAGCAGAGCGGACCAAACCACCAGAAAGGCCGTCAGCATAAAGGACAGGAAGTTCCAGGCGGAGAGCACACAGATCAACTCGCCGGCAGGGAGGCGGCCAAGGGGGGTCCCCTCCAACAGACCGCCGCCAACCCCCATCAACAGCGCCAGGAGCGGGCCCGACAGCAGGGCCGGAAACCAGGCGATGAGGTTCCGCCAGAAAACCCGCAGGCGCGAGGCCTTGGTGCCGTCTTTTTTCACCGCCGCCAGGCCATACGTCCGCAAGATCAGGCCGCCTCGAAAGAGCAACGCCGTCACCAGGCTTGGAATGGCGCCCAACACCACCAAAGGCCACGCGCTCACGCCAATGAAAACCGCGGGGTTGGAGAGTATGGGCATGTTGGAAGGCTGCTCCGGCCTTGTCTGCATGAGGGCAACTCCGCACGCAACCGTGGCCATGGATGCAGCCAGCGGGAACACACTGCAGCCGACCATCACGCGCAAGCGGCGCACCCGGGTGACAAACGCAGGCATGTTCAAGAGCGGCCTGAGCCGGTCCGCCAGCAGGCTGGGGCTGAGCCCGGCCTGCATTTCCCCCAAGAGAGCCCGGGCATGGAGAGGCAACGCAACCGCCACCGACGCAGACTGGGAGTCCGCCGCCGCCCCTGGGCGTCCTGCCAGTGCGCTCGCGACAACCTGACTCAGGAAGAGATGCGGACTGGGGCCGCCGCCGGCGGCTGGAGCTTCGGCCACCGCCTCGCGCCCAGGCTGGTCCGGGCGCGCGTAGCTTCCTGGAGCAGGAAAATCCAGCAGCTTGGCGCGGCCATCGGCTGTGACCCAGACCCGGTCAAGTTCCAGGATTGCGGGCAGCGATTGGTCCTTGACCCGCATCGATTTCCTCCGCCAGATCCAGAAGCCAGAAACCGACTCGGCTCCAAGGCTGCCGCCGGCTGATCAGGGCTGGCAACGGTTTGCCCGGCGCGGCCTCATAAGCATCCCAGCATTCCTGGGGTGATCGTTTCCCGCTGAGCCAGCGCAGGCGTCCGACCCGGGCCAGATCGCGCAACGACGGCGCAACTGGGGGCGCGCCGGCTGGCAGCTTGCGTATCCACACCTTGCGCCGCAGCCGCGTGTCGAAGCCGAGCACCAATTCCTCAGCGCCGCTCTTTCCGAGCGTTTCCAGAACATCATAAGGACCAAGCTGGCCGGCCGCTGCCCTGGCCGTGGGTCGCTCCGCCGCCGCTTCCAGACGGGGCCGGACTGCGCGGGCGGACCTGCGAATGACCCGGGTGCGGGTCAACAAATCATGCACTGCGGCAAACCCGTTTTTTCGCCGCACCGTGGAAAAGAGCAGCGCCAGCATAACGCTCCGAAAAGCTTCAGCCAGAATAACGCTGCTGGACACACCCAAGAACTTCTGAGAGCCGGCTTGCGCAGGGTGGAGGTGAAAGGAGAACCACATGAACAGCGACGGCAGCAGCCTGTTCGGAAATTCGATGATGACCGCTCGCAGCAAGGCCCGCGGCACGCCGGGCAAACTGCGGTTGGGACCCGCAACCCGGAGCCGGCAAATCCGTTTGCCGAGTGACGCGCCCCAAAGGCCCTCGAGCACCGCGAAATAGAGCAGGGCAAGGGTAAACACAATGGTGCCGGCATAGACGTAGAACAGTGGTGTGCCCGGATAAATGTCGGGGTGTGACATGGCGCCCCGATACCGGTTCCACACCAGCGCCAAGGACCGGGCGGCGCAGCCGAGCAAGAGCGAATCAATCCACCAGGCCGGAAACCGAAGGCCGAGCGTCGCAGGGGTGGGCGCGGCCGAACCATACGGCAACAACGCGTCGCGAAGCCTGGCATAATCCCTAAAGCGTTTCGCCGGTTGCTTTTCCAGGCAGCGCAGCACCGCGCGGCAAAGCCCCTTGGGCAGTTCCGGGCGCCATTGGGCCGGCGACTCGGCCGGCCTCTCAAGCACCGTGGCGAGCATCCGCACCAGGTCGTCGCCCTGAAAAGGTGTCCGTCCGGTGAGCAAGTAGTATAGTGTCACGCCCACCGCGTAAATGTCCCCCTGCATAGTGAATTTATCGCCCCGCAACTGTTCCGGCGACGAAAAGGCGGGCGTGCCCAGAAACGAACCGGTGAGCGTCAGCTTGGTGTCTGCGCGCGCGGCGGTCGAGACGGACAACCCGAAGTCGCCGACTTTTACCGCGCCGTCCGTTTCGAGGAAGCAGTTGGACGGCTTGACGTCGCGATGCAGCACGCCCACGGCCGCCGCGGCCTCCAGGCCGGCTATCACCTGAAGAATTGTGTCCACGGCCTCACTGGCGGCCATCGGCCCTTTCTGCTTCACGCGCTCCTGGAGCGTGCCGCCGCTGACCAGTTCCATGACTATCACCGGCTGGCCCTCAATCTCGTCGGTTCCGAACACATACACGGTGTTTGGGTGGTTGACCGATGCGGCCAGGAGGCCCTCGCGCAGGAAGCGCCGCCGGGCCTCCGGTGAATCCAGGGCCTGGCTGAGGACCTTGAGGGCGACGCGCCGTCCGCTCTCGATTTCTTCGGCTTCGTAAACCGCGCCCATGCCGCCTTTGCCAAGCGCGCGCATGATGCGGTAACCGCCCAGGAGCTGCAAGACCGGCAGTGCTGTCTGAACCGGTTGGGTCTTCGATTCAGCCAAAACCGCCCCTGCGGTGATAAGCACCGTTTTGCCCGCGGCCGCGGTGGATTCGTCCCTCATTCCGCCATGGACGAGACATTCCGGACAGAGCCCTTCCGGCGCATCGGCAGGCAACCAAACCCCGCATCCAGGACATGGGCGCTGCTCAGGCATGAAAGGCCCTCCGCTTATGATTTGGCCGGCAGGTTCGGTAGCGCCGGTTTGGGTGCGAGACGGACATCCTTCGGAGGTTGCACGTTGCCGGAAGGAACGAACGTAGCCCAGGTTTTGCCGGACTCCGGGTTATACTGAGCGGTCTGCCCCGGGACCGAGGGAATACGGATGAGGACATGGCAGGCAGGACACTGGATTTCGCGCCCTGCAAGCTGCTCCGCGCACTGCAAATGCTGCTGACAATGAGGGCAGGAAAACTTGAACTCGCTCATAAGGTCTTCGTTGCTGGCGGGACGGATTATCGGCGAAAGCGGCGAAATCGTCCAGCTTCTTTTGTAACTGGTCAGGCGGGGCGCACAAGCAATCCTTAGAGCTGGTTTCGTGGGGGAGTTTCCCCTCACCCCAGCCCTCTCCCCGAGGGAGAGGGAGCAACCAGGGCCGGCTCTCGATCATTCCCACACCGCTGGATTCGTCGGCCGACTGACGACGATTCCCCCTCTCCCCGAGGTTGAAATCCGGCGTAGTGGCTAATTCTTGCCGCCCTTTGGACAACTTCTGAATATCGAGCCTTGCGTTTGGGGCCGGGAAAAGGTAGAGAATCAGGGTGAACTATTTATCTGTTGACCCGGGGCGTCCCAAGTTTGGGTGGGGGGCGCTGCTGTGCCTGGCTGCGGCCCTGGCCGGGTGCGGGCGCAACGATGCCCAGGTGTACCGGGTGGCCAAGGAACAGCCGTCAGCGGAGGCGGCGGCGCCTGGCCTGCCGACGGGGCATCCCGAAACGTCCAGCGGCCAGCCCAAGGTGCAGTTGAAAGTGCCTGCCGGGTGGCAGGAGGTGCCTCCGGGCCAGATTCGGGTGGCGTCGTTTCGCGTCGCGGGCGCGGGAGGCAAGCAGGCTGATGTGAGCGTGATCCCGCTGCCCGGCCAGGCCGGGAGCGATCTTGACAATGTCAACCGCTGGCGCGGCCAGGTCGGTCTCCCCCCCGTCACGGCAGAGGAACTGCCCAAGCTTGCGCAAACGGTGGAGATCGCCCGGCAGCAGGCCCAGCTTTATGAACAGGCCGGACCGACGAACCGCATTTTAGCTGCGGTGCTCCGTCGGGGGGGCATCGCCTGGTTTTTCAAGATGACCGGCGACGATGCGCTGGTCGCCCAACAGAAGCCTGAGTTCGTGGAATTCCTCAAGTCGCTCAACCTGGCGGCGCCCGCCGGGCCCTCCGATTTGCCGCCGTCGCACCCGCCGATTGGGGGCGCCGGGATGACAACCACCTCCGGGCCCATGGCCTTGATGTCAACTCCCGGCCCGGCCCGGCCGAACTGGCAGGTGCCCCCGGGCTGGGAAGAAGTGCCAGGTGGACAAGTCCTGGCGGCCAAGTTTATCGTCCACGGCAGCGGCGCCGACCAGGCGGTTGTCAATGTCAGCAGTTCGCCCGGCGAAGGCGGGGGGCTGTTGGGCAACGTGAACCGCTGGCGCCAGCAGCTTGGTTTGGCCCAATTGCCGGAGAGCGAGGTTGACAAGTTGGTCACGCCGCTAGAGGTCCAGGGCGGCAAGGCGACGATGGTCGAGATGAGCGGCAGCGGCGCCGGCACAGGGCAGAAGACGCGCCTGGTCGGGGCGGTTATCCGTCAAGCGAATCAGACCTGGTTTTACAAGCTCATGGGCAGCGAGCCGGTGGTTGAGCGCGAAAGGGCCGCGTTCATTCAATTTGTCAAGACGGCGCAATATGCCGAGCTGAAGTAAGCAAAGGATTGAACTGTTCGACAATGTTACGTTTCCTCGGAAAAACCCCTCAAACGGGGGAGGCCCGCCCGCAGTGCCTCGCAGCGGGGTCGGGCCAATCCCGCCATCATGGCGCACGGAGTCAGCGCGCTCTGGGCGCAAATCAGCTTTTCAACTCATCTCGCACCGGAGCCTCTGTCCCAAAGGGACATTTGGAAATAGCCGGGCGTTTCAACGCCGGGTTTGGATACGCCGAGGGGCAAGTCCCGAAGGGACGGCCGAACCGGCCCTTGGTGTTCAGCCGTCCCTTCCAGTTGTGCCGTTTGGCGGCACCACAATGTGCCGTATTGGCCGACAAACGGCACAACTACAGATTGCGACATTTGGCACGTCGTTTGATGCCAAATGGCGCAATCTTCGGGACGGGGTTTGTCTGCGGGCTGATCCCGGCGTTGAAACGCCGGGCTATTCTCAGATGTCCCTCCGGGACAGAATGCCGGGGCCAGGAGTGTACAAAAGCTGATTTGCGCCCGCCCGCTCCACCCTCCGGGTTGTTTCCTTGCGTTTTCCGAGGGAACTTAACACTGTCAAAATCATGAACCCGCAACAATTCCTGGACCGTCTGATCGAGGTGCTGCACCTCGCTACGCCTGACAGTGGTGTGCCTGATTTTGGCAATCGTGCTGGTGTTTTGGGGCACCCTCAGCAGGTGGACCTGGGCTTATACAAGGTGCAGAATGAGTTCTTCCGCAGCTTTTTCATCTGGTGGACGCCGCCGCATTGGGGGATAAAGCTCCCGGTGTTTCCGGGGGGATACCTCGTTGGGGTTGTCCTCGTGTTCAACCTGATTTCCTCTCATTTCAGGCGGTTCTCTCTCACGGCGGACAAGGCCGGCATTTGGCTGGTCCATTTCGGCCTTATTCTGCTTTTATTTGGGCAGTTTCTGACCGACAGGCTCTCCCGCGAGAGCACGCTCCACCTGCGTGAAGGCGAGACCCGGAATTACTCGGAGAGCGACCGCGAGACCGAGTTGGCCATTATCGACCGGACGGACCCGATGAGCGACAGCGTGGTAGCCATTCCACAAAGGGCCTTGATGCGCCAGAAGGAGATCCGGCAATCGGCCCTTCCCTTTGTCGTCAAGGTGAGGGCTTTCTATGCGAATTCGAAGTTGGCCGAACGCGCGCCGAACGCCGCCGAGCCGCCCGCCGCCACGCAAGGGGCGGGCAAGCACGCCACCGTGCAGGCCGAACCCCGCGTGACCGACACGGATGAGCGGGACGTGCCGAGCGCGGTGGTGGAACTGGTTGCGCAGCAAGGCTCGCTCGGGTCCTGGCTCGTCTCGGAATACGTCAATGAGCCCCAGGAGGTCGCCTGCAACCACCGGACCTATCAGCTTGCGATGCGGCTGCGGCGGTTCTACAAGCCGTTCAGCCTGCAGTTGGTCGAGTTTCGGCACGAGGTCTATCCCGGAACCGACATCCCCAGGAATTTCTCGAGCCGCGTGCTCGTGCAGCGCCCCGAGACGGGCGAGAAGCGCGAGGTGCTCATTTACATGAACAACCCGTTGCGTTATGGCGGGGAGACCTTTTACCAGGCCGGTTACGACAAGGACAACCACGGAACCACCCTGCAAGTGGTCCACAACCCAAGTTGGCTCACGCCCTATTTGTCTTGCATCCTGGTGGGAGCGGGCCTGGTCTGGCAGTTTGTGACTCACCTGCTGGGCTTCACATTGAAAAGGAAGACCGCCCCCGGCGGCAGCGCTCCACCCCCCGCCTCCGCCCCCGCCTCCGCCCCCGCCTCCGCCAGCCTAGCCTTCAAACAAACCAAAGTATGAAACGCTTAACCCGGATATTTCGTAGCTTAGGAGCGGTACCGGGCTCCCGAGGCTGCGTAGCGCAGGTTTCCAACCTGCTGTATCGCCGACTTCCAGTCGGCGGGCCGTACCTGCTTGGTCGCATCTGCGGATTGGAAATCCGCAACACAGCAGACTGGAAGTCTGCGCTACGCCTTGCAGTTGGCGAAACCCGTGAAATACCCGGGCTGAGCCTGCCTAAACAGACCAAGGTATGAAACGGTTACTCAAGCTCCTGCCCTGGTGCTGGGTCGCCCTGTTTGCCGCCGAAATCCTCGCGGTGATGCTTCCCAAGAAAGAGGGCGCCCTCCACGCGCGCGATTTTGGCCGGCTCCCTGTCCTAGTGGGCGGGCGCGTGCAGCCGTTCGATTCAGTGGCGCGCAATTCGCTGCTCCAGATTCGCAGCACCGGCGACCTTCCCCTCGAACAAGTGCCGTCGTGGAAATTCTGGCACCACCCTAAGAAGCTCAAATCCAGCGAATGGCTCCTCGAGGTGATGACCCTCCCGGAAAGTGCCGACGCCCGGCCCATCTTCCTCATCCACCACTCCGACCTCCTGGGCGAACTCAAACTCGAGGGCAAAGGCGTCGGGAGGTCCGGACTTTACTATTTCACCTTCAACGAGCTCAAACCGGTGGTCAATGAAATCATGCGCCAGGGACAAAAGGCCAGCGAGACGAAGTCCGCCAATCAGACCACCTTTCAGAAGCAGGTCCTCAAATTGGCCAACGCCATTCAGCTCTACCAGCGCCTCGAGTACACGCTTGAGCCTGAGGAGGCGGAAAACTTCGCAAGAGACGTGGCCGACTTTCAAAACCACCTCGGGCCGGCCCAGGCCGCCATCCAGGCCAACGAGAAGGGCGAGGCGGCGGACAAGGAGGCCCTCCGGAAAGTGACGGAGCCCGCGCGGCGGTTCCAGGTGATGGCCGAGGTGGGCTATGCCAGGATTGTGCCTCCGCTGGACCCGCAGGCCGCGTCGGACCACTGGCAAACCGCCGGGGCCAGTCTCCTGGAGTCCTTGCACACAGGCAAGGTCCATCCCGCGATGACCTGGTTTGCGGCCATGGCAACCGCCTATCGCCAGAACAAAGGCGGGGATTTTAACGGCGCCCTGGCGGCCTACCAGGGATGGCTCGCCCCCAGATTCGGCAAAGAGGTGCTCAAGGGCAAGGCGGAGTTCTATTTCAACGACGTGAAGGCCTTTCTCCACGCGATGATCATTTACCTGGCCGCTTTTGTCCTCGCCGGGACGGCGCTGGCGACGTTCACCTTGCTGCCCAATCTCTCGGAGGCCCTGCGCCGTTCCTCTTTCTATTTGATCATTCTGGCGGGGCTGGTGCATACCTTTGGCCTGGTGTTCCGCATGGCGCTGGAGGGGCGCCCGCCGGTGACCAATCTCTATTCCTCCGCCATTTTCATTGGGTGGGGAGCGATGGTGCTGGGGATTATTCTCGAGCGAATCTACCGCGTGGGCATCGGCAATCTCGTCGCCTCGTCGGCGGGCTTTGTCACCTTGATCATCGCCCAGAACCTGGCCTTGGGCGGCGATACGATGGAGATGATGCGCGCGGTGCTGGATAATAACTTCTGGCTGGCTACGCACGTCGTGGTCATCACGCTGGGCTATGCGGCCGCCTTCGCGGCCGGATTGGTCGCCATTATCTATATCCTGCTCGGGGTGTTCACGCCCATGCTGGCGGTTGGCTTGGGCAACCGGACCAGCGCGGTGACCGTCGGCAAGGCCCTATCGAAGATGGTCTATGGCATCGTTTGCTTCGCGACGCTGTTCAGCTTCACCGGGACCGTCCTGGGCGGCATCTGGGCCGACCAATCCTGGGGCCGATTTTGGGGCTGGGACCCCAAAGAAAACGGCGCGTTGCTCATCGTGCTCTGGAATGCCGTCATCCTCCACGCCCGCTGGGGCGGCCTGCTGCGCGACCGCGGCCTCATGAACCTCGCCGTCTTCGGCAACATCGTCACCAGCTTCTCGTGGTTTGGCGTGAACATGCTCGGCATCGGGCTGCACTCCTACGGTTTCATGGACGCGGCCTTCAAGTGGCTGATGATCTTCGTCGCCAGCCAGGCCGCGGTCATCGCCCTGGGCCTCCTGCCCCTGAGTTGGTGGAGGAGTTTCCGCGCTCCCGGCCCTTCGCCCCCCGCTCCCGCAAGCCCCGGCGGCAACCCCTGCCGCCGCCACCTGAGCATTCCGTGCCAGGGCCAGTGACAAAGTCTGTCGAAACGGGCCCCATTCCCTGACCGTAGGAGACGACGTAAGGAGTCTCTGATCATTCGGCCTCCCAGGGGGCGGGCTTCCGCTGTGCCCAAGAATCGATCAGAGACTCCTTACGTCGTCTCCAACAATTTCTCTGCAGGGTCACAAAAGAAAGCCGTGACGCCTCGGCCGGCATTTGCTACATCTGGCCGGATTTATGAATCGAATTCGGCCAGACGTTGGTGGGCTCTAAAATGCCCGATCTGACTTACATGCCTCGAGGCATCGCGGACGCTTGGGTTGCGCCCTCCGACCCGGAAATCGGAATTGATTTTTGCAGGAGCACTTTTGCGCGCGCTCAACTTGCTTGCCCTGGCGGCCCTCGAGTCAGGCCAGCTCATAGCGGCCAGGGGGGCGGATGCGCCCGCCCAGGAGGCGACGTTGGTGGTCCACGCCGCCGAATTGGCGTCTAACCCCATTCCGCGGAATCTGACCGGGAAATTCTGCGAGCACCTGGGCGCCAACATCTACAACGGCATGGATGCGCAGATCCTGCGAAATCCGACCTTTGCCGATTACCCCTTTGCGACCGGCCAGACGACGCCGGACGGGGTGGTCACATTCCAATTCGAGCGCGGGCGAATCGAAGGCGAGTTGAGGCGCCAGGCGGTGCGCTGCGGGTGGCCGGAGGAGGAACTGCAGGAGTTGTTCAACGGGCGCCGGGATGGATTGGCCTGTTTCTGGTCCCGCGCGGGGCAGGGCGAGGCAGCGCAGGTCAGCCCCGATACGGGACCCCAGGGCGGGCGGGCCCAGCGAATCGAGTTCAAAACCGGCGGTGGAGGGATCGAGCAGTGGACCTGGCTGCCGGCGCATCGAACGCGGCAGTATGAGTTCGAGTTGCTGGCGCGCTCGCCTGGTCTGACCGCCCTCAAGCTCTCCCTGACAGCCCAAGGAGGGGCGGCGGCGCGCGCCGAGGCAAACCTCGCCGGCCTCTCGACGGAATGGCGGAAATTGACCGGCACCATGGCCCTGGGAGAAGATTCCCGCCCGGACACGCCCTACTGCCTGGTCCTGTCCAGCGAGTCTGCGGGGCAACTGGTTATCGGGCATCTGTTCCTGCGCCCTGCCAATCACCTCGGGGGCGCCGACCCGGACGTGGTGCGGCTGCTCAAGGAAGCTCACTTGCCCTTGTTGCGCTGGCCAGGGGGCAATTTCGTCAGCGCCTATCATTGGCAGGACGGGGTCGGGCCGGTGGAAGGACGCCCCACGCTCCCCAACTATGCCTGGGGTAGTGTCGAGCCCAACACGTTCGGCACCGATGAGTTCATCGGTTTTTGCCGCGCCGTGGGATGCGAGCCGATGATTTGTGTCAACGGCGGCACTGGCACGCCCGAGGAGGCCGCCCGCTGGGTCGAGGTACTGCAACGGCCCGCCTGCCTCGCCTATGGGCGCCCGCCGGGCCGCCAATGGCCATCCTCAACCCTATAACGTGCGGCACTGGGAAGTGGGCAACGAACTCTGGGGCCGCTGGCAGGCGCATTGGACCACCGCCGCCGGCTACGTGGACCGCTATCGGCGGTTTGCACAGGCCATGCTCAAGGCCGATCCGGCTATCGAACTCGCGGCCTGCGGGGCGCCCGTGATGTGGGGCAAAGACTGGAATGACACCCTCATCGCCGGCCTCGGCGCTCAGCTCCATAGCCTCACCGATCATCCCCTCATTGGCGGCCAGGTGCCCCCAATCACAGACCCGCTCGACGTGTTCCGTGATTTCATGCACGTGCCCGACCTGCTCGAACGCAAATGGAGTGAGTTGCGCCAGGACATGGCGCGCGGCGGAGTTCGCGATGGACGGCTGGCCGTCACCGAACTCCAGATGTTCGCGCGCCTGGCGCCGGGCGCTGGCGGGCAGGAGACCAACCGGCTCGATCCGCAGAACCTGGTCAATCCCGCCACCCTCGGCGAAGCGCTGTATGACACCTTGATCTACCATGCCGCCGCGCGCCTGCAGCCCTTTGTCGAGCTGGTTACCCATTCCGCCACGGTCAACCATGGCGGCGGCTTGCGCAAAGAGCATGAGCGGGTATATCCCAATCCCTGTTACTACGCCAACCTCCTCTTCGCCGACTTCGCCGGCGGGCGCGCCGCCAAATCCGAACTGGATTCGCCCTCGGAACGGGCGCCGATGATCCTCCCCGACATCAGGAATGCCGGCGGCAACCCCTCCTTCGACGCCCTGGATGCCTTAGCCGCCCTCGCGGCCAACGGCGATTTGCTGCTCTCCCTGGTCCATCGCGGCGCCGGGCGCCCAATCCGTCTGAGCGTCCAACTCAACGGGTTCTCGAGCACCGATAAGGCACAACTCCGGACACTGGCCGGCCCGACGCCCTGGGCGGCCAATACACTCAAAGAACCGGCAGCCATCCAACTCGCGCGCACCGAAATCGAAGTGCGCGACGGCTCCCTGACGCTCCTCCTCCAGCCCTATTCGATTGTCCAGGCCAGATTTGTGCCCAGGCATTAATGACGGCTCATTAACCCCGAGGCTTTAGCCCGCTGAACTGATAGAGAGATGAAAATGATGAAGACAATTCGGAACTTGTTTGGATGGCGTCTATCGCTGTCATTGTTTGCTGGTCTGACCTTTGGCGGGCTGGCTTGCGCCCCCGCAGCTCCCAAAGACCCCTTAGGTGCCGCCCAGGCAAAACCGGCGGATGCCAAAGCGGGCAACCTCGTGCCCCTGATGCTCAACATTCCGACCGCTGCCTTCGTTGGAACGCCCAAAGACCTCCAGGTCGGCCCCAACGTCGAGCCGCTCCCGGACCCAAACAAGCCGCGTCCGCCGATGATGGTCCCGGCGGGCCTCAAGAACGTTGCCCCTGGCGCAAAGCTGACCTGCAGCGACAAGAACGCCTCTGCGGACATGCTGGCGAAAATCACCGACGGCAACAAGGACGCCTCGGACGAGAGCATCATTTTCCTGCGCAAGGGCACCCAATGGGTGCAGTTGGACCTGGGCGCCGTTTACGAGACCTTTGCCATTGTCATCTGGCACGCCCACAATAGCGCCAAGGTCTATCACGATGTCGTCGTCCAGACCGCTGACGACCCCGACTTCATCCAGAACGTCCGCACTCTGTTCAACAACGACCAGGACAACACCTCCGGCCTGGGCGTGGGCACCGACCGCGAGTACTTCGAGACCAACGAGGGCAAGCTCATTGATGCCAAGGGCGCCCAGGCCCGCTACTTCCGTTTTTACTCCAAGGGCAGCACCGAGAGCGTGATGAACGAGTACACCGAAATCGAGATTTACGGCCGCCCGTGCCCACGCCTTGCCGGCAATGGTTTTTACCTGGCGCTGACGGCCCGGTAGAACCGGTTGGGATACTGCCCCATTGGGCCTGGCGGATTTTGGCAACGGAGCGATTGACCCAGGGCGCCGTAAAACACAGTATTACACCATGAGTAGGACGATCCGCAAAGTGGCCGATTCGCAGGGCATCATTTTTGACTCGGCGGTGCGGGTTACTTTGGGGAGTGCTGGCCCGGGTCCCAGAAGCGGGAATTGATGAGGCCCTGGGCGGACCCTGAGGCCGGATCTACGGGGGGGTTGATCCCCGCGTCCTTGCGGTACTCCGAATGGCAGTCATTGAACACGATGACCCCTGTGCCCAGGTGGCGCCACGACTCAATCCCCTCACGCAGATTGCCGGCCGGCCCATTGCAGGAGGTCCACCACCAGAGGCTCGAAGACCACTCAAGTGGATTGCCCGCGCCTGAATAGGGGCCTTTATCTCCGATCAACAGGTTTTCGCTCGGCCTGAGCACGCCAGGGCGTTTGAATTGCGGCGCGAGAGGAAAAACGACGCCGGCCACCGAATACCCGTTGGGGGTGGCATCGCTGTCATAGGGGTGGTGCCCGAGGAAAAAGCCATTGTAGCCGTAGCCGACCAGGTGGCAGTCGAAGTTCCAATACCAAACCTTGCCCGCATAGACATAGTTCTTGAACTTCAACGCCGGATCGTGGAACAGGTTCGTCATGTTCCGGGCGTAACCGATAATCGTCGCGCCCCACCAATTGGTCAGCGAGATGGTGGGGTCGGCATTGTCCCAACCCATGTTCTGGTTGCGGTGCGCGGGGAAGGTGTCGCGGTTGTCATCGGTGTACAACTGCATGAACTGGCTGATCTGGCGGAGATTGCTCATGCAGCCCGTGCGTTCGGCCTTGGACCTGGCGTGGGCCAGCGCGGGAAGCAGCAGCGAGGCGAGGATGGCGATGATCGCGATGACCACGAGCAGTTCGATCAAGGTAAACGCGGCAGCGCCAGCCCCACGCCTGCCGCCGACCGGACTAACCGGAGCGACACACGGTTTCATATTTCAGCCCTGTTCACGGACTCTGCAAACGAAAACAGCGGGTTACGATTCGCCCGCAGCATTAGTCATGACGCAAAATGATACAAGGACTCTTTTCGAGTTTTTTCGAATTGCAGGGCAGCGATGGAGGCTGGCGCGTGCCGTCCCCTCATTCGCCCCAGACATCCGCGCGCCCCAGGCGCCACCGGCCTCTCTCCTTTCCATGAACCGCGCCCTCGTAGCGGCGTCTCGGCAGAGCGCCGCCACTGCCCGGAACGAACTCTGGCGGCGCTCTGCCGAGACGCCGCTACGCCGAGGTTCATGGTCCCCGTACACGCGCAGAATTCGCGCATTATTTGAAAGACGTTTCTCTCTTTCCACCGTCGCGGCTTTGTGCCATCCTGCGGGGGCGTCGGCGGACAGATGCAACCATGCAACTTTGTAACGATTGGGCGCCTGAGCGCCCTAAATCAAAATCATGCACATTATGAAAACTCCTTCCTCTACTCGGCGGCAATTCCTGAGACAGACCAGTGGGCTGGCCCTGTCGGTCACGGCCTTTCCTTCGCTCATCGCGGCCTCCGCGCTGGGCCGGGGAGGCAATGTCGCCCCCGGCAGCCGCATTGTCGTGGCGGCCATTGGGGTCGGGCCGCAGGGGACGGGTGACATGAGCAATTTCCTGGGGCAGCCAGATGCCCAGGTCGTGGCCGTCTGTGATGTCAAGACCGATCAACTGGAACAGGCCCGCCAGCTTGTCAACCGGCACTACCAGAACCAGGATTGCGCCGCCGTGGGCGATTTCCGCGAGGTGCTCGCCCGCAAGGACATTGATGCCTGCCTCATCGCCACGCCCGACCATTGGCATGTCCTGGCGTCCCTGGCCGCCGTGCGCGCCGGCAAGGATGTCTATCTTGAAAAGCCGATGGGCCTGAGCCTGACCGAGGACTGGACGTTGCGAAGTGAAGTGCATCGATGCCAGCGCGTCTTCCAGTTCGGGACCCAGCAGCGTTCCTCGCGCATCTTTCGCCTGGCCTGTGAGTTGGTCCGCAACGGGCGCATCGGCAAACTCAAGCACATCAATGTCTGGGCCCCCGGCAGCAGCCCGGGCGGCCCGACCAATGTCGTGCCCGTTCCCCCCGGCCTGAATTACGATTTCTGGCTCGGACCGGCCCCCTTCAAACCTCATACCCAGGACCTTTGCTCGGCCGACGGCGTAAAAAAGACCTGGTGGTTCATCACCGATTACGCCCTGGGCTTCATCGCCGGCTGGGGCATCCACCCTATCGACATCGCCCTCTGGGGCGGGGGCGAGTTGCTGACCGGTCCCGTCGAGATCCAGGGGCGCGGCGCCTTCCATATCGAAGGGGCATGCAACACGGCCACGGTCTGGAACGTTGATATGGCATTTGCCAGCGGCGTCACTCTCAAGTACGTGGGCGTTCCCAACGGCGGCAACCAGGACCAGCCGACCAGTGACCCTTGGCCCCAGGCCAGCGAATGGAAGCAGCGCTACCGCCGCATCAGCAGCCACGGCACCGCCTTCGAGGGCGCCGACGGCTGGGTCCACGTCGACCGCGGGGCATTAACCTCCAGCCCGAGAGCCTGATCGATGAAAAAGAAGAGACCCTCCCCTTGCAGCTCAAGAAGAGCGCCAACCACGTCCGGGACTTCCTGGATTGCGTGAAGAGCCGCGCCGAAACGATCTGCCCGATCGATGAGTCGGTGCGCGGCGATGCCCTCTGCCATCTGAGCGATATCGCCATCCGCCTCAATCGCAAGGTCGCTTGGGACTTGGCCCAGGAGCGATTCCTCGATGATGAAGAGGCCAACCTCCGGCTCCGCGCCCGAAAAATGCGCTCCCCATGGCATCTCTAATCGGCAGAACATTCCGGGTTGGCGTGCTGGGTTCGGGCAAAGGCTCGAATTTCCTGGCCATTGCCGAGGCCTGCGCGGCGGGCAGGCTCCCGGCCCAAATGGCCCTGGTCCTGAGCGACGTGGCCGAGGCGGGCATTCTCGGGCGGGCGCGGGAACGCAACATCCCCGCCCGGTTTATCCCGCCGGGCAAATTCCGCGCCAAATTGGACGAAGAGGCGGAGCGGGCGTACATCGAGGCCCTGCGGAGCGCCGAGGTGGATTTGGTGGCCCTGGCCGGGTTCATGCGCGTGCTCAAAGGCCAGTTCCTGGAGGCCTTCGCCGGGCGCATCGTGAATATCCATCCTTCGCTGCTGCCGTCATTCCCGGGGCTGGAGGCCTGGAAACAAGCCCAGGCTTACGGAGTGAAGGTGAGCGGTTGCACCGTCCATTTCGTCGATGCCGGCGTCGATTCGGGCCCGATTATCGGCCAACAGGCGGTGCCCGTCCTGGATGACGACACTCCGGAGTCGCTCCACCAGCGCATTCATGCTGCCGAACACGAATTGTATCCCAGGTGCCTGGCGGCGATTGCCCGCAGCCAGGTCGCCGTCCATGGCCGGCGCGTCATCGTCCAAAGCCACTAAAATGGTTGAACCCCAAGACTCAATTCTCAATGCAGCCCCCTCCGGCAAATTCGATTCCAGAGGTGGTCTGAGGCTCTGCCTCGCTAAAGCCCCAACGTGATGAAGAACGACACAAAACAGATGCTGCGGTTTGGATTGCCCAAAGGCAGTCTCCAGGAAGCCACCATCGCAAAGATGGCCAAGGCCGGCTATAACATTTCGATCAGCAGCCGTTCTTACATCCCATACGTCGATGACGACCAACTGGAGCTGCGCCTGATCCGGGCCAGGAAATCAGCCGCTACGTCGAGCATGGCTACCTGGATTGCGGGATCACCGGCTATGACTGGATCCAGGAAAACGGCTCGGATGTTCACGAAGTGGGCGAGTTCCAATTCAACAAGGCCACCCGTCAGACGGCGCGCTGGGTACTGGCCGTGCCCGAGGATTCTCCCATCAAATCCCCCAAAGATTTGGAAGGCAAGCGCATCGCCACCGAACTGGTCAACCAAACCAGGAAATACCTCCGGCACCACAAAGTGAACGCGGAGGTGGAGTTCTCCTGGGGCGCCACCGAGATGAAAGCCCACGAGCTGGTGGATGCCATCGTGGATATTACGGAGACCGGTTCCTCGTTGCGGGCCAACAAGTTGCGCATTGTTGACACCTTGCTCGCCTCGACGCCCCGCCTGATCGCCAATCATAAGTCGTGGAAGGACCCCTGGAAACGGCAGAAGATCGAGCGCATGGCCTTGCTCCTCAAGGGCGCCCTGGACGCCGAGACCAAGGTCGGCTTGAAATTGAACATCGAGCGGAAGAACCTTGCCGGGCTGCTCAAGAACCTGCCCGCCCTGCGCAATCCGACCATCGCCAACTTGAGCCTGGAAGGGTGGGTGGCCGTCGAAACCATCATTGACGAACATATCGTGCGCGAACTCATCCCCGCATTAAAAGCCGCCGGCGCCGAAGGCATCATCGAGTACCCGCTGAACAAGGTTGTCTATTGACAGTTGCAATAATCCAGAGTTGCAGCACAATTGACTGTGGCAGAGCACAAGTGGCAACCGGAAGAGAAACAGAATTATGGGTTCATTAAAGAAACGTCGGAAAGCAAAGATTAACAAGCACAAGCGGCGCAAGAAGTTGCGCGCGCATCGCCATAAGAAGCGCACCTGGCAGAAGTAATCCCGGCGGCGGTCGGGGTTGACCATTGAGTGAATCAGCGCGACCCACTGAAGGGTTGGGGTGGAGGTTTTGACGAAATATGTTGAGGCGGCACTGGCATTGGGGGGTGGTCCTGGCTTTGAGCAGCGGGCTAGTGACCGGTTGCAGTTCGGCCTCCAGGGGGCGCCAGCCCGGCAAGGCCCCGGTTGAGGCCCGGGCTGCGGCCCCAGAGCTGGCTCCGGAAAAGGCCGCCCAGGCCCACGCCCATTTCGGAACCGGAGTCGTTCATGAAATGAACGGTGAGATGGCCGCCGCCCTGGAGGAGTATTACCAGGCCGCGCGGACTGACCCGACCGATGAAGGAATGGTGCTGGATGTCTCACGCCGCCTCATCCAGGGCAAACAACTCGACAAGGCCCTCGACGTGGTCAACCACGCTGCCGCCCGGCCCGGCGCCTCCGGCGCCATCTTTGCCCGGCTGGGCCTCATCTATGCCCAATTGGGCAAGACCGAGCAGTCGGTGGCGGCCAACCGCACGGCTATCAAGAAGGCGCCGGAACTGCTGGCCGGCTACCGCAACCTTTTCCTGACTTACCTCCAGGGCAAGCAACCCACCGAGGCGCTGGCAGTGCTCGACGAGGCGGCCCGGCAGCCTGCCATCGAGCCGGAGTTCCTGATGGGCCTCTGCGAGTTGTACATGAACCTGGCCATGCAAGTGCCGGCCCAGAAGGAGAAGGCCCAGGCCAAGGCGCTCGAGGCCCTGAACCGCGTCGTCCGCCTCAACCCCCAGGCCCCCGCCTTGCGCCTGATGCTGGCCGACAGCTTCAACCTTCTGGGGGATACCTCCAAAGCCGCCCAGGTCTACTTGGAGCTGCTCAACCGGCTGCCCGATGCCCCCGAACTGCGCGAGCGTATCCACGCCAAGCTCACGGACATCTACCTGCGCGCCTCGGACCACAAACACGCCGTCGAGCAACTCGAGGCCATCGTCCAGGAGAACCCCGCCAACCCCGCCGCCTACTACTACCTCGGGACCCTGGCCTTTGAGGACAAGAAATGGGACAAGGCGGCCGAGCATTTCAGCAAAACCATCCTCCTGAGTCCGGACTTTGAACAGGCCTACTATGACCTGGCCACTTCCCAGTTGGACCTCAAGCAGACCCGCCAGGCCCTGGCCACCCTCGCGCAGGCGCGCCAGAAGTTCTCCCGTGATTCCCAAAACTTCGTCCTGGAGTTCATCACGGGCCTGGCTTACAGCCAGGATAAAGACTATTCCCGAGCCATCGAGTACTTCAATCGCGCCGAAGTCATCGCCAAGGCCAAAGAACCGAAACGGCTCAATCAATACTTCCTGTTCCAGTTCGGCGCCACCTGCGAGCGCCACGGCGACCTGGCCAAAGCTGAGGAATACTTCCAAAAATGCCTTCAGCTTGCGCCGAACTTTGCCGAGGCCCTCAATTACCTCGGCTATATGTGGGCCGAGCACGACATGAAACTCGACCAGGCCCGCCAACTGATCGAAAAGGCCCTCAAGCTCGAACCCAAGAACGGCGCCTACCTCGACAGCCTGGGCTGGGTCCTGTTCAAACTCCACCAGCCCAAAGAGGCCCTGGAATACATTCTCAAGGCCTGTGACCTGCTCGAGGAACCCGACCCCACCGTTTTTGACCATCTCGGCGACATTTACGCCGCCCTCCAACAGCCGGACAAGGCGCGGGAGGCCTGGCGCAAAGCCCTGGCCCTCCAGCCCAGTGAAGACCTCCGCAAGAAGCTCGAGGCCGCCCCCGCCCACGCAGACCCCAAACCCCAGTCCTGAGATCGATCCCTCGAACTCCTGAGCCGTATCCATGCAATTTGAGAAGCACTATACGCGGGAACAAGCTCGGGCGTTGTTGCCCCAAATCCGCCAGTGGCTCAAAAAGTTGGTCCAACTCCGCGCCGACCTGGACAAATCCGAAGAAGGCCTCAGCGCCCTGGCCGGCCCAGGCCGTGACCTGGGCGGTGACCTGGTCAACCGATGGGTCCGTCTCCTGGCCAGCATTCAGGAGAGCCTCTTGGAGTTCTATCGGCGTGAGATCCAGATCAAAGACCTGGACCGCGGGTTGATCGATTTCCCCGCCATCCTCGCCGGCAAAGAGGTCTTCCTCTGCTGGGAGCAGGGCGAGGACGACATCGAGTTCTGGCACGACCTGGACACCGGTTACGCCGGACGCCAGAGGCTCTAGCCCATCGCATGGAAACGTCCTCCTCGCTCCCAATCCCAACACCAACATCCAGCTTGCCCGGCGGACCCGCCCCTGGGTCCGGCAACCGGCAGATGCTCTACGAGCGATGGCTGCAAGTTGCGCGCGCTTGCCAGGACCAAATCGCCTTGACCGATTTGACCACCGGGCGGCGGTGGACGTTTGGCGAACTTGCCTCTGCCGGCGCACTGGCCGGCGCCAGAGACGGAGGCGCAGCGGCCTTCCCGCGCGGTGTCTCCGCTGAATTCATCCTCAGTGTGCTCTGGGCCTGGCGTTCCAACCAGGTGGTCTGCCCCCTGGAACCCGAGCAAGCGCCGCCGGTCCTGGCGGGTGGTTTGCCGGCGGCTATCGCGCACCTGAAAACCACTTCCGCCACCACGGCCTCGCCAAGGCTGGTCGCCTTTACCGCCCCACAACTCATCGCCGACGCTCAAAACATCGTCACCACGATGGGGCTGCGCCCCGACTGGCCCAACCTGGGTGTGATCTCGCTGGCCCACTCATACGGGTTCTCCAACCTGGCTCTGCCGCTGCTCTTGCATGGCATCCCACTGGTCCTGGTGGGAGCGGCTCTGCCCGAGGCAGTGCGCCGGGCGGCGGCGACCGAGCGCGCCGTTACTTTGGCCGCGGTGCCCGCCCTCTGGCGATCCTGGCACGCCGCCGATGCCGTTCCTCCCAATGTGCGGCTGGCGATTTCCGCCGGCGCCCCGCTGCCCCTGGCCCTCGAGCAGAACATCTTTGCCCTGCGCGGCCTTAAAATCCACAACTTCTACGGCAGCAGCGAATGCGGCGGCATTGCCTATGACGCCACCGCCGGACCGCGCCTGGACGCCGCCTGCGCCGGCGCCCCGGTGCGCGGCGTCGCGGTCTCGGTTGCCGAAGACGGCTGCCTGGAGGTGCGCGGACCAGCCGTGGCGCAGACGTGCTGGCCCGAACCCGCCCCCTGCCTGCGCGAAGGCGTGTTTCACACCAGCGACCTGGGGGAGATTTCCTTCGGGCTGATCTACCTGCGCGGCAGGGCCAGCGACCAAATCAATGTCGCCGGACGAAAGGTGCCCCCGGAAACGATCGAGCGCGCTTTGGCCTCTCACCCGGGCGTGCGCGAATGCCTGGTCTTCGGTGTCCCCAGCGCCGAGGCGGAGCGCGGGGAGACCATCGTGGCCTGCCTGGCGGCCAGGAGCGCCCTGAGCGCCGAAACGCTCCGGCAGTTCCTGATGACGACCTTGCCCGCCTGGCAAGTGCCCCGCCAATGGTGGTTCGTGGAATCCCTCGCCACCAATGAGCGCGGCAAACTCTCCCGTGCCGAATGGCGCAAACGTTACCTCGCAACCACAAGGGCGAGCAGCGCCAGTGACAAAGTTCTCCGCAAATAATTGTAGGAGACGACGTAAGGAGTCTCTGATTGAGTTTGGGGCAGGGCGAAGGCCTGCCCCCCCCGGCAGGGCATTGATCAGAGACTCCTTACGTCGTCTCCTACAGTCAGGGAATGGGACCAGGGGGCAGACCGGGGGAAAATTTTGAACATCCTGTGCCTGAAAGAATCAAAAATACCCGAAACAGCGTGATAACGCCATGAGAAAACTGTTTACATTTTGGCCTGGACTGGGTATTTGGACCGTTTGATTCGGTCGGAATTGAGAACGTAATATGATCAAGGTTCATAATCTAACGAAGGTTTTCGGAACCAAGCGTGCCGTTGACGGGGTGTCGTTTTCGGTGGAGCGCGGCGAGGTGTTGGGGTTCCTGGGCCCCAACGGGGCCGGGAAATCCACCACGATGCGCATGATCACCGGGTTCATTCCACCTTCGGAAGGGAGGATTACCGTAGGCGGGTATGACGTATTGGACGCCCCGATTCAGGCCCGGCGCATGACCGGCTATCTGCCGGAAAATGCCCCGGCCTACACGGACATGACGGTGTATGGTTTCTTGAATTTTGCCGCCGAGATTCGGGGGTTGCGGGGCGAGGCGAAAAAGAAGGCGGTGGAGCGGGTGATCGAAACGTGCCATCTGCAAGGGGTGCTGCACCAAAGCGTGGAGACCCTTTCCAAAGGCTATCGCCACCGCACCTGCTTCGCGCAATCCATTGTCCACGACCCGGATGTGCTCGTGCTGGACGAACCGACCGACGGCCTGGACCCGAACCAGAAACACGAGGTCCGGCAACTGATCCGCAAGATGGGCGAGTCCAAGGCGATTGTTTTCTCGACCCACATTCTTGAGGAAGTCGACGCCGTGTGCTCGAGGGCGATCATCATCGACCGCGGCCGCATCGTGGCCAACGGCACGCCGCAGCAACTCCGGCAGAAGTCCGAGTGGGCCGGAGCGGTCACCCTGCGGGTTAGCGGCATGAGTGCCGCCAGCCTCAGTCAACAACTTTCCCAGATCGCCCAGGTCAAACGCACTGCCATCCTCAAAGAAGAGGCCACCAGCGTCACCGCGCGGGTGTTTCCCAAATCCAACGTCAATGGCACTTTGGCCAGCAGCATCGCCGATGCCGCGCGCGGCTGGCGGATTGAGGAACTGCACACCGAAGAGGGGCGGCTGGACGAAGTCTTTCGCAGCATCACGATGCCCGACACAGTGAATGAGGAAAAGAAATGAACCGTTGCGCCAATATCAAGACCATTGCCAAACGCGAGCTCGGGGCCTATTTCACCTCGCCGATCGCCTACGTCTTTATTGTCATCTTCCTGCTGCTGTGCGGGTTTTTCACGTTCTTCGTAGGGGGCTTCTTCGAGCGGCGGGAGGCCTCGCTGGTGATGCCGTTCTTTGAATGGCACCCGTGGTTTTTCCTGTTCCTGGTGCCGGCGGTCGGGATGCGGCTCTGGGCCGAAGAGCGGCGGAGCGGCACGATCGAGCTGCTGCTGACCATGCCGATTACCGCCTGGCAGGCGATTGTCGGCAAGTTCCTGGCCTCCTGGCTGTTCCTGGGCCTGGCCCTGGCCCTGACCTTCCCGGTGGTGATTACGGTCAATTACCTGGGCAGCCCGGACAACGGCGTCATTTTTGCCGCCTACATCGGGAGCTGGCTGATGGCGGGGGCTTACCTGGCCGTCAGTTGCATCACCTCAGCCCTCACGCGCAGCCAGGTCGTCAGCTTCATCCTGTCGGTAGTCGCCTGCCTGTTCCTGATCCTGGCGGGTTTCCCGCCGGTGATAAACTTCTTCCAACAACTGGTCAGCCCCAGCCTGTCGTGGCTGGTGGACTTGGTGACTTCCTTCAGCGTCATGACCCATTTCCAGGGTTTCGCCAGGGGCGTCCTGGATTCGCGGGACATTATCTTTTTCCTGTCGGTGATCGGGTTCTCGCTGTTCACCACCAGCGTCATCCTGCGCACTCACCGCGCCGGCTGACCCAATGCCGAGGAGACAACGATGCAAAAAAAATCATTCCAGACCATTTTCTATTCCATGGCGGGCGTCCTGGTGATGCTGGTCATCGTCATCGCGTTCAATTTTATTACCGGCCTCTGGCGCACCCGCATTGACCTGACGCGCGAAAAGGCCTACACGCTTTCCGAGGGCACCCGCGCGATCCTCAAGAAGATTGATACGCCGATTCACCTCAAGCTCTACTGCACGCGGGGCGAAGCGGCCACGCCGGACACGGTGGCTCTGAGGGATTATGCCGAGCAGGTCGAGAACCTCCTGACCGAGTACAAGCAAGCCGCCAAGGGCAAGCTCATCATTGAGAGATACGACCCCGAGCCCGATTCGGATGCCGAGGATTCGGCGCGGATGGACGGGATCGAGGGCCAAATGCTCCAGAGCGGCGAGCGGTTCTACCTGGGCCTGGCCGTGACCATGCTCGATGTGAAGGAGGTGATTCCTTTCCTGAGCCCCGCCCGCGAGCGGCTGCTGGAATACGAGCTCTCCCGCGCCATCTCCCGCGTCATCACCCCGGATAAGCCGGTGGTGGGTCTTATGAGCCCGCTCCCGCTCTTCGGCATGCCCTCCAACCCGATGATGGCCCGCATGGGCCAGCCAGGCAGCCAGCCTTGGGCCCTCATCTCAGAACTCAAGAGTGATTTCAACCTGCGGAGCCTCAGCATGGAGGTGGACAAAATCGATGATGACGTGAAGGTCCTGATCCTGATTCATCCGCGCGACATCTCGGACAAGGCGCAGTATGCCATTGACCAGTTCATCCTGCGCGGGGGCAAGCTGCTGGCCTTCCTGGATCCCATGCCCTTCGTGATCAACAGCAAGGAGCAAAACCAAATGCTGGGCAACATCCCCAACAGCGGCTCTTCCCTGGACAAGCTCCTCAAGGCCTGGGGCCTGGCCTTTGACACCACCAAAGTGGTGGCCGACCTGAATTTCAAGATGCAACTGGGCGGGCGCGGCGGCGCCCCGCAGGAAGCCCCGGCGGTGTTGTCGCTCAGCGGCGAAGGCATCAATTCCCAGGACGTAGTCACCAGCCAAATCGACAACCTCTGGCTCCCTTACGCCGGCGCCTTCACGGGCACCCCGGCGCCGGGCCTGAAAGAAACCGTGCTGCTTAAGAGCACCAGGGATTCGCAGCTTGTCGATGGCTTCATGGCCCACCTGGGCGGCGAGAACATCATCAAGGAATTCAAACCTTCCGGCATTCAATACGCCCTGGCCGTCCGCTTGACGGGCAAATTCAAGACCGCTTTTCCTGGCGGCAAGCCTGAGGAGAAAGAGAAAAAGGACGCCGACAAGAAGGACGCCGACAAGAAGGCCGAGGAGAAGAAGGCCGAGGAAAAAAAGGCCGATGACTCCCTCAAGGAAGCCAAGCAGGAAACCACGGTGGTGCTGGTCGGCGATGCCGACCTGCTCTATGACACCGTGGCCCTGCGGCAGGTGCCGACCCTCATGGGGATGGCCCTCACGCCGATGAACGGCAACCTGGGCTTTGCCCAGAACCTGATCGAGCAGTTGTCCGGCGACAACAACCTCATCGCCGTGCGCAGCCGCGCCACGCTCAACCGGCCTTTCACTCGCATCCAGAAGATGGAGACCGCCGCCAACGAAAAGTTCCAGAACGAAATCAAGCAACTCGAGGAAAAGGCCAACGAGGCCTCGCGGCGCATCAACGAGCTGCAACAGCAGCGAAAGGACAAGGACCAACGCTTCATCCTGTCCAAGGAGCAAACCGAGGAGTTGGCCAAGCTGCGCAAAGACGAGGTGGAAACCCGCAAGCATCTCAAGCAGGTGCAGAAGGACTTGCGCAAGGAGGTCGTTTCGCTCCAGACGCGGGCCAAGTGGCTTAACATTTTGACCGTGCCGTTCGCGGTCACGGCCTCGGGCATCGTCATCGCCATTGTGAAACGCAAAAAGACTTCCGCAAAATGAATCGCAAACAGCTCCTGACTCTCCTGGTCCTGGTGGCCGTCGTCGGCGGCGCCGGTCTGCTCTTGCATCATAAAAATCAAACCGCCTGGCATAGCGCCGAGAAGGCCATCGGACAAAAGCTCCTGGGCGACAGTTTCCCCATCAACGATGTCGCCCTCATCGCGATCCAGCAAGGCTCCAACCAATTGAACCTGGCCAAGAAAGACAACCTGTGGCGCGTGCGGGAGCGCAACGATTACCCGGCCAGCTTCCCGCAAATCAGCGAGTTTCTGCTCAAGGCCGCCGAGTTGAAGGTCGTGCAGAGCGAGAAGGTCGGGCCCTCGCAATGGTCGCGTTTCGCCCTGGTGGCGGGGCAGGGGACCAATGCCGCCATGGTCATCGATTTCAAAGACCAGAACGGCAAGGCCATTCGCTCTTTGCTCCTGGGCAAGAAACACTTCCGCAAGCCCAACCAGCCCTCGCCCATGGGCGGGGACCTGGGCGATGAAGGCTGGCCCGATGGCCGCTATGTCAAGGCGGGCAACGATGCCACCGACGTCGCCCTCATCTCCGACGCGCTCTCCAATATCGAGCCCAAGCCCGACCAGTGGTTGAACAAGGACTTCCCCAAAATCGAGAAGCTCCGTTCCATTGCCGCCACCTTCCAGAACGCCACCAACTCGTGGAAGTTGACCCGCGAGACTGAAACCGGCGAATGGAAACTGGCCGAGCCCAAGCCGGGCGAGCAGCTCGACACCGCCAAGACCTCGGGCGTGGCCAGCCCCCTCGGCTCGATGAGCTTTACGGACGTGGCCGCCGGCGCCAAACCCGAGACCCTCGGCCTGGACAAGCCCACCGTCGTGGCCATCGAGACCTTCGACAACTTTTCCTACACGCTCAAAATCGGCCAGAAGACCAACGACAACTATCCATTGACCCTCGCGGTGGCCGCGCACATCCCCAACGAGCGCCTGCCGGGCAAGGATGAAAAGCCGGCAGACAAAACCAAGCTGGATAAGGAATTCAAAGACAACCAGAAGAAGCTCGAGGACAAGCTGAGCCAGGAAAAAGCCTGCGAGCCGTGGATCTATCTGGTCTCCACCTGGACAGTCGAGCCGCTCCTCAAGGAGCGTTCGCAGCTCATGGCCGAAAAGAAAGAAGAGCCCAAGAAAGACGAGACGCCCGCGCCGGCGGCTGCCGTCCCACAACCCAAACCGGCCAACGCTGCCAAGCCGGCGGATACCCCTGCCAAGCCGGCTGACGCCCCTGCCAAGCCGGCCGATGCCCCTGCCAAGCCGGCCGGCACAGGTTCGGTACCGAAGTAAAGCGTCTCGGTGCGTCAGGACGCACTCTGGAATTTGGAGATTCTGCACGCCAACAGCGTGCGGGCATATCAGCCCAGGGCAACGCCCTGGGAAACGAGCCTCCAACGGCATAACCCGCCCTGCAAGGGCGGAGGTAGCTTCCATGACCTGCGCCCTTTCAGGGCGCCGGAGTATAGCGAGGGGCCGGCTTTCCCAGGGTGTTACCCTGGGCTGATATGCTTGTTAAACAACGCGGGCGGCCACGTTGCGCAGCCGCCCTTTCCGCGAGGGCTTTCCCCGCTCTCCATTCAAACCACCGCTCCTTAGCGTCCGAGCCTGCATCTTCCTCCGAGACGTGACCTTTGAATATGGGGTTTTTCCCCCACCTGCGCCATCACCCCGGAGGGATGAAAGAAGGTGGCCGGGGGTCGAAGCGTAGCGAGACCCCCGGTCCAGCGACGCCGTGCGTCCGCATCCCGGAGGGATGCCAGAAGGCGGCTGACGCCAGGGGCGTGCGTTTGTTTCTGGCACCCCGTTCCGGGGTGCATGACTATCGCCCGGGTGAACCGGGGGTCGCAGCGATGCCCATTCGCGTCAGGCTAAGGTTTGGCGCGCAGTTGACGCGGCGGCCTTTTCTGTGTCCGACACAGGAGCAGCACGTTTTTGTCTTCGATTAGCCACTTCATTTCTTCCCCTTTTTTGATCTCCAGCGCCTCCGCCAGGACCACCGGCAAGTTCAGATAGTAGGAGCGATTGGTTGGCCGCTCCACCTTTTGCACTTTGATGAGGTAACCCGTCGTTTTTTCTGTCGCCTTTTGTCGCTTTGGCATATAGTATTAATACTATATAAAACCACGCATGTCATCTCCTAACCCTTCCGCGCAAAACAATTCCGGTTTGCCCGCCTCCCTCCACCAACAGCTCCCGGCCTGCCTCCCCAAACTCGACGCCATCGACGCCGAGGGTATCGCCCGAGCCTCAGGCTTCTCCTGCAGCGCAGCCCACGTAAAATCCCCATGCTCAAATTTGCCAAGGGCCTCCTGGCCCTCGCTCCCGAAACCGACCTCGCCTTGGAGCATACCGCCGCAGTCATCGGCTTGGCCGCCGACACCACCTACACTAAACAGTCTTTGAGTGAACGGCTCTCCGGTGGCCTCAAAGGCTTTCTGGCTGGGGTCGTCACGGCCCTCTTCAGCCAGATCGCTCGTGGCGTTCCGACCTGCCAAGCCCTTGAACGCTTTGCTCACGTCTGGGTCCATGACAGCACCTCCCAAACGCTGCCCAAGCACTTGGCTGAACTCTTCCCCGGGGCCGGCAACCAACATGGGCAAGACTACGCCACCCTCAAAATCCAATGGATCTGCGACATCAAAAACGGCGTGGTCGGGCACGTCTCCCTTTCGGGCTATACTCGCAATGACCAGGCCGCCGCCCCGGACATCCTGGAAGTCGCCCGCCCCGGCGATCTGGTCCTGCGGGATCTGGGTTAGGCGGCGTAAATAAATAAAGGTATCAACTTCTGAGAATCGTGGTATGATAGCTGCACATGAGTGCTATTGCCGCGCTGACGCAGAAGTTCAGGGCCATTTGGCCACTCCTAAATGAGCGGACCCGGCGCCTTACCGCCGCCAATGAAGCTATGCAGATGGGTTATGGCGGTGTCTGCGTGGTTCACCGGGCTTGTGGCTTGTCCCGCAAAGCCATCCTCAAGGGTATTGGCGAAATCGAGCGGGGCGACTCCTCGCTGGCGGAGCGCATCCGGCGCCCGGGCGCCGGACGCAAGAACCTCACGGTGTTGGATTCCGGGCTGGTGGCGGCGCTGGACGATTTGATTGAGGGCGGAACTCGCGGCGATCCGGAATCTCCCTTGCGCTGGGTCTGCAAGAGCACTCGGACCCTGGCCGAGGAGTTAAGCCAGCAAGCTCATCCGGTGAGCCACATGCGGGTGGCCCAACTGCTGCACGAGCAGGACTACAGTTTGCAGAGCAATCGGAAGCTGGAGGAAGGGGAGGACCACCCGGACCGCGACGCCCAATTTCGGCATATCAACCGGTGCGTGAAGCGGGCCTTGGCGGCGGGGGAGCCGGTCATTTCGGTGGACACCAAGAAGAAGGAACTGGTGGGCAACTACGCCAATAGCGGCCAACAATGGCGTGTGGCGAAACAACCGCAACGGGTCAAGGGGCACGACTTCCCGGGTCCCGAGTGCCTCGCGCCTATCCCTACGGCATCTATGACTTGGGGCGCAACAGCGGATTCGTAAACGTGGGCACCGACCATGACACGGGGGCCTTTGCGGTGGCCTCGATTCGTGGGTGGTGGCGCTTTGAAGGGCGAAGACTTTATCCTGCGGTCCGGACGCTGTGGATCACCGCCGATGGCGGAGGCAGCAATGGGTGGCGGCTGCGACTCTGGAAACTCGAGTTGCAGGGCTTTGCCGACGAAAGTGGGCTGTGCCTTTCCATCTGCCACTTTCCGCCCGGCACCAGCAAGTGGAACAAGATCGAACACCGACTCTTTTCGTTCATTTCGTCCAACTGGCGCGGTGAACCGTTGCGAGATTACCAGACGGTCGTGAACCTGATTGCCAGCACAACGACGGCCAAAGGATTGACGGTGACCTGCCGGCTGGATCGTCGAAAGTATCCGACGGGTAGAAAAGTCTCACGCGAGCAGATGAAGCAAGTGAACCTAAAGCCTAACAAGTTCCATGGTGAGTGGAACTATACCATCGAGCCTCACGGGTGAACCAACTTGATACCTTTATTTATTTACGCCGCCTTACTTCACCACGGCAGTCCTGGCCCAGTTTGTCAGTGCGGGCATCTCCTTCCTCAGCCGCTACCGCCACGGCGTCAATCCCTACGACCCCAAGACGGGCCAACCGCTGAATTTAAAGGCCCTCCTGAAGAACTCTGGCTCCTTGGATATGGACGTGCTCCTGGGACCGGAGCGAGCGGCCGTGCGCTTGGTCGCCCTGCCCGTGCCAGAGGAAGTGGCCAATCAGCGGCGGCACAAGGCCAAAGTCTCCGCCCAGAAACGCCACCGCTCCCCTCCTGGCGCCGAGCATCTCTTCTTGATGGGCTGGAACATCTTCGTGACCAACGTGCCGGCGGCGACTTGGCCCCCCAAGGTCCTGGCCGCGATCTATCGGCTGCGCTGGCGAATTGAGATCAGTTTAAAACCTGGAAAAGCCACCTGGGATTGCCTCACCTCAACTGCCGCACCCCGGTCTTGCTTGAGCCTCTCGGTGCTGACCAAGTTGTTGTTCTGCGCGCTGGTCTGCCAGCTTTCTGACCTGCTGGAACTCAATTGTCCCCACGGCCAACACGTCAGCCTCCTTCGCCTGGGGCACATTCTCGGACAGTGCGCTTGCTGGTTCTCGGCCATGGTGCTGGGCGTCTCGGTCGTTCAATGGGTGGAGTTCTGCCTCGCCCGCCATGCCTTCTACGAAAAGCGAAACGATCGCAAAAACTACTACGAACTGCTGTCCGGAGCCGCAGACGCCTTAGCCTGACGCGAATGAGCGATGCCGCGACCCCCGGCTACCTTCTGGCAACCCTCCAGGTTGCACGCCGGATGCCTTACAACAGGCGAAAAAGTTAGGTGAACTATCTTGCCTGGCGATCCGGGCTAGCTCGCCAACGTCCGGTGCATGATGCAAATCTGCTGGTCATGATAGGACGCTCTCTCCAAAACGGCCCAGCCGTGCCGAGCATACAAGCTCTCAGATGACGGCGTCCATAAGTACAACTCGACGAGCCCGACTCTCAGGGCTTCAACCACTATCGCCCTGACAAGCAACGAGGCAATGCCGCGGCCACGGTGCTCCGGCAAGACAAACATACCCCCAAGCCAGGGTGTCAGATGGGGGCGGATGTCGAGATCCTGCGGCTTGAGAGCGGCAGTCCCGAGGACCCGGTCCCCTTGAAAGGCCACCAGTGCAGTTGGAAGAGAACCGATGCGACAGCGGGCCCGCATCAACTCCGCAAAATCCTCGCCAGACCTGCCCATGGCTTGGAGCAGAGGTCGCCAATGATCGTACATGGAGTCCACCAGCACCGGCAGGAACCGCTGGTGGTTGAGAAGGTAATCAATTTTGACAGAAACCGGCTGCATTCAAACGGAGCGGCGCTGCGGCTCACCGGCGGCGGGGCGCGCGACCTCCGGCGCCCCGGCGGTTCGCTCGGCCCTGTTGTTGGCCTTCCATGAGATTCTCATGATCGCCCTCGTCCTGGGCAAACTGGGTCCGTCGCTTCATCAACTCAGGGTTCACCGCATGAGATACCCTCAAAACTCTGACGTGAAGAGTCAAGCGCCGTTTTCTGCGACTTCCGCGTGTACTACAGCCGCCATCCCCGGAATTCCGAATCTCATCGGGGCAGCAACGGGTTGTGCTCCTGGTGAAGCTCCGCAAAGCGAGGCAGGGGATTTCCGGACAGCCCTGGATATTTGTAAAACTTGCGCTGTTCGAAAGTCGTGCGACATTCCATTGATAGAGCGGCGGGGTGGGCGCCAGGAGTTGGGAGAGGCGGGCCCCGCGGTTCGGAATTTGAGAGCAATCCTATGGACGTGTTGGATTTGATCAAAGCAACGATCTTCTGCGGAGTTATAGCCTTTCTCTGCTACAGTTATCCAGTGCTGGGCCAGGCCATGATCATTGGCTGTCTCGCGCTGGTGTGGTTGGGTTATGTGCGCAGCGCCGTGGTGAGGCTCCGCCGCAGGTGAAGGTGATGGGAGCTGGGTCAGCTCACTTGCTGATGCCCCGTTGGCTGGCGCGGACAAAGCGAATGAGGTGTTGGAGTTCGGGCAGGGGAGGCAATTCTTTCTCGATGCGGGCCAAGGCGTTGGGAATGGTGAGTCCGTCGCGGAAGAGGATCTTGTAGGCCTGGCGCAGGGCCCCTTGTGTGGCGCCGGCGGTGCCGTAGCGGTCGAGGCCGACTTTGTTGATCGAGCGCGTTTCGGCGGGGTTGCCATCCACAACCATGAAGGGGACGACATCCTGCACGATTTTGGAACAGCCGCCAATCATGGACAGCTTGCCGACACGGCAGAATTGGTGGACCGCAGCCAGGCCCCCCACCACGGCGTAATCCTCGACCAGGACATGGCCGGCGAGAGTCGCGACGTTGGACATGATGATGTGATCGCCCAGGGTCACGTTGTGGGCCAGGTGAGCATAGGCGAGGATGACATTGTGCGACCCGAGCGTGGTCGCTTCACCGTCGCCGGTGGCGCTGTGAATGGTGACGGACTCGCGGATGGTGTTGCCGTCGCCGATTTCGGTGCGAGTGAGGCCGCCTTTCCATTTCAGGTCCTGGGTTTTGAGGCCGATGCTGGCAAAGGGGAAGAGTTCGTTGTTGCGGCCGAGGCGGGTGTGGCCGTCAATGACGACATGGGAATGGAGGCGGCAGCCGTTTCCCAACTCGACGTGCTCGCCGATAAGGCAGTAGGGGCCAATCTGGCACTCCTCCCCAATTCGGGCCTTGGGATGAACCACCGCGGTGGGATGAATCATGGAATTGGGCCCCCTTCACGCCAAGGCATCCGTCAAGATGAAAGTGACTTCCGCCTCGCTGACGATCTCGCCTTGCACTTTGCAGACCCCTTTGGCCTTGCCAATTCTTCCCCGGATCTTGCGCAGTTCCACCTCGATGACCAGGGCATCACCCGGATGCACGGGTTTGCGCCACTTCACTTCCTGGGCGGACATGAAGTAGGCGATTTTGCCGGCGTTCTCGACGCGTTTGTACATGAGAATGCCGGCCACCTGCGCGATGGCCTCGATTTGGAGGACGCCCGGCAGGATGGGGCGGCCCGGGAAGTGGCCCTGGAAAAAAGGTTCGTTGAAGGTGACGTTCTTGAGCCCGGTGATGAAATTGCCGTCGATCTTGAGGATTCGGTCCACCATGAGGAAGGGGTAGCGGTGCGGCAGCAACTGCATCACGGCGTAGATGTCCAGGGCGCCCGCTTCATCCTGGGGCGCGCCCGCCTGGGCCCGGGCGGGAGGGGCAACGCGCGGGGCAGGGGAGGGGGGGATTCCCATGAAAGACTTGCGCATTTGGGCCAGGATGCGGCGAACCAATTCACAGTTGGGGGCATGGCCGGGTTTGATGGCGATGAGGTGGCCCTGCAGGGGCCGGCCCAGGAGGGAGAGGTCGCCCAGGATGTCGAGCATCTTGTGGCGCACAAATTCCTCGGGATAGCGAAGCGGCTCATTGGTCAACACCGCGTCGTCACGGATGACCACCGCGTTCTCGAGGCTGCCGCCCTTGATGAGCCCGTTGCGGATGAGGAACTCAATCTCCTCGTAGAAACAGAACGTGCGCGCGTCAGCCAGTTCCCGCTGCCAGGTCTGGGGCGTCAACTCAACGCTGTAGTGCTGAGTGAAGCGCCCTTGCTTGTCGGCGCTGGTGCAGGTCATTTTGAAGCCCTCGTCCGGAAAGAGGGCCATCACCGTATCTCCCATCTTGAGCTCGAGCGGGGCGGTGACGGCATAGGGATTGCGCCGTTGGTCCTGCGGCGTCAGGCCCGCCGTCTCGATCATCCGGCAATACTCGCGCGCGCTGCCGTCGGCGATGGGGGGTTCATTGGCATCCAGTTCGATGATCGCGTTGTCAACGCCGCAGCCGGCAAAGGTGGCCAGGACGTGTTCGACCGTGTGGATGCGGGTATTGCCCTTGGCGAGCGTCGTCGAGCGGTTGGTTTCGACCACGTTCTCGATGCGCGCCTCGATCTCCGGGGCGCCTTCCAGATCCACGCGGCGGAAGCGGATGCCCGTATCGGGGGCGGCCGGCAGAAAAGTCATCGTCACCCGGTTGCCACTGTGCAAGGCGATGCCGGAGTAGCTGACGGGCCCATTGAGTGTTTGCTGTTGCGGCACCGGGAAATTAAACAAGCCTGCCTTGCGCTTGGCAAGCGAGAGATTGAGTTTATGCCGCCAGGGCGGTCTCGGTCGCGGGCAGCGGCGCCTTCTTTGGCGGCGGGCGGAAACAGAGGGCGAGCACAACCGCCGCCAGAGTGGCGGCCGCCAGCGGGACCAGGAACAGGCTATGGAAATCGGTTATGTCACCGTGGGTGAATGTCGTCTGCCTCAGGTAGGGACAGACGGAATTGGCCACCAGCGGGCCGATGCCCAGGATGACGGCGTTGAACAGGCCTTGGGCGCTGGAGCGCACGTCCTTGGGGAAATACTCATCCACGAAGATATACACGGTGGCGAAGAAGAAGGCATAACAGATACCGTGGCCCAGTTGGACCAGGATGACAGGGGCGGCCACGGGCCAGAACGCATAGACCGCGAAAAGCGCGGTATGGCCCAGGATGCCGGTGACCATCGTCCAACGCCAACCCAGCCGCTTGAGTGTGGCGCCCAGAATTAACATCGCCAGCCCCTCGGCCACTTGGGCGATGGTCATGACCGGCATGATCCAGTTGCCGCCGATGCCGACACCACCGGTCTCGATCTTGGCCCCCAAAAACCAGCCGGTCCAGTTGAAATAACTATAGACGACAAACGAGTCCACCAACGCCACCAGCCAGAGAACCATGACAAAGGGGTGTTTGAGCAGTTTGACGGCCTCGAGCCAGGCAAAACGGTCCGCGCCGCGCTCGACTTTCCTGGGCGGGGTGTGGGGCAGTATCAGGCTGTAGGCGGCGAGCACCAGCGAAGCGATGCCGGCCACCACGAAGGTCCAGCGAGTGGCCTCTTGCAGAGCTTGCCCGCTCAGGCCTGAGCCGAGCACCGTGCCGAGCCATTTGATCGGGCCGTGCGGATTGCCCGGATGCAGCGTGTCCCACTGCGCGAGGATGCTGTGGACCTGGTTCCAGTCCACCAGGATAAAAGTGAACGGCCAGGCAGCCATAATCCAGCCGATGGTTCCGCCCACGCGCACCAGGCCAAATTCCTTCTGCGGGTTCTTCAGATTGGCGAAGACAATCGAGTTGGCGATGGAAATGGTCGGCACGTAGAGCAGGCAATACACCAGCATCAGCCCAAAGAACGGCCAGAAAGGCGCGTCGGGATTCGGCTGGCCCGCCTCGAGTCCGGCGACAGGGGCGGCCGCTTTGATCGCCGCCAGGCCCAGCAGCGCCAAGCCCCCGACGAAATGGCTGAAGGCCAGGAACTTCTCCGCCGAAAAGTGGCGGTCGGCGAATTGGCTGCTGAAGAACATCCCGACCACCGCGGCGATCGGGAAGGCGTTAAGAATCCACGACTGTTGCACCGGGGAAAAGCCCAGGCTGGGGAGGTATTTGTAAATGAGCGGCAGCCAGCAAGCCCAGATAGCAAATTCGAGCGCCATCATCACGAAGAGTTTGAAGCGGATCGCTTTATTCATAGCTTAATTGGCCGCGAGCATAGAAGAGACCCGGCAGCGACGCAAGACGAGACTTCCGGGGAAACCCGCGGTGGGCCGACTTGCGACAAATACCTTGACGTTAAGCCAAATGCTTGCAGAATAGGCGACTGTCTGCCGGCCGACTTTGAGCAGCGAGCGAGGTATGGCTTCAGGGTCTCCGGCGTCGAAAACCAAAAACATCCACAACAGAGAAAGGGTCATTATGAATCGAGTATCCAAGAATCTCACGGCGCTCATCCTCTCGGCCGGGGCCGTTGCGCTTAGCGGGCAACTCAGCGGGGGCGCCCTGCCCTCAGGCACTTTTGATGAGCCGGTATCAAGCGCGAGCAACCCGCTTTGGGATGTCAGCAGGGTTTCCGTCTTGAATTCCTTGCATATCGGCGTGAGCCAAGCCAGCACGGACGTTGATTGCCAGGTCGCCTTCTCCATGAATGGGGCGGGCAAACTGAGCGGGAGCGGCACGACGGACGTCCAGGTGGACTCGCCGCAGTTTTCTGGAACGGTTGACAACGCGACCTACAAGGTCACCGGCTCGGTC
The DNA here is from genome assembly GCA_963713735.1 of uncultured bacterium. Lineage (GTDB taxonomy): Bacteria > Verrucomicrobiota > Verrucomicrobiia > Limisphaerales > UBA8199 > CAVQND01. The sequence goes on from CAVQND010000012.1 coordinate 159,379, forward strand.
AGCGCGCAAGGGGGGGTCGCGAAGCTCACCTACAATGCGACGCTCATGGGCACCGTGCTGGTAGCGAACAAGCGCCACGCAGTGACGGCTTCCGGGACCTATTCCACTACGTTCAACGCCCCGGCACAGAGCCTGACCGGCACGTACATTGACAAGGTGAGCGCGGCGGGCATCGGTTCGGGTCGGAAAAGGGCGTGACCACCACCACGTTCCAGGAGGTTTCCTCCGACCTGGGAGCAGGTGGTTGGACCCTCCACCTGAGCCTGGCTAACGACGGCAAGACCAAGATCACCGGCACTGGCTACGTGCAGTTGATCGGCGGCCTGCCACCGTCGAAAACCGGGCCACGGTTCAGCTTCAACGTCAAGGGCACCTACGCCGCCAAGACCGGAATCTCGACGCTGGCCCTGTCGCCCGCCCCCGGGGACGCGCTCAGCAAGGGGGCGTCACTCACGGTAACGATGTCAGGCCAAACGCTGACGGGCGTTAGCGGAAAGGTAGCCGGTCAGACGGTGAAGCTGCAATTGTAGCCGATTCTCAAAGAGCACCCTCGGTCCGAGTCCTGCGCAGGCGCGTGAATCTCACGCAAGGTGCGTGAAAATCACGCGCCTGTCGAGGCGCAGGCGACTCGCATTATCAGCACAAACGGATACACCGGTCCTGGCGGGGCGTTGATCATTCCCGGCATGATCGATGGCGGGCCGGTCACCAGCATCGGACGCTGGGCGTTCTGTAACTGCACCAGCTTGACCGTCGTGGTGGAGGCCAGCAGCAACCTCGCCAGCCCCATCTGGTCTCCGCTGGCCACGAACACCCTCACCAGCGGCTCGTCCTACTTCAGCGATTCCCAGTGGACGGAATATCCAGCGCGTTTCTACCGCCTGCGCTGGCGGTGAGGCGAGGGCAGGCATCGGCCACGCTCAGGCATGGCGGCGATGGTCGCCCCAGCCGCCCGGCAGACCAGTCGCTGCGTTTATTTGGGCGGCGGGCGCATCATGTTCCAGAAGGTCAGGGCGACGAACAGGCCCACCTGAAGCAAGAGGTTGGCCAGCCAGCCGACCTTAAAGACGAAGATTCCAACCGCCCACAGCGCCACGCTGACCAAGGCGAGCAGCCCGCCAGAACCGTATTCCGCCTCGCCGACCCGGTAATAGAACACACCGCAACAGATGATCAGAAAGAGAGTTAGATAGGGCATATCGAAAAGGGCACCTTCCGGCGGTGCTCGTGAAACACTGCAAACTCGGCGATCAAATCATTCATGGCCGATTCCGTGGGGAGCGTATCCTTTTCCCTTCACATCCGCCCAGGCAGGTAATTGTCGCGAACGGGTGAAAAGACTTCAATCGCCACTGAGTCTTCAAGAATATCCGCTACCGCTTCGCTTCTCGAACATGGCCATTGAAATATCAGGCAATGGAGCGGTGGGACAGTCCTTTTTAAGCGCTGGTTGCGGCCGAGGTTGCTGCCGCTGAACCCGCCTCTTTGTCGCGGCGATGCTTCTCGGCCAGCGCCGGCGCGTTGCCAATGCGCACGGCGTCTTCGGTGGCGATTGTCGCCAGCCCCCAGCCAAAGCCCTTTAGCGGGTTGTGCCAACGCCCATTTCCCGTGAGCGGATCGAGACAAAAGACTTCGCCATAACAGGAGGCAACAATTGTTCCGTTGTCCACGACGACGTTGACAAAATCGGAGCCTTTGAGATGGGTCACCCACACCTGCTGGCCTGTGGCGCGATTGAGCGCCACGACCGATCCTTTGATGTTGATGAACAGTAAGTCCGAGGTTTTCATAACCGCCGTGTAGCCCGGGGCCGCTCCCCGGTCAATGGGCGCTGGCTATTTTGCAGTGCGCTCCTTCGTGGCGCCGGTGCGGCTCCAGGGTTGACCGCCCAGCGGGCCGCGCTTAAAGTGCCACGCATGAAGCCGCTACACCTGTTCCGCGGCCAAGCGGCCCGCGAGCTTTCGTTTGATTTCGCGGCTGCCGCCTGTCTCCTCTCGGTCGCCTGGCGGGCGCAGGACCTGCCTGCCCTCGCCGCAGACTGGCACGTCGCTACGAACGGTTCGCCGAATGGGTTGGGAACGCCAGGCGCGCCGTGGGACATCGGTTCGGCGCTGGAAGGCAAACAGCGGGTTTTGCCCGATGACACCATCTGGATTCACCAAGGCCACTACCAGTCTGCGCCCAAAGTCGGCGGCCTGGGCTACGTCGTCAGACTGGCCGGGCGCGACGGTGCGCCGGTACAGGTGCGTGCCTGGCAGGGACGGCAGGTCACCATCGACGGCGGGCTGAACGTGCAGCCTCCCTCTGCACATCTGTGGATTTGGGACCTGGAAATCCTCGTCTCCGAGCCGCGTCCCTCGTCTCCGATTGCCCCCGACCCGACCTACGCGAACGTGAACCGTCCGTGGGGCGGGCTAAATGTGTCCAGTGGCAAGGCGTGTAAATTCATCAACCTCGTCATCCACGACAACACGCAAGGCGTAAGCTGGTGGGTCGCCTCCCAGGATAGCGAGATGTACGGCTGCCTCATCTATGACAACGGCTGGGCTGGCACCGACCGTGGCCACGGCCATGCGATCTACACGCAGAACAACGAGGGCCTCAAGACCATCTCCGATTGCATCTTCACCGGTGGTTATGGTTACACGCTGCACGCCTATGGCTCCAGCCGCGCCGACGTGAACAACTACCTGGTCGAGGGCAACATCGCCTACGAGGCCCACACGTTCCTCCTGGGCGGCGGCAGGCCCAGCCGCGGCATCCGGGTGCTAACCAATTGCTTCTACGGCGTCCCCGTGCAACTGGGCTACAACGCGCCCACCAACGAGGACTGCGAAGTCCGGGGCAACCTCATCGTGGACTCCGGCCTGAGCATCAACCGATTCGAGCGTGTTGTCAGGGAGGACAACCTGATCCTCGCCGGGAACGGTGCGCGGCCAGAGGAGGCGAGGGTCTTTTTTCGCGTCAACAAGTACGATTCACGCCGCGCTAACCTGGCTATCTTCAACTGGCAGCGACAATCGACCGTGGTCGTGGATGTGTCGCGCCTGCTCAAACCGGGCGATGGGTTCCGGCTGTTGAATCCACGGGATTTCTTCGGGCAACCCATACTCACCGGCAGGGCGGCAGGCCCGTCAATCAAGGTGCCAATGGATGGCGAGTTCGCGGCCTTCGTGGTGATGAAGGAGTGAGGAGAGGGAACTGGGCCGTGCGATGCCGGCGTCGTGGCCGGAACGAACCGAACGTCGGCCATGTGGTTTCGGAGCGTATTGGGCTTGAACGGATAATCTTGACGGAACTTGAGCCTGGGGTTCAAATCACAAAAACTTCAACGTTCAAAACTATGGCTGTCCCCGTCCAATTACCGACCAGCGCCCAAAACGAAACCTTCGGCGGCGTCACCTATCACATCCAAGGCGAGCTGGTGCCCGCGCTGCAACTGGAATTGAGCAACACCGGCGTCTATTTCGAGCACCACATTCTGCTCTGGAAAGACCCAGCCGTGCAGATTGAGTTGCACCCGATGAAAGGCGCATTCAAGCGGATGCTGGCGGGGATGCCCTTGCTGCTCACCGGCGCCAAAGGGTCCGGGCCGAATCGCCTTCAGCCGCGACGGCGTGGGACACGTGTTCGCCCTGCACCTCAAGCCCGGCATGGGCGTGGACGTGCGGGAACATCAATGGCTCGCCGCGACGAACAACGTGGACTACACCTTCACGCGGGTAAAAGGCGCGGCGAACATCCTGCTCGGCGGAACGGGCTTTTTCATCGACATCTTTTCGTGCCCGGCGCAGGAAGGCATCCTCTGGCTGCATGGCTACGGCAACGTGTTTGAAGTTACGCTGGCCCCCGGCGAAGCGATTGACATCGAACCGGGCGGCTGGATTTACAAGGACCGAACGGTGCAAATGCAAACGATGTTTCAAAAGCTCTCCACGGGGCTTTTCGCCAGCGCGGGCCAGATTTGCTGGAACCGCTTCACCGGACCGGGAAAAATCGCCCTGCAAACCATGTATGTTCACATAGCCAGGGGCGGGCGTCTGGCGGCTCGCACTCAGTGAGGTCGGGCTGGCGGCCCAGATTTCAGGTCTTCGATCACGGTGAGGATCTCGTCCTTGAAGGACTGGGGAGCCTCAATATGTCCCCAGCCTCCCTGGCCTTGGAAAAGGCCGTCAAGCGCAGAATCATGATAGCTCCGCATGATATGGGGAATACCCCGGGCCGACAAGACGGAATCTACCAACTCGGCCTGAACTTCATTGTCCAACACCACTATCTTTTCAAATCTCTCCATACAGTCATTCGATGGCCTGAGGTTGATGCCAAAACCAATCTGGCCCAAATGGCATCCGAGCAGGTCCACCAGGATACTGCAAGGGAAATCGCTGGCCCCGGGCGACGGGGCGACCTCGAGCAGGGTTGCCGCGCCCATCAGCGCCGGAGGTTTAGCTCATGCTCAAACCGCCGTTCACGCTGACGGTCTGGCCCGTGATGTGCCCGTTGCGGGCGAGCATCACGACCACACGGGCCACTTCCTCGACCGGCCCACGATAAAGCGTGACTTCCCCTCTGATGCAGGTAGGATGAATCCGCTATGAAGTGCTCACTCGCACTGGCATCCGGGGCTTTCCTTGGCCTCTCTTGCAGCCTCGCCCCTGGCCCCCTTCCGGCGCCGGCGCCGGCGCAAACCCTGCGGCATGGCCCACGCGAAGGCTGCAAGATCGCCCTGACGCCGCCGATCACGGATGCCCCGATCATCGTCGCGGCGTCAATGCCGTCTCGCTCCCGGTCCCCCTTTGACCTCCCGGTGATTCCCTTGGGCGCTTTCCAGCAACGCCCCGAATTACATCAGGCCAGGCTCATGTTAAGCTCGGCACATGAAAAGGCCCGCAGCCTCAGCCGGCGTGCAATATGACACCTGAACTGCCAGGAGTGGGCCGGCGGAAGCCGGCGGGATTACGCCCATGCCTCTGGCCTGTGAGGCTGTGGCCGCTGCTGCTCCTGACGCTGCCAGGCGTCGTGCAAGCCCGATACAACTACACGACCAATAACGGCGCCATTACCATCACGGGTTATAGCGGTTCCGGCGCTAAGGTGACCATCCCGAGCACGATCAATGGCCTGCCGGTGACCAGCGTCGGGAACTCGGCGTTCTCAGGCGCGGGCCTGACCAGCGTCACGATCCCCGACAGCGTCACCAACATCGGGGAGTATGCGTTCGGAGGCTGCTGGGGCCTGGCCGGCGTCACGATCGGCAACAGCGTCACCCGCATCGGGGATTCTGCGTTCAACGCCTGCTGGAGCCTGACCAGTGTCACCATCCCCGACAGCGTCATCAGCCTTGGGGACAACGCCTTCGATCACTGCTTGAGCCTGACCGATGTCACGATCGGCAGCAACGTCGCCAGCATCGGGCAATCGGCGTTCGGTTGCTGCCACAGCCTGGCCAGCGTCACGATCCCCAACAGCGTCACCAACATCGGGGACCGGGCGTTCCAGTCCTGCTCGAGCCTGACCAGCGTCTATTTCCAGGGTGACGCCCCCCGCGTTGGTTCGGACGTGTTTAATGGTAACGACGAGGCGACGGTCTATTACTTGCCAGAGACCACGGGCGGTGGGGTGTTCTTTGCCGAACGTCCATCGGTGTTGTGGACCGCGCAGGTGCAAACCACCGGTACCAGCCTCGGCTTACAGACCAGTCAATTTGGCTTCACCATCGCCGGGACCAGCAACCTGGTCGTCGTGGTGGAGGCCTGCACGAATCTGGCCAATCCCACCTGGTCGCCGCTGCAAACCATCACCCTCAGCGGCACCTCGTTTTATTTCAGCGATCCGCAGTGGATGAATTATCCAACCCGCTTCTACCGCCTGCGCTCGCCCTAACGCCCAGGCAAGTTCATACGCCAGGAGCGGTTACGCGCGCGCCTGGCCCGAGTTCAGGCATTGGTCGCAAGGCGCGCGGCTTCACGGCGGGGGCAACGCGGGTTTCAAGTTTGTCGGCAGCCGTTTCCAGGTCGTGGTGCGCCTGCAAGTCCATCCACCAGCCGGGGCGCGGGCCGAAATAACGTGAGAGGCGCAAGGCGGTGTCGGCGGCCCGGGCGAAAACTGAGAAAACTTGCGGCGAAGCTGGGGCCTCTGGAAAGTGCAGAGGCACGAATGAATGAAGCGGGCTTTCAATTTTCCTGGACTCTTTCGTTGGGGGCTGAGACCATGCCTCCCCTTGAGGGCAAAAATCAAAACCCCGCCTCTTCGGCGGGGTTTGCGATCAGAAAATAGGTCCGTCGAGGAATCAGCGCAGGCGTCGCTTGAGAGCGGCCAACCCCGTCAATCCGAATCCGAGCAGCATCGCGGTGCTGCTGGCGTCGGGGACTGGAGTAATGGAGCCGTGGACGGAAGCGCTATCCGTATCTTGAGAAAAGGCCTGGCTGGCACCCGGGCCAAAGGGTGTATTGTCGAAATCCACGTCGAGTTGCACCCATTCGTCGCCAACTGCCGGCGAGCCTGTCAGGTTAAGAATATCGCTGTAGGTCGCGGTCAGCATGTAGCTGCCACCGGCCATGGCGAGGTCTTTTCCGGACGCTGAGCCCGGCGTGCCTTCCGCACCACCGAAGGTCCGGTCGAATATGGTGTCGTCGCCGGCACCGAAAAGTGTGAAGTGAGTGATGGACAGTGTGCGATTCAGGTTCTGCAAATTCCAGGCGTTATCATTGAAGGTATCACCGGATTCAGAGATGGTAAAAAAGCCAGCTACAGTTGCCGCGCCCGCTTGAACGCCTGTAGCTGCCCAGACAGCGTGCTGAACCGAGCCGTCCGAGAAGGTTACGTCAACGTCCATGCCAGCCATTTGGTCTCCGTAGGTGGTATACCCCGTTAACGCCGGCGTTTGATAAGGGGTCCCGTCTTGCTGCTGGTAAGTTACGGAGGACGCGGCAGCGGATAAAGCCACTAGTCCGAGTCCTGTTACAATGAAGAGTGATGCTCTTTTCATAGTTTTCCTAGCAATTCTTGATTATTATGTTTGCGTTTATACTGCGCTGGCGATATTGGCGCATTTCCGGTGCCATTTCTGGCATGAGCTGCGCTGATCGGTCGTATCTGCTTCATTACGAGCGACTTACAAAGTGGTTTTCAAGTGGCGTTCAATTCCGGTATGGGATACAAAGTGGAAAGGCTGCCGACACCAAGTGAACGATTCCCATGGAGGAACATTGCCAAGTGGTTGATCATCAATGTGTTATTGAAGTTAGGGGCGCTTGTCGGCAGATTTTACAAAGTTCCGCGAAAACTTAGAGGAAGCAACATGACGACTTGCGGTCCTGCATGGTGATGGAGATGGAGGAGCATAGCACACCACATCATCTGGTTATATGGAACGTGTTTCAGCGGCCCGCCCTCAGTGGCAGCAGAGTCGGCCCATCGCGCCTTCGCAGAGCGATCAACGTTGCGAGTGGTGTTGCGTTTTGGACCGTCTCCTCTGGCAATGCGCCGGTCGAATGACCTGGCTTAACCTGCTATCCGTACGTCCACTGGGGAGTACACTATATCGTTTCCAAACAGGCCAGAGGAGCGCACGGAAACCAATCTTAGAAGCGGGCCATCCAAAGGCTGTCACCGGGCGGTTCAAAACCAGCCACCTATGGGCGATTCAAAACCAGCCACTCTGAGGCGAGAACTTCATATCAGTTATTCGGTTTGGTTCAAGATGAAAACGGGATTTTCTGCTCGGCTATGGTCTGCGAGGTTCTGCTGACCCGCGGAGACCCGTGGGGCGCCAGGTGTTTTCCGAAGTCTCCTGGCGTAATCGCGCCGTCTATTTGTGCGGGCGGGCGAGCGGCGGGAACGGACTCCGAACCTCCAGTTCGCGTTCCCGCCGGTCGCCACGCGTAACGGACTCGCCTCGCCCGCACAAATAGGCGCGCCACGGATCTCCGAAGTCCATGCTTTCAAAGCGCCGCGCATGGGGCCTTGAGCTTCCCAGGGGCTGAAGGCGGACGGACGACATCCTTGCCCCAGCCCCCGGGCCATTGCCTCCAGAGGCCGCGCCGAGAGCTTTTCCGCGCTTCCAACGGGTTCAGTCATGGGAGGGTTCCTCCGCGGCTTTGGTGTGTGGTTTTTCTTCTTTGACGGCGCTCTGATCTTTGAGGCGGTAGCTGCGGCCGGTGATGGCGATGGTCTGCGCGTGGTGGAGGAAGCGGTCCAGGATGGCGCTGGCGGCGGGCACGTCGCCCAGGAGCTTGCCCCAGTCCTGGATGGGGCGGTTGCTGGTCATGATGGTGGAGCGGTTCTCGTAGCGGCGCATGACCACTTCCAGGAGGTATTCGCCGGAGTGTTTGGGCAGGGCTTTGAGTCCCATGTCGTCCACGATCAAAAGGTCGGGCTTGAGATAGCGGCGCAGAACGCGGTCCTGTTGGTTGAAGGCCTCGTCCCTCAGGAAGTCGCGCACCAGGTCGAAGATGGAGCGGTAGAGGACCTGAAAGTTGAGCTTGATGGCCTCGTAGCCCAAGGCCTGAGCGAGGTGGGTTTTGCCGACTCCTGGCGGGCCAATAAATAAAAGGTCGGCGGCCTGGCGGATAAACTGGCCGGCGGCCAGATCGTAAATCTGTTTGCGCGGGATGCCGGGGTTGAAGCGCCAGTCAAAATCCTGCAGCGTTTTGAGGCGATGGAAGTCCGCCGCTTTGGTGCGGCGGCTGAGCAGCCGTTCTTTGCGCACGTTGAGTTCGTCCTGGAGCAGGATCTCCAGGAACTCTTCATGGGCCAGGCGGTTGGCGGCGGCCTCCTGCAAGCGCAGGCTCAAGGTGCCCGCCAGGCCGGAGAGGCGCAGTTGTTTGAGGGTGGTTTCCAGGTTAGGAATGCTCATCAGTATTGGATTGTGGGTTGGGGTTGCTTTGGGAGGCCGGGCTGAAACAGACCGGCACCAAATTGTCATAGGTGCTCAGGTCGCGGATGAGCGGGTGAGTCTCGATAAACGCGAACTGTTCCTGAGCCACGGGTCGGGCCAGGAGTTCCCGCAAATCGCGCAGATGCCACGCGCCATGCGTCAGGGCCAACTGGCAAGCGTGGTCGAGTTGCGGGGTGGGGTGTTTCTCGGCCAGGGCCAGGAGCCCCTGCAAGACGCGCAGGCTTTCAGGGCCGCGCTGCTGGTAAAGACTTTCGGCCCAAGTCTCCGCCCCCAGCCAGCAGCCGGCAGCGGTCCAGGATCCACTCGGCGCCCCGTTCGATGAGGGTGCGTTTATGATCGTGAATGTGGGCCGGATCGGTTCTGAATCTTCCGGGTTCTTGCCGCACATGCACGGCGATAGCCTCCATGCGTTCATTGAACAGACGCACCATTTTGGCGTCCCACCGCGCCCAGACTTTCCGCCGCACATACTCCGGGGGCACCGAGTAATAAGCCTTGTCCACTTCGGCGTAGCCATCGCGGTGGATTTTACGCGGCGCTTCGTTGAAGGCCGGAAACAGGCTCAGGGGCAGCGGCAAGAGCTTGGGCTTTTCGACGCTCAGGAAATGCGCGCGCACTTGCTGGCGCGTGGTGCCGTGAATGCGGGTGTCGGCCACCGTTTCTTCCCAGTGCGCTAAATGCAGGTTCTGGGCGCCCAGGCTCTCGAACTGCTTGCCGGCCAACCCGTTTTCCTGAACGTATTTGATCCCGGCCTCGATCTTGCCTTTGTGGCGAGGCATCGCCGGCTTGGTCGGCAGGATCACGGTGCCATAATGTTCGCAGAACGACACCACCTTGGGATTGAGCTCGGCTCAAACCAATCAACCTTCTTGACGGCCGCCCGCAGATTGTCAATGACCAAGGTCGCGACCACCCCGCCAAAATGCCTCAGGGCATTCTCCAACCCCCGGACGAAGTTCTCGGTAGTCTGCCGCCAAAAGGCCTCGGTGTAACCCTTGCGCGAGTGACTCAAAACCACGCGCAAGACATGGGGACGGCGCCGGTGCCCGTCCTGGACCACCCAAGCCCCTTGGCCAAAATCAACCTGCGCCTCTTGTCCCGGCTCGGTCTCCATCCGCCGGAAGGGCAGCGGATTGACCGCGTCCAACTGCCGCACAAAGCGCTTCACCGAATCGTAGCTGCCGGCGAACCGGTGCTCGCTCACCAAGTCCTGGTAAATCCGCTGAGCGGACAAGTTGGCGTCCAAACCGTCTTTGATGAAGTTCACAAACGGCTCGCAGTGACTGACTCGGCCGGGCTTGGACCCGGCGGGCGAAATGGCTGGTTTTGGCGGCTGAGCTGGAGGGTTGCTCGGCGCCGTCATCACCTCCGAGCTGGGTGGCACAATGGCTGGTTTTGCCCCTTCGGCCCGTCCGGACCCGGCGAGCGGAGCGGCCGGGTTTGCCGGCTGGGCTGGAGGGTTGCTCGGTGACGCCGTCACCTCCGAGCCGAGGGGCAGAGTGGCTGGTTTTGCCCCTTCGGCCGGTCCGGACCCGGCGGGCGCAATGGCCGGGTTTGCCGGCTGGCCTGGAGGGTTGCTCGGTGACGCCGTCACCTCCGAGCCGAGGGGCACAGTGGCTGATTTTGCCCCTTCGGCCGGTTCGGACCCGGCGGGCGGAATGGCCGGGTTTGCCGGCTGGGCTGGAGGGTTGCTCGGCGCCGTCGTTACCTTCGAGCCGAGGGGCGCAGTGGCTGATTTTGCCCCTTCGACCGGTTCGGACCCGGCGGGCGGAATGGCCGGGTTTGGTCCCCCCACCTGGCGAGCCAATCAACGGTATCGAGCCACCGTCTCACGGTCGATCCCCAATTCCCGAGCTATCCTGCGCTGTGACCAGCTACTGCGGGTCAACCTGCTAATCGTTTGCTGTATGTCCATTTTGAGTTGGTTCATCGCCGGGCAGGGTCATCAAACTGACCCTGACCGCAACGATTTACCTCACCTCAAAATGGCTGGTTTTGATTCGCCCACTGGTGGCTGGTTTTGACCGCCCGCTGACACAAAGGCCCAGGAGTCTCTACGGTCCCCGTTACGCTCCAAAAGTTTCATGACGAAAAAGTGTTTAGCGTAGCTTATTGTTTACTTTAGCAATCTAGTTTGGTGTGGCTTATCCTTTACATTGGCAATCTCGGCTGGGTTCCCTCTGCCCGTGACAAGCCTTGCCCCTGCCCTTAGGCTCCTGGTGCGGCCCGGGGGACAGGGCTCTGCAGGAGTGCAACCCGAGCACCGGGCCGCCCTTGGATTGCGGATGCATCCAGGCCTGCCCCGACAGCGCTTGGGGCAGGCCTTTTGGCTGAAGGATGGCTTCGCAAGCCAAGGCCCAAAGCGAAAAACTCATCGCTTCTTTTCTCTGATTCTTTTTTTCTGTTCATAGGCGGCTGGGGATTGGGGTTTAGTTTTTGGAGTTCCGGGCGGCCTGGGTTTGCTTGGCTTGCGGGGCGGGCGCAACGGCGGCTGGCGTCGGCTTTGTTTTCAAGCCCAGGTCGGCGGCTTGGCAGCGCCCGGTGCGCACCCGCCACCAGTCCACGCTGAACTGCCGCCCGATGGCCACCGCGATTTGCTTGCGCTTGCTCCGGGTGGTCTTGGGGTGGGTCAGGACCGGAAGCCACTTGGCGACCGGCTTGTAGGTGCGTTGAAACTGCATCAGGCGCCAGGAGGCTTCCACCAGCGCGGAGCGCACGCGCGGGTTGCCGTGCTTGTTAATGGACCCTTGGAAACGGCGCTCCCCTGAGCTGTCTTCCCGCGGACACATGCCGGTGTAGCTGGCCACTTGGCGCCGATTGCCGAACCGGTTCCAGTCCACCACTTCTCGCTCCATGATCTCATAGGTCAACTCGCCCAGGCCCAGCGGCAGGCCCTCAGGGGCGGCCTCCGTCAGGGCTTTAGTCTGGGCTTTGAGTTCCAGCTCCACCGCTTCAATCAGGCGGCGCAACGGCTCCAGCAATTCCAGAACGATGGCGGGCACCGCCAGTTCCTTCCACAGACCCTCGGTCCACCAGGGACCCTGGATGTGGGCGCCGTAATAGAGCGCGTGGCTGCGCCCCTGCGCCGCCAGCCGTTGCTTCTCCTTCTGCAAACTCTCCCGCTGGCGAGAGCGGCTGCGGGCTTGCTCCTCGGCCTGGGTCGGCACCCGCACCACGCAGAACGCGTCAGGGTTCCCGGAAATGTACCGGTCCAGCTCCAGCACCAACGCTTTGGCGTCTCGCTTGTCCGTCTTGATCTTCTTGCCGTACTCGTCCCAATCCCGAGGCCGCACCACGTAATTGGTAATCCCCAGGGCCAGCAGCGCCCGGTGCAGGCTGTAGCCGAAGGGCCCGGCTTCGTAGCAGCTATAAACCTTACGTCGTCTCCTACAATGGTCTGCGGAGAACTTTGTCACGGGTCCTGCGCCTGTGGGCAGGGAGTTGGACAAGTGGCGATTGACTGGGGTGGGGACTTAGGGCATTTTTCGCCTGATTCTTAGGGTTTTGGATAACCCGGCCAAGTGCATCCGATAGCTTTTGAATTAGGCAGACTGACCATCCACTGGTATGGGGTGATGGTGGCGGCAGGCTTTTTGTCCGGGCTGTGGCTGGCCAGCCGGCGGGGTGTGCGGGAGGGGCTCGGGGCCGAGGCGGTGCCTGGACCTGGGGCCGTGGCTGATCGTGGGGGCGATTGCCGGGGCGAGGATGTTGTTTGTGGGCACCTACTGGCGGGAGCAGTTCGCCGGGAAGCCGTTTTGGGAGGTGTTCAAGGTCTGGCACGGCGGGCTGGTGTATTACGGGGGTCTGATCGGGGCGTCGCTGGCTTGCGTGCTTTACGCGCGGCGGAAGCGGCAACCGCTCTGGAAGCTGGCGGATGTCCTGGCGCCCGGCATTGCCCTGGGGCAGGTTTTTGGGCGGATCGGCTGCCTGTTGAACGGCTGCTGTTACGGGCGCCCATGCCAATTGCCCTGGGCCATCTCCTTTCCCGAGCAAAACGCGACCGGCGCCCCGACCGTGCCGGTACACCCGACGCAGGTTTACGAATCGCTGCTGAGCCTCGGTCTGTGTTTTGCGCTGACGCGGCTCTCTCGACACAAGCGGTTCGACGGGCAGATTTTCGGCCTTTACTTGATCGAGTATGCCCTGCTGCGCTCATTTGTCGAGCTGTTCCGGGGCGATTATCCCCCATACCAGTGCCTGGGGCGGGTGGGTCACGCCCGGCCACCTGGTCAGCGCCCTCGTTCTGACAGCCGGGTTGGTTCTGCTTTGGATTCTCTCCCGCGCCGCGCTGAGAAAGCAGCCCGAAAACTGAACCGGAATCAATGAGCTGCCTTTCGTTTTCTGGCTCCTCTTCGCCCTTGGCCATGAGCGATTTATTGGTGTTGGCGGGACCCACGGCGGTGGGCAAGTCGGCGGTGGCCATCGGACTGGCCGAACGGCTTGGCGGGGAGATTATTTCGGTGGATTCGATGCAGGTGTATCGCGGGCTGGACATTGGGACGGCCAAGCCCTCGGCCGAGCAACGGGCGCGCGCACCGCATCATTTGATCGATGTGGTCGAGGTGAGCCAACCGTTCGATGCGGCCCGATTTGCGCGGCTGGCCCTCGAGGCGGTGGCGGGCATCCGGGGGCGGGGACGAGTGCCTATTCTGTGCGGGGGCACGGGGCTGTACTATAGGGCCTTGTTCGAGGGTCTCGGGGAGGCGCCGCCCGGGGATGCGGCGTTGCGGGCGGCCCTGGGCGCGACGCCGTTGCCCGAGCTGCTGCGCGAATTGGCCGAGCGCGACCCGGTCACCTGCCAGCGAATTGACCGCCAGAATCCGCGCCGAGTCATCCGCGCGCTGGAAGTCATTCGGCTGACCGGCAGGCCCTTCTCCGAACAGCGCGCGCGGTGGGACCGCGGGCTGCAAGCCGCAGGCCACGGAGGCTTGTGGTTGGGTCTGCAACGCGCCGCCGGAGACTTGCGCCGGCGCATTGATGCGCGGGTCCAGGAGATGTTCCGCCGCGGGCTGGCGGCGGAGACCCAGCGGCTCTTGCAGGAGGGTCTTGGGCAAAACCCGACGGCGATGCAGGCGCTGGGTTATCGGCAAGTGGTCGAATACCTGGCCGGCCGGCGGTCCCTGGCGGAAACCGTTGAATTGGTCAAGATCCGCACCCGCCAATTCGCCAAGCGCCAGATGACGTGGTTCCGGCGGCAAATGCAGTTGCGCTGGATTCAGCTCGAGGGCGAGCCGGGAAGCGAGGGGGTTGTCGAGCGGGTGGCGGCAGAGTGGGAGCGTCGGGAGCGTAGGAACGTGAGAGCGTGAGAGCGTGAGAGCGTGAGAGCGTTGGTGAGCATCGCCGCCACAGTTCAGGACCAGTGACAATGCTCTCCGCAAACCATCGTAGGAGACGACGTGAGGAGTCTCTGATCGACTTTGGGGCACAGCGGTGGCCTGCTCCCTTGGGGGGCCATTGATCAGAGACTCCTCACGTCGTCTCCTACAGTCAGGGAGGAGGGCCGGTTTCGGCGGCTTTGTCACCGGCCCTGCGCCCCAGTTCGGAAAAGTTGTAAAACGGCTTTACATTGGGCCGGCGACGGGGCAGGTTCAGCGCCAAGAACGACAAGACAATGAGCAAGCTGGCCATCATCAGAGAGTTTTGGAGTTTTCTCAGCGCGCGGAAGAAATGGTGGTTGGCGCCGATAGTTATTTTTCTCCTGCTGCTGGGCGGCCTGTTGATCTTCGCCAAAGGCTCGGCACTGGCGCCCTTCATCTATAGCCTGTTCTGAATTCGCGTGACCGGGAGGCTGGCATTTTGTACCCTCGCAGCCTGATGGACCGTAATGTCATGGATCGATGGTGCGAGCGCGGGATACTGGGTTTAACCTTGGCGATTCTCGTTTCGATGCCGCTGGCCTTTGGAGGCAGGCCCCAGCAGCCGGCGGGTTGTTTTCTGGATTTTTGGCTCCTGGACCCTTTTCTGCTGGCGCAGTGGCTCATGGTGCCGTTGCTGGGGCTGTGGCTTGGCCGGCTCTGGCTCAATCCCAAGCTGCGGTTGCTCTGGCCGCCGATTTGCTGGGCGGTCATTGCGTTTGTGGCGTATGCGATCGGGCGGTATCTGACGGCGGACATCGAGGTACATCGCCCGGCAGGAGTTGCTTCACATTCTGGTCTATGCCTTCCTGTTTCTTGCCATCATCAATAATCTTCACCGGCAAGAAGCGACGCAGGTGATCAGCTTGACGCTGATTTTCACGGCGATGGCGATCTCGTTTTACGCGGCCTATCAGTTCCTGACGGGGTCGAACCGGGTCTGGCACACGCTGGCGCCCTTTCCCCATCGCGGCTCAGGCACTTATATATGTCCGAATCACCTGGCGGGTTTTCTGGAGATGCTCTTGCCGCTGGGCATGGCGTATGCGCTGGTCGGCCGATTCAAGCCGTTGACCAAGGTGTTTTTGGGTTACGCGTCGCTGGCCATCCTCTCGGGCATTGCGGTTTCGGTGTCGCGCGGGGGTTGGGTTTCGACGCTGGTGGCGCTGCTGTTGTTTTTTGGCGTGCTGATGACGCATCGGGCCTACCGGCTGCCCTCGCTGGTGCTGCTGGTGGTGTTGGTCGGCACCGGCGTCTATCTGGTCCCCAAGAGCGAGGTCTTTCGAACTCGCGCCCGGCAGCTTATTGCTGACGGCCAGTTCCGGGACGACGCGCGGTTTGCCCTGTGGCAGCCGGCGCTGCGGGCCTGGCAGGACAATGTCTTGTGGGGCGCTGGGCCGGCCCATTACGATTTTCGATTTCCGCAGTATCGGCCTTTGGAAATTCAGGCGCGAGCGGATCGGGCGCACAATGATTTTCTGAATGCGCTGGCCGATTGGGGAGTGGTCGGCGCGGGGCTGATCGCGTCGGCCTGGGTGCTGCTGTTCCTGGGTGTGTGCAAGAGCTGGCGGTATGTCCGCAGCGCGCCTCGGGACCTGGGCGGCAAACAAAGCAGCAGCAAATTCGCTTTTGTGCTCGGCGCCACGCTTGGGCTTATCGCCATCCTGTGCCACTCGCTGGTCAATTTCAACATGTATATCCCGGCCAACGCGCTGCTGGCGATTGCCCTGATGGCGATGGTCAGCAGCCATCTGCGCTTTGCGACCGACCGGTACTGGGTGACAATCCGGCTCTGGGCCAAAGTCGCAGGGACGGTGGTATTGGCGGCGGGCCTGGGCTACCTGGCCTTGGAGAGCTGCCGCCACACGGCGGAGAATGTGTGGCTGGCGCGGGCCGCCCGCGCGGAGATACGTTTCATCCTCTCAAGCCGAACTGCTGCAAAAGGCCTTTGCCGTCGAACCGATGAATGGCGCGACCGCCTGCGCCATTGGCGAGATATACCGGCTCCAAAGCGCCGAGGGAGACGAAGGCTACCAGCAATTGACGGCCCGGGCGATGGAATGGTTCGCTCGGGCCAGGAAACTCAATCCCTGGGACGGCGCCTGCGATCTGGGCTATGGCTGGTGCCTGGACTGGCTGGATCGGTCGGACGAGTCGTGGCCTTACTTCGACCGGGCGGACCAGCTTGACCCGAACGGCTATTACACGATGGCTTGCGTTGGGTTGCATTATATCAAGCGGGGCGAATATGCCGCCGCCCGGCCATGGATGGAGCGATCGCTGGACCTCGGAAAGAACGTCCAGGTGAAAAAGGGTCTCCTGGATGCAGCTTTTTATCTCGACCTGATCAACCGCAATCTCCTGGAGGCCGCCACGAACGAATTGCCGGCGACGCTTTATTTGCCCAAGACGGAGGCCCACTCGGCAACGGTGGCCAAGCCATTGACTTCAACCACGGATAAGCGCCCATAGA
The DNA here is from genome assembly GCA_963713735.1 of uncultured bacterium. Lineage (GTDB taxonomy): Bacteria > Verrucomicrobiota > Verrucomicrobiia > Limisphaerales > UBA8199 > CAVQND01. The sequence continues at coordinate 176,105 of CAVQND010000012.1, forward strand.
CGCGGACTGGACCGTGTCAGTTTTGGGACACTCGGAGCTGGTGGAAAAAGGCCGTTCATGAACCGCAAAGAGCACAAAGAGCACAGAGATAATCACTTACAGGCAAGATTGACGTAAGCGGCCAAAGGCACGCGGGCCGGCTCAAGAGGCCTGTTGCTTCTGCGATCTTTGCGTTCTCTGCGGTTAAGCTGCCTTTGCCAGGTTTAGTGCGGGCATTGTTCTTGCTTGGTCTGAATCGTGTATTTGGATTATTACGGGCTGACAGAGGCGCCGTTCGATATTTCACCGAACCCGCGGTTTCTGTTTTACAGCGTGAAGCACCGGGAGGCCTTCAATCATTTGCTCTATGGGATTCGGGAGCGGAAGGGTTTTGTGCAGCTTACCGGGGAGGTCGGGGCGGGCAAGACGACCCTCTGCCGGGCGCTGCTGGAGCAATTGGACGCCCGATTTGCGACGGCGCTGATTTTGAACCCGGTGCTGAGCGCGGGCGAACTGCTCAAGGCGATAGCGATTGAATTTGGTCTGGCGGTGCATGGTCTGGATCGCCTGGAGACACTGGCCGTCCTGAACGAGTTCCTTCTCCGGCAGGCCGAGCGGGGGCCGGGAGGCGGTGCTCCTCATAGATGAGGCCCAGGATTTGACCGATGAACTGCTGGAGCAGGTCCGGCTGCTCTCCAATCTGGAGACCGACAGCCGCAAGCTGCTGCAAATCGTGCTGCTGGGCCAACCGGAGTTGCGCGAGCGGCTCAACAATCCCCGTCTCCGCCAACTGCGCCAGCGCATCACGGTCCGCTATCATCTGCCGCCGCTGGACCGGTTGGAGGTCGTCCGATATATCCAGCATCGGCTGCACATCTCCGGGGCCAACGGCGCGCCTTACTTTACGCGGCCGGCCTTGTGGCGGGTATTTCGCTACAGCCAGGGCATTCCCCGGCTGGTGAATGCCATTTGCGACAAGGCGCTGCTGGCAGGGTTTGTGCAGCAGCGGGAGCGGATTGATTTCCAGATGGTCAGCCGGGCCGTCCGTGAACTCGAAGGACACTTTGCCGCATGAGCTTGATTAACGATGCCTTGAGACGGACCAAACAGGTCCAACAACAGGCCCCGTCATCCGTTGCGCCGGGCCCGCCGACTTCAGCCGCTGGAAACCGCGCCTGTCCCGGCTCCGGGCCGCGCCCTGATGCGGGCTGGCTTTGCCGGGCGCGGCCGGATTGCTGGCGTTGTTCCTGATTCTGCATGGGATTCGAGGCCATCGGCCCGGCGCCGGCTGCTGCGAGCGCGCCCGCCGGGCGCGGGTCCAGCCCCGGGCAGCCTGCGTCTCCCGCCTCGACGGGCCACGATGCGGCCGGCCCGGTCCCGCTCTCCGCCGGGCAACCGGCGATGGTGGGCGCCGAAACTCCACGCTCCCCCGTGGGGGGAACAGAGCTGGCAGCGACGAATGGCCCCATCCACGAGCATCACCGCCATCCCCGAGCCGGGTTCGCCTACCAACGCCCCGGTGGAAGCCGCGCCTGAAACGTCGTCGCCGGGGTCGCGGCCTATCCGGCTGCAGGCAATCGTTTTTCACCCGACACGGCCATCGGCCATGATCAACGGCAAGACGCTGTTCCTTGGGGACATGTTGGGTGAGATGCAGTTGGTAGCGATTGGCCGGGAGAGCGCCACGCTGGTGGGCGGAGGCCAGACCAATCTCCTGACCTTGCGCTGAGCCGCGCAGGATCGCTTGCCTGGAAGCGGTGCCGTTAGGCTCCTCTGGCCGCCGGCACGCTCCTCGCTGCCGCTATTTTCCTGTTGCGCGAGTAGGCGGTCACCGTCGCGCCACTTCGAAGCCAATGTTCGGGAGGATTGCGCCATACCGGCCGGAGGATGCGGCGAATTTGAAAAACTTGAACAGGATGCTCGCGAAGGTGTAGAGTGGGTTTGACAAAGTTGAAAACGACGTTATGCCGCAATCAGTTCAATTGGAAGTGGAAGTGCCCGGTGACTTGGCGCGGTTCCGGCTGCCCGAAGGTGTGCAGTACCGATTGCAGCAACTGCTCGACAAACAGGACACCGGGCCGGCGCTCAGCCCCGAGGAGAAGCGCGAGGCCGAAGGATTGGCGGATTTGGCGGACCTCTTGGCGTTACTGCGCTCACGGGCGGAGAGGTTGAGCAGGGGGTGTGCCTGACGCCGACAGGGCGCGCCACTGTGGCTGCCCTAAGCATCAATCGCCCCCTGGCGCTGGCAATTCGGGGTGAGGAGGCCCTTCGCGCACGCCACCCTCCTGCACATAGTTGCTGACGCTCAGACCTGGCGCAGTAGAAGGGTCAATGAGAATGCAGGTACTTTCGGAGCCGGCGCGGCGAGGGGGGGCATGGCAGCCCGCCCGAGCAGGCCCTCCCGCATTTAGGTCAACCTAATTAACCGACGCCCTTCCGCGCTTGTTTTCCCAAGCGGCGGGAGTTACTTTGGCGCCATGAGCATGACCGGTGCCGCCTCTCAATGGAACGCTGTGGACTTCATGGTGGACTTCCACACACGCGGCAAACGGCTCGGGCTGCTGACTGAAACATTGGCTTGGGTTGCGTCCCTCGCGCTGTTCCGCGAAACCGAAACGCAGACCCATTACCTGAACCCGCCGACGAGTGAGGACCGGCGGCGCCACAAGACAGTGCTGGCTGCTCTTATCGCTGAAGGGGAACGGCTGGTATTGCGCGCTGCCCACGCGGGCGGACTGCCCGACAATCTGGACGGCATCAAAACCGCCGATCTCGATGCCATGGTCGAGGAACTCCGCACGACCCAACTCCAGTGGGAAGGTGACATGACTCCGCAACGACGCGAACAAATCCTCAAGGAGTTGTTTGATGTCCCGCAACGTTGAACTCGAACGTGTTCTCCAAGCCTGGTTCGACTGGGAGAACTGTCCAGGACACGAGAAGAACCGGCGCCGCGAGACCTTTCACGGCTTGCTGGACCAAACGCGGGCGGCTCAAACGTGTCAAGGCAGGAATTGGTTATTGCCTTGTCCGAGCGTTACCGCGAATTCCGCGCCACAAAGGAAAAAGAAATGCGAGCCAGGCTCTCGCGGTTGCGGTGATGTCTGCGAGGCGCCAAACCGCGGATGGAGGGTCACTCAGAATATAATATTTTTATTGAGCCGGCTGGGCAAAGGCGCCGGGCAGCCCGCCCGAGCGGGCCCTTCCCGAATTTATGCGGCTTGACGAGCTTAACTTTGTGGTGCAAAGTGACAGCGTTGCCTGCGAAAAAACTATGAAAACGAATTGGTTCAAGCGGATCGGGTGGTTCTATCTGCCCGTGTCGGTTCCGGGCGCAATCGTCTGCCTGCTCGCCGCGCTTTTCTGCATGACAGTCTTTAGGGCGGTGGACCGGCATTCCCACTCGGCTACCGATACGCTGTATGGCGTCTTTCCATTCTTGGCCTGCACTTTTCTGCTCGTGGATTGGATCGGCGGCAGGACGACAACCCAATCTAAACCTTGAACACCACGCATTCAAAGCCATGACCTGTTCATGGAACTGTCGGACTATTCACAGGCCTGGAAGCGGTACCGTTGGGTCCTCTTGGCCGCAGGCGCGATCCTCGCTGCCGCGATCTTCCTATTGCATGATTAGGCAGTCAGCGTCGCGCCCGCGTTTTGTCCATCCATAAAGGTTTGCTGTTGCCCGGTGGTTTCGCAAGATTAGAGGGTGCAAGTGCGGTTTTTACTCGGGCCGGCCGGGAGCGGGAAGACGTTCCGTTGTCTGACCGAGGTGCGTCATGCCCTTGGGGCGTCCCCGGAGGGGGCGCCGCTGCTGCTCATTGCGCCCAAGCAGACGACCTATCAGTTGGAGCGGCAGCTTCTGGCTTATCCGAGCATTGCCGGATACACGCGGCTGCATATTCTTTCTTTCGAGCGGCTGGCCCATTTCATTTTCAGCCGGCTGGGCCTGACCTCGCCCGAGATGCTCGATGAGGAAGGCCGGCTGATGGTGTTGCGGGGATTGCTGGCCCGAAAGCGCCATGAACTGAAGCTGTTCCGGGCCAGCGCGCGGCTGACGGGGTTTGCCCAACAGCTCAGCCAGGTTTTGCGGGAGTTGCAGCGCCGCCAACTCACGCCCGAGTCCCTGCTCCAACTGGCCGAGCAGGTGCAGGAGGTGGAGGGTCTCGCCTATAAGCTGCAAGACCTTGCGACTCTGCTGCGGGATTATCTGGAGTGGCTCAAGGCGCATGACTTGCAGGATGCCGATTGCCTGCTGGCGGCGGCGGTCGAGGCGCTTGGAGGGGAACGGGAGGACGGTGAAAGTCCGAAGGCGGAAGGCAGAAGGCAGAAGGCAGAAGGTCGAAGTGCCGAGGTCGAAGGTCGATGGGATGGGATGGGATGCGCGAGGCAGGGGGGCGCGGGGAGGGGGCTGGACATTGACCAGCTATGGGTTGATGGTTTTGCGGAGTGGTCGCTGCAGGAGTTGGACTTGCTGGCTGCGCTGATGCCGCACTGCCGCCAGGCGACCCTCACTTTTTGCCTGGATCGGCCGCCCGGCGGAAAGAGTTCCTGGCTCTCGAACTGGTCGGTGGTCCGCAAGTCTTTCGAGGAGTGCCAGAAACGGTTGGGCAGCCTGCCCGATGCGGTGATTTTGGTCGAAACGTTGACGCGGCATCCGGACCGAACCCGGTTTCTGAACAACCCGGTCTTGCAGCACCTCGAGAAGTTTTGGGCCGAGCCGCAGCCTTACCTGCCAGGGGCGCGCGACACGGCCATCCCGGACGATGCGCTGGGGCGGAGCCTGCGCGTGGCGCTGTGCTCGAATGCGGAGGCTGAGGTGACATTGGCGGCGCGTGAGGTCCTGCGGCACGTTCGGCAGGGTGGACGGTATCGCGAAGTGACCGTGCTGGTCCGCAAACTGGAAGGGTATCACGAGCCCTTGCAACGCATCTTTTCGCGCTATGAGATTCCTTTCTTTCTCGACCGGCGCGAGTCGGTCTCGCATCACCCGCTGGCGGAGTTGACCCGCAGCGCCTTGCGGACGGTGGCGTCCGGCTGGCAGCGGGACGACTGGTTTGGCGCGCTCAAGACGGGTCTGGCGCCGGCGGCGGAGGCGGACGTGGACCGGCTGGAGAACGAAGCGCTGGCGCGGGGCTGGCAGGGCCCGGTTTGGCAGAAGCCGATCGTCCTCGAGCGGGAGCCGGAACTGACCGAGTGGCTGGCCGGACCTGCGCCGGCGGCTGTTGCCGCCCTTTCAACGGCTGGCACTGCGGCATGGCGGCCCGGCAGAACCGGCCCACGGGCCGGCGCCTGGCGGTTGCCCTGCGGGAGTTCTGGCGGGCGCTCAGAGTTCCGGAGCAGCTCCAGCAATGGGCCTCGGCGGAGTCCTCGAGCGCCCGGTTCCGCATCCCCAGTTCCGTTCATGCCACGGTATGGGAGCAGATGAACTCGTGGCTGGACAACGTGGAACTGGCCTTTCCGACGGAGCCGCTTTCGCTGCGCGAGTGGCTGCCAATACTGGACGCCGGCCTGGCCAACCTGACTGTCGGGGTGATTCCGCCCGCCTTGGACCAGGTGTTCATCGGGGCGGTGGATCGGTCGCGCAACCCGGACATCAAGCTCGCCCTGGTGCTGGGGCTCAACGAAACCCTCTTCCCCGCCCCGCCGGAGGCTACGGTGCTGCTGAGCGAGGTGGATCGGCTCGAACTGGAAAAGCGCAACATTGTCCTGGGCGCCACGGTCCGCCAACAGCTTGGCCGGGAACGTTACTACGCTTACATTGCCTGCACCCGGGCGCGGCAGCGGGTCGTTCTGACCGCCGCTTCGCACAATGCCAATGGGGCGCCCCTTAACCCGTCGCCGTTCCTCTCACAGGTCCGCCAACTCTTTCCGTCGATGCCCCTGGAGTCCGCGCCCCAGGAGACCGACTGGCGCCGAAGCGAGCACGCCAGCGAGTTGGTCGTACCGTTGCTCAAGGCGCAGGCGTCCGAAAGTCCGAAGGTCGAAGGTCGAAGGTCGAAGTGCGGAGATGGCTTTGGGGGCGGAGGAGGGCCGGGGAGAGCCTGGGATGGACATCACGGCGCTGGCTGGCTTGCCGGCGCTGGCGTCGGTGTTGGAGCGGTTGCGGTATTTCCAGGGGCCGCAGGCCCAGGAGCGGCTTTCGCCGGCGCTGGCTGTGCGGCTCTATGGGCCGGTTTTGCGCACCTCGGTCAGCCGGATGGAGCAATTTGCCGCCTGCCCGTTCAAATTTTTTGTCAATTCCGGTCTGCGGGCTGAGGAGCGGAAGCTCTTCGAGTTGGATGTGAAAGAGCAAGGCACCTTTCAACACGATGTGCTGGCGCTCTTTCATGAGGAATTGTGCCGGGAGAACAAGCGGTGGCGCGACATCACACCCGGCGAGGCGCGCGAGCGCGTGGCCTGCATTGCCAGAGGCCTCATGGCCAGCTATCGGGACGGGCTGTTGCAGGCCAGCGAGCAGAGCCGGTTCATGGCCCGGATTCTCCTGGAGTCGCTCCAGGACTTTGTCGAGACCCTGGTGGGGTGGATGGCGCAACAATACCAGTTCGACCCGGCCAACGTCGAACTGCCCTTCGGCGAGGAAGAGGACTCGCCGGCGTGGAGGCTCGACCTCGAGGAGGGCCATCGGCTCGATCTCTACGGCCGGATTGACCGGGTGGATTTTTGCCGCGAGCTGGGAACCGATTCGGCCCTCTGCGTGGTGGTGGACTACAAATCGGGCCACAAGCAGCTTGACCCGGTGCTCATGGCCCACGGGTTGCAGTTGCAACTGCTGACCTACCTGAACGTCTTGCGCCATTGGCCCAATCCGCAGAAGCGGTTCGGCGCCCAACGCCTCATCCCGGCCGGCGTCTTCTATGTCAGCCTGCGCGGCAAATACCCGCGGGAACAAAACCGCCGGGAGGCCCTGGCCGATGCCGAAGGGGCGCGCAAACTGGCCTACCGCCACGCGGGCCGCTTCGACCGCCGCGTGCTGTCCCTGCTCGATGCCCGGCCCGACGCCCGCGAGGGCGATCAGTTCAACTACCGTCTCACCGGCAAAGGGGTGGTCAACAAAAGGTCGCGCGAGGCCATGGACCCGGCCGAATTCGAGGCGCTGCTCGAGGCTGTCGAGGAGCAACTGCGGCTGATGGGCCGCCAAATCTACTCCGGGCGCGCCGAGGCGGCCCCGTACCGCAAAGGCGCCGCCACCGCCTGCGACCAATGCAGCTACCGTTCCATTTGCCGCATCGACCCCTGGACGCACCCTTTCCGCGTGCTCCGCACTCCTGGGCACAACATAGCGGCCGTGGAAGGGGTGAGCCCTGGGGTGATCACCCCATTGCATAGGCAGCGAGTTGGGAGAAGTTAAAATCAAGGTTTGGTTTAGTTGTGGTTAGGAAAGACGAACTGGTTTGCCGGTTCGTCTTTCTCTTTTTTTTGCAAGGAGTGCTTGAGATTCGGCTCGTGGGCGGGCAGAATCGGGCCGCAAGCAGACTGACGAGGAATTGGCATGGGCCGAGCGTATTGGTTTGAATGTCCCAAATGCAGTTACCGCGTGAAGGTGGCCGGGCGGGTGGATCGCGGCGTGAATGTATTTGTTCAGACCGTCCACTGCCGCGACTGCAAGGAGTTACATGATGTGGTAACGCGAGTCAGAATCCCGGACGAAGTCCAGGACCGCATCCGGGCGAACCTTCAAGCAGGCGGCTTGCCCCGGCTCAAGCTGCCGGGCAGGTCCTGGGCCGCCAGCGGCCCGCCTAGTTTCCAGGCGGCGCTGGGGCGCCTGTCCTCCACCGGGTTCACCCGTTTCAAGTGGCTCGATTTCAAGCTCCAGTGTCCGGTGTCGCCGAGCCATTCGGTGCAAAGCTGGAGCGAGCCGGGGAAGTGCCCCAAGTGCGGCATGTTCCTGGAGAAAAACGCCGTGCCGTTCCGGGTCTGGGAGTAAGATTTCGACGGCGGCATTTCACTTGTTTGGGCAGCGGCTCCTAACCTCAGTCGGGATTAGGATTAAGATTAGGATTAGGACTGGGAGCAGGAGGTTGATGGCCGGGCTACTCCGGCAGGGGTTTGCCCTTGGTTTCGGGGGCGAAGGGCAGGATGAGCAGACCCAGGACGTAAATCAGGGCGATGGCGCTGGCGGCGCGGCCGAACCCGCCCAGGGTGGCCAGCAGGGAGCCGGTGAGGAACGGCCCGGCCGAGGCGAGCACGCGCCCGACATTGAAGCAAAAGCCGGCGCCGGTCGCGCGGATGGCGGTGGGATAGAGCTCGGGCAGGTAGATGGGGAAGCCGCTGAAGATGCCGTTGTTGAAGAAGCCCAGCAGGGGCAGGAGCAGGAGCACCTGGCTATAGGAGCGGGGCGTCAGAAAGGTGACGGGCAGCATCAGGAGGCTGCCGGCACACATGAGGGCGAAGATGGAGCGGCGGCCAAAACGGTCGGCCAGGGGCCCGAAAGCCAGGTAGCCGGCCAGGGCGCCGACGTTGAGCATCATGGCGGCCCAACTGACGCGGGAAGTGAGCGCTCCGGGGTTCAGTCCTTTGAGAGCCGGGAGCGAGCGGACCAACTCAGGCGTCCAATTGGTCGCGCCCCACAGGCCGAACACGGCGACGAAGGCCAACCCGGAACCGACCAGCGTGGCGCGGAGCCGTCCGGGCTTGAAAAGCTCGGGAAGTTTTGGGCGGCGGGGGCCATGCGTTTGGCATTCCTGGTCGTGGGATCTGACCCAGCGTTCGGGCTCTTTGACCCAACAGCGCACCAACAAAGCGACGATGGCAGGGGCAATGCCGACGACGAAAACGAAGCGCCAGCTTTGATTGCGCAGCAGCAGCATGATGATGGCGGCCAGGAAAAAGCCGGCAGCCCAGGCGGACTGGAGAATGCCGGCGGCTTTGGCCCGTTTTTCTTCGGGCCAGACCTCGGCGACCAGGGCGGCGCCGGCGGCCCATTCGCCGCCAATGCCCAGGGCGGTGAGGAAGCGATAGACGGCCAGTTGCCACCAGGTGGCCGAAAGGGCGGCCATGCCGGTGAATAGCGCATAGGCGAGAATGGTGACGATGAGCGTGCGGGTGCGGCCGAAGCGGTCAGCCAGGACGCCAAAGAGGATCCCGCCAACGGCCCAGCCAATGAGGAAGATGGAGAAGATGATGCCGCCGTGCCGGAGAATCGTCTCCTGGGAGACCGGGCCGCCGGCCTGGGCGGACAACAGGTCGGACATGGCCGGCCGCAGAACCAGCGTATAGATGGTGGCGTCCATGGAATCGAAGACCCAGCCGAGCCAGGCTACGAGCAGGACCAGCCACTGGTATCGCGTAACGCCCTGGCGCCAGGAGACCGGTTGCTCAAGGGTGGCCTGCATGACCCGCCCTATTCCGGCTCGGCGCGTCCCTCGAGAATCAGCCCCTTTGTGCAAGGGAACTTCTCGTACCAGAGTGCGAGCACGTCGCGCAAATGCCTGGCGTAACGGAAATGGGCCCCCAGCCCGGTCCTCAATTCGGCCTCGTAGATGAACTTGTCCGCAGTGGTGGTGTGTTCGAAGGGGTACTCGGTTCCCAATACGGACCAATAGATGCAGGCCGGCTCGGCCTGGCCCAGCAGGGCCTCCGCCATGGCCGAGGCCTCTCTGCCGGTCCGGGCCTGTTCCAGGAGCATTGCCCGCCTCTGTCCTGAGTCGTCGGCGGAGGCCGGGAGCTGGTCCAGGGCAAAATAGAAGCCCTGCGGCGCCAGGGGACAATACTTGGTTCCCGTGCGGTGCCGGTTCAAATCTCTAATCTCGGCAAATCCGATGGCGGACCAACCGAACCGGACACTCATCCGCTGCAAGCTGCTGCCGATGGGCGCATAGCGGTCCGGATGGCAGGCCAGGTCCCGGGCGAGGTCTTCCGGGGAGATTCCTTGGGGCGGCATTACGGACAGGAAAGGGATTGCCGTGGCCTGAGGATTGGAGAGTGGGCAGTCCGTCCAGGAAGGGCTTTGGCGGCGGGCCAGGCCGGCCAGGTTCTCGAATTCACAGGCCAGGGCGCGTTGCACGGCCTCGAGGGGCGGGCATGCTTGAGGAGCCGCGGCGCGCAAATCTCCAGTTCGTCCCGGATGAATTGTCCCAGGTGACGGGCCTCCGGCCGGCGGTGGACCAGCAAGTGCTGGCAGAGGCCCACCCACCCCCGGGCGGACATGACCATCATGAGATTGGTGGCGGCGCCGACGGGAAGGAAGTAGCGGGCGCGGTCAAAGGCATAATTGCGTTTCATGCGCGCCACCTTTTTCCGCGCCGATTCGGAGGGGTCATTCAACAGCGACGCCGGAATGCCCATCAGAGCGGGGTTCTCGCCGGCAAGTTCCTCCCAGAGACTCAGTGAGGATTGATAGGCCCGATAGCACCGGGCCATGAGTTCCCGCCAGGCTCGCAGATGGTTGGATGGAATCCCCAACTCTTCCGGGGGAACCAGTCCCTCGGGAGACATCTTCAGATAGCGGGTGGAGGATTCCTGGCCTCCCGCCGTGGGACTGAGGGTCCAGAGATAATAGGCCAGCCAGAGCGAGACGCCGTCAATGAACATGGCCACGGGGACCATATCCGCGATGGACTGGTGGCCGTAATCCACCATCCGGAAGATCGAGTCAACGGACTTCTCGAGGTGGGCCGGGTCGATTTGGGAGAGAATGGACTCCAGTCCGCCGCTATTCCTTGAATAACGCGCTCCACAGGCGGCCAGCAGCTCGGGGGTCAGGGCGGGCCGCGCGGCTTTGGCAGAGGCCTCGCTGGGGCGGATAGCGACTTGGGTGACTTTCATGATCGGCGACGGGGAGGGCTGGTCGTCGCTTGCCGCGGACATGGCGGTTGGGGCCTCCGCTGGGCGGGTCTGGGGGACTTTGCTCAGCTTCCAGTCCCTGGCCAGTTGGTCCAGTAAAACCACCATGAGGCTTTGCAGGTCCCGCCCTTCGCGGTGGAGGAACGCGGCAAAGAGCGGAAGGGTCAGCAGGAGCAGCCACAGCCAGGGCTGCCAGGAGGCCACGAATCCCAAAACGACCAATTCGAGGCCGCAGAGCAGCCAGAAACCGAGTTTGGCCTTGAGCGACCAGCGCGGGCGGAGGCGGCAGCGGATGAGTTGTTTGCCGCCGGGATGATCTTCGGCGACCGTGGTGAGCTGCAATTTGCTCCAGCGGGTGTCGTAAATCTCGACATCGTAATCACTCCAGCCGATGTCGGCCCGGTTGGGCCAGCCTTGGCGGTCCAGGCGCCCGAGCAGGCCGGCGACGAAGGTCAATCGGTCGATGCGCTCTTGAGCCCAGTATTGGACCTGAGCCAGGGTCTGGCCGCTGTCACGCAGGGTGACCGACTGCAGGGTTTTGCGGGCGGTGAGCGGCAGGGGCCGCAAGGTCAATCGGGTACTGGTAACGAGCCCAGCCCCGAACGATGGGCTGGAAGAAGAAAAGCATGGCCGTCAGGGGCCGCGACCAGCGCCGGATTTTGTTCTTCGGCAAGGCGGCCTGGGCTGCGGCCGCCGCGCAGACGGCCACCGAAACGAGCAGGCTGGCAATCGCCAAGGGGAGCAGGTAAAGGAAAATGGCCGAGAGCACCCAGAGCGGCAAGGTGACGAAGGCATGGTACTCGAGCGTGGTGCAGAGCATGAGGGTGAGGGCGGGTTTGGAGGCGTAGAGGAATTGGAACCCGGCGCTGCCGAACAGACCCCGATAGATGATGGGGGGCCGGAGCAAGACTCCGAACCTGGAGGTCGTGTAGATTCGGCCGCGCCAGATGCTGCCGCCAAAGGAATTGAAATATTCGGGGTGTTTGCGCACCAGGAGGGCCTCGGCCCCGCCATAGCCGTGCTGTTGCTTGAGATAATCGCCGATGGTAGGGCGCCGGTAATGCCACACGAACGCCGATGGGCTGAAGCCCAGCTTGTAGTCCGCCTGCTGGAGCCGCCAGCAGAGGTCCACGTCATCCCCAGCCCTGCGAAAAATGGGGTCGAACCCGCCAATTTCACTCAGCGCCCATTTATAGAAGGCCATGTTGCATCCGGGGATATGCTCGGCCTGCCGGTCGGTGAGCATGACGTGGGCCGGTCCCCCGGGCGAGGCCATCACCGCCGCCGCGACCGGCGAATCCTCCGGCGGAAGCAGGTTCGGTCCGCCAATGCCGGCGAACTCGCTCTCGAGCAGGTCCCCCACCAGGTAATAGAGCCAATCTTCGTCCGCGCGGCAGTCCGAGTCGGTGAAGGCCACGATGTCTCCGGCGGCAGCAGCGATGCCGGTGTTGCGCGCGACCGACAGCCCAAGGTTTCTCTCGTGGCGGAAGCAGCGGACGTTGGGATAGAGCGCGGCGATGTCCGGGGTGCCATCAGTCGAGCCGTCGTCCACCAGGATGACTTCGTAATCGGGGTAGTTGAGCCGGCAGAGCGAATCCAGGCAGGCCCTGAGCGTGCGCTCGCCATTGTAGCTGGCGACGACGACGGAGACCTTGGGGTAACGGGGCAGGGGAAAGTGGGGCGCAACGCCGAACATCCTCTGCGCGCTCCGAAACGAATCCTTGGGCTGGCGCTCGCGCGTGGTCAACCCCATCGCCCAATTCTCGACCGGCTGCCCCTCGCGCCACCAATCGTCGGTAAAACCGAACACGATTGCCCCCGCCAGGCCGCCTCGAAACACCTCCTCGATCTGCCACTCGATCAAGGCGCATTTGTTGGCCTCGCCCTCGCGCAGGGAATCCATGCCGAACTCGCCGAGCAACAGCGGCTTGGGGCCGGCCAGCATCTGCAATCGGGCGAGGTAATTGCGAAAGGCCTGGCGGTGGTGGAGATAGACGTTGAAACAGGCGAAGTCAACGCTTTGGGGCTGGAGGAACTCCGTGGGAGGATAGTTGGTGAAGGTGCAGAGGCACTCGGCATCCACTCGTTTGGTTTCCTGGATGAGGAGATCGATGAAATCGGCCACGGCGCGGGCGCCACTCCAGCGGACAACGTCGGGCGGAATTTCATTGGCGACGCTCAAGGCGAACACGGCGGGATGCCGGGCGCAGGCCAAGGCGGCCCGGCGCACAGCCTCGAGGGCCTCGGCGCGGTGCGGGCGGGAGTCCAGGAAACAGAGGTGCTGGTTCCAGGGAACGCCAATGAGCACCTTGAGCTGGTGTTCCTCGGCCAGGTCCAGAAACCAGCGCGGCGGCACCTGATACACGCGGATGAGGTCTGCGCCCAAGCCGCGGATTTGGGCAAAGTCGCGGCCCGTCTGTTCCGGGGAAGCGAATCCGGACGGGTCGCAACCCGCAGCGGGAGCCAACGGACCGTATGCCGCGCCCTTGACGTAAAACCGCTTTTCGCCGAGCCGGAAGAACTTGCCGTCCACGCTCATGCGTGGCTGGGTAGAGGGCGCCACTGGCATGGGTTTTAGACGGGACTGCACCTGTTATTAATCATCACTGCCCTCCGGGATACTATTTGGACGGGTAAAGCGCCCAGGAGATGCCCGAGTTGGAGGCGAGGATGAACACGGCGGCCAACCCCAGCAGCACCACCACGAGGAGCGGAATGAGCCACCACTTTTTTTCCTGCCAGCAAAGCAGAAAGAACTCTCTGAACAACGATTTCACTGATGGACCGACAGTATCAATCCCTCCAGGAAAGGGCAAGCCTTGCGCCGTGTTCCTGTGGATTACTTCAGGGCCGCTGACCGAGTCGCCGAAACGGGCCCCATTCCCTGACTGTAGGAGAGGACGTAAGGAGTTTCTGATCAATGGCCTCCGGGGGACGCAGGCTTTCGCTGGGCCCCAAACTCGATCAGAGACTCCTTACGTCGTCTCCTACAATCGTCTGAGGAGGACTTCGTCACAGGCCCTGCGGATTATTTTCCCCGGGCCCCCTCCTGGTAGAACATGCGGACCGGGGCGCCGCCCATGGCGATGGCGCACCAGGCAGCTTCGTCCAATTCCGCCTGCGTGAGACCCAAGTTCCGCGCCTTTTGTTGATGGGCGACCAGGCAGGGAGCGCAGCGGCTATAGACGACTAGGCCGAAGAGGATCAGTTCTTTGGTCCTGGCATCGAGGGCGCCGGGGGCCTGCGCGGCGTGGAGCAGGGCGCCAAAGGCCCGTTGGGCATCGGGCGTGGTGGTGGTGGAGGGAGTTTTGGCCTCGAAAATGTCCGCGCAGCAATCGGCCGGGTGCGTGTCGGAATGAGCGGATGAGTTCATGGTTGGAACGGGGCCCGGAACGCCGGCTTCAGCCGGCAGCACAGGCCCCTCGGAATAAGTGGAAGAGTTCATGGCTGGAACGGCGCCAAGGGTCGCCTCCGCGAGTTGAGAGTTGTTGCCAGGCTGGGTTTTTATTGCTTCCTGATTGGCTTCCGAAAGGACAAGATGTATCCGCCCGCGGGAGGGTCCCAGGAATTTGCCGATGAGGAAGCCCTGGATGCCGGCTCGGGCCAGGGCGTCTTGCAAGGCCCGGAGGCGATGCGGCGCGATGGCAATCAACAGTCCGCCTGAGGTTTGAGCATCGCAGCCCAGGTGGACCAGGGCCTCCTCGACATCCGGGCCCACCTCGAGGTCATCGCCGGCGAACTCGCGGTTCCGCTCGACGGCCCCGGAAATGACCCCCTCGCGCAGGGCCTCGAGCGCGCCCTCAAAGGCGGGGAGCGCGCGAGCGAAGACCTGGGCAGTCAAGCGGCTCTGCTGAGCCAGGCGCAGGAGGTGGCCGAAGAGGCCGAACCCGGTGACATCCGTGCAGGCGGAAGCGCCGGCCTCTTTCATGGCCTGGGCGGCGGCGCGGTTGAGCGCGGCCATGGCGGCCTCGGCGGCGGCCAACCCGGGGCCAGGGTCGCGGCCCACCTGCCGGCAGAAGGCCAGCACGCCGGTGCCCAACGGTTTGGTCAACACCAGGAGGTCGCCCGGATGCGCGGCGGCCAGGGCGGCGGCAACCGCGGGGTCGATGACACCGGTAATCGCGAAACCGAGCTTGATCTCGTCATCCTTGATGCTGTGTCCGCCCACGAGCGCCACCCCGGCCTGGCCCAGGGTCTCCATCGCCCCCGCCAGCATCCGGCACATGATTTCTCCATCCAGGGTCTCGGAGGGAAAGGCAAGGATGCTCAGCGCCGTGCGCGGTTCGCCGCCCATGGCATAGATGTCCGAACAGACAATTGGCGGCGCAGATGCGCCCGAAGAGGCGCGGGTCATCAACGCACGGAGTGAACACGTCAACGGTCTGGACCAGGCACAAATTCTCGGCGATGCGGTAGATGGCGGCGTCATCCGCCGCCGCCAGGCCGGAGAGCACGGCTGGGTCTTTGACCTCGGGCAGCCGCGCCAGCATCGCCTCGAGGTCCGCCGGGGCGATCTTGGAAGCGCAGCCGGCATTCTGCACGAGCTGCGTGAGCCGGAGCTGGGAAAAATCAACCGGGTCGGGCCGTTCCCCGGCGCAGGGACAGAGCTGCTGGTTTTGAAAAACGTCGCAAGGACACGGACGGCGCGGGTCGCATATACAGTGCCCCAGCCGTTGCGAGCGTGCCATCACCCGCCGGCGCTTGGCCAAGTCGATCTTCATGCGCAGGCCGTTCTTGGCACCAGCTCAAATCGTATATGATGGAGAGTCTTGCACGTTTGTCAGGCGGCCTCTGCTTTCGACGGGGCTTCTTTCTCGAGCGCAACGATGTGCAGACCAGAGAGAGTCAGGCTGCTCTCATCGTCAAACCACACCACCACTTGGCTTCCCCGGGGGTTGACGCCTGCGTGGTCCGCAGTGGCCACGCGGTAGCGGTTCCCACTGCTGGTGACAATGGAAAACGGCTCAAATGGGCCAGCCTGCAGGCGTTGACGAATATCGGCAATCATACCTCTTTCAGGCTAAGCCCGTCAGCCAGTCCTCGCAAGCCCTAAGTCGCCGGCACAGCAATTCCGCAAGGTGGGGTGCGCCGCCGCTTTACTTTCGGAGGCCCAGATTTTTGTCGGCGCCGAGCGCTGTCGTGATGGAGGGGCGGCCGGGCAGAGCCCGCGCGAGACAACACCTCTCCCGCAGTCCCCGAGTCCTCCTTGTTGCGTCGGCCAGTTTGCAAAGAGCAACACCCCGAAAGCGCTCACCCAGGCGGTCGTCAGCCACAGGCAAACCACAAATCCCAAGGCAAGTCCTCCTCCAAAGCCAGATCCAGGTCATGCGCCAGCTCTTTGAGGCTCACCTGGCCCAACCGGACCAGTTGACTGTGGAGCACCGCGTAGGCGCTAAAGAGGACGAAACCTAGGACTAAAATCAGCATTTGCGCCAACATGGCCACCGGTTCGTGATGGTAGCAATGCTCCAGGTGGTAGAATTGCGTCAGCTCATTGAACGCCTTGTTCTCGATGCCCCAGCGCCGGTGACCGCCCTCATAGACGACCTGGACCGGATAGCCCGCCAAGCCCTCCGATGCCATCCACCACCAGTCGCTGGTCTGGGGTTGATGGGTCATTTTTCCGCCCACCATCTTGTGCTGGATCCACGTCTCCTGCGAGTGGACCACCCGCACTTTGCGGCCGTAGCTCTTGCTGAAGTTCAGGTCTTTGACCTCCCAGAGTTTGACGTGCCGGCCACGGGTTTCGTCGTCAAACTCCAGAGCGGGTTCTTGTCCGGCACTCAGGGCGCGCGCCTCTTGCAAGACCTCCATCCGTTCCTGTTTGAGCACGACGATCCAGGCCCAGCCCAGCTTCTCCACCGCCTTCAAAAAGGGGCCTTGCACATACC
This sequence comes from uncultured bacterium, assembly GCA_963713735.1. Classification (GTDB taxonomy): domain Bacteria; phylum Verrucomicrobiota; class Verrucomicrobiia; order Limisphaerales; family UBA8199; genus CAVQND01. The sequence goes on from CAVQND010000012.1 coordinate 192,763, forward strand.
AACTGTCAATGGTCACGGCGTTGAAAAAGCGCACGCCGTAAAGCCGGCGAATCCGCCCCAGCAGGCGCAGGCCGGCCTGGGCTTCCTCTTCCCCGGGACCGATAGGCTCCACGTCCACCAGCACGTTGAACTTGGGCCCGTTGATCTGGGCAAAGACATACCGGTGGTAGTATTCGATCACCGTGTGTTTTTGGCCTTGGTTGTCGGTCTCTTGAATCTCCCTCTGGCAGCAGCACGGACAGCAGCGACTGCGACTGTGGAAGTGTTCGTTGGCGTCCAAACTCAGGAGCAGCAGGCCGTTGATTTTACAGCTCTCCAGCGCCTTGTTGGCCTTGAGGTTCTTGTTCACCCCGGCCAGGCCTTGGCGCAAGTCCTCCAGGTAGAAGCGCTCGCTCACATAGTGAAAGGCGTCGTCGCTGATGCGCTCTTGCCAATGGATGAGGTGTTGCCAGCGCCGACGCTTGGTTTGCTTGGAGAGATCCAGGTAACTGCCGACGCGGATGGCCACGCCCATGAGCATGCTCAGCAACAAGGGCCGCGTAGGAATCTTGGCGTAGGGCCGATCGCTGCGCACCCCGCGCACGACCCGGCCCATGGCGAAGACTTTCGTTACGTAGCCCAGAAACTGAGCCAGTTCGTTCATGAAGACGCGGCCACCAGAGGTTCACCACGGCGGAGCAGTTCGCGATTGATTTGGCTGATTTCGTCAAGCACGTGCTGGACCTGGGCATAAGCGGCCACACCTTGGCGTGCTTGGTTGATCTGGCCCGGGGACTTCAGCAAGAGCGATTGCACCTGGCCTTTGGCGAAGCAGCGGTTGAGATAAAAGAACGGGCCGTGCTTGGGGCCACCGGTGTGGCAGCGGCAATTGGCCTTGCCACATTTGAGGAATCGCTCGATTAAGGAGGCGTGGAGGACTCCGGGGGGGAATTGGAAGGAGCGCAGGAGATGGGCCTTTCGCTGGCGGAGGGCCAGGGTTGATGTGCGCTGGAGCGGCTGTATCCTACTCATATATAGATGTAGGATAGCAGAGCGGGCGAGCAATGCAAGCGAAAAAGAAAATGCCTCTGTTTCCGAAAATGCCCTAACTGCCTGTGGTCAGCCAGGTTGGAATTGAAACCCCACCCACCTTACGGAATCGCTGTCGCCGGCAACGAGCAAAGGGGCGCATCTTGCCAGCACCACCGTAGCGCAGACTTCCAGTCTGCTGTATCGCGGATTTCCAATCCGCAGATGCGGCCAAGCAGCTACAGCCTGCCGACTTGGAAGTCGGCGATACAGCAGGTTGGAAACCTGCGCTACCAACGCGAGCATCCTGGCGACTGGTGGTACTGGCAAGATGCGCCCCGAGCAAAGGTGGCGACCTGCCTTGGTCTTTTGCCGTCCAGCTTCGTTGCTCGCTCGTTGCAGATCCACGCGGATATGCGCCTCGCTCGCGCCTCGCGGGGCCGCAGCAGCCCAGCGGCATCTTGCTGCCTTTATTCATTTCCGCCGCCTTGCCTCAGCGCCGGTATGTCAGACGGCGGTTCGTCGCGGCTGAGGTGGTTGGATACCCGCTTAATGTCCGGCAGTCTTGTGATGTCTGCCGCCGCGGCGATTTTCCGACACCGCGTTTTCTGGACGTCCGTGAGTTTTGGGAGGTCGCCGTCCACGAACGAGGTTAGCGATTTGACGGTGAGCATCGGGTTGTACTGCTCGCCGTAAATGGCTTGGGCTGCCGCCATGGCAGCGTGCAGGGTGATGCCGTTGCGCTCATCCCCGATGATGGCGAGCATGTCGAAAGTGTTCGGGTACTTCGGCGAGCTCGGGCCACAAGGCCTGTTGGGGCGGAGGCAGCATGTCTAAACGAGGGTGGAACATCGGTTCAGAGCTTTCGCGTCGGCAGCGGCGGGACGTTCCAGCCCATAGTGGCAGTGCCAGTATGTCCAGGACTTGGCGTCGAAGACTCCTGGAGGGGGGTCTTTTAGGACCTCTTGGAATACTTCATCGCCCAATAGCCCCAGCGCCAGCGAGGTTTCGTCCCAGTCCCCGTACGTCATCACTTGTGCGGCGAACCTCCCGGCGTGGTCGAGCCATTGCTCGGCTTGGCCCCACCAGAAGACACTCTGCGCCACGGGCAGCAGGAATTGGCGCGCCGCTTCCGGGACTGGCTGCCTGGAAGGCTGTTATGGGTGCGCCCATGCGGGTATCTTCGGCACTTGTTGGCCGACGCAAGCGAATGACGCGGCCCTGCGGCCCTGCCTTGTCGGCGCCGAGCCGTGCCAGGTTCTGGCCTCGACACTCCGCGCCCTTCCGGCAGGCGGAAAGGAAGCCGAGTAGCCCGCCAACGCGACCCGAAGGACCCGGCAAAACCGCCTCGATGCCCAGGCCAGGCGACCTGCTGGCTACCGCCGCCTCAACGGCGAGGCCCTGGGGATCGGGCGCCTTGTTGGCGCCTCTGTTTGGCTTGCATGTGTCAGTAGTGAGGACTGACACTGGCATATACCGCAAGGCCGGGCCGGCGGCAATTCACATTTTTGTCTCACGCTCTGCCTCTGCTACCTCTCACGCACGCTCAGCCGGAAAATCCCGTCGTTGGCAAAGAGCAGGATGTCTTCGCTCTGGGGGTCCATGGTCCAGGCCCATGCTCGTGGCAGGGTGGACCGTTCCCCTTCCGAGGGCAGTTCCAAGGGCCGCTTATCCGCGCCTGGCCGGAACAGCAGCGCCTTGGCTGGCCCCGGTTGGGCGTCTTCCAGTCGCATACCCTCGAACAGGACCAGGCCCTTGAGCCGGGGATGGTACACCGCGGCGCGCAACCGCCCAAAGGACAGGTGGCCGAAGGGGAGCAACTGGCGCCAGGCCGGCCTCTCCAGGTCCAACTCCCAAATGTTGTCCAATTCGTGGAACGTGCCGTCGAATCCCCTCAATCCCGGCGCGCGCTCGCCTTGTTTGCCCGAGGGACTGCCAAAGCCCCCGATGACGAAGATGCGCTTCCCGGCGGCGTCCGCGATGAGAGGCACCTCAAGCTTCCGGCGGCAGGGGCCGTCTCCAGACCGATCCGGTTCGATCTCGATCCATTTCCCCGCTTTCTCGTCGAATTCGCTTCGGTCGTTTCGCATCGCGAGCCAACCATAGCCGCCAAAAATCCCCACGCGCCGTGTGATGGGGTTCCAGTACGTTTGTGCCCCGGAGTGGCGCTCGGTCATCGGGCCGCCTCCGAGCCTTCTGGTCTCGAGCGATTCCGGCTCCAGTGCAACTACCTCCCCGTGTCCGCCCTCAACGGTCCACAGCCACCTTGTCTCCGGGTGCAGAATTGTCCCGCCGCCCATTCGCGGGCCGTTGTTGATGGCGACCATCTGCATCGTGAACCGGTCGAGATCCACAGACTGAAGCGTGCAGCCGCGCATGTCCACGACCAGCGAATATAGCCGCCGCCGGACCCAATCGGCGGTTCCGGCGTGCCCGCTCCAGCCCTCGACCTCGAACCTCCGCTCTCGCACCCGCTTCCACAGCAGGCGCGCCGGGCCGCTATGCCTCTTCAGAATGGTCATCCCGCCGGCAGCCATGACGGCCGCCGCGCTGCCGGCCCCGATCAGCCACTTCCGCCGGTTCAGGCTAGGCCGCCCTGCGAGGGCGTCCTCCAAAGCCCGAATGAACTCAGCGGCGGAGCGGAAGCGCCGGCTGGGCAAAGGATGGCACGCCCGCAAGAGCAGTTCGTTGAAGTGCCTGCCGCAACTATGCCAGTCGTGCGCACTCGACACGGCCCCGGGCAGCGACGGAAATTCCAGCCAATCCATCGCGGTCCATGCCTCATACAGCGTCCTGCCCAAGGCAAAGAGGTCCGCTGGCTTGTCATTGGTGCCCTCAAGGGGCTGAAAACCTTCCGTGCCGCTGAAATCGCTGGCGCTGCCGGGCCTGCCGACCAGTCCGTAGTCCCCGAGGCAAGGCTCGCCGCGAACAAAGAGGATATTCGTCGGTTTGACATCGCGATGCACCAGCCCGGCCTCGTGGAGAACTCGCAGACCGCCTGCCAGGCGCAAGCCCCATTTAACAACCTGTTCGGCGGCGGTGGGCCCATGCTCGATGCTCCAGCCGCGCAGGGTCAGCGGCGTGTAATGATCGATCCCGCCTTCCTGACCGAGCGGCGCCAAGCCGGGCAAATTATCCGCCAACGGCAACTGCTCCCACACCCATCCGCCCGGCGTTGCGCCGTGCGAGAGAATCGGCAGCAGCCCTTCAAGCGTGCTTAGTGGCTGGAGTCGAGCATATCGCGCATCAATCTCCGGCAGCGCCGCAGGATCCGCCGGTTGTTGAACCTTGACGGCGCACAAGGCCCCGGCCGAGTTGCGGGCAAGGCACACTTTCGACCGCTCTCGATCAGAAACGATCCGGATCTGGCGGAACCCATCGACTTGGGCAGCGGTTTCCTGCATGGTCGCCTATCTCCTTAGGGCTGAAATGGCTCGTTTAACAGCGCCTGCCACTCGGTTCGCAGCCGCCCGATTAGGCGGTGGCGAATCACCCAGACATTGGCCACCGTCGTATGGAAGCGCTTGGCCACCGTGGACGCATCCATCCCCTGCAACGCGTTCGCCTCGAAGATCTGCCAATGACGCGGCTTCACGCCGGCGCGCGCCCGGGCGAGGCACACCTTGAGCATCTGCTGCTCCAGCTCCGCCTGGGTGACCGGGTCGGCGGCCGGATTGACCACGCCAGCCACCAGCTCGCTCAGATAGACCCACGCCGCCTCCGGCAGTTGCATTCGCCGCCGCTCATGGGCGATCGCCAGAATCCGCTGATTGACAATTTAGTTCAGCCATGTCCGAAACCGGCAGACCGTCCGGTCATACTCGAATTTCGGCAGGTAGGTTGCCACCTTGACCATCGTGGTCTGCACGACGTCCTCGGCTTCTTCGTGAGTCAATCCGCTGCGCCGCGCATGCTCGGCAATGGCCGGCGCGTAACGTCAATAAAATTCACGCCAGCCCTCGTCTTCGCGCCAATCTTTCACGCGGCGCAGCAGGTCCTCGCTGGTGGTCGTGGCGTTTAGCATCTCAACAACTTTCGCCGGTTATGGCCGTTCAGGTGCGCGCAGTCAACGAGAATCCAGTCATCTCGGACAAATAACGCCCTGCGCTACTGCACGTACTTCACCCGGAAGAATCCGACATTCCCGACAGTGTTGACATATTGGGTGTTTGTGGTCGCTGTCGGAGTAAATGGGTTGCCGAGGTTGGTCCACGCGCCTCCGGCGGACGGGCAGAACTCCAGTTGGTAATTGTCGTAGGGGGAAAGATCACCCAAATCCAATTCGATGACTGGCGTCACCATCGGGCCGAACAACAGTGCCTTAATGCCCATTGCGGGCTGCGGAATGAACGGCGGCGCGATGACGACGACGGGCGCGTTGGTATAGCGGGAGCCCGCGTCCAGAACGTTGACTGCGGTGACGACCCCGTTGCTGACCACGGCCACGGCATGCGCCGCGGTGCCCCCACCCCCGATGATTCTAACGCTCGGCGTATTCGAGTAACCGCAACCGCCATCGGTAATCGTTGCGCCGACGACAAACCCATTGTCCACGGTCGCTGTGGCGGTGGCAGCGTAAGGAATACAGCCAGGAGGCGGAGTACCGTTGGTTGCGACGATACCGCCATAGACGCCCATGTCAGAGCGAGACCCATCAGCATTGAAGATCTCCGGATCGCCCGCATGGATCGCTGGGGAGTTTGCTTGCAGGTGGAAGTCGCCATTGGCGGCATCCACAAACAACGGGTCAGAACTGAGGTTTCCGGTGCCGATGAATCCGCCCTGGATAATGCTGTAAGTTAGTGTAGCTGTTGAAGTGTGGTCAATCTGCTGGCCGCTGTACCCTGAGTTTGCCCAAAAGATGCAGTTATCGGCAGTTCCGCCCGCCATTCCACCCGCTGTCCAAGGATTTGGGAGAAATCCGCCAGTATTCCCATAGACCGTGCAGTTGGTGGCGTTACACCCAGCGAGTGCCATTGGGTTATTCCCTGCCGAATTGTTACATATAAGGCAGCCGCAGACAGCACACCCTGTGATTCCGCATCCGTTGGCGGCAAAGTTGTTGCTAAGAGTGCAGCCGATCACCATGACATCGTCAATGTTGGTTGCCCAATTGTCAACGGGGCCGCCGCTGTAGCCGGCATCGCCACTGGTGCCCTGGATTATACATCCGCTGATGACGCATTTTCCGGTGGCGATCAGGAATGCCCCTCCTCCGCTGTAGTAGGGAATCTGGGCGTTTTCGATTGTCAATCCCGAGATGATCACAGGGGTTGCGGACGCATTGGTGATTAAGAAACCCCGGCCATTGTGTTGCAGGTCCAGAATCGTGTTCGTCGCACTGCCGACCGAAGAAATCGTAATTGCCTTTGAAATGGGGATGTTCTGCTCGTTATAGGTGCCTGGACTGACAACAACCGTATCGCCATTTTGTGCTGCGACAACGCCAGCGGTGATTGTTGGTTGGTTCTGTGGCACTTGGATTGTCGCCGCCGTGGCCGAGAAAGTCACTCCAATCATGGCAATGAGGAGTGAAAGTGCATGTGCCATTCTTGTGAAGTGCATTGTTTTACCGAATACTGCTTTTATGTTTTTCATATATGTTCTCATTGTGTCGAGAAGCAGCATGTCCATATGCGCTCCGGCGGGCCCTCAAGCCTCGCCAGGATTGGGCAGTAGTCCCCGGCAACCGCAGACTTTTTGCGCCTTTCCATTTCGCTTTCATTATGCGGCCCCCGTCCCTTTTTTTCTCTTGCAGCGTGGTTCGCGCCGCGCCGGGAGCCACTCTTCAACTTTGAACTAACCTGGGGACAACCGCTGATTTTCATCGGCTCGTTCTTGACGTGCTAATCTCAAGTGTGCCATTCATCTAAATAAACCGGCCCGGGGCTAAATCCTTACAACCTTTCTTCAGATTGACAACATCTGAAACGCAAAGGAGAAATAGCGGTTCGGGCGCCAACCCGGAGGGGCCCTGTGCGTTCGCTGGCCGGCACAGTCACAATTCATCCCTTCTGCGTTCGGCGGGGTTTTCGGATTCGGGAACCCGGCTAGCCCGGATATTTCACGGGCTTCGCCAAGCGGAAGGCGTAGCGCAGACTTCCAGTCTGCTGTATCGCGGATTTCCAATCCGCAGATGCGACCAAGCAGGCACGGCATGCCGACTGGAAGTCGGCGATACAGCAGGTTGGAAACCTGCGCTACGCAGCCTCGGGAACCCGGTGCCGCTCTTAGGCTATGAATTATCCGGGCTAGGGACTGAGCCGAGCACGGCCCGGAGAATCCCGAGGGCGAAGGGGAGTGGTTAGTGAAGGGTCCAGTGCTAGAAAGTGGTTAGTGAAGGGTCCGGTCCTGGAAGGATGGCCATTAGTGCTCGACGGCAGCCTGCCAGCCTTGCCGGCTCGAAGCGCAGTGTTACCCCAAAGCCGGCAAGTATTTTCCGGAAAACGGGCCCTCATCCCGGAGGGACGACTGAGAATACTCGCTGCCCTCAGCCGTCCCTTCCAGTTGTGCCGTTTGGCGGCACCACAATGTGCCGTATTGGCCGACAAACGGCACAACTACAGATTGCGACATTTGGCACGTCGTTTGATGCCAAATGGCGCAATCTCCGGGACGGACCTCTCTTTCTGTTCGCTGACCCGGCGTTGAAACGCTTGTCATTACCCACATCTTTTCCCGAGTGGTATCAGTTCCACTTCTGGGCCCAAGGAACACCTCGTGGAGAGCCAGGCCGAGCAGCGCCCCGCGCCTGTGCAGGACGCCAACGGCGTCCTTCATACCAGCCCAGGGCAACGCCCTGGGTTTGTCGGCCAAAGACCATGCTGAGCGCTGAAAGCGCGACTCATGGTGCCGTGGGGTTGGGGTTCGGCCGGTGTTCCATTGGACGGGGAGAGCGGCCCCAATCAACCCGATGAGGCAGGCCGTTGGCCTGCAAGAGGATAAAACGGCCCGAGAACCCAGGGCGTTGCCCTGGGCTGGTATGAGTCAGGCCGTTGGCCTGAAGCCCATAGAACCATGAGATCCTCTCAATTAGAGCAGGAAAAGATGTGGGTAATGACAAGCGTTGAAACGCCGGGCTACTCTCGGACGCCCCTCCGGGGCAAAGAGGCGCCGTGAGCTGGCCGACGGTTTTAATCGTACCCGCTGCTGACCGTTGGCGCTTCCGGGCAGCGGCTAACCCTGCTTCTGGACGCCCAGGGGTTTTTTCGCCTCCACCCCGGGCGTGCGGTCATGGCCCGAGCGGACGGTGAACCGGATCTTATCGAGATAATCGAGCAGCGGCACGGCATATTTGCGGCTCACGGCCAGCGCGTCCCGGAATTCCATGGTGGAGAAGGACGGTTTCCTGGCGAACAAGCCGAGGGCGGCTTGCTTGGCGGCCTCGAGGGCGTTGCGGTGGATGAAGCTGCGCTGGTCCAGCCGCACCAGGATGCCGCGCTCGGCAAGCAGGTGCATCATTTTTTCCAACCGGTCCGGCGACTGGTGAAGAGAGACGGCCAACTCGGCGGCGGCGGGGCCGGCCCACCCGGCTTTCTGGAATGCGCCGGCGACCTGGTCCAAAAGGTCCTGGTCACGGTCCGGGAGCCGGGCGGTCCAGCCGACCCGGGCAAAGACCGGGCCGGGGTGTTCGATCTGGTTGCGGTCCAGGAGATGCTGGGCGGCAAGCTCGCAGATTGCCGGAGCTTCGCCGAGACTGGAAAAGAGTTCATCGCGGCTGGGCCCCGCGCGTTGCGGGTTGGCGTTGTGGAACGAGACGATGGCCGCGAGCATCTTGGCGGCGACCTCTTCGATAACGGCGCGGTGGGCCAGCGCGCCGCCCGCCAACGCCACGACCCGGCCCTGGGCGCGAAGGGTCTCGACCAGGGCCGTCAACTCATCGGTGCGCAGCAGGCATTTCTTCTCCAGGTCGCGCAGGGCGAGGGGCTGGCGATTTTCGCGCAGCATCAGTTCGCACCAGCCCGACGGGTCATCCAAGGCCTGGCGGCGGGCGGCCAGGGCATCCAGGGTCCATTGTTTTCTCCGGCGGAGGCGCTGGTTGCTGACGCCCAGGATGCGTCCGCCGCCGACGGTGACGAGGCCGCTTTGTCCCGGCCCCGCCAGGTTGGCGCGCAGGACATAGTGCTTGCCCGGGACCAGCGGGAGCGGTTCGGCCAGGCGCAACTGGACCATTTGCTTTTGCCCGGCGCTCATCTGGGTCGTCTCGAGCATGGCGACCCGTGCGAGCACCGAGGCTGTGCCGATGTGCAGATGGGCTTCAATGAAGTTGTCGAGTTTGCCCTTCACCGAATCGAGAATGAGCAATTCGGCCTCGGCCATGGCCGCCGGAACGAGGGCGGCGGAGGCGCAGAGGACCATGCCGCGCCGGACTTCCAGATGGTTGATCTCGGGCAGGTTGAGCGCGACACATTCGCCGGCGCGGGCCTCGGTGGCGTCATCCCCATACACCTGCATTCGCCGCACGTGCCCGCCCCGGCCCGGGGGCAGCAGGGTGAGCGTGTCGCCCAGCCCCACACGGCCGCGGGTCGGGATGCCCGTGATGACGGTGCCCGGGCCGCGGATGCTAAACACGTCCTCGACCCAGAGGCGGAACAGGCCGGAGGTGGGCCGGTCTTCGCAGGCGGCCACCACCTCGTTCAGGGCATCGAAGAAGCCCTCGAACCCCTCGCCGGTGATATTCGAGAGCGGGCAGACGGGGGCGTCGGCCAGGAAAGTCCCGGCCAGCAGCCGCCGCAAGTCCTCGATGACCGCCCGGCGGCGTTGCGGCTCGACCAGGTCGATCTTCGTCAACGCCACCAGCCCATGGCGCAAGCCCATCAGCGTCAGGATGTGCAGGTGCTCGCGCGTCTGGGGCATGATGCCGTCGTCGGCGGCCACGACAAAGATGACCACGTCCAGCCCATGGGCGCCCGCAACCATGTTGCGGATGAAATCGACATGCCCGGGCACGTCCACCACGCCCACGACCCGCTTGTCGGCCAGCCGGCAGGGGGCGAAGCCCAGGTCAATGGTCAGGCCCCGTTGTTTCTCCTCGGCCAGCGTATCGGTTTCGCAGCCGGTCAGCAGTTTGACCAACGCCGTTTTGCCGTGGTCCACGTGGCCTGCCGTGCCCAGCATGATGTTCTTGCGGTGCATGTCACTTTCTTCGGGTAGCTCTCCTAATCGTAATCTTAATCCTGCTCCTAATCCCCTGCTTTTCATGGTCGAAGAGGCGATTCATTCGATGGGGAGCACGATTAGGATTAAGATTAGGATTAGGATTAGGATTAGGAGCAGATTCGTCCAAGCGCCGCCGCGATGGCCGTCACCTCTTCATCCGTGATGGTCCGCAGGTCCAGCCGGACCAGGTCGTCTTCGATGCGGCCGAAAATGCAGGCCTCATCCAGGCGCAAGCGCCGGGCCAGCTCGGCGGCGCTCAGGCCGGGGACGGATACGGTCACGACCAGGCTCTTTATCGCCTCGGTCGGCAGCGAGCCGCTGCCCAGGTAGGCCGCACTCGGCTCGACGCGAGCCGTGGCTTTGGGGGCGCTCTTGGCCAGGGCCTCGGTCAACGCCCGGCCTCGGCCCTCGAGGACCTCCACGGGGGTGCAGATCATGCGATAGGTCGGATGCTCCCGGCGCAGCAATTCCGGGTCGCGGAATAGGTGCAAGGTCCGCTCCAGCACCAGCAGGCAGGTCTTGTCCGCGCGCAGGGCGCGCATGAGCGGATGTTTGCGCAGGCGCTGGATGAGGGCCTTGCGGCCGGCAATGATGCCCGCCTGGCTGGCCCCGATGAGCTTGTCCCCGCTGAACAGGACCACGTCGGCCCCGGCCTCGATGGACTGCCGGACCGTCGGTTCATGCGGCAGCCCGAACTGCTCGAGGTCCAGCAGCGCCCCGGCGCCCAGGTCGTCGATCAGAAGCAGTTGCCGCTGCTGAGCCAGCCGCGCCAGCTCTGCCAAGGCCGGTTCGGCGGTGAAGCCGACGATGCGGTAATTGCTCGGATGGACGCGCATGATGGCGGCCGTTCTCGGCGGTGATGGCGTTGACGTAATCCTTGAGGTGGGTGCGATTGGTCGCGCCCACCTCGACGAGCCGCGCCTGGCTTTGGGCCATGACCTCGGGCAGGCGGAAGGAACCGCCGATCTCGATAAGCTGGCCGCGCGACACGATGACCTCCTTCTGCGCCGCCAGGGCCGCCAGCACCAGCATCGTCGCGCCCGCGTTGTTGTTCACCACCGTTGCGGCTTCCGCCCCGGTCAGCTCCGCAAGGATGGGCTCCACCAGCTCGTCCCGTTCGATGCGCTCGCCGGTCTCCCGGCCGACTGCCAGCGTGCTGTAGCCCTTGAGCTCCGCCTGGATCGAGTCCACGACGCGCCCAGGGAAGACGGCCCGGCCCAGCCCGGTGTGCAGGATAATGCCGGTGGCGTTGATGGCGCGGCGCAGGCGCGGGCTGCTCGCCTGCGCCAGCAACTCGCCCGCCCGGGCCAGCAGGGCGGCGGCGCCGACCTGCTCCGGCCCGCAGCGGTCCCCCTCATCGGCCAGCGCCTCCCGCCGCGCGGCGGCGGCCGCGCCCCGCAGGCACTCGGTCACCAACCCCAACGGATGCGCCTTGAGCCACACCGCGACCGCCTCGCTCTTCAACAACTCCGTCACCGGAGGGATGCGCTTGAGCAGTTCCTGTTTCAGTTCTGGCGACATAACCTCACCATTGTCAAACACGGTTCGGCTCGATTGTCCATGATTTTCGGACGGCGAATCCGCTTTGGCCGGCCACGCTCAGGTACCGGCGGCTGACGGGAGAATATGCCGACCTGGTGATCCACATCATCCAGGAAAATGTCCTCGCGCCGGTTCCCTCGGCTCATGACGTGGCACATCGCCCCCGGATATTGTATGCGCCACTGCCGCGGCATGGGATGACTCTGCAGGAACTTACATCAGTTAGTCAAGGAAAATGCACCGCGTTATGGGTTGACCCCTTTCCCTTTGCAGTACCCCACGACTGTCAAAATGGCAGGAAGAGCCATCCCAGACCCAAAGTCGCTATCGGTAAGATGAGCAAGGGAACGACAACGAAATGAGATACTCAAGTCACGGGGTAGCCTTTAACACAGCGGCAAGTCCGGTCGCCTTGATTTCTACAGTCCCATTTTCTGTCTTCACGTTGTATGCGAGCTGGACCATGACGATGTCATCGTGTGTACTGACTTGCGTCTTTTGCACACCGCTGGACAGGAGCGCTTGATCGAAGTGCGATATGGAGAACGGACCAGTGACGCTTTCCAGCCCGCGCTCAGAAGCTCTGAGGACCACTAACTCGATGCTTTGCGGATCGGTGTATTGGACAGCGATCCAGCTCAGGTTGAGTACGTTATCAGAAACGCGTAGCGCGCTGGTGATTTGCAGATCCCCGAACCTCCATGCGCCATGGCTTTCAACAATACCGGCTCCTCCCTCCTGGCTGGATTCGCTAGCTTGGAAAGCCTTCGTCGAAGATGAAACCTTAACCCCATCGATTTTCCTTCCAAGTTGGCCGAGAGCATCCAGGGTGGCAGCCACATAAGCCATATCGGCAGCGGAGAGATTCCAAGCGGGTGCGGTTTGCGCTTGGGATATCCTCTGCTCGCGTCGGGTTCCCGATAGCCCGGAGGGCAGGAGGTTGAGCTGCTTCGCTAGAACTCCCGTGAGTCCGATCAAAACAATCGCGACGCCTGCGAGGCACACCGCACCTTTTGAAATGCGACGTTCCTTTGGCTGAGGGAGCTGGTCCGGGCCTACGGAACCGCGGACTTTTTCAACAGCATCCTTTCCGTCTACGATGGCGGTTATGACACGCACGAGTTTAGCAAGGTGCTGCTCAAACGGCGGCATATATGCATCAAGCCATTGCGTGGTGGATAGCAAGTACTCCAGCGCTCTGGCAGGCGGTACGTCCTCTATGCGCAGGGGGATTACGACCGCTCCTCTGTTGACTGCGCGCTCGACCTCCCGCTTAACGTGGTTGGAGGTATTCGCACGGCTTGAAAGTAGCAGCACAAGCGCCCGGCTTGAGTTGATGGCTTGAAGAATCGCTTCACCCCAGTCCGCTCCTGGCTGGATATTCCGCGAAGCGATCCAGCATGATAGGCCATTAGACTCAAGGAAGTTGCAGACGACCTCCGCCTTATCTCGGTCCTTTTCCGAGAAGCTGATGAATATGCCGTGATCCACGCCATCACCCTTTTTGCCTCGGATAGTGAGGAATTGACCAAACCGAGGAACTTGCCGGTGCCAGGACCATGGCCTCGGTAAGGCACTCAGAAGGCGCCACCCAAGTTAACCATGGCCAGCCCTGGACCGAAAAGCGCCAATAATGCCCCCGTGCTTCGTGATGTTGCCTTGCTTTTATCATAGGGCGATTAGACCACCAAGCCGCCAGAGGTGCAAGGACAAAACCAGGGTGGCAACACGGAAACCCTGAAGATGAAGCGTACCGGGATGAATTGAGCCGGTTTGCCGCGTCCCTCCGAAGGCAACCTTTCGACGGCATGAATACGCGACTCCAAGTTGGTCGTCTCCACCAGAACATCCAGGGCCAACCGCCATTTCGCCTCTTTGAGACCATCGGCAGGCGGAGAAGTCACACAGTCCCCTGGCGTTGCGGAAGAACTTGACCGCTCAACCCCAGCCGCGCGAAACGACTCGTTCTGCCCCTCGACCCACTCAGCGTACGGATTCCCGGCGCCATGTTCCCCAGTAGATCTCAGCCAGCATTTGGTCGGGCACCTTAGAAATGCCTCGAACAACTGGGGTGTGATTATCGTTGGCCATTATACACCCGACCAGCGCAATTGAAGCGTGCTGCTTCGGCAAGTGTGCGTAGCGGCAAAAACTTGGAGGCGGGCGGCTTTTCCAGGGCGCCGGGGGCGGACGCGGGAGCCCACTATGGGTGAGGGCGGGCTACTCAACCGCTGCTGGCCGCTTCGATGGCATGTTGGTAGTTCCACGGGAACCAACAGGTCGGGGCGTTGGCCACCGCCTTGGCGTGTTGCTCAAACGCCATGAGGTAGTCGAAGGGGTTGACCCTGTTGAGTTCGCAGGTGTGGATCAGGCTCAAGGAGGAAGGAGGGGTCAACCCATCACATGGTGCGTCTGCTTTCATAGTCCGAGGCGGCTTTGGGCTGGGTGCGCAGGGGCAGTTCCTCTCATTACTGCGTGCAGGTAGATATTGGCGCTCTTGGAGGCGCCCAAATCCAGGCGTGCCGCAATCACTTTGATCGGGAGGGTCGTCTCCCTCCGCAGGCGTGCCGCCAATCCGAGCTTGGCCGGATAAATGTCCTCGCCCCGGTTCCCTCGGCTCATGACGTGGCACATCGCTCCCGGATTGAGGAACGTCACAGGGCGCGCGCGATTGATTCGAGAACGGGGACTGATTGGAATGGCACTTACATAGAGCCTGTGCCAAAAGCCCCATTCCAGACCTTTGTCGCATCCTTTGTCGCCAACTTCGTCGAAACATGGCCACTTCGACAAAGGTGGCGACAAAGGTTGCGACCAAGTCATCCCTCCGCCGTGCTTTTGGGACTGGCTCCGGCTGGGTGGGCGCTCTACCTCGAGAGCCGCTCGACCTGCTGCTTCAATTGCGCCAGGGCCTGGCGGAGCTCCAGGATTTGAGCCTCCTTTTCCGCCAGGCTTGCCTCGAGTTTGCGGTTCAGGCCTTGGACGGCGGCCAGGGCAACGCCGTCGGCGTCAATGCCAGTGATGTGGCGCTGGTCTTCTCCGACGCCGAAAGCTGAGAAGAAATCCTGGGCCATGGGACCGATATGGCGCACGGTCGGCTGCTGGCTTTTGTAATTCCAGGTCGCAATCGGCAAGCGGGCCAGGTGGTCGAGGACTTGCCGGGCGTCAACGGCCACAACGTTTTCTTTGCTGTCCCGATCGCTGAGCGAGGACCAGGAGCCGCCACCGGCGGCCAGGCTCACGCCGGCTTTGGGATTTCCGCTGACATCCACGGCGGACACGAAGCGAACGCCGCCGGTGGCACGGACGGAAAACTGGTTGGCGGCGGATGAGGAGAACTGGTAGCCGATGGAATCGGCCCATACAAAGGAGCCGGTATCCGCCGCGGCGGCATTGTAACCGGCGGCGAAGCTGTAATCGCCCCCGGCTGTATTGCCCGCCCCGCCGGGGACGGTGGCGGCGTAACCGTCGGCGGTGTTGAACTCGCCGCCGCCAATGGTTTCCGAGGGAGCGCCTGCGGTGTTGGAGTTGCCGCCGCCGATGGTGGAATCAGCGGCGTTGCCGGCGATGAGATTGCTCTCACCGCCGCCGATGGTGGAATCGCCGGCTGCCGTCTGGATTAGATTTCCATTGCCGCCGCCGATGGTGGATTGGGCGGCGTTGTCCTGGATGATATTGGTGATGCCGCCGCCGATGACGCAATTGGACGAGGCCGTATTAATATAGTTGTAGGCGCCGCCGGCGATGACGGCGCCGGATGCCCCGGCGGCGACCGCATTGTTGGCGGCGCCGCCAATCACGTTCGGGCTGTCAGAGGTTGGTTCCAGACGGAGGGCGCGAGCGCCGTTGACGCGCAGTTCCAAAGGCTGGCCGTCCGTGGTGCCGAGGAAGCTGCCCTTGGCGGGATTGGCGCCAGCGTTGCCACTGGTGCTCCAAAGGGTGGCGGACAGCGGGCCGGTGAGGTTGGCGGCGCTGGCCGCCGTTACGGCGTATGGCGCGGGGGTCAGCTTCTGAAGGGGGCGGAGGGCGGTAAAGGCGCCGCCGCCGTTGGTGCGCACGGCGATGCCGAGCCAGCGGTCCGCGCCGGGGAGGGAGCCGGACCCGAAATCGAGCGTGGCGGTGAACAGGCCATTGGCCACTGCCGCAGCGGAGTTGGTGAGGGCGCTGCCAATCTGGCCGGCCCCGGCGTTGTCGGCGTATAACTCAAAGAGGAGGTCGTAGCTGCCGTTGGCCGGGCTGGCGCCCTCTGTCAAGCGGCCCTGGTAGGTGAAGGCGGTCCCTTGGGCAAAACCGAGGTCCGCCCCTGCTGAGAGCGCCAGCGCGGCCGACAAGAAGAGCAAATGGTTTTTCATGAGGGTTGCAAAAAAAGCGTGGCGCCCGCGTCTGTGGGGGCGCGGGCGCCGTCTGCCGTTAAGGCTCGAGTTGTTGCGGCTTAAGGCCTGGAAACATTAATCATCACTCGGTTGGAATAGACCTTGTTCTTGAGGGTATCGGTTACCGAGGCTTGGAGGATATAGACGCCGGCCCGGGCAGGGGTCCAGGCGAAGGTAGTCGTGTAGGGTGAAGTAGCGGTAGTTGGAATGGCGACCGAATCCACGACTCGGGCATTGGCGTAGAAGGTGACGTTGGTGATCGGATTCACCGCATCGCTGGAATCGGCTTCCAAGGTGACCGCCTGGCCCAGGGCGAAATTGCCGCCCGTGGTGGGGCTCGACAACTTGACCACCGGCAGGACATTGGTCACGACGATGTGCACCGGGGCCGACATGGTTGATTGATTGGCCACGTCGAAGGCCAGGGCAGACAAGGTGTAGCGTCCCGGACGAGGGTTGTTCCAAACCACGGAATACGGGCTGGCAGTCGCTTTGCCGAGGAAGTCATCGTTGGCATAGAAGCTCACGCTGCGGATGTTGACGCCGGAATCGCTGGCGCTCGCCGTGAGCGTGATGGGCGTCGGGAACCAGAAGAGGCTGCCGTCGGTTGGGCTGGTGATTTCCACGCTCGGGGGCGGAATGTTGAAAACGTCATCGACAATGGTCACCGCCGCGCGGCGCGCGCCGGGCAACACTTGATAGCCCGCGTTGGTGACCACAACACTGAGCACGACCGTCTTGTTGCCGCGGTTGAGCGTGTCGGGAATCGGTTGGACGAGGATGTCCACGGCCAGGTTTCCCGCCGGGATGATTACCACATTGGTGTTCACGTTGATTGGCGTTGATGGCAGTGCCACGCCATTCGTCATCAGTACGTAATCCACGCCATTCGTGGCCGTGCCGGAAAGGGCCAGAGTTACGGGCAGGTTGGTGGTGGCGGACGCGTTAAGGATCAGGGTGAAGGCCCCGGAACTGGTCCCCTCCAGTGCAGTCGGGTCGGTGGCCAGAATGCCCACCAACGTCAAATCGCTGGACGATGTGACGGGATCGGGGGGCGGCGGCGTAGGCGGCAGGATTTGGGCCTGCACCCAACTGCCCGCCATCAGCGTGCCGGCGATAAGGCCGAGTAGTTTAGAGACGTGTGCTCGTTTCATATTGCGTTTGACTCCTTTGTAGTTTCTTACTCTTCAGTTGCACTAGCGGTTCGCTTCAGTGTCGTTGAACGCCTTCGCAGGAATTGTGCCAAGCGCGCCAGGGGCGCTCCCCTCTTGGCCCAGGGTTTTCCCGGCCGCCGGACCTGACAGCGCAACATCCGCCGGCCCAATATGTTGCGTCTGCAGCCACGCCTCTTCCTCTACCTCAGTCCACACCGGGCCGAACCGAATCGAATTTGCTGCCTCCGGGGCAATCCACTGGATTGGGAATAATTCCCCACCGCATGGGGCTCAGTCCCCAACAAGCACGACCCGCCTTTTCTGCGCGTCGTCTCGGTTCTGGACAGCGGGGCCTGGGTGGCTCAGGGCCAGTGACAAAGTCGCCGAAACGGGTCCCATTCCCTGACTGTAGGAGACGACGTAAGGAGTCTCTGATCAATGGCTTCGGAGGGGAGCAGGCTTTCGCCGTGCCCAAGAATCAATCAGAGACTCCTTACGTCGTCTCCTACAATGGTTTGCGGAGAACTTTGTCACTGGCCCTGTGGGTGGCTCCGGGGCGGATGCTTTTGGCTTGACTCGGAGGCCGGCCCGATCAAATATTCCAGCGAATTGAAGGACGTCGTCATGAGAACTCGTTTTTGCTTCTGCGGGAGCCCATCGCTCCATCGAACTGGCAGCCATCTCATTGGGTGCGGGCGTGGCCGGCGCCGGCCGAGGCTGTGCCCGGGTGGGTGGGCCTGGTTGGTGTTGCCCTTGCTGTTGATGCTGGCCCGGTCACCTGTCTCGCACGCCCAGGTTTTGTCCACCAACCGCGGGCTTGCCGCGATCGAGCTTTCTTCGTCGTTTGTCTATCAGCCCGTTTCAGTGGCCCCCGCGGCATTGTCCGCGCCGTTGCCGCTGGACTTGAGCCAAATTGCCAACGCGGGGCTGGTGATTCAAGGACTGCAAATGGGTTCGGGCGCCCAACAGGCCCTGGCGAGCAACGGCTTTGTCGTGGTGGCGGCCGGCCCGCAAACGGACATGGTCGGGGCCTACACGAGCCTGACCCAGAAATGGATTCCGATTTTTATTACTTCGGATTCGGTCCTGCACCTCTATCACATGCAGTTCGATGAGGTGCTCAAGGCCATCGAGGCCAATGAGTTTCTTCCCCAAATCAAGGAGATGTCCGAGACCATGCTGGCCGGGGCCTGCAGCGCCTATGCCGCCAACTCCGGGGATTTGCAGGAAGCGGCCCGGCGCAACATGGCCTTTTTCAGCGTGGCGCTCAACTTGCTGGGCGAGGCCGTTGCGGCGCCGGCTCCCGTGGCCGACATCGTCCAGGGCGAACTGGCCAACATCAACAGCCATGCCGGCTTCGAGCAAAGCCCGCTCTTTAATTACGCGGTGGATTATAGCCAGTTCATCCCGCGCGGCCACTACACCACCAGCGCGGATTTGACGAACTATTTCAAGGCGATGATGTGGTACGGCCAGATGGCCTGCCTGCTCAAAGGAAGCGATGTCCCCGACCAGGCCCTGGTTTCGGTGGCCGAGGCGCGCATCCAAACCCTCGCCGCCCTGCTGCTCACGCTCGACCTGGATCAACTGACGGCCAGCGGGGGGGACATCGCCGACATTTGGAACCAGGTCTATGCGGTGACCGCCTTCTTTGTCGGCGTGGCCGACAACCTGACTCCTTATGATTACAAGGTGGCACTCGAGGAGGTTTTTGGCGCTCAGGTGAGCGTGAAGGCGCTGACCGATGACGCCACGTTCCTGGCCCTGCGCAAGGCCCTGGCGGCCATGCCCAGCCCGCAGATTTACGGCGGCACCGGGGATTGCTGGCTCCCGCCCGACGCCACCGCCGCCGACCTGGACAGCGTCCTGGACGAGACCAAGGGGATGCGCCTGATGGGCCAGCGCTTTGTCCCGGATTCCTACATGATGCAGCGACTGGTCTTCCCCGTGGTCGGCCCCTACGCCGGCGACGGGGACCCCTTCACCCTCGTGCAGAGCCTCGGCGGCCCCATCCGTGGTTTTCCCCGGGGCCTGGACGTGATGGTCGTGCTCGGCTCAGAGCGGGCGCTGGACATCCTGGATCGCGAGGGCGACACCGATTACACCAACTACGACCAAAGCATCAACGCGTTGATCCGCCAGTTTGCAGCCTTCGGCAGCCAGGACTGGACGCGGAATCTGTATTGGGGCTGGCTCTACACGCTCCAGCCCTTGCTCGAGCCTTGTGGTCCCGGCTACCCGGCTTTCATGCAAACGACCGCCTGGCAGGACAAAGAACTCCTGACCGCCCTGGCTTCCTGGGCGGAGTTGCGCCACGATACTATCTTGTACGCCAAGCAGAGTTACACCCCGGTTAACACTGCTGTCCCCCTCCCCAACCCGCTCGACCGCGGCTATGTCGAGCCGGTGCCTGAGTTCTACAACCGGCTCCGCGCCCTGACCCAAATGACCAGCACCGCCCTGGCGAGGCTGAACCTGTTGGACTCGACCCAGTCAATGCGGCTTGACCTCTTGCAGGATGTGCTCGACCGCCTGACCACCATCTCGACGGCTGAACTCCAAGGCCAAGGCCCGACCGACGACGACGCCACGTACATCAGCACCTTTGACCAGGTTTTGGCCCCGCTCCAGAGCGACCTTTCCGTCGCGCAAGCCGCCGCCACGACGCTTGTTGCGGACGTCCACACCGATTCAAACACCGACAGCGTCCTGGAGGAGGGTGTGGGCTATGTAAAGCTCGTCGTCGCCGCCTACGAAATCCCTGGCGGACATAGGGTCCTGGGCGCCGGGCCGGTCTTTTCCACTTATGAATTCAAATGGCCCATGGCCGACCGGTTGACCGATGAGGCCTGGACCAATCTTCTGGCCGGCGCCAACTGCCCCGCCCCGCCCGCCTGGGTCGGAAGTTTCACGGACCCTGTTACCATTTCCTCCGACGCCAACCTCTCCGGAACAAATGGGTTGCGCCTCCAGCCTCCCGTGTTGGGCGCCAACGGCGCCCGCGTCCAGTGGCAAGCCCAGCCCGCCCAACGCTATCGCGCCCTTTACTCGGACGACCTGCGCACCTGGCTCTTGCTCGACACCCCGGTTCTCGCCGGCCAGGCCCAGGCGCAAATCCTCGACCCGGGGACTCCCGCCACTGGCCGCCGCTTTTACAAGGTCAAACCCGTCCGGTAGCGGTCGAGTAACCACCCGCCTGCCAGGAAGGCTGGCGCGGACAACCTTGAGTTCATGGCCTCGCACGAAGATGAAATCGATGCGCTTGCGCGCTCGCGTGACGTTTTGTGAATCATCTCTGCTGAATTCCAGATTGATGTTTGTGTTCAGGAATTCATCCCACGTTGGACCGGGGGCGGAATTGAGCGCGGCAAAGGCATCAGTGAATCCCGACCACACATTGATGGTCACGAAGCGGAGTCTTTCGGCGCGCAGCGGCGCGCAGGCCAGCGGGATCAGGCAAAGCGGGAGAATCAGACTTGCTCGTCTCATATCAGGTCTCATGGCTCCGACCCCAGGAAGTCGAGGACGGGGGGGCTGGTTTTGGCTGGGGGCAGTTCGAGCAGAGAGCCGAGCCTGGTGTGGGGGGTGATCTCGCCGCCGGTCTCCAGGCCGAACCAACCGCCGCTCAGGCTGGCGTTGATGTTGTCGGGCGATTCCCAGGAGGCATTGGAGGCGGTGAAACGGGTGGTGTTCAGGCTATTCCACTGGCCGGAGGGTGAGCGGACCCAGGCGTTGCCGAAGCGGGCGCGGCGGGTTTCGCGCGCGCTGGCAGTGTCGCGCCGGAAATCCTCGATGAAGGAATAATAGCCGCGGAGCGGATGGCCGCCGGTCACGGTTCGGAAGGTGGCCAGTTTCCACCACCGGTTTGTCGAGGCCAGCCGGAGGCGGGCGGTATAGGCGGTTTTGTTGCCCTGTGTTTGGGCCTGGATGACGAAACAGTTTGTCTCACCCAACTTCCAGGGGCAAGGGGCCATGCATTGGGCTCCGGTGCCTTCCCCGCCGAAACGGCGGATGCGCACGCCCTGGCCCTGGGCCAGGACCTCGACGCGGTTAGAGGCATTGACGGCGTTGGGATCGTCTCCGCGCATTGGATCCCAGACGGAGAAAATCACGACCTTTTCGTCTCCACGGGCCAGTTGCTGAATCCCGAAATAGCCGGTGTCCCACCCACAGGCCATAAAGTAACTGCCGGGCACGGATTGCTCGACCACCATTTCGTTGTAGAGAATGTCCCCTTCCGAAGCCGGAAAGTGCAAATGAACCGAGCGGGCCGCCCGCGGCGGGTCCGGCTGGCCGCGCGCCAAAAGGGGTTGGGGATGAAAGGCGAGCAGCACCACGAGCGCAAATTCAGGCACAAGGAAAGTGGGGCGCATATAATTATGGAAAAGGCTGCCAAAAGGCGGGCCGGTCCGGCAAGCTCTCTTTGGGTGACCTGTCTGAGTCCCGAGCCAGTGACAAAGTCGCCGAAACGGGCCGCATTCCCTGACTGTAGGAGACGACGTAAGGAGTTTCTGATCAATGGCCTCCGAGGGGAGCGGGCTTTCGTTGTGCCCCAAGAATCAACTAGAGACTCCTTACGTCGTCTCCTACAATGGTTTGCGGAAGACTTTGTCACTGGTCGTGTGCGCAGGCCGAGCATGGGCGGTTTTCCTTTGACAACCAGGAGGTTGGAAGCTGAGAATCGGCGGCGACATGGCCAGAGCACCCTCGCGATGAAAGCGGCGAAACTACTCCTTTTGTTCTTTCTTGCGGCGTGCCTGGGGGCCCCGGCGGCGACGCCAGGGGGCCGGATAGTGTTTTCGAGCAACCGCTCCGGCGCCTGGCGGCTGTGGCTCATCCAGGCCGACGGTTCGGGCCTCAAGCAACTGACGAAGCAGGACACCGAGGACCAGGACGTTGACCCGATGTTCAGCCCGGACGGGAAGTCGGTGCTGTTCACTTCCACACGAGGCGGCAAGACGGGCATCTGGCGGCTCGAGCTGGAGGGGCTCAAGGCGGAGCGGATTTGCGATGGAGACCAGGCCGAGTGGTCGCCGGAGGGCGGGCAAATCGCGCTCCGGCGCAACGAACGGATTGTCACGCGCGACCTGGCCACGGGCGCCGAGAAGGTCATCAGCCCGGAGGATTGGCCGCACTGCTCGGGACCGGCGTGGAGTGCCGATGGCAAGTCCATTGCCTTTGCGGCGCGGTGGCAAGGGGGCAATGGAATCTTCATTGTGCCCAGAGCGGGGGGCAAGGCGGCCAAGGTGTATGATAGCCAAGGCGCCTGCGAACCCCATTGGTCTCCTGACGGAACGCGGCTGGTCTATGAGACGGAAACCCACATCTGCACGATTAATCCTGATGGCACGAAAAACCGCCTCATCACCCCTTTCGGCGGGGTGCAACGCTATGCCCGCTACAGCCCCGACGGCAAGTTCCTGGTCTTCTGCCAGGGCGTCTCCGAGCAAGGCCCCTGGGAGTTGTATCTCATCCTCGCAACCGGAGGGACACCCAGCAAATTGACTGAGGAGGGTTCGGACATGTATCCGGACTGGAGATGAAGGCGTTGGCTCATGCCCTCGAATGGCGCTGCGGACACGTCTTGGCCTGGGTCCTGGCGCTCGCCGCAGGGTTGGCGGCCCGGCCGCTTCCGGCGCAGGAAGATGGGCCAATGACGCGGCTCTTTGACAGCGTCGTCTCTTCAACCGGGCCGGCCGAGGAACTGATTGCCGGGCAGAACCACTGGCGCCAGGTCCCGGAGGACGAGGTCAGCCAGCCGTTTTCAGGCGATGCCATTTTGCTCAATGACAAATTGGCGGTGGTGGTGAGGAAGCAGGGCCCGGGCGTCGAGGTCTGCTCGAGGATGACGGGCCGGCCCAGGCACCGGGCCTGCCTGGGACATATCGGGACTCCCGGCGCGTCGTTCGACCCGCCGGCTCGGCTGAGGATTATTCAAAACACCTCGAGCAGCGTCGTGGTGGAGGCCGCCTTCAAGGGCAGCGCCGCGGCGGTGCTGCGCCTGCGTCTTACGACGGGCGAGGCGATTCTGGAGGTTCAATGCGCCGACGGGGCCGGGTTTGTCGAGGTGCGTTCGCCGACGCGCTACGTCGTGGCGCCGGATTATTTCGGCGACGATTTGATTTATGGGGGCCAGAGCCTTCGCGAGTTTTGGCTCCCCGCAGAGAACTTCTGCCTCAACCTGCTCGAGGGGGGAGACGCCATGATGATGAGCGTTTGGCAATCCGGCGGACCGGAGGCCTGGCTTGGCTTCACCACTGTGGCCCCGACTGCGGAAAACCCCGGATTGGCCTGCTCGACCCGCGTGCGTTGCCTCAAGGGCAAGAGTCTCTGGCTGGCTTTTCTTGAGTCGCCCGGCCTGTGGCACAGCCGGAGCGGTTTGGCTCAAGACGGCTGGAAACCGCCGTTTCCTGCGAAGTGGCGGGCCAGTTTCGCCCGGGAAAATGGTTTGGCCGATTCGTGGGACCTGGACCGCGGACCCGGCGCGGAACAAACAGAGGGCGCCCATGCCGGGCCGCTTATCATCTATCCGATCGACCGGAGCACGGCCACGCCACTCACGGCGACCTGTCCCACCGATGTCATGCGAAACACGCTCGGAGTCGGCCCCTGCCAGTACATCCTGGCCTGCGAGGGCATGGCGGCACAGGGTGATCCGACGCCCAACAGCGTGATGAGCTGGGTCGAAAAGCAATTCGAGCTAAACAGAGAGAAAAGGGCGGGCGATGACATCAAGGAGCGTCTGGAGCAGATGGTCAAGCACGTGGCAGAGGCCAGGGACAGAATCGAGCGCTACCTGAAATTTGCAGCCCAGCTTCGGAGGGCGTCCGGCGCCAGGCTCGAGTTGTTCTCTGCGATTGCGGACGACCTCGAACGCGCCGCCGCCTTGGGCACGGCCGCGGCGGCCGCCCCGGAGCGCGCCCGGCAGTTGGCCGCCCAAGTGGCCGCGCTCATCGGCCAGACTAATGCGGTTCCGGCCTGCCAAGGCCTGGGCAAGGAAATCCGGGCCATCGGCGCTGTCCAGGACCGGGCGCTGGCCAAGTGCCGGATGAATGTCCGGCGCGCCGGTCAACCCGCCCGGACCCTCGAGGCAACCTCGCCACTCCACAACGACGCCGGCCAACAGGTCCTGCGCCTGATAGAACAAACTCTGCAAAACAAATGAACAACACGAAGATCCCAGCGGCGTCCGCGCGAAGCAGTTTTTCGCCGGGCCCTAACCCGCACGTTTCACGCGCCAAAGCCGCCCGCCTAAAGGCCATTGTCCTCTTCGCCGTTGGCGGGCTGCTTGGGCTTGTCTGTGCCGGGGCGGGCGAAGAGCCGAAGAATTTCTTCGCCAATCCCAGCTTTGAATTGGGGCAGGAAGGTTGGACGCTGGACAAGGCCGGAAAGACGGAGTGCCAGTTCACGGTGGATGATCGGGATGCGGCGGCGGGACGGAATAGCGCGTTGTTGACGGTGGGGGCGGTGGAGGGTTGGGGAGTGCAGTTTGGCCAGAGCTTTGCGGCCGGCGAGAAGGGCAAGAGCTACACGTTCGCCGTATTCGCGCGGGCGGACAAAGAGCCGGTGAAGGTGGGCCTGGACATCGAGCGGAGCGCGGCGCCGTGGGATCGGGCGGCGCGCCAGGAGTTCGAGCTCACGCAGGGTTGGCAGGAGTTGCACGTGACTTTCAAGGTCGAAAAGGATTTTTCCCAGGGCTGGTTCGCCTATCTCAGTTGCACGCAGCCACAGGCCCGGTTCCGGGCCGATATGTTCCGGCTCTACGAAGGCCCGTATGTCCCGTACAAAGAGGCCAACCGCTCGGAGGCGACAGAAATTGCGGTTCGATTGTTCGATTGCAACGCGTCGTCCTCGGCGCCGCTGGCGGGGGAGGCGCTGCAGGGGCGGGCGGGATGGACGGAGGTGGGGGAAGACGGGCTGACGCATCGCTTCAAAGGGGATGCGGTCCTCATGAATGGCGGCATTGCCGTTGCCCTTCGCCCGGGGGCGCGGGGGATCGAGGTCTATTCGCTGGCGCCGCCAGGGGCGGTTTTGCGGGGAGTGCTGGCGCCGGCTATGGGCAGCGGGGGCGCCACTCTCTCCAGGTTTGGCGTAGTCCAGAACAATGCGGGCGCGGGGGCAGCGGACGTGGAGTTCAGCGCGCCGGGCGGGTCGGCGCTGACCTTGCGGTGCACACTCAAGGCCGGGGAACCGGTTCTCCAGACCGAAGGGCGCGGCGGGGTCGCTGCCCTGCGAGTCGAGGCTCCGTGCCGCTTTGCCGTGCTGCCGGACTTTTTCGCGGATGACATCGTTGTGGACGCCTCTGAAGTGCCGGTGAATGAGGCTGAGTTGCCCGGCGACAACCTTCTGCTGCATCTGCTGCCGGATGGCCAGGCCATCCTGATGACCGTGGTCAAGACCAGCGAAGAGGATGTGCGGGTGAGCCTGTCCGGGCAAGGGGCGGACCGGCGCATGACCAGCACCGAATTGCGCTACGGCCAAGATGGCAAGATCTGGGTGGCGGTCCTGGCCGCTGAGGCGATCTGGCATACGCAGGAGATCGGACGGCAGCAGGCGGGCCATTTGGTCAAGCTGGATTGGAAGGCGCCGTTTCCGGCCCAGTGGCGGACGGATTGGCGGCGGGACAAGCGGGGTGACGGACAGTTGGGAGATGCTGAGCCGGAGGACCGACGGCCAGTTTGTCAAGTACAGCCCTTCGGGCGGAGCGGACACGATTCCGGCGGATCGGAAACGGTGGACGACCGTGCTGGGGGAGTTTAGTTACCCGTGCTGGCTGGCAGCCGGATGGCGCGGCCTGGCTGGAACCGCTGGCAAGTCGGGCCCTCAGGTTTGCGGGGCCGGCTGTCATTTACCCGCTCAGCCGCGCGGCGGCGACGCCGCTGAGCACTTTCACTGTGGTCGATGTTCTGCGAAACACGTTGGGCGTCGGACCGTGCGAGTACGTGTTGGACGTGGAAGGCCAGCGGTCGCATTACAAGGGGCGGGCGACTTGCTCGGTGAGGGACACCTTGAACCCCATTTACAGCCGCCACGAACAAAAAGAGCGCCGGGCGGAAATCGAGCGGACGCTCGATGAGCTGATGGTCTTCATCCGGCACATCCGCGGGCGGATCGAGGGTTATGTGACCTTCGGCCACGAGACCCTCGGCTACCTGGCAGAACAGGAGAAGGCGCACCCCGAACTGGCCGAGCCGCTGGGCGAACTGGAGGCGCTCACACGGGTCATCGATGCCAGGCTGGCTGCCCGGAAAACCGAGATCCAGACGCCGGCAGAGGCCGCCAGGATGGTCGAGGAGTTCAAAAAAACCGTCCTGGACTATGACGGCGACGATGCCCTGGCCAAGTGCCGGCGCTTCACGGAGGCCTGGGTAGTCATCGGCGGCAACCAGGATGAACTGGCAGGGGAATGCCGCTGGGCGGCGAAAATGCTCCGGCAAAAGGCCGGGCTGCTCATCGCGACCGACCCGCGAATGGCGGAGATCGGCAGGGAACTGCGCCGCCGGAGCCAAATCGTCCTGCGCAACCCCGCAATTCATGAAGGAGCCCGCCATTGAGCCGGAGCATGAGACATCGAGTTGCCCTAACCCGGATATTTCACGGGTTTCGCCAATTGGAAGGCGTAGCGCAGGCTTCCAGCCTGCTGTATCGCGGATTTCCAATCCGCAGATGCTCCCAACCAGGCACAGTCTGCCGACTTGAAGTCGGCGATACAGCAGGTTGGAAACCTGCGCTACGTAGCTTCGGCAGCCAGTTCCCCCTCACCCCGGCCCTCTCCCCGAGGGAGAGGGGGCAACCGGGGCCGGTTCTGAAGCGTTCCCACACCGCTGGATTCGTCAACCGACTGACGAGGATTCTCCCTCTCCCCGAGGGAGAGAGGCGGGGTGAGGGAAAACGGGCCGCTCGAAATCCAGCCGGTGCTCGAGAACGGATCTGCGCCCCAACCGCCTGCATCATCGGTTTGACTCTTGCCGTGGGGGCGCTGCTGGTTGCCGGCTGCAATCGGGTCGCGGCGCCGGCGCCGGATGCCCGGCCCCAAGCTGCGGGCCAGCCGAGCATCACAGCTTCCAACGGCCTCACGATGGTCCTCATCCCCGCCGGGCAGTTCGTCATGGGCGACGACGAGGGTGAGGCCGATGAAAAGCCCGCGCACAAGGTAAGCGTGAGGGCCTTCTATATGGATGCGCGCGAGGTCACCCAGAGGGCCTACGTGGCTCTCATGGAGAGGAACCCTTCCAAAGCTCTCGGGTCTGACAGACCGGTCGAACAGGTGGATTGGTACCATGCCATCCTTTTCTGCAACATGCGTTCGCGCAAAGAGGGCCTCAAACCGTGTTATGACCCCAAAACTCTGGCCTGCGATTTCGCGGCCGACGGCTACCGGCTCCCGACCGAGGCCGAATGGGAATATGCCTGCCGGGCGGGGACGCGGGGGAAATATTCTTTCGGCGACGACCCGGCCAAGCTCAAGGCGCACGCCTGGTTTAAGGAGAATGCCGAGCAAACGACGCATCCGGTCGGCCAGAAGTCCCCCAATGCCTGGGGCCTTTACGACCTGCACGGCAATGTCGCCGAGTGGTGCCATGACTTCTACGCCCAGGACTTTTACGGCAAGAGCGAAGGCCAGGACCCGCGCGGCCCGGCCACCGGCGACCGGTGCGTGCTGCGCGGTGGAAGCTGGCGCTCCAGCGCCGAGGCGTGCAGGTCTGCGTCGCGCAACAGTGAAACCCCTCGGTTCGCCGATGCCTGTTTCGGGTCCGATGCGTGCGGTTTTCGGTGTGTGAGGAAGGCATGGTGAGGGCGCCGGGCCGAAATTAGCGGCAACGCCGCATTTATGCGGCAGGCGGGGCGTCAGAAGAAATCTGCTGTGCCCCCCCCGCTGCGGTGTGCATCTCAGGCTTTTCGAAGAGAGCCTTTTTCCGAAGGATCTTATTGAAAATTGATTATTGAGAATTGGTTATTGGTAAATGGGGTCCGGGATTAATTGCCATTGACCAATTTTCAATTTTCAATTTTCAATGATCTCCAATACTTCAGGACACATGCCCATTCGGAACAATCTGAGAAACGCACCCCGCTGCCGGCGGGACTGACTACTGGCTCGCTGCCGGCCTGATATAGTAGTAGAACCAAAAAGTGTCGCCGAAATTGCGCGCCAGGGCCGGGCGGTCAGCGGGGTTCTTGCGGGCGCGCCTGAGAGCTTCGATGAATTCGCCGAAGCGCTGGAGGGTTTCGGGACGAATCTGGCGTCCGTGGAGGTCAACGGCGATGCCGTTGAGCCGCTGGTAGAGGAGGAGTGCCTCCTCGAGGTGCCGGGGAATGGCGGTGTAGCCGAAATCATCCAGGCGCCCGAGTTGTTTGACGAGGCGGTCCAGGTCGCGGGTCACCAGGTACTGCGCCAGCAAGTATTCGAAGGCCATCTGGTTTCGCGGGTTGGAGTGGAGCAGTTGTTGGAAAAGAGACTCGCTCGGCACTCCGTCATGAGGCAGGTCCGTAGTCACCATCCGGGACCGGATGAGGGCCAGGGCTTTGTCATCAGGCAAGCGAGGATCGTGGTCGAGGTCGCGAAGGCAGGCGGCGGCCCCGGCCCGTTGGAAGGGCGCCTCGGCCAGGAGGTTCAGGAAGACGCGGGCCGCCTGGGGGCGGTTTTTGAGAATATTGATTTGGGCGAGCAAGCGGAGGAGGTCCGGCCGGTTGCCTTCGATTTCCAGGGCCTCATGGGCCAGGTGCTCGGCATCGTTGACTTGTCCCAGTTCCAATAAGGTGTCGCCTTGGGCGCGGCAGGCCCCGAATCCCAGCTTGAGCCCGGGGAGCAGTTGCCAGCCTATCTGATTGGTATAAGCAAAGAGGTCCTGCACAAGCCGGCCGGCATGGTAGAGGGCAAGCTGGACCCGCACTTCGGAAGCGGGGTTCAAGACCGGCAGCCGGGCGGCCACGGCCAGCACTTTGCCGAATTCCTTGCGACCGGCGTAGTACTCGATTCGCGCGAAGGCCCGCTGCGAGCCGCTGTGGCCAAACCACACCGCCGCCCAACCGGCCAGGAATAAACCGGCTGCGAGCGCGCGCTTTACGACCGGACGTTGCAGTCGGCGGCCCAAGGGGACCGGGGCTGGCGCCTTGTGGCGGGCGCCGGCGGTTTCTTTGGGGGCGGGCGCCGGCTTGGGCAGAAGCGCCAGCACAAGGGCCGTTAGCGGGACGCAGAGGAACAGCGCGGCAATCAGCCACAACGGGGCCCTTGTTCCCCAGGGGTTCAGCATCCGGGTGGCGGGCAGGCCGGCCAGGCCGAGCATGGCCAACGGGACAGCCACTGCGGGCAGCAGACAGCCCAGTCCCGGTTTCCATGCCCGGCGCGCCGCGAACTCGCACCAACAACTCAGCGCCAGGAACAGCAAACACGGCCACAAGCCGGCCGAGCCGGCGGCCAGACCGCTCAGCACCCAGCAGGCGGCGGAGCGGAGCCACAGGCGTTGCCAGGGCAGGCGCATGTAGCCGATGGCCAGCCCGAGCCCCAGCGCCACGCCCAGGCCCGAAGCCAGGGCCTGGCCGTCCTCGCGGCCCCATAACCACAACAGCAGGAAAACGGGCATGAACCCGCCTGTGAGCGGGGCCAGCCCGCTGAGGCGTGAGAGCACCGCCCGGGCCTCCAGGAAGAGAAGGCAACCCAGTGCCACAAAGACCAACCCGCCCAGCCAGTCGTAGTAATTCAATTGCGCCAGGCCAGCCGCCGCATACTCGAGGAGGCCGCCCGGAAACCCCAGGAACTCCCTGAAGAAGGAACGGCTCAGAAAGAAGGGGACACCCCAACAGCAGTACTGAACGGATGGCTCGATCCGCAGCCAGACGTAGGCATAACTGAGGAGAAAGAAGACGACTGCGCCCGCGGGAGAGCCTCGGAAAGGCCAGGAAAGCGGCTTGGGTCCGTTTGGCCTGGGCCCGTTCTTCGTATCGGCGGGCCGTCGCATGTTACGGTGTGATCAGGTGCACCGAGGGACGCTGGAATCAACTAAGATCATGCGTCGCCCCGCGTCAGCCGAAGCCAGTCTTGGGTGCGGCCTTTGATTCTCCCGCCCCGGAGCAACGCGGACAAGACCTGTTTACCGCGTGAAGGTTTGGATGCCCTCACCACGAGCACCCCATCTGGCCGGTCAATAAACTCGACCTTTGCGCGCGGAACCAGGCCGTGCTTCTTGCGCATGGCCGGCGGAATCCTTACCTGTCCATCGTCGGAGATTCTCATGCCGCCACTTTCGCTCGATCAACGGTCTCAAGTCAATAGCGCCTTGACGCGGTGTAGCCGTTAAGCTACAACTCCCTTGTGGACGTCAAACCGAAGTCCGTCTTGGTCTATTGCACGCGCGATGGCCGGTTGCCGTTTGACGAATGGCTGCGCGGGTTGCGCGACGAGAACGCAGTGGCCCGCGCACTGGCCCGCATCGGCCGCGTTCGCCGGGGAAACCTGGGCGACTGCAAACCGATGGGCGAAGGCGTGTCCGAATTGCGCGTGGATTACGGGCCGGGCTACCGGGTGTATTTCGGTCAAAAGGGTCAGACGTTGGTGATCCTGCTCTGCGGCGGCGACAAGCGGACGCAGGAGCGCGACATCGGTCAGGCCCAGCAATACTGGAGCGATTACAAGAAACGAGAAAGCAGGTGAGCCATGAAAACCGCTGTGAAGTTTGAGAGTGTTTTGAAGGACCATCTGGCCGACGCCGAACAGGCCGCCAGGTACCTGACTGCCTGTTACGAGGAGGGCCCGGAGGTCTTCCTGCAGGGCTTGCGCGACGTGGTGGAGGCGCAGGGCGGCATGACCCGCGCCGCCCGCCTGGCCGGCCTGAATCGCGAGAGCCTCTACCGCCAGCTTTCCCGCCGGGGCAATCCCAGCCTCGCGAGCCTGAACGCGGTGCTGACGGCCTTGCGGCTGAAGCTGCGTTTTGCGGCGGGGTGATGGCCCGGATGGTGCGGAAAGTCGTTTGAGTCGTCCGAAGCCGTTCTCCAGAGCCAAGTCGCGGCTGGAAGGGTGCCGGCTCTTGGCGATGAGCGGGTTTCAGCCGTTCCGCACGAGCGTCTTGCGGATGACGGCCAGGCCTTTGCGTTGGGCGCTGTCCAGCTCCGGGTATTTGAGGTGGAGAGATTCGAGGGCATCGACGATGACTTCGGCGACGACCAGGCGGGTGAACCACTTGTTGTTGGCCGGGACGACATACCAGGGAGCTTGTTCGGTTGCGGTATGACGGATCATGTCTTCGTAAGCGTCGGCGTAGTCACCCCAGTAATGGCGTTCCTGGACATCGGCCATGGAGATTTTCCAGTTCTTCTCCGATTGGTCGAGGCGGTCCAGGAGGCGCTGCCGCTGCTCCTTTTTGGAGACGTGGAGGAAGAACTTGCGGATGACCACGCCGTTGCGGGCGAGGTGGCGCTCGAAGGCGTTGATGTCCTGGAACCGCTCGTTCCAGAGGTCGGAGGTCACCAGCGGAGGGGGCAGCTTTTCATGGGCCAGCAAGTCGGGATGGACCCGCACGACGAGCACCTCTTCGTAGTAGGAGCGATTGAAGATGCCGATGTGGCCGCGCTCGGGCAGGCAGTTGGTGGTGCGCCACAGGAAATCATGGTTCAACTCCTGTTGCGAGGGGGCTTTGAAGGCATAAACCTGGCAGCCCTGGGGATTGACGCCCGACATGACGTGTTTGATGATGCCGTCCTTGCCGGCGGCGTCCATGGCCTGGAGGATGAGCAGCACCGCCCACTGGTTCTGGGCATAGAGCAGGTCCTGGAGTTCCCTGAGCCGGGCCACGCCTTCATCCAGCCATTGCCGGGCCTGGTCGCCTGGCTTGAGTTTCCAGGTGTCGGCAGGGTCAACGTCTTTGAGGCGGAACTTCTTATCGTTCGCAATCCGATAGCGGCGGGCCAGGTCTTTGCGTTTCATGGTTGTGCAAGGATTGTAACTCGATTTCGGCGGCTTCCAAGGACTAAACGCGATCCGAGTGTCGAGTGTCGAGTGTCGAGTGTCGAGGGAACGAAGCGCCCCCCCTCGACACTCGGCACTCGACACTCGCCCCTCGCCCCTCACCTGGCCGCCAGGTCCACGCAGATGATTTCCTTGTCATTGCGGGCGTACATGCGGCGGTTGGCGAAGGCGGGATGGGACCAGACCACGCGCCGGCCGGGATCGGCATTGGTCGGTTCGAGCACGTGGGCGCGGCTGATTTCTTCGTAGCCGGCCGGAGTGAGACGGGCAATGATAAGGTCGCCTTTTTCGTTGCAGAGGAAGAAGCGGCTGCCGTTTTTGACCAGGAAGGCATTGGCCCAGCGGACGGCGCTGCCGGAGGTGGTGGCTTGAAAGGTCTCCCAGAGGCGCTGGCCGGACTCGGCTTTGAGGCAGCGGAGTTGGCCGTAGCTGCAGACGCCGTAAATATGGCCGTCCTCGAGGAAGGGGGTGCAAATGATGGCGTTGAGGTGGGTGGTCTCGTATTCGCTGACTTTCTGCGTGCGCCAAACAGTCGTAGCGGCAGGCCGGGCCGGGTCGAGCCGCAACAGGAGCGAGCCGTTGTAAAAGGCGGTGACCAGGAGCCAGTCGCCGAGCTTGCGCGGCGTGGCGATGCAGAGGCCGGTTCGGGACTTGAAGGGCACCGACCAATAGACCTCCCCGGTAACGGGGTCGAGCGAGTTGACCGCCTCGGGGTGCCAGAGGATAAGCTGACGTTTGCCGCCAGCCTCAAAAATGACCGGCGAGCTGTAGCCGGGCTCTTCCGCGCTCAAAGCGCGCCAGATTTCCTTGCCGGTGTCCTTGTCAAAGGCAACCGCCGTGCTGCCGGCCCCGCCCGCCAGGCAAATCAGCCGGTTGCCGTCGAGCAACGGGTGCCCGGCGAATCCCCACTGCGGCGTCTTCACGCCAAAGTCCTTCTTGAAATCTCTCGACCAGATGACTCGTCCGTCCCCGGCGTCCAGGCACAGCAGGTTTCCCTCGGCCCCCAGCGTATAGACACGGCCTTGGCTGACCAGGGGCGCCACCCGGGGTCCGGCCGGATAGCTCATCGTGTAGGAACATTCATAGGCGTGCCGCCACAGGATGGCTCCGTCCGCTTCATTCAAGCAGAGCACTCGTTCCTCGCCGCGGGCCGCCCCGCCAGAAGGCGGGTTGGCGGGAGTGCCCGTCTCTTTGGCAAGCTGGCGGTCGGTCACATAGACCCGCCCGCCCGCCACCACCGGTCCGGAGAAACCTGCCCCGATGGGGGTCCGCCAGCAGACCGGCGGGCCATCGGCGGGCAGTTTCTCGACGATGCCGCTCTCGCGCCAGACCGAGTCGCGGTTGGGACCGAGCCACTGCGGCCAATCTTCGGCAGAGAGCCTGTTACTGCCCAGGAGCCAGAGGAGGCAGACCCAGCACGCCCCGGCCTTGCGAATGTTTAGAATCATAGTTTTCTTTTGCGGCAGACTCCCAACCTCCGGAACTCGTCGCACGTGGCGGTGACCAGCATCCGCCGGGTTTGGACGGAGAAACCAAGGCGCTGGCTGATCTCGTTTTCCAGTTGCGCCAGCTTCTCGCTCTCGAACTCGACGATCTTCTCGCATTCCAGGCAGATAATGTGGTTATGGTGCGGATGCTCGGCGTAGTTGGGGTCGTAAAACTTGCGGTCTCTGCCGAAATCCATTTCGCCGACCAGGCCGCTCTTCGTTAACAGGGGCAAGGTCCGATAGACGGTCGCGCGGGAAACCGACTTGTCCCGGCGGCGGGACCACTCCAGGAGTTGCTCGGCGGTGAAGTGCTGATCCGTGCTCAAGGCGGTGTCAATGATCACCTGCCGCTGGGCAGTCAGGCGCAGCCGTTTCCCCGAGAGATACTCGAGAAACCGCTCTCTGGCAGACTTCTTGCCGGCCTCGTCCATGCCGCGAGTATAGGGCCGCTCAGGCTGCAGAGTCAACGACGCCCTTGCAAAACAGTGTAGGAGACGACGTAAGGAGTCTCTGATTCAGTTTGGGGCACAGCGAAAGCCTGCTCTCCTTGGAGCCCCTCGATCAGAGACTCCTTACGTCGTCTCCTACGGTCAGGGGACGGGACCTGGCTTGGCGGCTTTGCCATTGGCCCTGTGCGCGGTTCCGCCCCTTGCCCCTCGACACTCGCCCCTCGACACTCGCCCCTCGACACTCGCCCCTCGACACTCGACACTCGCCCCTCGACACTCGACACTTGTTCTGCATGAACGTGGAATTGATCAACACGGGGACCGAGCTGATGCTCGGGCGGGTTCTCAATACGCATCAGCAGTGGCTCTGCCGCCAGTTGGCTGATTTGGGATATGTGGTCACCCGGCAGGTGGCGGTGGCGGATAGCAGCCAGGAAATCGAGCAGGCGGTGCGCGAGGCGCTGGGCCGCGCCGACCTGATCGTAACGACGGGGGGCCTCGGTCCAACCTCGGACAACCTGACGCGGGAGTGCCTGGCCCGGATGCTGGGCCGGACTTTGCGCGAGGACGCCGGCGTGCGCGCCCGGCTCGAGAGTTTTTTCAAGGCCCGCGGCCGCGCCATGCCGGCGCGGACACGGGTCCAGGCGATGGTGCCCGACGGGGCGGTGGTATTGCCCAACCCCCACGGCACAGCGCCGGGCCTGGCGCTGGAAGTTGCCCCGAATCGTTTTCGCGACGGCGGCCGGCCGAGTTGGCTCATCTTGCTGCCCGGGCCGAGCCGGGAATTACGGCCCATGTTCAGCGAGGTGTTGGCGCCGCTGCTGGCGCGGGTGTTGCCGCCGGCGGGCGGGTTCGTTTGCCGCACGCTCAGGACGACCGGCCTCGGGGAATCGCTGCTGGAGGAAGCGGTGGCGGGTCCGCTCCGGGACCTGGTCAAAGCGGGGCTTGACCTGGGGTATTGCGCTCGGCCCGGGCAAGTGGATGTGCGGCTGGCTGCCACGGGGGCGCGCGCCCGGGAACGGGTGGACGAAGCGGAACGAATTGTCACCGGGTTGCTCGGTCTGCGCATTTATGCCGTGGGAGAAGAGGAGCTGGAGGCCGTGGTCGTTCGGCGGCTCACCGCGCAGGGCAAGACGCTGGCCCTGGCGGAGTCGTGCACCGGCGGCTGCATTGCGCACCGCCTGACCAACGTGCCCGGCGCCTCGGCGGTCCTGCTGGCGGGGCTGGTGACTTACAGCAACGAGGCGAAATGCAAGTTCCTGGGCGTGCAGGCCGAGACCCTGGCGCAGCACGGCGCCGTGAGCGAGCCGGTGGCGCGCGAGATGGCCGAATGGGCCCGCCGGCAAACCGGGGCTGATTATGCGCTGTCGGTCACCGGGATTGCCGGTCCAGCCGGCGGCACCGATGCCAAACCGGTCGGAACGGTTTTCGTGGGCCTGGCCGGCCCATTCCCAACCGTGGTCGAGCGCCAGTTCAATCCTTATGACCGGGAGACTTTCAAGCAGGTGACCGCCCAGCAGGCCCTGGATTTGTTGCGGCGGACGGCGGAATCGGCTGGCGCTCCCGTTTGACATCCCGTTGAAGAAAGCAGAAAGCCCTTTTCAGAGCAGCGTGCGGAATTGGTCTTCCGTGAGCGATGCCTGGGTGAGGATTCTTTTCAGGAGGCCCCGGTGCAGGTCGCCCGGGTGCATCGGCACACTGGTCATGCGGCGTTTGGAGGGATGCCACAAGTACAAGTGGCTTCCTCGCTGGTGATGTTCAAGAAAGCCCGCCCGTTTGAGCGCCGCGACGACCTCGGTCGGTTTCGCTGTGGGGAGACGGCTCACGCTGGTACGGGCGTGTTCACCTGCACGCGCAGGACCGCCGCCTGCTCCGGGTGCTCCTCGACCGGGATTGGTTCGCCGGCCTTGGCCAGCGCCTCGAGAAAGCCCTCGATGCACTCTTTAGCCATGGAGACCGCCTCCTCGTACGTGTCGCCCTGCGTCTGGCACCCAGGCAGGGCCGGCACGAACACATTGTATCCCCCCTCCTCCGCCGGCTCAATATGCACCGTGTAGGTTAAGGTCTTCATACTTCAATTGCCCATTGAGTTCTGTCGCGCTCATGCCGATACGTTCTCAGAAGTCCAAGGAACTTGCAAGCCGTCGCCGGCTTCAACCTCTTGTCATTACCCACATTCTCTGCGCGCCTCGAATAGGGTTCCTGTTGCGGACCAGTTCAAACCCCGGAGGGGTGGCCTGTCTATAGCACCAGCGCAACCACCCCCTCCTTCTTTTTGTTTTTCAGCGGCGCGTTTCTGGCCTGCCTACAGAATTGCCCGCCCGCCGCGCCGCTGAAAAACAAAAGGAGCGGTCGTGGGTCGCGGTCCTCCTATAGACAGGTCACCCCTACGGGGTGAATGGCCATTGGTGCCTGCCGGCGGTGGTACGAAAACACGAAATCCAGGCGGTGTCAATCAATGAGTTCCTCTCAACCGTCTCCCCCGAAGATGAGAATCAAAGGGGTCAGACCATAACTTTTCACTTTAGTTCGGCTTGCGCTTCGTTTTGCCGGCCACGCAGGGCTGGTTTGCTTTCCCTTTCCTGGGAAAAGTAGTGGTCTGACCCCTTTCGACTTTCGCTTTCCCGCTATTATATTTGGCAGTGCTCACGGGTTTTGAAGCGCCGTCTTGATCGCCGACAGAGAGACGCCCAGCGTCGCCCGGGCCACCGCATCCAAGGCCGGTTCCGGCCCGCTCAAGTGGAGCGTCCGATGGACATGCGACAGGCTTTGGCCTGGAGCCAGCGCGGCGGCCGGCGAGGAAGATTCCAGCTCGAAGAAAGGACCAAGCGGTTTGGCTCCGGGAGTGGGGGGGCCGTCGTTGTAACTGTTGGCCGCATCGCCGCCGTAGGGATTGTCCTGCCGCTTCCAGAGCGAGTTGACGTAGTCGGTCACGCCGGCGGGTTGGCTGAATTGCACCAGCGTCAGCACCCGGTTATCCGCGTCGTAACCGCCGAGCACGGCCTTGCTGCGTCTGGGGCTGATGCCGATCTTGCTGCGGAACTTGCCATCGGCGCTGAGGAAGACCACACCGTCCTTCACCACCAACCGCCCCGGCGGAATGCTGCCGAAGTAATCCGAAGTGACCTTCACCCCAAGCTCAGCTTCCGGGCCGGACTTGATGGGGACAACAATCGTGGTCGAGGGCGAGGGGTTGAACATGCCCAGAATCCAGATTGAAAGCAGGCCGGTTTCCTTCTTCCAGGCGTTCTGGCCGGCGTTGGCTATCTGGTTGTCCGTCTCGTAAGCAACGAGACTCACGTCCTGGCGCGGCCGCACCCCGAGCTTCTTCCAGGCCGCAGCGGTGTCGAGCACGCGCACCGCGCGGCTCACCGCCACCGCCAAGCGCGTGCCCGAGTAATTGGTCAACTCAAACTCAGCGGCAAAGGCCGCCTCGTTGGGCGATTGGCTGACCACCTTGAACGGCAGGGTGTCGAAAACCGCCGGCGTCTGCCAATCGGCATATTCAAACCTGGCGCCTGGGGCGAAGAAGATTGAAAACTGGCCGCCCTCCGGTCCCATCCAAAACCGATCCTCCCCGCCGAAGGCATTCATGTGCGGCAGCAATTTGCCGGAGGCGATCAGCTCGCGGTTAATCCAGCCAAAACTCCGGCCGGCGTCACCGCCGGCGGCGCTCGTCATGACGCGGCCCTGCCAGGCCGGCGAGATGGCCACGCGGGCGTGGCCGTTCTTATCGCTCAGCACGATGAGTTCGGTGTGGCCTTTCAAAAATGCGGCATCGTCGCCAAAAGTGGCGGCGCCGGCCCGAGGCGCGAGAGACGCGGTTGCGGTCATAAGAACAAGTGCGGTTATAGGGATGTTCCGTTTCATAGTGAGGAGCCCGAGGCTCGGTTGAGGGTTTTTGTCAAGAGCGTTGGAAGGCATGTTCATGACCACCAGGTCATTAATGGCTGGCGGCCCGCGCGCCATCCAGGGAGGCCGAATGCCCGCCGGAAGGTCCGATGCCGTGCAGCGATTCCGCCTGGCTGAGTTTGGGCCAGCAGTAACCGTAGCAGGCGATGAGAACGAAGCAGACCAGCGGCACGATGAATCCACGGGACATGTCATAGTGGTCGGCGACCGCCCCCATCACCTTGGGCAGCATGGCGCCGCCCACGATGCCCATGACGATGTAGGCGGAGGCCTTTTTGGCCCGGGCGCCCAGCCCGAAGATGCCCAGGGCAAAGATGGTGGGAAACATGATCGACATGAAGAAGTAGCTCAGGAAGACGCAACCCACCGAGAGCCAGCCCAGCTTGAGAAAAATCACGAGGCAGGCCGCCACATTCATCACCCCATACAAGCCGACAATCCTGTGCGCGGAGACTCGCCGCAGCAGGAGCGCGCCGGTGACCCGGCCGAGCAGAAAGCACACAAAGCCAAACGACGCCAGATTGGCGGCGAGCTGGTTGCTGACGCCCAGAATTCCGTCTTGATAAGCCAGTTCCTTCGGATACGCCTCAGCGAGCAGCAGCCGGTTGAGCCGCGCTTCGTTCCGCCCTTTGGCGTCCTGCGACAGCAGTTGTCTGGTTTTGTCCTGCAAGGTGATCCCGCTGAACCGTTCCGGGCTGTAGAGGCTTTGCTTCAGAATGAGGCTGTTGAGATCCTGCATCATGGCGACCCGAGCCGATGTCTCACTGGCGGCGCCTTCCTGGTAGCGGGCCAGGGTTTGCAGGGTCGAGCTGGAGAGGTTCGCGGCCAGGAAGGCGGATACGGGATCCGCTTTCGCGCTCAATTTCGTGGCCAGGGACGACACATCCTTGAAGTCCGAACCGGCGAAGGCCGTTCTGACCTCGACCCATTTGCTGGTGCCCTCCCTCAGCCACGAAGACGGCAAGGAGGGTGGCTCGGAGGTCACGTAGTTGATGAGGAAGCTGAAAATGCCGGACTGGGCGGCGACGTACAGGAACTGTGCCAGCGTGGCGCCCGAGAAATGTTCGTGCGCCCAGATGCTGTGGTGCGAGAGGCGTCGGGTGACTCCGACCAGCCAAATGGCCGCGACCACAAACGCCAGGCATCCGACGCCTGCCAGCACCACGAGCAGCGCGGTCTCGGCGGTGATGGTGAACCCCGCAGGGTGGGGCAGCGCCGAGGCCATCCCCACCAAATGCGGGCCGAGGCCCAGGGCGCCGAGGGCCAGCCACAGGATCATGCCAAAGACGCCGATCAGCACGGTCACGTTGCCCAGCAGCAGGGCATAGCGCAACCGCCGGTTGACCTGCCGCAGGGCCGGGGCGGAAGCCGCAGGCGCAGTGTTGTCGTGGTCCTCTATCTGGTAGTCATCCTCGGCCTTGATGTCAGGGACCGGAGCGAAGTAGAAAATGACGGCCAAAATGAGGACTGCGACCGCTACGCCCGCGTAAGGAATCCAAAGCGTGGTGGCGCCGGTGCTCCTGCCGGAGGCATCCTTGGCGTAGAAAAACAACCCGCCCGCAATCGGGCCAAAAATCCAGCCGACACCGTTGCACGACTGGGCGAGGTTGATGCGCGTGGCGGCGTAGCGCGGCGGCCCGAGCACCGTGGTGTAGGGATTGGCCACCGTTTCCAAAAACGTCAGGCCGGACGCCACGACACACACGCCGAGGAGAAAGGCCCAGAATGCGGTGATTTTCGTCGCCGGGACAAACCAAAATCCGCCCACCGCGACCATCAGCAGCCCGGCGATGATGCCGCTCTTGTAGCCCAACCGCGTCGCCAGCCAGCCCGCCGGCAGCGACATGAGGAAGTAGCCCATCCAGTGCGCGAACTGCACCCAGGCCGATTGGGACAAGCTCAGGTGCAGTTCTTCCTGAAAATGCTTGTCCATCACGTCAATCATCCCGTTGCAGAAGCCCCACAGCAGAAACAGCGAACTCACAATGATGAACGTGAACATCACGTTCTTTCCGTCCGCGGTTACGAAGAGGCTCTTCTTGTTCGCATTCATGATCTTGGAAAGGCGCCCTCTGCTCAAAGGCCCGAAAGCAGCGCGCGGCGCGGAAATGGCTCGCTCACATATTTGTACGCCCAAATCAATTATGAAACCAAAACCGGGGAAAAGCGGTTGACACCTTTTTGTTTGGTCGATGGCGGATCAAGATCAGTCCCTGGCAGCGGAGCCAAGCCTCCACGGCGGACCGCCAGGCGGCGGTCGCGGTGTGGTGATTTCGATTCGCCATGTTGTTGATCGTCCACAAAAACTCCGGGTTGTGCAATCGGAAAAGTTTCACGCGTTGTCGTCGGCAGGTGTCGGTCCTCACTAATGGCACTTTTCGCCGGGCCAGCCTCTGGCGCGCCGAGGCGAAGAAGCTTTCACGTCAGGGCCGGGGGTATTGACATTGTCCGTTAGAAGCTATAACGTGCCGGTGTCAATATGACAACGGAACGTGAAGTGATGGATGCTCCGGCTCGGCGGACCATGGATCGAGCTCGCAAGACTTTCGAGGCGATCGTCCTCAGAACCGGATCTGCCGGCTTGAAACCCTTGCAGACCTCGACCAACGAGGTCGGCTTTCTGCTGCAGGCCGCCCGTCTGGCCATTGATGCATTGGCAATCCCCGCCGATGCGGCGGAGAAAAAGCTGCACGATGCCCGGCTGCGCGGGTTGGCGCGCATGGCCCGGCTTCGCAAAGCGGCCGAACCCTGCCTGGAGAGCGGCCAGGTTTGCGGTCTGCTGGGTGTGTCAAGGGAAACGGTGCGCAAGAAAGTGGATCGCAAGCAATTGCTGGCGCTCCCCAAAGGGGGCGACAGGGTCTTTCCCGCCTTTCAGTTCAAAGACGGCGACGTTGTCCCCGGACTGAGCGACGTGCTTGCGGCGCTCGAAACGGATTCGCCATTCGTGGCGCTCTCGTTTTTGTTGAGCCGGAGCCCTGATTTCAGCGACCGGACCGCGATTGAGGCGCTGCAGGCGGGAGATCGGGAAGCGGTAGTTCTCGAAGCCAGGAGCTTTCTCAAGCATGGCAGCTAGCGCTGCCAGCAGGCTGCCGTCCCCGCCGGCGGATATCGCCTCTCGGTCGCTGCCGGTCAGGCGAGTTCGAGTCCTGTTTCGGATTCACCGTTCCGCGGACGCGTGCTTGTACTTCAGCAAAAGCGGCGATGGCCGCTTCGATGATCCGCACCGCAGATACGGCGTGCTTTATGCGGGACTCAAGTCCGAGGCCGCCTTCGCTGAAGTCTTTTTACGCCATCTGTCGCAGATGCTTATCCTCGAGTCCGACCTGGAGCAACGCGCCCTTTCCGAAATTGGCTGCAGGGCGCTTGATTGTGTGGACCTGACGGGATCGGGACTTCGGCAGCTTTCCTGTGACAACCGCATTGCTACGGAGACGCCTTACCGGACTCCGGGGCTCTGGTCGCGATCGATTTTTGAACATCCGCAGCAGCCGGGCGGCCTCATCTACCTGAGCCGGCACAACCCCCAGCTCAAGTGCGTGGCGATCTTCGACAGTTACATCGGTCATCTGAGCGTTAAATCCACCGAGCCTCTGCTGCGGGGATCTCGCCGCGCCTGGACAATCGATCAGATCAGCAAGTACCGGCTCGCTATAGAGCCGTAGCTGCACTCCCGCCATCCCCTCATCCTTTTCTCAACAACGGAAGATGCGGCCGCAGGGAACGACGAATGGGCTTGCCCCTCACGCTCTCGCGCTGGTTCTTTAGTCGGCCGTCCGACGTTCCCGGCGTCAACGCACTACAGGCTCGAACCTCCGGGCATGGTGGATTTCGTTACGCAATAGCGGGCGGATTTGAGCATCCGCAACTTTTGTCACCGCAACCGTTGAGCCGTCGAACGTGGTGAACTCGACCAAGAATCTTTGT